>JACKEQ010000059.1 GCA_020632885.1 Alphaproteobacteria bacterium | reverse complement strand
CTTCGCGTTGAAGAGGGCCGACCTGCCACGCAGCACGACCGCTCCCGATCGCGATCACATCGGCAGTGACCCCTTGGACGAGACCCGGAATGACGGCATGTCCAGTGTCTCGACGCGAAGCATCGGAGAACCGCGGAGAACCGCGACAGGGCCCGCGCTCGCGTGGGTCCCGGCGATTGCCCCACCAGTAGCGAGAAAGCCAGCTACGCTCGCGCCGACCCGGGAGCCCACATGTTCGTCCTCCTCCTCGCCTGCACGCCTGAACCCACCCCCGTGCCAGACCCCGAGCCCACGCCCATCCCCGAGCCCACGCCCGTCCCCGTCACCGACCCCACCGGCCAGTGGGTCCTCGACCTCGCGCCCGCCGAGGTCACCGGGAGCGCGCTCAGCACGTCCCTCCCGCACCGCATCACGCTCGTGGTGCCCGACGCCAGCGGCGCGGGTGCCGTGTTCGTGCGCATGGACCCTGACGCCACATCCGCCGACTTCGGCAACGTCACCGTCACCCGGCTCGACAGCACCCTGACGCTCGGCCCGGTCGACACGGCCCACGTCGACTGGACGGGCGTGGAGCTCCAGATCGCCGAGGACGGCTCCGTGACCGGCGATGTCGACTTCGACTTCCGGGACGTGTGGGGCGACATGATCGTCGAGGCCACCGTCTCCACGACCGCCACGGGCGCCCCGGACACCGAGGCCCGCGTGCTCGCGCAGCGTCCGCTCGGCGCGGGTCCGGTGTTCCCCTGGGACACGGCGGGCGTCGACGTCATCGGCCTCGAGCCCCTGACCGGCCTCGACGCGGTCTCCTGGCGGGTGGACGGCACCCCGATCGCAGCCACCCTCACGGCCCCCACGGAGATCCTGGGGGCGCCGCACCGCGCCAACTACGCGTTCGCGGACCTCCAGTGGGGAGACGTGCTGATCCCCGACCTCGACGGCCTCGTCGACCTGGCCGGGAACGCCGCCAGCTACGAGAGCACCTCCTTCACCATCCCCGATCCGCCCGTCTGGGACGGCACGGACCTCGAGGACCTCTCTCAGGCCCTCGACTACGGCGCCACCCTCGAAGCGGACGTGAACGGCCAGATCCCCACGGCCGGCACGAGCTTCGTGCGAATCGGCCTGCAACAGCAGCTCGTGCTACGCCGGGACGTCACGGCCGGCCAGACGCTCCACCTCGATGTCGCGAGCGTCTCGTCCGACCCGGCCTCCGAGTGCGGCATCGACGTCCGCCTGGACGGCGCCCTCACGGAGCTCTACCGCGCGCCCACGGGCACGCAGCAGGAGACCCTGGCCCCCCTCGCCCACGCCCTCGACGCCGACGGTGACCTCGTGGTGCACGCCTGGTGCACCCGTACGTTCGCCTGGCCGTCGTCGAGCGAGCTCCACCTCGACGCCATCCGCGTCGAGTGACCCACGGAGGAACGATGCTGTTCGCCCTGCTCGCATGCGCCCCGGACGCCCCGGAGCCCATCGCCACCCCCGATCCGTCCATCCCCCCGGAGCTCGCGCCGACGGGCCAATGGGTCCTCACGTTCGCGTCCGACGAGGGCGATGAGCTGACCCCGCACCGCATGGTCCTCGTCGCACCCGACGCGTCCGACCAGGGTGTCGTGTACGTCCAGCCGTTCGGCTTCTTCGACGAGGCGGAGGCGCGGACGGTCACGGTGACGCGACGGGGCGACACGCTCACGGTGGGCCCGGGCGAGACCAGCCGGGTCGCATGGGAGCCGCTGGTCCTGCGCATGGACGGGGACGGCACCCTGGACGGCCGTGCCGAGATCACCCTCTACGCATTCGGGCCCTACTGGACCGACTGGACCACGGCGGAGAGCGTGATCACAGGGCGCCCCGACGACGACGCCCGGGTCTCGGTGCGCCGTCCGCCCGGCCCGTTGTTCCCCTGGGACACCACCGGCATCGAGGTCCACGGTCTCGAGCCGCTCGCGGGGATCGACACCATCCGCTGGACGAGCCATGGGAGCCAGGTCGCCAGCAGCTTCTCCCCCGCCGAGAGCCTCCTCCCGCAAGCCCACCTCGGCACGTACACCTTCCACGACCTCGAGTGGGGCGACGTGCTCGTCCCCGACCTGGACGGGCTCGCGGACCGCGTCGGGAACCCGGCCACCCACGACGCGCCGTCCTTCGAGGTGGTGGACCCGCCCCTCTGGGACGGCACGCCGCTCCAGAGTGCCGACCAGGCCTTCACGAGCGACGTCAGCCAGACCTGGGACGGGTGGATCCCCGATCAGGCGTACCGGAGCGACCGCGTCTGGAGGATCCGTGGGAGCCTCGTGCTCCGCACGGACGTCGAGGCCGGCCAGACGCTCCACCTCGACGTCGCCCCACAGTGGGCCCCACCCGACACCGCCTGCGGGATCGACGTGCGCGTGGACGGAGAGCTGACCGAGCTCTACCGCGCGCCGGCGTGGGTCCCGTCCGGGAATCGCCTCCTCACCCCGCTCTCGCACACCTTCGAGCGCGGCGGTGAGCTCGCCTTCCATGCCTGGTGCGCCCAGGAGTACGACGACGGCCCGGGACGGGTGATGTACGTCCACGACATCCGGGTGAAGTGACCGGTCGCGGACCTCAGCGCCTCTTGCGATCGCCGGAGAGGAAGAAGAAGGACACGATCCCGTAGCAGAGCCCCGCCAGCCCCAGCAGGAACCCGGCGAGCCCGAGCCGCTCGCCCCCGACGAGGGTCCAGGTGTGCCGGGCCTCGCGACACCGGCTCGGCGAGGAAGGGTCGTAGAGCACAGCCGTGCCCTCGCGCCCCCGCGATCCCCAGCACTCGTACTCCGCGCCGCCCACGACGATGTAGCTGTGGATCGAGCTGCTCTTGCCGCTGCGCACGATCTCCTGGAACGCGATCTGCGTGCTCGGCGAGCCGGGCAGCAGGGTCGTCGTCCAGATCGCCGGCGCCAGGAACACGAGACACACGAGCGCCAGCAGCGTGGACCCCGCCACCACCAGGGGTTCGGAGTCGTACCCTTCGTCGCGCATCCAGCCTCCGCACGACCGATAATCCGGCTGGGTTGAATCGCACGTCGGGCGCGTGCTACCCAGACTGTCCACACGGGAGGCCCGCGCATGGCCGAGGCAGACGTTCCCGCGGTCGAGGTCGGCCGCGAGCAGTTGCTCGAATGGTACGAGAAGATGGCGTTGATCCGTCGGGTCGAGGAGCTGGCCGCCAAGGCGTACACGCTCCGGAAGATCCTCGGGTTCTGCCACCTCTACATCGGGCAGGAAGCCGTCGCGGTCGGTGCGGTCGCCGCCCTGAACCCCGACGACCAGCTCATCACCGCGTACCGCCTGCACGGCCACGCCATCGCCAAGGGCATCACGCCGAAGGCCGTGCTCGCCGAGCTCTTCGGCAAGGCCACCGGCGCGGCCCACGGTGTGGGCGGCTCCATGCACATGGCCAGCAAGGCCGTGGAGTTCTGGGGCGGGTACGGCATCGTCGGCGCCCACGTGCCGCTCGGTGCCGGAGCGGCCTTCGCCAACAAGTACACCGGTGACGGGCGCGTCTCGATGACGTTCCTCGGCGACGGAGCCGCCCAGCAGGGCGCGTTCTACGAGGCCATCTGCATGGCGCAGCTCTGGCGGCTGCCCGCGGTGTTCGTGGTCGAGAACAACTACTACGCGATGGGAACCAGCGTCGATCGCCAGTCCTACCTCACCGACATGAGCCAGCGCGGCGCCGGTGTGGGCATGAAGCACTGGCAGTTCGAGGCCTTCGACGTGGTGGACGTCTACCGGAACCTCAAGGCGGCGGTCGACCACGCGCGGTCCGGCGAGGGGCCGGTGCTCCTCGAGGCCGTCACGTACCGCTACCGGGGCCACTCGATGTCGGACCCCGCGAAGTACCGCAAGGACGGCGAGCTCGAGAGCCACCGCAAGGAGCACGACGGGCTGAAGCTCGCCGAGATGCGCCTGAAGGAGCTGGGCATGACCGACGACGAGCTGAAGGCCGTGGTCGACCGCGTGAAGGCGGAGGCCCAGGAGGCCTACGACTTCGCGGAGCAGAGCCCCGAGCCCGACCCCGCCAAGCTCTACGACTACACCTACGCGGAGCCCTGAACCATGGCCGAGATGCAGCTCCGGGAAGCCCTCCGACGGGCGATGACCGAAGAGATGCGCCGCGACGAGCGCGTCTTCCTCATGGGCGAAGAGGTCGCCTACTACGACGGCGCCTACAAGGTGAGCCAGGGCATGCTCGCCGAGTTCGGCGACCGCCGGATCATCGACACGCCGATCGCCGAGAACGGCTTCTGCGGGATCGGTATCGGTGCCGCGATGGCCGGTCTGCGGCCGATCATCGAGCTGATGACCTGGAACTTCAGCCTCGTGGCGTTCGACCAGATCATCAACAGCGCCGCCAAGGTCTACAACATGACCGCCGGCGAGTTCACCTGCCCCATCGTGTTCCGCGGAGCCAACGGCGCCGCCGAGAACCTCGCCAGCCAGCACAGCCAGGCGCTCGAGTCGCTCTACGCGCACTTCCCGGGGCTCAAGGTGATCTCCACCTCCACCCCGTCCGACGCGTACGGCCTGCTCAAGTCGGCCATCCGCGACCCCGACCCCGTGATCTTCATGGAGTCCGAGCTCGCCTACGGCCTCAAGGGCGAGGTCCCGGACGAGGAGTTCCTCATCCCCATCGGGAAGGGCGAGATCAAGCGCGACGGCACGGACGTCACGCTCGTCACGTGGAACAAGCAGGTGGCCACCTGCCACGCGGCCGCCGACGCACTCGCGAAGGAGGGCATCTCCGCACGGGTGCTCGACCTGCGGACGATCCGGCCCCTCGACGAGGAGCTCCTGTTCCGCTGCGCCCTCGAGACCCACCGCGTGGTGGTCGTCCAGGAGGGCTTCACGTTCGCCGGGGTCGGCGCCGAGATCGCGGCGCGCGTGCAGGAGGCGTGCTTCGACGCCCTCGACGCCCCCGTGCTCCGGGTCACCAACCGCGACGTCAACCAGCCCTACGCCACCAACCTCGAGAAGCTCGTGATGCCGTCCGCGCAGCGCGTCGTCGAGGCCGCCCGCGCCGTCTGCGGCCGGTAGGAGAACCCCTCATGGCTCAGTTCTACGAGATGCCCGCCGTCTCCCCCACGATGGAGATGGGCACGTTGGTGGCCTGGAAGATCGCCGAGGGCCAGTCCTTCTCGAGCGGTGCCGTCATGGCCGAGGTGGGCACCGACAAGGCGAACATGGACGCCGAGATCTTCGACGACGGCGTGCTCATCAAGCACCTCGTGGCCGAAGGCGACGAGATCCCGCCCGGCTACCCCATCGCCATCTGGGGAGCCTCCGCCGACGAGGACATCGCCGGCCTGCTCGCCACCTTCGCCGAGCGGAAGAAGGGTGGCGCGCCAGCCCCCGCTGCGCCCGCCGCTGCCGAGCCCGCGAAGGCAGAGCCCGCGAAGGCGCCCGCTCCGGCGGCCCCCTCCGCTCCGGCGGCCACCGTGGAGGTCGGGTCCCTCGAGCGTTCGTGGATGGGACGCACGCTGGGTCCGAACTTCCAGGAGCCCCCGGGAGACATCCGGCTGGCAGCGGCCACCCCGCGTCCGAAGGCGAGCCCGCTCGCGAAGAAGATCGCGGCCGACCGCGGCGTCGACCTCGGTCGCGTCAGCGGCACCGGGCCCGGCGGTCGCATCGTGGCCGCTGACGTCGAAGCGGCGCCCGTCGGCGGCACCACGGCCGTGGCCACCCGGTCCGACGAGGTCGTGCGCAACAGCCCGATGCGCAAGACCATCGCCAAGCGGCTGCTCGCGAGCCACACCGACATCCCGGTGTTCTTCCTCACCGCCACGTTCGACATGCAGGGCTTCGTGGACCTCCGCGCCCAGCTGAAGGCCGCGCTCCCGGACGTGAAGGTCAGCCACAACGACATCCTGATCAAGGCCGTCGCCAGGGCCCTCACCGAGCATCCCTACGTCAACGCGCAGTGGTCGGCGGACGCCATCACCCAGAAGGGCAGCGTCGACATCGGGGTCGCGGTGGCCCTGCCCGCCGGGCTCATCACGCCCGTCGTGCGGAACGCCGACCAGAAGTCGCTCTCGGTCATCGCCGACGAGGTCCGCGAGCTCGCGACGCGCGCGAAGGCCGGGAAGCTCGCCACCGAGGAGTACACCGGGGGCACCTTCACGATCAGCAACCTCGGCATGATGCAGATCGAGCACTTCACGGCCATCATCAACCCGCCGGAGGTCGCCATCCTCGCGGTGGGCGCCATCGAGCAGGTGCCGGTGGTGGTCGGCGGCGCGCTGACGGTCGGGTGGCGCATGAAGGTCACGATGAGCTGCGACCACCGCGTCATCGACGGCGCCGTGGGCGCGGCCTTCCTGCAGACCCTCCGCAAGTACGTCGAGAGCCCCTACCTGCTGCTCGTCTGACGTGCTGGGGCTCCTCGCCTGCTGGACGTCCGCCCCGCCACGGCAGCCCGTGGCGCCACCCGCGGACGTCCTCGCGCGCGTGGAGCTCTGGAGGGCCGTGCTCCGCGTGAAGCCCGCCACCCACGGCGGTCCCGCGGAGCTCCGGACCTGCGACCCGCCCCGCTGCGACGGCCAGCTCGAGGCCCTCCTGCGCGCCCAGCTCGAGCTCGAGGCCGCCGGGAGTGACGTCTCCGTGCTCGCGCGCGTGGACATCGGGGAGCCCCTGCGCACGCGGCTCCTGGCGCGCCTGGAGCCCACCTGGGCCCACCGGACGCCCCCTGTGCTCGTGAGGGACGCCGTGGACGCCATGAACGCGGGCTGGGAGGACCTCTGCGACCACGACGACGACTCGCCCCTCCAGGCGCTGCTCGTGGTGCGGGCGCTGGACGGGCTCGCCGGCGACCTCGCGAACCTCGCGCCAGACGCGCGGGACCCGTGGCTCTACGTCGACCCGACGGCCCTCGCGAGCGGCGTGCGCTGCGAGTGACCCGTCAGGGGGCGCAGGCCGCGAAGGGACCCGGGACCGTCGTGAGGCCCGCCGGGATGCAGGTGTCCGGGAACATCCACGTGGTCGTGCTGTCCGTGGCGTACGTGATCATGTCGCCACACCCGGCGTCCTCGGTGCAGGCCAGGGGCTCCATCGCGACGCTGGGGTCCTCGCACAGCCCGGAGGCGCCGTCGTCCTGGAGCGGGCGACCCGAGAGCAGCATGCAGCCCGACGTGCTCGCGCAGTCCGTGAGCGTGACGGACGCGCAGTCCGCCGGACAGTCGTCGGGGAAGTCGCCGCTCACCGTCCACCCGGGCGGCGTGCACGTGTCGGTGAAGACGTAGGCGCCGCCCGTCGGCGAGGTCGCGATGGTGGGGGCATCCCCGCACCCGTTCGCGTCGATGCAGGCGAGCGGCTCCGCGGGCGTGTCGAGGTCGAGACAGGGTGGCGTCGCGCTGCTCGGGCGTCCCGAGACGAGCATGCATCCGGACGTCCCCTCGCAGTCGCCGAGAGCGATGCCCTCGCAGACCACGCAGGCCTGGAAGGACTCCGCGACGGGCTCCCAACCGTCGGGCAGGCAGCCGGCGGGCACCTCGTACACGGTGCTCTCCGTGGTGGCCCGACCGTACGCGACGACCGGCGGACACGAGACGTCGGCCCCGTGGCAGCCGATCACCTCGGAGTCGGCGGGGGTCGCGGGCAGGCAGGCACCCGAGGCGTCCTCGCCGAGCGGGCTCCCCTCGATCACCGCGCAACCCACCGTGGCGGCGCAGGCGTCGAGCGCCACGGTCTCGCAGTCCGCGGTGGGCGTGGGGACCGGCGCGGGCACCGGCACGGGGGTGGACGGCACCGGGGTCGGCACCGTCGGGGTACAGCCGAGGGTCAGGGCCAGCAGGATCGTGCGCATGTCGCCTCCGCCCCGAGGGTACCCGCCCGTAGACGGACCGTCACGACGTATGGGCGCCGTCGGGGGGCGGGCTCGCCCCGTCCGCGCTAGCATGACGGGAATGGAGGGACCCTTGCGGCTTCTACCGATTCTCCTCGCCGGATGTGCCTGGATCTCCGATCAGGACGTCGCGGACGCCGAGTGCCGTCTGGACGCGTCCCTCTGCGCCGAGTCCGATGCCGATGCCGACAGCGACACCGACACGGATGCCGACAGCGACACGGACACCGACTCGGACGCGGACGCCGACACCGACACCGATGCGGACGCCGACACCGATGCGGACGCCGACACCGACGCCGACGCCGACACCGATGCGGATGCCGACACCGACACCGACACGGACGCGGACGCCGACACCGACACCGACGCGGATGCCGACACCGACGCCGATGCGGACACCGACTCGGACGCGGACGCCGATCCCACCTGCTCCACGAGTGGGCCCCTCGGGCTCCCGAGCTTCTCCAGCCAGACCACCGGCGGGCTCCCGGGCTACGCCGACGCCACCTGCGGGCCGGCCACCCCATCCCCCGCCATGGCCTTCGACCTCCAGCCGACCGACCCAGGCGTCGTCCTCCTCGACACGTGCGGCAGCACCTTCCCCGCGCTCCTCTCCGTGTACGACGGCTCCTGCGGGTCGCAGACCTGCATCGACCACGCGGACGTCGACACGTGCGGCACGGGCTCCATGCTGTCCCTCGACGTCGACGGCACCGAGTCGTACGTCGTCGTCGTCCGCGGCGTGGACGCGAATGCCTCCGGGAGCTTCGATCTCCGCGCGTCCGTCTGCAAGGACGTCGACTGCGCGAACCTCCAGAACCGCGACGTCTGCGAGGCCGACGCCACCTGTGGTCCATGCCTGTCCGGCTACAACGACATCAACGGTGACTGCCGGCCCGCGCCCGCCAACGACACGTGCGACCAGGCCGCGTCCTTCCAGGTCGACACGAGCTACCCGGGCGACAGCCAGAACGCCTCGGGCTTCGGACCGTCCACGTGCGCCGGACCCGACAACTCGCCCAGCAGCGACGCCCCCACGGTCTACTACACGTACACCGCGGCGAACAGCGGCGTGCTCCTGCTCGACACGTGCACCACGAGCTTCGACACCCAGATCACCGTGACGAGCGACAGCTGCGCAAACCCGGTCTGCGTGGGCACCTGGGACGACGGGTGCGCCACGGGCAACGGCACCTTCGCCGAGGTCCCCGTCGTCGCCGGCACCACCTACACGCTCGCCGTGAGCGGGTTCAACGGAGGCCAGGGCGACTTCACGCTGGAGGGCGCCTTCTTCCCGCCGGTGAACGAGTGCGCGACGACCGGCGTCTGCGGTGCCAACACCATCTGCGTGGACGAGCCCGTCGGCTACAGCTGCCTGTGCATCGACGGCT
The DNA here is from genome assembly GCA_020632885.1 of Alphaproteobacteria bacterium. Lineage (GTDB taxonomy): Bacteria > Myxococcota_A > UBA796 > UBA796 > JACKEQ01. The sequence goes on along the minus strand of JACKEQ010000059.1, from coordinate 7,889 downwards.
TCGAGCCGGAGGCCACGGGCACGTCGTGCGCCGACATCGCCGAGTGCGACGCGGACCCGTGCAACGGGAACGGCACGTGCAACGAGGGCCTGGTGCCCGACTCGTGGGCCTGCACGTGTGACGCGCCCTGGGACGGGTCGTCGTGCACGAGCGACTGCACCGACGTGGCCGACCAACACCAGGACACCTGGAACAGCTCCGGGTTCGCCGTCCGCCAGACCTTCACCGCAGGCCGCGCGGGTGTGCTCCGGGCGATCGACGTCAACATGCTGGTCGCCAACGGCGGCAACGACGCGGAGCTCGTCATCTCGGTGTACGGCGGCGCCACCGCCACCGGCACGCCCCTGTTCACGAGCCCGCGCGCGTGGGACGTCATCGAGGGGCAGATCATCTACCGGTTCCCGGTGGACGACGTGCCCGTGGGCGTCGGGCAGGTGCTGACCTTCGAGGTCACGGCGGTCACGGGCACCGTCACGGCGTACGCGAAGTCGGGGAACCCCTACTCCGGCGGCCCCGGTCCCACCGCGAACCACGACCTCGACTTCCGCACCTACGTGGGCGACTGCTACCCCAACTGTGGCGTGCGGCGCCTCTCCGAGAGCTTCGCCACCGCGCCGACCCTCGAGCACGCGTTCATCATGGCCCCATGGCAGAGCTGGCAGCCGCCCGAGACCGGGTACCTCCAGCGGATCGACGTGTACGCCAACACGTACCAGGCCGCCCCCCACGGCGAGATCCGGATCTACCAGGGCGTCGGCACGGGCGGTCCCCTGATCTACACCGAGCCCTACGTGGGTTCCGAGGGGTCCGGGTACGAATGGGTCGAGATCCGGCTCGACGACCCGCCGGCCATCACCGCCGGGCAGGACTACACGTGGGAGGTCACCGGGGTGGTCGGAGGTCTCGTGTACTCCACCACCAACCAGTACCCGAACGGGCGCGCGTCCAACCAGACGAAGGACCACCTGTTCAAGACCTACATCAGCGAGTGCCTCTGAGGCGCTCGGCGAGCCGGGTCACCGCGCGGTCGGAGGCCCGGACGAGCCCGTCGTAGACGAGGAATCCGTGGGTGAGGGACGCCTCGTCCACGACCTCCACGGGCACGCCGGCCTCCCGCAGGTGCGACGCGTACAGCAGCCCCTCGTCGCGCAGGGGATCGAAGCCGGCCACCACGATGAGGGCCGGGGGCATGCCCTCCAGCTCCCCGGCGTGCAGGGGGCAGCCGAGCGGGTCGTCGGGGTCGGGCGCCCAGAGCGCCAGGTACTTCGTGATGTTCTCTTCGGTGAGCACGAGCCCTTCGCGGAGCTCCCGGTGGCTCGCGCCCTCCCGACGCGGGTCGAGGCCCGGGTAGATCAGGACCTGGCGCGACGGCAGGGGGTCTCCCGCATCGCGGAGCACCCGGCAGGCGTTGGTGGTCAGGTTGCCACCCGCGCTGTCGCCGGCGAGCACGATGTCGGAGTGCCCCTCGCCCACGAGCTGGGGATGGAGGGCCCGCCAGGTGTCGGCCACGGCGTGGATGGATGCAGGCCAGGGGTGCTCCGGAGCGAGGGGGTAGTCGATGGACACCACCACGCGGTTCGCCTCCACCGCGAGCCTGCGGGTGAAGACGTCGTACCCGTCGACGCTGCCGAGCGCCCACCCGCCACCGTGCACGTAGACGAGCGCCCCGCGGGCACCGCGAGGCTCGTACCAACGCGCGCGGGTCTCGCCGATCATCGCGTCCCGGACGGAAACGTCGACGGGGTTCGAGGCCACCAGGAACATCGACCGGTCGAACGCCTCCCGCATGGACGCGACGTCTTCGGCCTCCAGACCCGCCGGCACCACGCGCTGGAGCCAGAGCATCGTTGCGACCTGCGGGTCGAGCACGTCGCCGCGGGCGTTCGTGCGCCGGGGGACGAGGGGCTGGAGCAGCCTGGAGCGCACCCCGAAGCGGGCCAGCAGGCGGAGGAGGCGGTCTGCGCGGGTCGTCACACGTGCTAAGTAGCGCATCCAGCCATGGAGTGAGCCTTGTCCGATTCGTTCGACGTCGTGGTCATCGGTGCCGGTCCCGGGGGCTACCCCACGGCGATCCGGGCCGCCCAGCTCGGCCTCTCGGTGGCCTGCGTCGAGAAGGAGAAGGTCGGCGGCGTGTGCCTCAACTGGGGCTGCGTGCCCAGCAAGGCGCTGCTGAAGACGGCCGAGCTCGCGAACAAGATCCGCCACGCGGACGCCTTCGGCATCACCGTCGGCGAGCCTTCCATCGACTACGCGGCCGTCGTGAAGCGCTCGCAGGGTGTGGCGGACCGCTTCGGCAAGGGTGTGGCCGGCCTGTTCAAGAAGTACGGCGTCGCGTCCATCGCGGGCACGGCCGAGCTCGTGGACGCCGGTACCGTGAAGGTCACGAGCTCCGAGGGCGAGCGCACCCTCACGGCGAAGCACGTCGTGGTCGCCACGGGCGCGCGAGCACGGGTGTTCCCGGGCATCGAGCCGGACGGCGAGCGCATCGTCACCTACCGCGAGGCCATCGTCTCCCACGACCAGCCGAAGAGCGTCACGGTGTTGGGCTCGGGCGCCATCGGCATCGAGTTCGCGTACTTCTGGAACGCCATGGGCACCGAGGTCACGGTCGTCGAAGGCCTGCCCGAGATCGTGCCGCGCGAGGACGTCGACCTCGGCAGGGAGCTCCGCAAGCAGCTCGGCAAGCAGGGCATCCGCTTCGAGCTCGGGCGCTTCGTGAAGACCGTCGAGCGCGCGGGCGACCGGGTGAAGACCACCCTCCAGGACGGCACGGTGCTCGAGGCCGACCTCTGCCTCGTCGCGCTCGGCATCGCGCCCAACACCGAGGGCATCGGCCTCGACCGGGTGGGCGTGGCCCTCGATCGGGGCTTCGTGGTGATCGACGCGTACGGGCGCACGAACGTCCCCGGTGTGTACGCGGTCGGCGACGTCACCACCCGTGGCGGGCTGGCCCACACGGCCACGGCGCAGGGCCACGTGCTGGCCGAGCTCCTGGCGGGCCACCACCCCGTCGCGGTGCGCTACGACGCCATCCCGAGCTGCACGTACTGCCAGCCCCAGGTCGCGAGCGTCGGGCTCACCGAGGAGGCCGCCCGCAAGGCCGGCCACGACGTGAAGATCGGGCGCTTCCCGTTCATCGCCAACGCCAAGTCCTACGGTGCCGGCACGCCCGAGGGCTTCGTGAAGGTCGTGATCGACGCGAAGCACGGCGAGATCCTCGGTGCGCACATCATCGGTGCCGACGCCACCGAGATGATCGCGGAGTACACGGTCGCCCGCACCAACGAGCTCACCACCGACGAGATCCTGCACACCGTCCACGCCCACCCCACGGCCGCCGAGGTGATGCTCGAGGCGGTCGCCCAGGGCCTCGGCGTGTCCGTCCACATCTGAGGTCCGGGTGACCGGAAGTCCCCTCCTCGCGGCCTGGCGGGCCCGGACGCGCAACCGGCTCCGCGCCGACGGCCCCGTGCCCACGCTCCTGTCGTGGCTCGGCACCATCGCGGCCCTCGCCCTCGCGGCACCCATCGTCGACGAGATGTTCATGGGCTGGCTGGCCGGTCCGCCCGCCGCCCACCACGACGCCATCCTCGCCCTCCTGCTCCGCAGCGGCATCGTGATCACGGGCTGGGTGGCGCTCGACACGTACACAGCACTCATCCGCGACGGCGACCGCGAGATCCTGGCGCTCTGGCCCATCGACCCCGCCCGCACGGTGCGTTTCGAGCTCCTTCGTCTCGCGGTGAGCCACCTCTGGCTCGTGGTGGCGGTCGGCGTCCTGTTCCTCCCGCTCCTCGCGCTCGGCCCGCTGCTCTGGGCGCTCGCGGTCGTGCACACCCTCGTCACCGGGGTGCTCGCGCTGTCGCTGTCCGCAGCGGTCGTGCTGCTCGCGGTCGACGCCAGCGACTCCCCCACCTGGCGTCCCCTCCTCGACCTCGTGCGGGGCCAGAACCACCCCGCACAGGCTGCGTTCATCTACGCCCCCGCCCTCGTGCTCGTGATCGGCGGTGCCACCTCGTTCGCGGCGGCCACCGGCGTCACGCGCACCCTGGAGGGTCAGCCCCTCGGCGTCCTCCTCCTCGCCCTCCCGCTCGTCCTGGCGGCCGCGGTGGCCACGCGGGTGCCCGGGCTGGCGCGCAGGAACTGGTTCCGTGCGGGGCACGTGATGGCCGAGGTGGACGCGCGGTACGCGCTCATCGAGGACCAGGAGGAGCGCCTCGGCGTCTACCTCGACTGGACGGCCCGCTTCCTGCCCCCGCGCGTCGCGGTGTACGCCCTGCGCGACCTCCGGCACGGCTGGCGCCAGCGGCGCACATGGGTCACGGGTGCCTGGCTCGTGGGTCTCGCGGCCCTCGTGGCGTCCTGGTCCTCCGACCCCGTGGCGACCGGACGCACGGCTCTCGTCGTGGCGGCGGGCAGCTGGTGGCTCGCGGCGGTCGCGCTCCGCCTCGCCCACGACGAGCCCGAGTTCCTGCAGGCCTGGCTGCCCCCGGACGTCCGTGAGCAGGCGGTCGCGCGGGTCTACGTCGTCGGCCTGTGGCTCGCGCCGGTGGTCGGGCTCGGGGCTCTCGGCACGCTGTTCTGGAAGGGTGTGGCGGGCTTCGCCGTGGTGGTCGGCGTGGGGCTCGTGTCCTCCGGGGTCGCAGCGCTGGCGGCCGTCCTGCTGGCCCGTCGCGGTGGGCTCGTCGTGTATGGGCCGCTTGCGGCGGTGGCCGTCCTCTCCACAGCACAGGGGGTGCTCTCGTGAGCCTCGAGCTGCGCGGTGTGCGCAAGGCGTTCGGGCCCGTGGTGGCCGTCGATCGCATCGATCTGGTGCTCGAGCCGGGCACCTTCGTGGGGCTCATCGGTCACAACGGGGCGGGCAAGAGCACCACCCTGAAGATGATCACGGGCATGCTGCGCCCGACGGAGGGCGAGATCCGCATCGGTGGGATCGACGTCTTCGCGGACCCCCTGGAGGCGCGGAAGCGCTTCGGCGCGGTGCCGGAGAACCCCGCGCTGTACGAGTACATGACGGCTCGGGAGTTCCTGCAGTTCATCGCGGAGGTCCGCGGTGCGAGCGGAATCGACGACGCGCTGGCGCTCACGGGGCTGGGTGCCGACGCCGACCGCCTGATCCGCGAGTACAGCCAGGGCATGCGGCGGAAGACCGCGCTGGCCGCGGCAACCCTCGGAGACCCCGGCGTGCTCGTGCTCGACGAGGCGCTCAACGGGCTCGACCCGCCAAGCGCGGCCTCCGTGAAGGCCGCCCTGCGCGCGAAGGTCGACGCGGGCGCGCTGGTCGTCCTGTCGACGCACGTGGTGGAGACCGTGCAGGCCGTCGCGGATCGCGTGGTGATGCTGGCCCACGGGCGCGTCGTCGCGGACGAGCAGACCGCGGACATGAAGCCGGGCGAGCTGGAGCACCTGTTCCTCGAGCGCCTGGAGGCGTCGCGCGATGCGCGCGAGCACGCCTAGCCCGCGCGACTCTCCGCCTCGAAGCCCTCGATCGTGAGCTGGAGGTCGAACCGGCTCCCCGTTCCCGGCGCAGACTGGACCACGAGCTGCGTGCCGAGCGCGCGGGCCAACCGCCGCGACACCGCCAGTCCCAGCCCCACCCCCACGCCGCCCTGGTGCAGGCGCCGGAAGGGTTCGAAGATGGCCTCCTGTTGGTGCAGCGCGATGCCGGGTCCCTCGTCTTCGACGAACACCCTGCCCGCCCGGCACCCGACCAGGATGCGCCCCGGGACCGCGTACTTGGTGGCGTTCCCCACGAGGTTCGTCAGGATCTGGCGGAGACGCTGCGGGTCCGCGAGCACAGGATGGTCGTCGCAGTCGATCTCGATGCGCTGACCGGCCCGCCGGACGCGCAGCGCCAGCGTGCTCGCGACGTCCTCGAGCAGGCTGCGGGCGTCCACGCGCTCCAGCTCACAGTGCACGGCGCCCGCCTCGATGCGCGCCAGATCCAGGATCTCGTCCACGAGCCCGAGGAGGTGGCGACCGGAGACCGCGACCCGGTCGAGGTCGGCGAGCGTCTGCCCCTCCGCGTCCTCCGCGAGGAGCTCTGTGTACCCCAGGATGGCGTTCAGAGGCGTGCGCAGCTCGTGGCTCATGGCGGCCAGGAAGGCGCTCTTGGAGCGGTCGGCTGCGAGGGCCTGGTCGCGGGCGGCCGCCAGGTCCTGGGCGAGGAGGTCGAGCTTCTCGGCCTCGAGCTTGCGGGTGGTGACGTCGAGCAGCACGACGTGCAGGACGTCCATGTCGCCCACCAGCCGCCGCTGGACGTCCACCTGGAAGGCGCGCTCCCCGAGCCACTGATCGCCCACGATGTGCCCGCCGGGCGCCGGCATGTCCAGCGTGAGACCGACGACGGACGGGTCGCGTCCCAGCAGCTCGTCCCGCCCCACTCCCAGGGCCTCCTGGACGTGCGAGCTTGCCTCCAGCACGCCCCCACCGACCTGGACGAGGACCCATTGCGCGGAGGCCCGCTCGTCGATCCAGGTCTGCAGAGCGCCGTTCCGGTTGGCCCCGGCCTCGCGCTTGATGGCGTACTGCCCCACGGTTCGCTCACCGTGACGGATGAGGCCGATCTGCGTGTCCAGGACGCCGAGGCTGCCGTCCCTCCGCCGGCCGAGCATGTCGCCACGCCAACGGCCCGTGCGCTCCACCTGCGCGGTGAGCTCGTCGTAGAAGGCCCGGGAGTGCGTACCTCCGCGGAACAGCTCGCGGGGTGTGCGCCCGACGACGGCCTCCCGGGTGTGGGCCGTGGCCGCCTCGAAGCCGTCGGAGACGTCGAGCAGCACGATGTCCGGGTCGCCGAGCTCCTGCCAGATGGCGGTCTGGCGGAAGACCGTGCGGTAGCGCACGAGGTCGATCTCACGACGTGCAGCGGTGCGCGCGGAGAGCACGGCCCGCACGAGCCGATGGGCCTCTGAAGGCCAGACGAGGGCGTCGTGGGCGCCGTCTCGGACGGCCGTCTCCGCTTCGGCCTCGGTGTCGACGAGGGCGATGGTGATGCCTGCGTCCAGCCGAGCCCCGCCGTCGCAGATCCCCACGAAGGGCGCGAGCGCCTCGTCGGGCTCCAGACCCTGGAGCCGGTCGGTCACGCCCGTGCGGCGACTCGAGATGACGCAGATCCCCACCATGGGAGGATCCTAGCGTCGACCCGGCGTTCCGAAGCCTTCAGGGGCATTTCATGTGGCGGGAGCCCGCCGTGGCGGGGGCTTCGGAGGCGTCGGGTGGGATTTCCTCTGCCGGGTCGGGCGCCTGCCGTCACGGGCCGCTCCACTCGAGGGTCACGGTGGAGACCCCCGAAGCCCCCGTCTGCTCCGTCTTCAGCACCCTGCCTGTGTCGAGCTGCACCCACCATCGGAGCCGCGCTCCGGTGTCCGGGAACTCCTCCTCTATCGACTGGCATCGCCCGTCCGCGGGATCCGGACACGGCACGATGCCGACGTACGTGACGACCGAGCGCTCGACCACGATGTCGACCACCTGGTGGCGCGTGGGCACGCCCTCCTCGAGCTCGAACCCATCGAGCCCCGCGCCGAGCGCGAGCCAGGCGATCTGGAGTGGGCCACGGACGAGGTCCCGCTCCAGCGCCGACTGGCCCGGGATCGGTTCCAGCATCCCCGCTGACAACCCCGCGGCCACGGTGGCGTCGCCCATCTCGACCTCCACCCGGCGGTCCGAGAGGGTGCCGCGGATCCGGAAGTCGATGTCCGAGTCGCCGTGCGCCCCGCGGTAGGCCGCGGACACCTCGACGCCCGGTACGAACACGTCGGACGCCACGAAGCGGTGCCGCCGTGCCTTCCCTGGCACGTAGCGCTCCAGCCCGGATGCGCCCCAGGTCGCGCCGTCCTCCGTCACGGCCAGGAACGACGCACCGTGGTCCTGGTCGACCACGAGGAGCA
>JACKEQ010000058.1 GCA_020632885.1 Alphaproteobacteria bacterium | reverse complement strand
GCCACGTAGTAGGGCTGGCACGACGTGCTGACGAGCGCGGCGTCCACGGCGGCATGCGAGATGCCGAGGCTGATCCCGGAGGCGCGCGCACACGCGCTCGGCTCGGGCTCCGAGCAGGCCCCGTCCTCCACGGCACAGGTGTCGCTGAACGACGGACCGCAGACCGCGCAGCCGGCGAGGAGGGTGAGGAGCAGGGTCATGGGAGGTCGCACCCGAGGGTCGAGTAGTACGCGGGGTCGTGCCCGAACACCCAGCAGCGGCCCACGGTGGCCACGTAATACGTCAGGCCGGGTGTGGTGTTCACCGGGTAGTCGACAGGGATCAGGGTAGTGGACCCCGCCACGATCTCCGCCACGGTGCCGACGCGATGCAGCACGACGCCGGTGGACGACGCCTGGTGGCAGACGTCGCCCGTGTAGCAGTCCTCCCCGAACCACCCGTTCTGGTCGCCGATGGCGGTCTGCGCGATGCCGAGCTCGTAGGTGCCGGAGCCGCCCTCGATGGACAGCTCGACACGGTCGGCATCGAAGCCGTCGTCCGGTAGCCCGTCACCGTCGACCAGGGTGACCACGAAGGTGGGATCGGGCTCCACCACGGACACTCCGGTGTCCTGATCCTGTGGACAGACGCCCGCGCAGATCAACGGCACGTCGGTGCCGTCGCACGACCACTCCGCCTCCAGGCACGCCTGAGCCACGTAGGGCCGGAAGTCGTCGCACTCCGGTGCGAGCGGCACCCCGCCGCATCCGAGCGCGTTCCAGAGCTCCGTGTTGCCGCACTCGTTCGCGACGGTGCAGCCCTGCGCAGTGAAGGCGGGCCAGAAGGTGTTCCAGCTGCTCCAGACCGGATCGGGGTCGGGGTCGGGCTCCACCACGACGGGAGGGCCGGCGAGCGGGGAGAGCCCCTCCGGGATCTCCACCGGTGCCAGAGGCTCCGGACGACAGGCGACGGACGCGAGCAGGAGGATGCGGATCACACCTCGAACCAAGCACATCCCACGGCCGGTCGCAACTGGACGGGGCCGTGACGCACCGTTAGACGCGGCGCCATGTCTGCTCTGATCTATGTTCTCCTCGGTTGTGGCGGTCTGGACGCCTTCACCGCGAACCTCGACGCGCGCGATCCGAACGCGTTGGGCCGCGGTCGCGACGCGGTCACGGAGGTCCTCCTCCGCGCGGAGGGCCTGCCCGACGACGTCCGTCGCGAGAAGCTCTGCGCCCTCTCGTCCGGTGCGTTCCCGTTCTACCGGGCCACCGCGCACCTGTTCTACGCCGACCTCGCGCAGGCGCCCGAGCTCGCGGCGTTCTCGGGTCCCCTCACCTGGCTCTCGGGCGACGCCCACCCCCAGAACTTCGGGGCGTTCGCGGACGACGAGGGTCGCATCGTCTACGACCTGAACGACTTCGACGAGTCCTTCGTTGGCGACGCGCGGGCGTCGATCTCATGGGCGACGAGCTCGGGCTCGACGCGGACGACCGGGTCGACGCCATCGAGATGATGACCGACGGCTGGCTCACGGCCCTCGAGGACCACGCCGAGGGCGACTCCGAGGACACGTTCGCCTACACGCGCGATGTCGCGTGGGGCCGTCTGGACGACTTCCTGGACGACGTCGAGGACGAGCGCGACCGCGACCGGCTCCTCTCGAAGTGGACCGTCGACGGACGCCTCGACCTCGCGAGCCCGGACCTGGCGGCGGCCCTGGAGGCCTGGGTGGACGGGCTGCTCGCGGCCTGGCCGTCCTACGTGGCGAACCTCGACACCGGTCTCGCCGGCGAGGTCGCGTGGTTCGAGGTGAAGGACGTCGCCCAGCGGCTCGGGGCGGGGCTCGGCAGCCTCGGGACCCCCCGGCTGGTCGTGCTCGTCGAGGGTCCCACCGACGACGACGACGACGACCGCGTGCTCGACGTGAAGATGCAGGGCGCGCCCGCAGCGGGCGAGTGGCTCCCGCTGGGCGGCTCGTGGACGAACCACGCCGAGCGCGTGGTGACCGCGAACCGCATCCTGCTCAACGAGGCAGACGACCACCTCGGCTGGCTCGCCTTCGCCGACGGTGCCTGGTCGGTGCGCGAGCGGAGCCCCTGGAAGGCCACGCTGGACGCCTCGTACCTCGACAGCCCCACCCGCCTCCGCAAGATGGCCGCCCAGTGGGGCTACGTGCTCGGCACGGCCCACTCTCGGGGCGACGTCACGTGGGACTGGGAGAACGCGATGCTGGAGGTCGTGCGCACCGACCCCGCGGGCTTCCGGAGCCAGGTGCTCACGATCGGCACGGCCTACGCGGACGTGGTCCGGGCCGACCAGGAGGCCTTCGCCTGGCAGGTGGGCTGCCCGGCGGAGTGACCTCCGGGGCTCACATCATGGCGAAGTAGCCCGCCAGGATGGCCGCGCCGTAGCACCAGATCGCGAACCAGTGCAGCCCACCGCGCTTCACGAGCTCCACGAGCAGCACGAGCGCCAGGTAGCCCGTCACGAGGGCCGTGGAGAAGCCCACCACCAGCGCCACGGGATCGAAGGCCGCCAGATCCGCGTCGAGGCCCTTCTTGAGCACGGCACCCGTGATGGCGGGCACGCTCATCAGGAAGCTGAAGCGGGCCGCCTGCTCACGGTCGATGCCCAGGAACAGCGCAGCGGCGATGGTGGACCCCGACCGGCTGATGCCCGGCGTGATGGCCATGCCCTGCACGATGCCGAGCACGATGGCCAGCGGGAGGGTGAGGCGGCGGCTCGGCGCGGGCGCGAACCGTGTGGCCAGCATGAGCGTGCCGGTGATCGCGAAGGTGATGGTGAGGGCGGCGGGGTTCGCGAACAGGGCGTCGAAGGTGTCCTCGAACGTGAGCCCGATGATGGCCGTCGGCACGCTGGCGGCCACGAGCAGCCCCCACAGACGCACGCCATCGCGCTCCATGAAGGGCCCCTGCCCCTGGAGGGGGTCGCGCACGAGCACCGCCACCTGCTCCCGGTAGAAGTAGAGCACCGGGAGGAGCGTGCCGACGTGCAGCACGAGGTCGAAGAGCACGGTGTCGCCCGTGATCTCGAGGAACTGCTGGAAGAGCACCAGGTGCCCGGAGCTCGACACGGGCAGGAACTCGGTGAGCCCCTGGAGGATGCCGAGGAAGGCGGCCCCGAGCGCACTGGCGATCACTCGGCCCCCTCGGGCTTGCCGGCCTGGGCTCCGTCCGGCTCCGCGTTGTCCTCCTCCCCCTGCTTCGTGGGGTCCGGCCTGGCGGGCGTGGCGGGCTTCCCGGGCGTGGCGGACATGGGGGCCTCGGCGGAGAGCGCCATCATGAACTTCAGCACCCGGATGGCGTCCAGCTTGTCGAAGGTGGCCTCGTAGGCGGGCATGGCGCCCCGGCCCTTGAGCACCAGCACGGCCGTGGGGTCGTCCGCCTTCACCTGGCCCGCGAGAGCCGGCACGGGCGCCACGAGAGCCGCGCTGATGGGCCCCTGCCCGTCGTTCGCCGCCCCATGGCAGGCCGCACAGTGACGGCGGTAGAGCTCCTCACCGCGCTCCTCGTCCGTGGGTCGCTTGGTGGGCTGGCCCGCGATGCCGACGGCGATCAGGAGGAGCATGACTGGACCCCGAAAAAGAAATCGCCCGCCCTCTGAAAGAAGGCGGGCGACCTGGATTTTTGTGAGTGGCGGGATGGACGGGACTCGAACCCGCGGCCTCCGGCGTGACAGGCCGGCGTTATAACCGACTTAACTACCACCCCATAATACTCACATCCAGCTCGACGGAGAGTGGGCGGAACAGGACTCGAACCTGCAACCGACGGCGTGTAAAGCCGTAGCTCTCCCATTGAGCTATCCGCCCAACGGGTCCCCCGTCGAGCGCTGTTGCTATAACGTGGGCCCGCGAAGACCGTCAAGAACGGTCGCGGATCTCTTCGGAGCCCGTGGGCAGAGCGTCTGCAAAGCTCTGCTTGCTCCCGAAGATCTCTGCTGCCTGATCGGGAGCGAGCGCCTCCTTGAGCACCCGATCCATGTGCGAGACGGCGATGATCTCGACCTTCTTCCGCACGCGCTCCGGGATCTCCTCGATGTCCTTCACGTTGTCTTCGGGGATGAGCACCCGCACGATGCCGCCGCGATGGGCCGCGAGCACCTTCTCCTTGAGCCCACCGATGGGGAGCACCCGGCCGCGGAGCGAGATCTCGCCCGTCATCGCGGTGTCGGCCCGCACCGGGATCTGCGTCAGGGCGCTCACCAGCGCCGTGGCCATCGCGATGCCCGCGCTCGGCCCGTCGGTCTTGAGCGCGTTGCCCGGGTAGTGGATGTGGAGATCCTGGGTCTCGTAGAAGTCGGGGTCGAGGTGCAGGGCCTCCGCGCGGGTGCGGAGGTACGTCAGCGCCGCGTTCGCGGACTCCTTGAGCCAGTCGCCGAGACGGCCGGTGAGGATGAGCTTGCCCTTGCCCTTCACCGCCGCGACCTCGATGTTCAGGAGCTCTCCGCCCCACGGGCTCACGGCGAGGCCCTTCACGGTGCCCACCTGGTCCTCGAGGTCGCGCTCGCCGATCTTGAACGGCGGGACCCCGAGCAGCTTGTCGAGGTTGGTGGTGGTGACGTGCACCACCGTGTCGGCCCCGTGGTGCACGACGCGACGGGCCACCTTCCGGCAGATCCGCGCGACCTCCTGCTCGAGCTTCCGGACGCCGGACTCGCGCGTGTAGCTCCGGATCATCCGCAGGAGCGCGGGGTCGGAGAGCGTGAGGTTGCGCTCCTCCAGCCCGTTGAGCTCCATCTGTCGCGGGAGCAGGTAGCGGCGGGCGATCGCGGCCTTCTCGAGCTCGGTGTAGCCGGACAGCTCGATGATCTCGAGGCGGTCCTGCAGGGGCAGCGGGATGCCCTGGAGCGCGTTGGCCGTGCACACGAACATCGCCTTCGACAGGTCGTAGTCGAGGTCGAGATAGTGATCGTTGAACTGGGTGTTCTGCTCGGGGTCGAGCACCTCGAGCAACGCGGCGGACGGGTCTCCCCGGAAGTCGCTGCTCATCTTGTCGATCTCGTCGAGCAGGATGACGGGGTCCACCTGGCCCGCGCGCTTCATGGCGTGCACGAGCTTGCCGGGCATGGCGCCGATGTACGTGCGCCGGTGGCCGCGGATCTCCGCCTCGTCGCGCAGACCGCCGAGCGAGAGCTTCACGAACGGGCGGTTGGTCGCGCGGGCGATGGACCGGGCCAGCGAGGTCTTCCCGACACCCGGCGGCCCCACGAGGCACAGGATCGGCCCCCGCATCTTCTCCACGAGGCTCGCCACCGCGAGGTACTCGAGGATGCGCTCCTTGATGCGCCGCAGGCCGAAGTGGTCCTTGTCGAGGATGCGGGCGGCCTCCTCGAGGGACGGGGTCTCCTCGCTCTCCTCGGACCACGGGATCTGCACGATCCAGTCGAGGTAGTTGCGGACGACCGTGGCTTCGGCGCTCATCAGGTTCATCTGGGCGAGCTTGCGGAGCTCCTTCTCGGCGCGGTCGCGCACCTCGTCCGGGAGGTCCTTCTCGGCCAGCGCGCTCGCGAGCTCCTCGAGGTCCGAGCGGCCCTCCTTGTCGCCCAGCTCCTTCTGGATGGCCTTCATCTGCTCGTTGAGCCAGAACTCGCGCTGGGAGCTCTCGCGCTCGCGCTTCACCCGGCTCTTGAGCTTCTTCTCGACCTGGAGGAACTCGATCTCGGCGAGCAGGGCCTTGTAGATGCGGTCGAGGCGGGCCGAGGTGTCGAAGGTCTCGAGGAGCTCCTGCCGCTCGGCGGTCTTGAACTGGAGCGGGGCCACCAGCATGTCCGCCAGGCGGTCGGGGTCCTCCAGCGCGTTCACCGACAGGAGCATCTCGGGCGGGACGGCCCGGTTGAGCTTGACGTACCGCTCGAACGTGGACTTCACCGTGCGGACGAGGGCCTGGAGGTCGGGGTCTGCATGCGACGCGAGCTCGGGCTCCTCCACCTCGACCACGAAGTGCGGGTCGTCCTGGAGCACGGCGACGATGCGGGCGCGCCGACGGCCCTCGACGAGGATCTTGGTGGACCCGTTGGGGAGGTTGAGCACCTCCTCCACCACCGCGATCGTGCCGACCTGGTAGATGTCCTCGGCGTTCGGGTTCACCTGGTCGCCGGAGCGCTGGGCGGCGAGGAAGATCTCGCGCGTGGGCGACTTGCGTGCGGCAGCGACGGCGCTGACGGAGCGTGGGCGACCGACGATGAGCGACATCGGGCTGTCGGGGAAGACGACGACGTCCCGCATCGGGAGCATGGGGAGCTGGGCGGGGGTCTCGGACTCGGCCTTGTCGCGGAAGAACATCGACGTCAGCCCCACTCCGCCTCGTTCTCGTACACCAGGATGGGCTCCTGGCGCTTGAGCACCACGTCCTCGGAGATGATGCACTCCTTCACGTTCGTCTTCGACGGGAGGTCGTACATCACGTCCACCATGATCTCCTCGAGGATGCCGCGCAGACCGCGGGCGCCCGCCTTCCGCTTCAGGGCCTCGCGCGCGATGAACCTCAGCGACCCGTCCGTGAACTTCAGGGCCACGTTGTCCATCTCGAAGAGCTTCTGGTACTGCTTGACCAGCGCGTTCTTCGGCTTGACGAGGATGTCGATCAGGGCCTCCTCGTCGAGCTCGTCGAGGGTGGCCACCACGGGCACACGGCCGATGAACTCGGGGATCATCCCGAACCGCATGAGGTCCTCGGCCTCCACGCGCGCGAGGAGCTCGTTGCTCGTGAGCTTCTCCTTCCCGCGCACCTTGCTGCCGAAGCCCATCTGCTGCTCGCCGAGGCGCGCCTCCACGATCTTGTCGAGGCCCACGAAGGCCCCGCCGCAGATGAACAGGATGTTGCTCGTGTCGATCTGGAGGAAGTCCTGCTGCGGGTGCTTCCGGCCGCCCTTGGGCGGCACGTTGGCCACCGTGCCCTCGATGATCTTGAGGAGCGCCTGCTGCACGCCCTCACCCGAGACGTCGCGGGTGATGCTCGGGTTCTCGGACTTGCGGGAGATCTTGTCGATCTCGTCGATGTAGATGATGCCCTTGCAGGTGCGCTCGACGTTGTACTCGGCGGCCTGGAAGAGGTTCAGGATGATGTTCTCGACGTCCTCGCCGACGTACCCGGCCTCCGTGAGGCTCGTGGCGTCCGCGATGGCGAACGGGACGTTGAGGTAGCGCGCCAGGCTCTGGGCCAGCAGGGTCTTGCCGCTGCCCGTGGGACCCACGAGGAGCACGTTGCTCTTCTGGAGCTCCACGTCGTCGTGGCCGGTGCGGGCGTCGATCCGCTTGTAGTGGTTGTGCACCGCGACGCTCATGACCTTCTTCGCGCGGTGCTGACCGATGACGTAGTCGTCGAGGTGCCGGTAGATGTCCTTGGGCTTCGGGACGAGCCCGCGCGTGGCGTAGAAGTCCTCGCGCTCGTACTCCTCCGTGATGATGTCGTTGCACAGCTCGACGCACTCGTCGCAGATGTACACGGACGGGCCCGCGATGAGCTTCCTGACCTCCTTCTGCGACTTCCCGCAGAACGAGCAGCAGAGATCCTTCGACCGGGACTTACGACGGCTCAACGCCTCACTCCCCGCCTTCGCGGAGGTCCTTCGGGTTGATGACCTCGTCGATGAGCCCGTACTTCTGGGCCTCTCCAGCCGTCATGATGTTGTCGCGGTCGGTGTCCTCGGCCACCCGCTCCACCGTCTGGCCCGTGTGCTCGGCGAGCACGACGTTCAGCGTGTTCTTCCAGCGGAGGATCTCCTTCGCGTGGATCTCGATGTCGGTCGCCTGCCCGCGGAGCCCGCCGAGGGGCTGGTGGATCAGGATGCGGCTGTGGGGCAGCGCGCGGCGCTTGCCCGGGGAGCCGCCCGCGAGGAGCACGGCACCCATGCTGGCCGCCTGGCCCACACAGATCGTCGCGACGTCCGGGCGGATGTGCTGCATCGTGTCGTAGATCGCCATCCCCGCCGTGATCACGCCGCCGGGGCTGTTGATGTACATGTAGATGTCCTTCTCGGGGTCCTGGCTCTCCAGGAACAGGAGCTGGGCGATGATCAGGTTGGCCACCGTGTCGTCGATGGCCGTGCCCAGGAAGACGATGCGGTCCACGAGCAGGCGCGACCAGATGTCGTAGCGGGTCTCGCCGCGGTGGGTCGTCTCCGTGACCATGGGGACGTAGTAGTTCATCGGCCGTTCGAAGCTCATGCGTGGGACCCCTCTTCGCCCGCTTCCGGGCAGGTCTACCGAGCGTAACCGCGGGGATCCCCCGCGCCCACTGGACCCGGACGCGGACAAGAATCCCACAGACGCGTACATGGCGGCGCGCCATCCTCGACCTCCCCCACACCGGAGAGGTCCCCATGCCCATCGCCCTCGTCCTCGCCACGGCGCTCGGCGCCACCTACACCGCCGACTTCGGCATCACCTGCGGCTCGAACCGCTACACCGTGAACGTGCCGCTCTCGGACGCCGTCCTGATCGACGAGCCCGAGCCGGGCCACTTCGCCCGGTACGCCGTCACGGGCACATTCTACTTCGGGACCGGAGGCGTCGACTTCTACGAGATGATCGTGCTGAACGACACCACCACGCCGTACACGACCGGGCTCGTGGACGGCCTCGTCTTCCTGGACGTCGCCGGCGGGTCGGTGGTGCTCACGGGTCCCACGGACAGCTTCGACGACACGGCCGTGCCGTACGCCCTCCACGAGGCCCTGTTCACGGACTCCTGGGCCTTCGGCTCCGACGACGCGCTCTGCGGGACGGTCAGCTACATCGAGAACTACGTCGCGTACGCGGTGATGGACGTCCAGATGATGGCCGCAGGGGCCTGGGCAGCCGCGAACACGGGCGAGTCGGGCGTCATGGACACCGACGCGCTCGGCATCGCCTTGTACCGCGGGCTCGACGCGCTCACCGACGCCGGGTGCATCACGCAGCTCTACAGCGACGAGGCCGAGCCCATCGGCGGACAGTACGGCACGACCCTCACCGGGTACCAGTACTCGGGGAGCCCTACGGACATCCCCGCGATGACGCTGTACCGGGCCACCCACACGTTCGGTGGCACCCTGGCGGACGGCACCACCTTCGGCGCCCCGGGCCTCGCGAGCACGTACAAGGCCACGCGCGCCTACGCCGAGCGGTCCGACGGTGGCTACCTGTTCGCCGTCCTGAAGCGCACGCGAGGCAAGCGCGGCACCTGGTACGGCATCACGGGCACCTGCCCGGCCCCCGTGGACCCCGCCCTCGCGCTCTCGTCCTGGTACGGCGAGCCTCTCTGACCCTCGATCACGCCGCGGCCGTGAGCTGGTAGCCCACGCCGCGCACCGTGCAGATCCGCTCGTCGGGGAGCCCCGCAGCGGCGAGCTTCTTGCGGAGGTCGCTCATCCGGGCGTCCATCATGCGGTCCAGCCCGTCGTACCGGATGCCGCGGATCTCACGGTAATAGAGGTCCCGGCTCACGGGCTCGCCGACGTGCTGGGCGAGCAGCCAGAGGAGCTCGAACTCGCCGGTGGTCAGGTCCACCCGCTGTCCCAGCACGTCCACCGTGCGCGAGCGCCGGTCGATGGCCAGGTCGCGGTCCCGGATCTCCCACGCCTCCGCCGGCTCCGCACCCGGCCGGGGGCAGCGACGCAGGGCCGCCCGCAGCCGGAGCACGAGGAGCTCGGGGTCCACGGGCTTCGTGAGGTAGTCGTCCGCGCCGAGCTGGAAGCCGATCACCTCGTCGAAGCGCTCGTCCCTGCCGGTCACCATCAGGATCGGGCCCGCGTAGGCCTTGCGCACGCGGCTGCAGATGGAGAGCCCGGTCTCGCCGGGCACCTCGAGGTCGAGGAGGAGCGCGTCGGGGGGATCGGCCAGCACGCGCTCCACCACCCCCACCCCCGAGGGATGGTGATCGACCACGAAGCCTCGGCTCTCCAGCCAGGCCTGCAGCGCCTCCGCGAAGGACGGGTCGTCTTCGACCATCAGCACTCTGTCGGACATGGGGCTCCAGGGGGCGGATACCAAACGACACGGTCCGCCGACCGGACCGATGCTACACGAGAGCTGGAGGGAGGCCGCCGTGTTGGACGCGCTGACCGGAGAGCTCCGCGACCCCGCGCTGGAGCAACGCTATCTCGCCGAGACCCATCCCACGGTCTTCCGGCGAGCGGTCGTGTCTGCGCTCACCGTGATGGTGATCTGGATCGTCCTCATGCTCGACGACCCGTTCATCGACGGGGCCTACCAGCCGGCCATCACGGGCCTACGGTTCCTCGGCCTCGCGGTCCTCGGGTGGGGCGTGTGGACGGGGCTCTCCGGAGGCTTCGCCACGCTCAGGCGCTCCACCGCGGTCGTCTCGCTCGGCATCGCCGCGTGCTGGCTCGGCATCGCCGTGCTCAACGGCGTGGTCGACAACCACAGGCCCCTCCAGGTCGCGCTCTACCTGCTCGGCATCGGCTTCTCTGGGGTGTTCTCCAGCCGTCAGCTCGCTGCCGTCGCCGCCGCGGTCGCCCTCCCCCACTACGCCTTCCACCTCGCGGTCGGGGGCTCCCACCCGCTGCTCACGGGCCTCTGGCTGTTCGTGGTCGCGGGCCAGACCCTCGCCTTCCACCGCCTCGCGGGCAACGCCGACCGGCTGGCCCACGTGGCTCAGTGGCAGCTCGCCGAGCGGGTCGCCGACCGCGAGCACCTCGTCGCCGCGGTGGGACACGAGCTTCGTGCGCCCCTCGCCACCATGCGGGTGCTGGCCCGGCTGCTCGACGACCCCGTGCCCGAGCACCGCCAGCGGTGGGTCGGTCGGATGAACGACCGCATCGACGCCCTGGACGACGCGCTGCTCGCCGTCATGCGCCTGGGCTCGCTGAGCTCGGTGGAGACGGTGGAGTCCACGCGCCCGGTCCAGGTGGCCGGGCTCTGGGCGGGCGTGGCGGACGAGCTCCAGGCCGTGCGGCGCGAGGGAACCGAGTTGGTGCACGAGGAGGGCATGGTGGCCGTCGTCCAGGCGGACGCCGAGCTGTTGCGGGTCGCCCTGCGCAACCTGCTCACGAATGCGCTGCGCTACTGCGAGGGACGTGTGCACACCCGCACGTGGCTCGACGCCGAAGGGCACTTCCACTTCGAGGTCCACGACGACGGACCCGGCGTG
Organism: Alphaproteobacteria bacterium; assembly: GCA_020632885.1. GTDB lineage: Bacteria > Myxococcota_A > UBA796 > UBA796 > JACKEQ01. Next base: position 6,838 of record JACKEQ010000058.1, on the reverse strand, counting down.
CCGGAGGCGCAGCGCGAGGAGGTGTTCGAGCCGGTCGTGCGCAGCGGCCACGGCCGCAAGGTCGACGAGAAGGGCGTCGGCCTCGGGCTGGCGGTGGTGCGCAGGGTCGCGCGGGCCCACGGGGGCGCGGTCACGGTGACCGACGGCCCGCTGGGCGGCGCGCTGTTCGACCTCTGGATCCCCAGGGCCCCTGCTCGCGAGACGGCGGAGCTTCCGGCCCCGCCGACGCGTCAGAGGATGACGTCGCCGCCGCCGAGGGGCGCGAAGTTGAACTCCCAGGCGTAGTCGTCGGAGTCCGTGCCGTAGCAGGTCATGTCCGACGCGGTGGCCGTGCACTCCATGATCAGGCCGTAGAACCCGGGCACGGAGATGTCCCACACGCCGGTGGACTTGGCCGTGCCGGTGAGCGGGTAGTCCGTGGTGTAGGAGTAGTCGTCGTCGACCACCCCATCGACCTTGAGCTCGACGATGTCCGTGAAGGTGCCGCCGCCGTCCTCGCGCACCGACATCTGGATCGCGTAGTACGCCTCGTAGGTGTATCCACCCTCGGTCGAGGTGACCGTGGACGGGCACTCGGAGGTGCTGCCGTTGTAGGCGAAGAAGGTGCAGGTCCAGTCGCCGACCATGGGGTCGGTGCCCTCACAGCCCAGCGTGGTGAGGACCGCCAGCGCCTGCGCCGGGATCCCGTACTTCGCGATGCTCTTGTTCATGTCGCCTCCAGCTCCAAGGCTACTCCGAAGCGCGGCGGGTCGCCACCGGCCCGCCACCGGGGATAGCAACCCGCGAGGAGGTCCGAATGATCCTGGTCTCGGGGACGAAGCGCTCCGGCACGTCGATGTGGATGCAGACGCTGGTCGCAGGGGGGTTCCCGCACATCGGGAGCGAGTTCTCCGGGAAGTGGAAGGAGAGCATCGGGCAGGCGAACCCGCGCGGGTTCTACGAGTCGCTCCTGCGCCAGGGCGTGTTCTTCGCCACCAACCCGCACCCCCGCACGGGCGCGTGGCTCCACCCCGGCGCCGTGAAGACCCACGCCGTGAAGGTGTTCATCCCCGGCCTCGTGCGCACCGACTACGCCTACATCCACCGCGTCGTGGCGACGATGCGGGACTGGCGCTCCTACGGGCCGTCCCTCGCCCGGCTCTACGCCATGGAGGACGAGTGGCTCGTGCAGCAGGAGGAGGGTGAGCACAAGCTCGAGCGGGCCCGGAAGAACCGCTCGAAGCTCCCGGCCCACGTGGACTGGTTCTTCGAGAACTACGACCTCGTGCGCGACATCGCCACCCGCCGCTACGCGGTGAACCTGGCCAGCTACGACGCCATGCTGCGCGACCCCGAGGCCCTGATCACCCGCGTGTTCGACTGGATCGGCGAGGGCGACGTCCAGGCGGCCATGCGCGCCATCGAGCCCGGCCTGCGCACCCAGAAGCCGCGCTCGGAGGTCCCCGGGGGCGTGGAGCCCGCCCATGTGGAGCTGTTCGACGACCTGTACCACCACGTCGACAAGGGGCTGCCGCTCTCGGGTGCCCTGCTCGGCCGGATGAACGAGGTGCAGCGCGAGCTGGCCCGGAAGCACGGGGAGCTCGACCCCGAGCGGGGCCGTGAGTCCGCCGACGACCTTCCCGACCGCGAGGGCGAGACCTGACCCCCCGCGCGGCAACCCCCGCCGACGTCCCGGCCCTCGTGCGCCTCCTCGCCGCGGCGTTCGCGGACGACGCCGTCACCCAGCACTTCCTCCGCCAGGACGACCGGAACGCGGACGCCACCGCCCGCTTCTTCACCCTGGCCCTGGAGCGCCAGAGCCTGCCGTTCGGCGAGGTCACCCACATCGACCACGCCGCCACGGCCCTCTGGGTGCCCCCGGGTCGCTGGCAGCTCGGCTGGCGCGACCAGCTCGCCCTGGCGCCCGAGATCGTGCGCATCGCCGGCTTCACCGGGATCCCGCGTGCCCTGCGCGGCCTGGCGGCCATGGAGCGCCACCATCCGGCCGAGCCGCACATGTACCTCGTGTTCCTCGGCACCCACCCCGACCACCGCCGACAGGGGCTCGCCGGCACCCTGATGCGCGCGATGCTGGAGCGCTGCGACCGCGAGGGGCTGCCCGTGTACCTGGAGAACACGAAGGCCACCAACGAAGCCTGGTACAGGAACCATGGCTTCGAGGTGGCCCACGACATCCCCCTCGGTCCGGGGAGCCCGGAGTACTACCGGGGGATGTGGCGCGACCCGCGCTGAGCGGGCCCCGCCAGAGACATCAGCCGATGTCGGCGATCCGCTTCTCGATCGCCGCGAGCGCGCCCTTGCGGGCCTTGCCGCCCTGCTCGGCCTCGAGGATGGCCTGGAGGTGCGCGTCGTGGTCACCGGACTCGATGGCCTCCTTCACCTTCCCGACAGCGCCGGAGAGGAAGGAGAGATCGAGCTCGGCGGCCGCGGGGGCCTCGGGAGCGGGCTCCTCCTTCTTGGCCTTCTTCGCCTTCTTGGCGGGCTTGGCCTCGGCGGCCGGAGCGGCCTCCGCAGCCGGAGCGGCGGGGGCCTCGGCGGGCTCCACGATGTTCGCGCGCTCGAGCAGCCAGTCGAGGGTCTTCTCCTCGAGCATCCGGGCCTTCAGCTCCTCGAGCTGGTCCGGCTTGGCGAACTGACCGCGCACCGCGGTGACCGCGCGACCGCTCTGGTCGGCGATCTGCTGGTAGCGGGACTCGAGGTCGGCGTCCGTGATCGCGATCTTCTCGTCGCTGCTGACGCGCTCGAGGATCAGGCCGGCCTTCGCGGCGAACGCGGCGCGCATGCGGAGGTCCGCGATCTGCGCGTCGGTGTACGCGAGGCTGCGGGGATCCCGGCCCGCGTAGGCCGCCTGGAGACGGAGCTCCTGGAGGAGCATCTCGAGGCTGTTGTCGACCATGCCCTCGGGCACGTCGAACGGGTTGGCGGCGATCAGGGACTCGAGCAGGTTGGCGCGGGCCTGGTTGCGGGCGAGCTCGTCGCGGTCGCCGGAGAGCTTGGCGCGGAGCGCCTCGCGCATGCCGACGGCACCCCCCTCGAACCCGAGCTTCTCGGCCAGGGCGTCGTCGAGGTCGGGGACCACGCTGGCCTGGATCGACAGCACCTTGGCGGTGACGTCGAGCTTGCGACCGGCGAGGTCGGGGGTCTCGCAGTTGGCGGCGAAGGACACGCTGCCGGCCTTCTCCTCACCGATGGACAGGCCGACCAGGAAGGCCTCGACGCCCGCGTGGTACTTGTCGAAGCCGGTGTTCACCATGGTGCCGGGGGCACTGTAGACGACGGTGTCGCCGTCCTTCGCCTCGAGCTCCACCATGACGAGGTCGCCCTTCTGCGACGCGCGGTCGGAGACCTCGACGAGACGGGTCTCGCGGGCGCGGAGGATCTGGTTGCGCACCTCGGCGTCGATCTCGGCGTCCGTGACCTCCACCTTCGGGTACACGACGTCCACACCGACGACCTTGGTGAGCTCGACGGTCGGCTTCACGTCGACCGTGACGATGAACACGAAGTCCGCCGAGGCGTTGATGTCGCCGGCCTCGTCGAGGTTCGGCTGGCCCACGGGCTCGAGCGACTCCTTCTGGACGGCGTCGCGGTAGCCGCGCTGGATGAGGTCGTTGGCCACCTCGCCCTTCACGTCGCTACCGAAGCGCGCCTCGAGCACCTTGCGCGGCACCTTGCCGGGACGGAACCCGGGGAGGCGCGCACGACGGGCGTACCGCTTGAACGCGGTGTCCAGCTCGGACTTGACGTGCTGGGCGGGGAACGTGATCGACAGCTTGCGCTGGAACGAACCGACGGACTCGACTGCAACCTTCATCGCTGGACCTCTTCGGCGGCTTGGGCGGATGCGAGAAGGGGGACTCGAACCCCCACGGGAAATCCCACTGGATCCTAAGTCCAGCGCGTCTACCGATTCCGCCATTCTCGCGGGATCGCGGCATGGGTGGAAAACTCGACCCCGCCCTCTAATCCATCGCGGTCCGCGCGCAACCAGCCCCGGGGGCGCGTCTCGAGGCCCGAAAAGAGAGACGCCGCTCCCCCGTGCAGGGGAGCGGCGTCTTCGGGAGTGTGGGCCCACCAGGGCTCGAACCTGGAACCTACGGATTAAGAGTCCGGTGCTCTACCACTTGAGCTATAGGCCCTTGCGTGAAGGGGTGGATGATGGGTCTTGAACCCACGACCTCCGGAACCACAATCCGGCGCTCTGACCAACTGAGCTACACCCACCGTATGCGTGCGGCATGTATTAGAGCCTCCCCCGCCTGGCAAGCCCGATGATCCAAGTTGCTCGATCCCTCACCTGGCTCCTGATCTTCGGCGCGATCGCGTGCCGCGGTCGCCGGGCGCCCGTGGTCGAGCCGCTCCACCAGCACGAGGCGCGCCGGGTCATGGAGCGCTTCGTGGCCTTCCGGCTCGAGCCCGCCGGGATGCCGCCCCCGTCGCTGGGGAGCCGCGAGGCCACGTCAGAGGTCCCGGGCGTCGAGGGCACCGCGCGTCTCGTGCTGGCCGAGGACGCCCCGTGGAACCAGTGGCCCGGGCCCACCTCCCGGCTCTTCAACAACCGATCCGCCCACCTGTTCGACCTCGACATCCGGTCCGACGGCCACGACGTGCGCTGGATCCCCGAGCGCACGACCCTCGAGCTCAACGTCGTCGGCAACGTGCTCCGGCCGGCCGCCACCCAGGAGGCCCTGCTGGAGGAGCTCGTGTTCTGGGCGTTCCAGCAGGAACGGGCCGTGCTGGACGGCGATCTCGTCGACCGCACGCGGGCCGCCGGCGACCTCCGGCGCGCCTACCTCCCCCGGGAGCCGAAGGAGCACCTCCAGGGGATCGTGGCCTTCCCACTCGTGGTCACCGACGAGAACGAAGAGCACCTCGGCGACCTCGCACCCTCCGAGCTCCACGTGGTCTCCATGCGGCTCACGGTGGGCCTGGAGGTGGAGGGCACGACCTCCTCGCTCGTGTGGTTGCTCGAGTAGTCAGCCGAACAGCAGCCAGAGCGACATGCCGAGCGCGCACGCCAGGAGCACCACACCGAGCCACGTCAGCCAGGACGGGGGATCCGCGGGTGCCGGGGCCACGGGGGGCCGCCGGGGTGTGCCGATGAAGCCCTCGGGCAGCCTGGGCGTCCGGCGCACCGCCTCGGCCGGAGGGCCCACCCGCAGCGGCAGGCTGCCGTGCTCGATGGCCGAGGTCGGGGTGCGGTCGCTGCCCGGCGCCACCCCCAGCTCGGAGTCCACGGTGGGGTCGTCCTCCTCGCGCAGATCGCCGAGCTCGCCCTCCCCGTCCAGCGTGCGGGACGGCTCCACCTCCATGGTGGCGTCGTGCTCGGGCTCCGGGAGGTCGGCCAGCTCCTCGAGGGACGGCGCCTGGCGCCGGTGGGGGGCCAGCCACGACGGGAACCGGTCGCGCACGACCTCGGCGAGCGTCGGGCCCCCCGTGGTCCGCGCGACCTCGGTGAGGCTCCGCACCGCCTGCCGCGCCGTCGGGCGGTCGCGGGGGTCCCAGGCCAGGAGGTCGCGCAGGAGATCCCGGTAGGGCTCGGGGAACACCACGTCCGGGATGCTCATCGCGTTGATCAGGGCGCGCCGGATCTGCCCCTCGTGCTGCACCGCGCCGGGGGCCTGGTGCATCGGCGTGCCGAGGAGCTCCGCTAGCAGCGCGCCGAGGCGGTAGACCTGGTCGGCTCCGGGCACACCGGATCCTGGCGCGACGTAGCCGGCGGGCGGCGTCCAGGGACCCACGAAGCCCGCGAGCCGCACCGTGCCGCGCTGATCGAGGAGCACGTCGTCCAGTGCGGGCCCGGGATGGGGCAGGTCCTCGAGGGTGCGCGCCACGTCCCGCACGATCTCGGCCACGGCGCGAGGCCCCAGCGCACCGTCCGGGAGCCGGCCGACCGCCACCAGCACCTCGGCCGGGTACACCCAGGCCACCTCGCGACCCGTGGGCTCCACGGCGAGCAGCGGCAGCACGTGCTTGCCGCGGTAGGACATCGCGTCGGCAGCCCCGTCGCGGGCCGCGCGCACGGCACCCGGTACGTGGGGACCGAGCACGGCGAGCACGTCCTGCTCGACCCCCTGGTTCGACCAGGAGGCCCGCCGGACGTCCGGATGCCACGCGGGCCAGCTCTCGCCGAGTTCCAGGGCCATCCCCCCCTCTACACCCGCGAGCGCCCGGACGCACCCGTCGCTTCAGGCGGGGTTAAGCGCTGTCATGTCCATCCACCCCGCTCACGACGCCCTCCGCGAGATCCTCGTCGACGCCGGCCGCTACGCCCTGGCCGCCCGCCAGGAGGCGGACGTGGAGTGGAAGGAGGACGGCTCGCCGGTCACGTCCGTCGACCGCGCGCTCGACGCCCGCATCGCGGAGGGGCTGGCGCGCGCCTTCCCGGACGCCGGCGTGCGCGGAGAGGAGGGTGCGCACGAGGAGGGCCCGGGGGGGACGTTCTACGTCGACCCCATCGACGGCACCCGCGCCTTCATGCAGGGGCTGGCGTACTGGGGCCCCACGGTGGCGCTCGTCCGTGGCGGGCAGCTCGAGCTCGGCGCCCTGTACCTGCCGATGCTCGACGACTGGTGGTTCGCGGCCAGGGGGGCCGGCGCGTGGCGGAACGGCGAGCGGCTCACGGGTCCAGCCACCCGGGGACGCCGGCGCGACCGGATCCTCTTCGCGCCCAGCCGCATCCACGACGCGCCGCCGGGGCTCTGGCCGGGCAAGGTCCGCGTGCTGGGCAGCGCAGCGGCGCACCTCGCGCTCGTCGCCGCGGGATCCGGCTCGGCCGCCCTGATCCCCGAGTGGTCCCTGTGGGACGTGGGTTGCGGGGCCCTGCTGGTGACGGAGT
>JACKEQ010000057.1 GCA_020632885.1 Alphaproteobacteria bacterium | reverse complement strand
GGGCAGGTCAGGTCGTAGTCGTCGGCGTAGCCACAGTGGCCGTCGCCGAGCCAGGAGGTCGGCGCGCACACGCCATTGCAGTCCACGGTGCCCGGCCGGGCGTTCGAGGTCGTGCAGGCGTCACCGATGTCGCCTTCGACGTAGAGCGGCTCCACGAAGGGGCGCCCGTTGCCGAGGGTCCCGGGGGTCGACGTGTTCCACAGGCCCACCGAGAGGGCGCTCGGGTCGAGCTCGACCTCGCGTACGCTGGTGGTGTTCCAGAGCGTGAGCATCCGGTCGACGAGCCCGGTCGGCGCGCGGAGCTCGACCAACCCGCCCGGTACCTGACCGCTCGCAGACGGGATGGACACGGCTCCGGCCGGGGTCTCGTCGTAGAAGGCCTGGCCCGTGAGCACCACGGCGTCACCGGCGTAGAGCGTGCGGGCATCGAAGGTGTGGAAGACGGCGCCCGTGCCGTCGACGACCTGGATCCCGCCCAGCTCGACGGCGGCGGTGCCGTAGTTCACGATCTCGGCGAACTGGCCCGGCAGCACCTCGTTGAGGAGGAGGGTCGGCTGACCGACAGGCGGCCAGGCAGCCACGTCGGCGAAGGCCCCACCCATCGCCAGCCGTCCCGGGCTGAAGGACGCCAGGGAGATGCGCTCGTGGTCCACCACGGCCCCTGCGGGATCCAGCTCGGGCCAGCGGGTGACGCTCTGGTCGTCCAGCGGCTCCGTGATCTGTACGCTGTCGACGGTGCCCCCGGGACCCGTGAGGGTCACCGCGTCCCCGGAGTTCCCGAGCATCAGACCGCCGGTGCTGGCGGCCTCGGACATGAAGTCGCAGGCGGGCGTGCCGCCACCGTAGACCACGATGCCCTCGTGGGGCCCGAGGATGCGGGGCCCGAAGACGTGCCGGATGGCCGTGGAGTCGCTGATCGTGTACCCGTCGAGGTCGACCGGCGCGTCCCCCACGTTGACGATCTCGACGAACTCGTCCTCCGTGCCGGACGCGACCCCGTCGCAGTTGGTGTCGCTGTAGGCCGCGACCAGCACCTCGGAGAGCACGAGCATCGGCTCGGGTTCCTCGGGCACCTCCGGAAGGGCGACGACCAGGGTGTACGCACCCGCCTCGGTGGCCCTGAACCCGCGGACCTCGAGGTGCGCCGCGCCCTCCGGGAGCGTGAGGCTGAAGTTGGAGCCCGAGCCGCTCTCGTCGTCGTGGGCCAGCTCGGCGCCCGAGGCGTCGAACAGGGTGCCGAACGTGTCCACCTGGCCGAGGGTCCGCACCGTCGTGCCCGCGGGGAGCCCGCTCACGTCGAACCAGTCGCGGTCGCCGGCGTGGAGGGTGGCCTCCAGGCTCCCCACGCCCACCACGGTCGCGGACGACGCATCGTCGCCGTGGTCGTCCTCGGTGGGCGGCAGGTCCGCCACGACGACCCCGACCTTCAGGACGGTCTCGCCAGTGACCACGACGTTCCAGTCGCCCGCGACGGGTGCATCCACCACGCACCGGTCGGTGCCCTCGCACAGCACGAAGGTGCCGCGGGTCAGCTTCACGTTCGTGGCGTCGGGCGAGGAGACCGCGAGGGTGGTGGCGCCCGCGGGCACCACCACGGCGTGGTTCTGCGTGCCACCCGCGCTCACGACGTCCAGCACGAGCTCGGCGGGGATCCAGGTGACGGTGAGCTCACCCGTGCCGGCGTCGACCTCCCCGGTGACCGTGTGCTGCCCGGGGCGCGGGAAGACCGCGTCACAGGTCGACGCGGGCGTGCAGGCAGACACAGAGCCCCGCCGGATGCTCGCCTCACCGCCCGAGCCGGCCACCTTGGCCCTGAGCGTGCCGAGCGCGTCGGGCAGGGTGACCTGGACCGAGGTGGGGTCCTCGCCCACCTCGCGCTGCACGAGCACGATCGGGGCCTGCTCGGCGCCGCCGATCTCCCAGGACGGCACGATGTCGCCGGCACCGCCCGTGCCGCCGTCCAGCCGGAGGTACCAGGTGCCGGGCGCGGGAGCCTGCAGCCGGCAGGACCACATCGAGCCCGCAAGCGCGAACGCGCAGTCCTCGAAGGTCGGGCCGAGGACCGACGGGGCGACCTCTCCCCAGCCCACGACGACCTGGATGTCGAGCCAGGTGGCCCCGACAGGGACCTCGATCTCCACGTCCCGCCGGCTGTCCTCGCCCACGTCGAGCGCGCCGTGGCTGGTGCGCCAGGCCACCTCGGGCGCGCCGACATCGATGGTGCGGTCGGACAGGCCGCTGGACGAGCAGGCGACGAGGTTCAGGGCGAGGGCGAGAGCAGCGAGGGTGCGGGACATGAGGCCTCCAGACCCGCTGCATGTCGCATCGGGGCCGTCGCCGGTCGATGTCACAAAGAACTTGTGACCTACGGGGTAGCGTCGGGCCGGAGGGAGGATGGCGGTGACCCTGGGCCTGGGTGCGATGCGCCTGTCGACGCGCGCCGACCGGGACGCGCTGGATGGGGCCGGCGTGGTGCAGGAGGCCGTGCGGGCGGGTGTGTCGCTGGTGGACACCGCGCACGCCTACGGTCTGGGTGAAGACGACCGGGGTCACAACGAGCGGCTGGTCGCCCGGGCGCTCGAGGGCCTCGATGTCGAGGTGGTCACCAAGGTCGGGATGACCCGTCCGCGCGGTGCCTGGGTGCCCGACGGACGCAGGGGCGCCCTGCTCGCCGAGCTCGAGGGGGTCAGACCCCGCAACGGGCGCGTGCCCACCGTGCTCCTCCATGCCCCGGACCCCCGCGTGCCCCTCCGCACCTCCCTCCGGGCTCTCGCGACCCACGCCGGACCCGTGGGGGTGTGCAACGTCTCGCTGGCCCAGCTCCGGGAGGCCGCGGACCTCATCCCCCTGCACACCGTCCAGGTCGGGCTGTCGCTGCAGGACGCCGTCGCCCTGCGGTCCGGGGTGGTGCGCGAGGCCCTCGACCGTGGCGTCCGCGTGCTGGCCCACAGCCCGTTCGCGGGTCCGAAGCGTGCGGGGTCACTCGCGAGGAACCGCGTGCTCCTGGAGCTCGCGCGGAGGCATGACGTCGCACCGCACACGGTGGTCCTCGCCGTGCTCGCCGACCTCGGGGCGGTCCCGCTGCCGGGGCCCACGACCGTCGAGCACGCGCGGCACCTCACGGAGGTCGGGCGCGTGGAGCTCGCGGACGCCGACCGGGACGCCCTGATCGACGCCTGGCCCGCGCTTCGGTGGGGCTGGGAGCGCCCCTCCGAACGCCGACCTGCTCCGGGAGGTGCGAAGCAGGTCGTGATGACGGTGGGCAGCCCGGGCTCCGGGAAGTCCACCTGGTCGGCCGACCTCGTGGCCGCAGGCTACCGACGGCTCAATCGCGACGAGCGCGGCGGCACGCTGCGCGGGCTCCTCCCCACCCTCCGGGAGTGGCTGGCGGACCCCGACGCCCGGGTGGTCCTCGACAACACCTACCCCTCACGGGCGCTGCGAACGGAGGTCCTGGATGTGGCCTGGGATGCGGGGGCCTCCGTGCGGGTCGTCTACGTCGACACGCCCCACGAGGTCTGCCAGGTGCGCGTGATCTGGCGCACCCTCGAGCGGTACGGTCGCCTCCCGGGTCCCACGGAGCGCGAGGTACTCGCTCGCACCGACCCCCACGCCCTCGGGCCGTCCGCCCTCACCCGGTGGCGCCAGCAGCTCGAGATCCCCGAGCCCGACGAGGGCTTCGAGCTCCACCACCATCCCCACACGGGGCCCCCGGTGCCGTGGTCCGGGCATGGCGCGACCTTCGTGGACATCGCGGTGCGCGTCCCCCTCGAGGGCGAGCTGGCCGTCGGATGGACGCCCGACGGCGCACCCGACGGGGTGGACGGCGCGTTCTGTACCCACCCGCCCGGGCCCGCGGTGTGCTGGTGCCGACCGCCCCTGCCCGGCCTCCTGCTGACCCTCTGTCACAACCGCGGGATCGATCCCACGAAGAGCACGCTGATCGCGGAGAGCCCGGCGATGCGGCGTTGTGCGCAGTCCGTGGGGATGCGGGTGATCGCTCCTGCCTCCGGACGTTGACGCGCGCCGGCCGCCCGGACCATCATCGGTCGTTGGGGGGAAGGTGCTGCACTACTTCGGCTACGGCTCGAACATGAACCCCACGTCCCTGCGGCACAAGGGCGTGGTGCCGGCGTCGTCCGAGCGGGCCACGTTGCACGGCTACCAGCTCGTCTTCGACGTACACCACTGGTTCCGGCACGAGGGTGGCGTGGGCAACGTGAAGCCGGGAGCGCCGGACGACCGGGTGGAGGGCGTGCTCCACGTGATCGACGAGGTCCAGCTCGCGAAGCTCGATCAGGTCGAGTCCTACGGAGTGGGCTACGACCGCATCGAGGTGGAGGTGCAGACCGCGGAAGGCACGGTGAGCGCGCTCACCTACGTGGGCCTGCCGCAGTACCTCGACCCGTCCTGCCTGCCGACGCGACGCTACCTGAACATCCTCGTGAAGGGCGCCGAGCACGCCGAGCTCCCCGAGCCCTACCTCGCCTGGCTGCGCGACCATCCGGTCTACGAGCACCCGCCCGCCGGCCCGTTCTCGCCGCCACCGGGCGACCACCCCGTGTACACGGCCTCCACGCTCCCCCCGCACCACACCGCCCTCGCTGGCAGGGTGTTCGACATGCGGGGTTGTCGCTGGGAGCACGAGTGCCTGCTCGATCTCATCGGTGGGCGCGACATGACCCTCTTCCACCTGCGCCGCATGGACACGAGCGACGGCAGCGAGACCCTCGAGGACGTCGCTGCCGGGCGTCTCGCGCCAGACCAGGCCGCATACGTGAACGCCTACCTCGCCGAGTACGACCGCGAGTACCGGTATGCAGGCACCTTCGACTACTCCACCCCGAGCCCCAGGGAGGCCCCATGACCCACAACCCCGCCATGCCCCACGGAACCCTACGCGAGGTCTTCCCGGACGTCTTCTTCGTGATGGGCACCATGCGGAACGAGTTCTTCGGCGCCATGTGGCAGTTCAGCCGGAACATGACGGTGGTGCGGCAGGACGGTGGGCTCACGCTGTTCAACGCCGTCCGGCTCGACGACGCGGGGCTCGCGGCCCTCGAGGCCCTCGGGGAGGTCCGCAACGTCGTGCAGATCGGGGCGCTCCACGGCCACGACGACCGCTTCTACGTCGACCGCTACGGGGCCACGATGTGGGCCGTGAAGGGCATGCCGCAGGAGGAGGGGCTCACGGTGGACCGCTGGCTCGAGGCCGGCGGCGAGCTGCCCGTGCGCGGGGCGAAGCTGTTCCTCTTCGAGGAGACCAAGCTCCCCGAGGCCATCATCGTGCTCGACCGCGACGGGGGCATCGCCATCGCGTGTGACGCCCTGCAGAACTGGGTGGAGCCCGACGAGTTCATGGACGACGCCACCGCGGAGCGGATGAAGGGCTTCGGGTTCTTCACCCCGGCGAACCTCGGGCCTGTGTGGGTGCAGACCAACGAGCCCAGGCCGGGCGACTTCGAGCGCCTGAAGGGCATCCCGTTCCAGCACGCGCTGTGCGGGCACGGCGTGCCCCTGGTGAGCGGCGCGGACAGTGCCTTCCACGCCACGTTCGAGCGGTTCCTCGGCGCCTGACGTGTTCCCGGACGTCCCCGGCTACAGGGTCCAGGAGTGCCTGCACACCTCGGACCCCCGGATCGTGTACCGGGCGGTCGACGCCGACGATCGCCCGGTGGTCCTCAAGACCCTGTCGCCGCGGTACCCACTGCGCCGGGACGTCGCCGAGATCCGCCGCGAGTTCGAGCTCATGCGCCGCCTCCGGATCCCCGGGGTGATGCAGGTCGAGCGGTGCGTCGAGCACGGGGCCGGCAACGTGGCCATCGTGATGGAGCCGTTCGGGCGCTCGCTGGCCATGGTGCTGGCCGAGCGCGGCCGCGAGCCCCTCGACTACCCCGTGTTCTACACGCTGGCGGTGCGCATCGCGGAGGTGCTCGGGCGCCTCCACGAGGCCCGCATCGTGCACAAGGACGTCGTGCCGCGGAACATCCTCTGCGACGAGGCGTGGGACGTCCGCCTCATCGACTTCGGCATCGCCTCCGAGCTCTCCCACGAGCGCCAGGGGGTCACGCTCCCCAACCGCCTCGAGGGGTCGCTCCCCTACATCTCGCCCGAGCAGACGGGCCGGATGAACCGCGATGTCGACTATCGGTCGGACTACTACTCGCTCGGCGCCACCCTCTTCGAGCTCGTCACGGGCCAGCTGCCCTTCGACGCCGACAGCGTGCTCGAGTGGGTCCACCGCCACATCAGCCAGGCGCCACCGGACCCCCGCTCCCTCCGGGGCGACATCCCCGCCCCTCTGGCCGCCATCCTGCTGAAGCTCCTCGCGAAGGACGCCTCCGAGCGGTACCAGAGCACCTACGGTCTGGTCGCGGACCTCGAGCGCTGCCGCGACGAGCACCTCCGCGACGGCAGGGTGGCTCCGTTCGCCCTCGGCACCGCCGACACGTCCCGGCGCTTCGACATCCCTCAGCGCCTGTTCGGCCGGGAGCCCGAGCTCCTCGCCCTCCACGCAGCCCTGGACGACGCCACCCACGGCCCCACCGTGCTCTGCACCATCGCTGGCTTCTCGGGGGTCGGGAAGAGCGCGCTCGTCGGGGAGCTCTCGCGCTCCATCGCCACCGAGCAGGGCCACCTGGTCCAGGGCAAGTACGACCAGTTCCAGCAGAACACGCCCTACTCCGCCATCGCCGACGCCCTGCGCAGCCTGTTCCGGCAGATCCTCGGCGAGTCCTCCGCCACCCTGGCCTCCTGGCGCCACCGGCTCCTCGAGGCCCTCGGCAGCAACGGCGCCCTGCTCACGGGCCTCATCCCGGAGCTGGAGCTGGTGGTGGGCCCGCAGCCGGCCGTGGCGTCCCTCCCGCCGAGCGAGGCGCAGAACCGCTTCCAGCTCGTGTTCGTGGACTTCCTGCGCGCCATCACCAGCGCGCGGCCCCTGGTGCTGTCCCTGGACGACCTGCAGTGGAGCGACGCGCCGACCCTGGCGTTGCTCCAACAGATCGCGCGGGCCCGCGACCTGCGCAGGCTCCTCGTGATCCTGGCGTACCGGAGCAACGAGGTCGACGTGGGGCATCCGCTGTCCCTGGCCCTCGACGCCATCACCGAGCGTCGCGACATCGTGCGCATCGCGCTCGAGCCCCTGCCCCGGCGGGCCATCGCGCAGCTCACTGCGGCCACCGTGCACACCTCCCAGGCCGACGCCGAGCCGCTCTGCGAGGTCGTCTACGCGAAGACCGGCGGCAACCCGTTCTTCGCCCGGGCCTTCCTGAAGTCCCTGTACGACGGGGGCTCCCTGGCCTTCGACCCCGCCACCGGCGCGTGGGGCTGGGACCTCGAGGGGGCCCGGCGCGCGGACGTGGGGGCCAACGTCGTCGAGTTCATGGTGCGCACGCTCCGGCGGCTCGCCCCCGAGGCCCAGAGCGTGCTCGAGCTCGCGGCCGTGGTGGGCAACGCGTTCGACTTCGACACCCTCGCGTCGATCCACGGGTCCCGGGAGGCCACGACAGCCACCCTCGACGAGGCCATGCGGCTCGAGCTCGTCGTGCCGCTCACGGACGCCTACCGGTACGTCGGGCTCGACGGGTCCGGCGCGGGCGATGGCGTGAACGCGCGCTACCGGTTCCAGCACGACCGTGTCCAGCAGGCCGCCTACGCGCTCATCGAGCCCGAGCGCCAGGCGTCCGTGCACCTCGCGGTCGGCCGGAGGCTGCGGGGCGACGACTCCAGGCTCCTCGAGGTCGTGGCGCACCTCGACGCCGGGCGGGCCCTCATCGACGACCCCGCCGAGCGCCTGGACCTCGCACGCATGAACCTCCGGGCCGCCGAGCGCGCCCGGAACACCGCCGCCTACCGCGTCGCCCGCGACCTCTTCGAGGTGGGCCTGGAGCTCGTGGGCGAAGCGGACCGCACGCTGGTCTGGGAGCTCTCGGTGGGTCTGCAGCAGTGCGCGTACCTCACCGGCGCCTACGACGACGCGGACACCTGGAGCCACCGGCTCCTCGAGCTCGCCCCCGACCGGCTCGCGCGCGCCGAGGTCCTCGCGACGCGCACGCGGCAGTACGCCACCGTCGGGCGCATGCACGACTCCATCCACGCGGCCATCGAGGGGCTCAACCTGCTGGGCATGGAGTTCGAGGAGGACCCCACCCCGGCCGACCTCGAGGAGGAGCTCGCGAGCATCGGGAGGAACCTCGCCGGGCGTCCGATCCCGTCCCTCATCGACGCCCCGCCCTGCACCGACCCCGTGCACCTCTCGGCCACGCGGCTCCTCATGGAGATCTTCGCGGCCGCGTTCCTCTCCGGCAGCGGCACGCTCTTCCCGTACCTGGTCGCGCGGCTCGTGAACCTCTCGCTGGAGCACGGCAACAGCCCGGAGTCCGCGTTCGCCTACGCGGCCTACGGCATGCTCCTCTGCGGGAAGCTCGACGACCCCGGTGCGGGCTACGCCTTCGGCCGCCTCGGCGTGGCGCTGAACGAGCGCTTCGACGACGTCGCCCTGAAGTCGCGGGTGATCTACGTCTACGCCATGTTCGTGCACCACTGGACCGAGTCGTGGCAGAGCATGACGCCCTGGTTCCAGAAGGGCATCGAGGCCGGCTACCAGGCGGGCGACCTGCTGTATCTGGCGTACAGCGCCCAGGACTGCATCCTCTGGGACCCCACGCTGGACCTCCCGACCGCCACCGCCGAGCAGCGCAAGTACCTCTCCATCGTCCGCGACACCGGCTACCGCGACTCCTACGACAGCGGCACCCTGTACCTGCAGATGGAGCTCGCGTTCATGGGGCTCACCGAGAGCCCGTTCTCGATGGACACCGAGGACTTCGACGAGCGGGCGACGGTGGCCGGCATGCGCGCGCGCGGCTTCATGACCGGCATCGCGAACCACCACATCTACAAGGCCGAGATCCACTACCTCCACGACGACCCCGCGGGGGCGATGGAGCACATCGCCGCCCAGGAGGGGCTCCTCGCGAGCTCGATGTCCCTCCCGCAGATCGTGCGGTTCCACATCATCGCCTTCCTCACGCGGTCCGCCCTTCTCGCCGACGCTCCCGGCCGACGGGCCGAGCTGCTGCCCGCGATGCGCCGGTCGGTGGACCAGATGGCCCGCTGGGCGTCCCACTGCCCCTGGAACTTCCTGCACCTCGAGCAGCTCATGCGCGCGGAGCTCGAGACGCTCGGGGGCGCGCTCCAGCCGGCCCTCGCGCTGTACGAGCAGGCCATCGCCAACGCGGGGGTGCACGGCTTCCTCCGCGACGAGGCCATGGCCAACGAGCTCGCCGGGAAGGCCCTCCTGCGCGCCGGGATGGCCAAGGCGGCCGAGGGCTACCTACGCGCCGCCGTGCACGGCTACGAGCACTTCGGGGCCACGCGGAAGGTCGTGCTGCTCGAGACCGCCCACCCCTGGCTCGTGCGCGAGAACGTGAGCCTGCACCTGAAGACGATGAGCCTCGACCGCACCTCGGGGTCGGTGCGGGTGGTCGACATCGACATGGCCTCGGTGATGAAGGCCTCCCAGGCCATCTCGGGTGAGCTCGTGCTCGACCAGCTCTGGGACCGCACGCTCGACGTGCTCATCGAGAACGCGGGCGCGCAGTGGGGGGCGTTCGTGCTCCAGGACGGCGGGGAGCTACGCGTGCACGCGTGGAAGGGCGGGCGCACGCCCGAGAGCCTTCCGTGCACGGTGGTCCCCGAGATGCTGCCGACCACGCTGCTGCGGTCGGTGCTCCGGAGGCGTCAGTCCGTGGTGGTGGCGGACGCCCGATCCGACACGTCCTACAACCACGACCCGTACTTCGAGCGCGCCCAGCCGCGCTCGGTGCTCTGCATCCCGCTCGCCCGGCACGGGTCCTTCGAGGGGGTCATCTACCTCGAGAACGCGCTGACGGCGGGCGCGTTCACCGAGGAGCGCATCGAGGTCCTGAAGCTCCTGTCGGCCCAGGCGGCCATCTCCACGGAGAACGCGCGCCTGTACGAGGACCAGACGCGGCTCGTGGCCGCCCAGCGGCGCTTCGTGCCCGACGAGTTCCTCGAGAACCTCGGGCACCGCGACATCGCGAACGTCCAGCTCGGGGAGTCGGTGTCCCGCGAGATGAGCGTGATGTTCTCGGACCTGCGCGGGTTCACGCCCCTCACCGAGCGGCTCGGGCCCCGGAACGTCATCGCGCTCCTCAACGACTACTTCTCGGCCCTCGAGGTCCCCATCACCGGCAACGGCGGGTTCATCGACAGCTTCAACGGCGACGAGATCATGGCGCTGTTCGGCGTGGCCCCCGACTGCGCGCTGGACGCCGGGATCGCGATGTGGCGCGCGCTGGACGGGTTCAACGCGGCCTCCGGAGCCCGTGGCGGCCCGGAGCTCATCATGGGCGTGGGCGTGAACACCGGCGACCTCGTGCTCGGCACGGTCGGTGGACGCGACCGGCTGAAGTGTGGAGTCGTCGGCGACCCCGTGAACCTCGCGTCCCGCATCGAGCAGCTCACCAAGCACTACGACGCGCCGTTCCTCATCGGCGAGAGCACCTTCAGGGCCCTCCAGCGCCCCGAGCGCTTCAGCCTGCGGCTCGTCGACCGCGTGGCCGTGAAGGGCAAGACCGAGGGCGTGCGCCTGTACGAGGTGCTCGACGCCGCCCACGACGACCGGCGCGAGGCCAAGGAGTCCACGCGCCCGCTGCTCGAGGCCGCTACGGAGCACTACGCAGCGCGACGGTTCGCCGCCGCGCTCGACCTCGCTGAGCAGGCCCGGGCGATGGACCCCATCGACCCCGTCCTGTCCATCCTCGCCGGGCGCTGTGCCCGCTACCACCGCGAGCCGCCGCCGCCCGAATGGAACGGCATCGAAGCGCTCACCCACAAGTGAGAGACATGCCCTCCATCGGATCCCGAGCCCTCTTCCCCGACCTCGACGCCCGCGTCTACCTCAACCACGCGTCGATCAGCCCACCCAGCCGTCCCGTCCGGGAGGCCGTCGTCGCGCTCCTCGACCGCTACGGGCACGTCGGCACCGCGGCCTTTCCAGAGGCGGCCGCCCAGCGCGACCACCTGCGGGCCTCCCTCGGCACCCTGATGGGCTGCGAGGCGGAGGACATCGCCCTCACCGGGTCCACCACGCGCGGCATCATCGACCTCTCGGTCTGCCTGCACTGGGAGCCGGGCGACCGGATCGTCTGCTTCCGTGGTGAGTTCCCCGCCAACACCACGCCCTGGCTGCGGGCGGCCGCCGCCACGGGGGCCGAGGTGGTGTGGGTCGATCAGGACGGTCTGCCCGACGAGGCCGTCGTGGACGCGGTGCGCGCGGTCTGCGAGGAGGGGGACGTGCGGATGGTCGCGTGCTCCCTCGTGCAGTTCGCCACGGGCCGGGTGATGCCGGTGGCCGACCTGGCCGCCCTCGCCCACGCCCATGGCGCGTACATCGCGGTGGACGCCATCCAGGGCCTGGGGGTCGTGCCCGTCGACGTGCGGGCCCTCGACGTCGACTTCCTGCTCGGCGGGGGCCACAAGTGGCTCATGGGCCTCGAGGGGGTCGGCTTCGCCTACGTGCACCCCCGCGCCCTCGACGTGCTGGAGCCCCGCACGGCGGGCTGGCTGTCCCACGAGGACCCCCTGGCCTTCCTCCTCGAGGGCCCGGGCCACCTCGACCCCCTGGCTCCCATCCGCCACGAGGCCGGGTTCCTCGAGGCCCACTCCGGGAATGCGCTCGGCTGTGCGGCCCTCGACGCGAGCGTCGCCATCCTGCTGGAGCTCGGGGTGCCGGCCATCCACGCGCACGTCACGGCCTGGCTGGACGCCGCGGAGGACGGGCTGGTGGAGCGTGGGTTCACGAGCCTCCGCGACCGCGCGAGCAGCTCGGGCACCCTCTCGGTGCTCCCGCCGGACGGGGACGCCATCCGCTGGAACCACGCGCTCAACGAGGCGGGCATCTCGGTCTCCGCCCCCGACGGTCGACTGCGCCTGTCGCCCCACTGGCCGAACGCGCTGGACGAGGTGGACGTCCTGCTCGCCACCGTGGACGGCCTGCGTTGATCCTGGCCCTCCTGCTCGCGTGCGACTGCGCGTCCACGGGGGTCTGGGTCTGGGACGACGACTCCCGCGCGTGTTGCGGGCGCCTGGTGCCCTCCATACCCGCGCGCCCGGGGCTGCCCGAAGAAGAGCGCCCCGTGGACCCCACCACGTACGGGCTCTCTCCCGACTGCGTCGTGGATCCCTCCTGGCTGATCGGGGGTGCGGTGTGTCTGCCCTGCGGTGACGGCGTCTGCGACGCGCCCGACGAGAACCGCTGCAACTGCCAGGAGGACTGCGACTGACGTTCAGCGCATGAACATCGCGGAGGTCCCCATCATCGCGAGGAGGGTGTCGCGGTCGACCTCCTGCCCCTTCACCTCGAAGCCCACGCCCACCTCGGCGAGGGCGCGCTCCACGCCGCGGACCTGACGGGCGGCATCGAAGGCGTAGGGACCCAGGGTCGCGCGGAGGACCACGCCGCCCTCCCAGAGCGCGCGCTTGATCTCGCCGAGCGACTGGCCCGTGGCCTCGCGGACGGCCTTCACCGCGTCGATGGAGCGCAGCGGGGCCCGGCAGGACACGGCGACCTCGAACGGCTCCCCGACCTTCCACCCCGTCGGGCCCGCGATGGTGGGGGGCACGACGGCCTCCAGCGCGACAGCGTCGGGCGGCACGGCACCCGCGAGCGCACGCTCGAGGACCTCGGGGTCGGCGCGGAAGCCCTCGTCCAGCAGCCACTCCGCCGCACCCTCGCCGTCGAGGAGGAAGCGGTCGGCCGGGAACGGCTCGCCACGCACGGTCCACGCGCCGTCCGCGAACCACGCGACGAACGTGCGGTCCTCCCCTTCCAGGCCGTCCAGCACGGGGCCGAGGGCCTCGGGCAGGCCGTCGGTGAGCGCGGGGTCGGGCTGCTGGTCGTCGCGGGCGTCTCGGCTGACCGGCGACTCGTGGTCGAACGCCTTCAGGAGCGCGAGCCCCCCGACCCACACGAGCATGGCGTGGTCGCCCGCGCCGTCGTCGTACCCGACGCCGTGCTCCAGCGGCACGAAGGCACGGAAGGGCGGCTCCGAGACGCGCGCCGCGAGAGCCTCGAGAACCCGGGCCCGGGCGAGCAGCAGGTCGGGGTGCCAGAGGTTCATGGCGCCGGGGCGAAGCGGCCGATGAAGGTGACCGATCCCGAGGTGCCGTAGCCGACACCCGAGAAGCTCACCGTGTGGACCTGGTCTGCGGCGAGCACGTCCCCCGAGCCGATCCCGCCGCAGAAGGAGGCGTCACAGCGAACGAAGGTGACCTCGCCTTCCCAGAGCACCTCGGTGAACACGACGTCCTGCAGGGGCACGACCTCCACGTACAGCGTCACCGACGCGTAGTCCGAGGCGGTGTAGACCTCGCCATCCGCGCACGTGTCCGACACCGTGCCCAGGGCCGCCCACGAACCGACCATCTGGAGCGTGTCGAACCCCACGAGGGTCGCCGTGGCGTGGCTGGAGCCAGCCACCAGATCGACCGGCAGCGGCGTCCGTTCCGGCAGGGTCGTCATGAACACATCGGACTCGTCGTCGTCCAGCTCGCAGTCGGCGCTGACGACGACGTTGTGCTGGACGGACGAGCTCGTGGTCGCGACCACCGTGAGGAGCGGCTCGCCGACGCCCATGTGGATCGTGTAGAGCGGATTCGGCGTCGTGTAGACGGGACACCCTGTGCCCTCCCGCGCGACCTCGACGTCGAAGGAGCCCCCGCCCGCCGGCAGGCCCGCGGCCTCGAGGAGGTGGCTGACCTGCACGACCACGGGCGAGGACGTGATGTTGTACCCCTGCCCCGACCTCGGCGCGCGGGCGACCTCCGTGCCGGCGACCCGCCAGACCAGGGCGTCCTGGGCGGGGTCGTCCACCGGACAGGGGGGTGCGGGGAAGCGACCACCGAAGGTGATGCTCCCATCCGCCGGCACCGCGATGGTCGTCTCGCGGTCGGCGTTGCCCGGGGTCGGGCCGCCGCCGAGGGTGCGCGCCTGCTCGGGCAGGTCGATGGGCACGCCCTCGTCGTCGTCGGTCACCGTGAGCTCGACCTCGGCCGCGCACTGGAGGATGTCGTCCTGGAGGGCCGCGTTCGTGTAGCGGGCGAACCGGAAGAACGGGTCGGCAGGCTCGGCGAGCAGGCCGGGATCGCGGTCGTCGGTGTAGATCGCCTCGAGGGCCTGGGCGTTCCGCGTCGCGCGGCACTCGGCGTAGGCGGACGTCCGCAGCGAGTCGAGGACGTCGGGGTAGAGCCCGCGGACGAGCGGGCCGCAGGACGCCGTATCGATCCCCGCGAGCTGGCAGTTGCCCTCGTAGCGGATGACCTCCTCGAAGTGGTCCAGGTGGGTGTCGAGCTCGTCCGCGAAGGCCGTGGAGGCGTAGCGGGCCCGGAGCGCCTCGACGTGCTCCGCGATCTTCGCCAGCATCGTGGCGTCGAAGGTGGACACGTCGCAGCTCCCGCCCGACGAGAGCACCGCAGCATGGGCGGCGACCAGGGGACCGATGATCGTCGCGAGCTGGTCGTCCGCAGAGGCGCGGCCGTCCACGGCCTGGATGACGGCTTCCTGGTAGTCCGTGCAGTACTGGGCGATCTGGGTGACGGTGCGCTCGGCGTCGCAGTGCTCCTTGATCGTCACGACGTTCGTGAGGAACTGGGCCACGTCGTCCGGGCTGCCCGTGGCCTTCACCTTCTGGTAGGCCGCCGGGATGGACGCGAGCACGGTGTCGCAGTCGATCGGCGCCGCCGCGATGCGGCCGTCACCGGGCCCGAGGGGCGGAGCGCCGCGAGCCTGGAGGGCCGACGTCCGGAAGCCGAGGGTCGGGAGGTCGAGCGAGAGCACCCCCGCCTCCACGGTGCCCCCGAGCGGCGCACGCCCGTCCTCGTCCACCCAGATGAACCCCGCATCGGGGTCGTCCACCGTGAGCGAGAGGTGTGCGGGCACGGCGAACGCCAGCCCCGTGGGCTCGACCTGGAACAGGGCCGCGTCATCGCCCGCGGTGAGCGGGGTGATGGTGATCTCCGCCGTCCGGCCCAGCGCGCCCGCCGGGATGTCGAGGGTCAGGGTGTCCCCATCCGGCGACACCGCCGTCAGGGTGCCTCCCTCCGGACCCACGCTCCCCACGACGACCTCGGCGTCGCCGGCGCGACACCCCACGAGGACCAGCCCGACCACGACCCACGACGACGCACGCATGACGCCTCCAGCGCCATGGACTATCCCGGAGGTTCGACGGTATCGATGTCCGACCCCACCTCTCGGAGGCCTCCATCCACTACGGCTCGATCGACCTCAACCTGCTCCTGGTGCTCGAGCGCGTCCTCGCCCGGCAGAGCGTCGCGGACGCGGCGTCCGACCTCGGTCTGTCGCCATCCGCGACCAGCCGGGCGCTCCAGCGTCTCCGGGACACCCTCGGCGACCCGCTGCTCGTGCGGGCCGGCAACACGCTCGTGCCCACCGAGCGCGCCCGGGAACTGCTCGGGCCCGTGTCCACCGCGGTGGAGGCGGCCCGCCTGGTGTTCGACACCCCGAAGACCTTCGACCCCGCGACCGCTTCCGGGTCCCTGGCCATCGCGCTGGGCCCGGAGCTCCAGGAGGCCTGGCTCCCCGCCATCGCCCGGCGGCTCTGGGAGCTCGCCCCCGGCGTCGACCTCCGCCTGCACGACCTCTTGCCCCATTGCGTGGAGCTCGCGCGGCGCGACCGCCTCCAGCTCGCCGTCGTGCCCGACCTGTCGGGCATCCTCCCCACCGCCGCCCTGCCCGATCTCGGCGACATCGTGCGGGAGCCCCTGTACACACGGCGGTTCGTGGGGGTCGGGGCTCCGGAGGCCTGGACCTGCCGGCCGGACCTCGCGTCCTGGTGCGCCGCCGAGCACGTCATCATGGCTTCGGACGGGGCGGACCGGGGCTTCGTGGACGACCTGCTCGACGCGCGCGGCCTGTCCCGGCGGGTGGCCTGCTCGGTGACCACGTTCGGCGCCGTGCTCGCCGTCGTGCGGCGCACCCGGATGCTGGCGGCCGTGCCCGCCGAGATCCTGCCCTCCATGGCGCCGGACCTGATCGCCTTCGAGCCTCCCTTCGCCGTGCCATCCATGCGGATCGACCTCATGTGGCACCACCGCCACACGACCCAGCCCCGGCACCGCGCGCTCCGTCGCTGCATCGCCGAGACCGTGCGCAGCCTCACGACGCCCGGAGCGCCCGTCGGAGCACCGTGACCTCGAAGGCCACCACGGCAGCGAGGATCCCGAGCTCCCCGGCGAACCAGGCCATCCCGAGCGGCGTCAGGAGGCCCAGGTGCTGCGAGAGGTACAGGGGCAGGAACGCACAGAACGCCACGTTCCCCGCGAGGGTCGGGAGCAGCCAGGGCACCACGGACGCGCTGCGCAGCCAGGCCAGGAGCCCGTAGACGGCGAGCAGGGCGGCCGGAACGGCGAGCACCCAGGTGACCCCGAGCGGCAGCCCGAGCCACGGCTCCAGGGCGGGAACGACGAGCAACGGGCTCGCCGTGCTCGCGAGCGCACCCAGCCCGTCGACGAGGAACACGTTCCTTCGGATCCGATCCATCGGCACCTCCGCGGTCTCCCTACGTCGCGGAGCCAGATGCATCGAGTGCACGAGGTTCAGCTCACCCATGCACGCGACGCACGCGGAGGTCAGCCCGCGCGGGGCAGGACCAGGATGAAGGTGGACCCCTCGCCCACCACGCTCTCCGCGGACAGCGAGCCGTGCATGAGCTCCGCCAGGCGGCTCGCGATGGCCAGCCCGAGCCCCGTGCCCCCGAAGGTCGCTGCCGTGGCGGCGGAGGCCTGCCGGTAGGGCTCGAAGAGGGTCCGCAGCGCGTCCGCGTCGATGCCCACGCCGGTGTCGCGCACCTCGATGCGGACGTCCGGCCCCGCCGGGCTCGCCACGACGTCCACCCTCCCCTCACCCGTGAACTTCGCCGCGTTCCCGATGAGGTTCGTGAGGATCTGGCGTGTGCGCAGGCCATCCGCGATGACCGCGAGCCCCCCGGCGTCCCAGGCCAGCACGTTGCCCTTCTCGCGGGCCACGGGCTGGAGGGTGGTCCCGATCTCGTCGAGCAAGGGCCCGAGGGCGAGGCGGTCGAGCTGGACCTCCATGCGTCCCGCCTCGATCTTCGAGAGGTCGAGCACCCCGTTGATCAGGCGGAGCAGGAAGCGGGCGGCGACCTCGATGCGCCCGAGGTCCGGCACGAGCTCCTCGAGCCCGACGTCCCGGACCTCCTCGCCCAGCAGCTCGGCGTAGCCGATGATGGCGTTCAGCGGCGTGCGCAGCTCGTGGGACATGTCGGCCAGGTGGCGCGACTTGTGCTCGGACTGCTCGGCGAGCTGCACGTTGAGGGCCTCGAGCTGCCGGGTGCGCGCGGTCACCCGCTGCTGGGTGGCCTGCAGGCGGGCGTTCTCGGTGGCCACGAGCGCCTGGGCCGAGAGCAGCCGGAGCACCTCGACCCGGTCGGCCGTGAACGCACCGGTGGTGACGTCGTTCTCGAGCCACACGGCCCCCTTGAAGCGCTCCCGGCGCGACAGCGGGAACACGAGCACGGACCGCGGCCGGCGGGCCTCGATGTAGGGCTCCCCCCGGAAGCGGGCGTCCGTGCGGGCGTCCGCGACCACCAGCACCTCCCCGGTGCGCAGGGAGGCCCGGACCAGGCCGAGGGGCACGGTGAGGGGGTCGGCGGGCGTGGGCACCTGGAGCGCCAGGTCGCCGGTGACGGCCTGGATGACGTACCCGTCCGCCGACGCGAGCACGAACGCGCCACGCTGGGCCCCCGCGTTCTCCGCGAGCGCCGTGAGCGTCGTGGCCCAGAGGGCCTCCAGCACGTCCTCCTCGGCGATGCTCCGGGACGCCTTCATCACGGACGCGAGATCGATGGCGAGGGGGTCGATGATGCCCGACACGGTGCGCGTGCCCCGGGGCGAGCCCGTGAGCAGCGTGCGCAGCGAGGGGCGCCGCGCCTCCAGCAGCGCGACCTTCCGGCTGGCCCCCCACCGCTGGTAGAGGCCGTGGGC
>JACKEQ010000056.1 GCA_020632885.1 Alphaproteobacteria bacterium | reverse complement strand
GCACCGCTTCGACCTCGGCATGGGCGAGCGGCTCCTCTGATTTCACGCCACCTCGAGCACGGCGTTGCCGACCTTGTGGCCCGACTCCACGAGCCGATGCGCGGCCACGGCCTGCTCGAACGGGAAGCGCCCGTCGATGACCGCCCGCACCTGGCCCGACTCCGCGAGCCCCGTGAGGAACGCGAGGTCCTCCGCCTTCGCCGCACCGTCCCGGAGGCCCGTCAGCGCGATGCCCGCGCGCCGGGTGCCCACCACGCGCGACACCAGCATGTCCCACGCGATGCGCGGCCCGAGCACGGTGGTGAGGTAGCGACCGCCCTCTGTGAGCACCGGTTCACAGACCCCGAACGAGCTCGCCCCCACCGCGTCGAACACGACGTCCCAGGTCTCGCCGAGGGCCGTGAAGTCGGTGGTCTGGTAGTCCACCACCGCGTCCGCGCCCAGCGAGCGCACGAGGTCGGCGTTCTTCCCGCTGCACACAGCCGTGACGTGGGCGCCGAGGATGCGGGCCATCTGCACGGCCGCCGTGCCCACCGAGCCGCTCGCACCGATCACCAGCACGCGCTCGCCCGCCTTCAGCTCCGCCGCATCGCGGAGGAACGGCAGGGCCGTGAGGACGCCCTCGCAGAGGGCCGTGGCCTCCGCGAACCCCGTTCCCGCAGGCATCGGGGCCAGGGCGCCGTCCTCGGGCACACAGACGTACTCCGCGTAGCCACCGAGCGCGTCGCCCGTGGCGCCGTACACCCGGTCGCCCACCGCGAACCGCGTGACGCCCTCACCCACCGCGTCCACCACGCCCGCCAGCTCGGTGCCGAGGACAGGCTGCTTGGGGCGCAGGGGGCCCGTGAACAGGCGGGCGACGCCGAGCTCGCCCTTGCGGAAGGTGACGTCCGCCGAGGACACGGCGACCGCCCGGACGGCCACCCGCACCTGACCCGGACCCGGCGTGGGCACGGGCGCCTCCTCGACGACCAGGACCTCGGGACCCCCGTAGACATGATGAGCGACGACCTTCATGGAACCCTCCAGAGCACTTGGACATACAGTGTAAGTCTGATGACTCAGTGATATACTTACGCCGTAAGTCCGTCAAGGAGAATCCCCGCGTGCCCGCCCGTCGACGATCCCCCGGAACCCCGCCGATCACCCGCGAGCGCGTGCTCGATGCCGCGATCCAGCTCGCCGACGAGGGCGGCGTCGAGGGCCTCTCGATGCGCCGCCTGGGCACCGCCCTCGGCGTGCAGGCGATGTCGCTCTACAACCACGTCCCGAACAAGGACGCGGTCGTGCACGCCATCCTGGACCGCGTCGTCGACGAGATCCGCCGGCCCGCGCGCGACACACCCTGGCGGGAGGCCCAGCGCGACCGGGCCCGCTCGGCCCGGGAGGTCTACACACGCCACCCCTGGGCCATGGAGCTCATCACGGCGCGCACCCAGCCCGGCTTGGCCACCCTGCTCCACCACGACGCCATCCTCGGGAACCTCCGTACCAACGGCTTCCCGCTACCCCTGGCGGCCCACGCGATCGCCCTGCTCGACGCGTACGTGTTCGGGGCCGTGCTCCAGGAGCTGGCGCTCCCCTTCCAGTCCCCCGAGGAGGACGCACCGGTCGCCGAGGAGGTGATGGCGGCCTTCCCGGCAGACCAGGCGCCCTTCCTGCTCGAGATGATCACGGACCACGCCATGCAGCCCGGCTACGCGTTCACAGACGAGTTCGACTGGGGTCTCGAGCTCGTGCTCGACGGGCTGGAGCGCAGGCTCACGCCCTGAGCCTCAGGCGTCGACGGCCCGCATCCGGGCGAGCGCATCGGGCACCGGCACGTCGACACGGTCGTCCTGGCGGCCCGCCATGAGCCCGAGCATGTCGACGATCTCCCGTCGCTCCCGGCTGTCCGGGCACGGCACGGCCACCGCCGTCCCGCCCGCCGCCACCCGGAGGTGCGTCTGATCCGCGCGCACCTCGAGCGACTCGAGGGGGAACGTGGTCACCTCGTCCCCCCGCTGGAGCCGCACCCCGTCGAGGTCCGCCTCCAGGACGACCTCCGTGGGCCCGCGGAGCTGGGCGGCGACGGCCCGCACCCACGCGAGCCCGGTGAACGCCCACACCCCCGCGAGCACGAGCCCGAGGGCCCACGCGAAGGGTCCACCGTCCACGACCCCCAGCACCACGCCGCTGTAGCAGAGCAGGTGGGCGACGAGCCCGAGCGCGGCAGCGTGGAGCCCGCGTAGCCGGCCGCCCGTGCCCACCGACCAGCGCGCGGTCATGCCGTCGTGGGCGAGCTCCAGTCTCGGGAGCGTGGCGCCCTCCTCCATCTCCTTCCGGAGGCTGTTCGCGATGAACAGCAGGATGCCCACCTCGGCGCCGCCGTGGGTGAGCAGGAAGAGGAGCAGGAACAGCTCGCCCTGCAGCGCCAGGCTCTGGATGACCGCCACGCCCACGGACCAGCCGGTGAGCCAGAGGGTCATGAAGCCCAGCGGGGCGCGCTGCTGCTCGGCGCTCACGCGAGCGCGTACACCAGGTTGGTGACCACGGACGCCGTGCGGTGCTTCGGGCGACGGAAGGCGCTCCGGAACCGCCTGGAGGCCGCCAGCTTCGACCGGAAGCCCTCGGCGGTCTGCCCGGTGGCCGCGAGCGCCTCCTCGAACTCGGCCTGGGCCTTCTGGCGGGCCTTGAAGAGCATCATCTGCACCCGGCTGTGCGCGTTGACCTCCTGGTCGCCCGTGGTCTCGATCGGGATGAACAGGGCCTCGGGCCACTTGGTCATCACGAGGGACTGCACGCCGTCGGAGACGCCCGAGCTGGGCATGCAGCCGAAGGGCTTCACGCTCACGGTCATGTGGTTGACCTTGTCCTCCACGAAGTGGATGAGCTTCCCGACCTCCATGTGGCCCTCACCACCCCGGACGTCGTTGGAGTAGTGGGCTCCCGCGAGGTCGGCGATGTGCTGCATGTCCGGCAGGTGGTAGCCGTGCAGCCCGAGGATGTTGGCGTAGGCCTGGAAGATGCCGCGCACCGCCCAGTAGCCCCCGCGCAGGCTCCACAGCTTCTTGGTGGCGTCCTTGCCCGCGAGGCCCTTCCGCGCGACGTCGTCGGACCGGAGCACCTGGCGGCGCTCGGTGTCGTACCCGGCCTCCCAGATCATGAACAGCAGCCAGTTCGTGATGCCCTGGATGTCCACCTCGGCGCCCTCGCGCTCGAGGAACTGCTGCATGTGGTAGTTCCCGTCGCCCTCCGTGGTCATCGCCCAGAACTCGCCGATGAGGCTCACCACGGGCTTGGGACGGCTGCGGTCCACCTGTACGCGCGACAGGATGCGGCGGCACTTGAGCAGCGCGACGCTCGCGTGGCCCTTGCGCGCGAAGGACTCGGCCAGGACGGCCTTGCACTCCTCGAGGGCCGCGTTGGTGCTGCCGGGCACGACCTCGTAGGGCCGCATGCGGTAGCCGACCAGGTTCAGCACGTCGCCCGCGATGAGCGAGCGCACCACGTGCCACGCGAAGTTGGGGTCGATCTTGAGCCCCAGCTCCTTGCCGGTGGCCTGCTGGATGCCGCCCGCCATCTGGAACGTGAGCACGCGGAACCCGTCGAAGCCGGCGTCGCGCAGGGCCTTGCGGTACTCGGTGACGTACATCCCGAAGCGGCAGGGACCACAGCCCCCCGCAGTGAGGAAGATGAACCCGTCCACGATCTCCTGGGCCGTCAGGCCCTCGACGTCGCGCATGTGGATGAGGTGCTTCACGAGGTTGCCCACCGTGAAGTACGTGGGGCTGCACTGGCCGCGGTTGCCGAACTCCTTGCCGGTCTGGAGGGAGGCGACGTCGGGCACGTCGAGGGTGCGCACCCGGTAGCCGATGCCGGCGAGGGCAGCGGTGACGAGGTGGTCGTGGGCCAGCGAGAGCCCGCTCACGAGGATCGTGGTGTGCGGACGCTGGTCGGCCCAGAAGCTCTGCTGCACGTTCTCGGTGTACTGCTCACGATCGGAGAGCCCGAGCCGGACGGACTCCTCGGCGGCGAACGCGTCCAGCTCCTCGGCCAGGCGGGCCTCTTCGTCGGGCGTGAGCGCTTCGGGGAGTACCTCGTCGGACATGCGACCTCCGTGTCCGGTGTTCCGTATCCCACACGGCAGCCGTCACCCACCCGACGTGTCGACTACATGGGACGGACCACCCGGATCGACGCCGTCTGGGGTCCGTCCGCGAATGGGATCCGCGCCAGACCCTCGCGCACGCAGGCGAGCGTGGGCGCGTCGAGCCCGCCGAGGTCTTCGACGTGTCCCTCCCGCACGACCCACGTGAGCCGGGCTTCGCGGACCCCACAGCGCTGGACGGCGTACGCGACGCGCGGGGCCACCCCGGGGTCCACGCCCTCGGCGATCCACAGGGGTCCCGGCTCGGTGACCTCCGGTGCCCCACCACAGACGATGGGGCGTGGTGGCAGCTCGAGCCGGCGCGGGGCGGGCGTGGGCGGGCCCTCCTCGGTGGCGAGGGCGGCCCGCACGACCCGACGCGTCAGGACCTCGGTGCGGATCGCGGGCCTCGGCAGCACCACCGTGAGCAGCGCGAAGGCCGCAGCGGGGGTGCCGAGCAGCGCGAAGAACGACCAGAACGGATCCATGGGCCCATCGACCCGCCCCGACCGGTTCGGTTCCGTCAGATCTCGCGGGCGCGCAACCCCAGGGACACGGGCTCTCCGCGAGGCTCCATCAGATCTCGTTGGCGCGCAGGGCGTCGTAGAGGACGACGGTGATGGAGGCCGAGAACACGGTCCACAGCGGCGAGGCGAACCCGCAGGAGCCGCACGAGATCGCCATGCCCACCAGCCCCATGGCGATGAACTGGAGGAAGGTGAACGTCTGGTCGACGGCGAGGAGCTCGCTGGACCGCTTGAACAGCTCGAGGATCGCGAGATCGGTGTCCACGAGCAGCACGAAGACCAGCATGGAGAGGTAGAGGACGAAGATCGCCGGGAGGATGCCGAGGCAGAGCCCGACGAGCACGCCCACGGACAGCAGGAGCCCGGCGAGGAGCGCCCGCGGGATCTGCTCGGGCTGCTCGAAGATCTGGGCCGAGCCCGCCTCCTCGCCGCGATTCAGCGACAGGAACATCCGGGTCAGGCCGAGCTGAACGACGAGAGCCACGAGGGCCTGAAGCAACGACATGCCGGCGTTCACGCCGGTGGCCACCATCTCCATGTCGGGGTCGCTCGCCTGCAGCACGCCCATGGCGGCGCCCACACCCGAGGACATCAGCACGAGCATGAACAGCAACGCGGCCGCGGGCGCGAGCTCGGCCAGGTTCCCGGTGACGAGCTCCAGCGCGCGGCTCCAGACGGCCCCGTGATCCAGCGGGACGGGGGCAGCCTCGGCGCCATCGAAGACGTCGCGGCTCACTTGGCGCTCTGCGCGTAGCCGTCGCGCTCGGCGAGGATCCGACGCCGGATCTCCTCGCGCTTGTCGGCCATGCGACGGGCCAGCTCGGCCTCCGCACGGGCGCGGTCCTCGAGCTCCTCCTGGACGAGCTGGAGCTTGTGGATCGTGGTCTTCACCCGGATGAGGATCGACCCGCCCGGCTTGTTCGCGTCGAGGTCGTGCAGCGCTGCGTAAGGGACCTTCGCGGTGCCCACGATCTTGTCGATGATGCCGTACGTGGGCGCGTCGTGGCCGCACTTGAAGCTCGACAGGTCGAGCACCGCGAGGTTGGGGTGCCGGGCGACGTACCGGGCCGCCCAGACCTTCTGCGAGCTGTTGGCCGAGTAGTTCTCCGGCCAGACGTCGCGGATGTCGTTCCCGTCACCGTCCGGGAAGAGCCGCGCCAGCGTGCCGGGGTCGCGAGGGAGGCTGCGCACCGAGAGGATCGGGTAGCCGCGGACCTGGAACTCCTCCGGGATGCCGTGGTTGAGCCCGGGGTCGTTGTGGTAGGGCCGGCCGAGCATCACGATGCCCACGCGGTTGTCGCGCTCCAGCTCCGCCAGGATGGCGCGACCGCGGGCCTGCATGCGGTCGTCGAAGGCCTGCAGCGCCTTCCAGGCCTGCTCACACGCGAAGTCGCTCTCGTCCTCGGTGACACCGAGGCGGGGCCCCCAGGTCTCGAACATCACGCGCTTCAGCAGGTTGGGCTCGGTGAACGTCAGCGCGGGGTCGACGTACTCGAGACCCGCGCGGGCGAAGAAGTCCACCTCCTTGGTGAACGCGGCCTTCACGACGTTCGGGGAGCCCGCCACGATCGGGCACGACGCGGTGTCCATCGTGTTGTCGAGCCAGCTCGGGATGTGCGTGATGCAGGGGTAGAAGATGAACGACAGCGGCCCGCGGCGCTTCATGTCGTCCGGGTGCGCGTGGAAGATGAGCTCGTGCACGTGCGCCTGGATGACCTTGCTGGGGTAGCAGGGGTCGATCGAGCCGTACCGGCCGCCCTCGTTCCACATCTCCTCGGTGGTGGGCTCCGAGAACACGACGTTCTGGCGCGGCATGCCCAGCGCCTCGAAGTACGTGCGGAACCACGGGCCGAGCGTGTAGAGGTTCATGACGCGCGGGATGCCGATCTTCACCTCGGAGAGGTCGACACCGCTACGCCGGAAGCCGCGCTTGAACGCCTTTCGCGCCACCCGCTTGAAAGACAGGCGGCGGACCTGGACGTCGTCCTTGGAGGCCCCTGCGAGCGGCATGGGCTCGGGCTCGTAGAAGTGCTTGAACGCGTAGTCCGCCTCCTCCTCGACGAGGTTCGGGTACCGCTTGCGGATGGCGTTCCGCTCCTTCTTGAGCTTCTTGAGGGCGGCCTTGTCCTCCACCGTGCCGTTCTCACAGGAGAACCCGGAGATGTAGCGGGACGTGCGGCCGTCCGGCGTCTCGGTGTCGATGAACGTGCGGCTGCACTCGTTCGGGCAGAAGTGGCAGACGGTCTCTTCGTCGTTCTTGGTGGTGTACGCGAGGTCGATGGCCGCGTCGAGGCCGATGAACGTGGACTCTCCGCGACGCTTGACCACCCGGAGGGTCTCCATGGCGGCCCCGATGGCCCCCGCCTCGCCGGTGTGCGGGTGCACCACGATCTTCGCGTCGGGCACGCGCTGGCGGATGTAGTCCACCTGGGCTTTCACGGCGGCCAGGTTGCGCTGGGTGCCGCCCTGGAGCACGAACACCCGGCCGAACTCGGCGAGCCGCGGCACCTGGACCACGTACTGCCAGACGTTCTTGGGCAGCACCTGGGCGAGCCCCGCGAGCATCTGGGTGCTCGTGAACCCCTCCTTCTGGAAGTTCACGCGGTCCGCATCGAGGAACACCGCGCACCCGTAGGAGAACCGGGGGGCCAGGCTCGCGGCGAACGCGGTGTCGGCGTACTTCTCGAGCTGCACGCCGAACTGGTCCGCCATGGCCTGCAGGAGCATGCCGTTGCCCGCCGAGCACTGGTTGGAGAGCCGGAAGTCCTTCACGTCGCGGCCGCCCTCGCGGGTCTCGCGCAGGAAGAGGACCTTGATGTCCTGGCCGCCGATGTCGCACACCACGTCGGCGTCGGGCACGTACCGCACGGCGGAGGCCATGTGGGCGATGGTCTCCACGATGTTCACGTCGGCCCGGACGGACTCCTCGAGCACCTGGGCGGCGTAGCCCGTGGCGCCGAAGCCCATGCACGCCAGCGTGGCGCCCTGGCCGTGCACGTAGCCCTTGATGTCCGCCAGGATGTCCTTGGTGTCCTGGATCGGGTTGCCCTCGGACAGGCGGTACGACTTGTAGAGGATCTCGCCGGTCTCCCAGTCCACCAGGACCGCCTTGGAGCTCGTGGATCCACCGTCGAGCCCGATGACGCCGCGGACGACCTGACCCGGCTGGAAGACGGCGGCGTCGAACCGCGGGAGGGTGAACTCCTCGAGGAACCCATCGAGCTCCGTCTGGTCCTTCACCAGTGGACCGGCCGCGCTGGCCGCCAGATGGGCGCTGCGCCCCACCTCGATGTACTGGACCAGCGGACCCCGACCCCGGTAGGCCACGGGCTCGTCGACCTGATCGAGCACACCGAACACCACGGAGCCGTAGGCGGCGTAGTACAGCGCGTTCTCGGGCGCGTAGATCAGCTCCTCGACGGGCTTCTCGGGCACGGCGTACCCGCGGCTCGCCCAGGTCTCGGGGATCCGCATGCGCCAGCACTCCACCAGGAACGGCAGGTACGTGTTGGGGCCGCCGAGCAACAGCACGTCGTGCTTGAGCGTGTTCCCGCGCGTGAGCACCGAGAGGTTCTGGTGGACGATGGCGTCCGCCAGGCTGTTCATGATCTCGTTGCTCGGGATGCCGGACTTCACGAGGTTCACGATGTCGGTCTCGGCGAACACACCGCACTTCGCCGCGACGTGGTGCAGGCGCATGGGGTCGAACGCGAGCCGGGAGACCTCGGCCTCCTTCATCCCGACCTTGATCATGCACTTGTCGATGGTGGCCCCGGTGCCCGACGCGCACTTGTCGTTCATCGAGGTGATGGCGGTCTTCTCGCGACGGCCGTCCTCGGTCTCCTGCTCCCGGAAGATGATGATCTTGGCGTCCTGCCCGCCGAGCTCGATGACGCTGCCCACGTCCGGGTGGAGCTTCTCGACCGCGAGGGTGACGGCGTTGACCTCCTGGACGAAGCGCGCCCCGACGTGCGGGCAGAGCGGGCTGCTGCCCGAGCCCGTCATGAACGCGCGGAACGTGGCGTCCGGGAACGCGGCCTCGATGCGCTCGAGGAACTCCAGCACCTTCTCGGGCTGGCGCGTCTCGTGGCGCTGGTAGTCGCTCCAGAGGATGTCGAGCGTGGCCGGATCACAGACCACCGCCTTCACGGTGGTGGACCCGACATCGATTCCCAGGGCCAGCTCGCGCATCCGCTCCTCCCAGCCCCCTACGGTAACCACGGGCGTCCCGTCGCTGCCAACGCCGTCACCGGAAAGTTGCCAGGAGGCCGCCGGTGAGGCATCCTTCGGCATCACCCCCTGGAGATCCCCATGCGCTCCCACGTCGTGCTGCTCACCCTGCTCGCCGCGTGCAAGCCGAGCCCGCTGCAGCCGCCGCCCGTCGAGGCGGACGCCGACACCGACACGGACGCCGACGCTGACGCGGACTCCGATGCGGACGCGGACTCCGACGCTGACGCCGATGCGGATGCGGATGCGGATGCCGACACCGACGCCGACACCGACACCGTCTGCCCCTCCCCGGACTTCCAGCTCGGCAGCCTGGTGGGCCCGAACATCGTGGGCAACAACACCTGCGGCAAGGGCGACGAGTACTCCCAGAGCTGCGGCGGCGGCAACGGCGACGACGTCGCCTACCGGTGGACCGCGCCGTACTCCGGCATGTTCGCGTTCGACCTCTCCAACTCGTCGTACGACACCGTGGTCACCGTGCGCTCGGAGTGCCCCACCAACACCGAGCTCATCTGCGACGACAACGGCGGCACGTCCAACAGGTCCCGCGCGGAGGCCCAGCTGATCGGCGGCGAGACCGTCGTCGTCGTCGTGGAGGGCTACAGCGCCAACTGCGGTGACTTCAACCTCTCGATCTTCGCCCAGCCCGCCGACACGGACACCGACGCCGACGCCGACAGCGACACCGACGCCGACGCGGATGCCGACAGCGACGCCGACGCCGACGCGGACAGCGACAGCGACAGTGATGCGGACGCCGATGCCGATGCCGATGCCGACGCCGACAGCGACGCCGATGCGGACGCGGACGCCGATGCCGACGCCGATGCGGACAGCGACGCGGACACCGACGTCACCTGCAACAACGACTACCTCGAGTCCAACAACACCGTCGCGACGGCCACCAACTACTCCCAGCCGTACACGAACCTCGTGCTCGACGGCCCGGATCTCGACGTGTTCGCCGTCACGGTGCCCGGGAACGGCACCCTCAACGTGGACGCCGCGTTCAGCCACGCCCAGGGCGACATCGACATCGAGGTCCGGAACGCCTCGAACACGGTCGTGGCCGCGGGTCGGAGCACCACGGACGACGAGCAGGTGGCGTGGACCAACCCCAGCGCGTCGCCCGCCACGGTCTACGTCCAGGCGAACCTGATCGGGCAGGGCTGCTCCACCTACAGCCTCTCGATCATCACGGGCAACGGGCCTTGTCCGGACGACATCTTCGAGCCCAACGACAACGCGGCGAACGCCACGCGCACCGCGAACACCTACCTGTTCAACCTCAAGCTCGACGCCGCGAACAGCGCCGAGGACTGGTTCGAGCTCACGCTGTTCCCCGGCGAGACCGTCTACGCCGACGCGTACTTCGTGGACGCGGACGGCGACATCGACCTCTACATCAAGAACGCGTCGGGCACGACCCTCGCGAGCGCGCTGTCGTCCACCGACAACGAGCACCTGAACTGGACCAACAACGGCACGACGGCCACCACGGTCTACATCCGCGCGTGGAACCGCACGACCAACTCCTGCCAGGAGTACGACCTCCTCTGGGACATCTTCTCGCCCATCACGTGCACGGACGACATCTGGGAGCCGAACGACACCCGGTCCGACGCGCCCTACGACCCGCCGACCACGATCAACGGCGTGCTGGACGCCGACGACAGCGACATCGACTACTACGAGGTCCTGCTCGGGCCGGGCGACGAGCTGCAGGTCGAAGCGCGCTTCGTGCACGCGAACGGCGACATCGACCTCCGCCTCGAGAACGCTTCGGGCACCGCCCTCGCCACCTCGAGCGGCAGCACCAACCAGGAGGCCGTGGGCTACACCAACGCCAGCGGCTACCAGTTCGTGTACCCCAAGGTCTACCTCTACAACGGCGGATCGCCCGGCCAGTGCCAGACCTACACCATGGACCACTGGATCATCCCGCACCCGCCCGCATGTGTGGACGACCTGTTCGAGGACGACGACTACATCTGGGAGGCCCGCGACATCGAGGTCACCTTCCTGCTCGACCGCACCTGGAACCTCATCGGTGACGACGAGGACTGGTTCCTCCTCGAGTCGAACAGCTTCTGGGGCGAGCGTTACGACATCTACGTGACCGACACGTTCTCCGGCGACCTCGACCTCTGCGTGTACAGCGCCACGTCCACCTGGAGCGCATGCTCCGAGACGGCGTTCAACACGGAGTCCGTGCTCAACACGCCCGCCGGCGAGCCCGTGTACATCAAGGTCTTCCCGTTCAACAGCAACACCACCTGCGAGCCGTACACGCTGTACATCAACTCGAAGTAGCCCCGGAGCCCGCCATGGCCGACCTGCTGGACGATCTGCCCCTCGATGTGCTGCTCGCCTTGCGCGACGCCGTGGCGGACCCCAGCGAAGAGGGGCGGTTGCGAGCGGCACGGCGGGCCGAGGACGCCGGGTTCTACATCTGCTGCACGGGGGGCCCGGCGTCCGGGCCCATCGAGATGGAGCCCGCGCCCGAGGGGGTGGAGGGCTTCGACCTGAGGTTCGATGGGCTGCGCGACGCCCGCTGAGCCACGCTCAATGGGGGCTGAAGGTGAGGACGACGGCCCGGACGCGTGCGCCCACCTTCAGGTCGACGCGCACCTGGCGGCCACCGTCTCGCACGTCGACCTGACCGCGGAGCCCGTGCTTCTGGAGCACACCCATCACCTCCCTGCGGATCCGCCCTGCCAGCAGGGGTCCGAACGGGCTCCCGTCGAGGAGCGGCATCACCGCGTCCTCGAGGGTCTCGCGAAGGGTGCTCTCGTCCATGGCCGTCACGTTAACCTCTCTGCGTGACCCTTCCCCGCATGCTCGTCGTCGACCTCGACGGCACCGCGCTCCACGGCTTCGACCGCCTGCGTCCGGAGGACGTCGAGGCCGCTCTCGAGCTCAAGCGTCTGGGTGTGCACGTCACCATCGCCACGGGGCGCCTGCTCGCGGGCACCCGTTGGGTCGCCGAGGCGCTCGGGGTGGACGGCACGGTGGCCGTCATGAACGGCAGCTCGCGCTTCGACGTGGGTCGCGACACCGTGGTGCACGCGGACGCCTTCGCGCTCGACGTGCAGGCCGGGATCGCCGAGGTCCTCGAGGCCCACGGGGTCGCCGGCTTCCTCTTCGGGCTCGAGGCGATCCACGTCCATCGCGACCACGAGCACTTCCACGACTACCTGCGCATCTGGACCCCCACCCTGGTGGAGCACGAGGGCGAGGCGTGGCACCGGGCGTCCGACACGCTGGCGATCGGAGGGGTCGGCGAGCACGAGCGGGTCCACGCGGCCGGACGTCAGCTCGCCGGCACCCTGCCCGCGGTGGCCACCAAGTTCTTCGACACCTTCCGGGGCGAGCGCTTCGTGGAGCTGCGCGCATCCCACCACGACAAGGGCACCGCCCTGCGCGCCATGGCCGCCGAGCGCGGGCTCGAGCCCGCCGACGTCGTGGCGGTGGGCGACTGGTGGAACGACATCCCCATGCTGGAGGTCGCGGGCCAGTCGTGGGCGATGGGGGTGCCACGCCCGAGGTCGTCGCTGTCGCCGACGGTCAGCTCGATGCCCGCACGCGGGAGGGCGGGGCCATCGCGGAGCTCGCCCGGCGCATCTGGGACGTCCGCTGAAGACGGTGCGGACGGTCGGAGTGGCGTTGGCCGCGACGATCGTCACGATCGACCTCCTCCAGGTCGCCCTGCTCGGCAAGGGTGCTGGAGCGCTCGCTGGAGCCGGTCTCTACGCGTTCGTCGCCTGGCTGGTCCAGCGAGACCGGTGGGTCGGGTGGGTGCTGGCGCTCCTCGTCCCGGCAATCCCGGCCGCCGTGCTCACGGGTGCCGCGGGGTCCCGACCCTACGAAGCGTTCGCCGACACCGGCATGCGCGTGGTGTTCGCAGTCCAGCTCGCCCTCGCTGCAGCGGCGATCGTCGCGCTGTGGATCGGAAGGGCTCGCGACAGCGTCGATCTGAGTTAGAAAGGGGCAGCCTGCCAACCGGAGCCGACGCGTGGACACCACAACCCTCATCGCCCTCCTCTTCGGACTGCTCACCACGCTGGTGTGCTGTGGGATCGGTATCCTGTTCCTGCTGTTCGTCCTGGGGATGGTCATCCTGCGGCGTCGCGGGAAGAAGAAGGTCTCGATGAAGGAAGCCGTCACCACCGGCGCCGAGACCGTCTCGCAGGTGTTCGTGCGCGGCCAGGGCGGCCTCGAGGCCCTGGGCGACGACGACGACTAGCCCACGATGGCCGAGACCTACGCGTTCGAGCGGGAGATCCGGGCGCACTACACCGACCCCACGGAGGTCGTGTGGCTGGCGTTCGCGGCCCGCATGGGGCTCACCGTGCGGCGCAGCGCGGACGTCTACGCCACCACCGACGGACGGGGCCTGCTCACGCTGAGCACGCCGACGGGGTTCGATCCCGACGACACCGTGGCGCAGATGGTCTTCCACGAGGTCTGTCACTGGATCGTGAACGGGGAGTCCACCTTCTCCGAGCCGGACTGGGGGTTCGAGCTCGACTGGGAGGTCGACTGGCGGGAGTACGCCTGCCAGCGCGTGCAGGCCGTCCTGGCCAGCACGTACGGCCTGGAGCGGCTCCTGGCGTCCACCGGTACCTACCGGCCCTACTACGACGCCGTGCTCGCGGCGCCGCTCGTTCCGCTCGACGACTCGGACGGCGAGCGGGTCGCTGTCGAGCAGACCCTCCTGGCCCTCGAGCGCGCTGCGGGCCCGCCCTGGGCTCCGCACCTGCAGGAGGCCCTCGCGGCGACCGCGCGGCTCAAGGAGGTCCTCGCGCCCTTCCTCGCCGACTATCGCCCCGACCACGACACCCCGCTCGGCTCGATCTGGAGCTGACTTTCGGCCGGGCTTGCAGGGCTGGTCGACAGGCCTGGACCGACCTACCGGAATCCCGGGAGGTCCCATGCGCATCCTGTCGCTCACCGTCGTGTTCGTGTCGCTGCTGGCCTGTGGCGGCAGCGAGCCCTACCACTGTGACTTCCGGACCGGCGACAGCGCGGAGCCCCGGTGCCAGGAGCGGGCCGCACGGGTGGCGAGCCCAGGGGTGTCCGAGGCCGCGTTCCAGCAGACCTGCGAGCTCGTGCAGGCCACCTCGGGGGACGGTGCGTGTCCGCTGGACGGCGCGGTGGCGGGCTGTGACGTGACCTTCGCCGCGGGCGGGGAGACCGTCGTGGACTGGTACTACGCGCCCGAGACCGTGGAGTCGGTGACCGAGACGTGTGACGCGGCCGGAGGGACGGTGCTCCTCCCCTGACATGGCTCAGCGGAGCCAGAGCACCGCGATGGCCGTGGTCACCAGGGTCACGGGCACGCCGACACGGAGGTGCTCGCGGAACCCGATGCCACCGACCTCCCTCGCCCCCTCGGCCACGATGACGTTTGCCGCAGACCCGAGCAGCGTGAGGTTCCCCGCGAAGGTCGAGGCCACGGCGAGCAGGGTCCAGGCGCGCGTGGGATCGGGCAGCCCGTCCAGCTGATCGCGCACGACGAGGATGAACGGGACGTTCGACACCACGTTGGACCCGACGACGAAGACCCCCGCCAGGCCCGCCGTCCCGAGACCCTCGAGGGGCACACGGGCGAAGACGGCGTCGACGGCCCCCGTGCTCCGCAGGCCCTCCACCACCACGAAGAGACCGGCGAAGAAGAGGAGCAGCGGTCCGTCGACGTGCCGCCAGACCTCGCGCGCGTCCCTCCGGTGCGCGAGGAGCAGCAGGACGAACGCGCCAGCCGCCGTCCATCCCAGCGGGGCGCCGACCATCCAGGCCACGACGGTGAGCGCCAGCACGCCCGCGGTCAGGGCCTGTCGTCGACCGAGAGGCGCCGGGGGCCCCAGCGGTACGGCCTCCCGGGAGGGCGGGAGCTCGCAGAGCACGGCGAGCACGACCTGGTTGGCGGCGAGGGCGAGCACGACGAGCGGCCCGACCAGCAGGAGGTGGTCGAGGAACTGGAGCCCGCCGAGCCGGGCGCACAACATGTTCTGCGGGTTCCCGACGAGGGTGGCGGCGCTACCGGTGTTCGCCCCGGAGGCGAGAGCGAGCAGGAACGGCACGGGAGGGAGCCCGTAGCGACGGACGATCCGCAGGACGAGCGGCGTCCCGAGCAGGCACACGGCGTCGTTGGTGACGAGCGCAGCGAGACCCCCTGCCCCCCACACGACTGCCGCGAGCAGGACTGCAGGCCGCGCCGCTAGCGGGGCCAGCCGCGCCTCGACGGCGTCGAAGACCCCGTCCAGCACGAGGAACGCCCCGATCCCCATCACCCCGAGCAGCAGGAGCAGGGTCTCCCCGTCCACGGCCGCGATGGCCTGATCCGGACCGAGGACCCCGAGGCCGACGACCGCGACGGCCCCTCCGAGGGCCGCCGTGGGTCGGTCGAGCCCCAGCCACCCGATGCGGCGGGCCGACACCAGCACGTACGTGACGAGGAAGACGCCGACGCCGATCACGACCGGACGACGGCCTCGAGCCACCAACCGTCCAGATCCCTGACGAACGCCGCGAAGTAGCCCTCACCGAACTCCGGCCGGAGCCCGGGGGCCCCGAGATCCTCGCCGCCCAGCTCGAGGGCCCGCTCGTGGAAGGCGCGAACGGCGTCCGCGTCGGGTGCGGCGAGCGCCAGGTGGAAGCCCGAGGGTGGCGGGGTGGGTCGGTCCGGACGCAGCTTCAGCGCCAGCCTGTCGCCGCCCCCCGGCGGTCCGTAGCCCACGGCCGTCGGGAAGGACCAGACGCGCACGTACCCGAGGGGCTCGAGGACCGCGTCGTAGAAGGCCGCCGCCCGATCGAGGTCGGCCACGGCCAGGGAGAGATGGTGGAGCACGCAGGCCTCCGGGCGACCACGGGTCCGTATCGCGGCCCGGCTGGCGGGCCCGCCATGTTGCGATGCGAAAAGATCGGATGCTGCGACGCACAGCAGGTTATGAGCCAGCCCCGCTTCCAAGGAGAGATCATGTCCAGACGCGTCTTCGTGCTCGGCGGCTTCAACACGCCCTTCATCGGGAAGAAGCACCCCGACTTCATCTGGAAGGGCCACCCCGACTTCGGGAAGCGCGAGAACCCCACCCTCGAGGAGACCATCACGGCCGCCGTCCGCGGCGCCCTCGAGGCCACCGGGGTGGAGGCAGCCGCCGTCGAGAAGGCGTGGATCGGCAACTTCGTGGGCGAGCTCTTCAACAACCAGGGGCACCTCGGGGCCGCCCTCGTCGGCGCCCACCCGGACCTCCTGTTCAAGCCGGTGATGCGCGTCGAGGGCGCCTGCGCGTCCGGCGGTCTGGCGTTCGCCTCGGCCGTCGAGTCCATCCGCGCGGGCACCGACGTCGCCCTCGTGGCCGGCGCCGAGGTGCAGACCACGGCGAGCGCCCGCCAGGGTGGCGACTACCTCGCCCGCGCCGCCCACTACGCGCGCCAGCGCGGCATCGACGACTTCACGTTCCCCGCGCTCTTCGCGTGGCGCACGAAGCACTACCGCGAGAAGTTCGGCGTCTCCGAGGAGGACATCGGGCACGTCGCGGTGAAGGCCTACGCCAACGCCAACAAGAACCCGCTCGCCCACATGAAGGCCGTCCGCATGGACATCGAGACCGCGGGCTCGATCAACCCGAAGAACCCCGCGTTCCTCTCCAACGAGGATCTCAACCCGTTCATGAAGATGAGCGACTGCTCCCAGGTGAGCGACGGCGGCTCGGCCATCCTGGTCGTGAGCGAGGCCGGCCTGAAGGCCCTCGGCCGCTCGCCCTCCGACGCCATCGAGCTCGTCGGGATCTCCCACGTCACCGGCAACCTCTACGAGGACGGCGACCCCACGAAGATGGAGGCCACGATGGTGGCCGCCGAGCGCGTGTACGCGGACGCCGGGATCAAGCCGTCCGACGTGCAGGTCGCCGAGGTGCACGACTGCTTCACGATCACGGAGCTCCTCATGTACGAGGCGCTCGGGTTCGCGGACGCGGGTCGCGGTGCCGAGCTGGTGAAGGAGGGCCGCACGGCCATCGGCGGCGACATCCCCGTGAACACGGGCGGTGGTCTCGTCGGCTTCGGGCACCCGGTCGGCGCCACGGGCGTGAAGCAGATCCTCGAGATCCACCGGCAGATGAAGGGCCAGTGCGGTGACTACCAGGTCCCCGGCACGCCGGGCGTCGGGCTCACCGTGAACATGGGCGGCAACGACAAGACCGTCGTGGCCTCGGTGTTCCGCAACGCGTGACGCAGGCGGAGGGGCCTACGAGTCCCTCAGCCCCTGGTCGAACGGAGTGTCCACGTCGTCGCGCACCAGCCAGGTGAGCGCGGCCTGGACCTCCGCGATCTCCCGGCTCAGCTCGCGTGCCAGCACCGGGTGGACACGACCCAGGTCGTGCCCACGCCAGCTGGGATCGGTCTCCGTGAACGCCGCGGAGATGGCGCCTCCCGTCGTCACACGGTCGCGCACGTGCCACAGCGCCGCCTCGACGCCGGCGATGCGCTCCCCGAGGTCCG
This sequence comes from Alphaproteobacteria bacterium, assembly GCA_020632885.1. Lineage (GTDB taxonomy): Bacteria > Myxococcota_A > UBA796 > UBA796 > JACKEQ01. Next base: position 1,535 of record JACKEQ010000056.1, on the reverse strand, counting down.
ACGCCGGCTCGAGCGCGTCCCGCGGCTGCAGATCCGCCCAACCCACCGCGTCGCAGAGGACCCGCGCGCCCGTCCACTCGGCCTGCAGGCACTTCAGGTCGTCGAGCGGCGACGCGCCGAGGGGGTCGGGGGCCGGCTCGCCCGCCCAGGACGACGGCGGAGACGGCAACCAGGGCGCCGTCGTCGGCGCGCCTGCAGCCACCAGGCGACGCCGGCGTCCCGCGATCCGCGCGTGGTAGATGCCCAGGATGCGCCGGACGTCCGCGACGTCGCGCACGATGCGCGCTTCGCCCTCGGCCCTCGGGAGCTGGACGCCGACGTTCGCATCGCAGAACACCATGTCGACGTACCCCACGACCGGCGTGTCGGGATCCAGGTCGCGCGCACGGGACGCCGCCTCGCGGGCCACCGGCTCGTCCAGGCACGTGAGCGCCACCAACGCGCGAGAGCCGTGCATCTCGACCCGCTCGGGCTCCAGGAGCACCGCCGCGCCCAACAGCTCCAGAGCGTGCCGCGGGCGCGTGCGCTCGGCGTCGATCGCGAGCTCCCGCAGGAAGCCCGCCGCGTTCACCAGCAGGTGGGCCAGGTCGTCGTCCGGACAGGGCACGATGGCCTCGAACCGGATGCGCACGGCCTCGAAGGCCCCGAGGTCACCGGTGCGCCCGGCGAGCGCCGCCGCCTCGACCACCTGGGTCGCCCAGTCGGCAGTCTCCTGACCGGCGATCAGCGAGTCGGCCTCGGTGAGCTCGTCCTCGACCTCCTCGGTGTCCTCGTCGCGAGGTGGCACCTCGGGCTCGTCCTCGGGCCTGGAGCGGCTCCAGAGCACACCCGCCCCCACGGCCGCAGCGGCGACGAGCGCGAGCAGCGATGCGGTGGTGACGGTCAAACCGGGCCTCCAGTCGCAGCGGGTAACCCGTGGGCGTGCACGTCGGACGTCCGCGTGTGAAGATCGAGAGGGTGCCGCCCTCGCGGCCCCGGGGACCCCCGCGCATGGTGCTCACCCACGTCCTGCTATCCGCCTGGGCGGCCCCCGGTCCCATGCGGGACTGCCCCCTTCCTCCAGACCTCCAGCGTCGCTGGGACCGCGGCACGCTCACGGAGGCCGAGCTGCCCAGCCAGCTCGAGGCGTGGCGGACGGCGCATCCCGATCGCTACGGGGTCACCGAGCCCCCGCCCGCCGGCACGACGCTCGTGCCGGACTTCGCCCCCATGGACACCCTGCACGTCGCGCTTCCGGGCTGGTACGACCACGACGAGACGTACACGACCCTGCTCGCGCTGGCGTCGAAGCACGGCCGCGTGCGCGCTTCGGTGATGTGGCGTGAGGACGTCGAGCGGATCCGACGCAGGCTCGAGGGGCTCGGAGCCCGGCTGGACCGCATCACCTTCGAGATCGAGCACCCCGTCGACACGATCTGGATGCGCGACTACGGACCCGTTCCCGTGAACGGTCCGGGCGGGCCCGGGGTCCTGGACTTCGGCTTCGCCCCGGACTGCACGTCCGACGACGCCTACCCCACCACCTCCAGGCGTCC
>JACKEQ010000055.1 GCA_020632885.1 Alphaproteobacteria bacterium | reverse complement strand
AACGGAGACCTCTTCGGGGCCTCCTATAGCCCTCGCTGCGAATCGGCCCGGCATGCCGGGCCGCTCTTGCTCATGGAATTGGCGGCCGTCGCGCGCGTCGTCACCCTCTGGGTCATGAACACGACACTTCACACCTGGTTTCTCACGTTTGCAGGTCTGGTTGCCAGCCTGGTGGGCGCCCTCGCGACCTTCGGGCCTGAGGTGCTCCTCGCTGAGGTGAAGCACGCCGAGGTCTCGGGCCCTGCGGTGGTCATGGCACGGACCGCCGGGGTCCTCCTGCTCTGCATCGGAGGGCTGACCCTCGCGGTCCGCCGGCACCCGCCCTCGCCGAGCCTGGAGGCGGTGATGGGCTTCGGGCTCGCGGTCCAGCTCGCCCTCCTGCCCATCGATCCCGCCGCGTATCAGGCCGGGGTCTTCCGGGAGTTGGGGTCATTCCTCCCCAACACCCTCCTGCACCTGGTGTTGGCGGTGGGGTTCGGGGCCTCGGCCTGGGCGGTTCGGCGGGCGCGCAACGGATCTGCACTCCATACCGCGACACCCATGCACCCCTGAGGGTGCAGATCTGCCCACATGAGGTGGGCAGAACTACGCGGTTTGTAGCCATTCTGTAATGTTCAGGGCGGCACGCTCCTTGCGAAGTCCGCTCCGTGGCCATTTCTGGAGTTGGATCAAGCAACGACCGCACGAGCATCGATCGTTCGCGGAATGAACCCGCCGAGACCAAGGTCGCCGAGACCAAGGTCGCCGAGGTCAAGCCCGCGGACGATGTCGCGGAGGTCGCCCCAGTAGACAGCACCCCAGCTGCGCCCCGCGATGTGGCGCTGGACCGCGAGGTGGCTGCGGCCGGCCGCTTGGTGGGCGAGCAGCAGATGAGGGCTCGGCTGGACGGTCAGCTGGCCGGGGTGGAGGCGGCCGCGCCCGCGGCAAAGGTGAACCCCACCCGCCGTAGCTTCACGGTGGGTGACCCCGCTCCGGTGACCCCTGTGGCCGCGGACGCGTCGGTGGCCGCCCCCGCCGATCCGGCGGCGGTCGCTCCCGCCGACCCCGCGGCGGCAGCTCCGGCCGACATCGTGACCCAAGACCGGGACTGGTCCACCGCCAGCCGTGAGGATCTGGAGGGCCTCCAGACCGAGCTCAAGAGCCGGGGCTTCAACCCTGGCCCAGTGGACGGGGTGTGGGGCCCGAGGACCTCCGGGGCCCTCGACCAGGCCCGCGTGTCGGCGACCACCGACTTCATTGGTCAGGACCGAGACTGGTCGGCCGCGTCCAGGACCGACCTCAAGGGCCTGCAGCGCCAGCTGGAGGCCTCCGGCAACAGCCCCGGCCCGGTGGACGGGGTGTGGGGCCCCAACACCTCCGGCGCGCTGGACGCCGCCCGGGCGGCCCGGGCCGAGACTGCAACCCCACCTGCAGATGCGGGCGCGGCGCCCGTCGACCCCGCAGCGGCGCCCGTCGATCCGGCGGCGGCCCCGACCGACGTCGACGAGGAGCGGCCGCCGGATCTGGATAAGCTACCCACCGACATCATCTACTCGAGCGAGGACTGGAGTCAGGCGAGCCCCGAGCGGGTCCGCGAGCTGCAGACTACGTTGACGGAGGCCGGGATCGACGCCGGCCCGATCAACGGACAGTGGGGCAAGGCGACCGAGGACGGCCTGACCTACGCGCGCTACGCGATCGAGCACGAGATGAACCGCGGCATCTACGAGGCCAACGACGCCCGGATGCCCGAGGTGCCCGAGACCCCGGTGGTCGTGGTGGGCGGTGGCCTCGACACTCCGCCCGAAGGCGCGCCCCCGCGCGTGGTGCCCGAGACTCGTCGGGCGGACCTCCTCGGGCGCAGCGCCGAGGAGTGGGCCAAGGCACCGGGCGCGGAGGTCGAGGAGCTCCAGACCTTCTTGAAGGAGCGGGGCTACCAGACCGGCGAGGTCGACGGTCGCTGGGGCCGCACGACCCAGGGCGCCCTCGAGCTGGCTCAGCGCCGCGAGCGCCTGCTGAACGGCTACTCGGGCGCGGACAGCTTCGTCTCGGACATCGCCCGTGGCCTGAGCCCGCTCCCTTCGAACATGGACAACCTGATCCTGTCGAAGCTGGGCATGGACACCGCGATCACCGACGAGTCGCTGTCCCCCGAGGAGCGCCTCACCGTCTACGACACCGCCCTCGCCGCGATGGACCGCAGCGGCCAGCCGGTGGGCGGCACCACCTACGACGACTACGGGCGGCCGGAGTTCAACGAGTACTTCAACCGCGGCAACATGACCCGCGACGCGGTGATGAGCAGCTTCGACGATCCGCAGTTCCGGATGGCCAGCACCCTGGGCCGCTTCACGTACATGCAGGATCCCGAGAACCCGGACCGCGTCTTCGTGTTCGACGGCTACGACTGGAACACCTCGGAGCGCGACTTCGACACCGAGAGCGCGCCCTCCGAGGACGCCCGTACCTACCGCGAGGTGCGCAACGCCATGCGTGAGGGCGAGCGCACCGACGGCCCCTCCGAGCGCGACAACCGAGCCTTCCTGGTGTTCTCGCGCGCCGAGATGGAGGCGCTCCGTGCCCAGCTCGCGGCCGGCAACTGAGCTTCGTCAATCCAGGTTGCGTAACCCCAGCACCCCGTGACGCCAGTGGCGCCCGTACTCCGCCTTGAGGCGGAGGCGGGGCACGCCGCGCTCGAGGTGGTAGCGGATGAGGTCCGGCTCCAGCGGGGCGAGGATCAGGTCCGCGCTGAGGGTGGGATCGAGGGGCGCGATCTCCTGCGCGGTGATCGCGCGGCCCAGGTACATGGCCAGGGTGTCGCGCTGCCACGCGTGGGCGGGGTGCTCGTAGCGCTGCGGTCCGCTCTTCGCCTCGAACGTCTGCACCTCCGAGAGGAGGGTGGCGTTGTCCACCGCGAAGTCGAACAGCGCGTCCAACAGGCGCGCGGCGTGCGGGATCCAGGGCGGGGCGAGGGGGTGGCCGAAGCCGTCGAGGACCCGGTCCTGGAGCACGATGGCGTCGTCGTGCAGGAGCGCCCGGCACAGAGCAGCGCGGTCCGCGAAGCGTCGGTAGAGCGTACCCTTGCCCACCCCGGCGAGCCGGGCCACCTCGTCCATGCAGATCTGGTGGATGGGCCGCTCCGCCATCAGCGCCCGCGTCGCCGCCAGGATCTTCTCCCGGTTCTGCGCCGCATCCTTTCGTTCGCGCGTCGGGGGCGGCGCCTGCCCCAGGACCTGGAGCCGGACTCGCCTCGGCGGGGCCGCCGGGGCGGGGCTCGGTCCGTCGGGCGGATCAATCGGGCCACGCCTTGACACGAACCGGACTTTAGTCCGTATATCTCTCCAACGGAAGCGGACTTTGGTCCGCTTATCAAAGAAAGCCGGTTTCAAGGAGAATCCCCATATGTTCAATCGCGCAGTGCTCTCGAGCTCCCTCATCATCGCCCTGAGCGTGCCCGCGGGCGCGTTCGCTGCCACCTGGTCCATCGACGGCGCCCACACCGACGCCAGCTTCTCGGTGCGCCACATGATGGTCAGCAACGTGAAGGGCCGGTTCGACAAGGTCGAGGGGACGGTCGAGATCGACGACAAGGACATCACCAAGAGCAAGGTGTCCGTCACCATCGACACCAAGTCGGTGGACACCGACAACGAGAAGCGAGACGAGCACCTCCGCGGGCCCGACTTCTTCGACGTCGAGAAGTTCCCCACCATCACCTTCGAGTCCACCAAGGTGGCCAAGAGCAAGGGCGGCCTGAAGGTGACCGGCAACCTGACGATCCACGGCGTGACCAAGAGCGTGGTGCTCGACGTCGAGGGCCCGAGCAAGGCGATCAAGGATCCGTGGGGCATGAACCGCCGCGGCCTCTCCGCCTCCACCAAGATCAACCGCAAGGACTTCGGCCTCACCTGGAACAACGTCCTCGAGGCGGGCGGCGTGGCGGTGGGCGACGAGGTGAAGATCACCATCGACGCCGAGATGGTGAACAAGTAAGCCAGCTTGCGCTAGGGTTCGGGCGCCGCCGCGGTCGCCCGGGCCTCGAACCCGCTGAGGCCCTGCGGCGGTCGCTCGTTGCGCGCCACGTCCGTGACCTCGGCGCTCCGCGGACCTTCCCGGCACGCCGTGACGAGCGCCTCGAGCGCCGGCGCCGGCCCCTCCGCGAAGATCTCCACCCGGTCGTCGTACAGGTTGCGCACCCACCCCGCGAGGCCCAGCCGGGCCGCGGTGCGGGTGGTCCAGTAGCGGTACCCGACGCCCTGCACGATGCCGGAGATCAACAGCTGCGCGGCGACGCGTTCGGTGCCCATGGGCCGAGGATACACCCCGCCTTGCCATCCAGCAGCCGCGTCGGCACCCTGATCCGGTGACGCCGATCGACTGGCCCGTCCTCTACGCCGGCCTCCTGACCGCGCGCCTGGAGCAGGACACCCGCATCCGCCGCGTCCGCATGCTGGTCGACAGCGCCTACGCCGAGCCCCTCGACGCCGAGCGCCTCGCCACCGAGGCCTGCCTCTCCCGCGCCCAGCTCATCCGCGCCTTCCGCCAGGCCTACGGCACCACCCCGCACCAGTACCTGATCGAGCGCCGGGTCGCCGCCGCCCGCACCCTCCTCGAACAGACCGAGCTCCCGGTGACCGAGGTCTGCCTCGCGGTCGGCTTCAGCAGCCTCGGCTCCTTCTCGACCCTCTTCCGCCGCCACGTCGGGCGCGCCCCCAAACTACCGGCGCCTCGTCGTCCCCAGCCTGGGCCTCCCCGCGCCGCTGGTCCCGGCCTGCTTCGCCCTCCGCTTCGGCGGTTTGCGCGTTTTCGAGAAGTCGAGCCCCGCGGACGCCGGGTAGGGTGCCCCCAGATGATCACCAAGTTCTCCCACGCCACCATCTACGTCACCGACCACGACCAGGCCCTCGACTTCTACGTCGGCAAGCTGGGCTTCGAGGTCCGCACCGACGTCACCATGCAGGGCTTCCGTTGGCTCACCGTCGGCCCCAAGGCCCAGCCCGACCTCGAGCTCATCCTCATGCGGCTGTCCGCGAGCCCCATGATGGACGCAGACACCGTGGCCCAGATGGAGTCGCTGATGAGGAAGGGCGCCCTGGGCGCCGGCGTCTTCGCGACCGACGACTGCAAGGCGACTTACGAAGCCCTGGTGGCCAAGGGCGTCGAGTTCGTCTCGCCCCCGGCCGAGCGCCCCTACGGCATCGAGGCCATCATGAAGGACCCCTTCGGCAACTGGTTCTCGATGACCCAGCGCGCCCGCTAGGCCCGCGCCCCGCAGCACTTCTTGTACTTCTTCCCGCTCCCGCAAGGGCAAGGGTCGTTGCGCCCCACCTTCGGCTCGGCCCGCCGGATCGTCTCCTGGACCCGCTCCCCCGACTCGAAGTACCACCGCCCGTCCTCCCGCACGAACCGCGACCGCTCGCGATGCACCTGCACCGACCCGTGCTGGCTGAAGCGCGCCTCGAACTCCACGAACCCCTCGTCGTTGTTGGGTGGAGGCGCGTCGATGACGGTGAGCCCGAGCCACGTCGACGCCTTCGACCACGCCGCCGCATCCTCCGCGTCGAAGGTGTCGAGGGTCTCGGGGTGGTGCGTCCGCTCGAGGTAGTCGATGTCCCCGGTCACGTACGCGGTGTACCGCGACCGCATCAGCGCCTCGGGGGTGGGCGCGTCCCGGCCAGCCAGGTAGGGGCCGCAGCAGGATTCCAGGGTGAGTCCCAAGCCACAGGGGCAGGTCATGCCGGGGGGCGTAGCATGGCGGGCGGGGGGAGGGTAGCAGTGGGGGTTGGGAGGAAGGTGGGCTTGCACGTGGGCGCCGTCCGTGTGATCTCGGCGGTGGAGGCGCATCCGTGGCTGGTGCGCGGCCTGGTCTTCAAAACCAGTGGGGGCTCCTTGTCGGGGGTCTCGGCGGGTTCGATTCCCGTGCGCCTCCGCCAGCCTTTGGCTGGCTGGAGTCGCTCGGGCTTCGGGCGTTGACCTCGCCTCGGCTCCAGTCGCCTTCGGCTCCTTCCGCCGGGCGAGGTCTGGGCATCGATTCCCTCGCGTTGCCTCCGACGATCTCGGGGGCCGGAGGCGCTTCGGTCCTGCGTTGGACCTCGCCTCGGCTCCAGTCGCCTTCGGCTCCGTCCGCCGGGCGAGGTCCGGGCATCGATTCCGCGCCCCTCCTCGCTACTTCACCATCAATCGTCGTCCAGGCCGAACTCGCGCCGGAGGAACGACACCGTGCCCTCGTCCCTGAGCTTGCAGACGATGTTCTGGTTGGCGAAGGCGCCCTTGAACCACTTTCCCGCGTCGACAGGGACGGTCCGGAGCCACTCAACGCGCACAACGTTCGCAGCCATCGCGGGGTCGGTCTGCAGAAAGCCGGAGCGTGGGACGAGCTCCGGGAGGGGCTTGCCGTCGATCTCGATGCCACGCGGCGTCTGGGCCTCTTCGGTCACGACCCCTACACCGAGGTATCCGTGCCCCTTGAGGTACGCGAAGAAGGTGGCGCCCACCTCCAGCTTCTGGAGGGGCGCGCTGTACTTGTTGCCGCCCCCAGCCGCGACATAGCCGTACCGCACCCAGTCGTCCCAGTTGCCGAAGTAGTCCTGCACGACGTTGACGTACCAGTGGCCCGACCAGGCGGAGCGCACCTTTGAGATGGCGCGCTCCTCGACCAGGTCCTGATCCAGAAGCCAGTCCGCGGCAACGAGCTCGTGCTCTCCGTGCTTGAAGACCGAGAAGAAGGCCGCGTTGATGGCGACCTGATGCTCTCTGGACAGGTACTCGATGATCCTCCGGCTAGTCTGGTCCAGCTCCCCCGCGACCAGGAGCATCCGATGTTCCTGGTTGAGCTTTTCCGGAAGGGGCTTCCCGAAGCGCTCACCGAAGACCCCGTCCAGAGTCTGCTTCAGCCACTTCTCAGCGATGTCCTTCACCCGCCGGGTGCTCAGCTCGCTGACCCAGCTTGCGTAGTCCAGAAGCTGGGCCAGGGCCTCGCGCGGGGCCCGGTCGCGCTTCAGCTCGATGATGGTGAGGTTGCCGTCCTCGTCCATGCCGAGCAGATCGATGCGACCACCGTGGTCTGTGACGACCTGCCGGCCGATGAGCAGGAGGTCCTCGCCCAGCAGGTCGATGTCCTTGGCCAGCCAGTCCTCGAGTCGGCTCTCCTGGTCCAGACGGACCTTCTGGAGTGCTTCCAGAGCTTCTCCCTTGGGCGTCCAGATGCGGATCACTCGTCTACCCCCTCAGGCCTTGGTATTGGCGCAAGCCCGACCAGCCCACCCGCTGTACGGGCACCCGCCGGTGCGGAAAATCTATCGGCGCGAAATCAGCCGACACCTGTCCCTAGGGCCAGGGTCCATAGCATACCATGGATGCTAGCCTCTCGCAGATGTCCATCGGGGCCATACTCCAGCAAGCCGTCGACCAGGCCCGGGTCCTCGCTGGAGACCGTTGGGCGCAGGTGCGGGTCGTCGCGCCGTCGGCGGGATCCGCGGACCTCGCCCGGCGGGCGCTCGGTGAGCTCGGGTCGTTCCTTCGAGTGCGCTTCTCGACCGTGGATGTGCTCCTCTCCGAGCTCGGAGTCCCCGGTCTGGTGCGCGCAGGGCGGGTTGCGGAGCCAGTCGGGTGGGGGATGTCCACCCTCGAGGCGGAGGTTCGTCGGCTGGCGGACGCTGGGCAGCTTGCACGGTATGGGCAGACGCTTCGGCGGCCAGGCTGGGGGCCGACGTTGGAGGCGGCGGTTCGGCAGGTGGAGCAGGCCCGCCTGACCCCGGGGCAGCTCCGAGCGATCGACGCTCCGGAGGGGGTGCGTGAGCGGCTCGCCATCCTCGCAGATCTCGTGGAGGCCATCGCCGCGCAGCGCGACATGTCTGGGCTCTACAGCCGCACCGATGTGCACGTCGCGGCGAAGGCGGCGGCGGGGCAGGATGGCTTGCCGGTGCATCGCGACGAGGCCACCGTGGTCATCGGCGACCGCTCGCTCCCGCCAGCGGCGTTCGAGGCCTTCGAGAGGTGGTGCGCGGCTCGGCCTTGCGTGCGCGTGGCCCTCCATCCGCAGGAGAACCTGCCTCCCGCGCCGCACGGGATCCGGCTGGCGGCGGGCGAGGCCGAGGTCGTTCAGCTCCCCCACGACGAGACCTCGCTCCGATGCGCCGCGTTCTCGCCGTCGGTGTCAAGTCCACTTGCCACGACGTCCGTAGAGGCTGTTCGGAGCCTCGACGAGCACCGGGAGGTCCGGGCGGCGGTGCGTCGCGCCCTCGACGCGATCCACGCAGGCACGGCGCTCGATCGGATCGCCTTCGTGCTCCCCGATCCTGGCCCCGCCGCGCTCCTGCGCGAGGCGCTCGAGGAGGCAGACATCCCCGCAACGTGGCTCACCGGGCCGCCTCTGAGCACGGCCGGGCCCGCGCGGTTGCTCCTGCACGCTCTCACCGTCAGCGATGCAGAGGCCTCGGCGGTGGACTGGTACCGGCTCCTTCGCACGCCGACGCTCCGGCTTCGGGCCCAGCTCGGGCCCGCGGCGGTGCGGGGACGCGGGCGGTGGCGCGGGCTGATGGCCGAGGTCGGGGTCCCTCGAGGTACGGCGCGCATCCAAGCTGGGCTGAGCACGCTGGGGACGGCGCTCGACCCGGAGGGGGATGCTGCCAAGATCGCGGCCACGCAGGCCCTCCTGCAGTCCATCTCCGCGCTGACGGACAGCTTCGATCGTTGGCCCGAGGTCGCGCCGTTCGCCGAGCACGCGCGCGCGTGGGCGACCTGGCTTCGACGCTGGGCGTCTCGTCGGCCCGAGCGCCTGGCGGTGGAGGCGCTCCTGGACGGCGTGGGGCGCGCCGCGGGTCCGGCGCTGACCCGGGGTGAGGCGCGGCGCGTGCTCGAGCGGCTCCTGGGGAGCACGCCGTGGCTGGGGGGGCGGCTCGACGAGCCCAACGTGCGGGTGCTGCCACCCATGGAGTTGGTGGGGGGCGCCTTCGACCTCATCTGTGTGCTCGGGATGTCCGAGGGGCGCTTTCCACAGGCGCGCACCGAGGACCCCCTCCTGACCGATGCGGTGGTGGAGGTGATCCACACCGCCGCGGGCGTCCGGCTCGACGACGCCGATGCCCGCCGCGACAACGAGCAGCGCCGATTCGCCGCGACCCTCACCGCGGTCGAGGGCGCGCTCTGGTTGTCTGCGCCGGCCTATGAGCTCAGGACAGGCCGCCCCCTGGCCCCGAGTACGCTGCTCTTCGACGTGAAGGCGGCGTTGGCCGGGCGCCCCGTCTCCCTGGCCGAGGTGGAGGCGTGGCTCGCGGCTCCCGACAGTGACGCCGTCGGGGTGCCTCGGGACGAGGGGCGGGCGCTCTCGGTGGCCGAGCGGCGGCTCGCGCAGGCTCGACGACAACGTGAGGCCGCGGTGGACGCGCTCAGCGGCCACGCGGTGGCGCGGCGTCTCCTGGCGCTCCAGCGCGCGGTCGATCGGGTCGTGGCCGCGCCAGACTCGACGCCGCTGGATGCGTGGACGGGGCGCATCGACCCCTCGCTCTTCAGCGCCGCGCTGGCGCCACGCAGCCTGAACCCGGGCGCCGTGCAACGCCTATTGCAGTCACCTCATCGCTTCTTCTTTCAAGACCTGCTCGGGGCGTGGCCGGCCGCTCGGCTCCCGAAGGAGACGGATCCCACCGAGCCGTGGTGGCTGCGCCAGGCGGTGCAGCTGGCCTTCGTGCAGGCTCGCGCCTGGGATGCGCTGGAGGCTGACCAGGATCGCTGGCTCGAAGCCGTGCTCGAGGGTGACGCCCGCGTCTTGGCGCTCACCGACACCGCGCGGGCCCTGGTCGGTGCCCGGTTCCAGCATGACCTCGGGCTCGTGGGCGCTGCAGTAGAGGAACTGAAGAGCGCAACGCCCCTTTCGCTCCCCGAGACACGGCTCCGAGGGACGCCGTGGTCACTGGCTGCGCAAGACGTCTGGCGTTCGGACGCGGCGGTGGTCACCTTCACGGCGAAGAGCCTCAACAAGAAGCTCACGGAGCTCAAGCATGACTTCCTGTCGGCCTGCGTGAGCGCTTCCGCCCAGCCGCTGGGGATCGAGAAGATCATTGGGGTGGGGAAGGCCGAGCGCACCGGCGGCCCGCCGACGGTGGGCAAGGGCGAGACCCCGGCGCTGGCCGGCGCCCTCGAGGCGGCCATGGGGCGGGCGCATGCGCTGGCCGTGGCGGGTCTGTGGCCCTTCGCTGGGGGCGAGCAGTTCCGGCTCGAGCGGGAGGTCGAAGTGGACCTCACGGCCGACGGGCTCGTCCAGCGGCTCGGCGGAGGAGGTGGGGCATGACCCAGCCCATCGATCATGAGGTCCGCGTCGCGGCCATCACCGACCTCGAGCGGCCCTACGCGCTCACCGCCGGCGCGGGCACCGGGAAGACGCGCACCCTCGTGGAGCGGGTCGTGGGGCTCCTCGGCGCAGGAGTCCATCCCGAGCGCATCGCGGTGGTCACCTTCACCGAGGCCGCGACCCAAGAGCTCCGATCCCGCGTCCGGCGCGCCCTCGATGGGCGCCTCGAAGCGGCGCCGCCAGAGATGCAAGGCCGCTGGCGGACCGTCCTCTCGAACCTCGAGCGGCTGACGGTAGCGACCCTCCACGCCTTCGCCCTGAGTCTCCTCCGCGCGGAGGCCCTGGACGCCGACTTCGCACCCGACGTCGAGGTGGCGGACGAGTCGGTGGCCGCCGCCATCCTCGATGAGGCGCTGAAGGTGCTCTGGCGTGGCTGGAGCGTCGAGCGGGCGGTGGAGGTGGCCACGAAGGTGTCGCCGAGCCAGCTTCGGGCGGCGGGCCGAGTAGTGCTCGCGCGGCGGGACCTCTCGCCATTACGCTCCACCGAGGCGCTGGACTGGGCCCAGGTCGGGGATGAGGGCGGGCGGCTCGCCGAAGCGCTGGTGGAGGCCGCCGGGGCCTGTCAGAAGCCGGCCACGTGCAAGCTGTATGGCAGGATCGCCGAGCTCCTCGACGCCCTGGGCCACCGGCCGGCGGACTCGCAGGGCTGCGGGCGATTCCTGGCGGGGATCGAGGTCCCGGAGCCCGTGAAGAGCGGCGGCCAGAAAGCGGACTGGCCGGGAGACAGTCGGGATGTATTGCGGAACGCCTGGAGCGCGCTCCACACCTGGCACCAGGGTCTCATACGTCTGCAGTGGGCCCCTGTGCATAGAGACGTCGTCGAGGGGCTCTTCCAGCGGGTGGTGACGCAGGTGGCCGAGGCTAAGGCCCAGGCTGGTCACGCTGGCTACGACGACCTCCTCTTCTCCACCGCACGGCTCCTTGCAACCCGACCTGCGGCTCGGCATCGGCTGGCCGCGCGCTTCGAGCACCTGCTGGTGGACGAGGTCCAGGACACGGATCCACTTCAGGCCGAGATCGTCGCTCGGCTCCTGCAGCCCGAGTCGGAGGTGGCGCGCTGGACGGAGCTCCCCAGCCCCGCACGCGGCCTCTTCGCGGTGGGGGATCCGAAGCAGTCCATCTACCGCTTCCGTCGGGCCGACGTCCATGTGTGGCGTGACCTCTCGGCCTGGGTAGGGCGCACCGGGGTGCAGGCCGCGCTGCGGCAGGGCTTTCGCTCCGTGCCTGACATCGTCGCCTTCGTGAACCACGTGTTCCGGGAGCTACCCGACTACGAACCGCTGGTCGCACATCGAGGACCCGCGCGCCTCGAGCCCGTGGTGGTGTTGGATACCGAGGATGAGCTCGGGGCGCTGGTGCTCCACTTGAAGGGACTCCTGCAATCGGGTGCAGAGGTGGTGGACGCCGACACCGGTCAGCTCCGCGTACTCCAGCACGGCGACATCATGGTGCTCCTGCCGGCGTGGACCCACGCACATGCGGTCCAGGACGCCCTGGTCGGGGCTGGGATCCCGTCCGTCATCGAGGGCGGTCGGCGCTTCTTCACCCGGGACGAGGTGCGGCTCGCCATCGCCGGCCTCAGGGCGGTGGACGAGCCAGACGATCGGGAGGCCACCGTCTTCGCGCTGCGGGGGCTCTTCGGGCACTCGCACGAGGATCTCGCCCGCCACGTGGAGGCGGGTGGCCGTTGGAGCTGCACCATCCCGCCTCCGGCCGAGAGCCCTTGTCAGGCCAGCTTGCGCCTGTTGGGCCAGCTGCACAGCCGCCGGGACGGGCGGTCCTGGGCGGGCATCCTGGGCGCGCTCCTCGAGGCGACGCAGGCGGACGCGGTCTGGGCGATGCGAGGCAACGGTGAGGCGGCCCTCGCCAACCTCGAGAAGCTCCGTGCGCTCATCCTCCAGCTGGAGGCCCAGAGCGCCACGCCGTCGGAGACCATCGAGCGGCTGGTGGAGCTCGCCAGGACATCGGATTCCGAGGAGGACCTCGACGTCCGTGATCCCGAGGCATCGGCGGTCCGGATCACCACCTACTTCAAGGCCAAGGGTCGCGAGGCGCCGGTGGTCTACCTCGTTCAAGCACACCGCAGAGCCGAGGCCGTGACCGCGGTGGTGGACCGCCCGCGAGGTGAGTTGGCGCTCAAGGTGGGCGATCTGCACCCGCCTGACTGGGACGCGCACGAGGCGCGCGAGAAGGAGGAGCTCCGCGAGGAGCGCCAGCGTTGGATGTACGTCGCGATGACCCGGGCTCGGGATCAGCTCGTCCTCGTGCGAGGTCCCCAGGCGGGGAAGAGCGCAGACCTGTACCCGCCGTCGCTCACCGGCGCGGTGGGGGTGCGCCAAGACGATCGAGACGAGCGCCTGCAGGTGGCGGGGGCCAGTGTTCGCGTTCGCGGGGTGGCCGTCGCCGACGGGGACCAGGCGAAGGCCCCCATCGAGACCTTCCTGGGAGTCGACGCGCAGGTCGACGCAGCCCTCACTGCGGCTCCCCTGACCTCACCCGCCGACGCGTGGTCCGTGCAACGGACCGAGGCCATCCGGGACGCGCGGCGCGCGGGGCACCGGTGGGTCACCGTCAGCCAGCTCGTGCAGCCGCGGCGGACGGAGCGGACGGGCATCGGTGTTCGGGCCGGGCAGGCCGTCCACCGGGTGATGGAGGCCCTGGATCTCCGGGAGCCGACGGAGGCTCTGGAGGCTCAGCTCGAGGGCTGGCTGGAAGTGATCGCGCCGCAGCTCGGCTTGCGTCAGGACGAGCGCGAGGCCGCCCACGCGGTGCTCCGGCGTCTCATCCGGCACGAGGTCATCGAGCGCGCGCGCGTGGCGCCCGAGCGGTGGACGGAGACACCCTTCGCCTTCCCGGACCGAGGCCGCGTGGTGACGGGGGTGATCGATCTGTGCTTCCCGGTCGACGAGGCGCGGACGAAGTGGGTCGTGGTGGACTACAAGTCCGACGCGCCCCGACAGGGCTCCCCGGTGCTGGCCGCCTATCAGGCGCAGCTGCGCTTCTACGCGCAGGCCATCCTGCGCAACATCCTGGACCACGAGGTGGAGGTGGTCGATCAGGTGCTCTGCGGTCCACCCGAAGAGCTCGCCGAGGCCCCGCGCGAGGCGGCGCTGGATGAGGTGGTCTCGGCCCTGGCTCCGGGGCTGGAGGCCCTCCTGGACGCCGGGGCGCCGACGCCCGCGGTGGCGCCGTTGCTCCCGCTCACGACCGAGGGCGTGGTGGAGCTCTGGTTCGAGGAAGCGAAGGTTGCCTTGCTCATCGACCAACCGGACGCCCTGGCCGCAGAGCTGGAGGGGGCCGGAGTCACCGTCATCCGGGTGAGTGAGGGTGGCCCGGACTGGGCGGAGCAGGCGACCCGGGACCTGGCACACGCCCTGGGCGTCGAACTCGCCGAGGAGCGGACGGGCGAGGCCAGCGTGGTTGAGGAGCCAGAGTCGTGACCGCAGCCTTCGAGATCGCCATGGCGGACACCTTCCAGAAGGCGCTAAGCAGGCTCGATCCGTCGCGCCTCAAGCACGTCCTCGACGCCGTCGCGAAGCTCCAGGCCGGGAACTCGTCGGTGCATCTCCATGCGCTGCAGGGTCTGCCGCACAAGGCCTTCTCGGTGAACCAGAACGCCATGCGCGTCGTGTGCCAGCAGGACGGGGGCGTGCTGGTGCTGCTCTGGGTGGACGACCACGATGATGCGTACCAGTGGGCCGCGCGCCATCGCGTGGTGCAGGTGGGCAGCGTGGTTCGGATCCTGCCCACCGAGTTCGCGGACGCCGATCCAACCCCGGAAGCCCCTCTCGACCTGAGAGGGCCGCTCAGCCACCTGCGCCCCAAGGACCTCGGTCACCTGGGCGTCAGTCCGGGAGCGGCGAGGACGCTCCTGCGGGTCCGGGACGAGGACGAGCTCGTCGAGTTTGCCGATCTCCTGAAGGGTCCGCTGGGCGAGGCCCTGATCGCGCTCGGTACCGACGCTCGGTTGGACGTCGTCGTGCGTCAGTACGAGCAGGCCCAGAAGGAGGCCGCGACGCCCAGACCTGGCCTGGGCGACGCGGTGAGGGCGCCCGAGAACAGTCACCGCTTCTCTATGCTGCCGCCGGGCGAGGAGGCCCTGGCCCGCGCGCTGAGTGGTTCTCTCGAGAGCTGGCAGGTGTTCTTGCACCCGTCTCAGCGCCGCCTCGTCGACAAGGACGCCTCAGGGCCGATGCGGGTCACCGGCGGTCCCGGCACGGGCAAGACCGTGGTCTGCCTCCACCGCGCCGCCCACCTGGCGAAGGTCACCTTTCACGACGATCCGCGGCCGATCCTGCTCACCGTCTTCAACAAGGCCCTCGCGAAGCGCATCCGCGCTCAGCTCGAGCAGCTCTGTGGGCAAGGTAGCCCCCTGCTCGACCGCATCCACGTCAGGACCGTGGTGGGGGTCGCGCAGGACATCCTGCGCGCCGCCGGGAGGCCGGACACGTTCCTGGCCAAGGAGGACACCCCGGCCGCGTGGCAGGAGGCGATGCAGCAGGAGTCGCTCGGGCTCCCGGAGTCGTTCTATCGCGCCGAGCGACAGTTCGTCCTCGCGCGCAACGACGCGTGGACCGAGACCCGGTACTTGAGCCAGGCGCGCACCGGGCGCGGTACCCGGAGCGGGCGCAAGGACAAGAAGGCGATCTGGAATGTGCTGGAGGCGTTCGAGCGGGCGTGCGCGCGTCGAGGCGGGGTCGATCGGGTGGGGCTGGCCCGGGAGGCCACCGCCGTCCTCTCGGACGGGAGCACGGTGGCCCCCTACGCCGCCGTCGTGGTGGACGAGGCCCAGGACTGCGCGCCCGGCGATCTCCGGCTCTTCGCGGCCCTCGTCCGAGACCCCGCCACCGGCCAGGCGCGTCGCAATGCCCTCACTCTGGCCGGAGACGGCTACCAGCGCATCCACGAGCGCCCGGTGCCGCTCTCGCACTGCGGGATCGACATCCGGGGGCGCTCCTGGCGCTTGCACCTCAACTACCGCACGACAGAGCCCATCCGGCGAGCCGCCCTGGAGACGATCCGTGACCTCCCGCCGGACCCCTTGCACGAGGAGGAGCCCGCCTTGGGCGACCCCCGTGATCGCTCTGTGCGGAGCGGCGAGGCGCCGGTCTGGGAGGCCTTCCCGTCGCCCGAGGCCGAGGCCGCCTGGGTCGCGGACCAGGTCGCCGCCCAGCCGCAAGCCACCTTCCTCGTGCTCTCCCGCACGAACCAAGGGCTCGACACGGTGGAGGCCGAGCTCGGCAAGCGCAAGGTGACTTGTCGCCGACTCACGGCGGAGGATGAGTCCATGCCTCAGCCTGGCGTCGCACTCGCCACCTTGCACCGGGCGAAAGGCCTCGAGGCGCCCAGAGTCGTCGTCATCGGCGCGGATCGCATCCCGATGAAGAAGCCCCCCGACGCGGTGATGGACGTGGAGGCGTGGCGCCAGCAGGAGCTGAGCCTGCTCTACGTCGGCATCACCCGGGCTCGTGATTGGTGCGCGGTGACCCGGGTGACGGCCAAGACGAGGGAGAAGCACTGATGGGGCTCATGGACTGGTTCAAGAGGCTGCTCTCATCGAACGAGGTCCAGACGGACCTGAGCCAGGAACCGGTCCCGCGACCCATCTCGTCGAGCTTCGCAGTCACCGGCCGGTACGGCGTCAACGTCGTGGGCGAGTCTTTCCACAAGCCTGCGCTCAGGAGGATCTGCGGACGAAGGGGCGTCGAGCAGCGCCTGAGCGTCGCGGCCGAGCTCAGGCGAGATCGGGGCAATAGGCACGACAGGAACGCGATCGCGGTCTTCGTGAAGGGCGCCCACGTTGGACACCTCAGCCGCGAGGACGCGCGCCGCTATCGGACCTGGGTCGAGGAGCTCGGCGCAGCTGGTCGCCCGGTCACTTGCCCGGCCGAGGTCGCCGCCTATTGGCCGGGCTACAGAGACTACGCAGCACCCTTCGCGGTGAAGCTCGACCTACCGTTGCCTCCGAAAGAGGCCTTTCCATATTGGCTCGATAGGGTGAAAAACCTCAGGCAGACCAGCGCCTTGCAGCAAGCGGTCGAGCAGAGTCTTCGCGAGATCACAGACCCCGCTCAACGGGAACGAATCGTCGCGGTCGCTGCGAGTCGCAGCGTGGATTGCACTGTTGAGAGGATCGCGAAGCTCAAAAGCGCGGAAACGAAGCTGAAGAACCTCGATGCCTGCCACGAGTTCGTTGTCTCACTCTCCGTCCATGGGCTCGATCCAAAGCAGCTTGTCGCGCGCCTCGCCAAGGCTCGTGCTGGGCTCGCAAACGCCTGACCAAGAGGAACGCAGTATGCACGCCATTCCCTTCGTTACGCTCCCTGACCCGAAGGTCGAAGCCGAGGGCTCCATCGATCCGCTCGGCGTCGGCAACATGGCAGACCGGCTTGCGGACATGATGCTGCCGGGGATCACTGCCCGCATGTACCGACCTCGGTACCTGACCGCGATTGCGGTCAGCACCCTGGTCACCGAAGGGCTCGAACGGAGTCCCAAGGGCCTCCGCCCCGACATCGCGTTCGAGTGGGGCTTCGTGCTGGCCATGGCCGGGCTGGACGACGCCCCCTCTGGCGTGCCGGGGATGCGCAAGGCGCAACAGTCGTTGCGTGAGGGCGCACCCATGAGTTCCCGGCACTACCTCAAGACGCCGACCGTCTTCGGCTTCCACGGGGTGTATCGCACCCTCGCGGTGGAGCTCTGCATCGTGACCAAGACGGGCGAGGTGCGGAGCGAGGGCGAGCGGCTCGTGGCGGCTTGGCAGAGCGCCCTCGACTTGCCCGGGTTCCTGGAAGCCAGGGCCGGGTCGCGGGGCGGGGATCTTCGAAGCAAGCTCAGGAAGATGGTCGAGGGTACCCTCGAGGCTGAGCAGCTCGCTTCGGTACCTGGCCAGGTGGGTTCCGGCCTGACCGCGGCGCTGAGACCCGACAGGATGACCCACGCCGAAGCCGAGATCGTGCGTGCCTTGCTCGATCGTGAGGAAGGTGGCCTGCGCGCCGAGCTCATTGCGCTGCATAATCGGCCGGACTCCCAGACGGCGCTCGAGGCGGGTGAGCATGCGTTCTTTCGAGCCGCTCGGCCGAAGATGTCCGCCGCCTTGGGTGTCGTTGTGGATGCCGTCTTCGGGCTCGAGGGCGTTGCCCGTCCCATGGCCGACATCTTCGATGCGGCGCGTTACGTCTCGGCGCAGCAGCCGAACAGTCCCGTCTCTGGCTCCATGCTCGAAGCGGAGTGCCCGGAGCTGCCCGACGATCTCGCCGCTTCTGCCAGACGCGCGGTCGAGGCCTGCCCGCAGGTCGAGGTCAGCCAGGAGGTCTCGCGTCTCGCGGCTCAGCTCGCCGAGGCCAGCGGTGCCGTCGCCTGCTTCGACGCCACGATGAGCCGTCACGAGTATGCCCAGCAGCGTAAGCCGCCCGACGGGAAGCGCCCGTGGTTCGAGCGTGTCCAAGATGGCTTCGTGGTGAGGACCAGGTACCGGCTCAACGATGAGGTCACCCCGAGCCACCGCTTCGTGAACCAGTACCGATCATGGGCCGTGCAGTCCTTCCTGGCCGACCTCAGGGGTGCGCGATGAGCCGACGCGCCAAGAACGACGAGAACCGCCGTCGCCTGCTCGAACTGTGGAGTCCACCCGCGAGCGCGGGCGACCCCATCGCGGCCATGGCGACGAGCTACACCTTTCACGCGGACTTCTTCGAGAAGGAGTGCCTCCCACGATTCCTCCGACTCGAGACCGACCCCGATGAGGATGGGGCGGCGCACCTCGTGGAGCGCGAGGAGCGCCTTCGAGACTGCTGGGTCGGCGTGCTCCTGGATGTCAGCAGCATGGACGAGGCTCGCGGTCTGAGCTGGGACCTGCTCTCGTCGGGTGTACCAGGCGGGATCATGCACGCGAAGGTCAGCCTGCTCGCTTGGAGTCGGCTCGTGCGCATCGTCGTGAGCTCCGCGAACCTCACCGAGCCTGGGTATCGACGGAACCTCGAAGTCGCCGGAGTGCTCGACCTGCACCCCGATCGACCGAGTCCCGTCGCGTCCGGGCTCGAGGTGATCACCTTCCTTCGCGCGTTGGTCGACGCGGCGCCGGAGAAGAGCGCTGCGCAGCGTGCCACCACGGCGCTCGGACGGATCGAGGCGCACATCAGGGGCTTCGAGGGGACCGTCCCGTCCGACAACTCCCACGAGGTTCGCCCGGTGCTGGTTGGCCCCGGTCGTCCGCCACTGCTGGAGCAGGTCGCGGTGAGCTGGAACGGCGCCTGGGGCGTCTGGCGCGACGCGACGGTGACCTCGCCCTTCTTCGACGAGGCTGCCACTGGCGCAGTCCGAGCGCTCGAGGCCGCCATGGCGCAGCGGGGGGAACGGTCCGTCACCTTCGTGCTCGAAGGCGCGCGGGCCGCCGACCAGATGTGGGAGCTCCGCGCGCCGACCTCGCTCCTCGAGGCCCGACCGGATGCCGTGCTCTGCCCCGTCGATGCGAAGGCGGACGGTGATCAACGGCCCCTGCACGCCAAGGCCATTCGACTCCGGGGCAACTCCGGTTGCGCCTACTACGTGGGCTCGAGCAACTTCACCCGCGCCGGGCTCGGACTCGGACCCAAGAACGTCGAGGCGGGCCTCGTCTACATGGTCGGTGACGGGGACAAGACCGCCAAGGCCTTCGATAGCGCCTTCGTTCCTGCGTTGGATCCCGTGCCCCACGACTCCCTGCGGCTGATTCGGCCCGACCCAGCCATGGCGGATGCAGCCCCAGACCATGTCGTGACGATCCCCGCGGGCTTCCTCGAGGCCGTCTTCGAAGCAGGCCCACCTGCAGAGGTCGTCGTGCGGGTCGCGCCCGAAAAGCTCCCGTCTACCTGGCACGTCGAGGCCGGTAGGTCTCGTGTCTTCGACTCCGCCACGCTGGATGGCAGCGTGGCGGAGCTTTGCAGCACATGGACGGGCGTGGCCCCGTCGACGCTCGAGGTCGTGTGGATGGACGGCCAGGGCACCACGCACCGCAAGCCGTGGTGGGTCAACGTGAGCGACCGCGCGAAGCTGCCCGAGCCGGACGCGCTTCGTCACCTCAGCCTCAGCGCGCTCCTCGACGTGCTCACCATGTCTCGCCCCCTCTACGAGGCGCTCAGACTTCTCCGCGACGAGACCGAGCGGGTCGCGCCGAATTCCGCTGAGCTCGATCCGCACGCGCGGGTCGACACCAGAGCCTTCATCCTGCAGCGGGCCAGACGGTTCGCCCGAGCGCTGCGGGGCCTCGAACAGCGGCTCGCTCAGCCGTGCTACACCGAAGCCGGCCTGGAGTTTCGCATCCGGGGGCCGGTCGGACCCCTTCGCCTCGCGGATGCGATTGAGCGTGAGTCGACGTCGGCGGACGAGACCGCCTTCATGCTGGCCGAGATCGCCCTGAGTTGTGGCCGAGTGAAGCCTCCTGCCGTCCCCGGCGCCCTGCCGGCGGAAGCGATCCGACAGGGCCTCAGAGCGGCGGTGTCCGCGATCGAGGAGAAGCTCCGCCGCCGATCGGAAAGCCTCGAACCGACGATGCGGGACTACGTCACCGAAGCCACCAGGGAGGCCCGACGATGACCACTTGGCAGTACTTCATGAGCCAGGCCGTGGACCTGCATGTCGCGGACCGAATCGACGCCGCCTCTGCCCAGAGGCAACGCCGGACGGCCATCGAGAT
>JACKEQ010000054.1 GCA_020632885.1 Alphaproteobacteria bacterium | reverse complement strand
CTGGGGCACGGGCTGGAGCGGGATCCTCGGTCCGAGCTACTCCGCGAGCTGACGCTCCACCAACCGCCGATACAGCCCCCCCGTCCCCATCAGCTCCTCGTGCGACCCCTGCTCCGCCACCCGGCCGTCCGCCATCGCCACCACCCGGTCGGCGCGCTGGATGGTCGACAGCCGATGCGCGATGACCAGCGTCGTCCGGCCCCGCATCAGGCGCTCGAGCGCCTCCTGCACCAGGTGCTCGTTCTCCGCGTCCAACGCCGAGGTCGCCTCGTCGAGGATCAGGATCCGCGGGTCCTTCAGCAGGGCGCGGGCGATGGCCACCCGCTGCTTCTGACCGCCCGAGAGGCGCACGCCCCGCTCCCCGACCAGCGTGCGGTAGCCGTCGGGGAAGGCCTCGATGAAGTCGTGCGCGTTCGCCGCCTTCGCCGCGGCCCGCACCTCCTCGTCGCTCGCCTCGGGACGCCCGTAGCGGATGTTGTCCTCGATGGAGGTGGCGAACAGGATGGGCTCCTGGGAGACCACGCCGATGTGGGTCCGCAGGGACCGGGGCTCGAGCGCGCGCAGGTCACGCCCATCGATGGTCACCCGCCCCGCCTGCGGGTCGTAGAAGCGCATCAGCAGGGCCGCGATGGTCGACTTGCCCGCGCCGGACGGTCCCACCAGGGCCACCACCTGGCCCGGGTCCACCGACAGATCGAGCTCGCTGAGGACCGTCACGTCGGGGCGCGAGGGGTAGGCGAAGGTCACGCCCTCGAAGGCCACCCGCCCCTCCAGGGACCCGACCGGCTCCCCGCCCGCCCCTTCGAGGGGGGCGTGCTGGTCGAGCAGCGCGAAGACCCGCTCCGAGGCCCCGGTGGCCCGCATGAAGTCACCCCACAGGCCGGAGAGCGCGCCGAGCGACATCGCCACCAGCAGCGTGTAGAGCAGGAAGGCCGTCAGATCGCCCAGGGTGAGGCCGCTCGTCGGGTCCATCACCATGTGACCGCCCACCCAGACCACCAGCGCCAGCGACAGGTAGCCCGAGAGGCCGACGGTACCCTGGAAGATGCCATAGGCGAAGGACCGCTTCGCCGCCAGCTCGTAGGAGTGCTCGACCGCTTCGGTGTAGCGCTCGGTCTCGCTCGCCTCGCGGGCGAAGGCGCGCACCGTGCGGACCCCCGAGAAGGTCTCCTCGGCCACCTGGGAGGACAGGGCGAGGGAGTCCTGCACCTCGGAGGAGAGCCGACGGATGTAGCGCCCGTACACCGAGGCGCCGACGGCCACCACCGGCACCACGCTCATCGCCACCAGGGTGAGCCAGGGCGAGGTCCAGCCCAGCATCACGAAGCCACCGAGAGCGCCCACGGCGAAGCGCAGGGCCATCGAGATGTTCACCGTGACCGTGTTCTGGAGCACGGAGGTGTCGGAGGCGAGCCGGTTGATGAGCTCGCCGGTGCGGGCCTGGTCGAAGAAGGCGACGTCCTGGCCGATGATGGCCCTGTAGAGGTCTGTCCGGAGGGTGGCGACCACCCGCTCGCCGGCCAGCGTGAAGAGCCAGGCACGCAGGGTCGCGAAGACCGCCTGGATCGCGAAGGCCAGCACCAGCAGCATCGCCGCCTGGTCCAGACCGGCGACGTCCCCACCGCTCACCAGGGCGTCCACCATCCAGCGGACGGCCTGAGGGTAGACGAGCCCCATGCCCGAGCTGATGGCGAGGGCGACCGTCGCCACCATCAGCATGCGGAGCTGGGGGCGGGCGAGGGCGAGGAGGCGCGAGAGGGGGACGGGCGGAGCCCGGTCGGGTGCGTCGGCCACGGTGGCTCCTGTACGAGCCGATCAAGCTAGTCCCCGCCGCGCCGGCGGGAAGGGTCGACGGATCGGCCCGCGTGCGGATAGAAGCCCCGCCCCCCTGGAGGCAACATGACCGTCGATGTGGCACGCTACCTGGCCGGCTGCGAGGACGTCGCGGGTCGCTCGGCGAACCGCCTCGCCAGCGGCCTGAAGGGCTCGACCATCCTCGCCATCGCGCGGCAGGTCAAGGAGCTCCAGGACGAGGGGATCAACGTCCGGAACTTCACCATCGGTGACTTCGACCCGAAGCAGTTCCCGGTCCCCGAGGCGCTGTCCGAGGGCATCGTCGACGCCCTCCGCAAGCGTCAGACCCAGTATCCGCCCGCCATCGGGGTCCCCGAGCTCCGCAAGGCCGTTCGCGACCTCTACGCCGACCGCCTCGGCCTCGCCTATCCCGAGGGCTCGGTCCAGATCGGCTCGGGCGCTCGCCCGCCCATCTACTCGGCCTTCCAGGCCATCGTGGAGCCCGGTGACGCGGTGCTCTACCCGGTTCCTTCCTGGAACATCAACCACTACACCTACCTGAGCGGCGCCCGCGGCATCCCGGTGGTCACCAGCCCCGAGACCGGCTTCATGCCCACCGCCGAGCAGCTCCTGCCCCACCTGGGCGAGGCCCGGCTGGTGGTCATCAACAGCCCGCTCAACCCGAGCGGCACGGTCATCGCGCCCGACCAGCTCGAGGCCATCTGCCGCGCCATCGTCGCCGAGAACGACCGGCGCCGCGCCGCCGCCGAGCGTCCCCTCTTCCTGCTCTACGATCAGGTCTACTGGCAGCTCGTCTTCGGCGACAGCGAGCACGTCACGCCGGTCCGGCTGGTCCCCGAGATGGCGCCCTACACCATCTTCGTCGACGCCATCTCCAAGTGCTGGGCCGCCACCGGCCTGCGCGTGGGCTGGGCGGTGGTCCCCCCCTGGATCCGCGACCGGATGCAGGCCCTGGTCGGCCACATGGGCGCCTGGGCCGCCCGTCCCGAGCAGATCGCCACCGCGCGCCTGCTCGCCGATCCCGAGCTCCTCGGCGACTACACCGAGGTCTTCCATGGCGGCATCAGCGCCCGCCTCGAGCGCCTGCAGGACGGACTGACGGGCCTGAAGGCCGAGGGGCACCCCATCGAGGTGCTGCCGGCCCAGGGCGCGCTCTACCTCAGCGCCAAGGTCGACTGCATCGGCCGTCGCCACGGCGATCAGGTCCTCGAGAACGAGGAGGCCGTGCGGAGCTGGCTGCTCACCGAGGCCCACATCGCCGTCGTCCCCTTCAGCGCCTTCGGCTACCCCGCCAACAGCGGCTGGATGCGCTGGTCGGTGGGCTCGGTGAGCCTCGCCGACGTCGACGCGGCGGTCGGACGCCTGCGCGCGGCCCTCAACCAGCTCACCGACTGACGGTCCGTCCCTCGGGGCCGGGTCGTCTCGGCACGACGAAGCGGGGTATGCTCCTCCCGTCCATCCGGGAGAACGCATGATCGCCCTGCTCGTCGTCGCCACCGCGCTCGCCGCGCCCGCCGGCTACTCGCCCACCAAGCAGGTCAATGGCTGCCAGCTCTACCTGGGTCCCCGGGACGCCGACGGGGTCACCCCGATGGCGGCCGAGTGCCACTGGCCCGAGGTCACCATCGCCAGCTTCGACGCGAAGCTGGCCGACTGGAACCTGCACGACGAGATCTTCTCCAGCGTCGCCGAGTCCCGCGTGCTGCGGGTCGAGGGCGGGCGGTCCCTGGTGAAGCAGACCCACGTCTCGAGCGGCATCTCCGACCGGGAGATCATCATCTCGGGCCAGCGCGTCGCCCTCGACGACGGCGGCTTCCGCTACGAGTGGCGCCCCTCGGGGCAGCCCATCGAGCTGCAGAAGGGCAACGTCGAGTGCCCGCGCAGCGAGGGCTTCTGGCAGGTGCGTCCCTCCCCCGAGGGCGGCGTGCTGGTGAGCTACGAGCTGCACTACGACCCGGGCGGGAGCGTGCCGGGCTTCCTGGTCCGCTGGTTTCAGACCAGTGGTCTGACCGAGATCCTCACCAACGCGCGCGCCGCCACCCACCCCTGATCGGCGCGCTCGCGGGAGCGATCCATGTCCGAGCTGCTCCCGTGGTGGCTGCCCTGGCTGCTCCTGCTGCTGGCCCTGCTGGGCTGGTGGTGGGCGACGGGACGGGTCGGGCGGGCCAACCGCCAGCGCCAGCGCGTCGCGAGCGCCGGCGAGGCCACCGCCGAGGACCTCCTCGCCGAGGCCGGCTTCGAGGTGCTGGATCGGCAGGTCACCGCCCGCTGGGCCCTGCTGGTGGACGACGAGCCGGTCGAGGTCACCTGCCGTGCCGACCTGGTGGTCGAGCGGGAGGGGGAGCGCTTCGTCGCCGAGGTGAAGACGGGTGCGGTCGCCCCCGACCCGGCCCGCCCCGCGACCCGGCGTCAGCTCCTGGAGTACGCGCTCGTCTTCGACGTGACGGGCGTCCTGCTGGTGGACGTCCCGGAGGGACGGATCCGCCGGGTGGCCTTCCCGGGCGTAGCCCGCGATCGATGATCCTCCAGGCACGCCCCGACCGGCCGATCGTCCGACGACGGCGCCCTTCCCGCAGGGGGATCGGTGCCTAACCTAGCCCTCCAGCCCCGATGCTCTTGTCGGGGACCGAGCCAAGGAGGCCTCGTGGCCACCAAGACCATCACCGCCGAGACCCTCGACAGCACGATCGACGGCAACGGCATCGTCATCCTCGACTTCTGGGCCTCCTGGTGTGGTCCCTGCCGCGCCTTCGCGCCCACCTTCGAGGCGGCCTCCGAGAAGCACGCCGACATCGTCTTCGGCAAGGTCGACACCCAGGACCAGCAGGCCCTGGCCGGTCAGCTCGGCATCCAGGCGATCCCCACGCTGATGGTCTTCCGCGACCAGATCCTGCTCTACCGCGAGTCCGGTGCGCTCCCGCCCGCCGCCTTCGAGCAGCTCATCCAGCAGGTGCGCGACATCGACATGGACGACGTCCGCCGTCAGATCGCCGAGCAGCAGGGTCAGGCCTGATCGCCGGGGCTCAGCGCCCCCGCCAGGCCTCGACCGCCCGTCCGAGCAGCTCGGCCGCGCGCACGAGCTGCTCCTCGGCGGTCACCGCCGCCAGCCGCACCTGGGACCGTCCCGAGCTGGGATCGGCGTAGAAGCCCGGTCCCGGCGCGACGGCCACCGACTCGCCCTCGTGGCGGAAGTCGGTGACCAGGAAGCGCGCGAAGGCCTCCGCGTCGTCGACGGGCAGGTCCAGCATCAGGTAGAAGGCGCCCGCGGGACGCACCGCGCGGACCCCGTCGACGCCCGAGAGTCCCTTCACCAGGGCGTCCATCCGTCCCCGGTAGGTGGACCGGACGTCCTCGTACCAGTGCTCCGGCAGGCTGAAGGCCACCTCGCCCACCGCCTGCGCGAGCGGCTGAGGGCCCAGCCGAGCCTGCCCGAGGCGCTCGACCTTCTCCATCAGCGCCGCGTTCCGCGACATGAGCATGCCCAGGCGCAGCCCGCAGGCCGACCAGGTCTTGGAGAGGGAGTCGACCACCACCACCACGTCCTGGTGCTCGTCCACCTCGAGGGCCGAGGGCGGCGGCGCGTCGTACCAGATGCGGCGGTAGACCTCGTCGGCGATGACGAAGAGCCCACGGCGGGAGGCCCAGGCCAGGATCCGGCGGACCTCCTCGATGGGGTAGACCGCGCCCGTCGGGTTGCCCGGGTTCGAGAAGAGGAAGGCCCGGGTGCGGGGCGTGACGTAGCGGTCGAGCGCGTCGTCGTCGGGCAGCGCGAAGCCGTCCTCGATGCGGGTCGGGATGGGGCGGATGCTCGCGCCCGCCACCGTCGCGAAGCCGTTGTAGTTGGTGTAGTACGGCTCGGGGACCAGGATCTCGTCGCCCGGGTCGCAGATCGCCGTGAAGGCGAAGAGCAGGGCCTCGGAGCCGCCCGTGGTGATGGCCACGTCCTCGGCGCGGAGGGAGGGGCACCAGCGTCGGCTGTAGTCCGCGGCGGCCTCCCTGCAGGCCATCGTCCCGCTCGCCGGCCCGTAGGCGACCACCTTCGGGCGCCAGGCGGCGATGGCGTCGAGCAGGGGCTCGGGCGTCGGCACGTCGGGCTGGCCGATGTTGAGGCGGTGGAAGCGGACGTCGGTCTGACGCGCGATGGTCAGATCGAGCTTCCGGATCGCCGACTCCTGAAGGGCGGCGGCGCGCTGGGACAGGCGGGGCATGGAACCTCCGTCCTCCCCCTATCGCCACCGACGGCGGGCATCACTTCGCGGCGAGGCGCTCGCCGTCCTGGACCGCTGCCAGCTCGGCCTGCAGGCAGGCCGGGTCGAAGCAGCCGAGCTGCACGCAGAAGCGCGCGAAGGCCTCCTCGACGAGCTGGGGCGCGTCGGGACCCCGGCTGCGGGCCCAGTCGGCGTAGGGGCGCGAGGCGAGGAAGAGCTCCATCAGCTCGAGGAGCTGGCCGTCGCCCATGGCGCGGGCCCAGCGGGCGGTGGTCTGGGGAAAGGCGGCGGCGATCCCCGGCCCCAGGATCTCGGAGCCATCCCGGACCGCGACCAGGGCTCGCCGCGCCTGTCTGCCCAGCTCGAGGGTGTCCAGGCGAAGGACCTCGGCGAGGAGCGGCTCCGGCAGGGCCAGGGCGGCCCGGTCCCGGTGGAGCAGGTGCTCCCGATAGGTGCGGTCGTGCACCAGGCGAAAGAGGACGTCGTCGAGGGTCCAACCGGCCACGGAAGCACCTCCTGGTGAGGAGGTATCGGGCTCGGTTCGTGCGGACTATCGGAATCGATGGAACGACATTGTCCTGTTGGTCAGAACAATTGTACGGAGGCCCATGGGGAGCTCCATGGCTTCGCCGAACTCCTGTTCCTGTTCAGGAGATGTCCAGCGAAACGGTGGGGCACCCCAGGCCGCGTGGCCGGTGGGCGCGACGGGCCCCTGCTTAGGATCAGGTTGGCTACCCCGAACATGGCTCAGTCGAGGCGCTCCTTGACAGAAAGTAGGCCAGCCTCGACGTGCTGCTGCTGGGGCAGGCGGGGGTGGGCAAGAGCCACATCGCCCGGGCCCTTGTCAAGCGACACCCGGAACTGACCCCCTGGCGTCACGAAATCTGACCCCCTGGTTTGCCTGTTCCTGATGTGTTCACTCGTCGCCGCGCCTGTGGGCGCTGTGGGCAACGGGGCGCCGCGTGAGCGTTCGCACCCGCCCGCGGCGTCGTGCGCCCCGTTGTCCAAGCCCCTGTGGGCGACGGGGGCGGACGCTTCGAGGTGCTCGGACCCGACGAAGCATCCGCGCGTCCGTCCCCGTCGTCCATGGGGGCGGCAGCGTCCATAGGCGTGTCCGGTGGGTGCCTCACGGCATCGTCTCCGGGGGCGGCCGCAGCAGACCGGAACGGCGCTTCTCCCGCAGCCGGTAGCTGTCGCCGCGGATGCCCAGCACCGTGCTGTGGTGCATCAACCGGTCGAGGATCGCGGTGGCAACGACCGGGTCCCCGAAGACGCCTCCCCACTCGGCGACGCCGCGGTTGCTGGTGACCAGCATCGCGCCGCGCTCGTACCGGCGCGAGACCAGCTGGAAGAACAGGTGGGCCGCGCTCGGCTCCAACGGCAGGTACCCGAGCTCGTCGACGATCAGCAGCTTCGGCTTGGCGTAGAAGCCCAGCCGCTCGTCGAGGCGGCCCTCCGCCTGGCTCCGCGCGAGCGCAGCGATCAGCGCCATCGCCGAGGTGTAGAGCACCGTGTAGCCCCGCACGACCGCCTCTCGGCCGAGCGCGACGGCGAGGTGCGTCTTGCCTACGCCCGGAGGGCCCAGCAGCAGCAACGTGTCGCCGTTCGCGACCCAGCGGCTGGTCGCCAGCTCGCGGATCTGCTTCGGGTCGATCGATGGCTGTGCGTCGAACTCGAAGCCCTCGATCGTCCGGACGAAGGGGAACTTCGCGATGTTCGTGCCCATCGTGATCCGGCGCTGGTCCTTGTAGGCGATCTCGGCCTCGAGGAGGTACGCGACCGTCTCCCTGAGGTTGAGGTCCTGGCGCGCGGCCTCGTCGAGCAGGCTGTCGAGGCGGTCGCGGATCGCGGTGAGCTTCAGGCGCGTGAGCATGGCCGTGAGGCGGTCGTTGTCGACGGTGTTCACGCGGCCTCCCCGTCGGCGGCGGCGGCGTAGACGTCGAGTGGGCGGAGGAACTCCGGCTCGGGCGGGGCGTCGGGCGCCTTGCCCGCGGCGACCTCCCTTGGCGGCTCTCGCTGCACCAGCCCCTCCCAGTGCGCGGGGTCGACGGAGCGCTGGCGCCTTCCATCGAGGCGCTCGTGCCTCGCCACCACTCGGCCGCCGTGGTGGACGGTGACCAAGCGGTCGCGCACGCGGACCGTGACGGTCGCCTTCGCGAGCTGCCAGGGCACGCTGTACCAGTTGGCGTCGACCTCGACGCACGCGTCGTGGTGCACGACGCGAACGAGCTCGCGCTCGGCCTGGAAGGGCGGCTTGTCGGGCAGCGGGCGCAGGGCCGCTGCCTCCTCCCGGGCGAACCGCGCGCTCGGCTTCTCGCCCGTGGTCCCGTGCACCCGCTCGTCGGCGACATCGCGGCTCCACGCCACCAGCCACGCCTCGAGGTCCTCCCAGCTCAAGAAGGTCCGGCCGGCGATGGCGTTCTTCTTCACGTAGGCGACGGCGCGCTCGTCCTTGCCCTTCGTCCGCGCCCGGTACGGCGCACACGCCCTGGGGCGGAAGCCCCAGTACCTCGCGAACTGCGCGAACCGGTCGGCGAACACGATCTCGCCGGTCGCGACGTCGTGCACCGACACCAGCGCGCGGGCGTTGTCGATCAGCATCTCCTCCGGCACGCCGCCGAAGGCGCGGAACGACTCCTCCATCGTCAGGAGCCAGTTGCCCTGCCGCTCGTTCCGGAACGCCCGGACGAAGATCCGGCGCGACCAGCCCAGCGTGAGCACGCACAGGTGCACCTTCACGCGCTCGCCGCCGATCGTGACCCACAGCTCGCCGAAGTCGGCCTGCAGCTGCTTGCCGGGCGGCGTCTCGAACCGCACCGTCGCCAGCGACTCCGCCCGGAGCAGGCGGCGGTGCTCGGCGACGGCCCTCTCGACGGTCCGCAGCGACACGTCCACGTTCTTCTCCCGCAGCAGCTCCTGGCGGATCACCTCGGCGTTCCCGCGGTGCTGCAAGAAGGCATCACGCAGCCACGCCTCGTGGCCGTCGAGCGCCGTCGCCCGCTGGCCGCCGGCATACGGCTGCCACCCGCCGAGCTCGAGGTACCGCTTCACGGTGTTCTTCGAGCAGCCGAGCTCCCGCGCGATCGCCTTCTTGCCCCAGCCCGCCGCGTGGAGGCGCAGCATCGCCGCGACGTCCTCCGGCTTCTCCATCTTCGTGACCTCCCGACGGCTCGTACGAGCGGCCGGGCGTGCTGTCCCTGTCATCGACCCTCCTGGTGGTGGAGGGGGTCAGTTTTCGTGTCGTCCGGGGGTCAGTTTGGCCTGTCGCCTGACAGCCCTGGGACACCGGGCGTGCCTGCTGGGCCACACGGTGCTCTACACCAGCGCCACCCAGATGCTCCAGACCCTGCGGGCCGCCCGCGGCGACGACAGCTACGACCGGAAGCTCCAGCGGTACGCCCTGCCGACCTTCTGATCGTGGACGAGATCGGCCTGCGCCCGCTGCGGGACTTCGAGCCCGAGGACGTGTTCGAGGTGATCCGCCTGCGGTACGGGCACGGCGCGACGGTGTGGACGTCGAACCGGGCCCAGGAGGAGTGGTACCCGATGTTCGGCGACGAGCTGCTGGCGAGCGCCGCCATGGACCGCCTGCTGCACGATGCCGTGGTGCTCTCGATCACGGGGGAGTCCTATCGGAACCCCCGGAAGCGGCCGGCCGCATGACCCCGCCGACCGCAGCCTTCCGGCCTCCGCCCGTCCTTCACCGGCCCTGGATACCGTCGGGGTCCGGCTCCGGCAAGGGGCCGTCCTCGCCCCCTGCGCGTGGCTCCGGGGGGCTCCGGGCGGCCCCTTGCCTGCGCCTCCCCCCGCCGGACGGCCTTCGGCGCGGGTGAAGGACGAACGGATGCCTCCGGCGGGGGATCTGCTCCCGCCGGATGGCCCCCCGACCCGCACACTCGGATCTTCACAGGCAGCTCGCCGGACCGCCCACCGCGATCACATCAGCCGACCTCAGCGCTGGCGGCTACAGGGCGCTCAGGCGTCTCGGCGGCGTCCCCGATCACGCGCTCGCTGCGGTCCGTGATCAGGCTCTCGCGCGACTCCGGGATCGGCGGATCACCTCAGCCGACCCGGACGCGATCACATCTGCCGGTCCTTGACAGACCAGGACGTTGGTAGCGGATGGGTCCCGCCCCGGTTCCCCGCGTCGCGCAGCCGCCGGGTGGTCCGTCTACGTCGTCGATCCCGTGGCGGGCACGCCGGGCGCGGTTCGCGTCGTCGGAACGGCCGGGCTGGACGTGCCGGGGGAACGGCGGATCAGCCGTGGAGAGCTTGCCTCCCTACACCTAGATCGTGGCCGATCTGGCGTCAGGTGGTCCCTTTAGAGTGGCCGGCGACACGCTCGCGGATGATCTCCCGCTCGAACTCGGCCACAGCCCCGATCAGGGTGAACACCATCCGGCCCACCGGGGTCGAGGTGTCGATGCTCTCGTTGAGGCTGACGAACTCGACCCCGAGGGCACGCAGCTCGTCGAGCACGGACAGCAGGTGAGCGACCGACCTGCCCATCCGGTCGAACCGATGCACGACCACCACGTCCACCTTCCCCGCCCGCACGTCGGCCATCATCCTGTCGAGGGAGGGACGGCGGCTCTGCGAGCCCGAGACGCCCTCGTCCACGTACTCGGTCGGCTGCCACCCGCGAGCCTCTACGAGGCGACGCAGGGGCAGCAGCTGCGTCTCGGTGTCCTGCCCCTTGTCCGCCGTCGAGACGCGGGCGTACAGGGCGGCACGGACGGGGTTGGCGGTCGTGGTGTCGGGCATCGGGACCTCCCGACATCACTACGGGCAGAACCCTCGGGCGAAACCCGAGGTGCCTGTCGGGGCGGTCAGATCCGGGCGGTTGTCTCGGCGGGATCTTCCCGAGGCCGGATTCGGGGCAAGGTCAACCGGCGTGGAAATCGGGAGGGGACCGGGAACGGGGGTTGGACGGGAATCGGACGTAGCCCACGGATGGGAGCCCCGTATCGTCCGAGGTCGTCTGTCAGCACGCCGAGCCAGCGGGTGGGTCTGAACGAGACAGAAGCTCGACCAACCTGTCTGGGAACGGCAAGGAGCCGATCCGCACCAACTGCGAATCCCCGTGCCCAGCCACCTCGTTCGGGCGGGGAAGTCGAACCCCACGCGGTGCAAGCTCCTCGACAGGGGCGATGCCATCCAGAAAAACATGCATCGGCCCTGTCGATGAGATCTCACAACACGAACACCACAGGAACAGTCGGGTGTCTCCGCACGCACCCAGCAGGAGCACATCACCCGCACCAATAGGACACAGGCCCACACTGGCAACTTCCGAGTCGTCACTTGGTAGCGTCATAGATGGTCTCCCGGAAGTTGTTGAACGTGCCTGGCGACACGCTTGTCTCGCCTCGGAGGAAGGAAGCCCGATGTCGATTGTAGGCGCGGAGAATCGGGTCAAGGTCACCCGCCCTTGTAGCTAGCCGGTCAGCCGCCAGATCGTAGAAGCGAGCGGCAGCGCCACGTGTTGCATCGCTGAGCGTGTGTACGGACAAGTCCCCCCCAAGAGCCTTGTTCACCCTGATGAACTCGTCATTCCCAATCGCTCTCTTGAAGTCGTCTGCGCTGCCCAAGAGATCGTCGGCCACACTCGATGCGAACCGGCCACCCGTGCTGTTGTGCACCAAAACACCCGGCGCATCACTCCCCGGCCCCCGCACGAAGAAGTTGTGCAGCCCCTCGACCTCGATGTCGTAGACCTCGACCTCTCCGGGCTTCCACGTCAGCCCGAGCACCGTCGCTTCGGCCCCGCCATACGTCTGCAGCA
Organism: Alphaproteobacteria bacterium; assembly: GCA_020632885.1. Lineage (GTDB taxonomy): Bacteria > Myxococcota_A > UBA796 > UBA796 > JACKEQ01. The sequence goes on along the minus strand of JACKEQ010000054.1, from coordinate 8,234 downwards.
CGGTCCCGACTTCCAGGTCCTTCAGCTCGACGTAGTCCTGGACGCTCGGGACCCAGAACGGGTGGTTCGGCGTGCCCGTCAGTACATCCTCCGGCCCGTCGACGAAGGCGATCCTGACGTTGACGGTCTCCGGGGCACTGCGAACGAACCCGTCGACCACTCGTCCGAGCACCTCACCGGTCCCCATCACGCTCTCGACACGGTCCTCGCCGAACGTCTCGTACACTCGTCCCTGGAAGGCGACGCGGCCGCCGGGCTCCACGTCGGCCAGCTTTGCGTGCCGGACCTCGGTGTCGTCATCCGCGAGCACAAGCACCCAGGAGGCACAATCGGGCTCGACAACAACATCGACCTCGGTGACCACCCCACCCGCGTCAGCCAGCGCCCCGGTATCCACCGTCCCGAGGTCCACCAGCCCCGACTCGTCGACCCGGAACAGGTGCCCGCCATGCAGTAGCTCGCCACCGACGGAGACCTCACCGGCCTGCTCCTCGAACCACGTCCCGGTCCGTGCCTCGTAGACCTCGACGATCTCATCAGGCTCTGGCGGAACCCCGACATCGCATGCCGCCAACAACGCCGTCGGCAGCACCATCGTCTGAGCTGCTCGCCTCACCCGGTCGCAGGCGCGATTCAACCACGTGGCCTTCACTGAGAGTGGCACAACCTCCACCCTCTCCAGCGCCTCCCAGGCTGGATCCGTGGAGGCGGCGAGCGTCAGATCGTTCGCACGCATCTCTTCAACAGGCCTGGCGCCAGCGGCGGTCATCACCTCGGTGCCCCGAACGAAGCAAAGACCCCCGGAACTACTCGAGGGGTTGAGGCCAAGCCACTCGACAAACTGCAGCCAACGATCATGGATCGTAAGTGTCTTCTCGATCGCCACCTCTACTTGTGCCTGAGTTGGTGGCGGCGCGTTCGTCCCCGCCTCGACAATCGCCGTTTCAGCTTTGGCAATGGCCGGGGAGGGGCTACCCATGCCATTGCACCCACCTTCCAGCCTCGACTGCCGCTTGAACTCCTCCTGCGAGATCGTCGCACCCTGATGCTGCGGGTACACCTCCCGAAGGTCCCGCTCCATCAGCGACTTGAAGAACTCCTGCCCTCCCGTCTGCGCGCTGTACCCGCTCCGATCCGAGTACATCGACGGCATCCCGCCCGCGTACACCCCCGTCATCGTCCGAGGGTTCGCCTGCTGCTCAACCAGCGGACCCAGGTGCAGCAGCGGCTCCGGCTGCAGCCACATCCCGTCCCGGTGCAGCATGTGACGCGCGCCCATCCGCGTCATCCCCTCCGTCGGGTCCCGCTCCATACCCTGGTACCCGTCCCACTCCGACGGGCTCCCCACCGTCTCCAGCGCCGTACCGAACGCACCCAGCAGGCTCGCGCTCTCCACCACACCCGCGTCCGTCAGCGTCACCAGCGCCTGGCCGTCCGGCTGACGGAACACCCACCGACGGCTCACCGCGCCGCCCTCCATCCGCAGCTCCAGCATCGACAGCGGGCGCTCCACCTCCCGGGACGACCCGCCCGTCCGGTCCAGCTGCCAGCCGCCGAACCAGTACTCCATGCCGTCCGCGCCATCCCTCCGTGTCAGCGCGTCGCCGTCCCGGTGGTAGCGCACCACCTCCGTCCCGCTGCCTGTCTCCTTCGTCAGCAGCCCCAGCTGACCCATCCCGTCGTAGCCGTACGCCACGTGCTCCGTCCGCGTCAGCCCCGTGTAGCGCGACAGCTCCGACACACGACCCGTCACCGGATCGTGATCGTACTCCTCCGAGTACACGCCACCCGCCTCGTCCCGGCGCGTGATCAGCCCGTGCTCCCCCCGCGTGTAGCTCCAGTCCAGCGACGTCCCGCCGCTCGACACGCGCTGCACACGGCTCGGCGTACCCTGCGGATCGGCCTGACCGAGCGCGTCGGTGTAGGTGAAGACCTCCCGCTCCACCCCGTCGAGCGCGATCGACGACACCCGCGACAGCTCGTCGTAGTCGTAGGTGAGGGTCGTCACCCCCAGCAACGTCGACAGCTGGCCGCCCAGGGTCCGCCCGGCGGGAAGCAGGCCGTCCCGCCAGTCCTGGTGCAACCCGTAGACGCTGCCGCCCGTCGCCTGCTGCGTCCCCTCGTAGGCCCGCCACGACAGGTCGTCGATCACCCCCGGCGACCGCCGCGTCACGCTCACGCCGTGCAGCATCGTGCCGACCCCGTCCACCGCCTCCCGCCCGGTGGCCAGCCCGTCGTCGCCGTAGCTCACCGCCACCAGCACCTCCGTGGCGCCGGTCGGGTCGTACACCGTGTGGTACAGCGGCAGGCCCAGCGGACCCGGCACCGTCACCACCGTCGTGCCTCCCGGGAGCGTGTGGTCCACCACGTTGCCCGCCAGATCCGCGCTCTGGGTCGCCAGCAGCGAGCCCACCGTCGGGTCCACCGTACCCGGCACCGTCGGGCTCTCGAAGAGCCGCTCGACCGAGCTCACCCGGCCGAGCTTCCCCGCGCCCGGCGCCACGTCGTCGTAGCGCCACTTCACCGCGCCGGTCGGATCGGTGCTCCAGGAGCGGAGGCCGTCCCAGAGGGTGTCCCACTTCGTCTCGTAGCAGTCCCAGGACCGCCAGTCCTCGGCGTCCCGCACCAGCTGGCGGGTGACCCGGCCCGCGTCGTCGTAGGTCCAGGCGGACACCTGGTGGACGTCGTCCGGCGTGAGGGTCTGCTGCGGGTCGACCAGGGTCCCGGCGCAGCGGGTGGTGCCGCTCAGGGTCCAGGTCGACACCGAGAGCGGCGCCGCGCCCGTGGAAGCGCCCTCGTACATGCGGATCGGGTAGCCGCCGTCGTAGTCGTAGGCGTAGTAGGGGCTGCGGGCGCCCGTCGTGTCCTCGCGCTGGACGAACCGGAGCCGGCCGGCCTGATCGACCTGGTAGTGGGTGACGACCGGGTAGGCCGTGGAGCCGTCCCGGAAGGAGGCGAGGCGGCCCAGGCCGTCCCGCGTGTAGGTGCCCGTGGTGCGCGTGGTGCTCGCGTGGATCACCGTCGCCGAGGCCTGATCGGCGCAGGCGAAGGGCTTGCCGCCGCTCTCGAAGCCCTCCTCCACCTTCACCAGGCGGCCGAAGCTGTCGGTGGTGCGGCGGATCGGGAAGCGGGTCGGGTCCACCGTGAGGAGCTCGCCCGGACCCTCGGGCCAGGTCGCCGTCACGCAGCCCGGCAGGCCGGTCTGGTCGTCGTAGCGGATCCGCTCGACCCCGAAGGCGTCGTACTGCTGCACCGTGAGGACGTCGGGCCCCACGGCGGCGCCCACCTGGGTGAGGGCGGTGGGCAGGGTGTTGCGCCGGTGGGGGTGCGTGGTGAAGCGGACCTGGCCGAAGACGTCGGTGAGCGCGTCGCTCACGAGGTAGCCCTGCCCGTCCGGGGCGGTGGTCCAGGTCTGGAGCGGCGTCCCGAAGGCGCCCAGCACCGAGGCCGACTCGGCGACCACACCGCCCGTCCCGTCCCAGGTGGTCGTCGTCTGGAGCCGCGGCACGCACGCCCCCGCCGACGACAGCGTCGCGTAGCTCGTGGTGCTGTGCGTCACCGAGCTGCCCGCGATCCCCTTCAGCGCCTCGAGCACGGGCCGCCCCAGGTCGTCGTACTCGGTCAGCGTCTGCACGCCGCCCGGGTCGATGGACTTCCACGGACGCCCGTGGGCGTCGACGTAGAGCTTCACCTCCAGGCCCTCGGCGTCGTAGCGACGGCCCGGGTAGACCCCGCCGAAGCGGAAGACCGTGGTGTAGAAGGTCTGCCCCAGCGGCCCGAAGGCCGACTGGACCATCCCCCGGGTGTGGACGTCGAAGTCCCACTCCAGCACGTCGCTGCACGAGGCCTGGCCCACCGGGCCCGCGCACACCTGCTGCCGCGTCAGGTGCCCCTGGCTCGGCGGGTTCAGCCACTGCACGCTGCCGTCGTAGTACCACGCCTGCGACTGGAGCAGCACCGAGGCCCCGCCCGTGAAGGGGTCGGCGCCATACACCTGCTTGCCCGCCGGCAACCAGCGGTCCCCGTGCACGCTCTGCACCCAGGTGATCACCGTCTGGCGCTGCTCGCCGCCCCACTCGGTCTCGGTGATGATCTCGGGCAGACCCGCGGACTGGTGGGTGACGGTCAGGGTCGCCGTCTTCGGGCCCGAGCCGTCCTCGCCGTGATCGGTGGCCTGCTTCTGCACCATGCGGCACCGGCGCGGGGCCTCACCCGGGGCGGGGGCGGTGCAGGGAGACCCGGTGTCCAGGTCCTCCCAGCTCTGGCTCACCTCGTAGCGGGTCGTGAGCGGGGGCTCGATCCGGTACGGTGCCTCGGACCCCGGGCTGAGGCTCACGGTGGGGAGCAGCTCGGGGATGGTGTGATGGTCGGCGTCGAAGGTGGTGGTGGTGGCGTCGACCTGGAGGCGGTCGCGGGTGGGGGTGTAGTCGGTGTGGACGGCCGAGGTGAGGTACCAGAGGGGCTCTCCCTGGTGGGTGTCCCAGGCGAACTGGCCGCTGGCGTCCCAGGGGTGCAGGCGCAGGGCGTAGGTGAGCTCCTCGCGGGCCTCGAAGCCCCAGCAGCCGGTGCCGGGGCTGCAGATCCGGGTGTCGTACTCGAAGCGGGTGAGGGCGCCGTCGTCGAGGCAGCGGTCCCAGGTCTCGAGGGAAGCGACGAGGTCCTGGCGCTGGTTGTCGTAGTCGGGCTGGAGGACGTCGGGATCGCCGACGGGGTAGACCGAGCTGGCGGGCTGGTAGCGCACGAAGGTCTCGGCGCCGTAGCCGTTCTCGACGGCGACGAGGCGACCCGGGGTGCGGTAGGCCCCCCAGAGGACCGTTCCGGTCTCGAAGTCGACACGATCGAGGGCGCCGTCCTGGTTCAGATCGCGGACCGTGAGGGCGTCGGACCGGCTGGTTCCGCTGAAGACCGGGAACTGGTGGTGGACGTTGGCCGTGAGGTGCAGCCCCTGCGCCAGTTCCGGGACGTCATCGCAGACGCCCGTGGCGCAGAGGTCGTCCGAGAAGCCGTCGCCCAGGTTCCGCCACCAGTGCAGCGCGCCGGTCTCGGTGACCGGGTCCCACGCGGCCTCGACCAGATCGGCGCGTCCGTCGCCGTCGAGGTCCATCAGGGACTGCTCGAGGCTCGAGTAGGAGAAGGAGGTGATGGGGCCCGACAAGGTCGAGGCCTGAAGGGCCGCGCTCCAGTCCACCTCGGGCTGGAAGCGGCCCGCGGCGTGGTTCGAGATCCCCTGCCCGCCCGCCGGCGGAAGCCAGTCCACCCAGAGGATCGGGGTCGCCGGTGGCAGGAAGGGGGCCTGCGCCGTCGTCTCGACCGTGATGGAGGTCCCGGCGTGTCCCGGGGCGGTCCATGTCAGCGCATCCGGCGCGAAGCCGCCCTCGGTCCCCAGGAAGACCTCCCAGTCCCCCTGCTCGGCCACCACCAGATCGGTCAGACCGTCCGCGTTCAGATCGGTCAGCTCACGCACCGTCATGACGTGGCTGAAGACGCAACCCTGGGTCACGTCCGCTGCGCCGGTGCCGAGGATCTCGTCGACGACGTCCTCGATCCAATGGGGCGAGACCTGGCTCACCTCCCAGGGCGCCTCGACGGCGGCGATCAGGTCCGGGTCGCTCCCGAGCCAGTCGATGGGCGTGAGCGACCAGCCGTCGAGCCGGTTGCCGGTGTGCAGGAAGACCTGCAGGCCCGAGCCGGGCGCGGTGGCCCCCACCTCGAGGGCCGCGTTGCGCTCGTGGAAGACCACGTCCACCCAGCCGTCGCCGTTCATGTCGCGGAGCTCGATCACCGCGTCGTCGTGACCGACGGTGTCGCCCGAGCCCGTGCGCGCCGCGAAGAAGGTGGTGCCGAAGGTCACCCCCACGGTGCAGAGGTCCGACTGGCGGAAGGTGAGCGAGGGGAAGGCGAAGGGCGCGTCGAGCGAGGTGGGGAAGGCGTCGAAGGTCCCGTCGGGTGCGCCGTACCGCACCGACCAGACGTGGGCCGAGGGGGAGACGCCCGTCTGATAGCCGCTGCCGCTGCCGCTCTCGTAGTCGGCGTCCTCCCAGGTGGAGGTCGCGAGCACCAGGTCCACCAGCCCATCGCCGTCGACGTCCGTGAGCAGGCGCGAGGCGAAGTTCACCAGTTCGCCCTCGCGCAGGGACTTGCCGTCCCGGCTGTCGAGGGTCGCCTCCCCCAGGAAGGCGTGGTCCGTCGTGTAGGTCGCCCCCGACCCGTCCTGGTCCGACCAGCTCCCGTCCCACCACTGGCGCAGGAAGCGGAGCTCCGACGGGACGGCGTCCAAGCGCCAGATCCCGAGCAGATCGGTGAGGCCGTCGGCGTCCGCGTCGGCGAGCATCGTGAAGTTGTCGGACCAGGTGGTGACGTGGTGGTCACAGCCCTCGGGGAGGCAGCCCTCGGGAGTGGCGATGGTCTCGGAGTGGGAGAACGCGTAGCCCCCTCCGAGCGGGCCCCCGGGCCAGGGGTCGTTCGCGTCCGGGTAGCCCGGGAGCGGCTTTCCTCCGAGGGTATAGGGGGCCTCGGTCTCGAGGGGCAGCCCCTGGCCGTCCTCCTCCCAGGCGAGGTCGAAGTCGCCGTAGGTGAAGCGCGCCACCGGCTCCGTCGTGCCAGCGTGGCCCACCCGGTCCACCGCCGCCAGCGCCGTCTCTTCCGCCTCGGTGGTCCAGGTCAGCGCGTAGTGCCAGTCCAGCACCCAGTCGCTGCCGCTGATCTTCGCCGCCTCCACCTGCACCTGGACGAGGCGGGCGTCCACCACCTCGACAGGACCCTCCGATGCGCTGTACCGGATGTGATCGCGGGCCTCGTAGAGGAACGTGTACCGACCTGTCGGGGGATACGCCGCCGAGTGGAAGTTGTCGCCGTAGACGATCCGGGTGAGCAGATCGGGGTTCGTCACCCCACCGACCGAGGCACCCCACTCCCAGGTGATCCGGTTGCCCGAGGCGTCCTCCTGCTGCACGGGGCGCCAGCTCCGGATGTCGCTCGCCTGGGGGTTGGCGCGCCAGGCGGCCAGGCGGGGCTCGAGGAGGGTCTCGACCCCGTCCTGGTGCACGATCCACTCGCCGGTCTCGGTGTAGAGCCAGGCGTCGGCGACGACGGGCTGGTCGGAGACGAGCACGTAGTGGAGCACGTCGAAGCCGCTCGACTGCCAGGTGTCGGCGGGGACGGCCTCGAGGAGGCCCGGCAGGCCGCTGGCGCGGTAGAGATCGAGGCCGGCATAGTCGCCGAGGCGCTCCCGCTCGGACAGGGCGCTGACGGTCATGCCGACGTCGAGGGTCCAGCCCCGGGCCAGCACGGAGCCGTCTCCGGCGTCGCTGGCGTAGGAGAGGGAGACGGAGGGCGCGAGGAGGGCCGGGGGCCCCTCGAGGCCGACACCGTAGCCGAAGCCCCCCTTGGGGTCGGCCGAGCCGAGGTTCGAGGCGGAGGAGCGCTGGATCTCCATCGAGCCGAGGTAGTCGAGCATGGAGGGGGTGGCGCCGTCGCCGGGGAAGCCGAGGCCCGAGAAGACGAGGCTGTCGGCGTAGGCGGGGGTGGCGAGGGCGAGGGCGAACCACGAGAAGGCAGCACGCAAGGGACACCTCTGCGGCCAGGGGCCGGCTTGCGGGTTCAGCCGGCGGAGTCGCCGAAGACGTGCTCGCACTCGGCGGGCGGCATCGTGGAGAAGGCGCGGTGGGGTCGCTCGTCGACGCCGATGTCGGGCGGGAGGTCGTCGAAGGCGGGTCCGGAGGGGTCGTCGTGGCGGACCGAGAGGGCGGTCGCGAAGACGACGAGCGTACAGAGCAGCAGGGCGAAGGCTTCGAGGCGATTCACGGTACCCCCAGCGGGCGGGTGTGCTTCGTCTCGGAGGGGAGCACGGGTCGTGGCGTCGGGGCGAGTGGGTTGACCCGAGGGCCCCGCTCATGGGACGATGGCGTTGCTGGAGCAGAAGAAGAGGGGATACGACCTTCGTTGCTCTGTGGGGTTGGCGCCCAGGACCATCCGATCGGTACCGGACAATCGGATACCGATTTTTTTTTGTTCGTACGATTGTTATCTCGGACCGATGGTCCGGTACTCTTCGGAAGAGCGGCGCCACCGGCTTCGTCGGGCGCACCAGGAGCGCCGAGATCAGGCGGTGGTGCGGGCGCCGAGCCTCGAGCCGCGACCCTCCACGGGCCACGCCCCAAGGCTCCGGCGCGGGCAGGCTGCAGACGACCCGATCGCGCCCAGCACTTCGGCCTGCACTCTCCCGCCTGACCCCA
>JACKEQ010000053.1 GCA_020632885.1 Alphaproteobacteria bacterium | reverse complement strand
CATCGGTGTCCGTGTCGGCGTCGGTGTCGGCATCCGCGTCCGCGTCCGCGTCCGCATCGGTGTCTGCGTCGGAGTCCGCATCGGTGTCGGTGTCGGTGTCGCTCTCCTCCGTGGCGGTGGGAGCGGGGCCGAGGCAGGCCGTGAGCAGGAGGAACGGGAGCATGCGCATGGGGTCAGTCCAGGACCTCGACCTGTCCCTTCTTCATGACGACGAGGGTGTGGCCGAAGGAGTTGAGCACGGGGCCGGTGACCTGGATGCGAGCACCCACGGGCCACGCGACCTTGCGGCGGTTGAGCTCGCTGTCGAGCGACACCTGGACCTCGTCGCCGGAGTCCAGAGGGGGTCAGTCCAGCAGCTGGACCTGGCCCTTCTTCATGATGATGATGCTGTGCCCGAAGGAGTTCAGCACCGGCCCGGTGACCCGGATGCGCGAGCCCACCGGCCAGGAGACCTTCCGGCGGTTGAGCTCGGAGTCCAGCGACACCTGGTGGATCCGGCCCTCGTCGTCGTAGACGTGGAAGCCGCCGAACGTGTCGGGGTCGGACAGCACAATGCCCTCGACGCGGAGGGTGCGACCGATGAAGGGCGAATATTCCCCGTAGTCGCACGTGACATCGGCGGCCTGGAAGGCGGCGAGCTGCTGCGGGTCGTCGGGGTCGAAGTCGGACGGGACCCCGGAGCAGCTGGAGTCCCCCGCAGGGGTCCAGGCGATCGGGTGTGGCCCGCGGTCGATCTGGAGGATCTCGTGGGAGACGATGGACCGGAGCTTGAAGCGCTCACCCACGCCGTTCACGCGGATCTTCACGCGGTCGCCCATGCGGAAGTGGGCCACCTTGGAGTCGTTGAGCACGAAGATGCCGCCGGAGTCGTCCTCGATGAAGAAGTTCCCGTAGTACTTCTCCTCGCTGGTGATGTAGGCGCCATCCGCGTCGCGGGGCTGGGGGTTCGGGGTACAGCCCTGGCCCTTGTAGTAGAGGCGGGGGTGGAGGGTGACCATCGCCCAGAACTCGCGGGGCAGGCTGGTGTCGTGCTGCCAGCCGTCACAACCGGGCGGGATGGTCTCCACGTTGGCGAACTTCCGGGTGAAGTCCTGCATCAGCGGCGAGAGGCCGCCCACGGCGCCCGAGAAGTCGTCGTAGGCGTAGGGCTCGTCCGTGAAGGCGATCGGCTCCACGACGTCTTCGTCCGCGGGCCCCACCGGGCCGTACCAGTCGTCCCAGCCTTCGGGATCACGCTCGGTGCTCACACAGCCGGCGAGGAGGAGCAGTACGGGCAGCAGACGTCGCAAGGGGACCTCCGGACTGGAGCGGCACGGACCCAGGATATCCGGGCCCGCGCCGGGGTGACGCTAGAAGAACCGGAGCCAGTCGAAGTTGCTGGTGGAGATCCGGTCGGCCGAGCGGTTCCAGGTGACGGGGGCGATGAAGTGCATGCACTCGCCGGCCTGGGGCGTAGCGCTGAAGCCGCTGGACAGGTTGACCTTCTGCGTGACGCCGTTGTTCTCGAGCGAGTAGCAGGTGCCCGTGCCGCAGTCCTCGCCCGTCGGGCCGACCACCGCGCCGTAGAACTCCACGAGAGCGCCGCCCGTGGTGGCGAAGTCCACCGTCGCGCCCGTGGCGTCGGCGATGTAGATCGTGTTGTTGCTCGAGTCGACCGTGACGCCGGCCGTGGTGTCGATCGCGGTGACCTCGAGCTCGCCGAAGTAGTTCTTCAGCTCGGTGGCGCTGAAGGACACCTTGTCGCCGAGGGCGACGCTCGCGAACTCGGCCACGCCGAACACCTGGATGGCCATGTTCTGGTCGGCGATCCACACGGGCGGCGTCGAGCCGAAGCCGATCGCGGTGACGATGGCGCCGTTGATGGCGACCGGGCTGCCGCTCAGGTCGATGGTGGTGTTGGCGGTGTTGGCCGTGCCGTTGGCGGTGTCCGCGGCGAACAGGGCCGCGACGTTGGCGTCGAAGTCGTAGGTCGCCGTCGTGGACGTGTTGCCGTAGGTGAAGAGGGGGTGCGGGAAGCCGTCGTCCCACGGGCCGGTCGCGGTGGGCGCCGTGCAGTCGACGGTGTCCGTGTCGGCGTCGGTGTCGGTGTCGGCATCCGCGTCGGTGTCGGTGTCGGCATCCGCGTCCGCATCGGAGTCGGTGTCGGTGTCGGTGTCCGTGTCGCCCTCGGGGACCGTGGGGGCGGAGCGGGGGCAGCCGCCCAGGAGGGCGCCCGCGAAGAGGGCGGTGGCGAGCGTGATGCGCGTGGTCATGTTGTTCTCCTCGATCGCCCCACGGGGCACGGCCGCTGTGTATCTGCTGGCGCGACGATCCGAAAGGGTCTCCGCGAAGATGTCACCCGGATGGCGCTGCGCTTGCTGTGGCGGACCTCCCGGCGTAGGCTTCCGGTCGCGGATGATCCGCCGACCTGGATGCCATGGCCGACCGCCCCTCGCACCTCCCGCCCGGCTCGCTGCTCGGAAAGCACTACGTCATCGAGGGGCTCGTGCGTCTGGCCGAGGGGCGGATGTTCTACCTGGCCAACGACAACCGGCCGGACCAGCCCACGCGCAGGTGCTGGCAGTGCGGGTTCGACGAGAGCCCGCGCACCGCGACCGCGTGCCTCAAGTGCAACACACCGTTCACGGATCGTCGCTTCCTGGTGTCGGCGCGCTGGTGGACGGAGGGGCTCGCGCCCTACGAGGCGTACTTCGCCAAGCAGCTCCGGCATCCCGGCCTGGCGCACCCCTGGGACGTCTTCCGTGACGAGCGCGCGCTCTACTCGGTGATCCCCTACAACGGGGAGGGGCTGATGCTCGACGAGGCCTCGCCCCTGTCGAACAAGCGCCTGCTCCAGGTGGGCCAGCGGGTGCTCGGCACCGTCGCGTTCCTGCGCCAGCACGGCGTGCGCCTGAAGTGGCTCACGCGCGCCAACCTCCTGATCCACACGGACAACTCGGTGTCGTTGTTCGACGTCGACGTCGAGGAGGTGATCGAGCAGCCCGTGAACGCCCGCTACGACGAGCTCGCGTCGTTCGGCGAGATCCTCCGGCGCTACTGCAACGTCGACGCCGACGAGCTCCGCGACGCCTTCCTGCCCATCGAGGAGGGCGAGGAGATCGATCTCCTGGCCTTCGGGCGCCGGGTGGAGTCGTCCTGGCTCCAGCACGGCGACGAGATGTTCCCGCCGCTCCTCGGGGGGATCAGCGACGTGGGGCTGACCCGGCAGCTCAACGAGGACAACTGGGGCTGGGTGCGGCTCTCCGAGCGCGCGAAGCTCTACGTGGTCGCGGACGGCATGGGCGGCCACGACAGCGGCGAGGTCGCGAGCATGCTCGCGGTCCAGACCATGTGCGAGGAGGCCCGCCGGCGCGAGGAGATGGAGTCTCCACCGCTCGACGCCCTCGAGGCGATGGTCGAGGAGAGCTTCCAGACCGCGAACAACACGATCAAGGAGGTCGCGGACAGCCGCGGCACCGACATGGGCACCACGATGGTGTGCATCCTGATCGTGGACGACCGCATCGGCTTCCTGGCCAACGTGGGCGACTCGCGCGGCTACCTGATGCGCGACGGCGCGCTCCACCAGATCTCCCGCGACCACAGCCTCGTGCAGAAGATGGTCGAGCGCGGCCGGATCACGGCGGAGGAGGCGCGGCACCACCCGCACAGCAACATCCTCCTGCGCACGGTGGGCACTGAGCGCGACATCGAGATCGACGTGTTCCGGGTGGAGCTGAAGTCGGGCGACAAGATCCTGATGTGCTCGGATGGTCTCTGGGGCGAGGTCGAGGACCGCGACATGGAGAACCTGATGAACACCTACCAGGATCCCCGGCTCGCGAGCCGCGAGCTGGTGCGTGCGGCGCACCATGGCGGCGGGAAGGACAACGTCACCCTGGTGATCGTCGAGGTCCCCTGACCTCTACCCGCCGTCCACGGACGCGAGCACCTGGGTGAGACGCGTGTAGTGCTCGTCGGAGACGACGTGGCGCCGGGCCTGCTCGATCAGCGTGACGAGGGTGGGCTGGTGGAGCCTCCGTCCGCGCACGGCCCCCTCGAGGGCTCGCAGCCAGGCCTCGATGCTCTCGTGCTGCCCGAGCGCCCCGCCCGCCGCGATGAGCCCGGCGTGCACCATGGCCTCCTCCGCGGGGCTCTGGGCGAGGCTCTCGCTGCTCGCGCAGTCCTGGAAGGCCGCGAGCGCCGTCTCCCAGTCGGCGAGCTCGACGGCGACGTGGCCGTAGAGGAGCTTGAGGCGCGAGGTGGCCCCGGCCGACAGCGTGTGGGCGACCTCGAGCATCTCCTCGCACAGCGTGCGCGCCCTGGCGAAGTCGCCCGTCCGGGTGGCGTGGAACGCCCGGCGCTCGAGCAGGTGCAGCTGCAGCATGAGCTGCGGGGGGTCGAAGGCGAGCTTCCAGGCCTCCTCGAGGGCGTCGGCGTACGCGTCGAGGTCGTCCAGGAAGTTCGCGCGGTCGGCGAGCACCATGAGCCGGGCGATGTCGCCGTCCCGCGTGCCGGCCGCTCCGTACGCGCGCTCGGCGATCACGAACGCCGCCAGGGCAGCCGGGAGGTTGTCGTCGCCGATGTGCAGCCAGCCGAGGTGGCTCGCCGCGATGCCGCGGGACGTGGGGTCGCCGCCCTCCCCGAGGAGGTCGAGCGCCTTCTCGAAGGCCCGCCTGGCCTGGGCGGGCTCGGCGGCATGGAACGCGCAGACCCCGATCTGCACGGTGGCGCGGCCGATCTCGTGGGTCCACCCGTGCCGCTCGGCCAGCGCAAGAGCCTCCCGTGCCGCGCTGCGCGCCGCCTCGTAGGACCTCCCGGTCGACAGGGTGCGCGCCCGGAACGACAGGAGCTCCGCCCGTCGGGGCTCCTCCGGGTCGAGGAGGCGCTCGGCCTCGTCGATCAACACGAGAGCCGGACCGATGCCGATACCCGTGCGCGCCTGGTGGGCTGCCAGGAACAGGTCGCCGAACGCGGCCTCCCGATCCCCGGCCGCCGCGAGGTGCCTCCCGCGCCGCCGGATGGACGGAGGATCCGTGGCGTCCGCGAGGTGCACGGCGATGCGGCGGTGGTGGCTCACCGCCCGGCCTGCACGCTCGGCGCGCGCGAGCACCACCTCGCGCAGGGCGGGGTGCGAGAAGGCGAACCCGGACGCGGTCGTGGCCGTGAGCCGCGAGAGCCCCAGCCGCGTGACGAGGGCCTGCCAGATGGGCTCCTGGTCCGGCAGGAGCGCGCGGAGGTCGCGAAAGTCGACCTCCATGCCGAGGGTGGCGGAGAGCTCCAGACAGAGCTCGGCCTCGGGGGGCAGGTCCGCGAGCACGTGGCGCACGCGGCTCGACCAGATGGCCCGCATGCTCGCGGGGAGCTCGAGATCGGCGGGCGCCTCGAACCCGTCCTTGGTGGGCACGAGCACGTCCCGCTGCACCCAGTCCGTCAGGAGCTCGATGGCGAACCGGGGGTTGCCCTGGGAGCGCTGGGCGACGGTGGCCGCCAGGGTCGGCGTGAGGGGCAGCACGGACCCCACGAGGTCGGTCCAGTCGCTGCCCTCCAGGGGCTCGAGGGACACCGAGAAGGAGCAGAGGTCGTGGAGCCGGATGCGCAGCAGGGGGTCCTCGGCGAGGGCCTCCTCCTGGGCGGAGAGCACGACCAGCACGGGCCCTTCGAGCTCCAGGAGCTCCTCGGCGAGCTCGAGCGCCTCCGGGCTGTTGTGGGCATCGTCGAAGGTCAGGAGCACGGGGCCGCGGGCCTTGAGCCTGTCTACGAGCTGGTGCACGCCCGCGGTGACCACGTCGAGGTCGGAGGCGGGGTCGAGGGCGAGCTCCACCATCGGACAGCGGGCGATCCCGAGGCGCGCGACGACGTCGCGTGCCCGCTGGACCCGGGCCTGGGGCGGTAGGTCGGCGGTGAGGAAGAGCTTCTGGAGGGTCTGCCGGAGGGCGTCGGCGAGGTCGGCGCGCGGCCGACATCGGGTGGCGAGCACGGTGGCGCACCCGAGCTCGCTGGCGCGCTCGGCGTACCAGTCGATCAGCCGGGTCCGCCCGAGGCCGGCGGTCCCCACCACGGCGATGCCGCGCGGCTCGCCGCGGTTGGCGGACTGGCGCAGCACGGTCCACATCAGGTCGCGCTCGGCGGTGCGTCCCGCCATGGGCACCTGGCGCAGGCCGATCAGCGCACGGCCGGCATCGCGGAGCTGGCGCCCTCCCGGCGAGCGGGCACGGCGCCAACGAGCCGGCACGGGGAGGAGCTGGAGGCCGGGGAGGGGAGGATCCGACCGGCGTGCCGCGCGCTTCCGATCCTGGAGGGTGACCATCGGCACCGGCACCATCGGCTTGGTGGGCTGCTCCTCGAGCGGTGTGGCGGGGTTGAGCGGCAGGTGCGGCCCGGGCGGGAGCGCCTCGAGGGCCGCGGCGGCCGTGCTGGGGCGGCGCGAGGGGTCCTTCTCGAGCAACCAGGCCGTCCAGCTCGCGAGATCCTCGGGGAAGCCCTCGGGGACCTGCAGGGGAGGTGCCGGCTTCTTCAGGTGGTCGAGGAGGAGCTTGGCCCCCGAGCTGCGGAAGGGACCGTGGCCCGTCAGGCAGCGGAAGGTGAGGCACCCGAGGCTGTAGAGGTCGGTGCTCGGCCCCAGCGCGCGCCAGTCACCGTCCACCTGCTCGGGCGCCATGTAGCGCGGGGTGCCCATGACCTTCCGGGCGCCGGTGACGGGGTCCGTGGCGTCGAGGGCGTGCGCGATGCCGAAGTCGGTGAGCTTCAGGCCGGGGCGGAGGTCGTCGGGCCCGCAGACGAGCACGTTGCCGGGCTTGATGTCGCGGTGGATCACCCCGCGGGCGTGGGCGTGGGCGAGGGCATCGAGGAGGCCGGCCAGCACGGACCGGAGCTCGCCCCACTCGGTGATCGGCAGCATGTTCCGGAGCGTGAAGCTCGCGTACTCCATCACCAGGAACGGGCTGCCTTCGAGGAGCTGGCCCTCGCTGGAGGCCGCCGTGGCGGCGTCCACGATGCCCTGGTCGTAGACCCAGACGATGCCGGGGTGATCGAGGGCGGCGGCGGTGCGGATCTCGCGCTCGAGGGCCCGTCGGGAGTGCTCGTCCACGCGCTCGGGCGGGATGAGCTTCACCGCGGCGAAGACGCCCGTGGCGACGTGCCAGGCGCTCCAGACGTCGGACATCCCCCCGCTGGCGAGGGGCTGGAAGAGCTCGAACGGGCCGAGCCTCACTTGTCGGTGGACCCGCCCTCGGCGTACCCGAGCTTCTCGAGCGCGTCGGTCGACTCGTCGTCGGTCGCGTCCAGCTCGTCGCTGCCGTCGGGCGGGATGGGGGCCATGCCCCAGTAGATGGTGACGGCACCCTCGGGGATGTCGAGCTGCGCGATCCGGCGGCGCCCCTCGGCCGGGCTCTTCGGCGCGCCCTCCATGGGGGTCCAGGGGAAGTGGTTCCCGCCGTGCAGCTCGCCCTTCAGGAGCGGAGTGACCTCCTCGATGGGCCGGTTGGGCACGACGTAGACCTCGCGACCGCCGCCGCCCCGGTGCCACGTGACGCTCACCCGCTCCTCGGTGGGGTAGGCGATGGTGACGCCGGTGCGCTGGTGGGGATCGCCGCCCTTGAAGGCCGCGCGCACGCCGCCAGGCACGTCGAGGACGACGGTGACGTCGCGCCGCATGGTGGCGTTGTTGGACGGCAGGAGGCGCCAGCTCACCGGGGCCGACGTGCCGATGCCCTCGCCCATGGCCTCGCGGAGCGGAGCCACGAGCGCCTCGGCGTCGCCGAGGTCGTGGAGCTCACCCGGGTCGGCTGCGAGGTCGAACACCGACTCGTGGCCCTCGTGGGTCGTGTACTTCTTCGTGCCGTCGATCACACCCCAACGGTCACGGCCGTAGAGCGGGCGGCCCACGGTCTGCGGGCGATCCGCGAGCATGCCGCGCAGCGTGGCGTCACCCGTGGTGACCTTCACGAGGCTGGTGCCGTCCATGCCTTCGGTGGGCAGCCCGAGCACGTCGAGCACGGTGGGCGTGACGTCGAGCAGGCTCACCGGGGTGTCGAAGCGACCCGGGGTCACGCCGGGACCCCGGATCACGAGGGGCACCCGGAGGAGCTCGTCGTAGAGCGTGTGGCCGTGCTCGTAGCCCGCGTGGTCCCAGAGCTCCTCGCCGTGGTCGGAGAACACGACCACCACGTCGTCCTCGTCGAGGGCCGACAGCAGCCGCGCGACCTCGGTGTCGAGCCAGCGGATGACCTGATCGTAGCGGTCGCGGACGTACTGCTTGCCCTTGTCGTCCAGACCCTGGCGGAGGGCTGTCTGGACCTGGTTCAGGATGAAGTTGTCGTGGAGGATCTGCGGGGGCCGCTCGCCCGCCCACATCGACTTGTAGGGCTCCGGCTCCTTGTAGGGCAGGTGGGCCGTCATGTAGTGGACCATCAGGGCGGCGTCCTGACCCTGGTGGTCGCCGAGCCACGCGAGGGCCTGGTCGGTCACGTCGCCGGCGGGCGGGAAGAGGTCGACCGTGTGGTGGTCCCAGCCCTCCTGCATCCCGAAGTTGGCGGTGAGGTAGACGTTCCCGGCGATCATTCCCGTGGCGAAGCCGGCTTCGCCGAGCAGCTCGGGCAGCTTCTTCGTGGAGAAGTAGAGCTCGGGATGGCGGCCGGTGACCACCGTGCGGGCGCTCGGCAGGGTCCACGGCGCGACCGAGCGGGCCTGGTCGAACACGGCGGCGTCCTTCGCCCACGCGTCGATCCCGGGCGTGGTGGGCCGCTCCCAGCCGTACAGCGACATGTGGTCGGGCCGGAGGGTGTCGAGGAACACCATCACGACGCGTCGGGGGTTCTTCTTCACCGCGGAGAGCACGGGCTCGCCCACGAAGCAGAAGTCGTTGAGGGCCGTGCCGCCCGGGAGGCTCTCGAAGCCGAGCACGACCTTCTTCCCGGCGTGGGCGGAGAGATCGAGGCGCTCGACCTCGAACGGGCCGACGGTGAGCTGCTCCTCGAAGACCGAGGCGCCGTCGACGGTGATCTTCAGGGTGCAGCCGTCCGAGGGCTCGAGGTCCGCGAGCTCGGGGCGGGCCAGCCCGGGGGCGAAGGTGAGCACGCCGGACGCCGGGATCTCGACCTCGAAGGACGCCTTGGCGGGGGCGGGGAGCAGGAGGCCCTCGTGGGAGGTCCAGCCGTCCTGGACGGCGGTGCGCACGAAGTCCGCCTCGTCCGTGACGAGCCCGGCCGCACGGGCGGTGGCGAAGTGCATGCCGCGCTCCCGCTCGACGGAGCGGGGGTACAGGAGCGTGAGATCGGTCGGGACCTCCGGGCTCTTGCTGCGCACCGTGACCTCGTCGCGGGTCATCTTCCAGTTGAGGTGCGTGGTCCGGCGGGGGTTCCACTGGTAGGGCACCTCGCCCACCCCGCCCTGCTGGAGGCGGAGACCCGGCAGCGGCTTGAAGAAGAAGAGGGTGCGCGGCTTGATGGGGTTCGGGGCGGTGAAGGTGAACCCGGTCTTCTCGTCGCCTCCCGCCGGCTTCAGGCCGCGCAGGGGCGTGCCGGCCCCGATGGGAGCGCCCCCCCGGCTGTCCGGCGGGATGGAGAGCTCCGCGAAGGGGAGGGTGGCGAGCGCGATCCCGCGCGGATCTCCGTCCACGGGCGCGGGGAGCGGGTGTGGGGAGGGGATGGTGGCCCGCTCCGGTGTGGAGGCCGACTCGCTGGGGGTCTCCGTTCCGCCCGTACAACCCAGGGTTCCGAGCAACAGCAGGATCCCCGGCACGCTCCCTCCGATCATCGACCTCCTCCTCGCACCCCGCATAACCCCCTGCACGGGAGTCCCCGCGGGAGAATCCGGGACCCCCGGGAGGCGGGGATGATCGGAGGAGGGCGGCGGATCCGGACGGGCGTGTTAACGGCGCCGCTCGACGACGTACTGCACGTACATCCCGCCAGCACGGCCGACCCTCGGGTTGACTTCGCGCACCGGGTCTTGTACTTCTACGCTGTTCTGCTCCAGGTATTCACCCTGGAGCAAAATTCACGATTCTCCAGGAACAAAGAGCTCTTCGAGGGCTCGGGGGACACATGGGACGTATCCGACTCACGCTGCCTCTCTCCGCGCGCGGGGCCCCGCTCGCCGGGGCTACAGCCCGGCTGCTGCAGGTCTTCGCCGCCCTGGTGGCGCTCCTCGTGGCGTCGCCCGCGCTCGCCCAGCAGGACGGTACGCTGATCGTCGACGTGCTCGACGACTCGGATCTCGAGGTCCCCGGCGCCCGCGTCACCCTCTCGGGTCCGGCGCTCATCGGTGGCTCGCAGACCCAGGTGACCGGTGCGGCGGGGCAGGTGAAGTTCACCGCGATTCCGCCCTCCACCGACTACGCGCTGTCCGCCGAGCACGACACCCTCCAGGTGTCGAAGCTCAACAACGTGGTCGTGAAGATCGGCTCGCCGACCCGCGTGACCATGAAGATGAGCGGCATCGAGGAGATCGTCGTCACCGAGAAGGAGAAGGCCATCAACACGGAGTCGACGAGCCGCGGTGAGGTCCTCACGAAGGACTTCCTGCAGAAGATCCCGTCGGGCCGCTCCTACCAGTCCGCCACCCAGATGGCCTCGGGCGTCACGCCGGACTCCGGTGGCAACCCCAACATCGGCGGCGCTGCGTCCAACGAGAACACGTACATGATCGACGGCGCCAACGTCACGGACCCCGTGACCGGCACCTTCGGGAACAACTTCAACTTCGACGCCATCCAGCAGATCGAGGTCCTCCTCGGCGGCTACATGCCGGAGTACGGCGTGTCCATCGGCGGCGTGGTGAACGTCGTGACCGACTCGGGGTCCAACAACCTCCAGTTCATCAGCTCGGTCTACTACGCCAACAGCAACCTCCGTCCCCGCACGGACGAGCGCTGGGGCCACGACGGCGTGCAGCTCGCTCCCTCGGGCTTCGAGCAGACCGGCCAGTCGTTCTTCGTCAACGCCCTCGTCAGCGGCCCCGTGGTGCGCGACAAGGCGTTCTTCATCCTCTCCTACGTGAACGAGCGCGGCCTCGACGCCTACGCCGGCACGCCGCAGCGCCGCGACTACGACGGCCACTACGTCTACGGCAAGCTCACCATCCAGCCGTCCTCGGAGCACCGCTTCACCCTCGGCCTCCAGACGGACCCCGCGTCCATCGCGAACGGCACGCAGGGCACGCCCTACATCAAGGCCGAAGCCCAGGACAACCAGGAGCAGGGCGGCTTCGTGGGCAACGCGCGGTGGCAGTGGTTCCTGTCTCCCGACGCCTCCCTCGACACCGTGGCGACCCTCCAGCGGTCCAACATCCGCGTCGGCAGCGTCCCCTGCACCCACGACACCCGCCAGGACCGCCGCCAGTGCCGTCCCGGTGAGGAGGAGGGGTACATCGACTGGTACACGCCCGGCCGCTCCGGCATCGGCGGCGCCTACGACAGCGTGAACTACGCCTCGATGTACTTCAGCACCCGCCAGCGCTTCCAGATCACCTCGAAGCTCTCGCTCACGAACATCAAGGACCCCCTCGGCGGCACCCACGACCTCAAGTTCGGCATCGGCACCGAGCAGACGAGCGAGAGCAACCTCCAGGGCTACAACGGGAACCTGCTGTACATCGACGTGAACTCCACGTCGTACGACCCCACCACGTTCGCCAACTACTACTACCTCGAGACGTCCTCCCCGATCCGCTACCAGGTGAACGGCTCGATCTACAACTTCTTCCTGCAGGACAGCTGGAAGCCCGTCAAGAACCTCACCATCAACTACGGCACCCGCTACGACAACTCGGTCATGCGGAACGACCTCGGTGAGGCGGTGCTCCGCGCCAACCTCTGGGGCCCGCGCCTCTTCGCGGCCTGGGACCCCTGGGGCAACCAGAAGACCAAGATCGCCACGGGCTACGGTCGCTTCAACGACCGCGGCACCCTCGGCATCGCGGGCTTCACGAGCGCGTCGGGCTTCGGCAGCAAGCTGTTCTTCGGCGAGTACTTCGACAACTACTCGAACGGCCGGAACGAGAACTACAGCTACTCGCCCGTCCGGAACCTGAACATCTCGAACGACAAGCTCCGGAACCCGTACACGGACGAGGTCATCCTCACCCTCGAGCGCGAGGTGATCAACGACGTCGCGATCTCGAGCTCCATGAGCGGCAAGTTCACCCGGAACCTCTACGAGTTCGACGACGTCAACCTCGTGTACTCCGAGAACGGCGACAGCATCATCGGCTCCCGCCGCGGCGACGTGAACAACCTCTACGGCCGCCTGCGCACCCCGAGCCTCGCTCGCCGCGACGTGTTCCAGTGGGACCTCGCCGCCCGCAAGGTCCTGAGCCACCGCTGGGCCGCCCGCGTCACCTACACCTTCCAGCAGGCGCTCGGCACCACGAACCGCTCGCTGACGGGTACCTTCGCGGTGGACCAGCAGGTCCAGCACAACTACGGCCCGCTCCAGACCGTGCGCAACCACGTGTTCCGCGCCCTGGCCATCTGGGACCTCCCGACCGACCCCTGGACCCAGCAGATCGGGATCTTCTTCCTCGGTGCGTCGGGCGTCCCGGTGGATCGCTTCTACTACGGCGCCGCCCAGCAGGGGTACTCCAACCGCATCCAGGCCCGCCGGACGTACACGAACGACCCCGGCTTCTGGGACCTCGGCATCCGCTTCCAGCAGTACATCGACCTGCGGAAGGGCCAGCTCCAGCTGTCCGTCGAGGCCCAGAACATCACGAACAACCGGGGCGGTGGATACATCTACAACGCCCAGGTCTACCAGAACAACCGCTTCGTCCGCTTCATCCGCCAGGATCCGCTGCAGCTGATGTTCGGCGCCCGCTACGAGTTCTAGGAGCACACGTCATGTCCCGCACCCGAGCAGTCATCGGCTCCGCGCTCCTCGCCCTCTCCCTGGGCAGCGGCTGCCACTTCGACGAGGGCATCGTCGTCGAGAACATGGTGGGCACGGTCGTCGTGCCCAGCACCCTCCTCGAGCGGCTCCAGTCCGTTGGTGGCGTGCCCACGAACGTCCCGGAGCCCAAGGCCATCGGCCCTGTGTACCTCGGCCTCTACGGCGGCACCGTCGATGCCGACGTCACCACGAGCTACCCGTACGTGGCCACCGGGCCCGTGTTCGACCCCACCCGCACGGTGGGCGACGCGTACCCCTACGGCGGCACCACGATCGGCCAGCTCCGCAACACCTGCCTGGCCGCCCTCCAGTGTCGGGTCGCCTCGAACCGCTTCACGAACTACGACGAGCTCCTCGACTGGGTCAACCAGTACGAGCAGGTGGTCGACCTGAACGGTGACCCCGTCGAGTCGGGCGAGGAGCTCCGGCAGATCTGCATGGGCCAGTACGACCTCACCACGGATGCGGAGCTGGGCTGGATCCCGCCCGACCGCAACGGCGATGAGGTGGTCGACGACAAGGACCTCGACTTCGTCGTCCGTGAGGACGGAAACTACGAGGCCGAGTTCACGCTCTGGCAGCAGGAGTACTTCACGAGCCCCGACGGCGAGACCGGCTTCACCATCTGGGCGTTCATGGACACCGCCTCGGTGGCCAGCGGCGAGTTCGGCTCCTGCAACGAGAACCAGAGCTTCGGCCAGAACGGCGAGGCCTACACCAACCCGCAGTACAACACCGCGGTCATGTACCGCGACGTGCTCAACCGTCCCGCCTCCTACATCGACGCTGGCGACATCGTCACCGGCGTGCAGGATCAGCCCGGTGGAAACGGCGAGATCGGCTACGTGTACCACGACCCTGACGACATCCCCGAGCTCTGGCTCAACTTCGAGGTGACCCAATGAGGACCTCCAACGCAATGGCCCTCGCTCTGCTCGCGGTCAGCGGGTGTGGATACGACGGGGACTTCCTGTTCCACAGCCCGACCGAGGACGCTCCGGGCGTCATCGACCTCAAGGCCCAGAGCGGCGGCGCCTTCGAGCCCGTCGAGCTGAACCTCGCCCAGATGACGGACATCCGTGAGCAGATCACGGTGCTCGCCAACACCGACAACCGGACGCCCGCCCAGGATGCCGAGCTCGCTCAGCTCCAGGACGACCTCGAGGCTCTCCAGGACGACGGACGCGCTGCCGTGCTCGCCGCGACCACGTACGCGGAGGTCGGTCCCAACTCCGAGCCCTTCCCGTCGGGCGCGACGTTCGAGTTCTTCGGCAACGGCGGCGACATCTGCATCTTCGTCGACCCCGAGCTGGTCTACTGGCCGCAGTCCGTGAGCACGATCTCGCCGAGCGCACAGTACCGGTTCCCGGACAACGTCTACGACGACGGCGACATCGACCTGCGCGTCGGTCTCTCCGTGTACTACCGCGGCACGCCCGGCCTCCGCATGGGTGGCTTCGAGGTGCAGTACGCCGACGACCTCGGCAACGGCGTGGCCATCGACCTCGTCGCGTGCAAGCCCCTCAACGACTACCAGAACCAGGAGCCCCACGCGGGCCGGGCCTCCGTCGAGTACTGCACCGTGCGCAACACGCAGCCCGGTGTCTCCTACACGGCGGCCCTCGAGGCCTTCTCGCTCCCGCGCGACGACGGTCGGCTCGCGTTCGGCTTCGTCGTGTCCAACGGCCCCTGTGACGGCGCCACCGACAGCCTCGTCGGCCTCATGGCTCCCGTGGGCATCGGCAACACGGGCGTGAACCAGGAGTGCGTCATCACCGGTGAGGCCCTCCCGGCCAAGGCCGAGGGCGAGGGCGCGAACCTGTACTACGGCTACCAGGAGGGTCGCTCCTACCCGGGGTCCGAGGACTTCGAGGAGACCTACTGCAGCGGCTCCGGCCTGCTCGACTTCTGCCGTGAGGAGGTCCGGGCGCTGCGCGACCAGGGTCTCCAGTGTGACTACCAGGGCGTCGACGCGGATCCCACGCGCCGCTGCTTCTGCGGTGACCGCGCCGAGACCCCGAGCCCCGGCGCCCGTCGCTGAGGCTCCGCGGGCCTACCGGGGCCCGTAGGCCTCGGAGGCCAGCACGGCCCACTGCACGCGCAGCGACGCTGCCGCCTCCTCGGGCTCGAGACGCTCGAGGAGGTCGGAGCGCGTGTGGTACTCCCGCCAGCCGAAGCGGCCCGCCCAGAAGGCGGGGCTGCCGGCGATCTGGAACGGGAAGTTGTCGGAGCTCGGGTTCGGGCTCCCACCATCCACGCCCTGGATCCCCTCCGCGCGGGCCGTGTCGAGGGCGAGGTCCGTCCAGCGGTCCTCGTCGCTCATGACCACGAACGTGCCCTCGGGTGACCACATCACATCGAGGTTCAGGAGGAGCTGGGCGCTCCCCGCCTCGACCGGGTGGGCCTGCACGTAGGCGAGGGCGCCCTGGAGCCCCTGCTCCTCGCCGCCGGTGGCCACGAACCGCACGGTGGCCGTCGGCCATGCCCCCTCTGCGAGCTTCCGGGCCATCACCACCATGGCGCCCACACCGAGCGCGTTGTCGGCGGCCGACTCCGAGAGGTGCCACGAGTCGAGGTGGGCGGTCACGATCACCAGCCCGGGTCCCGTGCCCGGGATGTCGCCCACCACGTTCCAACTCGTGTGGCCCTCCAGGACCTCCGATGCTGCCGTCACGGTCGCAGGCTCTCCGACGTGTGCGCGCAGCTCGGCCCCCACGTCGGCGTCCACGGCGAGGCTCGGCCAGCGCACGCCCACGAAGGTGTGCCCGACCTCCACCAGAGGCCCGCCGTCCTCGTCGTCGTGGCGCTCGCTCACCCGCACCATGCCCGCGGCGCCGGCCGCCCGCAGCAGCAGCGCCTGGGCACCCCGGCTCGTGCCCGCGCTCGTGGCGATCACGATCCGATCCGTGACGTCGGCATCGGTCTCCAGCGCCAGCAGCCCCGTGACCCCCGCGAGCGGCGGGGTGGGGGAGAGCGGCTCGGCCGGGTAGCGGGCGCCTGCGACCTCCACCGCTGCCGTGCCCGGCTGCCAGGCGTCCCACACGAACGCCTCGCGCCGCACGTCCTGCATCCCGGCGTCCTGGAACAGCCGCACGACCACGTCGGTGGCCTCGACCTCCGCCGGGGTGCCGACCAGGCGGGGCCCGACGTCCAACAGCTCGGCGGTCGCGTCCATGAGCGTGGGCCCGTCCAGCTCCACGGGGGGCGGGGGCTCCCAGGGCGTGGGTCGGGGTCCACAGGCCGCTGCGATCGCGGCCACGGCGGGCCCGACGGACCTCCAGATTCCCGGCCTGACGGCTCTTCCGTGCGGTACCATGCGCCCATGGTACTCCTGCTTCACGTCCATGGCGCGCTCGCCGCGACCCTCACCGTCTGCTCCACCGCGGACACCGGGGCCGGTGGATGCGATCACACCACCCTGTCGTCCGCCCACACGGCTGCCGCGACGGGCGACACACTGCTGATCTACGACACACTGGACGTCACCGGGGAGGTGTCGCTCACGAAGGCCGTGACGATCCAGGGTGCGCCTGGCGCCGTGCTCGCCACGGTCGGAACGGGCTCGATCTCCTTCGCCTCGACCGATCTCACGGTGCGCGACATCGATCTCGCCCTGGGGTCCAGCACCGTGGTCGTCGCGTCCGGGTCCGCCGAGATCTTCAACGTCGACGTCACGGGCACGCCGGGGTCCACGGCCAACGGCCCGCTGTTCGACGTCCTCGCCGGCACCCTGGTGGTCGACACCTCGTCGCTGCACGACCGGTCCACGGGCGTCCCCGGCGCGCTGGTGCGCGTGAACGGAGGGTCGGTCACCATCTCCGACAGCACGCTGCGCGACGGCACCAGCACGGACGACGGCGGAGCGCTCGCCGTCCTGAGCGGGAGCGCGTCGATCACCTCGTCCACCTTCCGCCTGAACGAGGGTGTGGACGGGGGCGGGATCTACGTCGGCCCCTCCGGCTCCATCACGGTGTCGGACACCCTGTTCCGCGACAACCTCGCCAGCCAGGGCGGGGGAATCGCAGGCGACGGCACGGTGAACGTCTCCAACAGCCGGTTCTGCACCAACCTCGCGACGGCCAACGGCGGCGGCCTGCTGATGCACGGCCCGGGCACGCTCACCAACCTGCACTTCTTCGACAACACGGCGACCTCGGGCGGCGGCGTGTCCCTCACCAGCGCATCCGTCGTCGTCCGGCAGAGCACGTTCCTCGAGAACACCGCCACCACCGGTGCTGCCGGGACCACGGTCAGCGGGCCCACCAACTCCCTGTTCGCCGACAACGTCGGGCCGGTCTGGAACGGGCCGGTGGGAACGTACAACCTCTGGGAGAACAACACCTCGGAGCCCTCCGAGCCCACGTCGCGCTACGGCAACGCCGCCCTTTCCTCGGCCAACTGCCAGGTGCCGGTGCCCGAGCCGTGGAGTGCCGCGGTGGACCACGGCGACCCCGCCCGCAACGACCCCGACGGGAGCCGCAGCGACATCGGGGCCCACGCGGGGCCCTCCGGAGATCCCACGCTCTACGCGGACGCCGACTCCGACGGCATCTCCGCGATCCTCGACTGCGACGACACGTCGAACACCATCGGCACGTTCGTGCAGACCTACACGGACGCCGACAACGACGGCTACGGCGTGGGGGCGCCCTTCCCGGCCTGCGCCGCGGCGGTGCTCGACGGCGACTGCGACGACAGCGCGCCCACGGTGCATCCCGGAGCCACGGAGGTCTGCGGTGACGGCGTCGACAGCGACTGCGACGGCTTCGGTGGCCTCGGTGGAGACGACGAGGACGGCGACGGTCTGAACGCCGACGAGGAGGATGCCCTCGGCACGGACCCCTGCCTCGCGGACTCCGACGGCGACGGGGTGGACGACGCCGACGAGGACCCCGGCGACTTCGACAACGACGGTCTGATCAACCCGCTGGACGACGACGACGACAACGACGGGATCCCGAGCCTCCTCGAGAACGGGCTCGACACGGACGGCGATCTGTCGCCCGACCGGTACGACACGGACGACGACAACGACGGCGTGCCGACCCTCACCGAGGGCCCCGATGCCGACACCGACAACGACCAGACGCCGAACTACCTCGACGCCGACGACGACGGCGACGGGCTGGACACGGCCGTCGAGGTGGCGGTCGGCATGCCGTACCTCGACCCCGACGCCGACAACGACGGCATCCTCGATGGTGTGGAGTTCGCGGGCTCGGGTGTGGACTCCGACAACGACACGCTGCCGGACTGGAACGACCCGGACGACGACAACGACGGCATCTCGAGCCTCATCGAGGGTGGCGGGGACGCGGACGGCGACGGCTTCCCCAACAACGTCGACCTCGACTCCGATGGGAACGGCATCCTCGACAGCACGGACGGAACCGGGGATGCCGACGGGGATGGCATCCCGGACTTCCTCGACACCTGGGACCTCGGGCCCGGCGGCGACGCCGACCTGGACGGCCTCCCGGACACCCTGGAGGCCAACCTGGGCTCCAACCCCAACTCGCCGGACTCCGATGGAGACGGCCGGCCCGACGCTGTGGAGAACCCCTACGGCTCGCCCACCGTGAACACCGACGGTGACGACCTCCCGGACATCATCGATCCCGACGACGACGGCGACACCCTGCCCACCATCGACGAGGTGGACGGCGACTCCGATGGCGACGGGATCATCGATGCGCTCGACGACGACGACGACAACGACGGCGTGCCCACGGCGGACGAGGACCGCGACGGCTCGGGCACGGTGCTCGACGACGACCGGGACTTCGACGGCATCATCGACTACCTGGACGACGACGACGCCCCGCTGCTCATCGACTCCGACGGTGACGGTGCGCTCGATCCCGACGAGTACGCCGCGGGCACCGACCCCCTCGACCCCGACTCCGACGACGACGGCATCCCCGACGGTGTGGAGCTGGCGAACGGTCCCGTGGACTCCGATGGCGACGGGCTGATCGACGCCCTGGATCCCGACGACGACAACGATGGGCTCGCGACGATCGACGAGGCCGAGGGCGACTACGACGGCGATGGCCTCGACAACCGGCTCGACCCCGACGCGGACGACGACGGTGTGGTGGACGGGCGCGAGGGCCAGGACGCCGACGGCGACGACCAGCCCGACTACCTCGATGCGGGCGGGGTGGACGCACCCTCGCCGAGCGGCGCGCCGAGCTACGGCTTCGGCTGCGACGCGTCGGGAGGGGCCCCCGGAGCGCTCTGGCTCCTCGGTCTGCTGGCGGTCGGTCTGCGGAGGCGCGCCGGGTGAGCTTCGACCCCTACGCCGCGCTCGGAGGCGAGGCGGGCGTGCGTGCCCTCGTGGACGCGTTCTACGACGCCATGGACAGCGGGGAGCCGGAGGTGGCCACCCTCCGCGCCATGCACGCTCCCGACCTCACGGAGGCCCGCGACAAGCTGTTCCGGTTCGTGAGCGGCTGGACCGGTGGGCCCCAGCTCTACATCGAGCGCTACGGTCACCCCATGCTGCGCCGTCGGCACTTCCCGTTCGCCGTGGACGTCGCGGCCCGGGATGCGTGGATGCGGTGCATGGACGTGGCCCTCGAGGCTGTCGTGGAGGACCCCGCGCACCGCGGGTGGTTCCGGGAGCGCTTCGCGGCGGTCGCAGACCACATGGTCAACCGGTGAGGAACAGTGGGCTCGAGGCGCTCCTCCGGACCCTCCGCCGTCAGCCGCTCACCGAAGAGGAGCAGAGCGGCCTGATCCTCCACCTCCGCGAGCTCGACGCGGAGGTCGAGCGGCTCGGGGCCATCGCGGCTGCGGAGCGCGAGGACGTCGACTGGATCGAGCGGCCCGTCGTGCGCTTCGGGCTCTGGCTCTCCGGGACCCTCGCCGAGCGGGAGGCGCGCGAGCGTGCCGAGTACGACGCCGCCGTGGCTGCCACCCTGGCGATGGGCGACCACGCACGACAGATGCGCGTGTGGCTCGACAGCCGGAGAGAGCCCGGGTTCGTGAGCGATCAGAAGGTGGTGGCGGAGCTCGAGCGGCTCCGCCCGTCCGACCTCGCCGGCCTCCCGGAGGACGGCCCGGAGCTCCGGGCGCTGCACCAGGAGATCGTGCTCGCCCGCGACCTCCAGGCCATCGGCCGCCTGTGCAAGCAGCTCGGGGCGCGCGCTGGCCTGCCGCACTGCACGCGCACCTCGCTCCGGAAGGGCTTCGTGCGGGTGCGGGCCCGTCTGGCCGCCGCCAGCCAGTACGATCTGGTCGAGCAGCTCGCGAATCGGCCGTCCGAGACCCAGGAGGATCGTCAGGCGCTCTATGATGTGCGGACGGAGCTGGGTCGTCGTGCCGTGGCCGCCCGCAGCGGTGCCGCGTCCGCGCTCCGCGACATCGTGAGGCGCCACCACAGGCCCCCGGGAGGATGGGATGCGATCGACCGAGAGCTTGCGCGACTTCTGCCAGGGCCTGCCCAAGGCTGAGCTCCACCTGCACATCGAAGGCACCTTCGAGCCCGAGCTCCTGTTCGCCATCGCCGCCCGCAATGGGGTCCCGCTGCGCTTCCCGACCGTGGAGGCCCTCCGCGAGGCCTACGCGTTCACCGACCTGCAGTCGTTCCTCGACATCTACTACGAGGGGGCCGGCGTCCTGCTCCACGAGGCCGACTTCTTCGACCTCACGTGGGCGTACCTGCTCCGCGCGGCCGCGGACGGCGTGCGGCACGTCGAGATCTTCTTCGACCCTCAGACCCACACCGACCGCGGCGTGCCCTTCGCCACCGTCCTCGACGGCATCGAGCGCGCGCTGAAGCGCGGGGAGGACGAGCTGGGCGTGAGCTACGGCATCATCCTCTGCTTCCTGCGCCATCTCCCGGAGGACGCGGCGCTGGCGACCTTCGAGGAGGCCCGGCCGCACCTCCATCGGCTCGTCGGCGTGGGCCTCGACAGCTCCGAGGTGGGGTTCCCGCCGAGCGGCTTCCAGCGGGTGTTCGCCCTGGCCCGGGAGGCCGGCCTGCACGTCGTGGCCCACGCGGGCGAGGAGGGCCCTCCGGCCTACGTGTACGAGGCGCTCGACCTGCTGCGCGTGGAGCGCGTCGACCACGGCGTGCGCTCCATCGAGGACCCCGCCCTCGTGCGGCGGCTGGTGGAGGGGCGCATCCCGCTCACGGTGTGCCCGCTGTCGAACACGGCCCTGAAGGTGTTCGGTCACCTGCGCGACCACACGCTGGCCGGGCTCCACGAGGCGGGTGTGGTGGTCACGCTCAACTCCGACGACCCCGCCTACTTCGGCGGCTACATCGCGCAGAACTTCCTGGAGACGGCCGTCGCCCTCGGCCTCGACCGCGCCACGCTCGCCACGTTCGCGCGCAACAGCTTCGAGGCGGCCTTCCTGCCCGAGGCCCGAAAGCGGGAGCTCATGGCCGAGGTGGACGCCTTCGTCGCCGGATGAGAGAATCGGGGGGCCACCCTGGAGCTCCGCATGACCCTCCGCACGCTCGCCCTGCTCACCGTCGCCACGCTCGCCGCGGCCTGCTCCAGCAACGACACGCTCCTCGGCGTGCCGAACATGGACGAGGATGTCCAGGGGCGCATGGTCACCGACCGGATGCCGGAGGTCGGCTCCTTCGACGACCGTGCGGAGCGCGGCTACCTCTGGAAGACGAGCGACTGGTTCGACATGAGCCTGCACGCGGTGGGCCCGTACGGCTGGGCCATGGTGGGCGTGTTCGCGATGGTCGACGAGAGCGGTGAGGTCGTGGTGGAGGACGGCAGCGTGATCGGCTGCACGGGCCCCGAGGACGGCTGGGCCGACTTCGACGAGCCCGCCCAGTCCGCCGAGGTCCGGGTGGACCGCATGTTCGTGGACGGGCAGGAGCTCGTGCGGATCACCGTGGACGCCATCTTCGATGGGCGGGGCACCGTGCACGCCGTCGCCGAAGCGCCGATCGAGTGATC
>JACKEQ010000052.1 GCA_020632885.1 Alphaproteobacteria bacterium | reverse complement strand
GCCGACACGGACACCGACGCAGACACCGACACGGTGTAGGCCGTCAGCTCACGCTCGGGTCATCCAGTAGCCGGGCCGCCGCCGGCTGTGCGCAACGGCGATGGTGAGCTCCGCCAGGGCATCCGGGTGGTAGGAGACCCGAAGGCTCACCGGCGTCCGACAGCCAGTCTCTCCTGGATCCGGGAGCGCGCATCCTCCTGACCTACCGAAGCGACCTCACCACGCTCGATGGCCAGGACTCTACGCTCGATCTCATGGGCCCATGCTTCCGCCACACCCCGGTCGGAGGAGAGGGTGTTCCAGATGTCGATGGCGAGGCGCTCGCGCTCGGCTTCGGGCAGCTCCAGGGCTGCAGCGAGAATCTCGGAGGAAGACATGAGATCGCACTAACACGCACTCCATCACATTGGTCGACCCCGGTGCCCGCCGACGACGGCACGAAGCGCGACGCGCCGGAGCCTGGATGATGGCCTGTCCCCTCTTCAACGCGAAGCATCGGAGCACATCGGAGCACCGCGGAGATCTCGACGGTCGATCCGCCGGTCCGTCGCTCGTCTCCATGGACCTCTCGGCTCCCCACTTCTCCGAACGGGTTCCCTCCGCGGTGCTCCCCCGTGCTCCGATGCTTCGCGTTGAAAGAGCCAGCGTCCAACCACGCCCTGGCTCGAACTGTGCTGACTTCCCCGCTGCTCTTCCTGCACGTGCAGTCCATCGACGAGTCCAAAAGTGGTTGCCGGGCGTTCGACCTCGTCATCGCTCGACGCTCATCACGCGAAGTGTGCTGTCTCCCGTGCCATTCGCGGGCCAGGACGTGTCGACCGTCGAACGGCGGCACGCCGTCAGAGCGATTGCAGGATCCCGGGCCCGCCGAACACCAGCGACGTGTAGACCTGCACGAGCGACGCCCCCGCATCCAGCCGCCGCCGGACGTCCTCCCGCGACCCGATGCCGCCCACCGCGACCACGGGGAGCCCCTGCCCCGCCACCGCCTCCACCGCGGAAAGCGCCAGGGCCCCGAGCGGCCGACCCGACAGCCCGCCCTCCGCAGCACACGCCACCGGCCGCGAGACCGTCGTGTTCGTGAGCACCAGGGCGTCCGCCCCCGCATCGCGGACCGCCTTCGCCGCGTCGCGCAGGGTCTCCGCGGTCGCGTCCGGGGCCAGCTTCACCCAGATCGGCCGGTGCGGCGACAGCCCGTCCCGCGCGTCCACCAGCGGCCGCAGCAGACCCGCCAGCACGTCCGGTGCGGCCAGGTCCCGCAGGCCCTTCGTGTTCGGCGAGCTCACGTTCACGGTCACGTACGCCACGTGGGGGTGCACCGCCCGGAAGCCGCGCAGGTAGTCGTCCGCCGCACGGTCGTTCGGCGTGTGCCGGTTCTTCCCGAGGTTCGCGCCCAGCACGGCACGCACGGGGCCCACGCGCGACAGGCGGTCCACGAACGCGTCCACCCCGCGGCTCGGGAAGCCCATGCGATTCACCAGGGCGCCATGCTCGGGCAGCCGCACGATCCGCACACCCGGGTTCCCCTCCTGGGGCTCTGGCGTCACCGTGCCGAGCTCCAGGTGCCCGAAGCCGAGCGCGTCCAGACCCGCCACGGCCACCGCGTCCTTGTCGTACCCGGCCGCGAGCCCGATCCGGTTCGGGAACAGCAGCCCGCCGACCTGCACGGGGTCGTCCGGGGGCGCATACCGCGCACGCAACACCGAACGTCCTCCGGGCAGCGCCGCAGCCAGGGCCAGCCCACGCAAGGCCGCCGCGTGGGCCCGCTCCGGCGGGAGACGCATCAACGACCAGCGCAACAGGGCGTCCATCAACGCCCCGCGACCACGGCGAAGAGCACGCCCATCCCGACGTTCACGGCACCCATGAGCGCCCCGAGCTGCACGGCGACGCCGAGAGGGTCGGCGAGGGCGAGCGCCGCCAGGTGGTCCCAGGCCCCCCCGAACCCCGGCCACGGCCACCACCCACACGGCACGCAGGGCGCCCCGTGGCACACCGCGACCGTTGTCGTGGCCACCAGGACGGGGAGATGGGACATCCAGTGGAAGTGCCGCGGCCAGGGTCTCGGATGACCGTCCGGCCCCGGGACCCCCTCCAGCATCGCCCCCGTCGGGACCAGCCCGAGCTCGAGGCGTCCCAGCCGTAGCACCGTGGGACCGACCCCCAATCGCGCCCGCCCGATCGGCCGGCGCCAGACCATGGCGCGCGCCACCACCAGCCACACCGGGAGCCACACCCAGACACCGAGGAACACGATGGCCAACGCCTTCATCGGACGACCCGGACCTCCCAGGTGCCCTCGAGCGGCGGCCCCTGGACGGCAGCCGCCATCGCCGCAGCCTCCGCGAGGTCGCTCCCGGACATGTCGATCCTCACCTGCCCACCACAGACCGGCTCGCGCACGACCGGGGCCATCGAGAGCGCGTCCACCGCGAGCACGACGACCTCGCCGACATGATCGGTGGTGAGCCCACAGAACCGCTCGGTCCCTTCCGAGGTGAGCTCGAGCATCAGGTACGGGTACGCAGTGTTCGGGTCCTCTTCGATCACCGCGGTCGCCACGTCATCGTTCCCGAGGATCCGCGGGTCCGTCGCATGCCGCATCGACACGACACCAGGCCGCAACACGGCCGCGAGGACCTCCGGCCCGGTCACGCCCGTGAGCGTCAGGGTCAGCCCCACCGGGCCGCCCTCCGCCGTGCCCTTCACGCCGAGCCGCTTCAGGCGGCCCCGGATGACCTCGACGTCGCTGGCCGGTGCGTCGGCCGAGACCACCTCCGCCACCACCCGCCGGTCACCCGCGTACGGACCCGACCCGCCGCACGCGAGCACGGCGACGACCAGGGACCCGACGAGCACGACGCGTCGCATGCCCTCCCCTATTCCCCGGGCGCCAGCGCCAGCACGTCCTCGAGGGTGAACAGGGCCTCCAGCGTGATGCCCAGCTCCGCCAGGGCCTCGCGGGCCCCGCCGTCACGGTCGACCAGGACCAGCGCCCGCTCCACGACCAGCCCCGCCTCCCGCAGCGTCTGGGCGGCCTCCACCAGGGACGTCCCGCGTGTGGCGACGTCGTCCACCATCACGACCGTCTCCCCTGGCGACCAGACGCCCTCCACGGACCTCCCGGTGCCGTGGGCCTTGACGGAGGCCCGCGGGTACACGAGGGGAACCCCCGACACGAGCGACAGCGCCGTGCCCAGCGGCAGCCCCGCCGTGGGCACCCCCGCCACCCGGGCGGCACCCGCGAGCCCCGGGACCATGCGCGCCGCCAGGCTGGCGAGCAGCTCGGGGCTACCGATGGTGCGGCGGCAGTCCACGTACACGTTCGAGGTCGCCCCCGAGCGCAGCGTGAACGTGCCGTACCGGATGCACTCCAGGTCCACGAGGCCCTGCAGCAAAGGGTCCACGCCCGTCGACTCGCCGCTGTGCAGGGAGAGCTGGCGCGCGTAGTTCCTCGCGGCCCCGGCGGGGTCCGCCGCTCGGGAGATCCCGCGGGAGATCGGCACCAACAGGCCGAGCCCGTCCGCGCGCGAGCCGACCCGGACCGTCTGCCGGGCATCTGCCCCCTGCGCCCCGACTCCGGGTGCCAGGATCCAGCAGCCCGGATGGGCGGCGCGCACGGCACGCAGGGCGTCGGGAGCCGTCGCGCCCACCACGAGGCCCACCTGGTCGCCCCAGGAGAGCGCCCGACGCGCGATCGCCAGGTACGCCGGGCCTTCCACGGTCGCGATGTGCTGGACGTCCGGTGCAGACGCGTTGCTGGTGTGGCAGAGCACGAAGCTCGCCTTGCCCTCGCGGAGGAAGGGCCGCACGGCGTCCTCGCCGAGCCAGGGCTGGCTGGTGACCGCGTCCACGCCGAGCAGGTC
The DNA here is from genome assembly GCA_020632885.1 of Alphaproteobacteria bacterium. Lineage (GTDB taxonomy): Bacteria > Myxococcota_A > UBA796 > UBA796 > JACKEQ01. The sequence continues at coordinate 17,953 of JACKEQ010000052.1, read as the reverse complement.
GTAGCAGGCGGCCGCCTGGGCGGTCGCCGTGGACCCGATGTCGCCGCGCTTCACATCGAGGAGCACGGGCAGGTCGCACGCCTCCACGAAGCGGCGGAGGGCCTCGGTCCCGCCAGGAAGCGCCTCGAAGAACGCGGCGTTGGGCTTCACGGCGACGGCGTGGGGGCCGGCCTTCTGGAGCAGATCGAGGGACCAGGCGAGGGCGGCCTCTCCGGTGGGCTCCGGGAGGTCGTCCGGGTGCGGGTCGACACCGAGCACGAGGCAGGTGTGGAGGGTCCACATCCGGTCCTCGACCCGCTCGAAGAACGGCGTCACAAGCCGAACCCGCTGCGGTCACAGGCGATGGCCATCACCTTCTCGATGTCGTAGAAGCGCGTGGCCTCCATGAGCATCCGGCACTCGGTCCACATGTCGCCATCCACGATGGGCATGAAGAGGTCGTGCATGTTGTCGATGCCGAGGTGCACCGGGACGTCCGCGTCCAGGATGCGCTGGAGCGGCGCGATGCTGTTGTGGATGGGCGCGTTGAGCTCGTGGGGCTTCATCGAGAGCGCCGCGGACGGGCAGATCACGAGGTGCATGCCCGCGTCCTTCACCCGCTTCAGGATGCGCTCCTGCTCGACGGGCGGCTTGGCGGCGACGCTGATGGCGTGCACGCCCGTCACGCGGCCCTCGTAGCCGTGCTCGATGGTCTTCAGCGCGAGGAGCTCGGTCTCGTCCTCGTAGGGCTGGTTCTCCTGGTCGATGTGGACGTCGATGGGCTTGTCGAGGTCCTTCGCGATGGAGAACAGCAGGTCGAGGTGCTTCTCGGGGGTCGGCCGGTCGCGGCTCGGCAGCCCGCCCACGATGTCCGCGAGGGCACACGCCTCCACGAACCGCTTGCGGGACTCGGGGTCCAGCACGCCCTCGAGGGGCTGGATGGCGAACTCGAGGTGGATGCGGTCGCCGTAGATCTCGCGGACGTGCCGGGCGGCCTGGATGGGCAGCAGACCCACGGTGCTGTCGGCATCCACGAAGGTCCGACAGTGCGTGACCCCCTGGGCGATCATGGTCTCCACGGCCCTGGAGATGCGCGTCACGAGGTCGTCGTGCGTGTAGTTCTCCTTGAGGTACCGGTAGAGGTGCCACTTCTTCTGCATGTCCACCTGGGACAGCTTCAGGTTCTCCTGCGTGATGAGGTACGCCTTGTCGAAGTGGGCGTGGTAGTTACAGAATCCCCCGTTGGCAGCGGCCAGCTCGAGGCAGACGCGCTTGAGGTTCCACGGCTCCTCCACCGCGGCGGGCGCGGGAGGGCGCGCCATCCGGTCGATGGTCTGGCGGGCCACCTCCACGTCGGTCACGAGCGGCACGAGGTTCTCGATGGCCAGCGACCGGATGTGCTGCCCGTCCGTCTTCTCCTCGTGGACCGGCCGGCCCGAGGGGATGTTCACCACGAGGTCGAGCTGGGCGCGCGAGAGGAACGAGAGGATGTTCGGCTCCTGCCCGTCGGCGATCTTGTGGATGAGGGTGGCTTCGATGCCGTTGGCGGCGAGGAAACGCTGGGTGCCGGGCGTGGCGAAGAGCGCGACATCGAGGCGGTCGAGCTGCCGGAGCGCCGGCAGGAGGCTCGATTTGTCGGCCTCTGATCCGACGGAGATCAGCACGTTCTTCGTCGTGCGATGCCCTGCGAGCTTCAGATGGAACGCCAACATCGCAAGTGGGTCGCGCTCGGTCACCCTGCACCTCCTGATCCTGGCCGCCCCCACTATCCGTGCTCGGTGACGGCCACGTGTCATTGCTCGCGCGACGCCATCCCGTGCGATCCCACACACCTTCGCCGATCCGCGATAGCCCCGTACGCATGAGTCCCTGGCTGACATCGCTGGCGTCCGCGGAGGACGCGATCGTCGCGGGGCTCCCCACCGAGGACCGGTGGCGGGGACGCCTCGTGGCGCGCGTGGCGCTGGGCCTGGCCCCCTGGGGCCTCGTGTTCGCCGTGGTCTTCACGGCCATGGGGCGCTGGGGGATGGGTGGATCGCTGGTGCTGGCGGCCGCGCTGGTCGGGTCGGGGCCGCTGATCCTGAAGCGTACCGGCGACCTCCGCCTCACCGGCCACCTCCAGTGCCTCGGGCTCGCCCAGAGCCTGCTCGGGCCCGCATGGATCCTCGATGGGATCTTCGCCGCCAGCATCCCCTGGCTCGCGTTCTGCGTCACCATGGCCGCGCTGATCATCGGGAGGACCGGCGGGATCGCCTGGGCCGCCCTCTGCACCGCGGTGATCCTGGTGTTCTACGGCTGCTGGGTCTCCGGGCTCGTCCCCGAGCCCCTGTACGGACCCCAGGTGCGCTGGCCCCTCGCGGTGCTCGCCTACACCGGGTTCTTCGCGGTGGTCGCCGCCATCGCGGTCGGTGCGTCCTCCGCGGTCGACATCCAGCGCCGCGCGCTCGACGAGGCCCGTCGCGACGCCCTGGAGGCGAGCCGCTCGAAGTCCATGTTCCTCGCCAACATGAGCCACGAGCTCCGCACGCCGATGAACGCCATCCTCGGGTACACCGAGCTCCTCGAGGAGGACGCGACGGGCGAGGCGCGGGCCGACCTCGCGCGCATCCACCGGGCCGGGAACCACCTGCTCGCCCTGCTCAACGACGTCCTGGACCTCTCCAAGGTCGAGGCGGGCCAGCTCCCCCTCGACGACACGAGCGTCGCCCTGCACCCGCTGCTCCGGGACGTGCTGGACCAGACCTCGCCCCTCTTCGCAGCGAGCGGCAACACGGGCGACCTCGTGGGCCCGGAGCGCGTCGTCCGGGGAGACGCCCGACGCATCCGGCAGTGCTTCCTGAACCTCGTGGGCAACGCGTGCAAGTTCACCACGGGCGGCACGGTGACGCTCAGGGTGCGCGATGCCGGAGACGACGTCGTGGTGGACGTCGAGGACACGGGGGTCGGCATGGACGCGGACCAGGCGGCCCGGGTCTTCGAGCCGTTCGTGCAGGTCCACGACGTGGCGGGCGGGACCGGCCTGGGGCTCGCGATCGTGCGCGAGCTCACGCGCCGCATGGGGGGTGACGTCACGGTGCGCAGCCAGCCGGGTGCGGGCTCCACCTTCGCCGTCCGGCTCCCCCGCGCGGTCGCCTGACCCCCGACACGTCCGGTATGCTCGGGGCGCGTGCAGAACGTCTTCCCCTTCCAGACCCTCCGCGCCGTCGTCGGCGGTGCGTCCGCCATCGACGTCGGTCGCCTCCATGTCGAGGACCACGACGACGCCGAGCGCTTCCTCGCGGCCTACGGCTACCGCTGGGACGACCCCGAGGAGCGCGAGGAGCTCGAGTACCTCCGCACGACGGCCATCGCCTTCGTGCGCGACGTGCTCCTCGAGCCCGGCGAGGCCATCCCAGAGGCCACCATGGCGGTCACGGACGTCCGGGAGCTCCTGCTGGCGGTCTCCTCCGACACCCCGGACCCCTGGGCCTGCGGGCTCCTCCGCGTGATGCACACCCTCGCCCACGCCGAGTCGGACTTCACCGACAGCTTCGCCGAGCAGATCGAAGCCCAGATCCTCGGGCGGTTCGAGAAGTGGATCCGCGAGGACGCCGCCGGCCTGCGGCTCGGGGACGTGCCGCTCGTGCGCTACGAGTCCAGGGCCCGCAAGGAGCTGCACTCGCTCGTCCTCAAGCTCCTGCACAAGCCCGAGAACGTCGCGGCCGACATCTTCGACCGCCTCGGCGTGCGCTTCGTCACCCGCAACCGGCTCGACGCGCTGCTGGTCGTGCGCTTCCTGCGCGTGAACAACGTCATCATGTTCGCCAACGTGAAGCCGAGCCGGTCCAAGAACACCCTGGTGGACCTCGCGCGGCTCGAGGCCGCCATCCCCGACGCCACGGACATCCCGTCGCTGGCGGCCGAGATGGAGGGCTGGGCCTACCCGGACGCCGGCGGAGACCCCTCCAACCCCTACAGCGCCAAGGCCTACCACGCGATCCAGTTCACGGGCCGTCAGCGCGTCCGCGTGTCCAACGCGTCCGGCGACGTCTACCGCTTCTTCTTCCCCTTCGAGGTCCAGGTGCTCGACGAGGCGAGCTGGCTCGAGAGTCGGAAGGGCTGGGCGAGCCACGCCGATTACAAGGAGCGCCAGCGCCAGGCGGCCCGCCGACGGGTCCTCGGTGGTGCTCTGGGGGTGCGATGATCTGGGTGGACGCGGACGCCACGCCGCGCGCGGTGAAGGAGATGATCTACCGGGCGTCGCAGCGCACCGGGGAGAAGGTGATCCTGGTCGCCAACCAGTGGTTCCAGACGCCCCGCTCGCCCACCATCGAGCTGCGCGTCGTCGGGAAGGGCTTCGACGTCGCGGACGAGCACATCGCGGAGAACGTCTCCGACGGGGATCTCGTGATCACGCAGGACGTCCCGCTCGCCGTGGCGGCCGTGGAGAAGGGCTGCCTCGTGATCGACAACCGCGGCAACATCATCGATGCCGACAACGCGCGGGCCCGCCTGTCGATGCGCGACTTCCTGGAGACCGTGAGGGAGTCGGGCGAGATGACCGGGGGGCCACCGCCGTTCTCCGACAAGGACAAGCGGCGGTTCGCGGGTGAGCTCGACCGCTGGTTGGCTCGCCGGAAGGCCTGACTTGACGCACCTGGCCGTCCTGCTCGACTGGCTGGAGGAGTCCTGTCCGGACTTCGAGCGGCCCGCCCCCGCGTCCCCCGAGACCCTGGAGAGCCTCCGCCAGGCCGGCGCACCGGAGGCCCTGCTGGCGGTGTACGCGGTCGTGGGGTCCCACGGGGTCGGGCTGGACGTGCTCCTCCCGCCTGCGGACGGCATGTCGGGCACGCTGGTGGCGGCCGACGCGGCCCTGGCCTCCTGGCACGACCACGCGAGCGAGGGCTGGTGGGTCCTCTCGGAGCGGGCGCCCGGCGAGCCGAGCTGGATCGTGGACAGCAGGGGTCCCGCCTGGGTGGCGTCCCGCTACGATGCCGAGCCCCCGTGGTGGGAGGAGACGCCCGAGCGCGTGGACGCGACGCTCGACGAGCTCTTCGCGCGCCAGCTCGCCGACCTGCGCGAGGGTCGCTGGCGCTGGCACCCGATCTGGCGGCGCTGGGTCCCCACCGACCGCTTCCCCGAGCCCGGTGTGCTCGAGGCCGCCGTGGCTGCGGTCGTTCCCGACGGTGACGAGGCCTTCCGTCGCTTCAGCGCCCACGTGCGCGAGGCGCTGGTCGAGGGCGAGGGCCTCTCGCTCGGAGGCCTCGGACGGTTCACGATCTCCCGGCGACGCGCCTTCAGGTTGGGCCCCGAGGGTCCTGGACGCGGCACCCGGGTGGCCGTGTTCCGCAACGGCCCGCAGCTGAAGGCCAGGGTCAACGGCCGCCCGGCGCAGCGCGCGCATCCCGTCCTGGTGCCCGGCCTGGAGGATCTCCCGGTCGACGACATCCTCGCCGTCATGGTGGACACGCTCGCCGACCACCTCTCGCGGGGGCTCCCGGTGCGCTGGACCGGGCTCGGCGAGCTGTCGAGGAGCGAGCGCCGTGGGTTCATGGGCGCGGACCCCACGACCGGCGCCACAGTCGCCGTGCCCTCGATCGCCATGGTGATCTTCCGCTCCTACCCCGAGCTGAAGGAGGCCATGAACCCCTGACCGTGCGGGATGGCCCAGCCAGGTGTGCGATAAGACCCACCCGCCCTCCGACCCGACCGTGGGCACCGCTGGCATGCCGTCTGCACAGGAGGAACCGCATGCTCGCCACCGAAGACCGGCTCCAGGCTCCCGTCCGGGAGGAACGGATCGAGACCCACCTCTCGGTGGTGTCCCTGTTCGCCCACGACGTCCTGAAGACCCTCAAGCCGGTGCGCTACCCGTTCGTCGACCTCTCGACGCCCGCGCTGCGCCGGGCCGAGTGCGAGGCCGAGCTGGTCCACAACCGCCCCTGGGCGCCGGGTGTGTACCTCGACGTCGTGGACGTCTCCGGTGACCCGCCGCGGCGCGTGGAGCACGGAGAGCCCGCCGTCCACATGCGGAGGATGCCCGCAGACCGCACACTGGTGGCCCTCCGCGACACCCTCGACGCGGACACGCTCGCCCGGGTGGGCGCGTTCATCCGCGAGCGCCACGACGCCATGGCGTCCCGTCCGGGGTCCAGCCAGCCCACGGCCGTCTGGCACCGCATCGACGACAACCTGGCCGAGCTCCGGGTCGCCCTCGACGGCGACCACGAGCCGCTGATGGCCCGTCTGGCACGGGCCCGCGACAGGCTGCACGCGTCCACTGCCCCCCTCCTCGCCGAGCGCGCCGGGAGCGGCCGGGCGCTGCATGGCGACCTCCGCGCGGAGCACGTCTACGTCCTCGACGACGGCCTCGCGATCCTCGACGGGGTCGCGTTCTCGGAGGACCTCGCGAGCGGCGACCCGCTCGAGGACGTCGCCTTCCTCGCCATGGATCTGGGCTGCACGCTCCAGCGCCGCGACCTCGTGGCCGCGCTCTGGGGTGGGTGGGGTGCACCCGGTCCATCGGCGCTCCACGACCTCTACGTGGGTCACAGGTCCCTGATCCGGGCGAAGATCGCCCGGCTCTCGGGCGACGCGGAGGGCGTGCTCCGGCACCTCCTCCACGCGCTCGTGGCCTGGGAGCTGCCGGACCACCGGCCCGTCCTGATCGGAGTCGGGGGGCTGCCGGGTGTCGGGAAGTCCACGCTGGCCCGCGAGGTCGCGGCCTCCGCGCACCTCGAGGTGCTGCGGACCGACGCCGTGCGCAGGGAGCTCGGTCCCTCCGACTACTCCGAGGCGGGCCGTACCCGCGTGTACGACGAGGTGCTCGCACGCGCCGGGGCCCTGCTGGCTTCGGGTGGCCGTGTGCTCGTGGACGCCTCGCTCGGCCGGGAGGCCTGGCGTGCCGGCCTGATCGGTCTCGCGCGCCGCCTCGGTGTGCCCGTCCTGCTCGTCTTCGCGGAGGCCCCCGAGGCCGTCGCCCTGCGCCGCATCGCCGGTCGCGAGGGCGACTGCTCGGACGCCGACGAACGCGTCCATCGTATCGCTCGCGCCGCCTGGGAAGCGCCGTCCATCGAGACGGCGAGGTGGGCTGTGAGCATCTCCACGGCCGGTCCGCCCCCGGAGGGCGCCGGTCGACTGCGGGCCGTGCTCGCGGCAGCCGGGCTCGACGGCCCGTGACCGTCAGGGCAGCGTGAGGGGTCGCACAGCTCCCTCCTTCTCCGCGGCCACCTGACACCAGTCGACCCCGAGGCGGAACCAGCTCGACCAGGAGCCGTCCTCGATGGGATCCATGTCCACCTCGTGCACCTCGACTGCGACGAGCACGTCGCCATCGCGTCGGTAGCCCACCAGAGGCCCCCAGAGCCGCTGGTGGCGCCGACGCAGCACGCGGACCTCACAGGCCCGCAGGCGGTCGAGGGCCGCCGTGGCCTCGTCGGGGGTCAGCTGACGGACGGACGGCTCGCCACCGCGCTCGACGACCGCGAACCACGGCCGCTGCGCGAGCTCGTCGAGGGCCGGATCGTCCGGACGGAACGGCTCGGGCAGGAGCACGTCACTTCCCGAGCAGCTTCTTGCCGCCGATCTTGATGCCCTTCTTGCCGTCGATCTCGACACCCTTGGCCCCACCGACGCGCACACCCGTCGTCGCGTCGTCCTTCCCGATGACCACGCCGTTCTCGCCGCCGACCCGCACACCCGTGGAGAGGTCGTCCTTCCCGGCCAGCACACCGTTCTCGCCGCCCACGCGGATGCCCTTCACGTCGCCCTGCCGGCCCACGAGCACGCCGTCGTCCCCCCCGACGTCCACGCCCTGATCGCGGGGTGCCGCCGCGGCTTCGGACGCCGCCGGAGCCGCGTCCACCGTGGATTCCGCCTGTTGCTGCTCGAGGAGCGAGCATCCCGCGAGAACCATCCACCACATGACGACCTCCAGGGGCCAGTCTACCCCGGCCGCGCCGAAGGCCGGAACATCACCGCGATCCGCGGTCCTGCGTCCGCACGCTTCGGCACGCAGTGCTCCCAGGTCTCCTGCGCCGTGCCGCCCATGACGATCAGGTCGCCCCCCATGAAGCGGATGGCCCGGCTCGGCCCACCACCCGCCGGCCGGAGCAGGAAGCGCCGCTCGGAGCCCAGGCAGAGCACGGCGATCACGCAGTCCGCCCGCAGGTCGCCCATCCTGTCGCCGTGCCAGGCGACACTGTCGCGCCCGTCCCGGTAGAGCGCCGCCGACACGCGGTCGAGGCGCCAGCCGTACCGGCCCTCGAGCGCGTCCACCGCTCCCGCCAGGACCGGGAGGTCCGGAGGCCTGCCGAGGAGCCTGGGCACGTCGACCACCCGCTCGTACATCCGCCGCCGCTGGCTCACCCAGCCCGTTCCGCGCCGGATGGCGTCGAAGAGCCCGTCCTGGCCGTGCACGAAGCCCGGCACGTGCTCCACCCACGCACCCGCACCGAGGTCGGTGTGCACCGCACGCCCGAACCCCGCGACCTCCGCTTCTCCCCGCCCGAACAGCGTCGCCTGCATCCCGACCTCACCTGAACACATTATCACCTATAGCATGTTCAGGTCCAGAAGGGAGCCGCTGAGCCCGGCATGGGGTATCCTCGGGGCATGCTCCTCCTCTCCCCCGTCCTCGCCGCCACGCTCCACGTGCCGGGCGACCACGCCACGGTGCAGGCCGCCGTGTCCGCGGCGCAACCGGGCGACGTGGTGCAGATCGGGCCCGGCACCTGGTCGGGGTTCATCTGGCCCACCGGAGAGCTCACGGTGCGCGGCGCGGGCCAGGGGCTGACGCGGCTCGTGGGCACCGGGTCGGACGTCGTCCTCGCGGACGTCGGCGCGTCCCTCACCCTCGAGGACCTCACGCTGGACGGCCAGTCCACGCGCCGCACCCTGCGCCTCCGCGAGGGAGCCGTGGAGCTCACGCTGCGCGACGTGGAGCTGGTGGACGGCCACAGCACCGACAGCCTCCCCGGGGGCTGCCTGTTCGTCGAGGGCATCACCGCCACCCTCGACGGCGTGGGGTTCGAGGGGTGCACCTCGGAGCTCGAGGGCGGCGCGATCTACGCGAAGGACGCGACCCTCCTCGGCATCACGGACAGCTGGTTCGTCGACAACACCGCGGTCGCCGGAGGGGGCGGCGCGATCGAGGCCTGGACCGACGTGGTGCTGGTCGTCGCCACCACGCTGTTCCAGGGCAACCGGGCCACCGCCGGCGGAGCCATCGAGGCCTACGGCGGCGGTCAGGTGCTCGTGGGCACTTCCTCCTTCATCGAGAACGAGGCCACCTGGCACGGGGGGTCCGTGAACGCCCGCCACAGCGCGTCCATCCGCGACTGCTCGTTCGTCGGCAACGCGGCGGGCCTCGACGGGGGTGCTGTGCGCCTCGAGCTCGGCGGCAGCGCCACGAAGAGCTTCTTCTGGGGCAACCGGGGCCTGCGCGGCGGGGCCGTCGCGGCGGAAGGCGGGCCCACGGTCGTCACCAACGCCCACTTCTGCCAGAACGTCGCGGACGACACCGGAAACGCGATCTGGATGGGCTCGGGGTCGCGCCCGACGGCGAGCAATCTCCTGTTCGTGACCAACGGCGACGCCGCCTCCCAGCGCTTCGACGTCGACCTCACGGGGCCCGGCACCCTTCGCAACGCCACGTTCACGGGCTCCCCGGCCACTCTCACCTTCGGCGGAACCGACGTCGGCGACACCGTGCACGACGGGGGCATCGTCGTGCGCGGCACGTCGGGCACGTTCGGCGGCAACGTCCTCTGGGGCACCACGACCACGAACGTCCCGCAGAACGAGAACGTCTTCGCGGACCCCGTCATCACGGGCCTGGGCAGCAACGACTGCGCGTCGCTGTTCGCCGTGCGGGCCACGGCCCAGGTCGTCGACGCGTCCACCTCGGGTCGCCTCGATCCCGACGGGTCCACCGCAGACCGCGGCCACCTCGGAGGCCCCCAGCTGGACGAGGTCTTCTGGGGCATCGTGGTCGTGGACTCCGACGGGGACGGCTTCGGGGCCGAAGAGGACTGCAACGACGACGATCCCACCGTGAGCCCCGCGGCCACGGAGGTCTGCAACGGGATCGACGACGACTGCGACGGCACCGTCGACCTGGGCGCTTCGGGCGCGCCGACCTGGTTCGCGGACCTCGACGACGACGGCTTCGGGGCGGGCGCCCCCCTGTCGGCCTGCGTGCAGCCCCCGGGGTACCGCGCGAACGCAGACGACTGCGACGACACGTCGGCGGACGTCGCGCCCAACCTGCCCGAGCAGTGCGGGAACCTCCGGGACGACGACTGCGACGGCGACATCGACGAGGGCACGACCCTCGCCACCTGGTACCCGGACGGCGACGGCGACGGGTTCGGCGTCGGTACCTGGGGCGTCGAATCCTGCGCGCGCCCCCCGGGGTACGCCTCCCTCACGGGCGACTGCGACGACGACGACGCCACGGTGAAGCCCTCCGCCACGGAGACGTGCGACGGCGTCGACACGAACTGCTCGGGCGACGAGAGCGACGCGGTCGACGCGAGCCCCTGGTTCTTCGATCAGGACGCCGACGGCACCGGCACCGGCGCCCCCCTGGTGGCCTGCGAGCCGCCGCCCGGATGGGTGCTCGCGTCCGCGGACTGCGACGACGACGACCCGCTGCGGTCGCCCTTCCACACCGAGGTGTGCGACGGGGTCGACAACGACTGCGACACCCTCGTCGACGACGCGGCCTTCGACGTGCTCGAGCTCTGGCCGGACGGCGACCTCGACGGGCACGGCACGGCCGGCACGCCGATCTACGCGTGCACCCTGCAGCCCGGCACGTCCCTCGACGCCACGGACTGCGACGACACCCGGGCGTCGGTGTACCCGGGTGCGCCGGAGACCTGCGACGGCCTGGACGAGGACTGCGACGACCTCGTGGACGAGGCGGACCCCGACCTGCCCGCCGGCGCCACGGCCCTCTGGTACGCCGACGCCGACGCCGACGGGTTCGGGTCCGGACCCGCCACCGAGAGCTGCGCGCCGCCCGCGGGCCACGTGTCCAACGCCGACGACTGCGACGACGACGACCCGGCGGTGTCCCCGGGAGCCACCGAGGTGCCGGACAACGGCGTGGACGACGACTGCGACGGCGCGGATTCGACCTTCGACACCGACGGCGACGGCGTGCCCGACGCGGTGGAGGGCGACGTGGACACCGACGGCGACGGGCTGCCCGACCGCCTGGACCCCGACAGCGACGGCGATGGTGTGCTGGATGGTGCGGAGACGTCGGACGACGCGCGCCTGTCGGACGGCACCGTGGCCCCACCGTCGCCTCCGGTGCCGGTCTACGGGTGCGCGACGTCACCCCGGGGGGGGCCGCTGGCGGCGCTCCTCGCCCGGCGGAGGTGAGTCCGGATGTGGCTCGCCCTCCTGCTCCTGCAGGGCTGCACGTACAAGAAGGCCATGGAGGCCGGGGTCCTCCTCGAGGCCAGCGGCGACCTGTCCGGCGCGCTGGACCAGTACGCCCTGGCCCTCGCCGAGAAGCCCGGTGATCCCGAGGCCACCGCACGCCGCGAGGCCGTCCTGGACGCCCAGGCCGAGGCCGCCCTCACCGTGGCGCGCGCCTGCATGGAGAAGGCCGACTACGAGGGCGCCATGGCCGCGCTGGCCGACGCGGAGGCCCTGAACGACGACCATCCCGCGGCGTACGCCATCCGCCAGCGGGCCCGGGAGGAGCTGCAGAGCGGCATCCAGGGCCTCTACATCGCGCACCGCTACCCGGAGGCCTACGACCTGGCCCTGCGCTACGCCGCCCTGTTCGAGCGGAAGTCGTGGCTCAACAAGGTGCTCGTGGACCTCCGCGCCCACTACCGCACCCAGGCCCAGGAGCTCTTCGTGGCCGGGGAGCATGCCCGGGCTCTCGCCGCCCTCGACGCGATCTCCTCCCGCGAGCCCGACCAGGAGCCCGTCCAGGAGGCCCAGCGGCACGCCATCGTCACCGCCTGGGCCGACAAGCACGCGCGCATCGCCAGCGACCTCCTGCGCCGCGATCAGCCCGGTGGCGCCGCAGCCTCGTGGATCCGGGCCTGGGAGATCGCCGCCCGTCCCACCGACCGGGAGGCCGCGGACCGCATGCTCGAGCGCCTCACCTCCGAGGGTGCGCTCGGCTTCCGCATCGACAGCCGCTCGGCCACCGGGCGGGACCGTGCCATCGCCGAGGTCCTCCAGTCCCGCCTGCTCGCCCTCCCGAACACCCGTGTCCAGCAGCGCTCGCCGCACCTCGTCGTCACGCTGCTCCCCTCGCCGTCGAGGTGCACCGAGGTGGTGCAGAAGACACCGAAGACCAGCAACTTCATCGCGGGCACCGTGGACGTGCCGAACCCGGCATGGGTCGAGGTCGACCAGAGGCTCGTCGCGAAGGACGCCGAGGTCATCGGGGGCCAGCGGAAGATCGAGGCCCTCTGGGTCATCGTGGGTGAGCTCGATCAGCGGCTCAACGAGCACCAGGCCGAGCTCGTCACGCTGTTGGGTCGCAAGCCCGGCCTGGAGACGATGGTCGAGGAGGCGAAGGTCCAGCGCGACAAGGCCGCCGAGCTCGAGGCCGACAGCCTCTCCGCCTGGGAGGCCGCCCTGCTCGAGCGCACAGCCACCCTCGAGCAGGTCACCGAGCGGCTCGCGGAGCTCGAGGCGAAGAACGCTCCCCTGCAGGAGGAGGCGAAGGGCGCAGAGGCCCAGATCCGCGAGACCCAGGCGGCCGTCCAGGCCGCGAAGGCCGCCGCGAAGGCCCTGGAGACCGAGCGCGACGCGCTGCCGGCCACCGTCGAGCGCCAGGTGGACGACACCCTGCACTGGGACCTCGAGGACTGGACGCGGACCTGCGAGGCGGAGCTCACCGTGCGTCTGCAACCCAACTGGCCCACCGAACAACCCGTGCTGAGGGCCGAGAAGGGCCAGGAGGCCACGACGGACCAGGCGCACATCGGCAACGCGGCCGCCGCGCTGGACGAGGACCCCAAGGTCTATCCGCTCGCGGACGACGCCCTGCTCTCCACGGTGGACACCCGGAACCTCGACGCCATGCTGCCGTGGCTGGAGGCGGTCGTCACCGAGCACTTCCACGTGCGCACGACCGCCACGGCCATCCAGCTCGCCACCGAGCCCCACCGGGCGACCTCCGAGGGGCTCCGGCTGTTGCTCGGGGCCCGCGAGCGCATCGACCCCGCCGCGGTGGGCCTGTTCGACACGCAGATCCGGCGGGCCTGGGACCTGCAGACCCCGTTCGTCGAGGTCCCGTCTCCACCAGGGGGCTGATCTATTCCGTACAGAACACGTCCCAGGCGATGTCCTCCAGCTCCAGCACACCCTCGGATCTGCAGGTGGCCACCTCGCCGTCCCGGCGGGTCGCCTGGATCTCCACCGTCACCGGCTGCCCGTCCATGTCGCAGGCCACCGTGAGGTCCTCGAACCGCATCTGGACCGGCTCCAGGTCCGCAGCGCACGTGGCATCGGGCCGTGCACGCTGGTCCACGAGGGAGGTCGTGGCCACCACGGTCCCCTCGCCGTCCAGGATCCGGCCCTCCAGCTCCACGCCGGCCGACATCGCGACCACCGAGACGGCCGTGTCGATGTGGATGCCTCCCTGCAGACCGAACACGCCGCGGATCGTGTCGCCCGGCGCCGCGATGGGCTCGTAGTCGGGACCGTACGCCGCGGCCTCGCAGGAGGGCGGCTCGTCGGGGTGGGCGCAGGGGTCGCAGGCGAGCAGGGTCAGCAGGAACATCCGGCCCAGGTAACCGTCGTTGGTGTATGCTGACCGACCTTCCCGGGGGGGATCGACATGGAGGATCTGACAGGCCGTGTCCGCGCGGCTCTGCCAGCCTGTGACGGGTGGTCGGCGCGGTGGGTCTCCGAGCGCCACGAGCGGGTCGAGATCGACTCCGGCATCACCAAGGCGCCGTGGGTCATGGAGGACGAGGGCGTGATGCTCACCGTCCAGGTGGGCTCGGGGCGGGGCTATGCGGCCACCGCGGACACCAGCCCGTCCGGCCTGCGCGAGGCCGCGACCCGCGCGAAGGGATGGGCGGAGCACGCCCGCGACGCCGGCATCTTCGACATGTCCGCCACCCCCTTCACGGCCGCAGTGGGCTCCTGGTCCGGGCCCGTCGCGCGCCCGATGTCGGACGTCCCGTTCGCCGAGCGGCTCGCGCTCCTCTCCGCCGCGTCCGCGCCCATCGTGGGGTTCGCCCCCGTCGTCCAGTGGACCGCCAACCTCTGGTCCCGGCACCTCCGCACGCGCCTCGTCACCTCCGCAGGCGGCGATCTCCAGCAGGAGACGTCGATGGTGGTGCCGCTGTTGATGGCGTTCGCGAAGGACGGTCGCGACACGCTGGCCCGCAGCACGGGCCGCCACAACGGGGCGCAGGGGGGCTGGGAGGTCGTGGAGGCCCTGGACCTGACGGCCTGGGGCGACCGCCTCGTGGCCGAGCTCGCGGCGCTCCTCGAAGCCCCTCTGTGCCCCTCTGGCCGGATGGGCCTCGTGCTGGCGCCCAGCCAGATGATCCTGCAGATCCACGAGAGCATCGGCCATCCGCTGGAGCTCGACCGGATCCTCGGCGACGAGCGGAACTTCGCGGGCACCACCTTCGTCACCCCCGAGATGATCGGCAGCTACCGCTACGGCTCGGAGCACCTCGACATCACGTTCGACCCGTCCGTGTCGGGCGAGATCGCGAGCTATGGCTGGGACGACACGGGGGCCTCCGCGTCCCGGGCCCACCTCATCCGGGCGGGCATCCTGGAGCGGGCCCTGGGCGGCGCCGAGAGCCAGGCGCGGTCGGGCTTGCCGGGGGTGGCGTGCACCCGGTCGGCCTCCTGGCGGCGGCCGGCGATCGACCGTATGGCCAACCTGAACCTCGAGCCCGGCGAGCACACCCTCGCCGCGCTGATCGGCCAGGTGGAGCGGGGGGTCTGGATGGAGACCAACGCGTCGTGGTCCATCGACGACCGGCGCGACAAGTTCCAGTTCGGCTGTGAGCTCGGGCGCGAGATCGTGGACGGCGAGCTGGGCAGGGTCGTGCGCAAGCCCAACTACCGCGGGCGTTCCCGCGACTTCTGGCGGAGCCTGGCGGCGGTGGGCGACCGGTCCACCTTCGAGGTGCAGGGCACCCCGTTCTGCGGCAAGGGTGAGCCGAGCCAGGTGCTGCCGGTGGGCCACGCGTCCCCGGCGGCGCGCTTCACGGACGTCGACGTCTTCGGGGGGGCGTGATGCTCGATCGCTTCCAGCGCCTCGCGGACGCCCTGTTCACGCACCTGGAGCCCGACGAGCGCCTGTTGCTCGGGCTGCACGGGGAGCGCTCCGACTTCGTGCGCTACAACCGCGGCGGGGTGCGGCAGGTCGGCAATGTCGAGAGCGCCACCCTGGAGCTCCGCCTGGTGGTCGACGGCCGGCACGCCACGCACGACCTCCTCCTCGGCCACGACGACCTCGCGCGGGCCACCACGGCGCTGAAGTCCCTGCGGGCCCTCCTGCCCAGCGTGCCCCAGGACCCCCACCTGCACCTGCCGACCGAGCGCGTGGACTCCGAGCGCCGGGAGTCGGGCGACCTCGACGCACACGCCATCAGCGCGTCCTTCCTCGAGGGTGTGCGCGGGCTCGATGCGGTCGGGCTGCTCACCTGTGGGCCCGTGTTCCATGCCTTCGCGGACAGCACGGGCCAGCGCAACCTCTTCGAGCGGTCGTCGTTCCACCTCGACTGGTCGATCTTCGAGGGGGGCCGGGCCACGAAGCTCGGTGCCGCCGGGCTCGCCTGGGACCCCGCGCTCCTGGACGCCCAGATGGCGCGCTTCCACGCGAACCGGGAGCTGCTCGCGGCTCCGGAGATCCCGCTCGAGCCCGGTACCTGGCGGGCCTACCTGGCGCCTGCCGCCGTGTCTGCGCTCCTCGGGGTCCTCTCCTACTCCGGCTTCGGCAAGCGGGCGTGGGAGCGCGGCTACGGGTGCCTGGCGCGGGCGCTCGACGGTGAGCCCCTGTCGCCGCTCCTCACGATCGACGAGCGCACCCACGACGGTCTGGGGGCCCCGTTCGACGCGCTGGGCTTCACGCGGCCCGACTCCGTGCGCCTGTTCGAGGGCGGGCGTCCCGTGGAGCCCCTCGTGAGCGCGCGGTCCGCCAGGGAGTTCGATGTCCCCGGCAACGGCGCGAGCGACTGGGAGCACCCGCAGAGCCTCTACGTCCACGGCGGCGACCTGCCCGAGGACGAGGTGCTGGAGGCCCTCGGAGACGGCCTCTGGGTCTCCGACCTCCACTACCTGAACTTCTCGGACCACGGGGCCGGCTCGGTCACCGGGCTCACGCGCTTCGCGTGCTTCCGCGTGGAGGGCGGCCGGATCATGGGGCCGATCCCGGTGATGCGGTTCGACGACAGCGCGTTCTCGCTGCTCGGCACGTCGCTCGAGCGGCTGACGGACACCCCCCGCCTGCACCCCGAGACCCGCTCCTACGACGGTCGCTCCTCGAGGTCGGTGCGGTGCCCGGGTGCGCTGGTCGGGGGCCTGCGGCTCACGCTGTAGCTACGCGACACGCTTCACCTCGTGCACCAGGTTCCGGAGCGTCTCCTCGTCCTTCTGCAGAACGGACGAGCACCGGGCCAGCCGCTCGCGGTCCTGCTCGTCGAGCGTCGCGCTCGTGAGCACCACGATCGGGAGCCCCGCCCACCGCGGGTCCGCCCGCAGTGTCTCGGCCACCTGGAACCCGTCCATGCCCGGCATCATGAGGTCCAGGAGCACCATCCGCGGCGCCACGCTCTCCATGAGGTCCAGGGCCTCGCGACCGTTCGTGGCCTCCACCGTCGCGATGCCGCCAGCGTCCAGCATGCGCACCAGGACGTCCCGGGTGGGTGCGTCGTCGTCCACCACGAGCACCGGAGCGTCCGACCCCCGGCCGAGCTCGTCGATGAGCCCGAGCAGCCGGCTCCGGTCGATGGGCTTCCGCATCCAGGCCGCAGCCCCGAGCTCCAGCGTGGCGCTCGCCGCCCCGTCCACGCTCACCACGACCACCGGCACGTGCGCCAGCTCCGGGTGCTCCTTGAGCTGCCGGAGCAGCTCGCCGCCGTCGAGGTTCGGCATGTGCAGATCGAGGGTGATGACGTGCGGCCGGATCTGCAGCGCCATCTCGACGGCCTGCAGGGGGTCCCTGCAAGGCACCGGGTGCACGCCCTCCTCGCGGAGCATGCGATCCAGCAGGGTGAGCGCGCTCACCTCGTCGTCCACGCAGAGCACGATCGGCGAGGTGCCGCGAACGCGGTCCACCTCGGCCATCCGCCTCCGCCGGAGCTGCTCGACCCGGTTGGCCGCCGTCGTCGTCGGGAACACGAAGCGCACCGTCGTGCCCTCGCCGAGCACGCTGTCGAGCTCCACGCGGCCCTCCATCATCTCCGCGAAGCGCTGACAGAGCACCAACCCGAGCCCAGTGCCCCCGTACTTCCGGGAGGTGGACGTGTCGGCCTGCGAGAACGGCTGGAACAGGCGGGACTGCTGCTCGGGCGTGATGCCGATGCCCGTGTCCCTCACCTCGAAGCGGAGGCGCTCGACGCCCTCGACCGTCTCCCGCATCGCCACGAGCACGATCTCCCCGTTCTCCGTGAACTTGGCGGCGTTGGAGAGCAGGTTCAGCAGGACCTGACGCAGCCGCATCCCGTCCACGAACACCCCGCCCAGGGACGGGGTGTCGAGCAGCAGGCGGTTCCCCCGAGCCTGGACCGCCGGGAGGACCGTCTCGGCCACCTCGCGCACCAGGCTGTCCACGTCGACGTCCGTGGGCTCGAGAGCCATCCGGCCCGCCTCGATCTTCGACAGGTCGAGCACGTCGTTGATCAGGCCCAGCAGGTGCTTCCCGGCCTGGCGGATCCGGCCGAGGTCCGCGGCCTCGTCGCTGTGGGGGGCGGCTTCCTCCTCCAGGATCTCGGCGTAGCCGATGATCGCGTTCAGCGGCGTGCGGAGCTCGTGGCTCATG
>JACKEQ010000051.1 GCA_020632885.1 Alphaproteobacteria bacterium | reverse complement strand
TCAGAAGGTGCTCGACCACTTCGCCCGTCGGCGCGCGCAGAAGCAGTGGGACTTCGTGGTCAGCGACATCTGGTTCTGCCACGACCTGCTGGGCCCGCACTTCTGGGAGATCTTCCCGGAGGAGTCGTACCTCGACCTCGACGCGAGCCCGGCCATGATGGGCAGCTCGCTGAACGTGAGCGTGGAGAACCGGTCCGAGAAGACCCTCCACAACGCCACCCTGCTCCTGGCCCTGCAGCTCACCGACATGTACAAGGGCGACTACGAGGTCCTGGCGGCCGAGCAGACCGTCCCGGCCGTGCTGGCCAAGGACTCCACGAGCTTCGGGTCCATCGCGGTGGACCTCACCGTGAACGGCGCGAAGAAGACCGTCTCCGACATCGTGCACACGCGCGCCGTGCTCATCTCCGACGAGGCCGTGAGCTGGGTGGACGCGCCCGCCTACAAGCTCGCCGAGCTGAAGGAGCTCGCCGAGAAGCGGAAGACCCGCGAGGCCCTGGCGGGTCCGGACGAGGCCACCGTGGAGCACCCGCTCGCCAAGCGCCACCCCCGGTTCCAGTCCACCGTCGACAGCCTGCTGGAGGGGGCCAACGAGGTCGCCCAGGTCGAGATGGAGTCCAAGTACGGAGCGGACAACCTGGTCGTGAAGCTGCCGAAGGAGCTCTCGATCCTCCGTCCGGCCTTCCGCCTGAAGTACGGCGACACGCTCTTCGAAGCCCAGGACAACGTCATCACCGGCGAGAACATCGAGCTCCGCTTCCAGGGCGTCGAGAACTTCGACGCCGACGGGGCCAGCGCGCCCGACGACGTCGAGCTGCTCATGGCGTCGCCCTTCGGAGACGTCGTGTTCTCCTGGAAGAACAACGGCGACCTCACCTGGCGCTTCGAGAAGTCCGAGCGCGAGTGACGGTCAGGTGAGCAGGAGGATCGCGACCTGGCACACCCAGGCCGTGAGCACCGGGATGGTGAAGTTGTCCTCCAGCCGCGTGGACGCGAGCTCCACGACCGCGCCCGTGACCCCCGCCAGCGCCGCCAGCCCCAGGAGGGTGAACGAGCCCGCCAGGTCGAGGTGGAAGGCGATCAGGTACAGATAGCCCACCGCCATCGACGCGACGGCGAAGGCGAACGTGCCCTCCAACGACTTCCCGCCCCAGATCCGCGTGCTGCCGTACGTCCGGCCCACGAGGCCCGCGAGCGGGTCGCCCACGGCCAGCGCGAGCAACCCGAGCACGCCCGCGGGCCCATACGCAGACACCGAGAGCACCCAGAGGGCGCTCCCGTACCAGGTGGCCGAGTTGATCCGGTAGCGCTCGTGGTCGCGGGCGATGGGCCCGAAGAACGCCATGCACCACCGGTTCACCGTGGGGCTGACGCGGCGGGCGGCCTCGAGCGGCCACGCCCAGAGCACGAACGCGGTGGCGGTGAGGAACCCGGTCCACTGCGTGAACACGAGCTCGAAGCACGCCACGACCAGGAGCCCGCTCACGAGGTGCACGAACGACCGCTTGAGGTTCGTGGGGTGCAGGTGCTTCGCCTTGCCCCCCGCGCGCTTCACGGCCAGCGCGAAGGCCTCGTACAGGGGCGAGAGCGCCACCCGGAGGTCCAGCCATGCGGTGCGCTCGTCCGGGACCTCTCCGGGGTGCGGGAGGGCCTCCCGCAGGGCATCCAGCTCGTGGGCAACGTGGTAGAGCGCCTCGGGTGCTGTGGGCCCCAGGGCGGCGAACAGCAGCTCCGCGGCGTCGCGGACGGCCTCCAGGCCCTCGCGGGCCTCCGGGATGCCCTCGTCCTTGAAGCCCGCGGGATCCAGCTTCACGAGCCACTGGTGCGTGGTGCGCGCGAACGCGGAGGCCGTGTCGAGGGCGGACGCCATGGGCCAGTGTCGCCCGACGGCGCCCGCCGGGCAAGGGGGGTTAGCCTGCAGCGATGCTCACCCTCCTCGCTGCCTTCGCACGTCCGCCGGAACCCCAGCTCTACGCCTGGCCGACCGACGTCGGCCAGGAACGCCGGCTCGTGCTCGCGGCCACCCTGCCGGATCGAACGGAGGGCAGCACCCTCGTGTTCGACCTCGCCTCGAAGGGCGCGAAGCACGAGGTGGCCTGTCGATGGACCGCCACCGAGGTCATCTGCGGGTTCACGCCGCTCGCGCCCCGGTGCGCGTCCTGCGAGACCTCCCTCGTGGCCCCCCTCGGCATCCCGACCGAGCTCGGCGGTGCCCGACTGTTCGCGGGCCTGCGGGCCGATCCGTCGCCCGCTCGGCTGAAGAAGGCCGCACGGAGACGGAGGAGCCGGGACGTACCGGATGCCCCTGGCGAGGTCGTGCTCTCGCCGGTGGAGGCGCTGGTGCTCGAGCTTCCGGCGTCCTGGCTCGGGGAGGCGGGTCCGCTGGAGGTCGGTGCCCGCCTCGTGGAGCGCACCTGGTCGGAGGGCGTGCTCCGCGCGGCATCCGTCGATCCGTCCACGTGCGAAGGCGCTGTGCGCGTCACGGTGGAGCCGGATCCATGGAGCCCCGGCGACGACCTCGTGGCCCTCCTGTACGGGAACGGCGTGGTGTTCGCACGGCGTCCCGAGATCGTCCTGCCCTCGACGGAGGTGCGGGGAACCCAGGTGGGGCTGTGGGGCGACCACCCGACCTGCGCGCTGACCGGAGCCACCGGAGAGGTCCTCGCCTGCGGGCCCGTCACCATCGCCGCGCACGTCACTCCCCTCTGCGACACCCCCGTCCACGACGAGCTCCTCGCGGCCTTCGGTCGCCCCGTGCTGCCACGGACCCCGACCCAGCTCGACCTCCTCGACGGGGTGGAGGACGGGACGGAGCACGACCTCCTGACCGCTGGGCCCCTGCGGCTCGACCTGCGGCACGCGTGCAGTCCGACGGCGAGCACGTACCTCGAGAACGAACGGGCCCTCGCGCGCGCCAGGGAGCCCGTGAGCTGCGGGGGCCGCACGCCCGGCGGACAGGCCCTGGACGTCCTGCTCACCCATGCCGTGAACGGCCCCGAGCGGCTCCCGCCCGGCTCGCCCTACTGGGGTGACGCACCCGCCAGCGACGCCCCCCGCCGCACCGACGGCGTGCAGGCTCCCGAGCCCCTCGGTGCGTTCCCGTGGCTGGCGGCTCCTTGAAGGACACCCGGAGCTGGCTCGTCGGTCTGGGGCTCGTCGCCCTCGGCGTGCTCGGCATCGTGCTGCTGTCCCTCCTGCGCCCCGGACCGCCCGTCCCCGACGACCGCAGCACGACCACCCCGTCCCCGCGGCCCCGCGCGACCCGCACTCAGCCCATCGAGGGTCTGGAGCTCCCGGAGACCGTCCCCGCGACCCCGGTACACGAGACCGTCACGGCGCGGCTGGCGGAGGCCGGCGGCTACGGTCGTGTGGCCTGCCGGCTGCCCGAGGGTGTGAGCGCTGCGTCCGGACCGGGCCTGTTGCGACCCCGGGTCGCGGACGGCTGGCTCTTCGCGCTGGTCCAGGAGCCGGACGGGCAGGCCCCTCTGCGCGGTCCGGGCGGCGTGGTGGCCCACGTCCAGTGGTTCGACGCCCACCCGGGCAAGCGCGGGGACTGCGTCACCGAGGAACCGCGCACGCCCGTGGAGGTACGGATCACGGTGATGGACGCCGGGCGATCGGTGGACCGCGTCACCGCCGCCCGTCTGGTGGCCACGGGGTGCGAGGGTCACGATCCTCCCGGCGTGGACGGGACGTTCGCGGTGCGCGCCCTGGCCGGGACGCCGTGCGTGCTGCGGGTGGAGGACCGGAAGACGGGGGCCTGGGGAGACCTCCTCGTGGACGTCTTCGAGCCCGCGGAGCTCACGCTGGCCCTGGACGCCGTGGATCCCACGAGGGCCGGCCGCTCCCTGGCAGACGTCCGGCAGGATGCCTGGCGCGAGCAGCTCGACCGCGCCGAGGGCTGGCTCCAGGTGCTCGACGCGGCGCGCGCGGACGCCGAGGGTCCCGAGCGCGAAGCGCTGGACGCCGAGCGCGCGGAGGCCCTCGACGCCATCGCCGGCCTGCGGGACCTCCTCAGTCCGAGGTGACCGCGTTCTTCTTGTTCCCCCAGTACTGGGCGTTGGGCGAGAAGTTGAAGTTGTACCGTCCGCCCTCCTTCCGGGCCTGATCCCGGTAGGTCTTCGCGGCCTTGTCCGTCATCACGAGGCAGCCGAGGCTGCGGTAGCCCAGGCTCCGGCCGATCGCGTCCTCGGAGAGCGACCCCCTGCCCTTGGCGTGCATCCGGACCTCGCGCGCGTCCGCGCGGTCGTTGATGCCCTTCTCCAGACCGTCGACCGTGGCGCCGTACTGCTTGCTCCCCGGGTAGGACCGCCCCCCCACGATCATCCCGCCCAGCACGCTCTGGCCGGAGCCCGTGCGCTGCGCGCCGGAGAACTTCGTGCTCCAGGTCTGGTCGCCCGAGCCGCTGCCATGCGCCATGAGCTCGTGCATCTTCAGGCCCTCGCCCGGCTTCGAGAGGTCGAGCGTGAACGACCGACGCATGTTCCCGGGCAGCTCGAAGTCGTTGACGGTGATCGTCATGTTCTTGGTCTTGCCGGAGGCGTAGGCGTTCTCCCAGGCATCGATGGCGGCATCGAGGACGTGGGGACGCAGGCCCTGCTTGGCGAACCGCGAGGTGTCGACCTTCATGAGCTTCTCGGGGTCGAGGCCCTGCTTCCGCATGCGGTCCGCGATCTGCTTGCGCTGGGTGTCGTTGTCGCCCATGGTCCGAGAGAACTTCGACTTGTCCTCCTTCCGGCCCGCGAGGCGGTCGGCGCGCTCGGTCTTCAGCGCCTCGGTGAGCTTCGCGCGGGTGGCCTTGTCGAGCTTGCCCGTGACGATGCCCTTCAGCCGGTTCTTGTCCTTGTCGGTCTGGTAGACCGCGCGGCCCTGGGCGTCCGTGCCCTTCTCGACCTTGTCCACACCCGAGGTGGCCACCTGGAAGGCCATCAGCGCGTTGGTGGTGTCCGCGTCCATCTTGCCGGTGAGCTTGGCGTCCTTCGGCAGGTAGCCGAGCGCCCGGAGCGTGCCCTGGAGGGTCTTCGCGTCCGCACCGCTGGCACCACGGCCCAGGGTCTTGCCCTTGAAGCCCTGCTTCAGGAGCTTGTCGACGTCCGACGTGTCGCGCGGGGCTCCGGTCTCGCGGGACGCCTCGTCGCGCGCCGCCGGACGCTCGGTCCGCTGCTCCTGCTGGGGTGCGGGAGGCGTCGGGCGACGCGTGGGGAGCGGGACGTCCTGGGCAGCAGGGGCCTCCTGCGCGGGGGCCTCCTGTGCAGGGGCCGCAGCCGCGGGAGCCTCGGGACGGCGCACCGGGACGGGGACGGCGGCCGCGGGCTGCTCGGGGCGACGGGTCGGCAGGGGGACCGCGGCGGACGGCTGCTCGGGGCGACGGGTCGGCAGGGGGACCGCGGCGGAGGGCTGCTGCGGGCGACGCGTGGGGAGAGGCGGCGTGGCGCGACGTCCCATCAGCGGCACGGGCGTGGCCGAGGCGCGGTTGGCCGGGCGTGCCGAGGCGGCCTGGCGCGCGTAGAGCGCACCGCGCGTCTCCGGGCCCACGATACCGTCGACCTTGAGCCCGTTCTCCTTCTGGAAGCGGCGCACGGCCGCGGCGGTGGCGGGACCGAACTTCCCGTCCACATCGAGCCCACCGACCATCGACTGGATGGCCTTGACGGTGTCTCCCCGAGCACCCCGGGAGAACAGACCCTCACCGAGGGAGCCGTCGTTCGCACCAGGGGCGGGCTTCGGCGCGGAGGCCACGCCCTCACCGGACAGGGCGGGGCCAGGACCACCAGGAGCAGCAGGCTCCTTGGCGGGCTCCTTGGCGACCTTCTCGGCGACGGCGGCATTCCCGGCGGGCTGCACCACAGGCGCGGGGGCGACGGGCTCGGGAGCCTTGGGAGCTGGAGCGACCTCTGGGGTCTTCAGGCTCTTGCCAGACATGGCAGACCTCACAAAACAAAGCGACAAGAAAAAAGCGTGGCATACCCACACCCCGATCGTACGTGGTCGATCGGCGGCTGTCGCGGGCAGGGGGCACCGCGGCACCATCTGCACGCTCGGAACGTCATCCTGGCCCGACGATCGCCGAGCAGGGGCCGGTGTGGGTGTCCGGGATACGGAGCGCGCACAGGAGGGACCATGCTCTCACCCGCATCCGTCGTGCAGTCCCTGGCCTCCGACTCCACCCCGCCCGCGCCGGTCTCCGGGGTCCCCCACCCGCACGGGGTCGGTCCGGTCGCGCGCCGTACGGCCGCCCTGGCCGCCAGGGACGGGCTGTTCCTGCACCATCGTGAGCATCGCGTCGAGCTGCACGCGTCGTTCACGGACGACCCCGCCGAGGCCGTGCCGCTCGAGTGGGCGGACGGTCGGCTCCTCGGTCCGCCCCACGCCCACGAGGCCCTGGAGAGGCTGACCGGCGCGTTCGATCCCCAGGCTCCAGCGCTCGCGACCGTCGCCGAGCTGTCCCGTGGCCTGGTGGGCTTCTGCTGGAAGCCCGAAGCGTCTCCCCTCCACCTCGCGTGCGCAGCCCGGCTGGCGTGGCTCCTGCCCCGGGTGATCGAGCACGGGCTCGGACATGTGGGGGTGGCCCGCTGCGCCGCCCACGAGGTCGAGCCACGCGGCGGTTGCCCCTCCTGCGAGCGACTGGCCGCGGTCCGGCCACCCGACGCCCACGACGAGGCGCTCGTGGCCGAGGTCCTCCGCTTCGTGGAGGCGGAGCTCGCGGCCATCACCAGGACCCGCCGTACCGGTGTCCCGCAGGGCCCCCGCCTCGGCACCTACGACCCCGTCGCGGCGTCGCTGGCGTGGGCCGCCACCCATCGCGAGCGCCTCGCATCGGCGTCGTTCCAGCGGCTCGGCTGGATGTTCGTGCCGGACGGGGGGCACGTCGGCACCCTCGATGCGCTGGAGGCGCGCGTGCTGGCCGTGCTCCGCGCCATCGCCCTCGGCGAGCCCCTCTCGCCCCTGTCGCCGGGCCCGGAGGCCGGGAGGGACCGGTGGATCCGTCAGGACCTCGCGGGGCGGTTGCTCACGGTGCACGCGCAGACCGAGGGTCCCGCAGCCGACGCCCTCGTGCGCCTCGTGGAGCAGCTCGACTTCCTCCTCCCCCTGCCCTCCCTCCTCCAGGGCTACATCGCGCTGGAGGCCGAGTACGTGCTCCCGTGGTCGGGCGACGTCTTCGCTGTCGGCTACCCTCTCCCCCTCGGGTTCGGCCGCAGCGACGCCCAGCTCGCGGCGGGCGTGCGCACCGCCTGTCCCCTCACCGCCGAGGTCCTCGAGCGGGCCGGCGTCGACGTCGGCACCCTCCCCGATGCTCCCGAGCGCGCCGGGATCGGCGACCGCTTCGCGGCCTGGGTGGGCGAGCACCACCCGGCCCTCGGACCCCTGGCGACCTTCGAGAGCGCCGTGCGTGCAGTGTCCTCCGACCCGGTGCGCGACGGCCTCGGGCCGGACGGCGCGGGTGAGCTCGTGCCGTGCGAGGGGATCCGGGTCCTCCGGGCCGACCACGACGTCCTGGCGCTCGCGGACGCGCTCGAGGCGGGCGAGGTCGAGGGGGTGCTCGTGGACGGCGAGGTCCTCCTGAACCCGACACCGCTCATGGAGGACTGGGCGCTCGTGGTGGGCCGCCACACCGCGGATACCCTGCTGGTCGCCGTGGAGCCCGCCGACGCGGACGCCCTGCTCGAGGGCCGCACACCACGGGCCGCCGCCGAGCTCGCCGCGTACGGTGTGATGAAGCCGGCCCGCTACCCCGGCTGATCAGGGCAGATCGATGCGCCACACCGCCCTGGCGCGGGCCACCTCGTCGCCGCGCTCGTCGCGCAGCGGCGCCTCGATCACCACGTCGTGGCGGCCGGGCTCGACGGGCACCTGGGCTACGCAGTCCGCCGTGATGGGGCCGCGCGCCTTCTTGGTGTACGTCATCCCGAGCTCCACGATGATGCCGCGGGCGCCGGAGGGGAGGCTCGCGTACATCGCGAGGCCCGTGCTCACCTCGCCCAGGTTCATGAGCGCGATGGCATGCACGCTGTTCAGGTGGTTCCGGACGGACCTGCGGTCGTCCATGCGCACCCGCGCCTGTCCGCGGTCCAGGTGCTCCACACGGAACGGGATCGTCCCCGTGTAGGGGGCCGCACGGCCCACGAGCTTGGAGAACAGGCGTCGTCCGCCGGGAACCCGGGCGAGTGCCCGGTAGATGGCCAGGAGCTGGGTGGGGTCGAGCATCCCTTCTGCTATCACGCATTACGGTCACCCCCGGAGGAACGATGGCCACGCCCTACCCACACCTGCTGGCACCCCTCACCGTGGGGAGTGTCACCCTGAAGAACCGCGTGCTCATGGGCTCGATGCACGTGGGGCTCGAAGAGGAGCGCGGGGGCTTCGAGAAGCTCGCCGCCTACTTCGGAGCCCGCGCCCGCGGGGGTGTGGGGCTCATGGTCACGGGTGGGGTCGCGCCCAGTCGACGGGGATGGCTCAAGCCCCTGGCCGCGAAGCTCACGAACCAGCGGGAGGCCCGGCAACACCGCATCGTCACGGACGCCGTGCACACCGAAGGCGGGCGCATCGCGCTCCAGATCCTGCATGCGGGCCGGTACGCCTACCACCCCGCCTCGGTCGCACCTTCTCGGGTGAAGAGCCCGATCACGCCGTTCACGCCCTTCCCGCTGACCGGGCGGGGCGTAGAGCGCACGATCGACCAGTTCGTCCGCACCGCCGAGCTCGCCGCCCAGGCCGGCTACGACGGCGTCGAGATCATGGGGAGCGAGGGCTACCTCGTGAACCAGTTCATCGCGCGGCACACCAACCGCCGGAAGGACCGCTGGGGCGGTCCGTACGCGAACCGCATCCGCTTCCCCCTCGAGATCGTCCGGCGCACGCGGGCCGCCGTGGGCCCGGACTTCATCCTGATCTTCAGGCTCTCCATGATCGACCTCGTGCCCGATGGGTCCACGTGGGCCGAGGTCGTCGAGCTCGCGAAGGGGCTCGAGGACGCAGGGGTGTCCATCCTGAACACCGGCATCGGCTGGCACGAGGCGCGGGTGCCCACCATCGCCACGCTCGTCCCGCGCGCGGCGTTCACCTGGGTCACCGCGAAGCTCAAGGGCGAGGTCGGCGTGCCGCTCGTGACGAGCAACCGCATCAACATGCCGGACGTCGCGGAGGCCGTGCTGGCCCGCGGCGATGCCGACATGGTCAGCATGGCCCGGCCCCTGCTCGCGGACCCCGACTGGGTGCAGAAGGCCGTACAGGGCCGTCCGGAGGCCATCAACACGTGCATCGCGTGCAACCAGGCGTGCCTGGACCACGCGTTCCGCAACAAGCGCGCGAGCTGCCTGGTGAACCCGTTCGCCTGCCACGAGACCGAGCTGGTGATCACGCGCGCCCATCGTCCGAAGGGTGTGGCGGTGGTGGGGGCGGGGCCCGCGGGTCTCTCCGCGGCCACCGTGGCGGCGGCGTGCGGGCATCGCGTCGTGCTGTTCGAGGCCTCCGCCGAGCTCGGGGGTCAGTTCCAGATGGCCATGAAGATCCCCGGGAAGTCCGAGTTCGCCGAGACCGTGAGGTACTTCCGTGGGCTCCTCGAGGAGCGGGGGGTCGACGTGCGGCTGTCCACCCGCGCGACCATCGACGACCTGAAGGCCTTCGACGAGGTGATCCTGGCGACCGGCGTGGTCCCCCGGCCCCTCGATCTCCCCGGCGCGGACGGGCCCAACGTCCTTTCCTACCTGGACGTCCTCCGCGGTGCCGAGGTCGGCCAGCGCGTCGCCATCATCGGCGCAGGTGGCATCGGGTTCGACGTGGCCGAGCTCCTGCTGCATCGCGAGCCCCACGAGCCCGAGCTGGAGGACTGGTTGGCGCACTGGGGCGTGGACCGGAAGCACAGCGTGCCCGGCGCCCTGCTCACGCCAGCCCCCGAGCGGCCCGACCGCACCGTCCACCTCTGCCAACGCCGGCCGGGAAAGCTGGGCCGCAAGCTCGGCACCACGACCGGCTGGATCCACCGTGCCCAGCTCAAGCAGGGCGGCGTGCAGATGCACGCGTCCTGCGTCTACCACCGCATCGACGAGAAGGGCCTGCACGTGGACATCGACGGCAAGCCCACCGTGCTGGAGGTCGACCACGTGGTCGTGTGCGCCGGCCAGCTCCCCGAGCGGTCCCTGGAGCAGCCCCTGCGCACTGCAGGCGTGTCGGTGCACCGGATCGGCGGCGCGGACGAGGCGGCCGAGCTCGACGCCAAGCGCGCCATCGACCAGGGGGCCCGGCTCGCGCTCTCGCTGTAGGTCAGTGGCAGCGGAGGTCCTGGAACCCCCAGCCGCTGGTCGTCTGATCGAACAGGTAGACCGCGTAGAGGTCCGGGCCGGCGGGCGTGGTGGCCAGGAGGTCCTCCAGACCCGACATGTGCTCGGGAGCCTCGACGACGCCGCCGTGCGCCAGGACCTCCACCCCGGGCAGCTCGAGCCGCGAGGGGTCGTCCGTCCGTACCAGCCGGCCCGCGAAGAAGTCGCAGTGGTTGCTGCAGCAGACCTGCAGCCCCACGCGGTCGAGCCGGGCCACGACCTCGACGGACGGGGGCAGCAGACGGTCCATCCGGGCCGAGTGCCCCACGAGCGCGGCCTCGTTCACCGCACAGGGTGAGAGGAGCAGCCCCATGCACCCGAGCATCAGCATGGCGACCACCGAGAGAACCTTGCGCAGAGCGCCCCCCTGAGCACGAAGGGCCGACCCGAAGGCCGGCCCTGCCTGTGGAGAGCGTATCGCTCAGACGAGGCTGGTCGCGATCATGAGGCTCACGACGCTCATGACCTTGATGAGGATCGCGATGCCCGGACCCGAGGTGTCCTTGAAGGGGTCGCCCACGGTGTCGCCGACGACCGCGGCCTTGTGCGCGTCGCCGCCCTTCTTCTCACCCTCGAGCACGCCGGCCTCGATGGCCTTCTTGGCGTTGTCCCAGGAGCCACCCGCGTTCGCCATGAACAGGGCGAGCACGGCGCCGACGCACATGGCGGCGGCGAGCGCACCCGCGAGCGCCTCCGGCCCGAGCAGGAAGCCGATGGCCGCCGGAGCCGCGATGGCCACGATGCCGGGGAGCAGCATCTGGAAGAGCGCGGCCTGGGTGGCCAGCGTCACGACGGCGTTCGCGTCGGGACGCACGCCCTCGCGGCCCTCGAGGAGCCCGTCGATCTCGCGGAACTGGCGGCCGATCTCCTGCACGATGGCGCCCGCGGCCTTGCCCACGGCGGTCATCGTGGTCGCGCCGACCACACACGGGAGGATGGAGCCGATCAGCATGCCCACCATGACCTTGGGGTCGGTGATGAGGAGCTGCATCGGACCCTGGCCCCGGCTGGCGAGGACGGCGTTGATCTCCATGTTGTACGCGGCGAAGAGCGCGAGCACGGTGAGCACCGCGGAGCCGATGGCGAAGCCCTTGCCGATGGCGGCGGTCGTGTTCCCGACAGCGTCGAGCTCGTCGGTGATCTTGCGGACGTGCTCGCCGAGCTCGGCCATCTCGGCGATGCCGCCGGCGTTGTCCGAGATCGGGCCGTACGCATCGACCGTCATGACGATGGCGGTGACTGCGAGCATCGACACGGCACCGATGGCGACGCCGTACAGGCCGAGCTGGAGGTTGGCCACCCACACGATGAGCGCGAGGATGAGCATCGGGACGATCACGCTCTCGAGACCCACGGCGAGGCCCTGGATGACGTTCGTTCCCGCACCCGTGCGGCTGGAGTCGGCGATCTTCCGCACCGGCGCCATGGACGTGTAGTAGTCCGTGATGATGCCGATGATGCCGCCGCCGATGGCGCCGAGCGCCAGGGTGAAGGTGATGCCGTGGGACAGGCCGAGCACCTGCACGACCATGCCGGCCGCAGCGATGAAGAACAGCGGCGGCACGATGAGGGCGGCGCGCAGGGCGACCGCGGGTGCGCTGTTCTTGAAGAAGCGCAGGGCCACGATGCACACCATGCTGATCACGAGGCCGATGCCGGCGAGCACGAAGGGCAGCGAGGAGCCGATGACCCGGAGCTGCTCGGGCGACTGGGCCACGGCACCGTTGAGCAGGGCGAGGTCCTTGGCCGGCGCGGCGAGCGCGATGGCGACGGCGGCGATGAGCGCGGCCGCGTAGGACTCGTAGATGTCGGCGCCCATGCCGGCCACGTCACCGACGTTGTCGCCGACGTTGTCCGCGACCACACCCGGGTTCCGCGGGTCGTCCTCGGGGATGCCGGCGATGACCTTGCCGGCGAGGTCGGCACCCACGTCCGCGGCCTTCGTGTAGATGCCGCCGCCGATGCGCGCGAACAGCGCGATGGAAGAGGCGCCCACACCGAAGCCGTGCATGGCGTGCGCGAGCGTGTGGTGGTCGCTGTTGAAGGCGAGGAAGAGGCCGGACATGCCGATGATGCCGAGCCCGGCGACCGCGAGGCCCATGACGGCGCCGCCGTCGAAGGCGATCATGAGCGCCTCGCCGCGACCGTGGGTCTGGGCGGCCTCGGCGGTGCGGACGTTGGCGAGGGTGGCCGCCTTCATCCCGGAGAAGCCCGCCGCGAGCGAGAGCATGGAGCCCACGAGGAAGCTGACGGCGGTGAGACCGTCGAGCACCGCGAAGATGATGCCGAACACCACGATGGCGTACGCCACCAGGATGGCGAACTCGACCTTGAGGAAGGCCATGGCGCCCACCGCGATGTCGTCGGCGATGGTGAGCATCTTCTGGTTGCCGGCGGGCTGGCTCCGCACCCGGACGAACAGGGCGACCGCGAGGACGAGCGCGGCGACACCGGAGACCGGGGCCAGCAGGTTGAGCGATTCGAGCATGAGGAGGGGTCTCCTGGGCGCACCCCGGGCGGGGGGCGGACGTTGAACCGGGGGTCAGTAGGAGATCCGGGGGCTGCCGGCAACCCACGTCGCGTCGACTCCCGCGAGAGAGCCGTCCCGACCGGGGTCATCAGGGCATGCAACCCCTGGTGGCACCCGATCCCAGCCGGTCCGCGAGGGCGATGCCGCATCCGCCCGTGGCGTCGCGCAGCGCTGAATACCCCCCGGATCCAGAGTCGGAACGCCGATGACCGAACAGCAGTGTGTTCTTCGGCGTGTGCACGGCCTCCACGAGCTCTACGCAGCGCACGTCGAAGCCCCGCTCGCGCAGGAGCTCCGCGCGCATCGCGTCGGTCACGGAGGCCGCCACGGTGCGCCGCATGTGCGGGTTGTGGTGGATGGGGCCGAGCGCACCTGCGGGCAGGTCGGCCCAGGAGCGCGCCAGCTCCGCCTGGCAGCACGGAGCGACGGCGAAGAAGCGCACGTCGTGCCGGACCGCGAGCACGAGCGCATCGTCGGTGGCCGTGTCGCAGGCGTGCAGCGCCAGGAGCACGTCCACGCGGGCCTCTTCGCCGTGCGTTTCCCTCCAGAGGGCGCCCAGGTCGACGGCCTCCAGGCTGGCCTCCGCGAACCGCTGCACGCCGTCCCCCGCGAGCTCCGCCCGCTCGCGACAGCCCTCCAGCACCCGGGCGTTCCGGTCGATCCCGAGCAGCCTGGGCTCCCGACCCTGACGCGCGAGCCACCAGCAGACCAGGGCCCCGAGCGTGGAACGTCCACACCCGGCATCCACGATGCGCACGACCGGCCCGTCCAGCTCCTCCAGCGCGGGTCGGAGGAACCCGAGCAGGTGGCCTACCTGGCGCAGCTTGCGCTCCCTCCCCTTCACGAGCTCCCCGTCGGCGTCGAGGAGCCCGAGCGCCCGCAGGAGGAACGGCGCGTCCCAGGGGGTCACCTGCATCTGACGCCCGCCGGTGAGCGCACGTCGCCGCCCCTCCGTCCACACCGCCCCGATCCGCTCGGCGTACACGTCCCGCCAGCGCTCTCCGGGAGCCCTCATGCCAACCCTCCGTCGCACGGGTAGAGTACGCCCATGCGTACCCTCTTCCTCGCCCTGCTCGTCGCCTGCAAGTCCCCCACCCCCGTCCCGACGGAGGCGGACACCGATGCGGATGCGGATGCGGATGCGGACACGGACACCGACGCAGACACGGACACGGACGCCGACACCGATACGGACGCCGACACCGACACCGCCGTGTCCTTCCCGCTCGCGGGGTACGGCTCGATCACGGGTGACTGCGACGTGCTCGACTCCGGCGAGTGGAACAGCACCTCCCCGTTCCTGTTCAGGAACACCGTCGACTTCGGCACGATCGCCTACGACGCGGCCCTCCTGTCGCCCGGCGGCCAGACGATCGACGCCACCGGCAACCTCGGCGGGTCGTCCATCGAGTCCGAGGCCATCGCCTTCGACGTCATGTACCGGTGCGAGCTCGCGACCCTCCTCAAGACCGAGGGCCAGATCGTCTACACCGACGCGGGCGGCAAGAAGACCGACTACCTCGCCGAGATCGACGGTATCCGCGTCGGGATCAGCGTGACCCGCGCCTTCCACTACCCGCCCACCGAGCCCTACCCGCTCGTCGAGGCCGACCACCTGCTCAACCAGAAGCTGGGCGACATCCTGCTCTCGAACGTGAACGTCGCGCCGGTGGACGCCTGGGATCGCGCCTTCCTGCAGGTCATCGCGTACGACAGCGCGTCGGCCGACCAGATCGAGGCCGCCTGGGCCACGATCGATCCGTCCGTGAAGGACTCCACGATCCTCGTGGTCACGGTGACCGACGGCGACGACACCGCGATCTACTGAACTCACCGCACCTCGAGCACCACCGCCTCTCCGCCCGGCAGGCGTACCTCGTCGTCGGCCTCGCGGCCCCAGAGGGCCTGGCCCACCGGCGCCTCCGGGCTCACGACCGTCACCTCGCCCAGGGTGAGGCCCGGTGCACCGGGGAACAGGAAGTACTGCACGGCCTCCCCGTCCGCGCGCTCCACCGTCACCCAGGCACCCGTCACGGCGCGGGACCTCGGGCCCGGGTCCAGGCGCTCGAGGAGCTCGAGAGCCGAGTTCACCTCGTCCAGGCGGGCCTCCAGCCCCTGGGCCAGGTAGCCCGCGGACGTGACGGCCCCCCGCTCGCCGCGGTTCGTGGGCCGGTGGGTCCCGTCCACGCGCATCCCGGCGCTCGCGTCGTCCTGGCCGGCCCGCAGGCGCTTCACGGTGCCTTCGAGGGCCGCCCGCAGGGCATCGAGGAGGGCGGCCTTGTCGGAGGATCCTGTCATCCGAGACCTGTATCCGATGGCGCCATCCGAGCGTACCATCGGCGTGATGCCCGAGAGTCTCCCGCGTTCCGAGCGTGTCGTCGCCAGCTGGCGGACACGCGTGCTGGACTTCGCGCTCGGTGTGGCCGCCCTGGTGCTGGGGTTCGTGGTGCTCTCGCTCGACCTCCAGGGCGGGCCCGGGATGGTCCTGGTGTGGCGGCTCCTCCCGAGCCTCGTGCTTGTGTTCGGCGCCCTCGCGTGGCGCACGGGCCCCCTCGAGCCGCGCGCGTGGGCGATGGTGGTCGCCTACTGGACCGGCATCTACGCCTCCGCCGGCCTCCGGGCCTACGTCATCCCGAACCCGTTCGTCGGCGCGCTGTTCCTGTGCGTGCTCGCCGCCCTGGTGTTCGAGGGGCGCCGCTCCTGGCTCGTGGTGCTCGGCACCTGTGGGGTCCTGGTGGTCGTCGCCGCCCCCTTCATCGCCGGCCGCGAGATCCCGCCCGACACGTTCGCCGACCCCTCACGCGCCGCGAACTGGGTCCGCATCACCCTCATCTTCGCAGCCTTCGCGGCGGGCGCGACCGGCTGTGTGCGGTTCCTCGTGGGCCACCTCGAGGACGCCCTGCGCCGCGGAGAGGCCCTGTACGACGCGCTGGAACAGGAGGCGCTCACCAACCTCGCCGCCCAGACCGAGCGCCACGCGCTCCAGTCCTCCCTGCAGCGGGCAGCGCGGCTCGAGGCGCTGGGCCGCCTGGCCGGAGGCGTCGCCCACGACTTCAACAACCTGCTGCTCGTCATGAAGGTGAACGCGGAGCTCGCGGAAGCCGCACCGACGGAAGCCGGACGCCGGGCGGCCCTCGACGAGATCCGCGACGCGGCCGACCGGGCGGCACGCCTGACCCGCCAGCTCCTCGCGTTCAACCGGAACCCGGGCCCCGAAGAAGCCGCACTCGACGTGGCCTCCGGGGTGCGGTCCACCCTGCAGATGCTCGAGCGCGTCCTGCCCGGCACGATGGAGCTCGATGTCCACGTCGATCCCGAGCTGCCGCGCGTGCGGGGGCCCGCGTCCTCCATCGAGCAGATCGTCATGAACCTGGTGGTGAACGCCCGGGACGCGTTGCGCGACGGAGGTCGGGTCTCCGTCCGGGCCGGACGCGCCGGGGACTTCGTGCGGGTCACGGTGAGCGACGATGGGGAGGGCATGGGTCCTGAGGTCGTCGCGAAGGCCATGGAGGCGGGCTTCACGACCAAGGGCCGCGACGTTGGCACCGGGCTCGGGCTCGCCCTGGTCCGCACGCTGGCGTCCATGAGTGGCGGGCGGGTCGAGCTGACCTCGGTGCCGGGGGAAGGCACGACGGTGGACGTGTACCTCGGGCTCTGGACCGGCGAGCGGCCGGATCGCACGCCGAGCGACCCCGGCGCCGTGCGGGGTCAGGGGGAGACCGTGCTCGTGGTCGACGACGACGATGCCGTGCGCCGGGCGCTGGTCGGCATCCTGCGCACAGCGGGCTACCGCCCCCTCGATGCGCCCGACGTTCAGGGCGGCCTGGAGCTCTTCCGATCCCATCGCGACGAGGTCGCGCTGCTGATCACCGACGCGATCCTCCCTGGCCGCGGCGGGCGTGATCTCGCCGACATCCTCGCGGCGGAGGCCCCGCTCCTCCCCATCCTCGTCTGCAGTGGCTACTCCGCCGACCTCTTCGAGCCCGGGTACTTCGATGCGCCGCGACGGGGCTGGATCGGCAAGCCCCTCGATCGGCAGGCGCTCCTGGCGGCGGTCTCCCGGATGCTCCCGTCACCCTCCGCCGACCCCACGAGCCAGCTGGCCGAGGACCCCGCCTGACCGTGTGACGGGCCCGAGACCACCGGGTACAGTGCGCGGGTCGCGGGGAGGTCCGGTGTCCGACATCGTGGAGGCGCTCGAGCGGTTGCTCGCCATGCAGCCGGAGCGGCAGGTGGACGAGGCGCTCGATCTGCTCGACCGGCTCCCACCGGTCCACGACGAGGCCTGGAACTCCAGGTTCGGTGCGGGCTCCCTGTTCGACGCCTGGTCGCGGACGTCCATCGCGCGCGGCGTCCACGCGGCCCTCGCGGAGGCCATCCGACCCGTGGTGCAGCGCCCGGGCTTCGTCGCGGTGGAGGTCGGCGCGGGCAACGGTCGCACGTGGTCGGACGCGTGGCGGGGCGGAGAGCGCGGCACGGTGGTCGCCGTGGATCCGGTGCCGGAGGCCATCGAGCAGCTCGCCGCCGTGCTCCCCCAAGGCGTGGAGCTCGTGCGACAGCACGCCCGGGTCGAGGACATCGACCTCCCCGACGCCGATCTCGTGGTCTGCAGCATGACCCTCCACCACCTCGCCGGCCGCAGCGCCGCGGAGCGCGCGCAGCACGGGTTCACCGGACCCGGGAAGCGCGAGGTGCTCGAGCGGTTCGGTGCAGCCCTCCGCGCGCGAGGCGGGGTCGGTCTGCTCGTGGAGGCCGACGTCGACTGCGAGCTGCACCTCGCACCCGGCGACCCCGCCCTGCGCGACAACATCCTCGACAGCTACGTGCGCCGCTGTGCCCGCTCCATCCTCGACGATCTCGCCACGCGCTCGCCGCCCCCGGAGCTCGCGCGCGCCTGGCGGGGCCTCCTCCAGCACTGGTTCCTCGAGCAGGTCCGGGTCGCGGACGTGCCCCGGGCCGAGCGCGACGTCTACGAGCTCACGCGCGGCCAGTGGCTCGATCTCCTCGACGAGGCCGGCCTCGTCTGCGAAGAGGCGCGCGCGGCCGACGACCGCGGCCTGTTCGTGCTCTACCGGTTCCGGCCGAGATAGGGTGGCCGCATGGTCCGGTCCACCCTGAAGAAGCTCGCCCACCCCGACAACCGCGCCCTCGCCCTCACGGTCGGCGGCATGGCCGCCCTCACCGTCGGCGCACCGCGGCTCCCCGCGCTCGGCATGTTCGCGATGGGTGCCCGACGCCTCGAGGAGGGCTGGCGCCAGCGCCATCCCCGATTCCAGGGCGGCGCCCGCGAGCGCTGGAAGGCCGCCGAGACCTTCTACGAGGGTACGCACCAGGACCCCACCAACCGTGTGCTCCACGTGGTCGGCATCCCGATGATCGTCGGGGGTGCGGTCGGCATGATCGCCTTCCGGCCCCTCGGCCTCACCGCCCCGCTCTGGTTCGGCAGCGCGGGCTCCTTCGCGGCCGGCTGGGCGCTCAACATCGTGGGCCACGCCGTGTTCGAGAAGAACGCGCCGGCGTTCAGGGACGACCCCCTCTCGTTCGTCGCGGGGCCCGTCTGGGACGCGCGGCACGTCGTGAAGCGGCTGGGGCGTCAGTCCCAGGCGTCGGCGTAGACCGGGATCCAGGTCCCCGAGCGCGCGCGCCCCGGGCGCTCGGCCAGCCGGATCTGCGTGCCGGCCGGGAGCGTGCAGACCCGCGACTGCTCGTCACGCGCGTTCGCCAGGACGTCTCCGGCCTCCGGGAGCGTGTAGGTGTCGCCCAGACCGGCCTCCACGCGACCCTCGACGCGGACGTAGCCGAGGCGGACCTCCCGCCCGCGCGGACAGTCCGAGGTGGTGACGACGCGCGACGCCGCGGAGCCCATGCTCCCACCCACGAGCCCCAGGAGCACCAGGCCAGCCAGGGCCGTCCCGCCGATACCGGCGACCGCGGCGATCGACCCGATCACCACGAGCGGGAAGCGGCGCGGCATCGTTGCTGCCATCGGGCGGCGGCCGGAGATCGCGTCGGCCACCGCCTCCCGGAGGGCCCGGGCGTCCGGGTACCGGTCGGCTGCCCGGTGGGCCATGGCGCGCGCGATCACCGGGTGGAGCGGGTCGTCCGGGGACACGTTGCGGTGCACACCGGCAGCCACGTTCGCGAACGTCTCCAGCACGCCTTCGCCCGGCACGGCGGCCTCGCCCGTGAGCAGCCAGACCAGCATGGCGCCCAGGCTGTACACGTCGGCTCGCGCGTCCACGTTGGCGGCGTCCTCGATCTGCTCGGGAGCCATGTAGCCGGGCGTCCCCATCGTGGAGCCCTCGCGCGTGCGGGGGCCGTCCGTGGGCATCCTCGAGCTGTCGAGGGCCTTCACCAGCCCGAAGTCCGCGACCTTCGGGATCCACCCGTCCGGGCCGCGCTTCATGAGCACGTTGGCCGGCTTGAGGTCGCGGTGCACGAGGCCGGAAGCATGGGCGGAGGCGACGGCCGCACACACCGCATCGAAGGCCTGCAGGCGCGCCGCGCGGTCCGGCGACTCCCGGTCCATCCAGTCGAGCATGGTGCCGTCGGTGACGAGCTCCATGACGAGCGCCGGACGCCCGGAGACCTCGACCACGTCGGTGACCCGCACGGCGTTCGGGTGATCCAGGCCGGCCTGCACGCGGCCCTCGGCCAGCAGGCGCCCGGTCACCCCGCGGCCCTCCACGAGGAGGACCTTGAGGGCGTGCTCCGACCCGAGAGACGTGTGCCGGACGCGGTACACCACGGCCATCCCGCCATGCCCGAGCACCTCGAGCACGGAGTAGCGGTCGACGATCGTACCGACGGCGAGATCCTGCACGTGGCCCGTTAACCTGGCACGTCCGCCAGGAACGCGGCGATCGCGGACGCCCAGCCCAGTCGCGCGCCCGCCCGGCCGCGGACGTCCACCCGCGGCGCATCCAGCCCCTCGCGCTCGACGATCTCGTCCGGCCTACCCGCGCGGGGTCCCCGGAGGTTGCAGTAGAGCGGCTTGAGGTGCACCACATCCTCCGGGAGCCCGAGCCTCCCGAGGGCCAACCGCGCCCCGGCCTGGCTCCAGGCGACATGGAGGTCGTCCGGGCGTGCGAACGACGCCCAGGCGGAGGCGAGCGCGTCGAACCCGGCCGCGTCGGACACCTCGGTGGCATCGAGCTCCATGTGGCCGAGCAGGTGGGCGTCCGGGACCTCCCGCACGCTCGCCAGCACGTCGAAGGTGGCTCCGGTGGCCGGCCGCACCGCGGCGAGCTGGAGGACGTCGATGCCCCGTCCCCTCGCGCACCCGCGAACGGGCGTGGTCTCCGCGTACACCACGACCACGTCCTCCCACCGCCGACCGAGCTTCTCGAGCAGGGTCTCCCGCGCCGATCGAC
Organism: Alphaproteobacteria bacterium; assembly: GCA_020632885.1. Lineage (GTDB taxonomy): Bacteria > Myxococcota_A > UBA796 > UBA796 > JACKEQ01. The sequence continues at coordinate 2,777 of JACKEQ010000051.1, read as the reverse complement.
GCACCCGGCGTGGCTGCCGCTCACGGCCGGCGAGCTCGGCGATCTGCCCGTCCACGAGGGCGTCGAAGCCGTCGAGCAGCCGATCCAGGCCCGGGGTGTCGGGCTCGATGGCCCGCAGGGCCGCGGCGGTCGCCTCGATGGTGGAGAGGCAGTGGGCCGAGGGCTCGCGACGGATCCGGTAGGTCGAGGGCTCGGTCGGGGCCAGGGCGACGGCCGGGAGGTCCCGGATCCACGCGTTCTCACGCCAGAGCGCCTTCGCCTGGGGCCAGGTGCCATCGAGCACGACCAGATGGGACGGTGGGGGTCCCTCGCCCAGCAGCGTCGCGTCGGGGGCCGGGTAGAGCACCGCCGCGCCCTCCGGCAGCTCGGGACGCTCCACCGTTCCGTCCCACGCGGTGTGGAGCGCCACCCCCTCGAGCGCGAGGCGGAGCAGTCGGGCCGTGTTGAAGGGGTGGTCACGCTCGCCCGGGTGCTGGACGACCGTCACCCCCACCCGGCTGCGCACCCGCGAGACGACACCGCAGACGCAGAGCGGCCGCGGCCGTCGACAGTCGATGCACGCCTCGCGATCCTCGGACACGACGCCTCCCATGGCGGATGGGTAACGTCCCCCCCCGGTGGCGGCGTAGGCTCATCCGATGGACGCCGCAGACCGCCTCCGCCAGCACCTCCAGGTCGCCCGGGATGCCCGGAAGCGCGATGGGGAGAGGCTCCGCGAGCTGCGCGCGGAGGTCGACAGGACCGCCCGCATCGCCGCTGCCGCGGCCCTCGATCTGTCTCGCGAGGGCGAGGACGTGCGACGGCTGGACCATCCCGTGGTGCGGGCGGCGCTCTGGGTCACCGGCCGCCTGGAGTCCACCGAGGCACGCGAGATCCTCGAGCGCGAGCAGGCCCTGGCGCGGGCCATGGAGGCCGGCATCGCCCACGACGACGCTGCACGGGCGCTCCTCGACGCGGAGGCCTCGGCCCCCGACGCCGCCCTGCTCGCGTCCCTCGAGGGCCTCGAGCCCCACGAGGCCTGGCGTGTCGGCCTCTCCAGGGACGGAACGCGCCAGCTCCGCGACCTGATCCACCTCTCCCGGGCCCAGCGGGCGCGCCTCCGTCTCGTCCCGCTCCTGGAGGACCTCGCCGCGGCCCTTCACGACGGCACGCCCAGCGCCACCCTGATCAGCCGTGCCCTGTCCCACCAGCGCGACGCCAAGACGCTGACGTCCCTCGGGCTCCACCCACTCTCGCCCCTGATCGCCCACCTGGAGGACCTGCGCGCGGGTACACCGAACCCGACGGGGGCCCTGCACGCCCGACGCCGGCTCGCGATCCTGCAGGAGGCCGTGGAGGCCGCCGGACCCGAGGACCTGCTGGCCGGGCTGCTGGCGCTGGCGTCGGACCCCGGCCTCACGAAAGGCCCGTGAGCCCTCGCACACCGGAGACCGGCTAGTCTCCCGCATGCTCGTCGATCCCGTGGTCGCAGCCCATCGCCGCTCGTCCGTGGTTGCTGGGGTCTCCCTGTTCGCCGTCACCCTCGCATACTCGGTCTCCGAGCAGGAACCCGTGGCGACAGCCATCCAGAGGAGTCTCTTGGGGTGTGGTTTCGTGACCACTGGTGTTTTGGCCTGGCTCTTCCCACGCCGGGCCCATCGCTGGCTCGAGCCGACCATGCTAGGCATCGGCCTCGCCCTCGTCCTGTGGCACGGGTTGATGCTCGCCGAGAAGGGAATCACACCCTCCACGATGGTCACGACGATGCTGCTCCACGCGGCCAGCATGGCCATCTTCCCCCGACGTTCGCAGCGAATCGGAGTGACGACGTTGCTCCTCGTCGTGCTCGCCGCGGCCTCCACGACGACCTCCACGGTGCCCGGAGCCATCGTGTTCGGGGCGCCGCTCCTGGTGGCGGCCATCGTCGTCCTCGGCCAGGAGCAGCCGGTTCGTCTGGAGTTGCACGACAGGCTCGGAGGTGGTGCCCAGGGCGATGTGTACCGTGCCACGCTGCACCGTCCCGGCACCCCCCCGCGCACCGTCGCCTTCAAGTTGCTCGCCGCGCAGCAGGGAGCCGACGCCACCCGTGAAGCCACGCTGCTCTCCGGCCTGCGGCACCCCAACATCATCCGAATGGAGGAGGTCATCTGGCACGCCGGGCGCCCGGGGTTCGTGCTCGAGCTCGTTGACGGGATGAGTCTTCGCCGTCTGCTGGCCCTCGGTGCGCTTCCCGAACGGTCGGCGGCAGAGATCGCGCGCGCGGTAGCGGACGCCATCGCCTTCGGGTCCCGGTTCCAGCCTCCGATCTGTCACCACGACATCAAACCGGACAACATCATGGTCGACCGCACGGGAGCGGTGAAGCTGCTGGACTTCGGGATGGCCCAGCTCGTGGGTGCGGACGGAGCCACCGGAGGAACCACTGCGTACATGTCCCCGGAGCGCTCCACCCCCGCGCCCACGTCCCCGGCTTCCGATGTGTTCGCGCTCGGCTGCACACTCCACGAGATGCTCACGAGGCGCCTCCCGCCGGGAGACCGCACAGAGCCCGATCTCGACGGCGTCTCGTGTGACCCGCGATGGAAGGACATCCTCGCCTCCTGCCTGGATTCCGATCCAGGTCGACGGCTCGCCCCCATGGACCTCCGGAGGTGGTTGGACAGGATCCTGCTCGACCTGCCAGGCCCGACGCTCGACGCGGTGCTGGCGGCTCGCGAGCGAACGGAGAGGGCCAAGACCGACTGACGTGGCGGACCCGGTCCACCGAGACCGGATATGGGTCGCGCCTGGAGGCCGAC
>JACKEQ010000050.1 GCA_020632885.1 Alphaproteobacteria bacterium | reverse complement strand
CGCATCGAGTGCGGCAACTTCGCCGAGATCGCTTTGGCTGAGGCCCTCGTCGAGCGAGTGGCCGAGGACCTGGAGTGGGCTCGCCTGACAGGTGAGGCCCCGGCCGCGCCTCCCGACTCCTTCCACCTCCCGCCATGCGGCGCCCGCGACGCCGGCGAGGAGGCTCATCCACCGCGGGCACACGAGGAGAGCACGCCATGTCGCGCCGCCGCTACCAGTACGGGCAGTCGCCCATCAACGTCAACATCACCATCGAGGCTCTCGGGTCGGACAGGGTCGCGTGCGACCTCAACCCGGGGGACGACCTCTATCGCGAGGACGTGCTCGAAGACAAGGAGTAGCTCGTCGGGCTCATCGACTCTTCGGGAGGCTTGCTGGACACCCACCCGGGCGCGACCGCCACCGGGAAGGCCCTCGCCCTGCGCGGCGTGCTCTCTGACACCACAACAGTGGAATGTGGATGCGAGCCAGGATTCGCTCTGCGCTTGTGCTTGGCCTGTTCGTCCTCTTCATGTCCTTCACCTCAGCCCACGGCTCGGTTGGAATCCGACTTGAGCCGGTCGTCGAGGACGGACTTTGGGGGTGGCCACCGAACAGCATCAGTTGCTGTCGCTTCCGCAGGTTGCGGGTGGCTCGGCCGGTCAGCACATGACGGTGGTCGGTAGGATTAACGACGGGACTGCCCTGGCAACCAGCCTCCGAACGGGACAAGTCAACGGCCCGACCACGGCAGTGCCAGAATCGCCACCTCCGACCTGGAAGTTGTCCATGAGCGTGTTGAGCTACCTGCAGGGCATCGGCGCCCACGAAGGGCAGGATCTCGAGGGGATGCCTGAGTTCGTCCCCGCCCGGGTGTCCGAGGCGGGGACGCTCCACACGAACTACCTGGTGACCGTTCCTGCCGACATTCTCGACTTCCTGCAGGGGCTCACGAACCGCCCCTTCGAGCGAGCAAACAACTACCCCGGCCGCCTGTTCTGCCCCGGCAGCATGTCGATGTTCGACATCGACGAGGCGAACAGACCCGTAGGGGGTGACCTTCGCCAAGGGAACTCCGCTCGCATCATCGTCGCTCCGCAGCGCGAGCTCTCGGACGGCGACTACGACTCCCTGGTGAGCGAGTGGGAGAGGTTCCTCCTGGCTCGGGAGGCCCGGAAGAACGCCCGCTGGGAGGAGCCGGTGGCCCTCCAACCGGCCGAGGATCAGGTGTGGCTGGACGAGGGTGTCTGCCGGTTCGACGAGCCTGGTAAGGGCATCGACGCGTTGGTGCTCGTGCTCCAAGAGCAGTGGCTCTACGGCGTTGGGGACAAGCGAGCCGAAGCCTGGCACCTGACCGCTCCCCGTGCCCTTTCGATGGAAGCAGCACTCGATCACGGCGTGCTGGTGGAGCCGTCCGCGAAGGAGGTCACATCGCGGCAGGCCTTCGTCGACGTCGCACGCGAGCACGGCGTACAGGAAGCCATCTTCGAGCTTCACCGCCGGGTCAGCAGTCTGCCCGACCTGGGCGAGCTGGTGCGTGATGCCGTTCTCACCGGGCTGCCCCACAGCCGCGACCTGAAGGACGACCTTGCGGAGCTGCGGAAGCTGCTGCCGAAGGAGGAGCCCAAGATCGTCCCGGCGACGAACTCGATGGAGGATCTGCTGGCGCGTCTCGGTGCAGCCAGGGCCAAGAGGGAAACCTCCGTCTGGACCCCCGCCGAGAAGCAGATCATCGACGCCGCCCGCACCGCCGTCGCCGAACTCGAACACGCCGTCGCCGTCGTCGAAGGCATGCGCGTGGCCCGCGAGCACTACGGCATCGACATCGCGGGCGAACGCGCCGGTGCCCTCGCCGACCTCGAAGCCCGCATCGCCGAGGCAACCGCGAAGCGAGACGCGCTGAACGCCGAGCTGAAGTCGCTGGGTGGCAAGAAGGGCAGCCGCGCCCAGGCCCTCGCCCGCGCCGAGGCCGAGCTGGCGGCGCTGCAGGAGCGCCGGGAGGCCATGAAGGCCGAGGTCGCCGCTGAAGAGCGACAGGCCCAGGACGCCATCGCCAAGGTACGGGCCACGGTCGACGCCGAGGTCGCCAAGGTGTCGGCCGGAGTGCAGCGACAGGTCGCCGACCTCGAAGCGCGTCGGGTCGAGCTGACCGAAGCCGTCTCGGCGCTCGCGGCTCGCGTCGGCGCCCTCGATGACACGCCCGCCCAGGAAGACGACGAGGTGCCCGTCCTCGCGCTCATGGACCCCGCCGACCTCACACGGGCGCTGGAAGGGCAAGGGCTGCGCTACGCCCCCGCATGGCCGACCCGCTTCCTCGTCGCCGCCTTGGCTGCCCGCCGGGTGGGCTCGCTGCTGCTTCTGGCTGGCCCCACCGGCACCGGCAAGACACGCCTCGTGCGCCAGGTCGCAGGCCTGCTCGAAGGCTCTGGTCAGCACACCATCCCCGTGAGGCCCGAGTGGCTCGCGGCCTCGGATCTGCTCGGGTACGTCGACCCCATCCGAGACACCTTCGCGCCCACCGACTTCGTGGCGGCGGTGCGCGCGGCCACGGTCACCGACTTCCGCAACGCGGCCTCGGGCGATGCGCCGGACGCGCCCGTGCCCTGGTTCCTCCTGCTGGACGAGCTGAACCTCGCCCGCGTCGAGAACTTCGGTGCCGACCTGCTCTCGGCGCTGGACGCGCCCGGCGGCGACCCGGCGCGGGTGCTGCGCCTGTTTCCCGAGGACGTCCGCACTGGCTGGCTCCGCGAGTGGGACGCCTTGAAGGAGCGCGGCGACCTCGACGCCCGCGAGACTTGGCGTGCCGACCTGCTCGGCCGCATGTTCGACCCTGGCGCCCACAGGCAGACCGGCGCCGCCGCCGCCCACCTGCTCACGCTCCCCCCGAACCTCGTGGTCTGCGGCACGCTCAACACTGACCGCCACACCCACGAGCTGTCGCCCAAGGTCTTCGACCGCAGCTTCGTGCTCCAGATGCCCGCGCCGAGTCTGGACGAGGTGCTGCGGAAGGGCGGGGCGGCGGCCTTCGCCGAGGGGGCCTCCCCGGCCCGCTACCGCCTCCCCGACCCGCCGGCAGGGGTAGACCCGCTCTCGACCACGCCCGAGCTTCTGGACGGCTTCCAGCGCGCCATCGAGGCCCTGCGCCCGGCCGGCCTGATGCCCTCCTTCCGGCTGGCCCGGAACGCCCGCGCCTACCTCGCCGAAGCGGCGGCCTGGCCGGGGCTCGGGTCCGACACCGGCCGCTTGCTGGGCGACCTCGTTCACCTCCTGCTGCTCCCCCGCCTCGACTGCTCGGCCGACGCCGCCCGGCAGGCGCTCCAGGCGCTCACCGAGGTCACCCGGTCCTGGGGCAACGCCGACCTCGACCGCGAGCTGGTCGAGCTGCGGGCGCGGGCCGACGACGCCCGGCACGGAGACTTCCGAGGCCTGGCCTGATGCCTTGGACCGTCGGTGGGATCGCAGTGCCCGATGGTGGGTCGGCGGTCGTGCTGAGCACCGCCGAGCCGCTGGTCGTCGCTGGGAGCGGCATCCAGGCCGTGTGCGTCGAGGGCTGGGAGTCGCACCCCTTCGAGGACACCGGAGACGGCTGGACGCCCGCGCCGCAGCTCCGTCACCGCCTGGAGACCGCCGGGCGGCTCACCCTCGCCATTGCCACCGTCGAGGGCGACCGCCGCATTCCCGTCGACCGGGAGCCCGTGAAGCTCTCGCCGGACGAGCTGGCCGTGCTGCTGGCCGACCTGGGCGAGCTGTCGCTGTCCTTTGAGGACCCCGACATCTATGGCGAACTCTGGTCGGCGGCGTCGTCCGAGAGCCGGGCAGCACGAACCCGCGACGAGCGCATGCAGGCCCTCGCCGACGCCTTCGGGCTCCACCTGCCGCCCCTGCTCGCCCGCCCGCTGCGGACCCTGGCCTTCGAGTCGGGGCCGGTCCCTGTGTCCCGCGCTCGCCCCTCGCCGCGCACCCTCATCGAGCGCAAGCTGCACCCGGAGCGCACCCACGTCCTCGGCATCGCCGCCGTCGAGAAGCCGAGCGAGGTGGACTACCGCTGGCTTCGCGTGGTGACCGAGGCCACCGCGACCTACGCCGCCCGCCGTGTGCGCGCCTACGGCGACATTCGTGACCAGGCGCGGCCCGAGCGCGACCCCTGGCGGGCACACCTCGACCACCTCCGCGCCGCCCTCGGCCACCAGGCGCTCCGGTCAGTCCCGCGAGGACGGGCCACCGAGCCGACGTGGAGCCTGACCCGCTCCGTGCATGGCGGGGCCATCTACCGGGCGGTGGAGGACGCCGAGGTCCGAGAGCGCATCCACGCCGCCCGCGACTGGACGCCGGGCATGGAGAACCTGTCGCTCTTCCCGGTCGCCAACCACAGCCACCTCTACGAGCTGTGGGTGTTCTTCTCGCTGGTCGAGATCCTGCGCGCCCGCTTCGGCTTCCGCTTCGTGGACCCCGAGCCCCAGTGGGTCGCCGACTATGTGCGCTACGTCCCCGAGGCCCGGGGCTGGCAGTTCACCCGGCCGGTCGAGCTGGCCCTGACCACGACGGCCCTCGACGGCGAGACCCCCATCCGTCTGCGGGCCACCCTTCGGCACGAGCCCCGCCTGGACGCCCGCAAGGCGAGCCACCTCACGCCCGACGTGCATCTCGTGCTCGAAGGGGGCGAAGAGGGCCGCGAGCGCCGCACGGTCCACGTCCTCGACGCCAAGTACTCGGTGACCGACCCGCTCACCCACGCCCGCGACACCGCCCGGCGCAAGTACCTCGAGGACCTCGCCGAGCGCTTCAGGACTCGCGAGAATGACCCCCACCCTGCTCGACAGTCCGCAATAGACGTTGCCCAGAGGCAGCCGCCCTGACGATCTGACGCTCATTGAAGAGGCGCCCCCAGAGTAGAGGCCAGCCACGCCCTGTCAGGCCGCCAGCACCTCGACCTGTTCTGGCGCCCGCTGACGCTTGGGGCGCCGTCCCCGCCGAGACCTCGCGGCCTGCGTGATCAGCTCCCTGCCCAGGGGAGACATGCGGTCGAGGGCGGTCGCCTCGATCACGCCCCGGATCGAGCGCTCGGTCCTCAGATGGAAGTGCCGGTGTTGGGTGTGGCGGAACCACCGGCCAGTGCGTTCGCAGGCGTTGCTCGTCGCGCGCCAGTGGGCGTGCCGCAGGAAGGGCGAGAGGCTGGCGAAGTGGTCCTCTCCCATCTTGTCCTGGAGACGTCGAAGCGGGAGATACCGGGAGGCATCAGGCTGAACCCGCAGAGCTTCGTAGCGGCGCCAGGCCTCCCCAGGATCACGCCGGTGGCCCTCCTTGTCCCTCCAGATGCCGTACCAGGGCTGCATGAACTCGTGCGCAGCCTTGAGCGTCTCCCCCATCGGGCTGTCGAACAGACGCTCCCACTGCTGGAGCTGGGGTGGCGTCAGGTCCGCCCTGCGCCGGAGCAGGGTGTGCCGCATCCCCTCAAGCGTCTTCTTGACGTCACCAACCTCCGCCCAGGATGTCCAGGGCTCGGGGGGAGAAGAGGGCACGACGGGCTCCTCTCCAGCCGAGAGCGCTGCGGCGACCTCCTGTGGACTCAACTCCGGTAGCTCGGTCGGCATCTGCACCGTACCGCGCAGCCACGCCCGCACGGCGTTCCGGGAGTGACCGGTGGCCTGCACGATGGCCTTGATGCTGAGGCCATCCGCCCGTAGCTGCCGGACCAGGGCGATGCGGACGGCTCGGTCGAGCGGTCCGGGGTTCTCCGGTTCATGGCGCTGTGGGAGCCGCCCGCCCTTCCTCCTGCTCGGCCGAGGAACACGCGGGATCGCTGACATCACCTCCTGGATGAGCTTCTCGGCCCCCTTCACGAACAGGCGGGTCTCGTGGAACAGACAGAGTTGATGCGCCGCCTCGGGCCAGACCCGACCGAGCGCGGCCGGGTAGAGCGACGAGCCGTCGGTGACGACCTGCTCAGGCTGGATGCCCAGCTCGCTCAGCCGAGCCAGGAAGCGCTCAACCCCCTGGCCATCCACCGAGCTGCTCACGAGTTGGTAGCCCACGAGCCGATCGCCGACGGGCGTCCCTGGCTCCACCGCAAGAAGCAGCGCCAGACGCCCTTGGTACACCTCATCCAGGCAGAGCACCCCTGAGAACGTCTCCACCACCCAGGGCTCGTACTCCTCGCTCAGGTCGATACCCTCGGTCCACGCCCTCACCCAACCGCGAACGCTGGCTTCGCTGGGGCGAAGCCCGAAGTCACGGGCCATGCGACAGGGAACCTTCGAGAACGCCATACCATCCGAGATGACGGAGGCGACCGCTGTGCGGACGACGCGGTTGGTGTAGATCGCGTTGCGACGCAGGAAGGGCGGCTGAGCTCGGAACCACCGCTGACAGGTCGGGCAGTGGTAGACGCCGACCGCGATGTCCAGGGCCCTGGGACCGTCGAGGTGGAGGTCGAGGGCGACCCGCCCCGTCGACCACTGGCGCGGCCGCCGGTCTCCACAGCCTTCACAGGCCAGAGTCGCTGGGCAGAACGACACCCTCTTGACGGAGAACCGGGTGGTGAAGATGGCTCCGGGGGCGGACATATTCTGGTTGTATGCACGCCTGGATCGCGATCAAGTGCTTTCGACGGTGATCTCTGAGGGCAGGGGCCAACGTCTGTTGCGGACTGTCGAGCAGGGTGGGGGTCATTCTCGCGAGCGGCGAAGCCGAGCGTCCCACCACCTCGTTCGTGGCGTTGCCCAGTCCCGACGCCGGCACACGGGCGCTCATGACCCGCATCGACCAGCTCCAGCGGACGCGGGGCGACTGGCGGGGAGAGCGGGCCAGCCTCGCCGTGCATGCGACGAATCGGCACGGGCTGGCGTGGGGAGCCGTGGACGCCCGGCCCGGCCCGGACGGCAGCTTGGGCCTGCGGCAGTTCCTGACCCTGGCCCTGCACTACCACCGATACGAGCTGCGCCACCTCTGCGGCCAGTGCGGGCAGGTGCTCACGCTGGACGACCTGCACGTCCGACCGGCCGGGGCGACCCGCTACACGTCGGCCTCGACCGAGGAACGCAAGCTGGCGGCCCACCGCGACGGGGGCCTGGGGACCTGGGTCACGCCGTCGGCCGACGAGCTCGTCTACGGCTGCCCCGACTGCGGGCACGAGTGGCGACGGCATGCCTGCCGCAACGGCCACGTCCTGCTGAAGTACGGCGCGCTGACGCCGCACCGACGGCTCGATGATGCCGACGGCAACGTGGTGTGCAGCGTGTGCGGGCACTACCTGCGGGGGCGGTCGTGGTGAGCCGGTGCTCGACGCTCTACTCGTAGCGCCAAGGCGACAACACCAACGTCGCCGCCCGCGCCTCTTCCTGCGTCACCCGCCCCTGCAACGCCGCGACAAGGTCCTCCTGGTCGGGCTGCCCCAACGTGAGCCGGTATAGCATCCGCTGCTGCTTGAGCTGCTCCAGTCTCTCGTTGGCTTCACTCAACGGCACGTCGAAGACGAGCCGCTCGACCGCGGCATCGCGACAGATCCACCACGGCGCCAGGCCGGCCTCGTCCTCGGCGAAGCGGTCATCGGCCCGGTTGGCCACGTCCTGCCAGGGGCTCTCGAAGGGTGCGAGCCTGCGCCGCTTCAGCTTGCTCGCCAAGGCTCGACGAACCGCCAGACCGCCGTACCGGTCCACCCGTCCTTCCCGCTGCTCCAGGTCCACCGGGTTGCCCGGAAGGTCCCAGTGCGCGACGCGGGCGCACCACGCATGGAAGTCCAACCCCTCCTGACCCACCGAGGTGCTCGCGAGCACATGCGGCCAGAAGGGACTGTTGAAGGCGCCCCGGAGCTCGTCCTGCCGCGCAGAGGCCGAGCGTCCGGTGTCGGCCTTCCCGGCTCGATGCTGCTGCACCTCGGCGGTGAAGGGCAGCGCGGCATGCGCCCGCAATCGCAGATCCTGCTGGCCACCGAGCCCATGGAACACGAACGAGGAGGTCCGCAGCGAGAGCGCATCCTCGAGGGCCTTGGCGGCCTCCGAGGGGGAGCTTCCCCGTAGCGTGCGGGTGATCCAGAGGTGCTCGTCGAGCACGGACTCCAGGTTCCCTTCGAGGATCGCTGCCTGGATGCTGCTCCGATACCCGCGCCCGTCCGCGTCTTCGGCGCCCCGGCTTCGGGTCGTGCCCAATCGCTGCAGGCTGGACTCCATCCACGGGTTGTTCAGGTAGCTCCGCAGTCCGCTCCAGCTCGTGCGAAGCGCACTGGACAGACCGTCCCAGTCGGCCACCAACCCGTGCCTTGCGAGGCTTCGCCCCAGCACGACGCCAGCTCCGCTCAGGCTGGTCTCGACCAGGGTGTCCAGCTCGGCGGCGCTGATGCTGTCCAAGGGCTCGGTGGTGGCCTGGCCCCACTCTTCGACGACCCGTTCGAGGCTCTTGTCGCCGGCGGTGTCCTTTAGGCTCAGGTCGCGGGCGAGCGTGGTCCAGGCAGACTGGCTCGTTGTCCACATGCCGAGCCGACGCTCCAGCGCGACGACGAGCTCAGGCAGGGGTCGAGGGGCACCCTTCCGCCGCCGGACCACTACGCCGTGCTCGGCGAGCGCATCGCGGACACACCGCTTCGCCTCGGAGACGAGCCCTCGTCGGGAGCGCGCACCCAGTGTTGCGGGATCGAGGAGCGTGATCAAGGCTGGCGACGGGTGGAAGAACGCCAGGTTCTCCCGCGACGGGCCGAGCATCACCTTTTCGGTCACCTTCGCGTAGGTCGTCTTGCCGCCCCGAAGAAGCAGGCGCTCGACGTCATAGGACAACAGCGCGGCCACCGCGCGCGGTGTCGCGCGGAAGCGACTGAACAGCAGCACCTTTGCGGGGGCGACCGTCTTCCAGGCGCCCGCTGTCTCCCACCACGGCAGCGAAGGGGCGACCCAAGGCACTGCGAGCTGCTCTGGAGGCACCTGCTCGCGGAGCGCTCGCACCCGAGGGTGCGCCCAGACCTTGGGGCCGTTGAACCGCTTCGGGTCTTGGGCACGAAGGTAGATCCCGTCGCTCTCGGGGGCCAACAGCCTGGCCTCCTTCCAAGGCTTGTATCGGGAGCCGAGGGTCTGCATGGCCAGCGGCACGCTGTTCCAGTACTGGATGGCCGCGCCGACCTTCCGACCGCCGGCATCCTCGTCGCCGTGCCCCTGGAAGCAGGCGACCTGATGGCGGTAGGCGGCGAAGTCGGACGGGTGGAGCGGAGCAGGGACCGGGACCTGCCGCGTGGCCTGCTGGCCGAGCTCGTGGCCGAAGCGCTCGGTTCGTGCCATCACCCCGCGCAGTGCCTCCTCGATGTCCGCTTTGGCCTTGCGCGTCTGCGGACCGAGAGGCTTGCTGGAGCGGAGGCCCCTCGCGTAGTCGCGGAAGCGCTCCTCCAGCGCTTCGCGTTGCTTCGTCGCCCGGGTGTCGCCCGGACCGCCGAACAGCCACTCCACCAGGGAGAAGAACTGCTCGTGGTGGGACTGCCCGTCGAAAGCGGTCTCGAACTCGCCGCCGAACAGACGAAAGGGAGTTGCGGACAGGAGCAGCACCGCGGGTCCGCGACCCGGCGCTCCGACCATCTCCCGCGCAATGTCCGAGCCGCGGTCCTCGCCCCGCAGCAGGTCCGAGAAGCGCTGGAACTCGTCGAAGATGACGAGGTCGGGACGGAGCTGCTCCAGTCCAGCGCGGGCCAGTGCGATTCGGAGCTGCTGGATGGCGTCGAGGGGATCGCGTTCGACCCGCCGCCGGATCCGCGGCGGGAGGTGCTGTCCCGGCTCCAGGCCGAGCTGCCGTCGCACGACGTCGAAGAACGTGCTTGCCAGGCCTGACTTAGGCTTGGTCCGCCGGTCCTTGATCCAGTCTCCCCAGCTCTTCTTCGCTTCCCGCTGAAGCCAGTGGCCGCCTCCCCAACTCTCCAGCCCCGGGTACCGGGCTTCCAGCAGGTTGTGGATCAGCGCCCGCTCCTCGGCCTTGCCGTCGCGACGCTTGCCAGCGCGATCGGGCAGGCTGGTGTCGGGGGTGAGGGTCAACAGGTGCAGCGGCACACCGTCATCCAGCTCGCGGTTGGGCAGCAGGGTGAGCCGGTCGACGTCTGTACCCGCTCCTTCCCGCTCCGCCTCGTCGTCCAGCGCCTTGAGCAGGCTGTCCCGGTTCTGCCCGGCGATGGCCAGCGAGCTGCAGACGTAGAACACCTTGAGCGGCCCCTGCCCGGTGCCCCGGCGGCGGTCGACGAGGTGCCGGAGGACCTCGCGAGCCACCACCGTCTTGCCCAGGCCCACCTCGTCGGCGACGAGGAAGCGGCGCACCCGCCGCCGGCCGTCGAAGGCACGCAGGGCCGCTCGAATCGTGGCGCGCTGGAAGTGCTTCGGCTCGCTCATCCCCCATCCTCCGTCGGCAGGTTGAGCCCGGCGCGAACCACCGCCCAGCTCTGGTCGAAGGCGGCGAGCTGCTTGAGGGCCTCGACCTCATCGGGCTCTTCGGTGCCCGCATAGGCGGCGCGGATCTCGGCAGCCCACACCCGGACCGCTCGGTCGACACGCACGACCGCTTCACGGTCCTTCGCCCAGGCTCGAAGAACCGCTTCGAGGGTGGGGGCGCGCAGAAGCAACCCTCCACCGCCGCCGGCCCCTCGCCCAGACCGCTTCGGCGGCGGCCAGCGTGGATCGGCCTCGTCGCCCGCGATCTCCTGCAGCAGCGTGCGGAGCCAGGCCAGGAACGCCCGCGGTCCCATCAGCCGAGACAGCACCGCGCGATCCCGCTTGACGCCCGGCGGTGGGTCCAGGGGCGTTCGGGCGACCCAGCGGACACCCTGTTCGGGCTCGACCGTGGACCGGAGCTCCAGCACCAGCAGCTCCGTGAGCTGTGGCAGCGGCGGCTTGGGCAAGCCCATCCTGCGGGTGCCCGCGCGCCACGCGAGCAGCCCACCACCACCAAGCAGGCCCACGGATAGGGTGACGCGGTCACGCTTGAGGACAGGAGGGGCGCCCGCATCGCACCACAGCCGGTCCCCCTCCACGCGGAGTCGCGCCTGTGCCCATGCGGCGGCGATGCGGTTGCGGACCTCGTCCAGCTCCTTCTCCTCGGCGTCTTCCGGGGGCGGGCTGCACGCGAGCTGGTCTTCGGACACGGTGTCGGCCACCGACTTCACGAACTCCTCGATGAGTGCATCGCCGACCTCGCGCTTGATCTCGAGCTCTGCCATGCACTCGGCGTTGCCGCCCCCCCACGCGCGCCGCGTGAGGTTGGCGCTGCCCAGCCAGAGCCGGTCGGTGGCACCGGTCCGCATGAGCAGCAGCTTGGCGTGCAGACCCCGGTGGACCTCGACAATCTGATCCTGCTCGTCGCCCTCTCGCTCATCGCCCCCCGCTTCCGGGTCGGCGGCATCGAGGGCGAAGAGCTTGTGGAAGCCCGCCAGCGGTTGCTGCTTCTGCCCTTGGACCCGGTCGAGGGTCTCGCGGGAGCTGAGCAGCCATCGCGGAACCGACTTGCCGCCCAGCTTGCCGAGATCCCGCAGGGTGCCGCCGTCCGCAAAGGGGCTGATGGCCAGCAGGTGGGAGAGCCCCTTGGGAGCACCCGGCAGGCTCACGTCGCGTTCGTTGCCGGTCCACAGCGCCCACGACCGCACCCGCACCACGTCGTCGGGCCATGCCCACGCGACGGTGGCCAACTCGCGCTCCAAGGGCGCGGGCTGGACCCCAGGAAGCCCTGCGCGCTCTGCGAGGAGCCGCCCCGCGGCCGCGATGGAGGCGCTGATGCGGTCACCGCGACCCGGTCGACCGACCGCCACGACCGCGCTGTCCCACGACGTGTCCTGGGTGAGGTTACGGCTCCCGAACCACAACCGCCATGTGACCTGCCTAGGGTCGTCCTCCCGTGCGTACCGGACCAGGGCGAGCTTGGCGTGCCACGAGTCCTTGTTGCCATCGCGGGGGACCTCCCGGAACCAACGGTCGGCAAGCACCAGGGCCGTCTGGCTGCGCCTTTCGGGCACGGTGACCCGGCCTGCCTGGCACACCACGCGGAAGCGGTCGCGCATGCGCTCGCAGGCCCGAGCGAGGGCGGCGTGGCGCATGTCCTCGTGGTCCCGACCCTCACCGGCCAGCGCCATGACGAGCGCCGCGGCAGCGACCAGGTCCACCGAGTAGCTGGACACCAACGCGAGCGTCGTCTCCCAGCCGGGCTCGGGGCTCACGGCATCGAGGACCGCGAGGCTGTCGGTCTTCGCAAGCCCCATCAGCCCACCCCGTGCAGGTCGCGCAGCAGCCGGCGCACCAGGTCCCAGCGGTAGCCGATGGGCACGGCCTTGCCAGCCTTGTCGCCTTTCCAGTCCCGGCGAGCCGCCTCGGCGTGGGCGTTCAAGGGAAGTCGGGCGCGGCGGTCTCCCTTCCGGTCCCGCTCCCACTTCGCGAGCACCGCGCGCAGCTTCTCGTCACCAGGGTCGAAGGCCCCCCGTCGAAGCCAAGCCTGCACCGCCCCCAGCACCGAGCCGAGCCGGCCGATGGCAACGCCATCGGCGGCTACCGCGTCCAGATCGAGGCGCAGCGCGCGGTCCCGGTACCGATCGATCAGGACGGGCAGGAGGTCCCGATGGAGGGTGCTGCTGCTCCGCTTGTCACGGGTGTCCTTGAGGTGTTCGACGCAGGCCAGGTAGAAGCCGCGCGCGAGCGCCGAGAGTGCTGCCGCGTCCCGGGCGCGCTTCAGCGCCGCCCGGTCGGACTTGTCGGCAAGCTTGCGGAGTTCCGTGGACCACGGCTGCTGCCCGTCGGTCGGCACCGCTTCCTTCTGCACGAGCACCGAGAGAAACGCGGGCTGTTTGTCCTCCCGCGAGACGTCCTCGATTCGCTTGCCGAGGAACTCCCGCTCGGCGTCCGTCAAGGCGAAGTCCAGCGCCTTGCCACGAGTGAAGTCCGAGGGCGGGGCGGGGAGGTCCTTGTGGAAGAGGCGGGGTCGCGGGTCGAGGCTCCGGTGCTCGTCGTCGGTCAGCTCGCCCCGTCCGGTTCCTGCTTCGCGCCACCCGTGCAGGGAGGATAAGATGTCCCGCCGCCCTGGCACGACGTCGCCGACCCTGGAGAGGATGCCCCACTGATTGAGGGCGACCCAGTAGGACTGGGATGGCGGGATGCTCACAGGCTTGTCGTGCTTCACCGTGTTGCGGCCGATGGTCCCTTCGCCTTCCACATCGGGCAGGCGCCGGGCGAGGTCCATCTCGGCCTGCCGCAAGGCCTCGGTGGCCTGACCCGGCCGCAGCCCCGGTGTCCGCATCAGGGCGAGGAGCTGCCAGGGCACGAAGAGGGCGTACCGCAGTCGGGTCTGCTGCACCGAGGTGCCTGGGAAGAAGCGATTGGCGTAGCCGAAGTGCAAGGCGAGGACGCCGACCTCATCGCGAACCCCTTGGGCGTCGGCGACAAGCTGGGCCTCGGCGCGATTCAAGGCGTTTCGGGACAGGGCGGCCCAGCCCAGCATGGGGCGTGTCATGCCGCACCACCCATGCGCCGAGGCAAGGCGTGCCAGTGAGGGGGTCGCAGACGGAGGGGGGAACGGTCTGGCATCGAGACGTCACCTCGGCGTGTAGCTGTCTCTTGGTGAGGCGGATTCAAGTGTGGTCTCCGCTCGACTCGAGGCGAAGGTGCAGGCTCCCCTGGACCGGCGTCGGTCGGGTGTCGTAGCTCGTGGTGGAATCGGGCATCTTCCGCTGCCTATCGGTGGTCACTCCCGCACGAGGCGGATCGGTTCAACTAGAACGAAGAGCACCTCCGGCACCCCCGCGCCGAGCACACCCCGCATTCCGAACATCGGTACTCGCCCGGAGTCCCGGACCGACACGGCTGGGCCCACACGTCTCGTCCAAGCACTCGGTCGGGCCACTCTCGGTCTGGTGTGTTCTCCGCGGCGTCGGCCAGGTCGAGCCCAGCCTGTGCCGCCAGGGTGTGGTAGCGACTGCCGCAGCCCGTGCAGGGTCGCGTGCCCCACTCGCTGCCGCAGGCGGTACACATGGCCCACCAGGTCGCGTCTGCCCCATCCGCACGGCGACCTGGGCGAGGCTCGACCATGCCTTCGCCTCCGCACACCGGGCAGAGGTCCATGCCGGCCAGCTTGGCGGGGGCCTCGTCGACGAACCGCTGGAAGGCCCGCACAGCCTCGCGAGGGGCGACCGCGAACGCCTGCTTGGCGGCCTTGGCCCGGCGCGCGACGGTATCCAGCTCCTTCGCCTTCGCCGACGCCCACGCAGCCGACGCTGCGAGGTCTTCCGGTGTCGGCGGCCTCAAAGCGACCAGATGTGGCTCCTGGTAGCGAATCCACGTCCACGTCCTGGGCAGCTGCTCGAGGGCGCGCACCTCGGTCGCCACCGGGTAGGCCGGACTCGCCGCGCGAACGAGCCACCCGCGAAGGAGCCTCGCCATCCGCTCTTCGGAGTCGATGCCCCATGGCGAACAGCCGAACAGAACGGTCTTCCCGCGGAAGGTCCACCCACCGGCGCGGTCCACGTCCGCCACGGCTGTGGGGGCGCCAACGTGAACAAGCACCACGTCAGCCTTGTTGCTGTCGAGGCTCTGGACGAGGCCCTGGAGCGCGTCAGGGTCTGCGCCGGAGAGGTCAGCACATAGGGGCACGAGCGACAGCGAACGGTCGGTCGAGAGGCGCACGACGCCTCCGTCGTCCTGTGTGATGGACACAGGAAGGCTCCCGGCGCGGCTCGCGCGCCAACGTCCCGGCCCCTGCTCTTGGAGCGACCAACCCAGGTCCACGAGGCCGCGCACCACGAGATGCAGCACGAAGCGGTCCCAGCAACCCGCCTCCGTGCTTCGCCGCTTCGCGCGTTGTTGCTGTGTCTCCTGGCGCTTGTGGCCGTACTTCACCCAGGCGCGCCACAGCGCGGCGACCTTCCGGTAGTGGGGGTCGTTGACCAGAATGTTCGTTGGCTTCAACGACAGCGCGACGGACTGCCTGCGCGGCACCTGGCGATACAGCGACGCGTCCAGCAGTGACTGGAGGTCCCGCTGGGCCAGCTCGAGACGCTGCATTGTCCGTGACAGCTCCTCCTCGGTCTTCGACTCCAGCGTGTCCGACCACAGCTCGGAGATGCGACCAGCGCGCCTGTAGGAGGTCCGCTGCATCTGCTCGCTGTAGTCCCGGCTTGCATCGAGGATCTCCTTGATCTTCCGCAGCTCCTCGAGGCGCTTGGCGAGGTAGGCGAGCAGGTGGTCGACGAGCCGCACGGCGACGCGGTTCTCGTACAGGTTCCACTCGTCTTCAATCTGGCGCGCAAGCACCCGCGAGGGCTGGATGCTGCGCAGTGTTCGGTGCTCCCAGTCGCCGGGGTGGGAGACCAGATCAGCCACTGCGCGCACCGGGATCCGCCGCGCTCGAGACACCGGAAGACGCTCTTCCTCCACGCGCAGATGGAGACGCGGCCGATGGCAGACGTGCTGGAGATGCCGAAGGTGTCGGGCGATCTCCAGGTCGAGCGGCTGTGGTCGAGCACGCTCGGCGAGCTTCTGGGCCACCGGAGGCGTGGCCGCCATCGCTTCCCACGATGCGGAGTCTCCAACCGCCTCGGCGAGGCGGACCACCGCGTCCGTGTCGAGCTCCGCTGGCCACCGCCCGAGCGCAGTGGTGCCTTCCGGCAAGCCCGCCGTCTCGTCGCCGAAGCGCCCGCCTTCACGGGTCCACGCGTCGCAGAGAAACGTCGTTGGTAGGTGGGCGCGCGCCCTCCCGCCGATTCGCGGTCGGAAGCCGGTCACACCAACTCCTCGCCCTTCTTCGCGGCGATCTCGTTCTCAATCAGCGCGATGCAGCGCTCGGGCGGGTTCTTCTTGTCGAGCTTGTCCCAGGTCGTGAGGAGCTGCTCGCTCAGCTCTTCCAGGGCGGTCGTACGGACGTCGTGACGGTCCTTGAGCTTGCGCAGCACCTTGGTAACGAGCAGGTGGTCCATCGCCTCGCCAACGCTGCCACCGGCTTCCACGACCACCGGAAGGTACCTAGCGAGCTGATGCTCGAGTCGGTTGCCCCACCCGACCCGAAAACGATTCCCAAGGCTGTCGGCAAACGGCGCGGTGCGGAGCCAGCGGGTCGCGGACTGGACGCTGCGGGCTTGCTTGTCAGCAGCATCCGCGAAGACCGCCTCGAGCTTCTGGTAGGAGATCGGGTTGCGGTGACGCCGCTCCTCGACCTGAAAGTGTGCGGCCTCGGTCTTGCGAGGCATCTCCATCACATGGGCGCGGTCGTAGGTCTTGTCGGCGAACTCAGCGGTGCTCTCGTCGTGGTTCGCCGTGCCCACGAACCAGACATTGGGCGGAATGGGAAGGTGGCGCCCTTCGACCATCAGCCTGGGAGCGCTCGAGACCGGGTCGTTGACCAGGGTGAGCCGTCGTGCGTCCATGGGCTGCTCCAGCGCGGACAAGAAGTCGGCGAAGAACTGCTCGGGTCGGGAGAGGTTGACCTCGTCCAGCACCATCATGAACAGCCGGTCGCGGTTGGCGGGCGTTCCAGCGCGGTAGAGCGCCTGGAGGAAGTTCGTCGCGTAGTAGTGCCGGTGGAAGGCGTTGTAGTACCCGACGAGGTCCTGACGATCGCGCCAACCAGCCTGGACCTCGACGACCTCGATGTCACCGTTCACGGCGCTGGCGAAGGCCAGCGGCAGACTCGTCTTGCCCGTGCCGGAGATGCCCTGCAGGAGCATCAACCGGGTCATGGCGAGCCCGCCCAGGAAGGCCCGCACGTCTCGCTCGGCGTAGTACAGCGTGCGGCCCTCGACCCCCGTCGCGATGCGGTGGCGCAGGTCTTCCGCGAAGTCCCGGAGCGACGGGGTTGCACGGCCGAGGGGTGTCGTGGTGCGCGCTTCGTTCTGCAGCTCCTCGCTCTCGTCCAGGCTCGTCAGGGCGGTCATCGGGTTCCGGTGGTCTTCCTGCCGCGTGAGCTCGTCCACGCGCGCTCGGAGCTCATCCACGGCTCCGTCGAGGAGCTGCTTGTGGACCTCGAGCGCCTCCTTCTGCTTCTTCAGCGCCTCGAGCTCGATCGCCGCGAGGCGGCGGGTGGACAGCTCGCCCTGCGCCTTTGCGAGGTCCCCCTGCAACACAGCGCGCTCCTCCAGCCACGCCGAACGCTCGCGCTCCAGCTCGGCCAGCCGCTCGGCGGCGCGGGCATCGGGACGCTCACGGAGCTGTTGGGCGAAGGTGTCGCGCTCACCTTCGGCTGCGGTGAGCGCTGCCAGGATCTCCTCCGGCTTTCGGCCGCCGAACCGTCGGTCGAGCTCACGCCGGGACTCGAGGTCCTGGAAGTAGGCGTCGCGCTGGGCACGTGCATCGTTGAGCTGGCTCTTGAGCGACTCGACCTCGTGCCGCAGATCCTCGGTCCGCTCCGCGACCAGGCGCTCGACCTTGCGGTCCTGCGCCGCGCGGTCCTCTTCGAGCATCTCCTTGTCCGCCTGAAGGTCACGCTCGGCGGCACGGTGCACCTTGCGCTTCTCGAGCAGCGCCCTGTCCCACTCCTCGAGTTCTGCTTCACGCTCGTCGAGGGTGGACTTGCGCTTGTCCAGGTCCTCCTGCCACGACGCCTCGGCGGCCTCCCGCTCCTTCTTCAGCGCGTCCCGCAGCTCCGCGAGCCGGTCCTGCCGCTCCTGGTTGATCTCGTCGTCGAGCTCACGTCGGGCCTCGGCCGCGGCAGTGGTGCGAGCAGCGTCCTCCTCGGCCCATTTGTCCGCACGGGCCTTTGCCGCGTCGCGCGCCTCGGCCTCGGCAGCCTCGCGCGCCTTGGCCAGCTCACCGGTCAGGCGCTCCCGCTCTTCCCGCAGGGCGGTCACCTCGTCCTCGACGGGCTTGAGGATGCGAGCCTTCTCGGCGAGAAATCCCTGCTCGGCATTCAGCTCGCGCTCGGTCAGCCGCGCACTCGCCTCGGCCTGCTCGGCCTCCTTCTCCTTGCAGGCCTGCTCGCGGCCTCTCAGCTGTACCTCGCGCTCGTCCGATGTCTCCGAGCGCTGCACCAGTTCCATCTCGAGCTGGTCGAGCTCCGCCTTCTTCGTCTCGAGCTCTTGCTCGACAGCCTTCTTTGCCGACGCGATCTCGGCATCGGCGTCCTTCCTCCGCTGCCGAAGGGACTGCTCCTGGTCTCGCTTCTGGGTGGCAAGGCGGTCCTCCTCCTCCTTGACCGCCGCCTCCCGCTCCCGCGCCTTCTCGAACATCCCCCGGGCGCTGTTCAGCAAGCCCTCGGCACGAGCCAGGGCTGCCTCGAGCGTAGGGCCTGCCTCCTCGGAGACGCCTTCGGTGACCGGCGGACCATGCTCCTCGGCCAGCTCGGCGGTCGCGGCATCCGCGGCGTCGAGGCGTTCGAGCTGCTCGGCCGTGGGCTCATCGACCGGCGGGGGCGTCGGAGCCTTGTTCGGGGTGCGGTTGCGGTTCTGGTTGCGGTGGTTCTTCTTGTTGGCCATGGGCGGAGACCTTGATCAGCGAGGGAGGAGGAGCGACCCCACGGTCGCAAAGGCGGTGTCGACGTGCCCCTGGACCTTCTTCGGCCAGGTCTGGGCGCCGTCGTGGGCGGCTCGGTCGCGAGCGGTGGCGAGCCCATCGAGGCGATGGAGCAGATCGGGATGCGCGCCGCCCGCGGTGCGAAGCGGATGGTCCTCGTCTCGGTCGGCGCACAACAGGCTGAGGACAAGAAGCGGGCGCAGGCTTCCGCTGCCGCTGCGCTCCGCGTACTGCACCTTGCCCCTGCGGACCGAGGACAGCGTCTTCGGGAGCGGGGACTGAAAGCCAAGGTCGGACGCGACCGAGTCGAGGAAGCGCTGGTTGAAGCGCTTGTCGGACCGTGCGAGGCGGGTGAAGGCCGGCGGCTCCGCGTCTCGGTACGGAGCAAGGAGGTGCCGAAGGGCGCGCTCAACGGCACGCTGTGCCTTCACGAGAACGTCGTCCCACTTGTCGAGCGGTGCGTCGTGAAGCTCAGCCTCCAGAAGCGCGCGCTGCATGGCCACGAGCCGCTCACGAACGTCGTCGTGCTGCCGAATGGCCAGGGTCAGACGCTCTTCGACCTTCCAGACGGCTTCGGCCTGGAGGTGACCGAGGGTCGGCTCCGAGCCCTCGGAACCAACCAGCGGCGACAGCCAGGGACGCAAGCCGTTGTGGGTGTCCAGGCGCTCCTCGAGGCGCGCCCGCAGGTCCACCGACTCTCCGTGTCCGAAGGGGTCGTCCACCATCCAGTCGCCTGATTCGTGGCGTCGGACCTGGAGCGCGAGCAGGTAGGGCTCCGGGCGGTCATCCACGAAGGACACCCGACGAAGGCGTGGAACGTCTCGTTCGTCATCGACTTCGTCGAAGTCGCGCTGCCGCCAGTGGCGACGAGCCGCTCGCAGGACATCTCTGGCGCTGGGACGGGCCAGACTGATGGTGTCCCTACTCGTCGGCAGGATGCTGAAGGTCCGGTCGGTCCAGGGGTCGCCCGCCGTGCCGCTGAGCAGGACCGGCCAGCCGTCTTCGTTCAGCTCCACGTCGGCGACGGGCAGATCCCCGGTGAGGAACCGCGGCCAGAGCTTGCCGGAGAAGGGGTCGGACAGGACATGGCCGACGCGCGCCTCGTCAGGCGGGTCCTCTTCGATGTCGTCGAGCATCTTCAGGCCTCGGGCCGTTGGCCTGCCGTCGTGCTCCACCAGAGCCATGTTCTGAAGTTCCAAGACCACCAGACCGGCGAGGTCGGGAGCGATGAGCAGGCGTTCGGCGATTTCTCTGAACTGGGTCACGCCGGCGCGAGCTAGCCCAAGGACCGCGCGCTGGAACAGGTTGATCTTGCGCTCCTTCGGCACCGGCGCCACCACGCGCCAGGTCAGCACCGGCCAGAGCACCCACTTCGCCCGAGGGTCCTTCCCGTGGTTCAGCCGGAGGACGGGCGTGTCTCGCTCGAAGGAGACGAGGCTATCGAACGGTGCCATGCTCGCCTCCACAGAGATCAGTGTAGGCCCGCAGGGCACGAAGCGGCTTGCGAGCACCTTCGCCGCGCACGAAGTCGCGGTCGCCAACAGCCACTAGGAGGCGCTGCTGTCGGCTCATGGCGACGCAGAGTCGGTTCTCCAGCATGAGGTGGCCGAACTTCCGTCGTCGCTGTTCGTCGGTCGCGTCCGGCAGGTCGCTGGACCGAGTCACCGACAGGAAGACGACGTCGAACTCCTTGCCCTGGAACGCATCAACGGTACCGATCCGCAGGCGCTCGACGAGCTTGCCTTCGTGGTTGTAGGTGGTCGCCCACTCGTCGGCGACGCGCCAGCCCCGTGCGTTGTTCGCGGGCTCGGTCAGGCCCACGTCAATCATGGCTCGACCGATCTCGTCGACCTGGGCGCTATAGAAGGAGATGACGCCGAAGGTCAGCCGGGAGTCGTGGTCGATGAGGCGGCGGACCTCCTTGGCGATGGCCCGGGCCTCGGCGGGTCGACTCTTGCTTACCCCTCGGACCTCGCGGCCCCGGTCACCCGGGACATCGAGCCAGTCGGCGGCGCAGGGCTGGTCACCACGGACGTAGCCGGGGAGGTCGTGGACGAAGGCCTCGGCCTTCCGCGGACTCTGGATGGGTCCGTCTTCGTGAACCTCGTAGAACTCGCGGCTGACGTAGGCTCCGAGCACGGGGTGCATGCGGAACTGGGCGTCGAGGGTCACGGTGCGGCGAATGCCGTCCTTCTGCTCGAGTGCGCGGAGCAGAACCCACATGCGCTCGAACAGGCTTGCCTGGACGGCGCGGAGCGTCTGCTCTTCGACCGTGCCCTGGTCGACACCTTCCGCGAGCTGCCGCTCGACGTCGGGCTCGAGCAGGTGTGGCAGCTGGCGATGGTCACCGACCAGGACCACCCGACGCTTGGCCATGCTTAGCGGGATGAAGAGGTCCAGCGGGTTCGCACGGGCAGCCTCGTCGACGATGACGGACTCGAAGGTGGTCTGGCCAGTGTCGATCCCACGCACCCGCCGCATCTCGTTGCCCGCCGCCTGCTGAAGCGTTGCCGCGAGGACGACCGTGTAGTGCTCCAGCGCCTTGCGGACGCCCTGGGGGTCGGTTTCGAGGTCATGGAGGTAGGCGCTCAACACCGCCTCGTCTCCAGAACGCGTGGCGGCGAGGCGTCGATCGACGGTGTCGAGGATCTCGAGTAGGAGCCGCTGGGTGTCGTCGTCCAAGCGCGGCTCCGCGTTGGGTGCAGGCTCCGTGAGGCGGTCGATCAACGCGTCCCGCAGCGGTCGGCCTTCGTCGAGCCACGACGGCACGTCCTCCGGTTCCACGTCGGCGCAGCGCTCGAGGAAGTGGCGCTCCTCATCGGTGAGCAGGCAGTCCAGGCGGCGCAAGGCAACGCGAGCCCTGATGGGGCCGTCGTCAGAGAAAGGCCCTTCATCCACGCGAATGCCTCGCGCGGCTTTGATGCGCAGCTCGGTCTCCTCGGGGTCGCCCAGGGTGGCCGGGCGTTCGATGGAACTCGCCCGCTCCATGGCCTGGTCCCGCTGCGCTGGTGGCAGCAGGTCACCGAGGACGGCCACCAGCTCTCGAATCCGAGCTGCCTGCTCGCTTGGCAGGGAGCGCATGCGAACGCAGGCCAAGACCAGGTTGCGTGCCCGACTGAGCCGCTCCGCCTCCGGTGGGACACGACCCCTTGCGCGCAGCTGTTCCACACGTTCGTCCGCGAACATCTGGCCTGGGTCAACCGAGGTGTCCGAACCTCGTCGCCGCCGGCCAACCTTCACGGCGGGCAGGCCGAAGACCTCAGTGCGTTGCACGACGTTCTCGACGGCATCGTGCTGGGCAGCCGAGACCAGGATGCGGTGCGAGGGCTCGACGCCTTCGTCTGCGAGCACGGCCAGGCAGCGTTCGATTGCCGTGATGACCTTGGTCTTGCCCGTACCCGGCGGTCCCTGGATCAGGCACACGTCTGGCGTGTTGAGGGCCATCTCGATGGCCTCGGTCTGCCGGCGGGTCGGTCTGAACTCGCCGAACACCTCGCGGATGACCGGCCTCAGCTTTGGTCCATCCACGCTGATGCGCGTCCGTCGGGCTGCCGGTGCGGGTCGGCCCTCCATGAGCAGACCGAGCTGCGGGAGCGGGCAGTTTCCGGTGCGAAGCGCCTCTTCGGCTCGCTCTCGGCGCCGGAGACGTGCCTCGTCACCGCCCGTCGACAGATACAGCACCCCCGACTTCGGCGGCCGGGGCTGCTCGTCGTCTTCATCGGGGCCAGCGAGATCGACGAAGCCCTTGTGATCGTTCAGGTCCACGATCGAGGCGCTCAGACGCTGGACACGCGGTCCCTGCGGACGAGGGGCGGCCACGGCCTCCTCCTGGCCGAGTGCAGGAGGGCGGTCTCCGGCCTCAAGCTCGAAGCGACTCCCCTCACCGAGCAGCGAGAGACGCTCGGTGAGGTCCTCGACAGGAGCGAGGTGGAAGCGCCAGCCACCGTCCCGGCGTCGCTCGCAGCGCCGGTAGTCCAGCCAGCCGAAGCTCCGGGCACGGCGCAGCACGTTCTCCCGTTCGAGCCTGTGGTAGTCCTGCCAGACGCGGAGGTAGCTGCCGCTTCCGGCGACTGCCTCGGACAAGGTGGTGCGGACGGCGCCGTGCAGCTCGGACGCCGCCGTCGCGTCCACGATGGAGATCGGGGCGTAGAGCAACATCATGCGCTGGTTGTTGCGTCGGCCGCCGCGCACGACGCGCTCGAGCTGCAGCTTGTCGTCCACTCGGCGGACGTCGGCAGCGACCTTGAGGCCGTAGATGCGGAACGCGTCGAGCCGCCCTCGGGCGTCCCCCGAGATCACCATTCGACGCAGCTTGGGACCACCCGGCGCCGGGGAAATAAACAACCGGTCCTCGAGCCAGGCCGCCACGTCGGCAGCAGTGCCGCTTACCCTATGACCTCGCCGCAGGTCGTCCATGACCTTGTCGTCTAGACCAATCTGCATCTCCTCCGTCACCCGGAGCTCCTGGGTGAACCGTCGGGTCTCCACGATGAGCACGCTCGCGGTGGCCTGGGCGACGTAGGCGAGCACAGGCAGCCCGCTCACCACTACGTCCGTGAGCTCCGTCGTGTCTGCGGGGGTGACCCCTTCGACAGCCCAGACCTGCTCCCCTGCGGTGAGGAGCGTCTGGTCGCCCGAGCGGACCAGAGAGACCTCAGACTCGATGACGGGAATGGAGTCGAGGTCGCCGGACACCGCTCGAATGCGAACTGTGGTGGTAACTCCGCCACCGACCTCGGCGACCTTCATGCGGACCTCCCGATCAGAGCCACACGCTGGGGCTGCGCTGGGTCCTCGAACAGCACCAGCCAGCCGTTCCGCGGGATGATGCGCCCGCGCTCGTCGACAGCGTGGTGCTCCTCAAGGGCGTTGGCAACGGGGGCGACCCAGGCCTGGAAGCCGGGCTTGGTTCGAACCGAGACACCCTGTGGAACCTGCGTGATCTCGACGTGAGGCTCACGAGCTGACTGGCCGGTCCGGCCTTCCGTCACCCTGCGGGGCAGCACCAGCGCGCTCTTGTCCAAGGGGAGCTGGCCGAACCGCATCGCTCCATGGACCACCCCCTTCTTGGGATCCCAGCGGGCGATACGTACGGCAGACACTGACGGGCGGGGCTCGTCACACCAGGGGCAGAGCTTCTCGAGGACAAAGTAGGTTCCGCTGCACGCGGGGCACTTCACCGTCCGGTCTGCCGCGGCGTGCAGGCGGTCCACCCACTCGGCCACGCTCGGGCGCTGCTTGGCATCTCCCAGGCCTTCCTCGAAGGTGCGACGCGCCAGCTCGATCAGGCGGTTCGCCAGAACCAGGTCGGGAGGCAGCCCCGTGGTGCAGACGTTCCGGTCATCCTCGGAATGGCCCACCCACGGCAGTTTGCCCGCGAAGGCTTCCTCCTCGAGCTCGGGCTCGCCGTCGTTGACCAGGTCTCCGACGAAGGGATGCGTCAGGGTCAGGGTCTGCCAGACCAGCACGGCGAAGGCCCAGGCATCCGAGAGCGACGTACAACCCGACTTGCGGGCCACGACCTCGGGGGCCCCGTAGCCGGGGGTGTAGATGGCCCGTCGTGGGTCGGCCTCGTGGCTGAGGTTGTCGAGATCGATGAGCCAGGCTTCGAGGGCCTCGACGGGCTCCGAGACGAAGACGTTGTTGTGGGAGACGTCAGCGTAGACGACCCCGCGCGCGTGCAGTCCCAGCAGAGCCTCACCGGCGTGCGCGAGCAGTCGCAGTCGGCGGCGCAGACCGCCCGTGTCGATGTGCCACTGGAGCAGACCCGACGGCGGCGCGTCGATGAGGTCCTTGATGGCAACCATGTCACCGAGGAACTCCGCCACGTAGCCGACATGCGGCGGACGGAGCACC
Source organism: Alphaproteobacteria bacterium (assembly GCA_020632885.1). GTDB lineage: Bacteria > Myxococcota_A > UBA796 > UBA796 > JACKEQ01. Next base: position 604 of record JACKEQ010000050.1, on the reverse strand, counting down.
GCGAGGGGGCGGGCGACGTGCAGTCCGCCGAGGTCCAGCCGCCGCACGAAGGCGAACTGGCGCCGCAGGGCCTCCGCATCGCTACGCGGATGGAGCAGCTTCACGATGCGTCGGCCGCCTTCGGCCAGCCACACCTCGCCCTGTCCGCCCTTCCCGATGCGTCGAGACAGGGTGTGAACAGCGCCGGTTTCATCGATGACTTGTTGAATGGGACTCATGGCTTCCACATGACGAGTAGGGTCTTGTCGTCTCGATGGTGAGGGACGGGCCAGTTGCGCAGCTCCCTCGCCAACGCGACACCGGGGCGGAGGAGAAGACCCAGCTCGTCCACCGCCCACCGAGCCAGGTCTCCGAGACGCCGGGGTTCGAGGTCTTCGGACACGCCGTCGGTGGCCAGCACCAGGACCTCGCCCTGCGCGAGGGGGGCTGCCATGGCGAGCGACCAGTCGGCGAGGGTATGGGGGGTGCCCAGCGCATGCGTGAGCCCGAAGCCGTCGGTCTTCGACGGATGGGTCTTCACGTCGCCATGGGCGTCCCTTCGGGCGAGCAGACCATCTCCGAGCTGGGCGTAGACAGCTCGGCCGTGGTCGTCCTCGGCGTACAC
>JACKEQ010000005.1 GCA_020632885.1 Alphaproteobacteria bacterium | reverse complement strand
TGGGTGGGGGCGGGCTCGTGGTCTCGGAGGACGCGCGGGAGGACGGCACGAGGGTGTCCGTGGTGGCGACGTACGGCGTGAGCGGCTGCGCCCATGGGCCGTCAGCGGGCGGCTTCCTGCGCCTGGTGGGCCGAAAGGAACGCTGAGATCGCGTGGAAGGCGGCCCGGTCCTCGTCCTCCTGGGTGCGCCCGGTGGTCCGGGTGTGCGTGCGCGTGACGGCCAGCCCATGGTCGCCGGTGGGGACGACATGGACGTGGGTGGGCACGGTCATCTGGGCCCGCACGGCGTCCAGGCGGTCCAGCGGGGCCATGGGGTCGCGGGTGCCCTGCACGAACAGGACGGGCTGGCGCTGGGCGAGGAGCACCTCGTCGCGGACCTTCCCGGACGGTGCCACGAGCGGGTAGCCCAGGCAGATCACCGCGCGCACGGGCCGCTCGAGGGCCGCGTGGCAGCCGATGCGCCCGCCCATCGACTTCCCGACGAGGACGATGTCGTCGGCCCCGAGCGCGTCGATGGCCGCGAGGTGGGCGGCCAGGAGCACGGGATGACGGTCGGGTCGGCGACGTCCGGCGGCCATGTACGGGTAGTCGAAGGGGTGCACGGCCCCCAACGCAGCGAGCCGGTCGGCCCACGCGACCATCCAGGGATGGCTCGAGGGCAGACCGGCTCCGTGGGCGAACAGGAGCTCCAGGGTCAGTCCTGGGGCTGCAGGGTGGCCTGGATGGCCACGATCGCGGCCCGGAGCTCGTCCGGTGGGGCGATCTTCAGGTCGTGGCGGAGGTTGCCGAAGGCCACCTCCATCTTCAGGCGCTCGGACGCCGGGAGGTGGGGCTCCAGGTGCCGGTCGAAGTGCCGGTAGGCGCGGCGCCAGTGGGTGGCGTCGGGCTGCGCGGCGAGCTGCTCCAGGTCGTCGAGCACGAGCTGGACGGCGGAGTCGCGGTCGGTGGTGGGGACCTGGGCATTGGACGTGCCACAGGCGGGCGCCACCGCGAGGGCGGCGAGGAGGAGGGCGGTGCGCATGGGCGGCTCGGGGGTGGGAGGGTTGGGGCGGGCGGGGGAGGTGCCGGGGGTCCGGCGGGGAGCCCTACTGTATCAGGTGAGGGTTACTCTTCCTTCGTCAAGAGCTAATTTCTGTCAGTCCGATGTGAGAGAAGGGGGCGATCACGAACCCGAACAGTGATTTCACGGCGTTGAACCGTGTTCCGGATCGTATTCGGCGATCGCGATCACGATCGTGCGCCGCCACGGGTGCGTGGCGCGCGCCGTGATCCGGTCTCAGCGGCGCCTGCGGAGGTGCGACAGGGGCTGGAGTGCTGGTGGCACGGCGGAGGGTAGACCCGGACTGGGACGCTCCTTCACGGACGACCGGGCTGCCGGGGCGGGGTAGACGGCGGGAGCGGCGGTGCGACAGGGATTGGAGTGCTGGGGGTACGTCGGAGGGTAGACCCGGACTGGGGCGCTTCCACACGGACGACCGGACGGTTCCGCCCCGCGCCGAGGCAAACGGGCGAGCCGGCTCGCCCGGGAAACTCGGTAGTCAGGGGCTGGGCGAAACCTGCCCGGGAGCTCAGCTCAGGGGGGCCTTTGGGGCCCCCCTCCGCCTCCCCCCGCCCCGGCGCTACGCTGAGCCCGGCCGAGCGGAGCTCGGTCCGGCCTCTGGCGTGCCATCGGCCGTGCGCAACCTGGGGCGGGTCGAGGAGGAGGAGCAGGGCACGGCGCACGACCGAGGCCGCGTCGTGGCTGCGCCCTATGGGCGCCCGAGCGTTTCGCACGTCGGGGCGGGGATGACGCCGTGGGCGGAGTGCCGGGGCGGGGTAGACGGCCGGAGCGGCGGTGCGACAGGGGTTGGAGTGCTGGGGGCACGGCGGAGGGTAGACCCGGACTGGGGCGCTGCTTCACGGACGACCGGACGGTTCCGCCCGTCTGGGGCGGAACCTGCCCGGGAGCTCAGCTCAGGGGGGCCTGTGACGGCCCCCCTCCGCCTCCCCCCGCCCCGGCGCTACGCTGAGCCCGGCCGAGCGGAGCTCGGTCCGGCCTCTGGCGTGCCATCGGCCGTGCGCAACCTGGGGCGGGTCGAGGAGGAGGAGCAGGGCACGGCGCACGACCGAGGCCGCGTCGTGGCTGCGCCCTCTGGGCGCCCGAGCGTTTCGCACGGCGGGGCGGGGATGACGCCGTGGGAGTGCCGGGGCCGGTAGACCGCCGGAGCGGTGGTGCGACAGGGGTTGGAGTGCTTGGGGTACGTCGGAGGGTAGACCCGGACTGGGGCGCTTCCACAGGGACGGCCGGACGGTTCCGCCCGTCTGGGGCGAAACCTGCCCGGGAGATCAGCTCAGGGGGGCCTTTGGGGCCCCCCTCCGCCTCCCCCCGCCCCGCCGCTACGCTGAGCCCGGCCGAGCGGAGCTCGGTCCGGTCTCTGGCGTGCCATCGGCCGTGCGCAACCTGGGGCGGGTCGACGAGGAGGAGCAGGGCACGGCGCACGACCGAGGCCGCGTCGTGGCTGCGCCCTCTGGGCGCCCGAGCGTTTCGCACGGCGGGGCGGGGATGACGCCGTGGGCGGAGTGCCGGGGCGGGGTGGGCGCACACCGGCGGCCCGCGTCGTCCGGGATCCCCATAGTCCGTCCCACGCGCGTGCGACGGCCTTCCACCTGTCGATGACCTCCCCCGAGAACCCCAACGCCTCGACCCGGCACGAAATCACGTCGTCAGCACCCGGGCGTGCAGCCCAGCAGTCACAAGCTCGAAGGCGCAGGCAGACTCGCGCGCGAGGGCCCATCCGCCCACGCCGACCCTCCGTGACCCCTCGTGCGCGACCGGGGTCACTCGACAGGACGACGATTTCGCTTCGCGAAACCCTTCGCCTGTCGAGGCCGCCCGCGCCGAGGGCCGGCAAGGCCGCCAAAGCGGCCGCGCAGCGACCGGAGGGAGCGGAGTGAAGAGCTCCCCGCCGGGAGGCCGTCCGTACACGGCTTCCGGAACACCGGGAAGTCCGACCCTTCCACACCCGGCAATCCGAGAATCCCGAGCAATCCGCTGTCCGTCCACGCGCGTACGCGGCCTTCCACCCGTCGACGACCTCCGCCTCGACCCCCACCTGACCGACCCGGCAAGAAACCCCGTCATCAGGACCCGGGCCTGGAGCCCAGCAGTCACAAGCTCGAAGGCGCAGGCAGACTCGCGCGCGAGGGCCCATCCGCCCACGCCGACCCTCCGTGACCCCTCGTGCGCGATATGCCGCCCGCGCCGAGGGCCGGCAAGGCCGCCAAAGCGGCCGCGCAGCGACCGGAGGGAGCGGAGTAAAGAGCTCCCCGCCGGGAGGCCGTCCGTACAGTCACGGCTTCCGGAACACCGGGAAGTCCGACCCTTCCACACCCGGCAATCCGAGAATCCCGAGCAATCCGCTGTCCGTCCACGCGCGTACGCGGCCTTCCACCCGTCGACGACCTCCGCCTCGACCCCCACCTGACCGACCCGGCAAGAAACCCCGTCATCAGGACCCGGGCCTGGAGCCCAGCAGTCACAAGCTCGAAGGCGCAGGCAGACTCGCGCGCGAGGGCCCATCCGCCCACGCCGACCCTCCGTGACCCCTCGTGCGCGATATGCCGACCGCGCCGAGGGCCGGCAAGGCCGCTACAGCGGCCGCGCAGCGACCGGAGGGAGCGGAGTGATCAGCTCCCCGCCGGGAGGCCGTTCGCCCACGCACCCTTCCGGAAGGCCGGGAAGTCCGACCCTTCCACACCCGCCAAGCCGAGAATCCCGAGCAGTCCGCTGTCCGTCCACGCGCGTACCACGGCCTTCCACCCGTCGACGACCTCCGCCTCCACCCCGACCTGACCGACCCGGCAAGCACCCCGTACAAGCTCGAAGGCGCAGGCAGACTCGCGCACGAGCGCCCACCAGGTCAGCAGTCGTGGGTCTCGTGGGTCTCGACCGTGACGCCCGGCTCGCGGGCCAGCCGGCCGACGAGCCCGTCCAGGCCGTGCGGATCGGCCGACACCAGCACGACCGTGCCCGCCACGTCGAGGGACGCCCCTCCCGGCCCACGCGCGGGCAGGGCCCGATGGTGCTGGAGGTGGACGGCCGCGCCGACCCGGAATGCGCAGGTCACCCGTCCGTCTGCGAGACCCCACCAGCCCGCCGAGCGCCAGAGCCCTTCGGGCGCCCAGGAAGCCGGGCGCACCAGCCCGGGTCGTCGGAGCGCGACCTCCGGGTCCCCGAGCGCGCAGGGCTCGAGACCCGTCACGCCCAGCGGCTCCACCGTGCCTGTTGTGCGCCAGGGGGCCGGCGCGTCGAGCTCTCCGAGCCACGGACCCGCGAGTCGCTCCTCGGAGGCCGAGAGGTAGACCCCCGCGCCGGCACCCTCCCGGGGGGCGGCGTACACCGACACCGCGAGCTCCACGCCCTCCCCGAGCGTCCAGGTCCACACCCCGGCCACCTCGTGGGGACGGCCTCGGTTGGGGATCGCCTGCACCCGCGCGGGCCCGAGGTCTGCTTCGAGCGCGTCGCGGTCCGGCACGACGTCCACCGTCCAGGTCACCGTCCGCACCACATCCCGTCCGCCGCCCACCACGGTGGTGCTCCGGAGCTGCAGACCCAGCAGCTCCACCTCGCCGGGGAGCCCGACCTGCCGGGCCCTCGGGGTGCCGAGTGTAGAGAGGAGCGTGCCCCACGGGGCGTCCTGGCGGTCGGGCAGCGGAAAGCCCGTGCGGAGGCGGGTAGCGGTGTCCATGGCTCGCATGGTACGACGGACGGCCTGTGTGCGCGGAGGGTCGATGGCCTGGCGGAGCCTGCTCCCGTTGTCGCTGGTGGCCTGCGGCACCCTCTCGGGGGCCCGGCCGCTGGAGCCCGGCCAGCACGAGGTGGGTCTCGTGCTCGGCGGGCCCATGCTGGAGCTCTTCGGGGCCCCGATCCCCCTCCCGAATGCCGTGGTGGCCGGGCGGAGCGGTCTCACCCGCGTCTCCGGGCGCCCGCTCGACCTCGGGTACGGCCTGAACCTCACGGGGCTGCCGTTCGGCGTGGTGGCGCTGCACGGCGACGTGGGCTGGATGGCGACCGAGCAGCGCGGGGCCGTGCCCGCCATCACGATCCGCGACCGTCTCTTCTTCGCGAACAACGCCCTCGGGCCGGCGAAGGACCCCGAGGCGTCGAAGGCCGTCTGGGCGGCGGACGAGCTCGCCGTGCTCGCGAGCTGGGCGTCCCACGGCGACGTGCTCTGGCTCGGCCTGTCGCAGACCACCGACCTCACGGCACCCGGGCTCCTGCTCACACCGTCCTTCGGCGGGTCCCTCGACCCGGGTGAGGCGGGCGGGCTCCGGCTCCAGGCCGAGCTCTCCTGGTACGCCGTGAACCGGGCGCCCGACGTCGCCTCGATCCACTTCGTCCCCGGCAAGCCCGGCGCGTTCGGCGTGCAGCTCGGCTTCGCCTACGGCTTCGGGAGCGCGAGATGATCCTGTTCCTCGTCGGCTGCGCGACCCTCGACAGCTTCCTGTTCAACCCCGTGCACTGCTCGACCGTCTCCGAGGCCACCTGCGACGGCTCGGACTGGGACAGCATCTGTGCCGCGTGTGACGAGCCGTACGCGTGGGACGCCGAGCACCCCTGGTTCCCCGGGCAGCTCGGCGAGGGGCAGACGATCCGCGCGCCCGCCGTGGTGGAGCGGATCCCCATCGAGACCGACGACGGGCTCGCCACCCTCGACGCCTACTGGATCCCGAGCCACGGCGAGCGGCCCGAGCGCTCCAGCACCACGGTCCTCTACAACCACGGCAACTACGCGGGCATCGAGCACTACCGCCCGCGCCTGCGGGTGCTCCACGAGCTCGGCTTCAACGTGCTGGTCTGGGACTACCGGGGCTACGGGAAGTCCGAGCCCGCCTCCGTCCCCACCCCCGAGCAGTTCCTCGCGGACGCCCGGCAGGTCCGGGCCCTCGCAGGCACGCTGGCCCCGGACCCCGACCGCGTCGTGATCTACGGCTACTCCCTGGGCGGGATCCCCGCCGTGGAGGCCGCCCTGGCCGACCCGCCCTGCGGGCTCGCGCTGGAGGCCCCGTTCACGAGCGTGCGTCTGGTGGCCCGGAGCAACTCCACGGTGAACCTGCCGGAGACCTTCCTCTCCGAGGGGGCCTACGAGAACATCCGGAAGATCGAGGGCTACACGGGGCCCCTGCTGGCCATGGGCGGCACGGCGGACACGTTCTTCCCGTGGACGGACGTGCGCACCCTGGCCGAGGCCGCGGGCGGGCCGACCCGCACGTGGTTCCCGGAGGGCGTGCACCACGGGGTGAGCGACATCGGCATCGTGGAGGCGGGCGTCCCGGCCTACGACGCCGAGCTGGCGGCCTGGCTCTCCTCGGACGCCGCGGGCTGCATCGGTGCCCCCCAGCAGTAGGATGGGCCCGGGGGACCCGTGGACCTGAAGGGGAAGACGGCCTGGCTCGCCACCGAGCTCGGGCTCACCGAAGACGGACAGCGCGCCGTGGAGGACCTCCTCCTGGCCCTCACCGAAGACCGTCCCACGGTGGCTCCGGGCCGCTGGGAGGACGACGAGGAGACCACCCTGCCGCGCTCGGAGCTCGACCCGATCGAGCTCTCGATGCCCGCGGAGACCGCCCCCGCCGTCGACACGCTCGAGCTCCCCGAGATGGCGCCTCTCGACCGCTACGAGGACCTCGGCCTCATCGGCATCGGCGGCATGGGCGAGGTGCGCCGGATGCGCGATCGGCGACTGGGCCGCGTCGTCGCGATGAAGTTCCTGCGCCCGGACCTCGCCGCGAACCGGGCCGTGGTGGCGCGGTTCCTCGGCGAGGCGCAGATCGCCGCCCAGCTCCAGCACCCCGGCATGGTGCCGGTCCACGACGTGGGCCGCGACCCCCGGGGCCGCGTGTGGTTCGCCATGAAGGCCATCGCGGGCCGGGGTCTCGGAGAGGTCGTGCGCGAGGTGCACGACGCGAGCGTCGATCGCTGGCAGGCCGGCCGCAGCGGGTGGACCCTGCACCGGCTCGTGGAGGCCTTCGCCACCGTGTGCGAGGCCACGGGCTACGCCCACAGCCGCGGGGTCGTGCACCGCGACCTCAAGCCCGAGAACATCATGGTGGGCGCCTACGGCGAGATCCTCGTGCTCGACTGGGGGATCGCCAAGGTGCTCGGGGAGCCCGAGGAGGAGACAGGCGAGGAGGCGGTCTGGACGACGCGGACGTCCACGGACTCCTTCCGCACGCGGATGGGCTCGGTGGCGGGGACGGCGATGTACATGGCGCCCGAGCAGGTCCGCGGGGAGATCGACCGGCTGGATCCGCGCACCGACGTCTGGGCGCTCGGGGCCCTGCTGTACGAGATCCTCACGGGGTCGCCGCCCTGGGAGGGCCGCCGGCACGTGGCCGTGCTCACCCAGATCCTCGCGGGGCCACCGGAGGCGCCCGCAGCGCGGCTGGCGCGGCTCGGGCGGTCGCTGCCCCTGCCGGAGGAGCTCGTCGCCCTCGTGGGGCGGGCCATGTCGGCCCGCCAGGACGATCGGCCTGCCAACGGCGCCGAGGTCGCGACGGAGGCGCGGCGCTGGCTGGAGGGAGCGGCGAGGGAAGGACGGGCCCTGGAGCTGGTGCGCGAGGCGGTCGCGGCCCGACCGGAGGTGGCCCGGCTCCGCGAGCGGGCGAGCCGTCTGCGGGACGAGGCGTCCTCCTGGCTCGAGAGAGTACCCACCTGGGCGGAGGCGGCGCAGAAGGCGTCGGGCTGGGAGCTGCAGGACGAAGCGGACCGTCTGGACCGGGAGGCCGAGCTCGTGGGCGTCCGGGTGGAGCTCACCCTCGGTGCGGCCCTCACCTACGCCCCCGATCTGCCCGCCATCCACGAGCAGCTCGTGGGCCTCCATCGTGAGGAGCACACCTCCGCCGAGCGGTCCGGTGATCGGCAGCGCGCCGCCCGGGCGGAGGCCCGGCTGCGGGAGCACGCGGACGCCCTCCCGGCGGGTCATCCCGAGCGCGAGCGCACCGCGGCCTACGTCCGGGGCCTCGGAGCCCTGACCCTCCACACGGACCCTCCGGGTGCGGAGGTCCGCCTGTACCGCTGCGCCCTGCGCGGCAGGCGGCTGGTGCCCGAGCTCGAGCGGGTGCTCGGGGAGACGCCGCTGGACGAGCTGCCGCTCCCGATGGGCCGGTGGGTGTGCGAGCTGCGCGCGCCCGGCCGTGCGACCGTGCGCTATCCGGTGCAGATCGGGCGCGGCGAGCACTGGGACGGCGTGCCGCCGGAGGGCGGTGAGCCCGTGCCCATCGTGCTCCCGCCGGCCGTGGACGTCACGGAGGCCGACTGCGTGGTGCCCGCCGGCTGGTTCATCGCCGGCGGAGACCCCGCGGCCACGGGCTCCCTGCCGCGCAAGCGCCTCTGGCTGGACGGCTTCGTCATCCGCCGGCAGCCCGTCCGGTTCGACGAGCTGCTGGTCTTCCTGCACGACCTCGTGGCGCAGGGCCGGGAGGCGGAGGCCCTGGCCCTCATGCCGCGCCGGCGGGGCTCCGCTGAGGTGCCCGGGGAGCCGCTGCTCGGGTATGCGGACGGCCGGTTCACGCTGCCGGAGGTGTGGTCGATGGACCTCCCGGCGCTGATGGTGCCCTGGCGCACCGCCGTGGCGTACGCCGGGTGGGAGTCGGCCCGAACGGGGCAGACCTGGCGTCTGCCCGGCGAGCTCGAGTGGGAGAAGGCCGGCCGTGGCGTGGACGGGCGGCTGTTCCCGTGGGGCGACCACTTCGACGCCTCGTGGGCCTGCCTGGAGGACAGCCACCAGGGCCGGGCGTGCGTGCAGCCCGTGCAGAGCTTCCCGGGCGACGAGAGCCCCTACGGCGTGCGCGGGCTCGCGGGGAACGTACGCGACTGGTGCCTGGACGCCTGGATCCCCGATGGGCCTCCGACCCCCGGATGCAGGGTGCCGGACCCCGATCCCGTGGGTCCCGACGCGTGGCGGGTCCGGCGTGGGGGCAGCTGGGGGGACATGCCCGGCCGCGCGCGGCTGGCGGACCGCGACTGGTACGACAGCGACTACCGCTACGACTACCTGGGCTTCCGGCTCCTCAGGCGGTTGTGAGGCTCGGCTGGGATGTGCACGTCGAGCTGGATACGGCCGGGTCGTCCGTGGCCGTCGGAGGGAAGTGGGTATGGATGGAGTTCTCGTGCCCCGCGACCTCGGCTGCGCGTCGGGGAGCAGGTTTCGGAGCCTCCAGTGCACGAGCTGTCATGCGCTCGGCGAGGGGTATGGCCTCGCGCTCCGCCTGTTCGCCGGTCCGGACGTCGTGGTGTTCCACGCGTTGGCCGACGCGCTCGCCGGAGGGTCGGCGCCGGTCTCGTTCCGCAGCTGTGTGCTCGCTCCCGTCGTGTCCCGCCTGCCCGTGCACGAGCCCGGCCAGCGCACGCGCGTGGCGACCGCGTTCGCCGTGTGGATGGGCGTGGAGAAGCTCATCGACGACGTGGAGGACGAGGGCGCGTGGCTCCCGTGGCTCGCATCCCGCGCGCTCCGCGGCAGCCACGAGCGCGCTCGGGCCAGCCTCGAGGACGTGGGTTTCCCGGTAGGCGCGATCCGCGAGGCCCTGGCGCGGCAACGAGCCATCGAGGCCGGCGGGACCACGCCGCTCGGCGTCGCGCTCGAGCCGACGCGCACGATCGCCGGCCTGGCGTTCGGAGCGCTCGGGTCGGACCCCGGCTCCCAGGACCTCGGCACGAAGATCGGTGAGCTCGTGGGGACGGCGCTCTTCTGGATCGACAACGCCCTCGATCTCCCTGCAGATCTCCGGTCGGGTCGGTACAACGCGCTCCGTCGGGCCCCTCCCGGGTGCTGGGACGACGACGGGGGCGCCCGTGGGTACGCGGTGGCGGAGGCGAGAGCAGCCGTGGATCGGCTCGAGCCGCTGGTCCTCCTCCTGCCCGACCCCGTCACCGGAGACCTCGTGCACGGGGCCTTCGTCCGGGGCCTCCGCTCGCAGATCGATGCGCTGGAGGCCCTCTCGCCCGCGCGGTGGGCCCACGCGCGAACGCGCGACCTCCAGACGTGGAGGCGGCCGTTCTCGCAGGTGCTCGCGAGCTCGGGGTCTGTGCTGGTGGAGCGACTCGCCTCCCGCTCCCGGGGCGCGTGGACGGACCTCCGCTGGAAGATGCAGCTCGCGGGTCGTCTCCTGGCGCTGTGGGTCGCACCGTGGAGCGCCTGGGCCCAGGATCTCCCCGAAGAGCCTCCGGTGTGCCTCCCGGACGACCCGGTGCTCGATGCGGTCGCTCAGGCCGGTCCGACGGGCGCAGCCGCCCCTGCCGAGGGTGATTGCGGCTGCTGCGGCGATCCGTGCACGCAGATGTGTGGCGACATGCTGTGCAACGGCTTCTGCAGGATGTGCGGCGCGGGGTGCGAGACGGTCTCCTGCGGCTGCTGAGGATGGACGTCCTCGCCGACGCGTGGGCGGTGGGCGTCTTCGCGCGCCGCGCGCCCGCCCAGGCGGCCCTTCTCAGCCTCGCCGGTCCGGGCGGCTGGCTCGCCTTCGCGGGGCTGTACGCCTATCTGCGCGTGTGGGACGACGTGGTGGACACCCCGGATCGGTCCCCGGAGCGGTCGCTTCCCCTGCTCGTGGCGGAGGTCGAGGCCCGACGGTGCCAGGCTCCCGGCGTGGTGCGGTCGGCCCTGGGGTCCGCCCTGCGACGTCGGCCAGCCCTCCAGGTGGCCTTCGACCTGATGTGGGCTGCTCTCGAGGACGACGCGGTCCGCCCGCGCAGCGCCGTTCCGGGTGCGCGGCTGGTGGCGCAACAGGCCCGCATCGGTTCCGCCTACGCGAGCGCGCTGTGGACGTGCATGGGTGAGCGGGGCGCTGTCCCCACCGAGCTCGCCGCCCTGGCGATCGCAGCCACCCGGGTCCACGTGCTCCGGGACTGGGACGAGGACCTGCGTCTCGGCTTCGTGAACGTGCCGCTGGAGGTCTGCGTGGCGGAGGGGCTCGACGCGTCCTCGCCCTCGGGCCCCGCGCTGGATCGGTGGAGACGTGGGCAGGCTGCGCGGGCCGCCGCCGAGCTGGAGGTGCCGCCGGCTGGTGGCGGCCCGCGTACCCGGCGGGTGTTCTCGTTGCTCGCGGGGCGGTATGCGGCGATGGCCCGCGAGATCGTCGCCGATTCTGATCCCTCCGTCCCTCGCGGGGCGTGATACCGGGAGCCGGCGAGCCACCGACGCCCACCTCCTGCGACGCCCCCGCCTCGGGTGTCCTCCACGGAGGGAAGGGGAGCCCCGACTCCTCCGATGGGATGTCGACCTGCGCCCTCGTGGCGGGGTCCACGGGGGAGGCGGACCCGAGGGACCCCGACCCGGAGCCGCAGATGACCCGTCAGTCCACGTTCAAGAAGAAGATCCGCGCCCGCATGGCCGAGACCGGCGAGCGCTACGCCGCCGCCCGCCTCGCCCCCCTGCGCGCCAGCCCGCTCGCGGGCACCGCCCCCACGTCCCACCCGAGGGACGCCCGGGTGCTCACCGACCTCGGGCCCCTCGCGAGCGCGCTGCAGGCCTCCGGCGTGCTCGACCCCGCCACGGGCCGACCCTTCACGGAGGCCCGTCTGTACGGGCTCTCCGGGGGGCCCGGCTTCATGGGGTTCGTGTTCGTCTACAAGGGCGTGCCCCCGATGCTCACCTGGACCCTGCGCTCGTTCTCGGTGGCGAGCGTGGTCGTCGGGCGGGCCCTCGAGCACGGCGGCATCCCCCACGAGCTCGCGCAGACCGGCAGCGCCGACCGCGCGGCGAAGGCCCTCGCGGAGGTCGTCGATTCCGGTCGGGTGGCGCACATCGCCGTGGACCAGGCGCGCCTGCCGTGGCTCGGCATGGACCCCGTCTGGCGCGGGCAGTGGGCCCGGAACGTCGACGTGGTCGGGCGGGACGGTGAGGCCTGGGTGATCCAGGACGGCGGTCTGTGGCACCTCGACGACGCCACCCTGCGGGAGGCGCGGGCGGGCGTGAAGAAGGCGAAGCACGCGATGTGGACCTTCGGGGGCCAGGCCACGGTGGACCCCGCTGCCGCCACCCGGGACGCGCTTCTCTTCTACGCCCGCAACCAGCGCGAGGCGCCGTACCCGCAGTTCGCCCGGAGCTTCGGGCTCGCCGGGCTCCAGCGCGCGGCGGAGGACATGGCGGACGCGCGCACGAAGGCCGGCTGGGAGCGCGTCTTCGCCACGGGCCCCCACCTGTTCCGCGCGCTCTGGCGGCTCTGGGAGTGCACGACGGTGGAGCTGACGGCACCCGCGGGCGGCCGTCCGCTTTTCGCCGAGGTGCTGCGCGACGCCGGGCACCCCGAGGTCGCTGCGGTGGCCGACGCGAGCGGAGAGCGCTTCGAGGCCTTCGTGGACGCGGTGATCGCGGCAGGAGGCGAGGTCCTCGCGGAGGGCCTCGAGCTCACCGAGCGCCTCGACGAGGTCACCCGATCCGGTGACCCCGGTGCGCCCGCGGAGGCGCGCTCCATCCGGGCCGAGCGCACGGCCCTCGCCGAGCGGTTCACCCCGGAGGCCTCCGAGCGGCGGGCGATCCTCGACGACCTCGCCGAGCGCGTGCGGGCGATCCACGCGGCCGAGGTGGGCCTCGTGGAGGCGGTCGAAGCTCTGTAGCCCCGTCAGGGCGCCTTCGGCGGCCGGAGTGATCAAAGTCGTCGCCACGCCCGTGTTGCCGGAGACGTCGGTGTTCCGGAGGTCCAGGGCGCTCCCCGTGAAGAGCCGTCGCCGTCCGCATCGGGGTGGAACGGCAGGAGCAGTCCCTCGTCGACGTCCCCGTCGCAGTCGTCGTCGGTCCCGTTGCGCGCCTCGGGGGCGTCGGGGCCTACAGCGGCGGCCCCGTCGTCGCAGTCCTCCGCGTTCGCGACGTGTCCCGCGGGCGGGCTGCAGCCCCGGACCGCGGCGGCCGTGGCGTCTCCCCAGCCGTCACCATCCGCGTCGGGCCAGCTGTCCTCCTCCATGCAGGGCGTGGGCTCGGGCGTCGGTCCTCCACCCCCTCGTTCACGCGGGTGCGGCGGCCGGAGCGCCAGGTGTGATGTCGTGTGACGCCTCGCGGCGGTAACCGGGGTCCACGGAGCGGCATAGGAACGGACACAAGCCACCCGGAGAGACCATGCGTACCCTGCTCCTGTCTGCCCTGTTCGTCAGCGCCTGCGCCAACGCCGGCGGGTCCACCCAGCTCGCGGCGCCCGTGAAGGCCGGCCAGGCCGAGGCGATCTTCGCGGGCGGCTGCTTCTGGTGCATGGAGAGCGACTTCGAGAAGCTCCCGGGGGTGATCGAGGCGGAGTCGGGGTACACCGGCGGGAAGATCGAGGGTCCGACCTACGAGATGGTGGGTGCGCACATGACCCACCACCTCGAGGGGGTGCGGGTGGTCTACGACCCGTCGAAGGTCTCGTACCAGGAGCTCGTGCACTACTTCTTCCGCCACGTGGACCCCACCCAGACCGACGGGCAGTTCTGCGATCGCGGCGAGCAGTACACCACCGCGGTGTTCGTGAAGGACGATGCGGAGCGGAAGACCGCGCTGGCCGAGAAGAAGCTCGCCCAGGAGACCCTCGGCAAGACCGTGGTGACGCCGGTCCGCGACGCCGCGCCGTTCTGGCTCGCGGAGGACTACCACCAGGACTACTACAAGAAGAACCCGGGTCACTACCTGCGTTACCGCACCGGCTGCCGCCGCGACGCCACGGTGCGGGCGCTCTGGGGTGAGGCGAAGAGCTCTCACTGAGCGGCGCGTGTATCCTCCGCCGGCGGAGGTTCGGATGGCGGAGGAGCGGCCGGCAGGGGTGCCCGAGGGCGCCTGGGTGAACGGGAACGAATGGGAGCTCGGGGAGCGCGACTCCCAGGGGCGTTTTCAGGGAATCGTCCGATGGTGGCGCATGGACGGCACCCTCTGCTGCCGGACCGAGCACGTCGACGGCAGGCCCCACGGCACCTTCCAGCGCTTCCACCCGAATGGAGAGATCTCCCGCGAGGGCACCTTCGACAACGGGAGCATCGTGGGGATCGAGCGGTTCCACCGGTCCACGGCCGCCACCACCGAGTACTTCGCGGTGTACTCGGCCGGTCGCCGCGTGTGGACCGCGGTGAACGACCACACCCGCGGCGTGCGGACCTTCCTGGACAAGAAGGGCCAGCCCTGCGACCAGAAGGGGCGTCCGGTGGAGCCCGAGCCCGTGGTGGTCGAGGGGCCCGCCTGGTGGGCCGCTCCTCCCGCGAGCACCGCGACCCTCCCGGAGGTCCCGGAGCCGGCGGCCTGCGAGCTGCTGGACGGGGTGTTCTTCACGCCCGCGCTCCGGCGGCTGATCCGGCCCCGCCGGGACGGTGTGCGAACACCCGTCCGCCCGCTCCCGGACCTGGACACCGCGTGGGCTGCGCTGCGGGAGGCCCTCTGGGCCTGCGACACCGTCCGGCTCGCGCACGAGCGGGCCAAGGACGACACGGCCCGGTCGACGCTGTGGTCGCTGCGGATCTCCGACGACGGTCGCGAGCGGGCGCTCGGCGAGCGGATCTTCGCGGTGGACGCCCGGGTCGGCTCCGAGGACGAGGACGTCCTGCTCCTGGAGCGGCTCCTGGAGCGCTACAGCGGCGCGTTGGTGGCCGGGAACCTCGGCGACCTCACCTATGCGAGGGCTGCGGATTTCCTGGTCGCGAGCCTGGGGCTCCCCGAGGCCTGCCGGCGCGCGCTCCTCGGCATCCGCGACGAGCTGCCCTACCAGCGCATGGCGTACTTCGAGCGGCTGCGGGAGCTGCTCGCCATCGCCGAGGCCGACGTGTACACGGCCGCCCGGGAGGCGGTGGAGGCGGGCTACGAGGAGGCCGTGGGCCGGGCGCGGCAGAAGTCGTACGTGGGCCGTACGCCGGCGCACATCGCCTGGGCCGCGAGCTTCCTCCTGCCGGTGGGGCGCAGCGAGGACCCTCTGGCCCGGCGGCTCCACGACATCGCTCTGAAGGCCTGCGTGGGCCGGGGCTTCGGCAACGACGAGCTCAACGCGGGGGGCCTCGCGTCCACCGATCTCGCCGGGCTGGCGCGCTTCCGGGCGGTCAACGACCGCGTGCGGCACGAGTTCTTCGCGGGTGGTGTGTACCTGGCGGGCGTGCTCGATCAGGCCCGCGGGGAGGCCGTGGAGGCCATCGCGGCGATGAAGGTCTCCTACCCCTTCGAGGACAGCGAGGTCTACAACGGCTGCTGGCTGTTCCTGCTCGCCCACTTCGACGACGACCGCGCGCTGCCGCCGATGGTGGGGGAGCACGCGCTCGGACGGCGGTGGGGGCTCGAGGCCGTCGCGCTGGCCCGGCAGGTCCGGGGCGAGGCGGTGGACGTCTGGCTCGCGGCGAACGCGCCGGACCTCGTGGAGGCCGTCCGGGGTGCCGTGCCCCTGACGCTTGGGCAAAGCCCGGAGCCCGTGCTCGATGGGACCCCTTCGGCCTACCTGCCGCCGCCGGTGGTCCGCGCCGAGGTCGTCCCCACGCGGATCGCCGTGCCGGACGGGGTGGACTGGCGGGAGGCCGCGGACGGCTACGAAGCCCAGGCACCGACGTGGGACGGTGTGGCCCTCGGCTCTCTCGACACGGCCGGACAGGACGCGTGGATGGCGCATCGCGAGCGCTGGGCGCTGCCGACTGCCGCGGGCGACCTCGCCCATTTGCCCGAGCGCTTCCTGGACCGGCTGCTGGCGCTCGGCGTGGATCCGCAGGGCCACCACCGCTGGGGTCTGGGGGCCGCGCTCGTCCGCTGGGGCACCCGGGTGATCCCGTTCCTGCGGGCGCTGCTCGACCTCGACCTCTCCAGCTACGTGCCCTTCGCCCTGCCGTTCGGCTCCACGGTCCTGTTCGCGCCGCTGGCCCTCGGATTCGCGGGCAAGGCCCAGCGCGTGCCGTGCCGGGCGTGGATCACGCGCCATCCGCGCCACGCGTGGGCAGGGGCGCTCGACGGGCTGGAGGGCGACCGCAAGCTCGCCGACGCCTCGGGGCAGGTGCTGCGCTACCTCGCCGGCATCGGGCACCGCGACGCGATCCTGGTGGACGCGGCGGCGATCGGGGTGGCGGACACCGTCCGCGGTCTGCTCGACGACGACTGGCTCCTGGCGCCGAAGGCGAAGCGTCCGAAGCTCCCCGGGTTCGCGGATCCCGCGTCGCTGCCGACGCCGTCGCGCGACGGGGTCGCTCTCGACGCGGACGCCGTGCACGCCCTGCTCGAGCGGCTCGCGGTGTCCACGCCGGACGCGGTGCATCCGGCCGTGGTGGAGGCCCGTGCCATTCTGGACCCTGCGACGCGGGCGGCCTTCGCGTGGGCGCTGTTCGAGGCGTGGATGGCGGCGGGGGCGGACCCCAAGCAGTCGTGGGCGATGATGGCGGTGGGCTTCCTCGGCGGGGACGCGGAGATCCGGCAGCTGGCGGCCCTCGCGCGGGACTGGCCGGGCAACAAGGCGAGCGCCCGGGCGCAGCTCGCGCTGGACGCGCTGCTCGTCGCAGGCAGCGAGACGGCCCTCGTGCAGATCGACCTGCTCGCCGAGCGCTCGAAGTACCCCGCGTTCAAGGCGGCCGCGGCCGACCGCATCGCGCTGCTCGCCGACATCCGGGGGCTGACGGTGGACGCGCTCCAGGACCGGCTGGTCCCGCGGCTCGGGCTCGACGACGACCAGCGGGGAGGGGCGGTGAGCCTGGACTTCGGTGGGCGGACGTTCGCGGTGCGCTTCGACGAGCACCTGAAGCCCGTGCTGTACGGGGAGGACGGCAAGGTGCTGAAGTCGCTGCCCAAGCCGGGGAAGGGCGACGACCCGGCCCTGGCGAAGGCCGCGAAGGCCCGTCTGACCGGGCTGAAGAAGGACGCGGCGTCGGTGGCCTCGGTGCTGCTCGCGCGGCTCGAGCGCACGATGGTCACCGGGCGGGAGATCGCGGCGGACGTGTTCCTGGAGCACATGGTGGGCCACTTGTTGGTCGTGCACCTCGCGCGTCGCCTGGTGTGGCGGGTGGTGGGCGGACCGGCCTTCCGGGTCGCGGAGGACGGCACGCTCGCGGACGTGGACGACGAGACCCTCGAGCTGCCGGCCACCTGTCGGGTCACGGTGGCCCATCCGCTCGATCTCGACGACCTCTCTGCGTGGTCGACGCTCTTCGCGGACTACGCGGTCCTGCAGCCCTTCGACCAGCTCGGCCGCGCGACGTACACCCCCGGAGACGGCGTGCTGGCCGGGCTGATCGGGACGACGCTGCCCTACGGCGCGGTGCGTGGGCTGGCGCGGGGGGCCTGGTCGCCCTGGCACGACTCGTGGATCGCGACGTTCGTGCGTCCGGCGGGGGAGGGGGAGGTGCGCCTGCACCTGGAGCCCGGATTCCCCGCCAGTGGCGACGACGCCGAGGACCAGCGCATCCGCGAGGTGGAGCTCGTGGACGTCCCGCGCTGGGAGGACGTGCCGTCCGTGACGTACTCGGAGGTGGTGCGCGATCTGGCGCGCGCGGCCGGCTGATCGGGATTCTCGGATGAGCGGGTGTGGAAGGGTCGGGCTTCTCGGCCTTCCGGAAGGGTGCGTGGGCGGACGGCCTCCCGGCGGGGAGCTGATCACTCCGCTCCCTCCGGTCGCTGCGCGGCCGCTGGAGCGGCCTTGCCGGCCCTCGGCGCGGTCGGCATATCGCGCACCAGGGCGCGCGAGTCTGCCTGCGCCTTCGAGCTTGTGACTGCTGGTCTTCAGGCCCGGGTCCTGATGGCGGGGTTTGGTGCCGGGTCGAGGCGTCGGGGGTTCTCGGTGGAGGTCGTCGGGGGGCGGGAGGCCGTCGTACGCGCGTGGACGGACAGCGGGAATCCCGGACTTCTCGGATTGGCGGGTGTGGAAGGGTCGGACTTCGCGGCGTTCCGGAAGGGTGCGTGGGCGGACGGCCTCCCGGCGGGGAGCTGATCACTCCGCTCCCTCCGGTCGCTGCGCGGCCGCTGGAGCGGCCTTGCCGGCCCTCGGCGCGGTCGGCATATCGCGCACCAGGGCGCGCGAGTCTGCCTGCGCCTTCGAGCTTGTGACTGCTGGTCTTCAGGCCCGGGTCCTGATGGCGGGGTTTGGTGCCGGGTCGAGGCGTCGGGGGTTCTCGGTGGAGGTCGTCGGGGGGCGGGAGGCCGTCGTACGCGCGTGGACGGACAGCGGGAATCCCGGACTTCTCGGATTGGCGGGTGTGGAAGGGTCGGACTTCCCGGCGTTCCGGAGGAGTGCCTCGGCGGGCGGCCTCCCGGCGGGGAGCTCTTCACTCCGCTCCCTCCGGCCGCTGCGCGCTGGTCTGCCTGCGCCTTCAAGCTTGTGACTCGCCTCCAGGATGAGCTACGATCATCGGATGCTCGATTCCCGTCATCCCGGGTGGACCTGCCGAACGACGACGTCGGGATCCGCTCTGGAGGCGTGTCCGTGACACCGCGGCGCGCACTCGCCGCCGTCCTGACCGTCGCGCTGGTCACCCGATGTGCAACATCAGGTGAAGAAGAGGGTGTCGACCCTCTGGAGCTCGGACACGCCTGTGAGGCCAGCGTCGGGTTTCGCGACGGCTTCGCTTGCTGTGATGCCAGGCTGCGAGCCGGCGCCGAGTCGGAAGAGCGAGCCATCTGCTATGCCGGCGTCCACCAACTGCCCCCGGGAGTCCCCCAGTTCGTGCATGGCGCCTGGCAGACGAGTGGATCGTGGAGAGTACGACCAGTCGCACCGAATGTACGGGAGATCCCGGGCCCTTCGCCGCACGGGGGGTGGCGATCGCCATGTCCTCGAAGAACCATGGCTCGGGCGCTGGTCCAGTGGACGACCGATGGAGAATGCGTGGGGGTCCTGGAGGCGGATTGAGCTGGGGTGGACCCTCACCGCGTGGCCCGGTCGCGAGGGCTCCGCTCCCGAGAGCTCAGTCGTCGCAGGGCTCGCCAGGAAGCGGAGGGTCGAGGCGGAAGGTGGCCTCCAGACCCTCCGCCAGCGCCACGATCTCCGCGTCCGTGAGCCGCGCCTCCTCGTGGGACCGCACGTACATCCGGAGGGGCATCTCGCCGTCCAGCAGAGCCTCGGGCGCCTCCCACGCGTCCTCGTTCGGACCGTCCCAGGCGGAGAAGTTCATGTGGCAGCGCGCCCGGCGCACGTCGCTGCGGACGATGCTGTTCACCACGGGCCACCGGTGAGAACCCTTCCACTCGGTCTCGTTGGAGTGGCAGTCGTAGCAGGCCCGCCGGGCGAGATCCTCGGTCTCGGCGTCGATCCAGCGGATCTCCCGCGACACGGGCGGGTTGTCCGGGAGGCCACAGCCGATGGCGAGGAGGAGGGGCACGAGGCGTCGCATGGGAGCTCCTGTATCCGAGTGAGGTGGTGTATCCGGAGGACATTTCGGAGACGATGTCTCATTTCTAGCGGCCAATAGGGCCTGGACAAGGGATATGGTGCGAGGATGTGTATCCCAACGGGATACGTTTCTGTCGATGCGGAGGTGGTCGACCCCCGGTCGGTGGGTCATGTTGAGGACGTGCCAGCCACCGAGCCCATCCGCCTTCGCGCCCCCTGTCCCGTCGACGTCTTCCAGTACCTGGACGTGCGCGCCTTCCTGGCCGCGTACTACGAGGCGCGGAAGGCCGAGGGTCGGGGCTTCTCCTACCGGGCGTTCTCCCGGCGCGCGGGGCTGGCGTCCCCGAACCACCTGAAGCGGGTGATCGACGGGGAGCGCCCCCTCACCGCGGAGATGGCCGTCCGCTACGCCGACGCCGTGGGCCTCGTGGGAGAGGCGTCCGCCTACTTCCTCGATCTCGCCGCATTCTCGAGGAGCTCGACGGGTGCGGAGCGCAACGCAGCCTACGACCGTCTGCTCACCTACCGGCGGTCCCGGAGGCCCACCACCTCGACGCGCGGCACGCCCAGTACCACGCCACCTGGTACCTGCCGGCCATCCGGGAGCTCGTGGCGCTGCCGTCCTTCCGCGAGGACCCGCCTGGATCGCCCGCGCCCTGGTGCCGCCCATCGGCCGGGCCGAGGCCGCCGAGGCCCTCGGGGTGCTCCAGGAGCTCGGGCTGGTGGCGCGGGACGCGAGCGGTCGGCTCCAGCAGACCGACGCCGTGCTCACCACGGGTCCCGAGACCCGCAGCCTCCACGTCGCCAACTTCCACCGCACGATGATGGAGCGCGCCAGCCGGTCCATCGACCTCGTGGCGCGCGAGGAGCGCGACATCTCCTCCCTCACCTTCGCGGCGGACGATGCCGTGCTCGCCGAGGTGAAGGAGCGCATCGTCGCCTTCCGTCGCGAGCTCATCGCGCTCGTGGCCGCCGCCTGCGAGGACCCCACGCGGGTGGTCCAGCTCAACCTGCAGCTCTTCCCACTGTCCGTCGCCCCCGAGGAGTCTCCATGAAGGTCGTCACCCTCGCGCTCGTCCTGCTGGCCCTGGCGGCCTGTGGGGTGACGGAGACCGGCAATCCGGTGGACGCGTCCGTGGAGCTGCGGGCCCGCACGTCCGATCCGGCGCTCGTGGAGGTCCAGGGGCCGGCGGGCGTGCTCTCGGTCGACACGGCGCTCCTCGCGATCGACCGGCTGCGGCTCGTGCATGCCGAGGTCTGCGACACGCCGCCGGAGACCGAGGTGGACGTGGACGGGCCGCTGGTCCGCGACGCCGCGGATCCCCTGCCGATCGAGGTGGAGCTGCCGAGCGCCACGTACTGCCGGGCGCGCCTGCGCCTGGAGCCCGCACCGGCGGGGCCCGCGGAGCTCGTGGGCCACACGCTGGCCCTCTCGGGTGTGCTGCCGGACGGCACGCCCTGGCTGTTCCGGTCCACCCGCGACTTCGACATCGACGTCCGCCCACCGGCGCCCCTGCCGATCGACGAGCTGGGGTCCACCCTCCAGGTCGCCTTCGACATGGCCGTCCTGCTCGATGGGATCGACCTCGCCGGTGCGGTCGTCGGGCCGGACGGGATCCGGATCGAGCCCGGCGCCAACGACGCGCTGCGCGCGGCCCTCGAGGCCCGCCTCGACAACGCCTTCGAGCTCCTGGACGCCGAGGACTGACGTCCCCGCCACACCTTCCCCGCCGACCTGGTCACACCGGGAGGGCGGAGCCCCTGCCCGTTCACCGAGGAGATGACATGTCCCTGCTGCTCACCGCTCTGTCCGCCTTCGCCGCCCCCTACGCGCTGGAGCCCGACGACAGCCGCCTGTACGTGGTCGTGCGCTACGACCGCGAGGCCCTCGTGGCGGGCCACGACCACGTGGTCGCGGCCACCGACTTCGTGGGCACGGTCGACTGGGAGGAGGGGGACCTGGCGTCCTGTGCGGTGTCGATCCGCTTCCCTGTCACGGCGCTGGCGGTGGACCCCCTGGCCTCCTGGGGCTGGGCGGGTCTGGACGGCGAGACCTCCGACGGCGACAAGAAGGCGATCACGAAGAACATGCTGGGTCGCCACCAGCTCGAGGGGGACATGTTCCCGGAGGTGTCGTTCACCTCGTCGAAGTGCGAGCCGGCCGCCGGGGGAGCCGTGGTGCACGGCACGCTCGCGATCCACGGCGTGGGTGCGCCCGTTGCGGCGAAGATGCGCATCGAGGCCGACGGGGAGCGCCTCCGGGCCCGCGGGACCTTCGAGATGGCCCACGGCGCCTGGGGTCTCGTGCCGTTCTCCGCGCTGCTGGGCAGCCTGCGCAACGCCGATCCGCTGACGTTCGTGATCGACGTCGTGGGTCGTACGCCCGGGACCTGACGGGCGTGGACGTCGAGCGGGGCGGGGGTGTAGGAGGGCCCCATGCTCGCCTCGCTCAACGTCCTCGGCACGCCCCTGAAGCCCTGTTCGCACGACCCGCTCACCGGGTGGTTCCGCGACGGATGCTGCAACACCGACGCCCGCGACCGGGGGTCCCACACCGTGTGCGCGCGGGTGACGGACGCCTTCCTGGAGGAGCTCCGGGCCCACGGGAACGACCTCGTGACCCCGATGGTGGAGCACGGCTTCCCGGGCCTCCGGCCGGGCGACTGCTGGTGCGTGTGCGCCGCGAGCTGGCGGGTGGCCGCAGAGCGCGGGGTCGGCTGCCCTGTCGACCTCGAGGCGACCCACGCCGCCGCGCTGCAGATCGTGCCCCTGGAGCTCCTGATGGAGCACGCCTGGGGCGGCGCGGAGGCGTGAGGCTCGAGGCCACCGCCACCGGCGTCGTCCTCCGCGTCCGGTCGGGCGTGTGGCGCTGGTCGATCGCCGAGATCGCCGTGGACCGTCAGGGCGTCTCCCTGGACGGAGAGCGCCTTCCGGTGGAGACGACCTTCCACCTGGACGAGCGCCGTCTGGTGCTCGACAGCCGCTTCCGGCGGGACGTCCTGGGTCACGACATCCCGTTCGCCCGCCTGGACGAGGTCCGCGAGGTGATCGAACGCGCGATCCTGGCGGCCAGGCACGCCCATGGCGAGGGTCCCGACGACGTCCCGGTGTCTCTCGGACGCCTCCGGTAGCCTCGGTGGCGCATCGCACCCGCGGGGGCGCTCCCGGGCGGTCCGGGTGTGCCCTCTGTGCTCGGAATCGCGAGAGAGGAGGTCGAAGGTCGTCAAATGGCCTGCGATCGTCGCGGTGATCGGGCGATGACCGGACTTTACAACAGGTTCCAGGGGTTCGTGCCCATACTGGAAGCACGGGGCCCAGGCCCTCGAACCACGACCACCTGACCTCCCGCTCTCGCATCCGCAGCCCACCCACCGACGATGTCGGACGGCTCGGATGGTCACCCGGCGGGGTCGAACGCCCCCGCCAGCCGCCCAAGGAGAGAGATGGATGAGCGACGCTGCAACGAACGGTTCGGGGCTCCTGTCCCTGATCGAAGCGCACCAGGACCGCGGGCACTACCAGAACCTCCTCTGGGAAGGCAGCTTCGCGGACTACCTCGAGCTGGTGCGGCAGGACCCCGGCATCGCCCGGAACGCGTACCAGCGCCTCTACGACCTGATCGTGAGCTTCGGGGCGGAGGACTACACGGAGTACAAGAAGACCATCACGCGCTACCGGTTCTTCGACGACCCCTTCGACGACGGGAAGGACGGCGTCTTCGGCATCGACATCCACCTCATGAAGCTCGTGCGCGTCCTGCGCGCCGCGGCTCTCGGCTACGGTCCCGAGAAGCGCGTCATCCTGCTCCACGGGCCCGTCGGGTCGGCCAAGTCGACCATCGCCCGCCTCTTCAAGAAGGGGCTCGAGTGGTACAGCCGCCAGGACGCCGGCCGCATGTACACGTACTCGTGGGTGGTGGACGGTGAGGAGATCCCGCCCCGATGCACGAGGACCCCCTGGCCCTCGTCCCGGACGCCGCGCGCCCGGCGGTGCTCGACACGCTCAACAAGAGCAAGAAGCTCGTGTACCCGATCGCCGTGAAGGGCGAGCTCAACCCGGTCTGCCGGCACTACTACAAGGAGCTGATGCGCCGCTACTCGGGCGACTTCCTCGAGCTCCAGAAGCACATCCGGGTCCGCCGTCTGCTGCTGTCCGAGAAGGACCGCGTGGGCGTCGGGACGTTCCAGCCGAAGGACGAGAAGAACCAGGACTCCACCGAGCTCACCGGCGACATCAACTACCGGAAGATCGCGGAGTACGGCAGCGACTCGGACCCGCGGGCGTTCAACTTCGACGGCGAGTTCTGCGTCGCCAACCGCGGCATGATCGAGTTCGTCGAGATGCTGAAGCTCGACGTGGCGTTCCTCTACGACCTGCTCGGGGCGAGCCAGGAACACAAGATCAAGCCCAAGAAGTTTGCGCAGACCAACATCGACGAGGTCATCCTCGGGCACACGAACGAGCCCGAGTTCCGGCGGCTCGAGAACAACGAGTACATGGAAGCCCTCCGCGACCGGACCATCAAGATCGACGTCCCGTACTGCACGGCCCCCTCGCAGGAGTCGCGCATCTACGAGAAGGACTTCAAGAAGGGCAAGGTGAACGCCTTCATCGCGCCGCACACGGTGGAGATGGCGGCCCTCTGGGCGGTGCTCACGCGCCTCGAGGAGCCCACGAACCACAAGCTCTCGGTGCTGCAGAAGGCGAAGCTGTACGACGGCAAGAACATCCCCGGCTTCACGGAGGACCACGTCAAGGAGCTCCGCAAGGCGGCCGTCCGCGAGGGCCTCGAGGGCATCAGCCCCCGCTACGTGCAGGACAAGCTGTCGAACGCGCTCGTCCGCGACCCCGACCTGCGGTGCCTGAACCCCTTCATGGTGCTCAACGAGCTCGAGGGTGGCCTGAAGGCCCACAGCCTGATCTCCGACGACCAGCGCGAGCGCTACCGGGAGCTCCTCGCGGTCGTGAAGGAGGAGTACACCGACATCGTGAAGAACGAGGTCCAGAAGGCCATCGCGGCCGACAAGGGCGCGCTCAAGCGGCTGTCCGAGAACTACATCGACAACCTCCGCGCGTACATCGTGAAGGAGAAGGTGAAGAACCCGTTCACCGGCCAGTACGAGGAGCCCAACGAGCGCCTGATGCGGAGCATCGAGGAGAAGATCGACATCCCCGAGACCCGCAAGGACGACTTCCGGTCGGAGCTGATGAACTACATCGCCGACCTCGCGCTGAAGGGCCGCACGTTCGACTACACGATGAACGAGCGCCTCCACCGCGCCCTGGAGCTGAAGCTCTTCGAGGACAGCAAGGACAGCATCAAGCTGACGTCCCTCGTGTCTTCCACGGTGGACCAGGACACCCAGGCCAAGATCGACATCGTGAAGCAGCGGCTGATCGACGACTACGGCTACGACGAGATCAGCGCGTCGGACGTGCTCACCTACGTCGCCAGCATCTTCGCGCGGGGTGACGCATCGAAGGCCTGACGCCCACGCCCGTGCACCTGAGGAGGACTGATGCTCAACATCGACCGTGATCTCGGGCGTTTCCGCGACATCGTGCGCGGCCGCGTCCGCCGCGACCTCCGCCGCTACATGAGCTCCGGCGAGCTCATCGGGCGGGCGGAAGGGCAAGGAGACCGTCTCCATCCCCTGCCGCAGATCGGCATCCCGCGACTGCGGTACGGGAAGAACCAGGGTGGCGTGGGCCAGGGGCGAGGGCGAGGGCGACCAGCCGGGCCAGGGGCCACGCGCGGGCGACGCGTCCGGCGAGCACATGCTCGAGGTCGAGCTCACCGTGGACGAGCTCGCCGAGATCCTCGGCGAGGAGCTCGAGCTCCCGCGCATCGAGCCCAAGGGCAACCGCCAGACCAAGACCACGAAGACCACCTACAAGGGCATCGCGCAGCAGGGCCCCAGAGCCTCCGGCACTTCAAGAGGACGTACCGGCGGGCGCTCCAGCGGACCATCGCGAGCGGGGGCTTCCACCCGGACGCCCCATCGTGCCCATCAAGGACGACAAGCGCTACCGCACGTTCGAGGTGGAGACCGAGCCGCGGTCGGCGGCCGTGGTGGTCTACATGATGGACGTCTCGGGCTCCATGGGGAATGAGCAGAAGGAGATCGTGCGCAGCGAGGCCTTCTGGATCGACGCGTGGCTGAAGCACAACTACGACGACGTGGAGACCCGCTTCATCATCCACGACGCCTCGGCGCGGGAGGTCGACCGCGAGACCTTCTTCCGCACGCGGGAGTCGGGCGGGACGCTCATCTCCTCGGCCTACAAGCTGGCCCTCGAGATCCTCCAGAAGGACTACCCACCGGCGGACTGGAACATCTACCCGTTCCACTTCTCGGACGGCGACAACTGGTCGCAGTCGGACACCAAGACCTGCATCAAGCTCCTGCGCGACGAGCTGGTCCCGATGAGCAACCAGTTCAGCTACGCCCAGGTCGACAGCCAGTACGGCAGCGGCCAGTTCATCAAGGACCTCGAGGGCGCGTTCCCGGAGGACGAGCAGGTCGTGCTCTCCAGGGTCCCCAACCGCGAAGGCATCATGAACAGCATCCGCGAGCTGCTCGGGAAGGGCAACTGATGGCGAAGATCTCGAGCCGGTTCCTGCGCGAGGGTCGCCAGCTCCCCCGGAGCTGGAGGACGCCCGCCTGGAGATCAAGCAGATCTGCGAGGAGTACGGCCTCGACTTCTTCGAGACCGTCTTCGAGATGTGCACGTACGAGGAGATCAACATGATCGCCGCGTACGGCGGGTTCCCCACGCGGTACCCGCACTGGCGCTTCGGGATGGAGTTCCTGGAGATGCAGAAGTCCTACGAGTACGGGCTCTCCAAGATCTACGAGATGGTGATCAACACCGACCCCTCGTATGCCTACCTCATGGACTGCAACCTCGTGGTGGACCAGAAGCTCGTGATGGCCCACGTGTTCGGCCACGTGGACTTCTTCAAGAACAACCACTGGTTCAAGCCCACCAACCGGAAGATGCTCGACCAGATGGCCAACCACGCCACCCGGGTGCGCGACATCATCGACCGCGAGGGGGCCAGCACCGTCGAGCAGTTCGTGGACATGTGCCTGTCGCTCGACAACCTGATCGACCCCTACCTGCCGCACATCCAGCGCACCCGGAAGGCCACCGAGGAGCCCGAGGACGACGGCTCCGTGGGCCCGGCTCCCGAGCGAGCGTCACTACATGGACCGGCACATCAACCCGCCTGAGTTCCTCGCCGCCCAGCGCGAGAAGAAGGCCAGCCAGGCGGAGAAGGCGGCCCGGTACCCCGAGGAGCCCGTGCGCGACGTGCTCGGCTTCCTGCTCCAGCACGCCCGGCTGGCGAAGTGGCAGCGCCAGATCCTGCAGATCATCCGGGACGAGGCGTACTACTTCGCGCCGCAGGGCCAGACGAAGATCATGAACGAGGGGTGGGCCACCTACTGGCACACCAAGCTGATGACCAAGCACATCCTCACGGACTCCGAGGTCATCGACTACGCCGACCACCACTCGGGCACCGTCGCCCAGCGGCCCGGCCAGCTCAACCCGTACAAGCTGGGCGTGGAGCTCTACCGGCACATCGAGCGGCGCTGGGACCGCGGTCAGTTCGGCAAGGACTGGCTCGACTGCACCGATCCGCGCGAGCGGAAGGCCTGGGACACGGGCGCCATGCTGGGGCGCGACAAGCTCTTCGAGGTGCGCCGCACCCACAACGACATCACCTTCCTCGACACCTTCCTCACCCCCGAGTTCTGCCGGGAGCAGGGGTTCTTCACCACCAAGTTCGACAAGAAGGCGGACGAGTGGGTGGTGGACAGCCGTGAGTTCGCGGACGTGAAGAAGCAGCTCCTGCAGATGCTCGCGAGCCGTGGCACCCCACGGATCTACGTGTACGACGCCAACTTCGCGAACCGGGGCGAGCTCCTGCTCACCCACGAGCACGAGGGTCTCGACATCCAGCTCGACTGGGCGAGCGTGACCCTCGCGAACCTCGCGGCGCTCTGGGGGCGCCCGGTGCATCTCGAGACGCTGCTGGAGGGGAAGCCGATCCGGATGTCCCACGACGGCAGCGAGGTCACGCGGGAGGAGGTCCGATGAGCCGGGATCTCGACAGCGAGCTGGACGGCCTGGACGGGTCGGGGCGCGTGCGCGTCGAGCGCGAGGGCGGCGCTGCCGAGATCGACGTGGAGCGCGCGGGCCTGATCGGCGCGCGGGTCCGCCGGGTGCGCGTGGAGCGTGACCAGCCCTGGGACATCGCGGAGCGTGCGCGTGCGCTGGAAGGCCGTCTGCGCAGCCTCCCGGAGAAGGTCGAGGCCCAGGAGATCGCCCCGGAGCTCGGCGGTGCCATCCTCCGCACGGTGCCGGGCGACCTGCGCGGGAAGGGGTTCTACGAGGTCGAGGTGGGCCCGCGGTCGGCGGAGGTCCGCCGGGTGCGGCTGGAGGGCAGCGAGCGCACCGAGGGCGAGTTCGACATGACCCGCGAGCAGCTCGGGCGTCTGCTCGACGAGCTGGACGGCTGAGTCCGCGGGTCCGACGCGTGAGTCGGGTGTGACCCCAGGTCGGTCCAATCTCCGTAGTATGGAGGACCCCCTGGAGGCCTCATGATCATCTCCCTCGTCTCTGCCGCCCTGGCCAACCCCTTCGTGCTCAGCCCGGGACTACCCGACGAGCCGTCTCACTCCTACCTCTCCTTCATGGACACCACGGCGTCCGAGAGCTTCGTTCGGTCCGGCATCGCGGGCCCCCGGCAGGCACCACGTCCGTCGACATCGAGATCGCCCTCAACTCCTCGTTCGGCGTCCTGTCTCCGCCTCCTGGGGCGAGCCTCACCTGGCGGGCGAAGTGCGACTGGGGGAGCTCCACCGTCAACCCCGCCCAGGTCGTCCCGGAGTCGGGGATGACGCTCACCTTCGACCCCGAGGACCTCGATGTGAACTCCACCTTCACCAAGGTCGTGGTCACCGCCGCCGGGGGCGACTTCTTCGCCGTGAGGGCCTTCGGTACCCTGGCCGGCGGGGAGCAGCTCCGGAGCGTGCGCCTCCAGGCGCCCATCAGCGCCTCCCCGTCCGATGCCGGCACGGGGTTCTGCATCTTCGAGGTCGTCGCGAGCGGGTCGGGCGAGGATGCGTTCGCCGACCAGCCCCTGTTGCTCCCCATCGACCCGGTCTCGGAGTTTGCCAGCGATCTCCGCAGCATCGCCGAGGAAGCCTACGCCGACCGCTTCGGGGGCCGGGACACGCCCGACGACGACACCATCGCGGCGGAGCTCCAGCCCCTCGTGGACGCTCTGGCGGACGGCGGGTGCACGCAGTTCCCGGTCGTGCAGAAGATCCTGGCGGGCGCGTACGACAAGACGGTGCTCACGGGGAGGACGACGACGGTGACCTCTCGGGGACGCAGGACCTCGGCACCCGCACCTTCGGCGCGACGCTCGGCGACGGCACCCTCGCGGGTAGCGCGGCGTCCCTGTTCAGCGCCCAGACGTCCGGCCGGAAGCTCTTCGCGGAGACGGAGGGCGGCGGCTTCGTGGCGGGCCGGTGGAAGCGCGTGAAGGGCACGCGCGGGGTGTTCTACGGCGTGTCAGGCGTCTGCGACGCGCCAACGACGCACCGACGGCCCTCGCCGGCTGGTTCGACGGCCCGCTCCCGTGACGTGAGCGGGGTGTGTGACCCGCGTCCGCGCGGCCTGCGTAGTATCCGGCGACCCTGGAGGCCCCATGCTCGCCCTGCTCACCACCGCGCTCGCCACCCCCTACGTGCTCGACCAGGAGCTCACCGGCGTGCCGAGCCACACCTACCGCGGGGAGCCCACCGCTCCCGAGCTCCGTCCTCTTCGAGAGCTGGCAGGTCGCCGTGCCGGGCCCGACTGCGGGGACGTCCTCCATCGACGTCCGCTTCACGCTCCCCATCACCTACGATGTCGCGAACATCCCGCCCTCGACGACCCTGCTGTACAAGTTCGAGTGCGAGTGGGGTGGGTCCAGCACGACGGCCGGCCAGCGGTTCCTCACCCTGGACGCGAGCCACGTCACCTTCGTCGCCCGAGCAGCTCCCGCTGGGCGTGTCGTCGGGGTTCAGTGTCTCGGGGCCGCCCGGCGACATCGTGATCCTGAGGGCGGCGGGTACCCTGGGTGGCGGCGAGACCATGGAGTCCGCGCACTTCCAGTTCGGGTTCGACGAGATCGCGCCCATCCCACCCGCCCTCGCCTACACCATGCCCGTCTCCGCGGGCACGGGGACCTGCGGGGTCGAGCTCGCCCTGCGGATCGACACCGGCTCCTTCCCCAATCAGGACCTGTTCGTCGAGCCGGTCTACCTGACCGACGTCGCGGCCCGGCTCGCCGACGACGCGTCCGCGGCGTACAGCACCCGGTTCGGAGCGGCCTCCACACCGGACGCTGCGGCCGTCGAGGACGACCTCCAGCCCCTGGTCGGCGCCCTCCTGGTCGGTGGGTGCACAGTGACGGACTCCGTGCGGAACGGCATCTCGGGCGCCTACGACAAGACCGAGCTCACCGGGACCGACGACGACGGCGCGGTGTCGGGCACCCAGCACCTCGGCACCCGCACGTTCGGCGCCACACTGGGCCGTGGAACGCTGGTGGGGAGCGAAGGCTCCCTGTTCAGCGCCCAGACCTCGGGGCGGAAGCTCTTCGCGGAGACCGATGACGGCGGGTTCTTCGCGGGCCGCTGGAAGCGCGTGAAGGGCGCGCGCGGGGTGTTCTACGGTGTGTCGGGCGTCTGCCACGGCGCCTCCGACGCACCGACGGCTCTCGCCGGCTGGTTCGACGGCCCGCTCCCGTGACCCGGCCGGAGGGGCGGTCTCTGGGGTAGGATGGGCCATGCTGCTGCACCTCGCTCTCCTCGCCCACGCCGCGGATCGACAGGTCCCGTCGGCCTACCCCACCGTCCAGGCCGCCGTGGACGCGTCCAATCCCGGCGACACCATCGTGATCGCCGCGGGCCAGCACACGGGGTCGATCTACGTCTCCATCGATCTCACGATCACCGGCGCGGGCTCCGCGGTCACCCGGCTCCGCCGTGCGGTGTACGACGAGGTGCTCTTCGTCGCACCCGGCGCCACGCTGAACCTCGTGGGCGTCACCCTGGACGGCCAGGCTGGTCGAGGCGCCAAGATCGAAGGGTCGTTGGTGGGCTCGGACGTGGTGATCGATCGCGTGGCCGCACCGTGGCCGTGGGACACCTCGGGCATCTCGCTCCTCGTGGACGGTGGGAGCGCCGACCTCACCGCGGTGCGCATGGCCACGCAGGTCTCCGGCAGCAACGGGGCCCACGTGGCGGTCTACGGTGGCAGCCTGGTGCTCGACACCTGCGAGGTCGGGAACGCCTCTGTCGGGCAGTACGGCATGGTGGGGGCCGAGGACTCCGCTCTGACGCTCCGCGACTGCTTCGTGCACACCGCGTCCTCCGGGTTCTCCTACGGTGTGGGGCTCGCGGCGGAGGGGTCCGACGTGGTGGTGGAGGACTCCGTCTTCGAGGGGTTCGCGCAGAGCGGAGGCGTGGGGGGGGCCATCGCCGTGAGCGGCGGGTCCGCCCAGATCTCGGACACGCAGTTCCTCCACGCGTTCGGCGCGGACGACGGGGGCCTCGTCTACATCGAGGACGCGGACGTCGGCATCCGCGACAGCTCGTTCGAAGGGGGCTCCGCCCACGACGGCGGCGGGCTCTATCTCCTCCGGACGAGCGGCATCGTGCAGCGCACGCGGTTCGACGACAACGTGGCCGAGGACGACGGTGGCGCCGCCATGATCGAGGACTCGGGCGACATGGTCGTCGTGCAGTCGCTCTTCTGCTCCAACCGCGGCAGCGACGAGTCGGGCGGGATCTTCTGGGCCGACGGGGGAGTGGCCAACCGGGCCGTGGTGAGCTCGCTCTTCGCCTACAACCAGTCGAACTTCGGCGCGGCGCTGTCCATCGGGAACGGCAGCCTGGGCGACATGACCGTCCTCAACAACCACTTCGTGGGCAACCTCTCGGGCGAGGGCGGCGCGGTGGACATCTGGGGCGGCGACGCCGCCGGAGCGGCGCTGGTCGACAACCTGTTCCTCGAGAACACCGCGGCCATCGGTGTGGATGCGCCAAACGCGAACATCAGCTACAACGCCTACTTCCTCAACGGGGCGGACTTCCCGTGGGACGGTGGTGCCGGCACGGGTGCCGTGTTCGCGGACCCCATGCTCCGCGACCGCACCCGCGGGTGTGACCCCGTCTCCATGGTCCCGATGCCCGGCAGCCCGCTCATCGACGCCGGAGACCCCAGCCACCAGGACCCCGACCTGAGCCGTGCGGACATCGGGGCGTTCGGCGGACCCGGCGCGCCCGACCTGACCCTGGACGCCGACTCGGACACCCATCCTGCGGGGGAGGACTGCGACGACTACGCACCCACCGTGTTCCCCGGCGCCCCGGAGGCGTGTGACGGCCTCGACAACGACTGCGACGGCGCGGTGGACGAGGGCCTGCCGCTCCAGATCTTCTTCGTGGACGCGGACTTCGACGGCTACCCCGGCACGCAGATGTCCGCCTGCGTCGCCCCACCGAACGCGGGCCCCGTCGCGGCGGACTGCGACGACACGACCTCCCTCAGCAGCCCCGGTCGCCTGGAGATCCCGTACAACGGCCTCGACGACGACTGCGAGCCCAACACGCCCGACGACGACCTCGACGGCGACACCTACCCCCTCGACGAGGACTGCGACGACGACGATCCGGGCATCCATCCCGGTGCCGCCGACCCCGAGAACGGTATCGACGAGGACTGCAATGGCGTGGACGCCTGCGTGACCGAGCCGGTGGGGCCGGGCATCACGGCCTTCGGTGACACCTGCGGGCTCACGAGCACCTTCGAGGGCATCCCCTGCGCGTCGGCCGACTGGGGCGGCTCTCCCGATCTCGCCCGGTCCTTCGTGGCTCCCTTCCAGGGCACCTACCGCTTCCAGACGGACGGCAGCGACTACGACACCGTGCTCTCGCTCCGCTCGGGATGCGACACCTACGCTCCCTTCGACTGCGACGACGACAGCGGCGAAGGAACCCGCTCGCGCATCACGGGCGTGAGCCTCGACGAGGCCGAAGAGGTCTTCGTGGTCCTCGACGGCTACGACGGCAGCGACTGCGGCGATCTCCAGCTCGAGATCCGCGGTGTGCCCGACAGCTGCGAGGACCCCACGGTCGACCTCGGCTCGAGCACCGGCGACTCCGTGTGGTCGGGCACCACGTGCGCCCAGCTCGATCGGGTCGCCCAGTCCTGCCTCACGACGTACTCGGACCGCACCCTCGCCTTCCACGCGCTGGTGGCGGGAGACCACACCTTCCGCGTCACGGGCTCGGTGGCGGCGTCCGTCTCGGTGCGCACACCGTGTCCCACGAGCACCGAGGTGGCCTGTGCGGACGACACCGTCCAGGAGGTCACCGTGTCCCTGTCGCAAGGCGAGGACGTCGTGGTGGCCATCGGTGCCCTTCGTTCCGCCTGCGGTGACGTGACGCTCAGCATCGACGGACCGCCCGGCGGCGGCGACGCGGACACCGACGCGGACACCGACGCGGATGCGGATGCGGACGCCGATGCGGACAGCGACGCGGACGCGGACGCCGATGCGGACAGTGACACGGACGCGGACGCGGATGCGGATGCGGACACCGATGCGGATGCGGATGCGGACGCGGACGCGGATGCGGATGCGGACGCCGACGCCGACGCGGACACCGATGCGGATGCGGACACCGACGCGGACGCGGACGCCGATGCGGATGCGGATGCGGATGCGGACACCGACGCCGACGCCGACGCCGACGCGGACACCGACGCGGACACCGATGCGGATGCGGACACCGACGCCGACGCGGACACCGATGCCGACGCGGACACCGATGCCGACGCGGACACCGATGCCGACGCCGACGCGGACGCCGACGCGGATGCGGATACCGATACCGATACCGATACCGATACCGATACCGATACCGATACCGACGCCGACACGGACACGGACACGGACACGGACACGGACACGGACACGGACACGGACACGGACACGGACGCGGACGCCGACACGGACGCGGACGCGGACACCGATGCGGACGCGGACGCCGATGCCGACACCGATGCGGACGCGGACACCGATGCGGACGCGGACACCGATGCGGACGCGGACACCGATGCGGACACGGACACCGACACCGACGTGACGACGGGGCCGGCGTTCTGGTACTGCGCGTCGGGGCCGGGCGGCGCGGGGCTGCTGCCGTTCGCGCTCGCCGTCGTCCTCCTGCGGCGCCGGCGGGCCTGACGGCGCTCAGCGCGACGTCAGAACCACTGCAGGGGCGCGCCGTACCAGGGCTCGAACGGGTCGGGGAGCGGGACGTCGCAGCTGCCGGAGAGCACGACGTACACGCCCGTGCCCCCGGAGACGCGGATCCAGTGCCCGGCGACCCAGTCGGTCGCGTTCAGGTCACCGAACACCCGGCCATCGCCGCGGTACTGTGAGGAGATCAGCCCGACGAAGTCGAAGCCCGAGCCGACCTGGCCGAAGAACTGGTGGCTCCGGCGGTTCACGGTCCCCGCGAACGGCCCGATGTCGCTCTCGCCCTCGAGGGTCGTGAGGGTGTACGTGCCGCCCATGACCCAGTCGATGTCGACGTTCGATGCGCCGGACGTACAGTCGGCCGCGCTCGCGCGGAGCTCGGCGAGCTGGTCGTAGATCGAGGTCGGGCGGAGCCGGACGTTGGACGCGAGCTCGTCGAGGGTGCCGGGCCGGAGCCCGTTCACGTAGGTCACCGCCCGATCCACGGCGTCGCACGTGTCGGGGTCCGGGCCATGGACGCAATCGGCGAGGGCGGCGGTGGGGACGAGCGCGACGAGCGCGGCTGCGAGGATGCGAGGTGTCATTGGGGGCCTCTCCTTGTGGCACCTCAGGCGTACCCGGGGGCCCGGGGGTCACCGGACATCCGTGACGATGTGTGGTCTTCTCGGGGAATGCGGACCGTCGCGGACATGGGGTCGGGTCTCCTGGAGGCCCTCGAGGGGCTCGGGCTCGTCGTCCGGGCCCACGACGACCCCGCGCCTCCGGCCTCGGCGGACCTCCTGGCCCTCGCGGCCTCTGGTGTGGGGCTCCTGCGTGGCTGGCGTCTCGGTGGGGTGCGCACCCCCGCCCTGATGTTCGTGCCCGAGGGCGCGCTCCCGGACCGACGTTTCGAGCTGGAGCCCCTGGTGGTGCTCCGCGAGCCCGCCGAGCTCCGGGCCGCCCTGGATGCCCTCGCGGCGACCGGGGCCTCGGGGACGCTCGTGCTGGGCGGCACCAGCGTCGACCTCGTGCGCCGGAGGGTCGTGCTGCAGGGGGGTGGCGAGCGTCGGCTGTCGCAGCTCGAGGTCGACCTGCTCGCCTACCTGGCCGCCCGAGCGGGCCGGGGTGTGGGCCGCGACGAGCTCCTCCTGCAGGTCTGGGGTCACGCGGCCGCCCTGTCGTACCGGGCCGTCGACATGGCGGTGATGCGCCTGCGACGGAAGCTCGAGCCCGAGCCCGCCGAGCCCCGCTTCCTGCTCTCGAGCTACGGACGCGGCTACCGGCTCGTGGTGGACGCGGGGGCCCTGCCGCCCCTGCCTCCCGGCGGCCTCGTCGGTCGCGGGGGGCTCCTGGACGCCCTCGCAGCCCGCGTCGACGTCGGTCCTGTCGCCCTGGTCGGGCCGCCTGGCGTGGGCGTGCGCTCCGTCGCCCTCGCCCTGGCCCACCGGTGGAGCGGCCTGGCGCGCTGGCTCGAGACCGTCTCGATTCACACGTGCTACGGAGCCGTAGACGTCGGAGGGGTAGGTTCGACCCGCCGACCATCCGGTGGCATGGTGTGCCCGTAGAGGGCCTCGCGCACCGCCAGGGCGTCCGTGAGCGCGCGGACGTCGTGGGTGCGGATCCACGTCGCTCCGGCGTCAACCGCGAAGAGCTCGGCGGCCAGGGTCGCGGGCCCCCGCTCCAGCGGAGGACGCCCGCCGATCAGCGCACCCAGGAAGCTCTTCCGGGAGACGGAGATGAGCACGGGCCGCCCGTAGCGGGTGCAGAGCGCGGGCACGGCGCGCAGGACGGCCAGGCTGGCCTCGGGACGGGAGCCCAGGAAGAAGCCCATGCCGGGGTCGAGCACCACGCGGTCCTCCGCGATGCCGGCGCCGACGAGGGCCTCGAGGCGCGCGTCGAAGAACCGCATCACGCGGTCGACCACGGTGTCGGGGTCGCTGTCGCGGCGGTCTGCGGGGCCCTCCTGGAGGGCGTGCATCACGACGAGCGTGCAGTCGGCGTCGGCGAGGACGGGCCAGACGGAGGGGTCCGGGAAGCCGCGGATGTCGTTCAGGACGTCGACCTCCGCAGCCAGGGCCCGCTGGACCCCCGGGGCGAACGTGTCCACGCTGACCCGAACGCCCCCGAGGCCGTCCAGCACGGCCCGCAGACGCTCGAGCTCGGCTTCCTCAGGGAGCCCGGCGGAGTCGGGGTTGCTGCTCACGGCCCCGATGTCCACGGCCCACGCGCCGTCCTCCACGAGGGATCGACCGTGGGCCACGGCGACGTCGGGCGCGCTGAACCGCCCACCGTCCGAGAAGGAGTCCGGCGAGAGGTTCAGGATGCCGAGGATACGGACAGGCACGCGAGCCCTGAGCAGACGAGCCCGGCCGGGGCCGGGCTCGGGGTGGAGCGGGGGACCGTCAGTCCCAGGTGCCCGTGAGGTTCACACCGCTGAAGTCGGAGTAGGCGCGGAGCATCACGTGGTACGTGCCCGTGACGGGAGCCGCGATGGTGCAGGTCTCCTCGTTGCCCGACTTGTAGGGGCGGCAGTCGTAGGACGTGGTGGTGGGCGCGGAGCCCTGGCGCACGTAGAGGTCGGCGTCGCCCGTTCCGCCCGTGATGCGGAACTCGAGGTTGGTCGCGCCGGCCGGCACGTCCACGGAGAACTGCTGCTCGGTGTTGCGGGCGCCGGTGAGGTTGCTGGCCTCGAGGAAGTCGGGCTCCTCGGGGGGCGGAGCGCCGCCGAGGATCGTGGTGGAGAGGCTGACACCGGAGAAGGCCGAGTAGGCGCGGATACCGATGTGGAACGTGCCGGCCGCGGGGTTGGCGATCACGCACTCCTCGACGTTGCCCGACTTGTAGGGGCGGCAGTCGTACGCCTGCTGGTCGGGAGCGGAGCCGGCGCGGACGTAGAGGTCCGCGTCGCCGGTGCCGTCCTGGATCTGCACCTTGATCTCGGTGGCGCCAGCGGGCACCTCGACCGAGTACCGGGCCCACTCGCCCTGGGCGGCGGTGACGTTGGTGGCGTTGCCGTCACCCGACGGAGCGGGGGGCTCGGGCGGGTTCGGGGGGTTCGGCGGATCCACCGGGCCGCCCGGGGCGGCGATGGGGCTGCCGACACCGACCTCGGCCCAGGCGTTGCCGATGGCCGCGTACTCGGCGCTGCCCTGACCGTAGAGGTCGGAGGCGGCGTGGAGCGTGGCGGCGCGGGCGCCGGCGAAGTTCGTGCTGGAGGTCATGTAGAGCGACAGGGCGCGGTAGAAGACCTCACCCGCCTTGACCATGCCCATGCCGTCGACCGTGGTGACCGACTTGCTGGGCTTGGGGTGGCTGCCGCCCTCGACGGCCAGGTAGAAGGCCAGGTTGGCGATGCCGCTGTTCCAGTGCACACCACCGTTGTCGGCGCTGCCGGTGTAGCGCGTGGAGTAGTGGTCGCGGCTGGAGCCATCGAGCGTGGGGTTGTTCATGTAGCGGAGGGCGTCGTTGGTGCCGTTCCAGGGCGTGTAGCAGTCCTCGCCCATCTTCCAGACGTCCGGGCCGTAGCCGTTGGTCCACGCCTCGACGCGCGCGCCCATGATGTCGGAGAAGGCCTCGTTGAGGGCGCCCGACTCGTTGCTGTACACGAGACCGGCGGTGAACTCGGTGACGCCGTGGCCCATCTCGTGGGCGGCGATGTCCAGAGACGTGAGGGGGTTGAAGGTGCTGCCGTCGCCGTCGCCGTACACCATCGCCGACCCGTTCCAGAAGGCGTTGTTGTAGTTGTTGCCGTAGTGGACACCGCTCGTGATCACGCTGTCCTTGAGGCGGGGGCCGCCCGAGCCGTTCACGCCGTTGCGGTCGTGCACCTCGTCGAGGAAGCGGATGGTCTGGTGGGCGCCGTAGTGGGCGTCCACAGCCGTCATGTCACCGGAGAAGGTGGTGGACGACGACGTGACGTTCTGGAGGTGGCTGGCGTTGATGCTGCTCCACCAGGGCTCCGCGTTGTTGAACGTGTAGGTGCCCACACCGTCGCCACGGAGGACGTACGAGCTGCCGCTCTGCGTGACCGGGAAGGTGATGTTCCCGTTGTACGTGGAGTTGGCGTTTCCGTCGATGCTCTGGAGGTTGTCGTACTGGAAGATCGGCTGGTTGGTCTTCGCGTCCATGAAGATCTTCGGCATGGCCGTGCGGTCGGTGCCGTCGAGCTTCTCGAACTGGATGACCCAGGCGAGGTAGTCCTCGCCGTTGTGGCGGAGCACGACGAGCTTGGGGGCCGGGAGGTTCGTGACGCTGTCCCAGCCGCCGGTGAGGTCGGCCGCGGCCTCGAGGGCCTCGTCGGCGCTGTAGGCCGCGAGGGACTCGTCCACCTGGATGTTCCGGATGAGGTCGTCGCTGATCGTGCTCACCGTGCCATTCGACTTGATGTGCACGATGGTCTCGCCGCCGAACACTGGGATGCCGTTGATGGACTGCGTGATCTTCACGTGGGCCGTGGAGAGCTCGTCGATGACGACCTTCTGGGTCCAGAGCTCACCGACGCCCTCGAGGCGATTCTCGTTCTCGAGGTGGTCGTACGCGATCTCCTCGGCAACGGCCTCCTCCGCGGCGCTGCCGGACGGGAAGAGGTTCTCGTTGAAGACGGGCTGCTCCTGGGTGGGGGACTCGTTCAGACCACCACAGGCGGTGAGCAGCGCCGCGAGGACGGCGAAAGACGTACGAGGCATCGACTCTCTCCTGGAAGGGGTCCGTCAGACGGTAGGGGACCCCGGCGCGCATAGAGAAGATGAGGGGCGGTTCGGGAAAAAGAACAGAACCGCGCGTCGGCCCCCTGTGCAGGAGCTGTGCCAGGGTATGGCGCCGACGGCCGGAGAGCAAGGATTCCCCTGTAGTCGCGATCGATCGACCTCGGTGCTGCTCCGGGCGACCCCGACCCGCGGCAGAAATGTCGCAGGCCCGGATCCCATGTGGGACATCGGGATCCCGATCCTGGCGCTCAGAGCACCTCGGGGCGCACGGACGGGTGCGCACGCTGGAGGCTCGCCAGCTGGAGCTCGAGCCTACGAACGGGCGTCGAGAGCGCCGTGTCCGTCGCGTCCGCGGCCTCCATGAAGCCCTCCAGGGCCGCGCGGCACCAGGAGAGCCCACGCGCGTCGTGCACGTTGGCCTGCATGGCCGCCTCCAGCCAGCCGAGGAGGTCCGGGCCGACCGCGGCCGGTGCCGTGTGCACGAGCCCCGCGATCGCCCGCGCGAGCACACATCCCTCACCCTCGGCGTGCAGGTCCGGCAGGGAAGCGCCGAACCACGCCGCCGCCTCGTCGTCGTCGCCCGCGCGGTGGGCCAGCCTGCCGAGCACCTCGGCTAGGCGTCCGCGTCGTCCGGGAGTGGACGCCCCCTCGCGCAGCTGGAGGGCAGCCGCCATGGACGTCGGACCCGCGAGCTCCCGGCGGAGGAGCGGCAGGCAGGCGAGGGCCTCTGGCACGTCGGTGTGCGGGACGCCCGTGCCCCACCGCGCCTCGACGAGGGCATGCACGGCCTCCCGCTCGCTCCCGACCAGGGGGAGGGCGAGCAGGCCGTCGGCGTCTCCGCGCTCCCAGAGGACGTGGGTGGCCACGGTGGGCGGGACGTCGTCGGGGAGGGCGTCGTCGCGCCCGAGCTGCCAGAGCGCCGCCGCTCGCTCCGTGGGCGATGTGGCCCGCTCGAGGGCGAGCTCCCAGAGACCGAGCGCCATGGCCTCGCGGGCGGTCAGGGGGGGAGGTGCCTCGCCCGAGCGCCCGAACGCGTCCAGCGCGCATGGGGCCAGCCGGGTGGCGAGCCCGTCCAGCCAGGACGGGTCGAACAGGTACGCCGAGCCCTCGACACGCACGGGCAGGCTGCGTCGTGCGACCTCCAGGCGGGCCCACGCGCGGGTCTCCGTCATGCCGAGCTCGCAGGCCACCCCGGCGGCGTGGAGGCGGCCGTGGCGCAGGGCGAGCAGGGCGAGCTCGAGGTCGTCCACGCCGAGGTCCGGGGAGGCTGGCGCGGACGTGGTATCCACGGCGTCCTCGCCCTGCTCGCGGCGCACGATGTCCGTGAGGGCACAGGGCTCGCTCGCGACGACGAGGAGGGGTGTGGACAGCCAGGCCCGCACGTGGTCCACGAGCGCGGGCGTGGCGCCCTGGGCCTCCAGGAGCACGATGTCGGCGTTGGGCACACGCAGGCCGGCCGCGCGCTCCTGGCCGAAGAGCAGGCGCTCGGCCAGGGGTGTGGAGAGCGGGGCCAGGGGGTCGGGGTGGGACGCCAGGATCGCGCGAGCGAGAGGAGCCAGACCATCGGGTCCCCGGTCGAGCCGCGCCTCCACCCGGTCACGGCCCGGCGGGCTCTCCGGCAGCACGCCGATGACGGCTGCTGGAGACCCGCTGCGGATCCGCGACCAGGCCCGGGTCGTCACTCGACCGGCTTGATGCTCTTCTCGTCGATCTCGGGCGTGCCGCGACCGGCCTTGAAGGCCATCTTGAGCTCGACGGTGACGGACTGGGGCTTGCCCTCGGAGTCCTTCATCGGCTCGAACTGCCACTTCTCGAGGGTGCGGCGGGTGACGCTCCGCGGCATCGCGACGCAGCCGTTCACCACGACCTGCTTCACCATTCCGTCCTCGCCGATGGTGAGGATGGCGTCGCAGACCGGCTCGCCCATGACCGTGCGCATCTGCGGCACGACGGCCTTGACCACCTTGAGGTCGCCCTTCAGCTCGACCTGATGGTCCTCGGTGGTGAGCGCCTCACGCGTGAAGGTGACGGTGACCGCTTCCTGCTCGGTGATGTTGAACTCGACGCGACGGTTCTGCTCGCGGCCTTCCTTGGTGTTCGCGGCCTCACCGTCCACCAGGGGCTTCTCCTGGCCGAAGCCGACGGCCGTGAGGCGCTCGGCGGCGATGCCCTTCCCGGTGAGGTAGGCCATGACGCTCTTCGCGCGGTCCTCGGAGAGCACCTTGTTCTTCGCGGGGTCACCGACGTTGTCGGTGTGGCCCTCGATCTGGACCTTCTTGATGTTCGTGTTGTCCTCGAGGGACTTCGCGATCTCGTCGAGCAGCGCGTGGCTGGCGGGCTTGATCGTGGCCTTGCCGGTGTCGAAGAAGACCTTGTCGAGGATCTTGATCGCGTCCTTCGTGATGTAGACCTTCTTGGGGCAGCCGTCGCTGCGCATGGGGTCGGCACCCTTGGACGCAGGCTCGGTCGGGCACTGGTCGCGGTAGTCCGGGACCATGTCCTTGTCTTCGTCGGGACAGCCGAAGGACGCGCGCGGGCCCTTCTCGTCCATGCACTCGTCCTCTTCGTCGACGATGCCGTCCTCGTCCTGGTCCGGGCAGCCCTTCGCTGCCTTGCTGCCGGCCTTGGTGGGGCAGACGTCGTCGCCGTCGGCGACGCCGTCGCCGTCGTTGTCGGGATCCGGGCAGCCGTCGCTGTCCTCGAACTCGTCGAGGTCCTCCGCGAGGTTCATGCAGGACGTGCCGTCCTCCAGCTTGCCCTCGTCGGTGTCGGCCACGCCGTCACCGTCGTTGTCGTTGTCGGGGCAGCCGTCCGCGTCCTCGAACCCGTCCATGTCCTCGGGCTCTTCCGGGCAGGTGTCGTCGGCGTCGAGGATGCCGTCCTTGTCGCTGTCCTTGGGGCCCCCGAAGGTGAGCCCGAGACCGATGTTCCACTCCCAGTCGATGAAGCGGTCTCCGCGCTGACGGAAGCTCTCGGTGCCGAGATTCACGAGCCAGCGGAGGTCGGTACGCAGGTGCAGCGTGTTGCCGAGCGGCACCATCAGGCCCGGACCCGCGTTCACCATGAAGTCGATGTCCTGGCGCTTGTAGGTCGGGCCGAGCGCGTAGACCGGGTTGCCGTCGATGTCCGTGACGGGGTTGCCGTCGGCGTCGGTCTCCTGATCGTTGGTGCCCTTGTAGAAGCCACCGACACCCGCGACGAGGAGCGGGCGGACGGGGGGCGGCTTGCCGAGCTTGCCGTCCTCCTGGCGGGGACCCTGGGTCCACAGACGCCCGATGAGGTTCACCCGGGGCGTGAGCGCGACGTACGGGTAGTCGCCGATCACGGTGCGG
Source organism: Alphaproteobacteria bacterium (assembly GCA_020632885.1). Taxonomy (GTDB): domain Bacteria; phylum Myxococcota_A; class UBA796; order UBA796; genus JACKEQ01. The sequence goes on along the minus strand of JACKEQ010000005.1, from coordinate 241,924 downwards.
CCGCTGAGGAACCCGGTCTCGAGCTCGATGCCGAGGGGCTCCTGGAAGAAGTAGTCCACCCGGCCGTTCACGGTCCAGGTGGTGCCCAGCGTCTCGAGTTGGTCCATGACCACCACACCGCCAGCGGCGCTGACCGCGACCTCGGCCGCAGTTGCCGTCGTGGACAGCAGGATCAGGGGCAGGAGCAGCAGGGACTTCATCAGGCCTCCGACGCCGGGGTGGCGCTTGGAACGGCCGCCTGTAACCAAAGGGGGACGGGGAAGCGAGCGCCACCCCGATCCCCGCGGAGGCGGGGCCGCATACTGGCAAACCGCGCCGCGGCGCGCAAGGAGTCCCTGATGCTCGTGATCGACGTCCCCGCCACTCTCGCCAACCTGGGCGCCGGGTACGACACCCTCGGACTGGCTGTGGGCCTCCACAACCGGTTCACGATCCGGGCGGGTGTGTGGGGCGAGGACGACCTGGTGGCCCACACGGCCCGGCGCGCGGGCGAACGCTTCGGCACGCCCTGTCCGCCGTTCACGGTGGAGCAGGAGGAGCGGGTCCCCCGGTCCCGCGGGCTCGGGTCCTCGGCCACGGCGCGGGTGGCCGGGCTGCTCGCGTGGCGCGAGCTCACGGGTGCGGCGGTCGACGAGCAGGCCGAGCTCGCCTTCCTGGCCGCGGAGGAGTGTCACCCCGACAACGTCTGGCCCGCGCGGCTCGGCGGGCTCGTGGTCTGTGGCGCCCTCGCGCGTCGGGCTCCGGTGCACCCGAGCGTCCGGGTGGCCGTGGTCTCCCCGGCCTTCGAGGTCTCCACCCCGGAGGCCCGGGCGGCCCTCCCGTCCGCGGTGCCCCACGCCGATGCCGTGGCGAACCTCGGGGCGCTGGCGCTGCTGCTGGTCGGGCTCCGCGACGGCGATCCGGACGCCCTCGCGGCCGGTGTGGTCGATCGGCTCCACCAGCCCTACCGCGCCCACCTGCTGGGCCCGGTGGACGCCGCGTTCGCGAACGCCCGGGAGCTCGGTGCCGCGCCCTTCGTGAGCGGGTCGGGGTCGACGCTGGCCGCGTTCGTCACGGGGAGGGCGAGCCCGTCGCCGACGCCCTGGCGGCCCCCTTCGTCGCGGCGGGCATCGGCGTGGTCGCGCGGGTGCTCGCACCCTCCCTGGACGGGGCGCGCGTCCGCCGGGCGGAATAGCCCTCCCCACAGAGGAGGGAAGATGTCGATCCTGGAGCGCGTGAGCGAAGATCTGAAGGTGGCGATGAAGGCCCGGGACAAGGACCGCTTGCAGGGTCTGCGCGGGATCCGCGCCGCGTTCATCGAGGCCCTGAAGGCGGACGGCTCCGAGACGCTGGACCCCGAGGAGGAGCTCGCCATCCTGCGTCGCCTGGCGAAGCAGCGTCGCGAGTCCATCGATGCGTACGTGGCCGGCGGGCGTGAGGAGCTCGCGGACACCGAGCGGGCCGAGCTGGCGGTGATCGAGGGCTACCTGCCCTCCCTCGCCGGTCCCGAGCAGACGGCCGCCTGGGTGGACGCCGCCATCGCGGCCACCGGAGCCTCGACCATGAAGGACATGGGGAAGGTCATGGGCGCGCTCATGAAGGACCACAAGGCCGAGCTGGACGCCAAGCTCGCCAACACGATCATCAAGGAGCGCCTCGGCTGACGAGGCCCGCTCAGAGCGGGGGCGCCTCGAGGGCGCGGATGCCGTACAGCACCGCGTCCCGCGCGGTGGACGGCGAGAGCCCGAAGCCCCAGACGTCCCGCCCCTCGCTGATCGTCACGCCCGCGAACACCGGGATGGCGCCGCCATCCAGGCGGATCACGGTGGCACCCCGGCGGGTGGAGAGCACCGTGGGGCCGTTCTTGTAGAGGTTCGCGAAGGGGGGCGGCAGCTCGCCGATGGACGTGGCCGTGATCACGACCGTCATCTGGCGCTCGGGGTCCGACCACGCCAGCAGACCGTCGATGGCCGACAGGTAGCGGTTGGCCTCGAACCCGACCGGCCCCGGTGCCGTGAAGGCCCGCTTGCCCACGGGCCAGGTCGACGCCTGCATCGCGACGCGGCCGGGGTTGCTCCGCATCAGCGAGACGACCTCGCGGCGTCCCTTCTCGCCGGCGGGCTCCGGGCGCCCGCCCGTGACGAGCTCGAGATCGACGAGGGCGTCGCGCACCTCGGCCGACCGGGTGTACCGGCGCACGAGGCTGGCGGGGTCCGCGTGACGGAAGCGCGCGGTGACGCCCCCGAGCACGAACCGGGCGCCGTCCGGCGACTGGTAGCGATCGAGCAGCAGGCTGCCGTCCTGGGCGGCGTCCTCGGTCATCCCGCGCTCGTAGTGGAGCATCGCCCGCTCCAGCAACAGGCGGGGGTCGGACTCGACGTCGCCGACGTGGTGGCGCAGGAGGGCGAGCTTCCACGGGTGGGCCTTGCCCTCGGCGGCCTCGACCGGATCCTGGGGGATCTGGTTGGCCGCGAGGGTGACGAGGCTGTCGAGGTCGTCCGGGATGTCGTCGTAGAGCGGCGTGCCCCCCGACCGGCGCACGGCGAGCTCCAGGGCCGACGTGTTGCGGGCGAGCTTCGCGAGGAGCTGGAGCTGCACGGCCTGCACGAGGCCCCGGGGCTCGAGGTCCGATGCCCGGCGGGCGGCGAAGACGGCGGCGCGGAGGTCACCGAAGTCCGCGGCGAACCGGGCGGCCGTGAGCCAGCGCGTGGAGTCGTTGCCGGCCAGCTCGGCGGCGAGCAGGATGTCGGCCACCCCCTGGCGGCGCCTGCCCAGGAAGGCCAGCGCCCGCCCGGCGGACTCGCGCACGTCGGGGTCGAACGGGGCCTCCGCGATGGCCTCCTTCACGAGCCCCAGCACGTCGACGCCCTGCACGCCGGTCATCGCACCGAACTCGGCGCGCACGGCCTTCGTGAGGGGGGTGGGGGCCTCCATGGCCTTGTCGAGGAGCTCCTCGGCGGCCATCGGCGTGCCCTGCCGGAGGAAGGCGCGCGCGAGCTCCAGGCGCACGAGGTCCTGCCGGTCTCCTGCGAGGCTGCTGGCCTTCTCGAGGAGCTTGATGGGGTCCCGCCAGGCCTTGTGGCCCTCGGGGTCGGCCTGGCCGTCGGGCTGCTCGGGACCCTGGAACCGCGCGACCTGCACGAGCGCCTTGGTGCGGGCCACGGGGTCTGCCGAGTTCTTCGCCATGAACGTCGCGAGCTGCCAGGCCAGGCGGCGGTCGCCGGTGGTGACGAGGTCGTCGATCACGGCGATGCGCTCGTCGTCCGTCCCCACCAGGGTGACGAGGGCCTGCCAGGGCCGGCGGTCGCCCGGGGAGGCGTAGTGGGCGATCAACCCGCCCAGCTCGATGACCGAGAGCTTGCGCGGATGCAGGCGGTCGAGCACCTTGCGGGCCTTCTCGGGCTCGTCCAGGCGCCAGAGGAGCAGGGCGTCGATGACGGCCTTGTCGTTGTCGGCGAGATCGAGGCGCTTGGCCGCCCGGCGCGCCGTCGCGTCCGCCGGGAAGAGGAGGACCTCGGTGTCCTTGGGCAGCTTCTGGAGCTCGGCGCCCGGCGAGCGCGCACCGAGCACCCGCCAGTCCGAGCTCAGCATGAGCTCGGTGCCCTCCGTGGCCAGCGACCGGTTGAGCAGGATGGCGTTGGACTCGCCGTGCTCGGGCCGGATGGCGGTGAGCGCCAGGAGACCCTCGGGCGGGACGACCCGGATGCGCTCCTCGATGGCGATCCCCGGCGGCAGCGTCTCCGCCAACCAGGGAGCCACGATGTCGCGCACGGGACCGCGGAGCGTCGTCCCCGTCCCCTGGAGCTTGGTGGGCTCGGTGTAGCGCAGGATCACGCGGAACGGCTCGAGCCCGTCGAGACCCTTCACGTCCACGACCAGATCGCGCAGGTCGCCGCGGGGCGTGATCCACGGGGTGACCGCGGCGGGCCACTCCGGTGCGTCCAGGCGGGACAGCAGGCTGCGGAGGACCTGTTCGGCGGCTCCGGTGGGCACGAGGTCCGCGACGACCGTGATCTGCCCGCTGCGGGCGACCTGGAGATCCGCGGAGATCCGCACCTCGCCCCGGGGCGCCCCGGTGTCGATGGGGACCGTGAGGTGACGTCCGGCCACCAGCACGCGTCCGCCGCGCATCCGTGCGGGGACCTCGGGGGGACGCGCGCCCGTCGTGCCGGGGTCGATGTAGAGGATCTCCTTGCCCACCCGGACCCCGATGGCCGGGTAGAGCAGGAGGTGCGGAGCGGGCAGGGTGCGCGGGAGCACGGGGTTGTCGTCGGGTGTGAACCACGCGGGCCGCGCGTCGAACCCCGCCTCGCGCAGCATGGCGAGCAGGATGAGCCCGCGCTCGGTGGGGGTGCCGCGGCCCGACGCGAGCACGTCCGCGATGTCCCGACCGGGGGCCCAGCCGTTGGGCTCCTCGTCCATCAGGTCCAGCGAGTTGTCCAGCCGATCCACCAGCGTCGAGAGCTCCGCGCGACGCAGGCTCCGACCCAGGGTGCCGAGCTCGCGCAGCGAGGGGACCCGGCGCAGGACGGGCTTCTCGAGGACGGTGCCGGCGCCGACCCAGTCGGCCCAGCTGGTCCAGACGAGCACGGGGACGTCGAGGTCGCCCTCGTCCCACCACACCTCGTACACGCCGCGCTCCGCGTACTGGTGCGCGCTCTCGTCGGTGAACACCTGGAGGGGGATGGACGACGGCGCGCGGAACACGACGCGGGTGTCCTGGGCCTTCGCGCGCCAGGGCTCGAGGCTCCCGGATCCCGCCCCGGAGAGGAGGTCGAGGCGGCTGACCTCCAGGCGCTCCCGCCCGTCCTTCGCCTTCACCACCTCACCGAGCTTGGCGCCCGTGATCGCGACCGGGATGCTGTCGGGGACCTCGCAGGTGCCCGGCGCCCAGCTCACGGTCCACCGCTCCGAGAGGGTGGACCGGACGAAGTCGATCTCCACGAGGAGATCGTCGACGTCCCCCACATCCAGGCACGACGCGGCGGTGGCGGCGGCGACGAGGAAGAGCATGCGGTAGGAGGACTCCTGCGCGGACGCCCCCCCTATATGGTCGCGAGCCGCGGGAGGCCCGTACGCGCTCTCACAGCGCCCCCCGCGACAACCAGGTGCCACCGCGCACCCGCGCCACCGCGAGGAGCGCGAGCACCACGAGCTCCACGGCCACGCCGCTCCACGCGCCCACGACGCCGAAGCCGAGCGCCACGCCGGCCACGCTCACCGGGACCTTCACGAGCCAGCTCGCGCCGAGCCCGAGGACCATCGAGAACCGGGTGTCGCCGGCGCCGTTGAGGGCACCGACCGCCACCATCGCCACGGCGTCGAAGGCCTGGACCAGGCCCGCGAGGGCGAGCACGCCCACGCCGAGCTCGAGCACGTCCGGCTCCACGCCGAACGGGCCGAGGAGGAGCTCGGGCACGGACAGGAAGCCCACGCCGAACACGCTCATGATGGCCACGGCCACGAGGGTCCCGCTCGCCCACGACCGACGCGCGACCTCCGGCTGCCCGCCGCCGAGCGCCCGCCCCACGAGCACCCCGGTGGCCTCGCCGATCGCGTGGCCGGGGAGCACGCTCACCATGAGCACGCGCACGACCACGACGTGGGCGGCCAGGTGGGCCTCCCCGACGGACGCGAGCAGCATGGCGAACAGGGCGAACGAGGCGACGTCCAGCACGAAGTGGGTGCCCATGGGCAGACCGACGCGGAGGATCTCGCGGAGGTCGTCCCACCGGAGGGCCACGCGCGCGCCGAGGTCGCGCGACGCGGCCACGCCGAGCCAGACCACCTGCACGCCGAACGCGAGGGCGGTCGCCACGGCCGCGCCGGCCGCCCCGAGTGCCGGGAAGCCGAACAGCCCGTGGATGAGCACGGGATCGAGCACGACGTTGAGCAGGTTGCCCGCGAGCACCGCACGCATCGGGGTCCGGGTGTCGCCCCGACCCTGGAACCAGCCCTGGAGCGCGAACACGAGGAACACGAACGTGGACCCCACGAGCCGCACGCCCAGGTAGCCGGAGCCCTGCGACACGACGTCGCCGGACGCGCCGAAGAGCCCCAGCATGGCGGGAGCGAACGGCGCCAGGCACGCGGTCAGGGCCCCCGCGAGCAGCGCGAGCCAGATCCCCTGCCAGGCGAAGACCCGCGCGGACGCGAGGTCGTCCGCACCGGAGCGCTGCGCGATCAGCACGCGAACGCCGCCGAGGCAGCCGATCCACAGGGCGCACGCCAGGTGGGTGGCGCTGGTGGCGAGCCCGACGGCCGCCAGGGCGGAGGTGCCGAGCTGACCGACGAACAGGGAGTCGACGAGACCCATGATGGAGTACGACGCCATGCTGACCATGATGGGCCAGGCGAGGCGGAGCACGTCTGCGGGGCGCGCCTCGGACGGCGCGACGGGAGCGAGGGTGGACGCGCGCATGGCGCACCTCTCCATTGACCTGCAAACGGACGTCTGCAGGCATGCAGGAAAACGGATGGACCCGTTCTGCCGGAAGGCGCGGGCGGGGCGCGAGGGCGCCGCCAGCGTCCGACAGGACCGGGGTCCATGCCGCGAGCGGGCGACCCGCGGACGCGGACGAGCGAGCTCGCCCGGCAGACCGGGGATCAGGGACCTTCAGGGCCGCGTGGGGCGCTCGCTAGGCGAGAAAGCCGACCGTGACCGACGGGATCTTCTGGATGCGAATCGTGGTGACAGGCATGGGGACCTGATTCATCGAGCACCTCCCGGGGGTCGCGGTTGAACGGCTGGGTCGGCACGCGCCGACCCTCACATGCTATACCTGCGCGCTTCCACCCGAAACCCCGGGCACCCGAATGTGTGAGCGATCTCACCGAGAAGATCTCGGGGATCCTTGCAACCCCGACCTCGATGTGCTGGATTGGCATGCTCCTTCCTGGTATCTGGAGATGCTCGCCGAAGGTGTGCAGGGTTTGCTTCCCTGGGCTTCCGTCCGTCCGCTCACGGCCTGGGTGCGCTTCGGCGAGGAGGGCATCCTCTACGACCCCGCCGACTGCGTGCTCGTCCTCCCCGATGGCCGCGGCGGAGGGCTCGTGCTCCAGGGCCGGTACGATCCGGTCGTCCGCCGCTTCGACGGCCGTGATCACGGGCTCGGACCCCCGCTCGCGCGCGACGCGCTGAGAGTCGGCACCGGGCCGCCCAGATCGTTATAGGGGGCCCGGCCCGAGCGCCGGTGAGGTGAGTCCCATGAAGCTGAACGTCCGCTACGCCTACCCCTGCACTCCCGAGCGCTACTGGGAGATGTACTGGGACGACGCCTTCGACGCGCAGCTCCAGGCCAACAGCACCGTGAAGCGCGAGCTCGTCGAGGAGACGGACGCGGGTGGCGTGGTCACGCGCAAGCTCCGCTTCACCCCGGAGAACGAGCTCCCGGGCCCGGTCGCGGCCATCGTGGGCACCAAGAAGCTCGTCTACGATCAGGTCAACGTCTGGGATCGGGCCGCCAGCGTGATGAGCTGGGAGGTCCTCCCCACCTTCCTCTCGTCGGACAAGTTCAGCGCGAAGGGCGTCTTCAAGGTCGTCCCCAAGGGCCCGGGCTGCGAGCTGCAGATCGACGGCGACATCGACGTGAAGGTCCGCTTCATCGGCGGGCAGATCGAGAAGCAGATCGTGTCCCAGATCGAGGACGCCTACGCGAAGATGCACACGGCCAGCGTCGCGTGGCTCGAGGACAACGGCACGGCCAACCTGGCCTGACGTGCTGCTCCTCGCCGCCGGCGCGCTCGCCGGTCCACCGCGCGACGCGCCCGACACCCTGCTGCCCGAGCGCCTCTGGGACATCACGCACCTCGAGCTGGACGTGCGGATCGACCCCGTGGCCCGCACGGTGGCGGGCTCGGCGACCCACACGCTCGAGCGTCTCGGCCGATCCCACGATCACGTGAGGCTGCACCAGGAGGCCCTCGACATCACGGGGGCCACGGTCGACGGCGCACCCGCGGAGCTCACCGTCGGCGACGGCTGGGTGGACGTGCGCCTCCCGCCCGGCGAGCGCCACGTCGTGCGGCTGGACTACACGGCCACCCCCGCGAAGGGCCTGTACTTCCGCGGGCCCGCGTGGGACGACGGCTACACCGAGGTCTACAGCCAGGGCGAGGACGAGGACAACCGCTGGTGGTTCCCCACCTGGGACCACCCGAGCGACACGTTCACCGTCACCACGCACGTCACGGTCCCCCGGGGCCTGGAGGCGCGGGGGCTCGGGCCCCTCACCTCGCGGGAGGACCGTCCGGACGGCTTCACCCGCTGGTCCTTCGAGATGGGCCAGCCGGTCGTGAGCTACCTCGTCACCGTCACGGCCGGTGCCTACGACGTCCTCGAGCTCGATGGGCCCCTCCCCATCGAGGTCCTCGTGCCCCCGGGGTCCGATCCCGCCCGCGTGCGCGCGTCCATGGCGCCCGTGGCCGCGCAGGTCCGCGTGTTCACCGAGCGCTTCGGGCCCCTCCCGTACCCCCTGCTGCGCTTCGTGTTCGTGCAGCGGTACATGTGGGGCGGCATGGAGAACCCCACCCTCACGCTCCTCGCCCACAACATCCTGGCCGAGCACGACGACCCCCTGAACCTCCGCCACAGCGAGGACGTCCTCGCCCACGAGGTCGCCCACCACTGGTTCGGCGATCTGGTCACCTGCCACGGCTGGAACCCCTGGTGGCTCAACGAGGGCTTCGCGCGCTTCTACGAGAACGAGTGGGCCGCCATCGCCCACGGCGCCGAGGCGGGTGCGGTCTCCTGGGACCCCACCTTCACCCACGCCGCCGGTCAGGCCCGCGCTCTCGAGCCCGACGCCGCCTCTCGCGAGAAGCCCGTGGCCACGTGGATGGGCAGCTACGACAAGGGGCCGCGGTGCTCCAGGGGCTCCGGGTGATGCTCGGGGCCGACGTGTTCGACGCGGGGTGCGGCTCTACGTCGACCGCCACCGGCTCGGGCTCGTGGAGGGCGAGGACCTCCGGAGGGCCCTCGAGGACGCGTCCGGCAGGCCTCTGCGCTGGTACTTCGATCAGTGGGTGTACGGGAAGGGCACGGCCGCCTGGACCGTCGCGGACCGCTGGAAGGACGGGCAGCTCGAGCTCACGATCACGCCGAAGGGCGACGGGCCCGTGTTCCACGTGCCGCTCACGGTGGAGGTCGGCCTCCCGGACGGCCCGGTGGAGCGGACGGTCTGGCTGGACGGCACGCCCGTGAAGCTGGTGGTGCCCGCGGCCCGCGAGCCTCTCTTCGTGGCCGTGGACCCCGAGCGCGGCGTGCCCGGCACCCTCGAGCACACCCAGAGCCCCGCCCGGTGGCTGGCGCAGCTCCAGGGGTCGAAGCACGCCCAGGCCCGGCTCGTCGCGCTCACCCACCTCGGCGAGGGCGACCCCGAGCCCGACGTGCTCGACGCGCTCGAGGCCCTGGCGACCTCCGGTGTGGACGTGACCCTCCGCAGCCGCGCGGTGCGCGCTCTCGGTGGGCATGGCGCGGACGAGCGTGCCGAGGGCTTCCTCCTCGCCCGTCTGGACGACCCCCAGGCCCTCGTCCGCCGCGAGGCGGTGCGCGGTCTGCCGGCCACACCGGCCTCCCTCGCGGCCCTGGAGCGCGCGCTGGACGACCCGCACGGCTGGGTGCGGAGCGCTGCCTTCTCGCGGCTCGAGGAGCACGACCCCGACCGCGCGACCGAGGTGGCCGGCCGCATCCTGAAGCGCGCCGACCCCTCCCGGGTGGGCTACCTGCACTTCCTGGCCATCCACCGGCTCGCGGACGCCGGCGTGGTGGGCTCCGTGCCGTCCTTCACGGCCGATCCGCGCGCCCTCGTGCGCCGCGCCGCCCTGTACGCCACGGCGGAGCTCATCCGGGAGGCCGAGCTGTCCGATCGGGAGCGCGTCCGTCTGCAGCGGGTGCTGGCCGACGCCATCGCGGTCGCCCTGCAGGACCCCGAGCTCAGGGTCCGCGAGGACGCCGTGGAGGCCGCCCGTGCGCTCCGTCTCACCGACATCCCGATGCTGGAGCGGTTCGTCGCGGACAACCCGATCCCCGAGCTCGACACCGCGGCGCGCACGTCCATCGCGGCCATCCGCAACCCCGCGCCCGACGACGACGGGCTCGCGAAGCGCCTGGACGCCCTCGTCGAGCGGATGGACGCCATGCAGGGCGCGCTGGACGGCGCCGTCGAACGGCTGGACGCGCTCGGCCCACAGTGAGGTAGGCTCCGCACCCGGAGGACCCATGCAGAAGCTGTTCGTGGAGAGCCACCTGCCCGTCACGCCCGAGGTGGCGTGGGACGTGTTCGAGAGCGAGCCGTTTCCGCGAGGCCCTGGCGGAGCGCACCAACCTCGCATCGCGGGTGCTCGAGGTGCGCCAGGAAGGTGAGGTGGAGGTGCGGGTGATCGAGTTCACCAGCGGCCAGAAGCTCCCGGGCGTGGTCGCGAAGGCGCTCGGGTCCGACCGTCTCTCCTACACGCAGACCAACCGCTTCGACCGGAGCCGCAGCCGGCTCGACTGGACCGTGGCCCTCCCGGCCCTCGGCGAGCGCGTGAGCGTCTCGGGTGAGACCCTCATCGAGCCCCACCCGCAGGGCTGCCGGCGTGTGGTGAACGGCGAGATCGAGGTGCGGATCCGGCTGGTGGGCGGACAGATCGAGCGTGTGGTCGCCGGTGAGTTCCAGAGATCCATGGAACGAGCTGTGGATCTGGCGCGCGACATGCTCCCCGACGCGACGTCCTGAGCACGCTGTGCACGTTCCCGTGGTGCGCGTCTGCACAAGCCGTTAGCGCTCGGTGCCCAAGCCGGAGTGCTCGATGCCCAACGCCTTCATCCCCCGCTCGACCGTGCACGACTGGTCCGAGACGATCGGTGATGCCCCCGAGGCCCACCAGACCGCGCTCACCCGTCTGCTGCGCGATCAGCGCCGCCTCACCCGCTTCATCGAGGAGAACGCGGAGAACATGCAGCCCGCGACCGCGGGTGTGTCCATCTACCTCACCGGGGTGGTGGTGCGGATGTTCGACCTCGCGGGGGGCCGCCTGAAGAGCGCCACGTGGGCGCAGATCCGCGAGGCCGAGGCCCGCGTGAACGCGCTGATCGGCGAGCTCATGCCGCTCGACACCACGTTCCCCGAGCGCGCCCGCGCCGTGATGCGGTCGCAGCCCCACATCCTCGACGAGGCGCTCTTCGCGCTCTTCGAGCGGGAGCGCCCCGAGACCGACGACGAGCAGGCGGACCTCGAGACGCTCGAGCTCGTGAAGGTCTACCTGATGCTGTGGGTCGTCACCGAGGTCCTCGACGTCAACTGGCGTCCTGCGAAGGGCTTCGAGGGCGAGAGCGAGTACAGCTACGTGCACATCGAACCGAAGAAGGCCGACGCGGGAGAGGAGGGCTGACATGTCCGACGAAGCTCTGGACGACTACGAAGCCGAGGACATCGAGATCGACGACGCCATCGAGCTCGTCCAGTCCACTGCGGACGAGGACGGGGCCGTCCAGGCGAGCGCCGAGGACTGGATCTCCTGCTCGGACAGCGCCATCATCTTCCGCGAGCACGTCGTGGTGGATGGGGATCTCGACTTCCCGTACGAGACCTACAACGGCGTCACCGTGATCTTCGAGAAGGGCCTCACGGTCAGCGGCGTCATCCGCGACTGCGGTGGCGACGACAGCGTGGTCGTCGTGCTGGGCGACCTCGAGGCGAAGCACATCGTCTGCCAGACCTACTGGCTCGTCACGGGCGACGTGAAGATCGAGGGCACCGCCTTCGGCTTCGGCACCTCCGACTACAACATGGAGTTCGACGGCGACGCCTCCTGCGCGATGGAGGTCACCTCGGGCTACACGCTGGACTTCAAGACCAAGAAGCGCGTGGACGCCGAGGACGATCCCACCGTCCTGCACGAGGATTGCCTCGTGGACGACGAGATCTCCGTGCAGAAGGTGAGCGCCCGCCTTCGCCAGGACCTCTCGCTCCTGGCCGAAGAAGAGTAGGGTCTGCAGCCCGCCTGGGCCGTGCTCGAGCCCAGCGGGCTACGCCTCTCCCCGCGGCCCGATCGGCAGGACTTCGTCCTGGTGGTCGGGCTCTCTGCGTTGACGGCCTTCTGGACGGCCATGGTGGGCTGGCGGATCGCGATCTGGGCGCCCGAGGCGGCCTGGTTCTGCATGGTGCCCATGGTGCCGTTCCTGTGGGCCATCACGCTGCTCGTGGCCCACGGGGTGACCGAGCGCCGCGACCTGGAGGTCACCCCCCGCGAGGTGGTCGTGCGCCGCCGGATCCCCGGCCGGTCGCGCGTCCATCGCCTCCCGCTCGCCGGTCTCGCGATCGAGCCCTGGTGCTACGACGGCTCGAAGGGCAGCCTGCTCATGGGGGTCGCGCTGCGGTCCGGCGAGACCGTCGTGAAGTTCGAGCTCCCGGGGGCGCGGACGTTCCCGGAGCACGACCGGGCGCGCCGGGAGCTCGCCTGGGTCGTGGAGCAGCTCGAGCGCGCGCGGGACGGAGCCGTCGCGGACCCCGAGGGGGCGGAGGCCACCATGCGCGAGGCGCTCTCCGACGTCACCCGCTGAGCACGGCCTCCACGAAGGCCCGCTTGGCCTCGCGGTACGCGTCCATGGACCCGCCGTCGAACCGTCGCTTCAGGGCGTTGTAGCGGTCCACCAGGGCGGGGTCGGCGCGCAGGGCGTCGAGGAAGGGCAGGAAGTCGTCGTGGGGGCCGCCCGTGACGGTGCACTGCAGGGCCACGTCGAGGGGCGAGGGGACCGTGTAGCCCTGGTAGATCGGGGACGCGTACTGGGCGGGGTTCCGCGGCAGCACGGCGTCCAGGCGCGCCAGCAGGTGGGGGAAGCCGGGCTCCGGCACGCGGACGAGCACGTCGAGGTCGCCCTTCCCGATCACCCCGGCGACAGCGGTGCTGCCGACCTCGAACACCTCGGCGTCCGGCACCGTGGCGGCGAGCAGGGCGAGCACACGGGCGCGCTCGGCAGGCAGGCGGGGGTCTGCCGGGACGATGCGGAAGACGTCGCTCAGCGCTTCTTCTTGCCGAGCACGTCGCAGAGCTCTGCCACGCGCTCGTTGCCCGGGGCCGACCGGCGGATCATGTCCGTGAGGGGGCGCACGCTCGCGGTGGCCTTCGCGTTGTAGATCGTGGTGCGCCAGTCGTCCTTCGCCTGCTCGGTGGACGCGGCGCCGGTGGGGATGTCGAGGGCGAGCTGGCTCGCGATGTCGGTGATTCCGGGGTCCATGGTGCGCTCCTCTTGCGACGTCCAGAGCATACCTCATGTGATGGCACAAGGGCCATCGAGATACCAGGGCCCATGGCGATCAACCCTCGCGGTAGTCGGCCGCTCGTCGTCCGGGGAATGGGCTTCCGCTGGCGCCAGCAGGGCGACCAGCTGGCCGTCTGGCACACGCTCGACCAGGGTGTGCTGACGCTCCACCTGCCCACCCACCGCGCCATCGAGACGCCCCGGATGGTCGCGCGGGCCGTGGAGCAGGCCCTGGACGCGGGCTGGCGCACGGTGGACCACCGGGACGGCGCCCTCGACCCGGACACCTTCTACGCCCTGCACGGGTTCACGCCGGAGTCCAGGGGCTTCCTGCCGGTGCCGCATGCCCTGGCCCGTGAGCGCGGCGTGCTCCTGCCGCCGGACGTCCGGTCGACAGGGGGGCCCACGCTCCGGGTCCTCTACCTGCCGGCGGGGGCGCTCTCCTTCGCGATCACGGCCTGGCGGGCGGAGCGCACGGCCGTCCAGCTCGATGCGACGGTGGCGGGGACCGTGCGGCACTTCGCCGTCGAGGTGGACCCCGAGGTCGTGGAGGACCTCCTGGTGGCCGTGCGGGCTGCGCCGGTCCTGAAGGCCGACCAGGACACCCGCGCCTGCCTCGGCGACGTCACGCTCCACGACGGTCACGGCGACTGGCAGACCTACACGGACCTCGCGAACGCGAACGGGCGCGCGCGGGAGGCGGGCGTGCGCGCCTGGCGGCTCGCCTGCGAGGTGTTCACCGACCCCGAGGCCCTCGGGCTGCTCTGGGAGGCCCACGCGTTCCTGGAGCCCGACGACACCCCGCTCACCGTCGATCCGGAGCGGCGGCGCGTGGCGATCTACGGGCGCTGGGACGGCGACCGGCTCGCGGAGGCGCTGGCGACCCTCGAGGGCCCCTGGGTCGTGGACGGCTCGCGGCTCCGCGCGGTGGGCGGGGAGACCGCCCGGCTGCGTCGCTGGGCCCGGATCCACCGCACGTCCACCGTCTGGATCGGGGACGGCGGGCTCCTCCAGGGGCAGCTCTACCTCGGCGTGCGGCTGGCCGACGACTGGCGCGACGCCCGGCGGCTCCTGGAGGAGGGGGCCCACGAGCTCCTCGAGCAGGCCCTCCTGGCCCGGTTCGACCCCCGCTGGTCGGTGCGGGCGGGGGAGTGGCTCACGAGCGCGGACCCCGCGCGCCGCACGGCGGCCTGGCAGGAGATCCACCGCTGGCTCGGGCCCGGCTGGGAGCCCTGGACCGCCGGGGAGGTCGCGGGCTGGCGGTTCACCGAGCGCTTCGAGGGCTGGCGTGAGGGGTTGCCGGAGGCCGGGCTCGTCCTGCACCCCCGACGGTTCTGGGTGGTCACGGCGGACGGTCGGGCGTTCAGCACCCGCGCCTGACGGCGTCCAGAGCGGCCAGGACACGCGCGAGCCCCGGCAGCGTGCCCAGGTCGAGCTGGGTGGCCGCGTCCGACCAGGCGTGCTCGGGGTCGGGATGCACCTCGACGAACACCGCGTCGCACCCTGCCGCCACGGCCGCCCGGGCGAGCACGGGAGCCAGCTCACGCTCGCCCCCGCTGTGGTCGCCGCCGGCCCCCGGGCGCTGGACGGCGTGGGTGGCGTCGAACACGACCGGCACCCCGAGGGCCCGGATGCGCGGGAGGTTCCGCAGGTCCGCGACCAGGTCGTGGTACCGAACGTGGTCCCGCGCTCCGTGATCAGGATCCGGCCCGGCCCGCCGGCCTTGGCGACGATGCCGGTGCACTCCGCGGCCGAGAGGAACTGGCCCTTCTTCACGTTCACGGGCAGGCCGGTCGCCGCTGCGGCCTCCACCAGATCGGTCTGGCGGGACAGGAACGCGGGGATCTGGAGGAGGTCGACGGCTCTGGCCGCCCGGGCCGCCTGATCGGGCAGGTGGATGTCGGTGGTCACCGGCACCCCGACCTCCTCCCGGATGGTCGCGAGCCACTCGAGCCCGCGCTCGAGGCCGGGTCCGCGCCGACCGGTCGCGGACGTCCGGTTGGCCTTGTCCACGCTGGCCTTGAACACGCACGGCAGGCCGGCGGCCTCCGCGGCTGCCCGGACCGCCCGGGCCACCGTGAGCCCGAGGTCCAGGGACTCCAGCGTGCACGGCCCCGCGAGCAGCACGAGCCGCTCTCCGCCCACGTCCACCGGGCCCTCGGGCCCCTCGATCCGCACGGTCCCCACGGTCCCCGCCTAACCTGTGCGGCGCGCTCGCCACGCGGGGTCGACGTCTGTATGCTTGTCGCCATGACCACCTGGCCGACCCCCGGTTCCCCGGACGAGATCACCGCGTTCGCCGAGCTGCAGACGCGCGTTCCCGAGCTCTACCACGCCCTGTCGCGCGACCCGCGCACCCCCCAGACCGTCGTGATCGTGCCCTCGCTGTCGATGGACAAGCGGGAGCTCGCGAAGATCACGGGCGTCTACCACTACGAAGAGCGGATGCTCGTGAACCTGATGCTCCTGCGTCAGCCGCGCACCCGGCTCATCTACGTCACGAGCCAGCAGCTCGATCCGGTCGTCGTCGACTACTACCTGGCCCTGCTGCCGGGCGTGCCCACGAGCCACGCCCGCTCGCGGCTCGTGATGCTCCACTGCAACGACCGGAGCAACCTCCCGCTCACCCAGAAGATCCTGGAGCGGCCGCGCTTGATGGCCCGGATCCGCCGCGAGGTCCGGGATGTGGAGAAGGCGCACATGGTGTGCTTCAACTCCTCGGACCTCGAGCGCAGCCTGGCGGTGCGCCTGGGGCTCCCGCTCAACAGCGTGGATCCCGCGCTCAACGACCTCGGCACCAAGAGCGGCTGTCGAGAGGTCTTCCGCGCCGCCGGAGTCGATCTGCCCTTCGGGTTCGAGCGTCTCCGCACGCCGGAGGAGGTCGCCGAGTGCCTGATGGAGATCAAGCAGCGCGACCCTGCCGCCCGTCGGGCGGTCGTGAAGCTCAACGAGGGCTTCTCCGGCGAGGGGAACGCGCTCTTCTACTACGAGGACCTCGACGCCAGCGCGGGTCGTGACGTGCTCAAGGGCCGCATCCTCGACCGTCTCGACCGCCTGAAGTTCGAGGCGCCCCAGGAGACGTGGCCGGCCTTCGCCGAGAAGTACCAGGACATGGGCGGTGTGGTCGAGGCGTTCGTCGAGGGGGAGCACAAGGTCAGCCCCTCCGCCCAGTGCCGGGTCAACGCGGTGGGCGAGCCGCAGGTCATCTCCACCCACGACCAGGTGCTCGGCGGCCCGTCGGGCCAGGTGTTCCTGGGGTGCACGTTCCCTGCGGCCGACACGTACCGGATGGCGATCCAGGAGTCGGGTGCCAAGGTGGCCGACGAGCTCGCGCGACGCGGTGTCATCGGGCGCTTCGGGGTGGACTACGTCAGCGTGCGCCAGCCGGACGGCACCTGGAGGCACGTGGCCATCGAGGTCAACCTCCGGAAGGGCGGCACCACGCACCCGTTCCTCACCCTGAAGTTCCTCACGGCCGGCCAGTACAACATGGAGGACGGCCTGTTCTACGCACCGTCCGGCCGGCCCAAGTACTACTTCGCCACCGACACCCTCCAGGAGGAGCGCTACCGCGGGCTCCGCGCGGAGGACCTCGTGGACATCAGCGTCTACCACGGCCTCCACTTCCACGGGCCGAGCGAGCGGGGCGTGGTGTTCCACCTGATCGGAGCGCTCTCCGAGTTCGGGAAGCTGGGTGTCGTCGCCATCGGCGACAACCTCCAGCAGGCCCGCTTCCTCTACAAGCAGACCATCCAGGTTCTCGATGAAGAGACCGGACCAGGAGGCCACCTGTGAACAAGAGCACCCTCATCCCCACCGCCACGGCGATCAGCGTCCTCACCACCGTCGCGGGCTGCTCCGACCCCGCCGTCGGTACCTGGGACCTCGCGTCGGTCACCCAGGACGGCGAGACCACGGCCTTCCCGATCGACGAGACGTACACGGGCGAGGGCTACACGGTCATCGTGCGGGGCAGCATCGACATGACGCTCGAGAAGGACGGCACGGGCGTGTTCAACCAGGAGTTCTACCAGTCGTACAACGGCCAGGGCGACACCGCGAACTACACCTACCCGCTCGTCGGTACCAAGATGGCGAAGGGCCAGTGGGACATCACCATCACCGGCGACGACGACACCATCGACCTGTCCTGCACGGCAGATGGTGAGAGCATGAGCTGCGACGACGGCGACGGCGCCTCGCTCACCTGGGCTCTCCGGCCCTGACGCGCTCGCCCTCCGCGTGAGTCGGGTTAGGGTCGCCCGCGTTCGACCCACCCGGCTCCAGGAGGCCCCGTGAACCGTCCCAGCTCCTTCGTCATCCCCACCGCCTCGGCCCTCTCGGTCCTCACCACGGCCGCCGGCTGCGCCGACCCCGCTGTGGGCACCTGGGACCTCGCGAAGGTCGACTACAGCGGGTACGTCTACGACTTCCCGGCCGTCGAGGTCTACGAGTACAACGGCAGCACGTACACGTACACCAACGGCGGTTCGATGGTGTTCGAAAAGGACGGGACGGGAACCTTCACGCAGTTCTACACGTACGAGGTGGACGGCGTTCTGGTCGAGGAGCTCTCCACCTCCGACGACTACGCCGTCACGGGCACCCGCACCGGAAAGGGCGTGTGGGACGTGTCCATCGCGTTCGACGAGGCTCTGGCCATGACCTGCACGGCCGAGAAGGACGCCATGTCCTGCGTGAGCACGGACGTGACCGTGGACTTCACGCGCGCGGAGTAGATCGCGCGCACCCTCCGCCCGCGGGTGGGCCGGTTAAGGCGTCGAGATGAATCGGACCCTGATCGGCCTCATCGGCCTGCTCATGTTCACCGTCCTCCTCCTGCTCTGGTACGGCCAGGTGGAGCTGGACGGCCGTAGCGAAGTCCCCACCTGGTCCGAGTTCAAGGAGCAGGTGGCCGCCGGTCGGTACGACGAGGTCGTGCTGGCGCCGGAGCAGGTGAAGGCGCGGGTGAAGAGCGAGGGGGAGGACCGCGAGTGGGTGCACCTCGCCCGCATCGAGGACCCCGCGCTGCTCCCGCTGCTCGAGGAGCACAAGGTGGCCTATCGGGCCGCGCGGCCCAACCCCTGCCAGGACGGCATGGTCTCCATGCTGATCCTCATCCCGCTCGGCGTGCTGCTGCTCGCGTGGATCGTGATGGGCCGGAACATGGGGCAGGGCGGGCGCAGCGCTGCGGCCTTCGGGCGCTCCGGTGCGGCGCTGGCGCCCGAGGAGGGCACCGGCATCACCTTCGAGGACGTCGCGGGGGTCGAGGAGGCCGTCGAGGAGCTGAAGGAGATCGTGGCCTTCCTCGAGACGCCCGAGAAGTTCACGTCCCTCGGGGGACGCCCGCCCAAGGGCGTGCTGCTGGTGGGCCCGCCGGGCACCGGGAAGACGCTCCTGGCCCGCGCGGTGGCGGGGGAGGCCGGCGTGCCGTTCTTCTCGATCTCCGGCTCGTCCTTCGTGGAGATGTTCGTCGGCGTGGGCGCGGCCCGCGTGCGCGACCTCTTCAAGACGGCCATCGAGAACGCCCCGTGCATCATCTTCATCGACGAGCTCGACGCCGTGGGTCGGGCGCGGGGTGCCGGTGGGCCCGGCAGCAACGAGGAGCGCGAGCAGACCCTCAACCAGATGCTCGTGGAGATGGACGGCTTCGACAACCGCGGCGGCGTCATCGTCATGGCGGCCACCAACCGTCCCGAGATCCTCGATCCGGCCCTGCTGCGGGCGGGTCGGTTCGATCGCCAGGTGCTGGTGGACCGGCCGGACCTCGCGGGTCGCACCAAGATCCTCACCGTGCACGGCGCGAAGCTCACGCTCTCCGACGAGGTCCGGATGGAGGAGATCGCCCGTCTCACGCCCGGTCTGGCGGGCGCGGATCTGGCGAACGTGCTCAACGAGGCCGCCCTGCTCGCCGCCCGTCGCGACAAGACGGCGGTGGAGATGGACGACGTCGCCGAGGCCATCGAGCGCATCGTGGCCGGCCTCGAGAAGAAGTCCCGGCGGCTCTCCGAGAAGGAGAAGCGCATGACCGCCTACCACGAGTGCGGTCACGCGATCTGCTCGGCGGCGAGCCCCGGCGCGGACCCCGTGCACAAGATCAGCATCATCCCGCGCGGGTTCGCCCTCGGCTACACGATGTACGTGCCGGTCGAGGACCGCTTCAGCTCCACGAAGTCCGAGCTGCTCAACCGCATCGTGTCGCTGTTCGGCGGGCGGGCGGCGGAGGCCCTCGTGTTCGGCGACGTCACCACCGGCGCCCAGAACGACATCCAGCGCGCCACGGACATCGCGCGCAAGATGGTCACCGAGTACGGCATGTCCAAGCGGATCGGGGCGGTCAACTACGGTCCCCGCAACGAGAACGCCTTCGGCATCGGGTTCGCGAGCGGCAGCACCGCGTCGCCGCACACGGCCGAGGAGATCGAGCAGGAGGTCCGGGCCATCCTCGACCGCTGCAACACGCGGGCGATGGAGATCCTCATCCGCAACCGGCCGCTCCTGGAGGACATGTCGCTGTACCTCTACGAGAACGAGGTGCTCGAGGGCGACATCATGCAGGACTACCTGTCGCGGTCGGTGCTCGCGGAGTCCCTCGAGGATCGGCCCACCGCCGAGTGGGTGCCCGAAGAGCTCGTCGAGGACGTCTGATGCAGCCGGCGGCCGTCTGGCGCCGGGGTGTGGCACGGTTCATCGACCTCGGCATGCACATCGCGGTGCTCGAGGGTGCCGGCGCTCTCGCGGACCAGCTCCCCGTGCGGCGGCTCCTCTTCGCCCCCGAGGGCGACACCCTCCTGTACATCGACCTCTTCTTCGGCATCGGCGCCATGGTGCTCTACGCGGCCGTGTCGGAGGCCTGGGGCGGCGTGACGCTCGGGAAGATCCTGGCGCAGATCCGCGTGGTCCCCGCCGCTGGCGAGGGCCCCCTCGGGGTGCGGGCCGCCTTCACGCGGAACCTGGGGCTGCTGGCGGACGGCTTCCTGTTCGGGCTCGTGGGCTACAGCGCCATCCGCAGGTCACCCACCCAGCAGCGCGTCGGCGACGTCTGGGCGGGCACACGGGTCGTGGAGGGGGCGGCTCCGGCCCTCGCCTACCAGGGGCCCGCTCTAGGCGGCCTCGCCGCCATGGGGCTGCTGCTGGTGTCCTACCTGCTCACCTGACGGCGCCGCAGCGCTGGCAGCACCGCGAGGAGGGCCAGCCAGCCCGCGGGACCTCCGGCGCGGCAGCCGCAGCCGCTGATCGACCCGTACTGCGCCTCGAACGCGTCGAGCCCGTTCTCCTCGGCCTGCTCCTCGATCTGCTCGGGCGTGGCGGCCACCTCGGCGCTGCCGGTGTCCACGTTCCACCCCTCGACCGCCCAGCCCAGGAAGGCCGAGCCGTCGCCCGGGAACACGGCGTAGCAGTACGTGTCGGTCGACGGCACCGCGTCCTGGGCGACCATGGGGGCGCCGAGCTCCACCGAGGTCGCGAAGAACACCACGTCGCCGTCGTCGGGGCCGGTGGGGCAGTCGCCGTCCTTGCCGCGCACCACGCGGACCTCGGCGAGGGGGCCGTGCACGGGGTTGGTCCAGGTGAGGGCGACGGTGCCGGTCCCGCCCTCACCGGCCTGGAAGTCGGTGACGCCTAGCCGGTTGTTCGCGGTGGCCGGCACGTACACGCAGACGTCGTCGACGGTCCACCCGCCGAGCTCCACCCCGCCGTCCGACACGAGGTCGAAGGCGACCTGCACCGAGCCGCGGGGGTCGCCGAGGTCCACGACGTGGGGAGCCCACTGGCGGTCGAGGTGATGGTCCTCGCCGGCTCCGACCACGTTCGTCCACACGACCGTGTCGTTCGCGAGGATGGACGCCTGGTCGTAGGCGGCGTCCTCCACGGTGAGCCAGCGCCAGTACTGCAGGAACGCGCCCTCGTAGTGGCCGAGCTCCACCACGGGACCGGTGAGGCGGTTGTTCCGGTTGGCCTGGTAGGCCCCGTTGTAGCCGTCGTAGCCGAGGTCGTTGCCCCAGACGAAGGACCCGGAGTGCGCCGTCACGGGGTCGCCCGACTGGCCGTTGGGAGCGCCGTGCTGCCAGTCGTCCGCGCCGTCGGTGTTCTCGCCGGCCAGCAGGGCGTGGGTGAAGCCACCGTCGTCGCCCTCGAAGTCGTCACACCGGACCTCGAGCACGGAGCCCACGTAGAAGGAGAAGGGGTTGCGCCAGCCGTTGGTGGGGCCTCGAGGGTCTGGCCCGCGCCCTCCACGACCGCGTGGTACTCCACGAACGTGCCCGGGGGCTGGGCGGGGATGGAGCCCGAGGCGAGGGTGCCCGTCACCGTGAGCGGGACGTCGCTCCAGACGCCGCCGTTCGCCCGCCAGGACAGCGTGCCGGTGCCCGCCGCGAGGTCGGCCCCACACCCGGGAGGCCCGACCACCTCGAGGTCGATGCCGATGGGCCGGCTGGGGTCGTGGAAGGCGTCGGGCACGTGGCCCACCGAGAAGCTGGTGGTGGTGGACCCCAGCTGGCCGAGCCCGTGCCCCGCGAAGGCGGGCACGATGTAGCACGCGTGGGGCGTGCCGTTCGAGAGGTCGCCGTCGTCGTCGTCGGCGAACAGGGCCTCGTCGATGGACGACTCGATGTCGGGCCCACCTCGCAGCATCGAGGTGAACAGGTCACTCGTGATGTCCGTGGCCGCCGGCCCGCCGTACCCACCGATCAGGCCGGTGTACGTGTCCCACATCGCCCCGGCGTAGATCAGCCCGTCCTCGTGGACCTCGTTCACGATGTCGGTCGGGAAGGTGCGGTCGTTGTCGGCGCTCCGCAGCGCACCCCCGCTCGTGAAGAACCCGGGTGCCAGCTCGGAGTCGCCGGTCATCAGGAAGCTCGTGGTGTCGCCCGCCCCCTCGGACAGGGCTCCGTCGAACGTCCCCGTGACGATGAGCTCGAAGTGCAGCCCGTGGCCCCACTCGTGGTACACGACGTCCGCGATACGCCCGGTGTTCTGGCAGCCCTGGCCCGACCGGAAGAAGTTGACGGTGCCGTCGTAGTAGGCGTTGCAGGCGTCGTCGATGTTCACGGTGCCGTCGAGCGCGGCGGTGGTGTAGGGCAGGGTGGGCACCACGGCGGCGAACGTGTCGCGGACCTCGTTCAGGAACACGAAGGTGTCGATGGCCGCGATGGACCCGTTGGTGGCGTTCCAGACGGGGTTCGGGTTGCTGGCGTCGAAGTTCAGGCCCACGTTCCCCTGGGAGTCCGCCAGGTTGATCGGGCTCGAGAGGAAGTGGGTCTGGTAGGACGTGCCGTTCGGCACGTTGAAGCCGCCGGCCGCATCGGTCGTGACGGCGGCGTTGCCGTTCGTGACCCGCGCGCCCTTCACGGGCGAGGTGACGGTGCCGTTGCCCGGGAAGCGGTCGTCGTGGGTGGCGCTCACGGTGCCCGTGAGGAACCGGACGTCGTTGTACCAGGCCACGACCTCGCCGCTCTCGGCGTCCACGAACGTCACCCAGTGGCCGACGGGCTCGCGCGTGTGCGTGCGGACCTCGTAGACCGCGCGCAGCACGAGCAGGCCGTGCTCCACGCGCGGAAGCCAGGTGGCCGAGACCTCCCGGTCGGTGTGCGGGGCCGTCGGAGCGGGTCCGCCCGCGACGGCCTGCTGGACGGCGACGTCCTCGTCGAGCACCCAGGCACCCCGGGTGGGGGTGGTCGGGTACGTGTCGGCCCCGACGAGGGCCAGGCTGCCCGCGCGGATCCGGAACGTCAGCGCGCTCCGCCAGATCGGCACGCCGTCGCGCATCGCCTGGAAGTCCGCGTACCAGGCGTCGTCCACGGACTCCAGGGCGCGCATCGGGAGGTCGGCCGGGGCCCCGAGGAGCTCGGTGTGGCGAGCGGTGAAGGCGCGCAGGGCGGCCTCCACCTCGAGGGCGTCGGCGTCGCGGGACACCAGCGGGAGCCCGCCCCACATCCGGTGGGGCGTGCCGGTGCGCTCGTCGACCCGCGCCTGCCAGCCGCGCCCTTCGCCTTCGACGAACTCCCGCCAGAGTCGCGTCTGGCGGAAGGTGGCCTGGCCTTCGGCGGTGGTGGTGCGGAGGCGGACGGGCTCGACGCCCTGCAGCGGTGTGGGCGCGAACGCGAGCGACGGCGACGAGAGGAGCAGACAGAGCATGGGCAACGACCGGCAAAGACAAAGGGGACGAGAGCGTCCCCGCGAATCGTACCTCAGGATCCGCCCAGGGTGCGCTCGAGTCGACCCACCGCGAGGGAGCCGTCCGCCGCGGGCCCGAGGGCGAGCTGTGTGGCGAGGGTGCGGGCCTCGTCGAGGTGCGCGCACGCGGCCTCCCTGTGCCCAGCGAGCTGCTCGAGCTGCCCGCGGGCGCACACCGCCACGATCCGTGAGCTCGCAGGGCCCGCGAGGGAGTCGGCCTCGTCGAGGAGCGAACGCGCTCCGTCCAGGTCGCCCGCCGCGGCGCGGATCTCGGCGAGCCGCGCGAGGCTGACGGTGCCCACGGCCGGGTTCCCGCTGCGCCGCGCGGTGTCGGCCGCGAGGGAGAGGGTGTGGAGGGCGCGCTGCCGGTCGCCGAGCGCCTCGTGGGCCTCGCCGGCCAGCAGGAGCGACGTCGCGCGGACTGCGAGCCCCGCGTCGCCCGCGAGGAGCTGGAGCACGCGGTCGCACAGCGCGAGCACCCGGTCGTGCTGGCCCGTGCGGAGCGCGATGCGCGCGAGGTTCACGGTGCCGTAGGCCTCTGCGGTGGGCTGGCCGAGCGTGCGCTTCAGCTCCACGCTCGCCTCCGTGCGGCGCCGGGCCTGTTCGAGGTCGCCGTTCTCCAGCGCGAGCTCGCCGAGGTTCCCGAGCACCACGGCGGTGGACTCCGCGTTCCCGACCGCCCGGTGCTTCACCAGCGCCTCGTGCCAGAGGGTCCGCGTCCGGTCGGGGTCGCCCTGGTGGTAGGCCACGATGCCGAGGTTGGTGAGGACCTTCGCCTCGTCCAGCTGGGACCCGAGGGCCCGGTCGTGGTCGAGGGCGATGCGGAAGCTGGTCTCGGCGTTCGCGAGACGCCCGGTGCGCAGGGCGAGCATGCCGCTGTTGGTGTGCACGCTCGACGCGAGCGAGCGGGCGCTCGGCGGGAGCAGCCGGATGGCCTCCGCGAAGCTGTCGCGCGCGCGCTGGACCTCGCCGGTCTCGATGAAGAGCTTGCCGAGGGCGTTGAGCGCGGCGACCTTCGCGCGGAGCAGGGAGGGGTCGGTCTCGGCGGCCCGCACCACCTCGCGGAGCTCGGCCTCGGCCCCGGTGATGTCGCCGGCCTGGAGGCGCGTCGCGCCGCGGAACGCGCGAGCGAACCACGCGTAGGGACCCGCACCGGCGGCGGCCCGATCGAAGCTCGCCAGCGCACCGGGCAGGTCGGACGCCAGGAGGCGCGCACGCCCGACGAGGAAGTGCGCCGCGGGTCCGACCTCCGGGTCGTCGACGGCAGCGGCGAGGGTGGGCAGGGCGCTGAGGGGCCCTCGGCGGAGCAGCACCGCGAGGGCACCCTGGGCGCACAGGCGGTCCGGGCCTCTCTCCACGACGGCGGAAGCCACGAGGTCGTCGAGGCGGGACGCGAGCTCGTCGAGGGCACGGGGCTCCTCCCGGTCGTGCCAGCGTGCGAGGTCCGCGCCGGAACGCACGGCGAGGTGGGCCGCGAGGCGTTCCTGGAGCGCGGTGAGCACGTCGGGTCCGGTCGCCGGACCGTCGTCGCCCTCCACGGCGTCCGGGTCGAGGAGGCGCTCGCGCGCGAACGCGCGGATGGAGCGCAGCAGCGTGAACCGCACGGGCTCCGTCCCGGTGCGCACCAGCAGGCTCTGGTCGAGGAGGGTCTCCAGCAGGTCCAACGGCTCCTCGGCGTCGTCGAACGTGTCGAACAACGGCCAGACCTCGTCCGCGTCGTCCGCGTCGAAGGCACCCGCGAACACGGCACACCACGCCAGGGCGGCCTTCGCCTGGGGCTCCAGCAGCTCCCAGCTGGCCTCCAGGGCAGCATCGAGGGCGGCGTGACGACCGGTGCCGGCGCGGTCGCGGAGGATCCGGGAGCTCCTCTGGATGCGCGCCAGGAGCTTCGGGGCGTCGAGGGCGGCCACGCGGCTCGCGGCGAGCTCGATGGCCAGCGGGAGACCGTCGAGCACCCGCACGATCTCGGCGACTGCGGAGGCGTTCGACTCGGTGAGCACGAAGTCGGGGCGCACGCGGCGCGCGCGCTCGAGGAACAGCTGCACGGCGGGGTAGCGCGCGACGTCCGCCGGCTCCACGCTCCCGAGGGTGGGGGCCTGGAGGGGCTCCACGATCTCCAGGCGCTCGCCCTGTGCACCCGTGGGCGCGCGGCTGGTCGCGAGCACCGCGTGTCCCGCGCGGTCCCAGGCCGCCAGGGCGTCCCTGGCGTCGGGCACCTGCTCGAGGTTGTCGACCACCAGCAGGGTGGGGGCGCGGGCGAGCAGGGCGGCACCGACGTGGGCGATGGGCGCGGCGGAGGCGGCCGAGCCGAGCGTGGCCGCGACGCGCTCCGCCAGGGCCACGGCGTCCGTGGCGGGCTCGCAGTCCACCCAGACCACGCCGCCCTCCCAGCCACCCCGGGCGAGGCGGGCCACCTCGGCGGCCAGGCGGGTCTTCCCGGCGCCCGCGGTGCCCATGAGCGTGACGAGGGCACCCGGCACGAGACGTTGCGCGACCGCCTGGGCCTGGGCATGGCGTCCGATGGCCTCGGTGGTGGGCTGCGGAGCGTTTGTGGGCGGGAGACGCACCGCCGTGTCGGCGGCGACGCCCGGCAGCGTGTCGGGCGTGCGGCCCGTGCGCAGGGCCTCCGCCGCTCCGCGGGCCGAGGGGCGGTCCTCCGGGGCGGCCGCCGTGAGCCAGGCCACCACGGCGTCCATCTCCGGGGACACCTCCGCCTCGATGCTGCTCGGGGCGGGCAGGGGATCGTGGTGCTTCGCGAGGTACAGGGCGGGCACCGAGAGGCCCGCGTAGGCCGCGGTGCCCGTGAGCAGCTCGAACAGCACCACGCCCAGCGCGTACACGTCCACGCGGCCGTCGAGGTCGCGCGACCCCTGGAACTGCTCGGGCGCGGCGTAGCGGGTGGACCCGATGAACTGTCCCGTGGACGTGAGGGCGGTGCGGTCGTCCTCCCGCGCGATGCCGAGGTCCATGATGCGCACGCGGTGGCCCGCGCGGTCGTCGCGGATGAGGTTCTGGGGCTTGATGTCGCGGTGGACGATGCCGTGGTCGTGGAGGGTGACGAGGGTGTCGGCCACCTCCGCGAGCATCGCGCGGACCTCGGCCTCGGGCAGGGGCCCGGTCTCCCAGAGGTCTTCGAGGGTGGGGCCCTCCACGCGCTCCATCGCCATCCACGGCTCGCCGGCGTCCTCGCCGCTGTCGAGCACGCGCACGAGGCCGGCGTCGTCGAGCCGTCTGCCCAGGGCCACCTCGCGGTCGAAGCGCTTCCGGGTCGCCGGGTGCCGGGCGAGGTGGGGGTGGATGGTCTTCAGCGCCGCCTCGGCGCCGTCCCGGGTCACGAGCCACACCGTGCCCATCCCGCCCTGTCCGAGCGGCTCCACCAGCGTCCAGCCGCCGATCACCTCACCGGGTGCCCGCAAGCCCACCTCCGGCAGCAGGGTACGCGAGGAGGGATTGCCGGGCCAGGGGGGCTGGCGTGGCGCGGCCGGTCCGGCCGCAACAGCTCGTTGCGCGAGGGCCCGCGGTGTCGTCGTTAGGGGCGGTGACATGGTCCCCGACATCCAGTCATTCGTCGACGTGTTGCGCAGGGAGGGGGAGCTCGTCGAGATCGACGCCCCCGTCGACCCCTGCCTGGAGATCGCCGAGGTCCACCGCCGCGTCATCGCGGCGGGCGGTCCTGCGCTCCTCTTCAAGAACCCCAAGGGCTACTCCTTCCCGGTGGTCACCAACCTCTTCGGCACACCGAAGCGGGTGGACCTGGCCTTCGGCGGGCGGCCGAAGCAGTTCGTGGAGGACGCCGTGCGGCTCGTCCACGAGCTCGTCCCGCCCACTCTCGGGAAGCTCTGGGCGGAGCGCGACTTCTTCCTGCGGGGCATGCGCATCGGGATGACCACCTCGGCCTCGGGCCCGATCACCGAGGTCGTCGACCAGCCTCCCGCCATCGACCGCATCCCGATGCTCAAGTCGTGGCCGGAGGACGGCGGCGACTTCGTGACCCTCCCGCTCGTCTACACCGAGCACCCGGTCACCGGGCAGCACAACCTCGGGATGTACCGGATCCACCGCCATGGGCCCGACACCACCGGGATGCACTGGCAGATCGGGAAGGGCGGGGGCTTCCACCACCACGTCGCGCGCGAGCGTGGCGAGGACCTCCCGGTCACCCTGTTCGTCGGCGGGCCGCCGGGGCTCATCGTCTCCGCCATCGCGCCGCTGCCCGAGAACGTGCCGGAGCTCCTGCTCGCGAGCCTCCTGCTCGGTGAGCGGCTGCCCCGCGTGAAGAACCCCGTCGGGCCGCATCCCCTCATCGCGCGCGCCGAGTTCGCGTTCATCGGGCACGTGAAGCCCCACGAGGTCCATCCGGAGGGGCCCTTCGGCGACCACTACGGCTACTACAGCCTGCAGCACGACTACCCGGTGTTCCACGTCGAGGCGCTGGCCCATCGTCGCAACGCCATCTGGCCGGCCACCGTGGTGGGCAAGCCCCGCCAGGAGGACCTGTACATCGGCGACTACCTGCAGGACCTGCTCTCGCCGCTGTTCCCGCTCGTGATGCCCAACGTGAAGGACCTCTGGTCCTACGGGGAGACCGGCTACCACGCGCTGGCCGGTGCGGTCGTGGAGGAGCGCTTCCGCCGGGAGGCCATGTCGGCGGCGTTCCGGATCCTGGGCGAAGGGCAGCTCGCGCTCACGAAGTTCCTCTGGGTGGTCGACCGCCCGATGGACCTCCGCGACCCCAAGGCGGTGCTCACGCACCTGCTCGCGCGGTTCCGCCCCGAGACCGACCTGTACGTGCTCTCGAACCTGTCGATGGACACGCTCGACTACTCGGGCCCCGAGATCAACCTGGGGTCCAAGGGTGTCATGCTCGGTGTGGGCGACCCCTGGCGCGAGCTGCCCACCTCGATCGGCGCCCTGCCCTCGGGCATCGCGGACGCCGCGGTGTTCTGCCCGGGCTGTCTGCTCGTCCAGGGGCCGTCCTTCGCGGACGCCCCGGACTTCGCGGCCCACGCGGTGAAGCAGTTCCCGGACTGGCCGCTGGTGTGCGTGGTGGACGACGCGAAGCGCGCCGCGAGCACGAACACGCGCTTCCTCTGGACTGTCTTCACGCGCTTCGAGCCCGCCGCGGACATCCTGGCGGCCTCCCAGCGCATCGTGCGCCACCACGTCGTCTACGAGGGCACGATCGCCATCGATGCGCGGATGAAGCCGAGCTACCCCGCGGAGCTCTTCTGCGACCCCGACACCGCGCGCACCGTGTCGGACCGGTGGAACGAGTACTTCCCGGCGAAGGGCGTCGTCATGGGCGACTCGGACGCGGGTCACCTCGACGAAGCCTGACGCGATCCGGCGGAACCGCGTCGGAGCTTCGGTGTCCGAGCCCCTGGGCTCCAGGGGGAGGCGCGCGTGCCGACTGGAAGGAGACCCGGTTCTTCCGCTAGGATGGTTTCGTGATCCTCGGTCTCTCCCTCGCGCTCGCAGCACCGCAGTTCGTCGGCTCCAGCGCGGACGTGCGCGTGGCCGAGCGCGCCTGGTCGGCGGCCGAGACCTGCACGGGCTGGTCGGGGCGCGCGCACCCCGTGGTGAAGATCGAGCGAGGCCTCGTGCGCCACGGCTTCCGCGGGCTCGCGAGCGCCGACGATGTCGGGATGTACCGCATCGAGCTGGACGCCGACGACCCCGAGCTCGCCGAGGTCATCGTGCACGAGGTGGCCCACGCGTGGGTCAGCGAAGGCCCCACGGCACTCGTCGAAGGCCGGGCGGAGCTCCTGGCGGACTGCATCGTGCACCACGCGCCCGGGATCGCGCCCCTGCAGTGGGACGACGGTCGCGAGCTGCCCAACCTGCCCGACCTGCGGGGTTGGGACGCCGGGGACGGCCTCGGGCCCAGCGTGAACCCGCTGCAGCGCACCGACGCCTACGTGGGCGCCGCGCGGCTCGTGCGGCTCGCCGGGCTCGTGCTCCCCGAGGGTGCGCTCTGGCCCGAGGAGGACGGGCTCGACTGGCTCGACCTCGACGCTCTCCTCGCGGAGGCGGGCAGCCCCGCACAGCCGCTGCGCGACCTCCTGCGCGCACCGGGTCCCGAGATGGGCCGCGCGCTCTCCGATCGCGACCACGACGGGCTGCCCGAGCTGGGCGAGCAGATGTTCAACACCGACCCCACCCGCTTCGACTCCGACGGCGACGGGTGGTGGGACGGTGCGGGCGCCTCCGCGGGCGCGCGGCCGCTCCCGTTCGACGGCACGCCCACGTGCACCGGCTGGGCCACCCCGCCGAGCGGCGGCACCGTGACCCTCCGCACGGGCGGGAACCTCCGTGGGGCCCCGGCCCCGGTGGCGGCCCTCCGCGTGGGCGACCGCGCCAGCGAGGACGGGCGGGCCTTCGCCTTCGGCACCCAGTCCGTGCTCGTCGAGCTCCACCGGGTCGACGGGCGCGTCTCCGGCGGCCTCTGGGCCCAGGTGGACGGCGAGGGGCTCGTGCCCGACGACGCCTGCGCGCAGTCCGGTCGCGCGGTGGTGTGGGCGGGTCGCTCGGACCTGCGGGAGGTCGTGGCGGACGTCCACGCCGAGCTCGTGGCCACCCTCGAGCACCACGACAGCCGCTTCGGCGGTGGGGTGTCGCGGGTCGCGCTGTCCCTCGGCGGCCACGAGACCCACGTGGAGGGGGCCGTCATCCACGTCTCCACCGAGGATGTCCGGCGTCTCGGGCCCCGCGGCGTGGCCGCGATGGCCGTCGCCGTGCGTCGCGTCTACGACACGTCCATCCAGCGCGACTGGCGCGACGTCCTCGCCCTGTCCCGGGCGCTGCTCGACCGGTGACCCCGCACATCGTGTAGGGTTCCGCTGGGAGGTGCCGCATCCGGGTAGGGCCCTTCGAGCTGCGTGAGGTCATCGGTCGCGGCGGGATGGGGGAGGTCTGGTCGGCCGTCCACCGCCTGCAGCGCCACGGCGTCGCCGTGAAGCTCCTCACGGCCGAGGCCGCGCGGGATCCCCGCTACCGCACGGCCTTCCGCAACGAGATCCGGAACGCGGCCCAGCTCGATCACCCGAACCTCGTGGCGGTCTACGACTACGGCGAGGTCACCGACGAGGAGGCGGAGGCGTCCGACGGCCGGCTGGTCCCGTCGACCCCCTGGCTCGCGATGGAACAGGTGATCGGCGACACGCTGCTACCCTACTGCGGTTGCTTCGACTGGCCCCGGCTCCGTGTCGTGGTGCTCGGCCTCCTCGACGCCCTCGCCCACGTGCACGCCCGCGGCGTCTACCACCGCGACATGAAGCCCGCGAACGTGATGCTCACGTCCGCGGGGGGGCGGATGACCGTGAAGCTCTCCGACTTCGGGCTGGCCCACGCGTCCGAGGCCACCGAGGAGGACCACTTCAACGGCGGCACCCCCGCCTACATGGCTCCCGAGCAGTTCGACGGGATGTGGCGGAACTACGGCCCGTGGACCGACCTCTACGGGCTCGGGGCCATGCTCTTCGCGCTCACCACGGGCTCCCCGCCCTTCGGGCTCTCCCGGAGCTTCGAGCACAGCCGCGAGCAGCACCGCAACCAGACCGTGCCCGCGCTCGAGCCCCCGTTCCCGGTGCCGGCCGGCTTCGAGAGCTGGCTCCGGCGGCTCCTCGAGAAGGACCCCGGACGCCGCTACCGCCGCGCGGCGGACGCCGCCCACGACTTCCTGGCGCTGGGGGCCCCCGTGGGCGAGGCGTCGCCGAACGCCCCGACCACGCGGGCCGATCTCGAGACCCTCCGGCTCCAGACGCTCTCCACGATGACCGACGCGGCCCACCAGGTCACCGAGGAGGTGCAGTTCACCGTGGGGTCCGCCATCGCCCGGCCGCCCCCGCTGCCCAACGACTGGCGGGTGCTCGAGCGCCACCGCGACGGCGAGCTGCGCGCGGGCCTCAACCTGCTCGGCCTGCGCACGCTGCCCCTCGTGGGCCGCGAGGACGTCCGCGACGAGCTCTGGGCGGCCCTGCGTCGCTGTCGGGCCCACGGGCGCGTGGAGGTCGTGGCGCTGCACGGCCCGCGCGGCATGGGGAAGTCCCGGCTGGCGCACTGGCTCGGCCAGCGGGCCCACGAGGTGGGGTCCGCGATCCTGA
This sequence comes from Alphaproteobacteria bacterium, assembly GCA_020632885.1. Lineage (GTDB taxonomy): Bacteria > Myxococcota_A > UBA796 > UBA796 > JACKEQ01. Next base: position 210,427 of record JACKEQ010000005.1, on the reverse strand, counting down.
TGCGCGCCACCCACGGCCCCGTGACCCTCCCGGGGGACGGGCTCGGCGGCATGGCCGTGCGCTTCCTGCGCTGCGAGGACCTCTCCGCCGCCCAGCTCCGCATGCGCATCGCGGCCCTCGTCGGCGATCAGGTCGAGGAGGGCGAGGCGCTCCTCGAGCTCCTGGCGCCCGGCACCGGCGACGTGCGGTTCGGTAGCGTCGAAGAGCGCCACTTCGCCGTCGAGCAGCTCCTCTGGCGGGCGACCACCGAGCGTCCCGTGGTGCTGCGCCTCGACGACGTGCACTACGGCACGGACACCCTGCGGTTCGTGCGGCGCCTGCTCGACCGCGAGCTCGCGCGTCCCGTGGTCATCGTGCTCACGGCCACCGACGAGGCGCTGGCCGAGCGCGTGGACGCTGCGGCCATCTGGGAGGAGCTCCTGGCCCACCGGCGCGTGCGCGCCGTGCGCGTCGGGCGGCTCGACCCCCTGCACCATGCGGAGCTGGCCGAGCGGGTCCTCGGCCTGGCGCCAGAGCTCGCGAGGGTCGTGGATCGTGAGACGCGCGGCGACCCGCAGTTCACGGTGCAGCTCGTGAAGGACTGGGTGGAGCAGGACCTCCTCGTGCCCGGGCCCCTCGGGTTCCAGTTCCGCCAGGGCGCGTCCCTCGACGTCGCCTGGGATCCCGCGGCGCTCTGGGGACGACGCGTGGAGCGCGTGCTCCGGCAGCTCCCCGAGGAGCAGGGCCACGTCCTCGAGGTCGCGGCGGTGCTCGGGCGCGGGGTGGACCGTCAGATCTGGGAGGCGGCGTGCGCCGAGCTCGGCCTGGCGCCCGTACAGGCCCTCGTGGACGGGCTCCTCCACGCGGGCCTCATCCAGGGCGACGGCACCTCGGCGTGGGTGTTCGCCCACCCGGCCCTGGTGGACGTGCTCGTGGCCCGTGCGGAGCTCGGAGGTCGGCTGGTGGGCGCGCACCAGGCCGCGGCCTCCGTGCTCGCGGAGCTCGTCGAGCACGGCATGGACACCCTCGCCGAGCGTCTCGGGCGGCACCTCGTGGGGGCTGGAGCTGGCGAGGCGGCCCTGCAGCCGCTCCTGGACGGCCTGGAGCAGCGCATCAACGCGGGCGACTACGCGGCGGCGGACGAGCTGCTGGCCCTGCGTGCGGAGGCCCTGGCGGGTGCGGGCGTCCCCGACGGCGACGTGCGTTGGGGGGAGAACGAGCTCGCGGCCTACAACCTGGCCCGTCGGCGCGGCCAGCGCGACCGCGCCCTCCGGCTGCTCGCGGAGCTGGAGCAGCGTGCCCGGCACTACGGGTGGACCGTGCTGGGCGTCTGGGCGCGCATCTACCGGGCCCGCATGGACCGCCTGCAGGGCGAGCTGGACCGGGTCGTGCGCACGCTTCGTGGGGCCATCGAGGAGGCCGTGGCGGTGGGGGAGCCCAAGCTCGTGGCCCAGGCGCGCGCCGAGCTGGGCGACGTCGAGGCCATGCGCGGACGTCTCGACCAGGCCCGCCACTGGGCGCGCGCGGCGCTCGGCGACTTCGAGCGGCTGGAGGACGAGCGGGGGCAGGCGCGGTGCTGGCAGGTCCTCGGCGAGCTCGACCGTGAGGCCGGGGAGTACGACGCCGCGCGGAGCCTCCTCGCCCGGGCTCGGGACCTCTACCAGCTCACGGGCTACCGGTGGGGCCTCGCGGCCGTGTTGAACAGCGAGGGGGACGTCGCCCGGCACATGGGCGAGCTCGACCTCGCCGAGCGCTGCTACCGGCGGTCCACCGGGCTCTTCAAGGCCATCGGCAGCGCGTCCGCCATCTACCCGCAGTACAACCGGGCGCTCACCCTGCTCGCCCGGGGTCAGCTCGAGGAGGCCCGTCCGGCGCTGGAGGAGGGCCTGGCGCACTTCTCCCGGGCGGCCGACGGCGTGGGGATGATCAACGCCCACCTCGCCATGGCCGTGCTGGCCGCGAGCTCCGGGCGCTGGATCGCCTGGGACGACCACCTGCGCGAGGCGACCACGATGGCCAGCCAGGTGCACGCCGCGGACGAGGACACCGCCTGGATCGCGGAGGTCGCGGGCCGGGCGTCGGCGTCGGCCGGTGAGGCGCTGCGCGCGCGGGCGGCATATCAGCTGGCCCTCGACACCTGGAACGTGATCGGCAGGCACGCGCGTGCTTCGGCGGTGGCCGAGGCCCTCGCGGAGCTCGCCGGCCGCTGACCCCCCGGAGGACCGCTTGTCGCCCAGAGCCCTCGACCCCGTCGTGATCGACCGGGATCTGCCCTTCGACCCCCGCACCCTCCCCACGCGGCCGCCCGAGACGGGCGTGCTGATGGCCGACGCGTCGGGGTTCGACGTCGCGTACGTCATCAACCCGCACATGGCGGGCAACATCGGCACGGTCGACCGCGAGAAGGCGCGCGCGCAGTGGCAGGCGCTCACGGACGTCTACCGGCGGCTCGGGTACGAGGTCCACGTGATCGACGCCGTGGAGGGCCTGCCGGACCTCGTGTTCACGGCGAACCAGAGCTTCCCCGGCCAGCTCCCGGACGGGCGCTGGGTGGTCCTGCAGTCCCACATGCACGCCGAGGTCCGTCGCCCCGAGGAGGACGTCGTGGCCGACTGGCACCGGGCGCGCGGGGCCACCGTCGACAAGATGAGCCGCGAGCAGGGCTTCATCCCGTTCGAGGGGATGGGGGATGCCCACTGGTTCCCCGGACGGCGGCTGATCATCGGCGGGCACGGGTTCCGCACGCACCGCGACATCTACCCGCGCATCGCGACGGTCTTCCAGGTGCCCGTGGTCACGCTGGACCTCGTGGACCCGCGCTTCTACCACCTCGACACGTGCCTCGCGCCGCTGGACGAGAACACCGCCCTCTTCGTGCCCGAGGCGTTCCGCGCGGACGCCGTGCACGTGCTCTCGGCGCTGTTCGAGCGGCTGATCGAGGTCCCGCTGGACGAGGCGGTCGACCTCCTCGCGTGCAACGGGCACTGCCCCGACGGGAAGCACTTCATCGTCCAGCAGGGCGCCATGAAGACGGCCGCGAAGGTCTCCGCCCTCGGCTACGAGGTCGTGGAGGTGGACACCTCGGAGTTCCTGAAGAGCGGCGGCAGCGTGTTCTGCATGAAGCTCATGCTGCCCTGACCCCTACAGGATGGCGTCCGGCACGTCGTCGAAGTCCTCTTCGCCCGACGACACGGGCGTCTCCTCGGCCACGCCGGCGTTCCGGCGCAGGACGAAGATCGCGACACCGAAGAGCAGGCTCCCGATCCCGATGGCCTGGGACGTGGTGATGCCCATCATATGGCCGTCGCCGAGCGAGGCGCCCGCCTGCGTCATGCCGCTGGGGAGCCAGCTCGCCAGGCCCTCGCTCACGGGCCAGGAGAACGCGTAGCCGCGGTGGTCCGCGCGGAACGCCTCCACCGTGATGCGGTAGAAGGGCTCGAGGATCAGGGCGAGAGCCGCGATCTGCCCGTCGAAGCGGCGGCGCTCCCAGACCCAGGAGAGGTAGGCCGCCAGCGCGAGGAGCACGAACGCCGCCCAGAGCTGCGTGGGGTACAGCGGGACGTCCGTGAGCCGGCTGACCCCGCCGTTGCCCGAGGCGAACTCGGTGGCCATGTACGGGAACTCGTCCGACAGCCAGATCTGGCCTCCCCGGAAGCTCTCGGGGAGCAGCCCCATGGTGGGCTCGAAGTGCGGGACCTCGGCTCCGTGGCAGCAGCCGGCGAAGAAGCAGCCGAAGCGCCCGATGCCCATCCCCAGCAGGACGGCGGGAGCCGCGATGTCGGCGAGCTTCCACGGCAGGATGCCCAGGAAGTGGGAGGTGGCCCCCACGGCCAGGGTGCCGCCGATGATGCCGCCGTAGACCGCGAAGCCGCCCGACGAGAACAACCAGGAGGGGTCGCTGATCAGGATCCAGAGGAGCTCGAGCGTGCTGCCCGCGCGGGCCGAGGCCTCGGCGCTTCCCACGGCGAGGGCGTAGAGGATCCTGCCCCCGAGGAGCCCACCCACCGCAGCGGCCACGTACAGGGGGATGACCCGGTCCGGGTGGAGCCCGATGCGCTGGGCGCGGAGGTGCACCAGGATGAAGGCCCCACAGAACGCCGCGAGGATCATCAGCCCGTAGGTGTGCACCCCGATGGGCTGGGCGGCGGTCTGGATCTCGTAGAGGGTCGGCCACATGGACCTGACCTAACCCAGGGCGCCCGCTTCCCGCAGGACGGCCTGACATTCCGCGACGCCTACCACCCGCTCGGCCCGCCAGCCGAAGGCCCGCGCCGCCTCGACGTTCGCGGGGCTGTCGTCCAGGAACAGCACGTCGGCCGTGCCGATGGCGTCGGTGGCCCGCTGGAAGGCCGCGGTCTCGGGCTTCCTGGCCCCGAGGTGGTGCGAAGGCAGCGCCGTGAGCCGCGAGCGGAGGACGCGCGTGGGGTCGAACACCGCCCAGTGGTCCACGTTGGTGTTGGACAGCGCGAAGGCCGGCAGCGTGAGGGCGTCGAGGAGCTCCGCGGCGCCCGGGAGGGGGCCCGTGACCCACGCGCAGAAGGCCTGACGGGCCACGGAGGGCGAGGCGCCGAAGGCGCCACCCAGGGCGGCGTAGAAGCGCTCGGTGGACAGGTGCCCCCGCTCGAAGGCCGCCAGCTCGGGGCTCCTGGACAGCCAGGCCCCGACGGCGTCGGGGTCGGCGCCCATGCGGGTGGGCCAGGTGGGCTCGAGGCCCACGAGGACGTTGCCGAGGTCGAAGACGACCGCGGCCGTCAGAGCGCGGCCATGGCGTTCTTGAAGATCTCCGCGACCTCGGCCGAGCCGTTCGACTCGGCGAGCTCGGCCAGCGAACGCCCGTAGACGTCGCGCTCCTCGAGGTCCACCTCGTTCTCGACGAGCCAGCGGGCCATCTCGGGCGTGAGCTGCTCCATGAAGGCGCGCTTGGAGAGCACGCTGCACCAGGAGAACTCAGCCGGGCTGGTGCCGGTCTCGAGGAGGCCGTCCGAGATGTAGTTCGCGGAGTGGCGGCTCCCGGAGGCCACGGCGGCCACGAGGTCCTGGTGGTTCGGGACGGCTCCCGCGTGGATGAGGACCTTGATGACCATGTACTGGCCGTAGGTCGCCGCCCTGTGCATGTAGCTGCGGTGTTCGTGCTCCTGGAGCACGTTGACGCCGAACTCGAGGAGCTGGCGCACCCGCTTCACGTTTCCCTGCTCACACGCGAACGCCATCTCGCGGCGTGCGAAGTCCATGTCGGTCTGCATGGGTGCACTGTACCGTAGGGGCCGGGGAGGGAGAACCCTTCCGACGTCCATCCGGACGCGATCTCCGCGGTGACGGGTACATGGCCGAGAGCCGCGAGGGACGTCCACCGGCCGCGCGTGATCACGAGGTGGTCCAGCAGGGGCACGCCGAGCACCCTCCCGGCGCGCGCGACCCTCGCGGTGACGTCGATGTCCTGGGGGCTCGGCTCGGGGTCGTCGCTCGGGTGGTTGTGCGCGAGGATCACGGCGCTGGCGCCGAGCTGGAGGGCCACCCGGTAGATCTGGCGCGGATCGACGATGGTGAACGCGTGGGACCCGCGGGTGAGCGTACGCCGCGCGACCACGGTGCGGCGGCGGTCCAGGTAGAGCCCGTGCAGCTCCTCGACCTCCAGGCCCGCGAGGAACGGCGCCAGGAGCCCGTGGGCGTCCTCCGCAGAGCGCACGACGGGTCGGTCCCGCGGGTGGGCCAGCGCCCGCCGACCGAGCTGGAGGGCCGCGTGGATGCGTACGCCCCGCGCCAGACCCACCCCGCGCACGCTGCCCAGCTCGCCCGGCTCGGCCTGCTGCACGCCCTCGAGGCCACCGAACCGGTCGAGCAGGGCGCGCGCCACCTCGAGGGCCGTCTGCCCCGCGGTGCCCGTGCCGAGCAGCAGCGCGACGAGCTCGGGGTCGCCGAGGCGTCCGGGTCCGTCCTGTACGTACGTCTCGCGAAGTCCCATGGTCCCTCCGCGGCGGTCCCGTGCAAGGTGGGATCCAGCCGAGACCCTCGGTTCGCCCGTCCCCGATGGGCGACGGCGGTCGTCAGTGGGTCGACAGTCCGGCGGTCTCGACGAGCCCGGCCTCCACGAAGTGCAGGAGCAGGCTGTGGCGGCTCCCGCCACCGGGGACCGGCGCGTGGGACCCGTGGAGCACGCGGTTCGTCCAGAACACCGCGTCTCCCGCGCGCAGGGCGGGCGCCTCGAGGGGGAGAGGGTGATCAGCCAGGATCTCGGCCAGGAGGGCCTGAGCCTCGACCTCCGAGGCTGCGGGGTCCAGGTCGACGAAGGCCTGGCGGTAGCTCGCCCAGGCCAGCTCCGAGAACCGCTGCATCCGCGCGTCGTCGGGGAGCGCGTGGCTGCCGGGGTGCAGGTAGAACCGCCCGGCGTCCGGGCCGATGTCCTCGAGGGCGATCCACACCCCGATCATCGGGCGACCCGGGTCGATCGGGTTGAAGTCGAGGTGGGTGAGCGTGCCCCGGCTGGACTCGTAGTAGGCGGACTGGAGCATGGCGGCCGGGCCGTCCAGGAGGGTCTCCACGACCTCCACCAGCGGACAGGCCCGCATCACAGTGGTCTCCACGGTCGAGAACGCCGGGAAGCCCGTGCGGTGCGGGTTGGCCACGGGGTTGGTCACGTAGCCGTCCACCGAGAGCGCATGGGGCTCGGCCCGGCTCGTGAGCTGCCGGAGGAGCGGGCCTGTCCAGGGCTTCACCTCGGCCAGGAAGGTCCTGCGCACCTCCAGACAGGTCGCGGGGGGCAGGAGGGCCGCCCGGGTCCAGCCCTGCTCGCGGAACCGACGGACCGCCGACCGGCGCAGGAACCCCGAAACCACTACTGGGCGAGCTCCGCGGACCCCTCCACGGCCTCCTCGAGCTGGTCGTAGCCTGCGGGGGACGACCGCTTGCGGAGGGCGTTCACGTCCCGCCCGATGCCGCCGCGGCCCACGAGCTGCACGCTCACGCGCACCTCCACGGGGTCGCCCGCGAACATCGAGTTGTCGGGGACGGCGCGGACCTTCCCGAGCCCCGCGAGGGACTTCCCGAAGTCGCGCAGCGCGTGGGACGGGATCTTCACGACCACCGTGGCAGCGTCCGTGCCCGAGAGCTCCTCGACCTCGAGCGGAGAGTCGCCCTTCCCCTTGAGCTCGCCGCTGTAGCGGGCGGCCAGCGCCGCGAGCTGCGCCAGCACGGCGGGGTCGTCGGTGGTGATGGCGTAGCTGTAGGGCACCTGCGCGAACAGGGGCTGGGTGGCGGGAGCCTCCTCCACGACCTTCTGGTCCTGGACGGCGTCCTTCGCGGGCACGTCGAAGGCGTCCACGCCATCGGCGACGGCCTGCTTGGACTCCTCGAGCTTGCGCTTCTTCTCGAGCTCCGCGGTCTTCATCCACTTGTCGCGCTCGAGGAGCTGCTCGGCCTCGGAGGCCTCCTTCGCTTCGTCCTGCTGCATCGGCTCGACCACCGCCACGCCGTCGTCGTCGTACTGGCGTGCGGGGAGCGGATCGGGCTCGTAGCGCTGCTCGGCCTTGGTGACCGGCGCCGCGCGACCCGCAGCCACGCCGGTCGCCTCGGGATCTCCGCTCCCGGGTAGGGCCACGTACACCACGAGCAGGGCCGCGGCCGCGACGGCGAGGCCCTCGAGCGGGATCCCGAACGGGCGGCGGTACCAGGCGAGCTGCACGACGTTCTCGCCCGCGGTGGCCGCGAGCACGTCGTCGAGGAAGTCCGGTGGTGCCGCCATCGGGAGGTTGTCGGCGAGGAACGCGGACACGGACGTCAGGGCGTCGAGCTCGGCCCGGAGCGCGGGATCGCGCTCGAGGTCGGCCTCGAGGGCGGCGACCTCCGCGGGGGAGAGCTCACCGTCCAGGTACGCCGTCAGGCGCTCGTCCTCGAAAGGCAGGGTGTCGGGGTCGTTCATGGGCATGGTTCAGATCACGTCGCGCTGGTCGATTCGCCGGGACAGGACCTTCGCCAGGGTGGCGCGGGCCCGATGCAGGCGGCTCTTCACGGTTCCACGAGCCACGCCGAGGATGTCGGCGATCTCGTCGTAGCCCAGGTCCTCCACGTCGCGGAGCACGATGATCGTGCGCTGCTCCTCGTCGAGGTGCTCCAGCGCCTCGCGAACGAGGGCCTCGGCTTCGGAGCGGTGGATGGCGGCGTCCGTCCCGGGTCCGTCGTGCGCGAGCTGGCGGGCCGGGACGTCGTCGTCCGTGCGTCTGCCCTCGAGGGGCTCGTGGAGGTCGGTCTGGCGCCGCCGCCGGTACAGGCGCCGGTTCTTGCAGTGGTTGACGACGACCCTGTGGATCCAGGTGGAGAGCTTCGCGTCGCCGCGAAACCCCCCGAGCGCCCGGTAGAGCGCCAGGAACACGTCCTGGGCGACCTCACGGGCGATCTGGTCGTCGTGCATCCACCGGAAGGCCAGCGTGTAGACCCTGTCCTGGTAGCGGCGCACGATCTCGGTGTACGCGGTGCGATCGCCCTCCTTGAAGCGGTCGACCAGCTCGGTGTCGCTGGGGTGTCGGATCATCGCGAGCAGCAAGGTCATCCTCGACTGTCTCCCCGTCCGACACCGTACACCCGGCGAGGTTCCCGATTCACGACGACGTTCGGGGCACCCTCGCTCAATCGTCCGACGGACGACGCTCCATTCGGAGCTTCTTCCCGGTCTTCACGGCGTTCTTGAGCGTCGTGAGGGAGATCCGCGTGAGCGGGAAGATCGCCTTCCTGATCTTCGCGCCGCGGAAGCTGCAGCCGTCGAGGAACGCGAGGTCGAGGTCGGCCTCCTCGAGGTTGGCGCCGTCGAACACGCAGTCGGTGCAGTCGGAGTGCCAGAGGGAGGCTGCGCGGAGGTCCGCCTCGCGGAAGGTGCAGCGGGCGAGGTTGCACTCGGCCAGCTTGGCCTCGGCGAGGTCGGCCTGATCGAAGCAGATGCCCGAGAGATCGGTGCCGCGGAGGTCCATGCCGGCCAGGGACTCACCCCTGGACACCATTTCCACCACCTGCTTCTTCGTGAGGGGTCGGGGAGTGCCCATCGGGCGTCGCTCCTTCGTGCGGTCGGCGGGGCTCGGGTCGTCGAGGTCCGCCCTCGAGGAGGCGGCCCATCACGGCCTCAGCCAGCCTCGTGCCGTGTAATGCATCCGCGAAGACCGTGCCGCCAGGATTGAGCGCGTTCACTTCCACCAGTCTCTCACTCAGTACATCCAGGCCTGCAAAGCGGATTCCGAGCGGGGCCAGGTGTGGGGTGAGCAGGGGTCCGAGCGCGAGGTCGGCGGCCGAGAGCTCGACGCGGGACGCCGTGGCTCCCTGCTTGAGGTTGTGGCGGAAGTCTCCGGCTGCCGAGGTCCGGAGGTAGCCGCCGACGATCTCACCATCGCACCACAAGAGCCGCCGTTCTCCGCGCGAGCCGTCCAGCAGGGGCTGGATCACGACGCGTCCGCGGGGCCCGGCGGCCGCCGTGAAGGCGTCGTCGAGCCCCTCCACGTCGCCGCGGCGCACGCGCGTCACCAGCGCACCGCCGCTGCCCCGGTCGGGCTTCACCACCACGTCTCCCCAGGTGCCGTGGGCCGCGTGGGCGTCTCCCCGGTAGGACGTGACCACCGTGGGCGGAGTGGGCAGGTCGAGGGACGCGAGCCAGCTCTTGTGGGAGACGGCGAGCACCCCGAGAGGCGCGTTGACCACGCGCAGACCGCGCTGCTCGAGGGCCACGGCGGCCGCCAGCACGGCGGGATCCAGGGGGGCCGTGCGGAGCAGCAGCACGTCCAGGGCCATGAGGTCGATCCGGGTGCGGCGTGCGCGGCGGCCAGCGAGCTGAGCGGCCACACCGGCGGGATCCAGCGGTGCGGACAGCGCCGAGCACCGCGAGCTCCACCCGCGCTCGTCGACGAGGAGGTCGCGGTTACCGAGCACCCAGACGTGGTGACCGTGGGCGAGGGCCGCCGCCATCCAGTGCGTGGTGGTCCACGCCTCCGTGAGGGCCGTGGGGCTCCGCACGAGGAATCCGATGTGCACGCCGTCGTCCCCCGGGGGGATGGTACTGTGTGCGGCGACGGAGGTGGTGATGCGGTGCACGGTGCTGGGTGCCGGCTCATGGGGGACGGCGCTGGCCGTCCAGCTCGCGCGGAACGGGCACGACACGTTGATCTGGGACCGGAACCCCGGTCGGTGTGCGGTGATGAACAGCGAGCACCGCAACCCGCGCTACCTCAAGACCGTCGAGCTGCCCCACAACCTGCGCGCTGAGCCCGACCTCGCCGTGGCCACGGCCCACGCGAGCCTGCTGGTCCCCGTGGTGCCGTCCCACGCGCTTCGCGAGGTGATGGAGCAGGCGCTGCCGTCCCTGGCGCCCTCCGCCCAGATCTGCTGCGCCACGAAGGGCATCGAGGACGGCACGCTCGAGACCATGCACGAGCTGCTCGTGCAGGTCACCGGCACGCCGGAGCGGATCTCCATGCTCTACGGGCCGTCCTTCGCCCTCGAGGTGGCCAGGGGCCTGCCCACGGCCGTGGTGATCGCGGGTCCGGACCGCACGGCCCAGATCGCCTCCGAGGCCTTCCACGACGAGCGTTTCCGCTGCTACCACACCGAGGACACCGTGGGCGTGTGCATCGGGGGGAGCCTGAAGAACGTCATGGCCATCGCGTGCGGTGTGTCCGACGGCGTCGGGCTGGGGAGCAACGCACGGGCGGGCATCATCACCCGCGGCCTGGCCGAGATCACCCGGCTCGCGGTGGCACGGGGGGCCAACCCGCTCACCCTGGCGGGCCTGGCGGGCATGGGCGACCTCGTGCTCACCTGTACGGGCGACCTCTCGCGGAACCGGCGTGTGGGCCTGGCGCTCGGTCAGGGGCGCACCCTGGAGGACATCCTGGAGGAGCTCGGCGAGGTCGCCGAGGGCGTCATCACCGCGAAGACCGCTCGTGACCTCGCCCACGCCACGGGTGTCGAGATGCCGATCACCGAGGAGATCCACGCGCTCCTCTACGACGGCAAGCCCGCGCGGGCGGCCCTCGAGTCGCTCATGGGCCGCCGTCGTCGGGCGGAGCGGGACCACTGAACAAATGGGCGTGGGAGGGCTTCAGCCCGGCCCGTCGTCGCCGATGGCCTCGACGGGGCAGTTCGCCATCGCGTCGTAGCAGGCCCGGAGCTCGCGCTCGTCCGCGGGCTGCTTGAAGCAGATGTCGTGGTCGCCGTCGTCCGACATCCGGAAGCTCTCGGGGGCACACTCCGAGCACACCGAGCAGAGGATGCACTCGCGGTCCACGTAGAACGCCACCCGCTTCCCGCCCACGGTGCTCGAGCCGCCCACGTTGTCGGGCCAGACGTCGTTCGGATCCGCCATGCCCGGTGCCTATCTCACCCTGCGTGCACGATCTCGTACTTGATGCCGTCGGGGTCCTTGAAGAAGAACGCGTAGTACGGCGCCGGCACGAACTCGGGCCAGACCTTCGGAGGGTCGGTGATCTCGGCACCGATGGCGACCACCTCTGCGTACAGGCGGTCCACCTCGGCCGGGCTGGCTGCGCGGAACGCGATGTGGTGCACGGATCCCGGACGGCGACGGTGCACGGGGTCGTCCGCGACGCTCGCCCGGGGCGAGGTGAGCGCGAACCCGAGCCGCGGGTGGCCGTACTCCACGACCTCGAAGTCGTGGGCCGGCAGGGAGGCCCGCGACCGGTGGGCCAGGTCGTAGCCCAGGATCGGCATGAGGCGGTCGTAGAAGGCCGCCGACCGGTCGAGGTCGCGCACCGTGATCTGGATGTGGTCGAGGATCGGCTCCAAGGTGCCTCCTTCAGTCCAGCTGGGACCCGCGGGTACGCCGTCCGGACGGGCCGAACGCGGTGTAGCGCTGCTTGTCGAGCCACTCGAGCCACGGGATCGCGGTCTTCCGCGTGAGGTCCGCGAGCTCCTTGAAGTCACCCGGCGAGAGCTCGTCGTGGGTGGTGAACCAGACCCGCACGCGCGACTTCAGGTCGGCGCGGGCCACGGCGCTCACCCAGCCCACCCCAGGGATGCTCTCCACGGTGCCGTCCCGCTCGAGGAGCCGGACGAGGGCCGCGACCTCGGGCTGCGGGAAGGCGGTGTGCAGGCCCTTCGGCGTCGTGCCGGCGAGCCCGGCATCCGCGATCGCCGCCGCGAGCTCGGCCTGGAGCGCCACCTGCGCCTCGCTCGGGCGCACCTCGAACGCGGCCGCCCAGACGAGCGGGCCGTCCAGGCGGACCTGGTTGGAGGTCGAGAGGCTCTCGACCAGGTCGTCGAACACCCTGTCCGCCAGGTGGGCGAGGCGGTCGCGGTGGAGCTCGCGCCGCTGGGCGCCGAGCGCCAGGGGCTGGTCGGTGTGGAACGTCTGCAGGGCCTCCAGCAGGGCTCCCTGGAGGCGGGCGACCACCCGTGGCGCGAACACCCGCCCGCCGAGCACGACGCCACCGGTGCCCCGCCGCTTCTTCCAGTCCTTCGCGTCCAGGCCGTCGTCACCGGCGCGCTCCAGCCAGACGTCGAGCGCCCCCGCGTCGAGCCGGAGCGTCTGCTCCCCCCAGGCGACCCGGTCGCGCCGGCGCATCCTGCGGGTGTAGGGGTCGACGATGCGCCCGCCACCGAGGGTCTCGAGCGGGGAGGTACGGCGCACGACGAAGCGGTCGCCGCGCAGGCAGGGCAGGGGCTGATCGAGCCTGAGCTGCACCGGGACCGCGCTGCCGGGCCGGAACGTGTCGCGCTCCACGGCCATGTGGATGCGACCGAGGACCTCCGACGTGCCCAGCAGCACGCGGACGGGGGCGCCGTCGTCGAGGGGCGGGGACGACGCCAGGTGCTCGTACACCGCGTCCACCATGTGCGGGCAGGGCACGTGACCGTGGGCCACGACGGTGCCGCGGGGCACGTCGGCGACCTCGGTGCCCGCGAGGTTCAGCGCCACCCGGGCCCGCGGCGGGGCCGTCGCCGTGGACTGGCCCTGGACCTGGATCCCGCGCACCCGCGCCTGGCGGGAGGACGGCAGGAGGTCGACGGTGGCCCCGTCTGCCAGGGTGCCCGACCAGCTCGTGCCCGTCACGACCGTCCCGAACCCCGGCCTGCTGAACGCGCGGTCCACCGGGAGCCGGAAGGGGCCTTCGGGGTCGGCCTGGCTCTCGGTGAACCCCGCCAGGAGCCCGAGCACCTCGTCCTTGCCGCGGCCCTGGGGTGCGCTGGTGGGCACGATCGGGCAGCCCTCCAGGAAGGTGCCGGCCACCACGTCCTCCACGTCGGCCATGGCCAGCTCGAGGAGCTCCTCGTCCACGAGGTCCGCCATGGACACCACCACGATCCCCCGGCGCACCCCGAGCAGCTGGAGGATGGCGAGGTGCTCCCGGGTCTGCGGCATGACGCCGTCCACGGCGCTCACCACGAGCATCACCGCATCGAGCCCGGTGGCCCCCGCGACCATCGTGCGCACCAGGCGCTCGTGGCCCGGCACGTCCACCAGCGCCGCCCGGCGGCCGTCCGGCAGATCGAGGGGCGCGAACCCGAGCGCGATGGTGATGCCGCGCTCCTGCTCCTCGGGCAGGGTGTCGAGATCCCTACCCGTCAGCATCTTCACGAGGCTGGTCTTGCCGTGGTCGATGTGGCCTGCGGTGCCGACGACGAGCATACGTCCTTCCCTGGGCCCGGACGGTAACGCGCGGCGGGACGAACGCGATAGGGTGCCGCCCGGAGGTCCCGATGCTCGCACCCATCGCGCTCCTGGGCTGCAACGAGCCCAGCGTGGCGCCGGCGCCCGCCCCCGTCCCCGAGACCACGCGCGCCCCCCTCGTCGAGAAGCCCCCCGAGCTCGTGTTCAACAAGCTCGACTGGGACGACGCCTGGCTCACCAACCCCGGGCCCACCGCCACCGACGCGGTCCTCGTGGACGGGGTGCGCCACCCGATCGGCTTCCACGAGCTCGCCAAGGCCGGCGACCTCGGGTTCGGCACGATCCACGACCTCTCCGGCCAGCCGATGGAGGAGCGCTGCAACGAGCAGGACTTCGACGCCCTGTTCGAGGCGCGCGGCCGCTACTGGCTGACGAGCCACTTCGAGTGCACCCCGGGTGCGATCTACCTCTCGGAGATCGAGAAGCGCGAGGACGGCACCCTCGAGATGGCGAACACCCGCAACGTGGACTTCAGCGCCATGGGCGGCGTGTACAACCCATGCGCCGGGCAGGTCACGCCGTGGGGCACGCACCTCGCGAGCGAGGAGTACGAGCCCGACGCGCGCGAGGAGCCCACGAGCCTCGAGGAGCACGGCTGGGACTACCTGTCCTGGACGAGCATGAAGAAGGCCGCGAAGCCGGGCGTGCCGCTGAATCCCTACCACTACGGCTGGGTGCCCGAGGTGGCGGTGATGACCGCCGACGGCGACACCCTCGCGGTGAAGCACAAGGCGATGGGCCGGTTCTCCCACGAGATCGCCTACGTGCTCCCCGACGAGCGCACGGTGTACCTCTCGGACGACGGCCGTGGTGCCGGGTTCTTCATGTTCGTCGCCGACCAGCCGGCCCAGCTCGCCTCCGGCCACCTGTACGCCGCGCAGTTCCACCAGGAGTCCGAGCAGGCCGGTGGGCGCGGCACGATCGGGTGGATCGACCTCGGGGCGGCCTCCGACTCGGAGGTGGACGCGTGGATCACGGGTGGCGTCACGTTCGCGGACCTCTTCGATCGCCAGGCGCCCAGCGGGACGTCCTGCCCGAACGGCTACCGGTTCGTCGACCAGGACGGGCTCCAGGAGTGTCTCTCGCTGAAGGCCCCGAGCGAGCGGGCTCCCGACCCCGCGCGCATGGCGAGCCGCCTCGAGACCCGCCGGTACGCCGGCTACATGGGCGCCACGACCGAGTTCGAGAAGGGCGAGGGGATCACGCACGACCCCGCCACGGGCGCCGTCTACATCTCCTTCGCGAACATCGGCGGCCGCATGCAGGCCGAGGAGGGCCGGCTCTCGGCGATGGACCACGTGCGTCTGCCCGCCAACCCGTGCGGGGCCGTCTGGGTCGGGTACACCGACAAGGGGCAGATGGACGCCGGAGGCGCGCCCATCGCGAGTGACCACGTGATCGGCCGCTTCCAGTCGAAGCTCGCCGGCAGCCCGATCGAGGAGGACGCCCACGGCAACACCTGCCTGCCGGGCGGGCCGGCCAACCCCGACAACCTCACGTTCCTGCCGGGGTACGACATCCTCATGGTCGCGGAGGACACCAAGCGGCACGCGGTCGCGTCCCTCTGGGCCGTGGAGACCCGTCGCTCCACCCTCCGGCGCGTGATGGTCGCCCCTCGCCATGCCGAGATCACGGGCATCCACTGGATCCCCGACCTCGGGGGCCGCGGCTACCTGACGGTGGCCGTGCAGCACCCCTGGCGCGTCGAGTCGCTCACGGGTGAGGAGGCCGTGTTGCCGGACGGGGTCACCGACGAGCACAAGAAGTCGATCACGGGTTACCTCGGGCCCTTCCCGAAGCTGACCGTGGCGCCCTGACCCGGTCTGGAGGTCGCATGAACCCGATGGGTCTGGTGCTGGTGGGGGTCGGACTGTTCTCGGTCGTCGCCGCCATCCAGGAGTGGAGCTTCTTCATGGAGCACCGCAAGGCACAGCGCATGATCTGGCTGCTCGGCCGGCAGGGTGCGCGCGCGTTCTACGTGGTGACGGGCATCGTGATCATGGGCGCGGGCGGGTTCCTCACGATCGCCGCGCCCTGACGTCCTGCCCGGAGCTCACTGGCGGCGGCAGACGCCGGTGCCCTTGTTGTTCTGGCAGTACCACGTACCGGGGCGGATCTTCCGGCCCTTGCCCGGCGCTGCGTTCTTCCACCACAGATCGCAGTCCTCGAAGCCCGGGACCCCCTCGAAGACGGCCGTGTTCGTGAGCACCGGGGCGCGCTCCCGGTAGCCGCTGGGGCAGGAGAGCTCGAGCAGCTGCGTGCTGTTGTCGGTGAGCACGATGGTCACGCGGCCCGGCGCGTCGCCCATGGCGCGGTTCTCGATGGCGTTGCGCGAGCAGCCCGTGCGATCGCAGGTGTACTTGTCGTTGCTGTCGATGCGGCCGATCGTGCTCACCATCGACACCGAGCAGTCCTGGAGCGACCCCGTGAACTTCGCCACGCCACCCACCACGGGCGCCTTCACGGTCTGGCCCGTGCAGGCGAGCTGGACCTCGATCACCGACGGATCCGTCACGGTGATCTCCATGTCGCCGGCGAGGGCGGGCAGCGACGCGAGCAGGAAGAACATCTGGGTCTCCACGGGCGGGCGAGCGCGCCCATCACGACGCATGGCCAACGTCGGGTCCCGGGAGTCTATTCCACGGAGGTGAGGGACGGTTAGACACGCCGCCATGTGGAATCCCGACGACGTGCTCGCGTCCCTCGCAGCTCCCCGCCCCGACGGGCCGCACCCCGACGGCGCGCCGGTCCGCGATGTGCTCCGGAGCCCCGCAGCGGCGCGGGTGGGCGCGCTCGCCGCGGCGGACGGCCTGTTCCTCTTCCACTTCGAGCACCGCTACCCCCTGGACGTCCCGGCCGGCTGGGTGCTCCCGGGCCAGGAGGACGCTGCGGAGGCGCCCCGGTGGGACGACGGTGTGCTGCCGGAGCCGAAGTACCAGAGCTTCCGGCACGATCTGATGATCGGCGGCTTCCACCCGGGCCACCGCGGCAAGTGGAGCACCCACGAGCTCTGCCACGGCCTCGTGGGGTTCGCCTGGCGCGCCGGCGCCCCGCGCCTCTTCCACGCGACGGCCGGCCGGCTCGCCGAGCTCCTGCCCGTGGTGCTCTACTACTTCCTCGACGAGATCGGGCTCGCGCGCTGCCCGGTGCACGCCGGCGGAGGGCCCCTGTTCCGCGAGCACTGCCCGGCGTGCGAGGAGGCCGCCGCCACGCGTCCGATCACGCGCGACGACCGGCGGTTCGCGGAGGACGCGGGTCGTTTCCTGGACGCCGAGCTCGCCGCGGTCGCCCGCACCCGCCGGGAGGGCCGGCCCGTCCCGCACCGGTTCGGGAGCCTGGACCTCTGCTCGGACGGCCTGGCCTACGCGGAGTCCCACCACCTCCGGCTCGGCTCGGAGGCCATGGAGCGCCTCGAGCCCTTCCTGGTCGAGGGAGGCGGCTGGAGCGCCGACCTGGACGCCCTGGAGGCCCGGGTGGTCGCCGTCGCGCGGGCGCTGGCCCTCGGCGAGCCGCTCGCCCCGCTGGTCCCGTCCGCCGCGGCGGGTCGCGACCGCTGGATCCGGCAGGACCTCGCCTTCCGGCTGCTCACCGTGCGCGAGGAGTGCGAGGGGTCCACGGCAGCGTCTCTCGAGGCCCTGGTCGACCAGCTCCGCGAGGGGCCCATCGACGCCGTGATCGCGGGCTACACGGCCCTCGAGCAGGAGGTGGTGCTGCCGCCCCCGGAGGCGATGTTCGGCGTGGGCTACCCCCTCGGGGCCCACGGGCGCTCCCACGCGCAGGTCGCGGAGGGGCTGCGGTCGGTGTGCCCGCTCGTCATGGAGCTCGCCGAGGACGTAGGCGTCGACCTCACCGGCTTCGATGATCCGCCCGTCCGGGAGCCCCTCGGCGACCGCTTCGCGCGCTGGATGCGCGAGCACCACCCGGCCCTGGCGCCGCTCGCGGAGTTCGAGACGGCCGTGCGCGCGGCCCGGGAGGACCCGCTGCGCGTGCGCCTGGGGGAGGAGGGCGCCGATCCCGTGCTCTGCAGCGGCACCCGCGTGCTCCGTGCCGACCACGACGTGCTCGCCGCCGCCGAGGCCATCGAGAAGGGCAGCGTGGGGGGACACCTCGTGGACGACCGGCTGGAGCTGTCCCCCGCACCTCCCGGGGCTCCCTGGGCGCTCGTGGTGGGACGCTTCGAGGGCGAGCTCGTGATGCTCGAGGTGGATCCGGCCGATGCGGACGTGCTCCTGGACGGCGGCGTGCCCGATGTCGCGCCCGCCCTCCTGGCCCACGGGGTGATGCGGCCGTCCGTCTTCCCGCTGTGAGACGGGACGTCGCCGGGGTCGGCGTGCTGGCCCTGCTGGCCGTGCTCGTCCGCCTCCCGACCTTCCTCGCCACCCCGCACCCGCTCGGCACCGACGGCTACTACTACGTCGTCCAGACCGAGGACCTCGTGGCCCGCGGGCACCTCCATGTCCCCGACACGAGCTGGGTGTTCGCGCTGCACGGCCTGTTCGGGAGCCTCGGTGACCCGGTGCTCGCGACGAAGCTCGCGGCGCTGGCCCTCGTGGCTCTCGCCGTCCCGGCCGGCTGGCTCGCGGGATCCGCGGCGTCCCCGCGCGCCGGGCTGGCGCTCGCGACCTGGATGGCCGCCTCACCCGCGCTGACCCACCTCGCCGCCGACTTCCCCAAGAACCTCGGCATCGCGGCACCCTGGCTGCTGCTCTGCGCGGCTGCCGACCGTCAGGGGCGGGCGCGCTGGGGGGCCGTGCCTGCCGTGCTCCTGCTCGTCACCGCCCATCGGCTCGGCGCGGTGTGGGCGTGTGTGGCCCTCGTGGTGTGGGCCGTGTCGTCCCGCCTCGATCGCACCGCGTGGGCCGGCCTGTTCGTCGTCGGGCTGGTCCTCGCGCTCCTGGGGCCGGTGCTGCCCGGCCTGCTCGGGCTCGGCGACACCTTCCGTCTCCAGGGGCAGCTCGGGGTGGGGGGTCTGTCGCCCTTCGCGTACTTCGGTCTCCGGGCCTTCCATCCGGTCGAGCAGGTCGAGCTCACCCTCGCGTGGGGCGGGCTGCTCGCGGGGGCTTTCCTCCTCGTCACCGGTCGGGGACGGCCGTCCACGGCCATGGCGACGGCGCTCCTGGTGGTCTCCCTGGCCCCCGTGTACGCCACGGACACCCTCGACCTCGGCTACCGCCTGGCCCTCGTGGCGCCCCTCCTGGCGGCCCCGCTGCTCGTGCAGGCCACGCCGCTCGACCGTCTCCCCCGGGCCGCGGGCTGGCTGGCCCCCTTCGCGCTGCTCCTCGCGCCCACGGGTGTCGACCCCGACGACCTCCCCCCGTACGACCGCTACGAGGCGCTGATCGCCGCGGTGCCCCGGCCGCTGCCCGAGCTCGTGGTGGCCCACCAGGGCATCAACTTCCTGTACGACCACCGCACGGGCCGGGAGGCCATGGCGTGGGCACCGGAGCCCGACCTCGATCCGACCCGTGTGGGCCGGATCGTCTGGGGGATCCGGGGGAGCGAGTGGGTGGCCCACGGGGCTCCCGACCGGGTCACCCTGGACGCGGACTACGCGTACGTCCGCGAGGACGTCTGGCTGGCCTTCCGCGCGCGGGCGCTGGCCGGCGGCGACCCCGATCTGGAGGCGCGGATCACGAGCTGGCGCAACCCCTCCCGGGTGCGCCCGGCAGCCCTCACCCGCGGGAGGGATCCTTCACGAGCACGTCGGTGAAGGCGTCGCCCACCACGAGGATGGCGTCCTTCTCCTTCGCCTCCGCCCAGCTCATCTCGCACGGCTCGTCGTACGCCTTCTGAACGGCGGCCATGCCCTTGTCCCACGTGGCGGCGTCGACCTGCGAGGCCCTCGTGAACACGGGCTTCCCGCCAGCCACCCGCACGGTCTCCTCGACCCCGCCGGAGCCGTAGGGCGACCAGTCCTCGGTGGTGCGGTGCCGACGGCCGTAGAGCTGGATGCCCGTGCCCTTCGCGTCGCTGTCGCGGAACACCCAGGCTCCGTCGAACACCTCGGAGACCTCGGCGTTCGTCACCCACCAGACGAAGCTCGAGTTGGAGCGGATCTTGAGCTGCTTGTTGGGCGAGCAGGTGCTCACGAGCAGGTAGTCGATCATGCGCTCCAGGTGGGTGCCGCGCGCGCGTGTGAGCACCCCGAACGCCATCTGCTTCATGGGTGTCGTGAACGCGAGGGGCCCCTCGCCGTCCCACACGCGGGCCTCCGTGAGCACGAGGTCGCTGTACTTCGTGCCCGGCGTGGCCTCGAGGATCTCGATGCGGATCTTCCCGGTGGTGACGGGTGCGGGGAGCGGGAGCTTGCTCGGGCCCATGGTGTCGGGCACGTCCACCTCGACCCGCCCGCCGTCGGTGACGATGGCGATGCGCTTCGCGCGCGCGTTCTTCTGGAAGTGGTCCTCGGACCGCTGGTAGCCGTTCCAGAGCTCGAGGGCGTGGACCTCCACGGGACGGCCGAGCTCGGCCTGGACCCACTCGCCCACACCGAGGTCCTTCGCCCCCTCGACCCACCCGAAGTCGAGGCGGGAGTCGAACAGGTACTGGGACCGGTAGGCCGCGACGGGCTCGAGCTCGCTGCTGGCCGTGACGGTGGCGAGCACGGTGCGCGGGGGAGCGACCTCCGCGCCCTCGAAGCGGACCTCGCCGAGACAGGCGTCCGGCGCCCAGGTCTCGACCTTGAGGAACACGGAGCGCACCTCGCGGGGCTCACCGCGGAAGAGGCCGTTCTCGAGGGCGATGGCGATGTCGCCCTCCACCTGGACGCCGTCGAGGTACGTCGTGAACACGGCCTGGCCGGGTCCGCAGCTCACGAGGGTGAAGCCCGTGATCGACGTGGGCTCCTCGAAGCGGAAGAGCACACCCTCGTTGGCGTGGTCGCCGTAGGGCTTCCAGGTGGACTTCACGTCGCCGTCCATGAGCGGCTCTGCGTTGCCGGAGGTGGCCACGAGCGCGGCCAGCGGCTTGCCGCGGGGTGCGGGCTTCGCGGCGGGCGCGGCGGGAGCGGCCTGCTTCGGAGCGGCCGCTGCGGGACCCGGGGCGGCCGGGGTGACGGGCGCGTCTCCCCCGGTGAGACCACAGGCGGCGAGCACGGCGAAGATCACGGAGCCTCCAGGCGTTCGGACGGCACGGGGTATGTCACGCGGGCGAGGTTGTCGACGAGCAGCGTGTCGGTGGTGGCCCCCGACGCGTCGGTGGCCACGCGGTGGATGGCGTTGGCGCGCCAGACCTCCCCGTCGCGCCGGAAGAAGCGGTGGTCGCGCTCCTCGAGCCGGTAGGTGCGGGGGAGCGGGTCCTCGGCCAGCACCCGGCCCACGATGTCGGCGCCGTCGCGGACGAACGCGAAGCGCAGCCCCGTGCCGTGCGGGTTGGCGAGCACCAGATCGCTGTGCGGGTAGAACACCGTGGCTCCACACCCGAAGGGGACGTCGCGGCGGTCGTCGGGGAACAGGTCGAGGCCGTGCCGGTGGCGCTCCACGACCTCCATGCCCGCGTGGGCCCCCAGCCAGAACAGCAGGTTCGCGACCTGGCAGGCCCCGCCGCCCGCTCCGGTCGCGAGCACGCCGTCGTGGAGCTCGGGGCCCGGCGCGAAGCCACGGAACCGCAGCGGGGGCCCGATGGTGGCGTGCCAGGAGAGCACACCGCCCGGTGGCACCCGCACCCCGTGGAGCGCGCGGGCCACCCGGGCGACGTTGGCCTCCTTGGCGGCCTGGAGGGCCTCTGCGTACGTGGTGCCCGGCCGCCGCATCGGGCTCGAGCGCTCGCAGACGACCACCCCGACGGGCTCGGCGCGCTCGGGCCCGCCGCGGTCCCGGAGCCAGCGGAGCACGTGGGGGAGCCGGAAGACCCCGGAACGCACGGCGAACGGCACGACCTCCCGGGCCTTCCGGTGCAGCGGGCCCGGCGGTCGGGGGACGAGGGGCTTCACCCGGGCACCATGTGCGGGTCGACCACCGCGTTGTCGAGGCGCGAGCGGGGGATCTCGACCTGCACGGCCTCGCCCGTGTCCGGGTGCTCGAAGCGCACGCTCACCGTGCTGCCCACGGGCCCGTTCAGCTCGCGCGCGATCTCCGCGGCGGACCGCCCGCCGACGTCGACCCCGTCGACCTGGAGCAGCCGGGCGCCCGCGGGGATGGCGTCGTGTGCGGCGGTCCCGGGGATCAGACCGCGCACGACGACCTCCCCGCCCTCGCCGACGAGGTCCACGCCTGCGGCGCCCCAGGGGGCGCTCGGGATCTCCACGAGCACGTACTGCTCGCCGTCCTCGGTGACCTCGACCTCGACGGGGTCGCCGACGACATCGAGCAGCCCGTCCACCCGCACGGGCTTCAGCACGCACCGACCCACGGGGAGGTCCATGTGGCCGCTGGTGATCACGGCGGCGTTCGAGCAGTCGACGTGCACGGAGGTCTCGTGGGGCGGGTACTGGCGTCCCTGCTCGTCCACGATGTCCACCACCACGCGGCCCAGCGGCGCTTCGCCCTCGGGGCACTGCGCGCAGCCGGGGTCGTCCATGGCGCCCGACCTGCAGGCGCGGCACACACGGTTGCGGTAGGCCACCCCGTAGGTCCCGGCGGCGGCCTCCGCGACGAGGTCGTCGGGGTCGGCATCAGGCGGTGGGCCTGCGACGGAGCGGACGACGGGCTCGGGCGCCTCGGTCGCCACGGGGATGGCGGCCGGTGGGCCTGCCCCCGGATCGCGGGTCGCGAGGATCACGGGGACGAGGAGCAGCACGAGCAGCGCGGCGGCGAGCAGGAGGTGACGGCGTCGGAGGTGCATCTCTGCCCGGGAAGGTAATGACCTCGGTGCGCGCGCTCCAACCTGGTGCGCGCGCTCCAATCGGGCCGGGTTGTGGACGTGGCGCGGGTCTGCGATCCTTCGCGCCCGGAGGTTCCGATGACCCTGCTCCTGGCGTCCGTCGCCCTGGCGGCCGACCCCCTCGCGGTGGAGGCCACCACCCACGTGCTCCCGAACGGGCTGCGCGTCGTGCTGTCCGAAGACCACGCCACCGACACCATCGCGCTGCACATCCACTACGGCGTGGGCGGGCGCGACGAGCGGCCCGGGGAGTACGGGTGCGCGCACCTCTTCGAGCACCTGATGTTCGAGGGCTCGGCGAACGTGCCCAACAACGCCTTCGACGAGTGGCTGACGTCGGCGGGAGGCGACAACAACGCGTTCACGTCCGAGGACGAGACCGCGTACCACATGACCTTCCCGAGCGGCGCCCTGGACCTGGCGCTGATGCTCGAGTCCGACCGGATGGGCTTCCTGGACGCCGGGCTCGACCAGGCCAACCTCGAGAACCAGCAGAAGGTCGTGCTCCAGGAGCGCGCCGAGGGCTTCGGGGAGCCCCACGGACGCGACTGGGACGCCCTGCAGATCGTCGGGTGGCCGTCCGGCCACGGCTACCAGCACTCGGTGATCGGCACCATCGCGGACGTCGAGGGCTTCCAGCTCGAGGGCGTGGTGGACTTCTGGCGACGCCACTACAAGCCGCGCAACGCGGTGCTCACGCTGGTCGGCAACTTCGAGACCGCCGAGGCCCTGGAGCGCGTGCAGCACTGGTTCGGCGACGTCCCGGACACCGGCCCCCCCGAGCCGCGCGCCCCCGCCGCGCTGCCCGAGCCTCCGGTGGCCCACCACCGCGTCCAGGACGACGTGGAGGACCGCACGCTCATCGTGATGTACCCGGGTGTTCACGACGGTCACGAGGACGTGCCGGCCCTCGAGCTGCTCGGTCCGTTCCTCTCGGGCGGGCGCGGCACCCGCCTGGACGACGCGCTCTACTACGACCGCTCCGTGCTCACGACCGTGGGCGCCTGGAGCTCGGTGTCCGAGATCGGCGGGCACTTCCTGCTCTACCTGCAGACCGACGACCTCACGCTGCCCAAGGTCCTCAAGAAGGTCGACAAGGAGCTGAAGAAGGTCACCAAGGCGCCGCCCACCGAGGCCGAGCTCGAGCGCGCCAAGCGTGGCTACCGGGCCGACCTGCTCGACTCCATCGAGGGTCTCGAGAGCCGGGCCGAGGTGCTCACCGACTGCCTGCGGCTCCGGGGGGAGGCGAGCTGCCTGCCCGCCGAGATGGCGCAGGTGGAGGCGGTCACCGTCGCCGATCTCGAGCGCGTGATGGCGCAGTACCTGAACCCCACGAAGCGGGCGACGCTGTCGATCGTCCCGCGCGAAGACGACGGTGCCATCGAGGGCGCCACCGACGTGGAGATCCCATGATCCTCGCCCTGCTCGCGCCCGTGTGGGCGGAGGACACCGCCGAGCCGACCCCCGCCGCGACCGACCCCGTCGAGGTCCCCGCGGGACCGGACCGTTCGGGCCGTCCGCCGCTGAAGGAGCCCGTGCCGCTCGACCTCGAGGACCTGGAGGTCCACCGCCTGGCCAACGGGCTCGAGGTGCACCACATCCGGGTCGCACGCCTCCGCGACGTGTTCGTGGAGCTGGACTGGTGGAGGGGCACGCAGGACCTGCAGGCCCACGACCCCGACGTCATCGGCCTGATGTCCGACCTCTGGGGCGTGGCGAGCGAGAAGTACGACGCCAAGGCCCTGTCGGAGCTCGAGGACCTCAACGACATGGAGGTGCGGGCGGGCGTGCGCAACCACAGCGCCTCGGTGACCCTGGAGGTCCCGCTGGAGCACCTGGACGTCGGGCTGGACCTCATGGCCGACGTGGCGCTGCACCCGACCTTCCCGAAGCGCGAGGTCAAGCTCGCCCAGGAGGAGACCGAGCGCTGGTACACCTCGGAGGGCCCGAAGAGCCCGGGCACCGTGGCGTACATGGCGGTGGACTGGGCCACCATCCCGGCGGACCACCCGTACGGCCGCCGTCCCGACCTGGACGACCTCGTGGGCGCGAAGCACAAGGCGCTCCCGCCCATCCACGCCGACGTCATCGCGACCCGTCCGGCGAGCCTGCTGGTGGTGGGCGACGTGGGCTGGGACGTGCTGGAGCCCGCCCTGACGGCGCGGTTCGGCGGTCTCCCGGCCACCGACGGCGAGCGCGACGCGCTCCTCGACATCCCGCCGCTCCCGGGCACCCGCGTGCTCGCGGTGGACATGCCGGCCAGCGAGCAGGCCGCGATCCGTGTGCGTTCCCTGGCACCCGCCGTGGCCCATGCCGACGCCGTGCCCCTCCGCGCCACCACCTGGGCCCTGGGGGGCCACTTCCTGGCGCGGTTCAACAAGAACCTCCGCGAGGACAAGGGCTGGACGTATGGCGTGCGCAGCTTCTACTCGGCCGGGCGCACGTACGGGACCTTCCAGGTCGGCGTCGACGTGCCCGCCGACAAGCTGGCCGCGGCCGTCGGCGAGCTCCAGAAGGAGCTCGATGCCGTGCTCACGGACGGGGTGACCCCCGAGGAGCTCGAGGCGTGGTGGCGCGGCAGCGTGAAAGACTACAACGACACCCGCGGCACCATCGGTTCGGCGTCGAGCTTCTACGACGCCCTGTACACCGACCAGGAGGCCGTCGCGGACCGCCTGGGCCGCGTGAAGGCCGTGAAGGACGTCACCGTCGATCAGGCCCGCGAGGTCGCGGGACGCTGGCTCGGACCCGACGTCGCGCGCGTCTGGGTCGTGGTCGGCCCCCGCGAGCAGCTCGAGGCGGGGTTCGCGGCGCTGGGGTGGGAGGCCGAGTGGGTGACGGCGGAAGACGCCGTGCTGGGCAGGCTGCCGGGAGATCCGGCCGGCAGGTGACCCGTCGCCACGGGCGTTCTGCCGTCGTGGCGCTTGCATCGGAGGGTCGACCTCGGCTACACCGGGGTTCCGTCTGGAGAACGACATGAACGAGAACGAGGAAGAAGAGGACTACGACGGCGGGAGCTCCGTCCCGGCGTTCGTCCTGCCGTTCGTCACCGCCGCGGCGGCGCTCGGCGTGGGCTCGCTCCTCGGTGGACTCGTGATCTGGCTCCTCAAGCCCGCCGAGATCCATGAGGTCAAGGTCCCCCGCGACCTCACCCAGGCCGAGCTCGAGGAGGTCTGTGCGCCGTTCGTCATCGAGAAGGACGACGAGGTGCAGGCCGTGCAGGCACAGATGGTCACCCTCGCGAAGGACCTGAAGGCCAAGAACGAGCGGGTGGCCGAGCTCGAGGCCAAGCTCGGCAGCAGCGGCTCCGGCCCGGGCCGTTCGGCCATCGTGGCCGAGCTCGAGAAGGCGAAGCGCGAGCTCGCCGAGGCCAAGCAGGAGCTCGAGCAGGTCAAGGCCGAGCGCGATCAGCTCGTCGAGGACCTCAAGAAGACCATCGTGCAGCTCGAGGAGGCCGAGGCCCGCGCGGAGTTCGAGGCCGAGCAGAAGGAGCTGTACAAGGCGGACGCCCTCATCAACAAGTGGAAGAACTTCAAGGCCGAGTCCAAGCTGGACATCTGCGAGAAGGGCGGCCGCAAGAAGATGGGCAAGTGCCGCGAGAAGGTCGACTCGATCATGACCGACGTGCTCTGGGGCGAGTTCAAGCACTGCGTGCTGGCCGGCCAGGAGGCGCCCACGGTGCTCGAGATCACCAAGGACGCCACCCTCCCGCAGTACGCCCGGTACATCGACGAGGAGGACAAGGTCACGAAGGGCTGGGCCCTCCTGCTCTGCGACCCCACGCTCCCCGAGGCGGACCTCGAGCACGAGGACCAGGCCGTCAGCGCGAAGGCTCCCGAGTGATGCCTCCGGCCCCGATCACTCGGCGGTGCAGTCGCGCTTCCGGAACTCGACGGGGTCGGTGATCTCCGGTCCCACGCGGCGCCGCTGGTAGGTGAGCGCCAGCGTGCAGGTGGACGTGGGCACCATCCGGTAGACCTGATTGAGCGTGTTCTTGGCGTCGGTGTCCCAGGCGATCTCGATGCCCTCGTCGAGCACGCGCACCTTGCCGACGACGGGCTCGCCCTTCATGGCGTTCCACGTCATCACGACCTTCCCGAGCTCCTGGAACTCCAGGAACACGAGGTCGCTGTCGAAGCGGGAGCCCGCGAGCCACTCGAGGAGCGCGAGGTCGCTGGGGACCTCGGTGGACCGGGTGGTCACGACGTTCGAAGGGGCGGCGGGTGCCACCGGCGCCACCGGCGCTTCCGGCGCCACCGGCGTCTCGGGCACCGCTGCGACCGGCTCGGGGGTGCTGCAGGCGAGGGCGAACAGGGCGATCATGCGCGGAACTCTCCGGTCTCGGCGTCGACGCCGGTGGCGTCGAACGTGTCGCGGATCCAGGGGTTGCCGGGGTCGTCGAGCACCAGGAGCATCCGGGCGGCCGCCAGGCGCACTGCGGGCTCCTCGGACCAGACGGCCTCGGAGAGGAACCAGGCGTCCACGGGGTCGGCTTTCTCGCGCTCCAACCACTCGCGGCACCGACCGCACGCCATGAGCGAGCGCTCGGGGTCGGGGTCCTCCTCGTAGGGCACGAGCTCGTAGGCCCGCACGGTGTCGGAAGACCCGCACAGCTCGCACTTTCCACGGGAACGGCGGGTCAGGAGCTTGCCCAGCCGCCCTACCGCTGCCCGCTGCTTCATCCGCTTGCGCGTCACGCGCCCTCCGACGTGTGCAGGCATAGAGCGCTGAGCGCCGACCGGCAAGGTCACGGCGCTGGCGGGCGCAGGACGGGCGTGTCGCGGGGGTCGCGGCTGCCGGGCACGAGCTCGATCTCGCGCACGAGCACGTCCGGCGCCGTGATGGCCGTGGCCATGCCCTCGATCGGCCCGATCCAGGCGTACTCCCCGTCCACGGGGGCCAGGAAGGTGCCGGTGTGCACGGGCCCCGCGAGGGCGATGTCGCGCAGCAGGTACCGCTGCACGCTCGCGAACGTCGCTCCCCGGACGGGCGTCTCGGTGCCGTCGGCGTACACCCGCACGATCTCGACCGGCGGCGGGAGGGACGGGCCTTCGTCGCTGCCGCCGTAGGAGCCGGCGGACGACCGCACGCTGTACTCCTGGAGACGCCGGATGACGATCACGTGGTCGAGCCCGTAGGGGGCCGCCATCCGCAGGCCCTTCTTGATCAGGGCGTGTTGGGTGCGCGTCCGCGCGGGCGTGACGTCGAGCTGGACCGCGCGGCCCTGGGCCCGGGTACCGAGGAACGATCGTCCGTGCCCGTTGGGCTTCAGCCCCTTCCGGGGGACCCGCGACATCAGCAGGTCGTGCACGATGCCGTCGTCCACGAGGTCCACGCGCTGGGCGGGGGTGCCGTCCCAGTCGTGGCGGTAGGACGCCGGGTGGTCGGGGTCGAGCACCGGGTCGTCCACCACGCTCCATCCCTCGGGGAGCACGCGCCGGCCGACCCGCACGCTGTCCCCGGCATCCCCGAGGTCGCCGAAGAAGCTGCTGAACGGGATCTCGCCGGGGGTGCCCTCGATCTGCGGGACGAGGAGGTAGCGGAACAGGTCGAGGGCCGCGTCGCCCTCGAACACCACGGGCCCGACGTACTCGTCCTCGAGGGGCACGGCGTCCGCGCGGGCCAGGAGGGCGTCGCGCATCGCCTCCACCTCCGCCACCATCACGTCCTGCCCGGGCAGCTTCGAGGCCTCCCGCGCGCACCAGAAGCGCTGGTCCGTGAGGAGCTCGCCGTCCTCGGTGCGGAGCGCGGCGAACGCGCGCACGCTGGCCTCCGCGAGGGGACGGCGCAGGCGGGTGCCCTCGCCGTCCACCAGCCAGAGGTCGCCGGCCTCCGCCCCCACGTGCACCTCGCCCATCAGCAGGCTCTCGCCGGCGGACGCGAACACGGCGGAGGCCGCGAGGGCGCTCGCGCGGACGCCAGCCGTGTCGAGCACCGGAGGGGCGCCGTCGTCGGCCTTCAGGGGCTCGGGGACCCAGTAGTCGCCGGGGTAGTCCGGGGGTGGGTTGAACTGGGCGGACTTGCGGGCGTGTTGCTCCACGGCCTGCTTGTAGGCGCGGTCGGTGGTGCGCCAGGCGACCTCGCGGGTGTCGCGCGGTGTGGGCTCCCGGGCGAGGTAGCCGCGCATGAAGCCGTTCTCCCAGCCTCCGAAGCCCGTGTTGTCGTAGCCGGGCTCGCCCACCCGGAGCTCCACGCCGAGCCCGCTGGAGGGCCGGTCGTCCTCCTGGAGCACGCTGCCGAAGGTGGCCACGAGCTCGTACTGGTCGATGGTGGCGAGGTGGTAGCGCAGGCTGTAGAGCGGCGGGGCGTCCGGCAGGGCGAGCTGGTCGGCGCGCGCGAGCTCCTCTTCGAGGGCGACCACGAGGTCGTTGGCGGCGGCGGCCGCGAGGAGGGCGATCATGGGCTGGCCTCCGCGCTGCCGTCGTCCGGCATGGGCTTGGGGAGCAGGGGTGGACGCTGCTGCGCCTTCTCCTTGAGCTGGAACTCCAGGCGGCTGAACAGGATGGACGGGCTCACCGCGGACACCGGCACCCAGCCGGACTCGGCGCCACAGGTGCCGTTGAAGACCTGCGGGTCGTCGCCCGTGGCCACGAGGTTGCTGAAGGCCACGAAGGGCGTGCCGACGAGGTCGATCCCCCGGACGAGCTCGTCCTTCCGGCCGTCCGCCCACACCCGCCAGCTCGCGACCGCGCGGATGTTGAACGCGTTCGGCATCATCCGCCCCGTGAGCGCGAAGCCACCCTCGATGTCCTCGACGATGTAGCCGTACGGGAGGCCCTCCTTCTTCACGAGCTCCAGGAGCTGGGCCCGCAGGGCGGCGCGGGGCTGGGGCTTCGCGGTGGTGACCACGGTGTTGCCCATGCGCGCGACGGGCTCGCGGCCCGTGCTCCGCCGGCCGTGGCCGTTGGAGTGCGGCACGGTCGGGAGGGGCGAGCGGGCCATCAGGAAGCCCGTGAACACGCCGTCGTCCACGAGGACCGCCGGCTGCCCGCGCACCCCTTCGTCGTCCCAGGCGTAGTGCCCGTTCAGGTCGACGCCAGCGAGCTCCGAGAGGGTCGGGTCGTCGACGACGTCCACCCAGGGCGGGAGGATCGGCTGCCCGACGTGATCGGCGAACGTCTTGCCCTCGTCCTCCCGCTTCTGGCGGTGGCCCTCGACGCGGTGACCGAGCACCTCGTGGAAGAACACGCCCGACGCGCGGCCCTCGAGCATGACGGGCCCGCTGTAGGGCTCGCCGCGCGGGGCCGACCGCAGGGCCTCGAGGCGCTCGACCTGGGCGTCCACCCAGGCGTCCAGGTCCCCGGTGGGCACGTCGGCGGGGTCGTGCACGTCGAAGGCGTCGAAGACCCGCACGCGGTCGCCGTCGTCGGCGGTGGTCTCGAGCTGCACGGCGAGCCGGGCGTGCGTGCGGCCGTGCCGGAGCCTGGCGCCCTCCGTGTCCGCCATGCGCTTCACCTCGCGCACGGCCGAGAGACGCAGGCTGTGCTGGTGCACGTGGGGGCTCGCGTCCGCGCGCTCGGACAGCGCCACCAGGCGCTTCACCCAGGCCTCCTGGTCGAGGGTGAGCTCGGGGACGTCCAGGAGCTCCTGCTCGCCCTTCCGGGGCTCGAAGTCGTCCGCCTGGTCCTCCTCCTCGACCATGACGTTCTGGTTGGCGCGGAGGACCACGATGCGCTCGGCGGCCTCGCGGTACCGGGCATCCAGCTCGCGGGCCAGGATGTGCCGCGTGGCGTAGCCACCGAGGTCGTCCGGGAGACGGTTGGCCCTGCGGGAGTCGCCATCGAGGGCGGAGAAGCCGCGGAGCGGGTGGGTGCTGTCGAGGGTCGGCGTGCCGACGCGCAGATCGACGTCCAGGGTGCGCTCGGTCTCGTCGGTGCGGACGTCCAGCGTGCCTGCGCGGGCGCCGATCTCGACCTGCCGGGTCTCGGTGATCGTGAGCGCGGTGTAGTGCGGGGTCTCCTCCTGGGCGGAGAACACGGCATCCGCGCGCTCCAGCTCCCCAGCGAGCAGATCGATCACGGGGTCGGCCTGGGCGACCCCCATCCAGACGAGCAGCAACGTACGTACCTCCCGGGAGCCGGGAGTATCCATCAACGCGCGACGATGCGCCTCCCCTGGTACGCAGCACCGTCCCACTCCGCGCAGCGCAGCTCGCCATCGACCTCCGCGAGCTTCGACAGCACGCCGTGCAGAGCGCCGGCGACCCTCATGCGCTCGCCGTCCCAGCGCAGCAGGAGCGCGCCCTTCTGCCATGCCTGGTCGGCGAGGACCCAGGGGCCGTGGGACCCGCGGAGCCACGGGCTCGGGAGCCCCGTCTCGTAGCGCCCGGCGGGTACGAGCCCTCCGTCGCGCCAGACCACGACCTCGATCGCGGAGTCCACCCCGCGGACCGCGGCTCCGGGCAGCGCTGCCAGGGGCGTGGGGCTCGGCGTGCACCTCGGCACGTCGAGCGTGGCCGTCGCGAGGTCGGGCAGCGAGATGCACCCGAGCTGCATGGGCGCGAACGGGGTGTAGTGCCAGACGAGACCCCCCGCGTGGTCCCAGTGATGCGTGCTGCCCTTCACTGCGCTCTTCGCCTTCTTCTTGCCGCCGATCCAGGCGCGCACGCCCTTCTTGTGCACCGCGACCGGGACGCCGCCGACCTCTGCCCACGCCAGGTGCTGGCCACCCTTCAGCGCCGCCTCCACGGTGGGGTCGGGGCTGTACGAGGGCTCGGGGGGCATCTCGCCGGGCTCCAGGCGTATCGGGTTCACCGCCGCCGCGAGCGCGCTGTCGTCGTCCAGCGCGAGCCTCGCGAGCCAGACGGCCACCGTGCCCACCGCCGCGGCGGTCTGGTACTCGGCATCGAGGACGTAGACGACCTCGGGCTCCTGGTCGGTCCAGCCGACGACCGCCGTGTGCACCCCGGCGTCGTTGCCGATCCCCCGGAAGGAGGCGTGCCGCTCGAGGACGGACTGGGCGCCGCAGGCGGCGAGCTGCGCGCGGGCGTCGGGCTCACCGAAGACGCCGACCTCCCAGCCTCCGAGCCGCACGGCGGCGACGGGACCCGCGAAGGCGGCGAGCACGGCGGCGAGCTCGTCGTTGGCGGGCGGAACCGTCGACCCGTGCTGTCCGAGGTGCTCGACGAGGGCGGAGATGGGTGCGGAGAGGGACATCGGACCTCCAGAGGCCCGGAACCTACCACACAGCTCCCGACCGGCCGAGCTCCCGCTCGATCGCCGAGAACAGCTCGCTCGCAGCGAAGGGCTTGCGCAGCACGGGCCACTCGTCCTGGGTCTCGCCGCGGTCGTGCCCCGTCATCACCAGCACCCGGAGGTCCGGGCGGAGCCGGCGGGCCTGGTCCGCGAGGGAACGCCCGTCCATCTCGGGCATGACGAGGTCCGTGAGGAGCACGTCGACGGGCGTGTGGACGAGCGTGTCCAGGGCGTCCACGGCGGACGCGCAGGCGATCACGCGGTACCCGCGGAGCTCGAGCAGCCCACAGACCACGCCGCGCATGTCGTCGTTGTCCTCCACGAGCAGCACGGTGCCCGAGCGCTGCGGCGCGGCCGGCGGGGTGGGCTCCCGGGCCTCGGGGAGGGCGTCCAGCACGGCCGGGAGCGCGACCGTGAACGCGGCGCCCTCGCCCGGTGCGCTCCGGACACGGATGCGTCCGCCGGACTGCTCGACGATGCCCGCGCACATGGACAGCCCGAGACCCGTGCCCCGACCGACGGCCTTGGTGGTGAAGTAGGGCTCGAAGATGCTCCCGAGTATGTCGGGGGCCATGCCGACCCCGTCGTCCCGGACCTCGATGGTGGTGATCTCCGCGTCGCCGGACACCCCGAGGACCACCTCGCCACCGTGCGGCAGCGCGTCGCGGGCGTTGGCCACGAGGTTGAGCACGACCTGGTCGAGGAGGCTCGGGCTCACCCGGACGGGGTGGGCCTGCCCGATCTGGACGACCAGCTTCACGTCCTCCCCGAGGACCCGCGCCAGCATGGGCTCCATGGCCTGGAGGCGCGCACCCACGTCGACGACCCGGGGGTCCAGGACCTGCTTGCGCGCGAACGCCAGCAGCTGACCGGTCAGCTCGGCGGCCCGCCGTGCGGCGTCCTCCACGAGGGCGAGCTCCTCGACGTCCCGGCCGCGCTGGCGGGTGAGGTCCACGGCCCCGAGGATCACCGAGAGGAGGTTGTTGAAGTCGTGGGCCACGCCGCTCGCGAGGAGGCCGACGGACCGCATCTTCCCGTCGTGCAGCTCGGCCTCCCGGCGCGCGTGGGCCTCGGTGACGTCGCGCAACGAGAGCACCGTGAGCTCCTCGTCGCCGGGCGCCCGCACGCCCCCGACCTCAGCCGGGAAGCGCGACCCATCGGGCCGCAGGCCCGACGTCTCCACCGGACCGGGCATGGCGGCCTCGACGTCCAGGTCGGGGAGCACGATGGACACCGCGCATCCCACGAGGGCGTCCCGCTCGGTCCCGAGGGTGCGCTCGCCCGCGGGGTTCACGTCCCGGATCGTGCCGTCGCGTGCCAGGACCAGGATCCCGTCCGTGGTCGCCTCGAGCAGCAACGACCGCAGGCGACTCTCGCGGGCGCGCGCGGCCTGGGCGGCCTCGCGCTCCAGGGCGTACTTCTCGCGGTACGTCAGCGCGTGGAACACGTCCCGGGCGGCCGCGTTGGACGGGAGACCCCGGTCGGGCTCGACGAACCGGGCGTAGAAGGCGACCGCCCCCGCGTAGATGCCCGCCGTCACGGTGCGGCCGGCGATGCCCGAGAGCATCACGTCGGCCACGCGTCCCGTCCCGGCGAACGCGAGCACGGAGAACACCACGGAGTCGATGGCGAGCACGAGGGTCAGGGTGATCCAGGCGCGCAGGAACACCACCGAGCGCAGGGCGGCGAGCCGATCGTAGAGGATGACGAGCAGCAGCACGTCCAGCATGAGGGCCGCGGTGCCCGAGAGCATCACGCGGGTCTCCATGACGTACAGCCCCGCGGGCACGTCGAGGAGGTTGCGGGTGCCCGGCAGCAGCAGGTGCACCCCGAACACCAGGTAGAGCGCCGAGACCACGATGTTCGCGACCAGCAGCCCGTAGACGACCTGCCGCACGGCCACCGCGTCCTCGCGGATGTACACGAGCAGCACCACGAGCAGGCTCGCAGCGAACAGCACGACGGACCCGGGGCTCACGAGCACCCCGGGCACCGGCTCGGCGTACAGGGTGGCCGAGAGCTGGACCTGGAGGGGCTGCATGACGCCCAGCGCCACGCCCACCAACGTCAGCCCGAGCACGTCCCGCACGCGGAACGCCACGAGCAACAGGGACGCCAGGAGCAGCGTCTCCGCCGTGAGCACCGCGATCTGCAGGAGGTCCATGAGGAGAGCGTACCTGTGCGGCGGTCACCCGACCGCCCCTCAGGTGTCGGCGAACTGCTTGGCGAGCTTGAGGCTCTGGCCCTGGTAGTTGCTGCCGTCCGACCCGTAGAGCACGTCCGGCCGGGCCTCGTTGCGCATCAGCTCCACCCGGAAGAGGGGCTGGCCGTGCTCCAGGAGGAACGGCACGTCGTGGGTGCGGATCTCGAGGACGAGCTTGGCCCCACCAGCCCCCCCCTCGGACCACCCGAATCCGCTGTCGATGAAGCCCGCGTAGTGGGTGCGGAGCTCGCCCTTGGTGGCGTCGAAGGGCACGAGCTCGGCGCAGAGGTCCGGCGGGATCCGCAGCCTCTCGCGGGTCGCGAAGATGTAGAACTGCTCGGGCTCGAGCACGTGGCCGTCCTCGCCATTGGCGGTCAGCGGCACCCAGTAGCGGTCGACGGGCAGGTTGCGGCGCGCGAGGTCCACGGGCGGCATGTGGCGCCGCGCGAGGTAGCCGACGGGCCCGCCGTCCGGGCGGTCGAGGTCGATGGACAGGAGCACGGAGGGCGGGAGACCGTCGTCGACCGGGGCGGGGGAGCCGTCCGACCAGATGCAGATGGGGTCGTCGGCCTGGCGGGCCTCGAGCTCGGTGGCGTCCAGGCCGGGACGTCCGCGGGCGAGCCGGAGCTGGCCGAGGCAGTCGCCGCGACGCACCGCGATGTGGAAGGACTGCGGGGTGATCTCGAGGTACAGCCGGCCCTGGTAGCCCGCGGGCACGGTGTCGAAGGCGTAGCCCTGCTCGGTGAGCAGGCGCACGAAGACGTCGAGGCGACCCGTGCTGCTCTTGGGGTTCCCGCGTCCCCACACGCCCGCCGGGAGCTCGAGCACCTCCTCGACCTCCGCGAGGTACACCCCACCCTGGTGCAGGACGAGGGGCTCGTCGCGATCGAGCCGGTGCATCGCGGTCGCCAGCCGTCCGAGCTTGCGCTCCACACCCTGCCCGCCCGGCAGGAAGCTGCACTGGAGCTGCCAGACGCGCGCGCCCAGGCGCAGGTCGAGGCTGGAGGGCTGGATCTGGCCGGGCCGCAGCGGGGAGAGCGCCTGGATCGCGCCGTCCGCGACGAGCCGGCGGAGGGTCTGGCTGACGAGGATGCCGTTCACACGAGCCCCGCTTCCTTGAACCACGCGACGGTGCGGGCCTTGCCCTCGTCCATGGGGACGCGGATGTGGTAGCCGAAGTCCGCCTTGGCCGGGCCCATGTCGTACCAGTGGGACTTCGCGAGCCCCGCAGCCAGGAACTTGGTCATCCGCGGCTCACCCTTCAGGGGGAGCGTGGAGTACGCGAACTCCATGATGTTGCCGAGGGTCGTGGCCAGACCCAGGCTCACCCGCCGCTTCGCGGGCGGCACGCCGAGGTCCTCAAAGAAGCCGTTGAGCCAGGGCCAGAGGTCGACGGGGTCGTCGTTGCTGATGAAGTACGCCTTGCCCGCGCAGGCCGCGCCGGGGCCTTCGAGGGTGTCGAGGGCGTCGAGGTGGGCCCACGCGGCGTTGTCGACGTAGGTCATGTCCACCGTGTTCGTGCCCTCGCCGATGATCGGCAGCCGCCCGCTCTTCGCCCGCTCCACCACGCGCGGCATGAGGTTGTTGTCGTGGGGCCCGAAGATGAGGTGCGGGCGCAGCGAGACGGTGGCGATGTGCGCGCTGTTCGCGGCGAGCACCATGCGCTCGGCCTCCGCCTTGGTCTCCGGGTAGGGCGACCAGTGCTCGGTGGCGTAGGGCGTGTCGGGACCCGCGTTCACGTGGTCCTCGGCGTAGCCCACGACACTCGGGGTGGACGTGTACACCAGCCGTCCGACGTCGTGCCGCTCGGCCGCGTCGAGCAGGTTGCGCGTGCCGTCCACGTTGATCGCGCGGTACTCCGCGATGGGACCGAAGAAGCCGGCCTTCGCAGCGACGTGCAGGATGGCGTCCTGACCGTGCACGGCCTGGCTCACGGCCTCGGCGTCGCGCAGATCGGTCTGCAGGCCGCGCGCGCCGAGCGCCTCGACCTCGGGGTAGCGGCCGCGGGCCAGGAAGGTGACCTCGTCGCCGCGCTCCACGAGCAGCTCCACGATGCGCTTCCCGAGGAAGCCGCCGCCACCGGTGACCAGGACCTTCATTCCGCCTCCACCCTGTCGAGGGCGGTGGGCTAACACCCGTCCGCGCGGGTAGCGACGAGGCGGGCGACCTGGCGCCGCACCTCGCGGAGGGCCGCCCGCGGGGTGAGCCCGGCCTCACGGGCCACCCGCCTCCAGGGGGCGCGGTGGACGGCGCGCGCCGCGAGCAGGGCGGGGACGTCGGTGCGGCCGGCCACGAGGGCCTCGATGGCGACGGCGGCGGCCTCGTACGTCCGCGCGCCCGCGAGGTAGCCCTGCAGGCGCGCCTCCAGGGCCGCGGCATCGGGCGGGCGTGGCTCCGAGAGGCCCGTGTCTACGGCGGCGAAGAGGCCGGGGTCCACGTCACCGTCGACGGCGAGCAGGGCGCGCTGGGTGGGCCAGTCCAGGGCCAGCTCGGCGCGGAGGTCGGCGAGGAGGGCCCGCGCCACCGGCGTCACCGGCCGGACCATGACCACGGCGGGCTGGCCGCTGCGGGCCGAGGCGCTGGAGCCCACCCGCACCACCTCGTAGCCGTGCTGGCGCCGGAAGCGGACGACGTCGGGGTCGGCGGAGAAGAGCGTGCCGAACAGGTCGACGTCGTAGGCCTCGTGCACGGCGGACACGAGGCGGCTCGCGAGCCCGCGCCGACGGACGTCGGGGTGGGTGGCGAGCCGGACGCTGCGCACCATGCGGAGGCCCCCGGCGTCCGGACGTCCGGCGTGGCAGACGAGCGTGTCGGCCAGGGCATGTCCGCGGATCCGCTGCCGTCCGGCCGCGAGGTCGGCGGAGAGCGCGGCGGGCAGGGTGCCTTCCCGGGCCACGAGGTTCACCGCACCCACGCGGTCGCCCACGAACAGCGCGTGCACGTCGAGGTTCGGGGCGTCCAGGATGCGGTGCAGGTCGGACGGGGTGGTGCGGTAGTGGGCGTGCACGAGCAGGGCGAACACCTCGCGGAGGAGGGGCTCGTCGGCGGCCAGGGCGGCGCGGTCGAGGCGGGCGTGGGCGAGGGGACCCGGAGGGAGCGGGCCCAGCGGCAGGTCGAGCAGGAAGAGGTCGTGGACGGCGCGCTCCAGCGGGTCGTCGGGGGCCCAGCGCACCGGGGTCGACATCCGCAGGACCTCGGTGGGCCGCTCGCCCTCGAGCCAGCGGAGGAACCGGAGCACGAAGCCCCGCCCGGTGCCCTCGTAGCCGTCGGTGGTGGTGGCGAAGGCCAGGCGGGCACAGGGGTGGTCGGCCACGAGCCGCTGGAGGGCGGGGAGGGGCACCCTGGCCGCCTCGTCCACCACGATGACCTCCGCGTCGGGTGGGACGTCCTCCAGGTCGACCGGGGCGGCGTCGCAGAACCTCCGCACGCTCGCCAGCCCGTCGGGGTCGGTGCTGGTGAGGGCCACCCGGGCGTCCAGGCCGGCCAGCGCGAGCCCGAGGGCCGCGGACTTCCCGCGCCCGCGGGGAGCCAGGACCACCGTGGCGGTCGGTTCCGTCGCGGACAGACGGGCCCGGAGCACGTCCACCACGGCTGCCTGCTCGGGTGTGCCCGTGGGGGGCGCGCAGGGCACGGGGAGGCGGGGTGGGCCGGGCGGCAACCGCTCGAGCAGCCTGTCGCGCAGGCGGGCGGTGACGTCGGTGGGGTCGTAGGGGTGCAGGGCGAGGCCGGGGCTGCCGGGGGCTTCGGGGTCCACGCGGAGCACGAGCACACCGCCGGCGCGCACGAGCCCGTGGGCCATGCCGACCCGGTCGGCATCCACGCCCCCGGTGAGGTCGAGGACCACCACGTCCCGGTCGCTGCCGAGCACCCGTCGGAGCCCACCGGGCGCCACGGTGGGCCAGGGGACCTCCTCGTCACCGACCCAGAGAACGTCCGCCGGGACGCCCTCCAGCGCGCCCAGCACGGCCGTCCGGGTGCGCTCGCGGCTCCCGGTCACCGTCCAGCACGCGCGCGGGGCCTGCATCTGCCCGGATCCTCCGATACCCACGTTCGCATGGAGGTGGGCATGGCGTTCAGGATGGGTCGGTTGGACCACGTGCACGTGCGGGTGCCGGACCGGGCGGCCGCGGCGCGCTGGTACGCGGAGCACCTCGGCTTCGAGCCGGTGGAGGACCTGGCGTTCTGGGCCCGGGGCTTCGAGGGGGGGCCGCTGCAGATCTCGGCGGACGGCGGGCGCACGACCCTGGCGCTGTTCGAGGCGACGGAGGGCCACCCGATGGTCCCGCTCACCCATGGCATCGCGTTCAGCGTGGAGCCCGAGGCGTTCATGGCCTTCGTGCGGTCGCTGCCCAACGGCATCCCAGGCGCGGACGGTGGGCCCCTGACGGCCGGCGACCTCGTGGACTTCGATCTCTGCTGGGCGATCGACTTCAGTGACCCCTGGGGCAACCGGTACGAGCTGAACTGCTACGCGTACGACCGCGTGCGTCGGGAGCTCGTGGAGGCCGACGGGCTGACGCCGGGTCGGAAGTGGCCGCGGGACCTCTACGACGCGTGGCGAGCCCGGTAGGTCAGACGGCGTCGAGGTCGGCGTAGATGGCGTCCAGGGGGATCTGGATGCCGACACCGGAGAGGTCGACTGCGCCCTCCTCGATGTCCAGGCGGAACCAGCCACCGGCCTGACGGGCCAGGTGGATGACGTGGCGCGTCTCGGGATCGACGAGCACGTAGTGCTGGAGGGACGCGAGCCTGCGGTAGCAATCGAACTTGGCTCCTTGATCAAAGTCTCGGGTCGAGGGCGAGAGGACCTCGATCAAGACGGTAGGATTGGTGATGGAGTGGCGGTCGTTCTCCGCGTACACGAAGTCGCCGCACACCACACCCGCGTCGGGGTAGAGCCAGGAGCCGGCCAGGTCGATGTTCACGCGCTGATCACCGTTGATGGCGCGGCAACCCGTGCCTCGCAGGGCGGCGACGAGGTGGCCGAGCACGTTCACGGTGACCGCCGCATGGCGGGCGGTCGAGCCCGACATGGCCCAGGCCCTGCCGTCCATCCACTCCACGCGCTCCGCGGGCCACTCGAGGACGGCGAGGTATTCGTCCAGCGTCATCTCCGTCAGCGCCTGCATCGAGCCCTCCTCTCCGAGCATAGCCTCCCTTGCGGGCCCGGCGCGCTGGACCATGCTACGGCCACCGGCCCGGAGGACCGATGCCCGACTGGTTCAACGTCGCCACCCACACGCGCCGGCACGCCGCGGAGCGCCCCGACCAGCCGGCCCTGCTGTTCCCGAGCCGCGCGTACAGCGCGTCGTCCCCGGCCTGGGACACGCTGACCTACGCGCAGTTCGAGCAGCGCAGCGACGCCTATGCCCGTGGGCTGTCCGCGAAGGGTGTGCGCCGCGGTGACCGGGTGCTCATGCTCATGAAGCCCGAGCTCGACCTCTGGGTCGTGCTCTTCGCCCTGTTCAAGGTCGGTGCGGTTCCCGTGATCATGGACCCCGGCATGGGTCCGAAGAACCTGCTCGCCTGCATCGAGCAGATCGGGTGCCGCGTGGTGATCGCCATCCCGGCCGTGCACGTCGTGCGGACCTTCGTGCGCAAGCCGTTCGCGGGGGCCGAGATCTTCATCACGGTGGGCACGAAGCTCTGGTGGGGCGGCCACCGGCTCGCAGACTGCCTGGAGCCCGGCGACACCCCGTTCGAGCTCGCCCAGCTCGGGTTCATGGACGACGCGGCCATCGCGTTCACCTCGGGGTCCACCGGCACGCCGAAGGGCGTCGCCTACCACCAGGGCATGTGGGACACGGCCGTGAAGTCCATCCGCGAGATGATGGACATGAAGGCGGGCGACGTGAGCGTGCAGGCCTTCGCGGCCTTCGCGATCTACGACCTCTGCTGGGGCCACACGGCCGTCATCCCGGCCATCGACCTGTCCAAGCCCGCCAAGGCGCCGCCCGAGGCCTTCGCCACCGCCATCCGCCACCACCAGGCGAAGATGGCGTTCGCATCGCCCATCATCTGGCGTCGGGTGGCCCCGTTCTGCCAGCAGAAGGGCTGGAAGCTCGAGAGCCTCGACAAGGCCATCACCACCGGCGCGCCCACGCCCCCGGAGATGGTGCGGGCCTTCGCGCCCCTGCTGCGGGACGGCGTCGAGTTCCACACGCCCTACGGGGCCACCGAGGCCATCCCCGTCAGCCACATCGGCAGCGCCGAGCTGATGGGCGACTGCCTCGAGAAGACCGCGCGCGGAGCGGGCACCTGCGTGGGACACCCCGCACCCGGCATCGACGTGCGCATCGCGCGCGTGACCGACGACGCCATCCCCGCCTGGTCGGAGGATCTCCGGCTCCCCGACGGCGAGATCGGCGAGATCGTCGTGAGCGGCGGCCAGGTGAGCGTGGACTACAAGGAGTCCCCCGAGGGCAACGCGAGCAGCAAGATCCGCGACGGCGAGCGCATCCTGCACCGCATGGGCGACCTCGGCTACCTCGACCCCCAGGGCCGGATCTGGTTCTGCGGCCGCAAGTCGCACCGGCTCCAGACGAAGGACGGCATGCTGCCGTGCGTGCCGGTCGAGGGCATCACCAACGAGCACCCGGACGTCTTCCGCACCGCGCTGGTGGGTGTGGGCGAGCCCGGCGCCGAAGAGCCCGTGCTGATCGTCGAGATGCAGAAGGGCAAGACGTTCACGCCCGGCACGGCGGACGCCCTGAAGGCCCTCACCGTGGGCACGCCCTACGAGCACGTGTTCGCCCAGGTGCTCCCACACCCCGGGTTCCCGACCGACGCCCGTCACAACTCGAAGATCCGGCGCGGCGACCTCCGGACCTGGGCCACCCGCCAGCTCCGCTGAGGGTCACCAGGTGCGGATGCGCATCCGGCCCTGACGCTCCTTCTGGGCGGACGGCGGCGCGTCGTCCCCGAAGAGGTCGTCGATGTCGCGGCACTCGGAGCGACGGCGCTCGGAAGGCGTGGGGGTGCGGTCGTTCCCGCGGAGATCGTCGGCGAACACAGAACGGCGGTCGAAGCTCGACATGGAAGCCTCCGGCAACAGCAAGGACAAAGGTGCGCCCGCAACGTCCGGGCACGTCAACAGTATGGATCGACATCGGAGCGACCGTCAACCGACCGACCCCGTCGATCGCTCAGCCTGCAGAGAAGAGCACGGCCAGCACGTCCCCGAGCGGGGGGCCGCCGGTGAGGCTGGCGGCGCCGAGCACACGGCAGACGTCGAGGGGATCGCGGGACACGCGGGCCCGCTCCAGGGCCTCGTCCCACGCGAGCGGCTCCTCGATGCGCCAGGAGAGCATGTCCCAGGTGTCCAGGAGGTCGGAGGCGTCCTGATCGTCGCCGGCCCACGCGAGCACACACCGCTCGCGCAGCGACTCGAACGCGTCGGTGGGCGGAGGCGGCCAGATCCGCGCGTCCCAGGCGGCCAGGCCACCGAGGAAGCCCGTGGGGGGCCAGCCTCCGAAGGCATCGAAGGCGGCGTCCTGGATGCGTGCGAGCACGCGATCCGAGGGGACCTCGGCCTCCTCGGGATCGTCGGGCGGGGCGAGCAGCCGCGGGCGCAGGGCGTCCAGGTGGCGATGGGCGACCGCGCGGGCCACCTCCGGGCTCCACGACGGGACGTCGAGGGCCGCGACGGCACCGGCCACATGGGCCAGATCCCGCCGATCGGGCGGAGGGAGCGACCGGGCCACGTCCGTGATCCGCAGCCACACGCCTGGCGGTGAGGGCGTGACGGTGGGACAGGCCCAGCCGGCCGGAGCGAGGTCCAGGGCCCGCTCCAGCGCCTGCCGCGCTCCCGTGGCGATGGCGCTGCGCTCGGCCCCTCCCGCGGTGGACATCCTCGAGGCCGCGTGGGCGAGGGCACCGAGAGCGGCACCGAACCACCCGAGGGCGAGCCGGTCGGGGTCGTCGGGCTGCTCGATCGCCAGGAGGGCTGCGTGCACGGCGTCCTCGCCGATGCCCAGCAGGCCGCCCACGTCGTAGAGGGGGTCACCCCGCATCGCGCGTGTCCAGCCCGTGACCTCGGCCACGCCCTCCTCGCCCATCCAGACGTGCTCGAGGGACAGCGCACCGTGGGTGAGCGCGTTCCCCTCGGGGAGCTCGACCGCGTCGAGGGCGGCGGCGAAGCGGCCGACGACCTCGGGGACGGCCGGCCCGGCGTCCAGACCCACGGCGCGCACGGCCCGGTCGGTGTCGAGGAGGAGCTGGTGGAGCACGTCCCGGAACGAGGACGCCGGCAGGAAGCCCTCGTCGGCGACACCGGCCGGCCCGTGCTGGGTGCCGCGGCGGGCGAGGAGGCCCGCGAGACCGTCGAGCAGCTCGGCGCGGTCGAGGATCCCGCGCTCGGCGAGGGCGGCGGCCTGCTGGCCCGCCGGGGGCGACCGGATCAGGATCCGATCGCCCAGCGCGTCCGACCACACCGTGCGGAACACCTCGGGCACCGGCCAACCGCTCCGCTTGAGCTCCTCGTGGGCGGCCCGCGCGTGCTCGACAGGACGACGCACGAGACCCTGGCGGGGCACGAGCACCCGGAGCTCGCGGCCGCCGAGCAGCACCGCGGTGTACCCGAGGTGCTCGGCGTCGCCGGGCCCGTCCGCGAGGGTCTGCACGGGCGGTAGCCCTCCGGCGCGGAGCGAGGGGGCGACGAGGGCGAGCAGGTCGGAGGCTTCAGGTTGGGCCATGCGTTTTTCGGATCCGCGGTTCTGTTTTTTCGTCCCACCTCCGGGTCGGGTGGGGTAGAGGGCGTCGCCCGAACGGGCATTGTGTATCTCGGAGGTCTTCTTGTCCCGCTCCGTCTTCGTTCTCGCCTTCCTCGCTGCCTGCAGCTCCTCCGGCCTCGACGCGCCCACGCCCGTCTTCGCCGAGAACCTGTTCCCCTCGGGGAGTGCGGAGGAGGAGACCCTCGCGGAGGCGATCGCCTACGAGCACCTCGAGGCCTCCGAGCGGCTCGTCGGGGTCGGCGAGCTCTGGACGGAGAAGGTGCACATCGACGCGCTCTCCACGGCCCACGTGAAGATCACCCAGTCGGTCGGCGGCGTTCCGGTCTTCGGCGGCGAGAGCATCGTGCATGTGAAGCCCAACGGCGTGGTCAGCGCGGTGTCCGACAGCCTGGTGCGCGACATCGCCGTGACCGATGCCCTCGCGAACTACACGGACGAGGAGTCCATCGAGGCGGCCGTCGAGCTCACCGGCGGGTGGGCGGACGTCACCAACATGCCCCACGCGAAGCTCCTCGTGGTGCGGCACGAGGGCGAGGACCACCTCGCCTGGGCCGTGAGCATCGAGCGGATGGACGGCACGGAGCGCTCCACGATGCCGATGGTGTTCATGGACGCCAAGTACGGCGACATGCTCTTCCAGCTCGAGGAGCTCCAGGCCATCGGCTCGGCCGACACGCCCTACAACGGGCCGATCACGTTCCAGGTCGAGTCCAGCGGCGGTCGGTGGGCGCTGGAGGGCTCGGGCTACGGCAGCGGCTGGGCCACCTACAGCTACCAGAACGCCACGCGTGCGACGGGCGCGTCCTTCGACAAGAACCAGATGATCCCGATCACCTCGCCCACCCAGGCCTTCACGGACGACGCGGCGGCGGTGGACGCCCACTGGGCCACCGAGCGCACCTTCGCCTTCCTCGACCAGACCCACGACTGGCAGGGCTTCAACGGCAGCGGCGGGCCGCGCTTCAAGTCGAACAACATGACGGTCGTGGTGCACTACGGCCAGAGCTACAACAACGCCTTCTGGAACGGCCAGCAGATCACCTTCGGCGATGGGGACGGCACGGCCCGCGGTGCCTGGACGTCGCTGGACGTCGTGGCCCACGAGATCGGCCACGCGGTCACGAAGTTCAGCGCGAACCTCACCTACCAGGGCGAGTCGGGCGCGCTCAACGAGGCGTTCTCCGACATCCTCGGCGTGCGCGTGGAGGCCTGGGTCCACGGCGGGATCGACGAGGACACCTGGAAGATCGCCGAGGATGTGGTCACGCCGAACGGCTCGACCACCGACGCTCTGCGGTACATGTACAACCCCACGCTGTCGTCCAGCAGCCGCGACCACTACTCCACGCGGTACACGGGCACGGCCGACTCCGGCGGTGTGCACTGGAACAGCGGCATCGCGAACCTGGCGTTCTACCTGACCGCCGAGGGCGGCAACCACCCCAAGCCCGCGAAGTCGGTGACCACGGTCGAGGGCATCGGCCTCGTGAAGGCCGGCCAGGTCTACTGGCGCGCCCTGCACAACTACATGACGTCGTCCACGGACTTCGCCGGCGCCCGCGCTGCGACCCTCCACGCCGCGGCCGACCTCTACGGGGCCGGTAGTGTCGAGTACGCCGCGGTGGGCAACGCGTGGGCCGAGGTGGGTGTGGGCCAGCCGATCGACGTGCCCGCACCGCCGTCCCCGCCGCCCACCGGCGACGGGAACGCCACGAACCTCTCGGCCGAGAAGGACGCCTGGCACCACTTCACGGTCCAGGTCCCGAACGGCGCCACCGAGCTGAACGTCCAGATCCAGGGCGACACCGGCGATGCCGACCTCTACGTGCGCCAGGGCGCCGAGCCCGACACCGCCACGTACGACTGCCGGCCCTTCCGCAGCGGCAGCAACGAGACCTGCACGATCGCCGACCCCACCCCCGGCACCTGGCACATCGGCGTCCGCGCCTGGAGCGCGTACTCCGGCCTCACGCTCGCCACGACCGTCACGGGCGGCGAGAGCGGCACCCTCGACGAGAGTGACCTCGCGGGCGCCCAGGGCAGCGAGGCCCACTTCACGCTCCAGGTGCCCGCGGGAGCCACCACGGCCACCGTGCTCATGAGC
The DNA here is from genome assembly GCA_020632885.1 of Alphaproteobacteria bacterium. Classification (GTDB taxonomy): domain Bacteria; phylum Myxococcota_A; class UBA796; order UBA796; genus JACKEQ01. The sequence goes on along the minus strand of JACKEQ010000005.1, from coordinate 165,735 downwards.
GGGGGCACCGGCGATGCCGACCTCTACGTGCGCCAGGGCAGCGCGCCCACCACGACGGAGTACGACTGCCGGCCCTTCCGGAGCGGCAACGAGGAGTCCTGCACGCTCGAGAACCCCGCCGCCGGCCCGCTCCACGTGATGGTCCGCGGCTACCGGGAGTTCAGCGGGGTCGCGCTGCTCGGCGAGGCCGAGTAGCCCCTACGGGCAGGCGGCCAGCGTCACCGGGCCGCCGCGCCCCGGGTCCACCGCGATGGACGCGTGGTAGGGCGGGCTACCGAAGAGGTTCCCGCCGAGCCAGAGGACCTCGCCGTCGTGGGCCCACACCGCGTGGAAGCTGTCGAAGGTCACCGGCGCCTCCGGGCAGCTCCACGTGCCGTCCGGGTGCCGGGTGGCCGCAGCACCCTGGTTGCCCGCGATGTGCACGGTCTCGCCGTCGTCGGTGTACACGCCGTTGAGCCCGCCGGACCCCGCGCACTCCAGCGGGACCTCGTGGGACGTCCAGGCGCCGCCCGTCCACTCGAGCAGCACGGGCTGCGAGACCCCTCCGACCGCGAAGGCGTGGTCCGGGCCCAGCGAGCGGACGGTGAGGAGCTTCTCGCCGTTCGGCGGCGGGCGCTCCACGAGCTCGCCGTCCACGAGCGTGTAGGCCAGCCCATCGCCCACGAACCAGCCGTCGTGGACCTTGAACATCAGGCCCGGCAGACCCTCCCGGTAGCGCGACCACGTGCCGTCCTGGCGCCGCCAGATCTCGCCCTGCTGGCTCACGAGGACATCTCCGCCCACCGCCCAGACGGTGTCGCCGTCGACGTAGACCCCGAACAGCGTGCTCTCCGTGGGCACGTCCTCGCGCGTCCACGCGTCGCCGTGCACGATGCGACCGCCCTCACCCACGGCGTACCAGTCGTCTCCCTCCCCGTGGATCCACCAGAGGATCCCGTCCGTGCTCCCGGCCTCCAGGCACGCGCCGTCCGGCGTGATCCGCACCATGTGGCCGTCGACCCCGTACGTGCCGCCCACCGCGAGCACGTCGTCTCCGTGGGACCACGCGCCGAGCAGGAGGCCGGGACCGGGATCGGCGTCCACCAGGAGGTCGAGGGGCAGCGACTCGCCCTTGCAGGCGAGGAGGACGACTAGGGCCGGCAGCGTGCGCATGCCGGAGGGTAGCCCGACGATCCGGGGTGCGCTGTAAGCTCTTCGTCGGTGGGGCGTTCGTGCCCCGGAGGTGCTCTTGTCCACCCGTCTGCTCGCGCTGCCCCTGCTCCTGTCGTCCACCGTCGCGTACGCCTCGGGCGAGATGGTCTACCGCCCGTCCTGCTTCGATCAGGGCTACGACGAAGACGCCCCCACCGCGGTCTACCCGCGCCGCGCGCCGCGCCCGGCGCCGACGCCCTCGCCCGCACCATGGGTTCAGCTCGATGGGGCCGGCGCGCCCGCCATGGAGGCCGAGGCCTCGGCTCCGCGCGAGAAGCGCACCGCCGATCGGAAGGCCGGGGCCGCGGGCTCCGCGATGTCGGAGGAGTACCGCATGTCCGAGCCGCCGCCGCCGCCCGCCCGTCCGCCGCTCCGGGACGAGGTGGACGACGCGAACGACTGGAGCCGCCCCTGGACCCCCGATGTCCCCCAGCAGCAGGCCTTCGACTGGGGTGCGAGCACCTGGCTCTCCAACGACGACTCGATGAGCCTGGCGTCCGCGCAGCGCGTGCTCTGGGCGGCCAACGAGGGTCGCAGCGTGCCCGCCGGTCGGATCCGGCCCCACGAGCTGCTCAACTACTTCACCTTCGACACCGCGGCCCCCGAGGGCGATGCGACCTTCGAGGTGACCGCGAGTGCGGAGGCCCACGGCGACTCCCTCTCCGTGGCGTTCGCGGTGCAGGGGGCCAGCCCGCCCCGCCAGCCCCTCGATCTCACGCTGGTGGTCGACCGCAGCGGCTCCATGCGGGCCGAAGGGCGGATGGAGTACGTGAAGCGCGGCCTGCTCACGATGTCCGGGCAGCTCGAGCGCGGCGACCGCCTGGACCTCGTGCTCTTCGACGACCGGGTGTGCACGCCGCTCGAGAACTACGTCGTGGGCCGCGACGACCCCGCGATCCTCGAGGACGTCGTGCGCCGTATGCGTCCCGAGGGCGGCACCGACCTCGATCTGGGCCTGAAGGAGGGCTACGACGTCGCGAAGCGGAAGGTGGGCACCCACCGTCGCAACCGCCGCGTGATGGTGCTCACCGACGCCCAGCTCAACACCGGCGACGTGAACCCGCACACCGTCAGCGCCATCGGGGCGCGCTTCGACGAGGACGGCATCCGCCTCACGGGCGTGGGGGTGGGCCGCGACTTCAACGACGAGGTGCTCGACCGGCTCACCGAGAAGGGCAAGGGGGCGTACGTGTACCTCGGCAGCGACGCCGTGGTGGACCGCGTGTTCGGGGCGGGCTTCGACGGCCTCGTCCAGACGCTCGCCCACGACGTGCGCTTCCGCCTCGACCTGCCCGAATCCCTCGCCCTGGAGCGGTTCTACGGGGAGGAGGCGAGCACGGTGAAGGAGGACATCCAGCCCATCCACTACTACGCGGGCACGAGCCAGGTGTTCCTCCAGGACCTGAAGATGCGCTCGGGTCGGCCGCCCACGAAGGACCCCGTGAAGCTCGAGGTGAGCTGGCGCGACGCGCGCACCGGGGAGCCCGAGAAGCGCGTGTTCTCGCTCACGGTGGGCCAGATGCTGGAGAGCGACCCCCACAACGTCCGCAAGGCCCGCGCCCTCATGGCCTTCTCGGACGTGATGCTCGCGCGCTCCATGTCCGGCGACTGCGAGGAGGCCTACGGCACGTTCTCGTCCCGCACCGACGGGCTCGGGGACGACGCGGAGATCGCGTACGTGGCGGGCCTGGCGCAGAAGGTGTGCCCGAGCGTGCGGGGCGAGTGGACGACGCGGCCGGTGTCGACGAGCCTCGTGGACCTGAAGGTGAAGGTGGACGCGGACATCGCCGTGTCCGGGGTGACGGCGAGCTGCACGTCCGGCCGGGTGACCGAGAGCCTGTCGGCGTCGAGCACCGTGGCGCGGTTCCGCGTGAGCCCCGGCACCTGCCGGCTGACGCTCCAGGGGGTGGTGCCGATGACCACGACCGTCGAGGTGCCCGAGGTGGACGCCGACGTGCGCTGTCTCGTCCGTGGCGGCCGGCTCTCATGCGACCTCTGACCCTGCGACATCGTGACGCGTTGCGGTGTCGGGCCGGACGCATAGGGAGGACGGTCCGGAGTCCGACCTGACCGACCGCGCCGCCATCGACCACCGCTCCTTCCTGGCGCTCCACGGCGTGTTCGCGGGGAGCATGGCGCTCGTGCTCGTGCTGGGGGGCCTCGGCGCGATGCCCACCCCGGATCCCCGCGTCGTCGTGGGCCTGATCGCGGCGGCCGGCGTGCTCGCGGCGTCCCTGCGGGTGTGGGGCGACCGGGCTGCGGGTCCCGTGCTGATCGGCGACACCGCGCTGCTCACGGCCCTCCTCGCGTCGACCGGCGGGGTCTCGAACCCGTTCACGCTGCTCTACCTGCTGCCCGTGCTCCTGGCGTCCCTGGCGCTATCCTGGCGCTGGGCGGCGGCCATGGCGGCGCTGACGACGGCGTGCTTCGCGGGCCTGTACGCCGCGAGCCCCGCGCACCACCACATGGACATGGCGCAGCACCTCGTGGGCATGGTGGCCGCCTACGGGGTGACGGTGCCCGTGCTGGCCGCGGGCGTGCTGCGGTTCCGGCGGGCGGTGGGCGAGGCCGAGGCCGAGGCCGTGAAGGCGCGTCGCTCGCGGGCCAACGCCGAGCGCCTCGCGTCGCTGGCGGCCCTCGCCGGTGGTGCGGCCCACGAGCTGGCCACGCCGCTCTCCAGCGTGCTGCTGGTGGCCCGGGAGCTCGAGCGGAACACGACGGGGGACGTCCAGGAGGACGCGCGCCTCATCGCCCAGGAGATCCTGCGCTGCCGGGAGGTGCTCGACCAGCTCGTCGCGGACGCGGGCGGGATGGGGGAGGGCTGGGTGGAGGTGGACCTGCCCGGGTTCCTCCGGACGGCGGCGGCCGGCCAGCAGGTCGTGCTCGAGGTCCCCGCCGTGCGGCCGACGCTCCCGGAGCGCCTGGTGGCCCAGTCGGTCCGCCGGTTGGTGGGGAACGCGAGCCATGCCGGGGCCACGCGCATCGTGCTCCGGGCCCGTGTGCCCCCGGAGGGTGGCGTGGTGATCGAGGTGGAGGACGACGGGTCCGGCATGTCCCCCGAGGTGCTGGAGCAGGCGCTGGAGCCGTTCTTCACGACCCGCCGCGAAGGCCGTGGCCTCGGGCTGTTCTTCGTGCACAGCGTCGCCGGGGGCCTCGGGGGCACCTTCGAGCTCACGTCCACACAGGGGGTCGGGACGCTGGCTCGCCTCTGGCTCCCGGGGAGGCCCGCATGAGGATCCTGATCGTCGAGGACCACGACCTGCTGCGCGAGCGGCTCGGGCGGGCGCTCCAGGCCCGCGGGCACGAGGTCCTGCTCGCTGCGGACGGGGCGACCGCCCGCGCGCACGCGGCCGCGGAGCCCACGCATGCCGTGGTGGACCTGCGTCTCGGCGAGGAGGACGGCCTGGCGGTGCTGGCGGACGTCCGGGAGGTCGTTCCGGACCTCGTGTCGGTGGTGCTCACCGGCTACGGGTCCATCGCGACGGCCGTCGAGGCCCTCCGGCTCGGTGCGGTGAACGTGCTGCAGAAGCCCGCGGACGCCGACATGGTGCTCGCCGCCTTCGAGAAGGCCGACCTGCCACCCCTCCACGAGACCTCCGAGTACGTCCCGCCCACGCTGGCGCGCGCGGAGTGGGAGCACATCCAGCGCGTGCTGGCCGACTGTGCGGGCAACGTGTCCGAGGCCGCACGCCGGCTGGGCATCCACCGCCGCACGCTGCAGCGCAAGCTCCAGAAGCACCCGCCCCGGGACTAGCCCCGGGGGCCCAGCGCGCGCTCCCAGGTGAGCGAGGCGCGGGGACCGGCAGCGAGCTGCACCCCCTGGACCCAGCGCCACACCGGCGCGCCGAGGTCCGCGCGGACCGTGTCCGACGGGCCCAGGCGCACCTGGCCGCCCGCCCGCACGGCGACCTCTGCCCGGGCACCCGTACGCATCGCGACGAGCTCGCCCGTGTCCTCGTCCAGCACGGTGGCCCGGTCGCGGCCGTGGGCCGTGCCCAGCAGCCCGATCCAGACGGCGTGCGCGTCGCGATCCAGGCGCCCGCCCGCCCAGACCTGGCCCGTGGGTCCCCAGAGGATGCCGTCCGACGTGCGGGTCCAGGGCGTGGACGCGGACGCACCGAGGTCGATGCCCGGGAGGCGGGCGTCGGTGCGCAGGCCCACCGTGGGCGCGCCCTGCCCGAGGGACGCGCGGGTGTCGTAGGTGGTGAGCAGGAGCTGCCCGTCGTCGGTGCCGCGCACGTCGGTGACCGAGAGCTCCGGGTGCTGGACCCTCCCGCCCGTGGGGGCCGAGAGCGTGAGGGCGCCCGCGAGGCGCTCGCCTGCGCGCCCCAGGCTGGCGCTCGCATCGCCGAGCCCGCCCCGGACGGCCCCCGTGGTCGCGATGAGGCCGACGGGCACGGACGCCCCGAGGGACCAGCCGCGACCCAGGGGGACGCGGGTCTGGAGGGTGGCCAGGTGCACGCCGACCCGCCCGACGTCCGGCGCGCGCTGGCTGCCCCGGTATGTCCGGAGGAACCCGAGGCTCGACACGCCCAGCGACACCGAGGCCTCCTGGCCGGCCGCCGAGCCCCCGACGGTCGGTGCGACCTGGGTCGTCGCCGTGCCGTGGTGGGCGAGCGCCGTGGCGAGGAGGGCGATCACGGCTCGGGATCCGCGAAGCGGGGGTCGGTGGTGAAGGTCGTGTCCGTCAGGGCGTTCAGGAACGCCAGGAGGTCCGCCCGCTCGGCGTCGGTGAGGGTGAAGCCCGGCACGAGCCCGCTGCGCAGGGGGCTCTCCGCACCGTCGCCCGCGTCCGGCCCGTCCTCGATGAGGCGTCCGCCCCGCTCGTAGTGGCGCACGACCTCCTCCAGGGTCTCCATGCTGCCGTCGTGCATGTAGGGTGCCGTGAGCGCGACGTTGCGCAGGCTGGGCGCCCGGAAGCGCCCCATGTCCGCGGGGTCGCCGGTGACCTCCATCACGCCGGTGTCCCGTGCGGGGTAGGCGCCCATGCCGTCCACGTCGTACAGGCCGGTGTTCTGGAAGAACGACGCGTCGAAGGCGCTGGCGGCATGCACGCTGGCCTCCGTGAAGTTGAAGCCCCCGTGGCAGTGGTGGCACTCCAGGCGCTCGGAGAGGAACAGGTCCAGCCCGCGCAGCTCGGCCTCCGACAGCGCGTTGGGGTCGTTCTGGAAGGCGTAGCGGTCGAAGGGGGAGTCGCCCGAGATCAGGGTGCGCTCGAAGCTCGCGATGGCCATCACCACGGTGTCCCAGTCCATCGGCCGCTCGGGGAAGGCGTCCTCGTGGAGCGTCTGAAGCGCGGGGTCGTCGGTGAGGCGCGCGAGCACGGCGTCCTCTCCGGGGGACGCACCGAGCTCGACGGGCGCGTCGCCGAACAACGGCACGAGCATCTGGACCTCGAGCTCGACGAGGAGCGGGTTGGCCCAGGTGAGCGTGCTGTTGTAGGCGACGTTCGTGAGGCTGTTGGCGTTCCGGAAGTGCGCTTCGCCCGTGGAGCCGAGGCCGGTGGTGCGGCCGTCGGTGAACGCCAGCTCCTGGTGGTGGCAGGAGGCGCAGGCCTGCTCGCCGTTGCCCGAGAGCCGCTCGTCGTAGAAGAGGTGACGTCCGAGCTCGATCTTGGCGTCGGAGAGCGGGTTCGCCTCGGGGATCGCGGGCTGCGGGAACCCCTCGGGCACCTCGAGGACGTAGCCCTCGGGCGCCGGGGTGCAGGCCAGCCACGCGAGGGCGAGCATCACTCCTCCCCGCTCTCGAACACGGACTGGCCGGCGCACTCGCCGTCGCAGGACCCCGTGGTGAAGTCGAGCCCCAGGGCCGCGAAGACCGGCGTGCAGTCGTCGGGCTCGATGGGCGCGCTCATGCAGCCGGGCGGGCTGTCCGGGGTGTTCAGCGTGATGTCCACGCCCGCGACGAGCTGGGCGAGGTCGAGGTGCACGGCGTCCTCGGGCCCTGCGAGCCCCTCCACCACGATGCTGGCGCGGTTGGACCGGTCGCACGACGTGGACGGGTCGACCGCGGTGGCCCCGTCGCACATCGTGCTCCCGACGTGGACGTTGAACCGCCCGGCCTCCGAGACGAAGTCGACCCGCACGAACTTGAAGCCGCCCTGCCAGGTCCAGAACATCCCGGGCACGTTCAGGGGGGCGGGCGCCAGGGTCGCGTCCACGTGGTTCTGGCTGTGCGGCACGCCCACGTCGAACCGCACGGCGTCGTAGTCGCCGGCGGGCAGCGTGCCGCGGATGGTGTCGTTGGTGTCGGCCGTCCCGCTGTCCGCGCAGGCGCCCGTGCCGTCCTCCCAGTCGAGGAGCACGACGCTGTCGTGCTGCCAGGCGCTCTCGTCGAGCTCGACGTCCACCCACGATCCATCGGCGTCGCGCATCTGGACGTGGCTCACGAACATGCGGGCGTCGGCGAGCTGGCCCGTGGTGGCGGGCGTCCCGAGGGTGACGTCCGCGCCGCAGGTGGCCGGCGCCGTGCCCGTGTGGGCGTGGAGCTCGAGGGCGACGGGCACCGGCTCGGGCGTGCAGGCGGCGAGCAGGGGGAGGACGAGCAGGGATCGGTGCATCAGGGGCTCCTGGTGGGGATGCCTGCACCTATCGGTGGTGGACGCGGCGCCACGTGCGGCACGTTGTCGCGGTCATGGGGTAGGCTCGCGCCGGAGGTGCTCGTGATCGAGGTTCGCATCGACGGCAAGGGGACGGTGAAGGGCGACGAGGTCCACGCCGACGGGGCCACGGAGGCCACGTGCACTCTGTGCGGGAAGCGCGTGGACGCCGTCGCTTCCGTGGGCACGGGCTTCGGCTGCAAGACCTGCCTGCGCGAGCGCCTGGAGGCCATGACGCTGGGCGCGTACGTCATCGGCTCCGACGGGCGGCTGCCCTGGGGCGCGATCACGAGCTGAGCCGTGCAGAGACGCGCGCTCGCCGCCTACCAGACCGTCGCTGCCGTGGGGATCGGTGCCTGGTGGATCTACTGGTTCGCCAGCGGCTCCAACACGCACGGGACCGCCTGCGCGCTCCGCTACGAGAACGGCTTCCCCGTCGCCGACCTCACGCTTGCCGGGGTGCTCGCCGGCTCCGCGCTCGATCTCGCGCGAGGTCGGCAGCGCGCCTGGATCCTCGGTCCCCTCGCCGCCGGCATGGCCTTCTCGCTCGCGACGCTGGACACCTCGCACAACCTCGTCACCGGGGGCTTCGCGCACAGCGCGCTCCGCAAGGTCGTGTTCGCGGCCGTGAACGGGAGCGTGGGGGCGCTCACCCTCGTCTGGCTGCACCGCAACGGCACCTCGCTCGGCGATCGTCCGTCGCTGCCGCCCTGGATGGGGGAGCCGCTCGCCCGGGGTACGGCCCTGTTCCTGCCCCTGGCGGTGCTGGCGTCCATCCGGGGTGACGGGTGCGGCGGTGCGCTCGCGGTGCCGATGCTGACCGTGGGCCTGTTGATCGTCGGGCTCGGACGCGCGGTGATCGCCGGGCGCGGTCCGGTGTGGGCGCTGGTGACCGCGGGGGCCGCGCTGCACGCGACCCTCGTCGCCGTGCTGCAGATCGTCCTGCGATAGGGGTACGATCACGGGGGAGGCAGGATGCGGCTCGTGAAGGCGGAGAGCGGGGAGGCCTGGGTCGTCCGGCTGCCTGTCGTGCCCCTCGAGCCGTTCCCGGGCGTGGCGGGGGTCGCCGTGATCACCCCGATGCTCGGTGCCGTCGGCGTGCTCGGTGCGGAGGTCGGGCTCTTCGGCTGGCTGGACCCCTTCGTGCTCGGCGGCACCCCGATCGCCGCCCTCCTCGTGCCACTCGCCTGGCTGGTGGCCCGCGGCCGCGAGCAGCACCTCGAGCTCGAGGTGGGTGCGTCGTGCACGCTCCACCTGGGACGCCGTCACGTCCGGCTCCCCGAGGCGTCTCCCGTCGGGCTCGGGCCCGATCGCCTGCAGCTCGCGGGCCTCGACGTGCACCTGCTCCCGCTGGCCGACTCCGACCGCGCGGCCCTGCGGGCGGTGCTCGAGGGCGCAGGCCACCCCACCCATGCCGTGAGCGCGCGCGCGCTCTCCTGACGCTATGCTGCGCCCGATGTGGCCCGTCCTCCTCCCTCTGCTCGCCTGCTCGGGTGGCACCCTGCGCGTGGATCCCGACGCGCTCGAGGTCTGCGAGGACCCCACCCTCCGCGAGCCGCCTCCCGAGTGGGTGGACATCCCGGGGGCCACGTTCCGCATGGGCACCGATCCGCCCGTGATCGCGGACGAGGGTCCGGCCCACGACGTGACCGTGGCGCCGTTCCAGATCCAGCGCCACGAGGTGACGGTGGAGCAGTTCGAGACCTGCGTGCGCGTCGGGCACTGCTCGCCGCGGCCGCCGGGTGACGGCTGCCTGGAGGGGGAGGCCAACGCGCGCTTCCCGGTGAACTGCCTGGATCACGATCGCGCCTGGCAGGTGTGCAAGTGGCTCGGGGGGCGCCTGCCGAGCGAGTCCGAGTGGGAGTGGGCGGCGTCGGGCGGGCGCGCGGACGCCGAGTACCCGTGGGGCTCGGCCCCGCCGGACTGCACGCGCTCGAACACCAACCAGGGCGACGGGGTGTACTCCTGCGACAGCGGCGGCCTCTGGGAGGTGTGCACGCACCCCGCGGGCGACACCCCGCAGGGCGTCTGCGACATGGGCGGGAACGTCATCGAGTGGCTGTACGACTGGTACCGGCCCTACGACGTGCATCCGCGCGATGGCAGCCCCCAGGAGACCATGGACTACGAGCTGCGCGTGATGCGCGGTGGGGGCGTGGGAAGCGACGTGGTCCCGCGCGTGCGCCAGCGCACGTTCCACGACCCGCACTTCGGCTACCCCGGCAGCGGCGCGCGCTGCGTCCGTCCGATCAAGGCTCCCCGCTGACCCGGAGCACGTGGAGCTCCACGCGTCGGTTGCGCTCGCGCCCGAGGGGGGAGTCGTTGGGCACGATGGGGGAGTAGGGGCCGAAGCCCTCGGCCTCCAGGCGGCCGGGGTCCACCCCGTGCTCGACCAGCCAGCGCAGCACGGACGTCGCCCGGTCGCCCGAGAGCCGGAGGTTGGCCCTCGGATCCCCGGTGTCGTCCGTGTGGCCCTCGATGCGCACGCGCTCGATCTCGGGGTGCTCCACGAAGGTCTTCAGGATGGCGTCGAGCACGGGCAGGCTGATCGGATCGAGGGCCGCGGAGCCTGGCCTGAAGTGCACCTGCTCGAGGATGTGGATGCGGTCGGTGGTGAGCACGACGCGGAGGTCGTCCGGGCAGCCGTCGTCGTCCTTGATGCCGTTGTAGAGCTCGGGATCCACGGGGCAGATGTCCCACGGGTCCGGGATGCCGTCCTGGTCGTTGTCGGGCTCGGGGCACCCGTCGTGATCGAGGAAGCCGTCGTAGTCCTCGGGGTCCAGGGGGCACGCGTCCCAGGCGTCGGGGATCCGGTCACGGTCGCGGTCCGCCTGGCCCTGGTGGGGCTCCAGCTCCGGCTCGGGTGGGGGGACCCACGCGGTCGGCTCGGGTTCCTCCAGCGAACCCGAGAGCGTCACCCCGAGGAACAGCCGCCAGGCCGGCGTGGCCACGCCCCTGGCCACCGCGAACGCCAGCCCGCCCGCGAGCCCGATCGTCGGGATCGGCGCGTGGCGCCCGGCCAGCACGGCCTCGATGGGGAGGTGCATCGCGTCGCGGTAGCCCTCGGCGTTGGCGAACCGGAGCGTGGGCCCCAGGGCGGCACCGGTGAGCTCGAGGCCCGCGTGGGTCGACGCGGAGGGCTCCCAGGCGACTCCGGCCCCGAAGAGGATCTCGTGGGTCACCCCGACCTCCTGGGGCAGCCAGCCGGGCACGGGCAGGTACCGTCCGCCGAAGGTGCCCGCGGCGTGCACCTTCCCGAAGCTCTTCGACACCGCGAGGCGCGCGCCGGGAGTGACGACGGAGCGCGTCAGGCCCGCCGTCCCGGACGGAAAGCTCGCGAACGGCTCCACGACCACGCCGAGGACGTCCTCCGCCAGGGGTCGGAGGCTCGCGGCCAGCCGGACGTCGCCCGTGCCGATCCCGCTCCCGCCCACGGCCTGCACGAGGGGCGCCTGCAGGGCGAGCTCCACGGCGCGGGTGACGCCATAGGCCCCGCGGACGTGCAGGGCGGTGATCGTGGTGGCCCGGGGCTCCACCGTCACGGTCCCGCCGGACTCCGTGACCCCGTAGAACCCGCCTCCACCGAGCTGGCCGAGGGCCTCCAGCGCATAGCCCTGGGACGGGCACTGGCGGGCGGACGGCACCGTCACGAACCCCTGCGCGGCCCCCGTGGGCAGGAAGCGCTGGAGGTCGAGAGTGGGGTCCTGCGCGAGCGCGCTGGCGAGGACGGCGAGCATGGGCGGTCGGCATCGTAGCAGCCAGGGCGTTAGGCACGGGTCTCCCCGCGATCCACGGAGCCACCATGGCCTGGTCCCTCGCCGACATCCCCGATCAGACCGGCCGCACCGCGGTGATCACCGGTGCCAACAGCGGCATCGGCCTCTGGGCCGCCCACGGCCTCGCGGGTGCGGGCGCCAGGGTGATCCTGGCGTGCCGGTCGGCGGAGAAGGGCGAGGAGGCGGCCGCCACGATCCGCGCGGAGGTCGGGGGCGCCGAGGTCGAGGTGCGGGTCCTGGATCTGGCGGATCTCGACAGCGTCGCGGCCTTCGCGGACGCCTGGGAGGGCCCGCTGGACCTCCTCATCAACAACGCCGGGGTCATGGCGCTCCCGTACCGCAAGACGGCCCAGGGCTTCGAGATGCAGATCGGCACCAACCACCTCGGCCACTTCGCGCTCACGGGCCGCCTCTTCGACGCCCTGCGCGCCGGCTCGGCGCCGCGTGTGGTGAACGTCTCGAGCCAGGCCCACCGCATGGGGCGCATCCGCTTCGACGACCTGCAGAGCGAGGGCAGCTACCAGAAGTGGGTCGCCTACGGGCAGAGCAAGCTCGCCAACCTGCTGTTCACCCACGAGCTCGCGCGCCGTTGCGCCGCCGGTGGCGAGCCGATCGTCGCTGCGGCGTGCCATCCCGGCTACGCATCCACACACCTGCAGCTCGCAGGCGCGGAGATGGAGAACAGCTCGCTCAAGGCGTGGTTCATGGGCACCGCGAACCGCCTGTTCGCCCAGGATGCGGCGGGAGGCGCGCTCCCCACGCTGCGGGCGGCGACCGACCCGGAAGTGGCTCCGGACGACTACTTCGGGCCCGCGGGCCTCGGCGAGCTCGCCGGTCCTCCGGTGAAGACGGGCCGGACGCGGTCCAGCCTGGACGACACGGTGTCGGCCCGGCTCTGGGACGTCTCCATGCAGCTCACCGGCGTGCGTTTCCTGGAGGGGGCGGAATGACCGGCTTGCGCGCGAGGTCCGCTTCCTCTAAACCGGTCGGCGGAGAACGCGCATGAGCCACCCCGTCGCCTCCGGGAAGACTGCCGGCCACGTCCAGACCCTCCTCGTCACGCCCGATGGCGCCGAGGTCCGGGGTCTGTCCGCGTGCAGCTTCTACCGGCCCCTCGAGGAGACCGGCGGCGACTTCTGGCTCCTGTCGCCCCTCGGGAAGTCCGATGCGCTCCTGATCTTCGGCGACGTGACCGGCCACGGCCCGGCGGCCGGGATGGTCACGGCGGTCGCCACCGGTGCGGTGGAGATGGCGCGGCTCGGGATGGGCGAGGGCCTGCGGCCGTTCATGCTCGCCAACCTGCTGAGCCACACGCTGCTCGGGTGCGTCGACGGTGAGTTCCTGATCTCGGGCATCGTCGGGCGCTACGACCCCGACAAGCGCGTCCTGCACCTCGTGAACGCGGGCCACCCCGCTCCCCGGCTCGTCCGCGACGGGCTCGTGGAGGTCGTGCGCGGCGAGGGGCACCCTCCCATCGGCAGCGTGCGCACCCACCGCTACACCGAGGCCGCGCTGGAGCTGAGGTCGGGCGACCAGGTCCTGTTCTTCAGCGACGGGTTCTCGGAGGCCACGAACTCCCGCGGCGAAGAGCTCGGCGAGCGCGAGCTGCAGCGGGTGGCGGAGGTCTACGCCGAGGGCGGCCCCGCGGCCATCCGCAACGCCCTGCAGGCCCTCGTGCTCGAGCACACGGGCGACCTCTCCGCGGTCGACGACGACCTCACGCTGCTCATCCTCTCCGTCGCCTAGGAGCCGCCCATGGCCATCGTCCGCTGGAGCCGTCCCGAGGTGGTCGTGTCCTCCGAGGCCACCGGGCGCCGCCGGAACCTCGATCGGATCAGCTGGCGCGACGTGCTGGACGCCGTCGGCAAGGTCGAGCTGGAGCTCAAGCGCCTCCACACGGCCACCAAGCTCTCCTCCGGTGGCGACCTGTTCGGCACCGTGGCCGTCGAGTTCACGGTCGACCGCGAGAAGGTCACCCTCCACCATGTCGACAGCGACCCCCGGGTGAAGCCCCTGGAGGCCGGTGTGGCGCGGCTGATCGTGGGTGCGGCGTTCCGGTCGTCCCCCACGCCGATGCGCGTGAAGCTCGAGTGCACCTTCGAGAGCGAGGCTGCGGGCGGCTGGAACCCCGGCGGTGACGACGATGGGTTCTTCGGCGGTGGCGGTCGTGACGATCGGGAGTTCGGCGATCCCTTCTGAGGGCGGATAACAGGGGGCTTCTCGGAGGCCTCATGCACGTGTCCGCCACCCTCGACTACCTCCCGCAGCCCCTGATCGACGCGCTGCGCACGACCCAGCGCGACGTCCCGGGCGTGGAGGGTCTCACCGTGGAGGGTGATCTCCTCGATCGCTTCCCGGAGCTCCAGGGGGCCGAAGCCCTCGGGCTCGTGGTGGACGTCTTCCTGGACGTCCGGGACGGGCTGGCCCGGGTGCTCGACCGTCGGAAGGCCGACCGTGCGCAGCTCGACGCCTGGACCCTCGAGGCCGCCGCGGCCAACGCGGGTCGGGAGTACCGCGACCCCGCCTGGGCGACCCCGATCGGCCGTCGGGACGCGGATGGACGCGTGCTGGTGGGGCCCTCGGGAGTCGACGTCCCGTGCACGCCGGTGTCGCTGCCGGAGGCCATCGCGGGCACGGCCGTCACCCTGTTCGGGCCTCCCGACAGCGCGAAGATGTGCATCAACGCGATGAACGCGCTGCATCGCGTGCGTCCGGGCGAGCCCGCCATCGTGGCGGAGCTCGTGGAGGCCTCCGGCCGCGTGCCCCGCTGGGGGGCGGACAGCGAGGACAGCAAGACGCCGTTCGTGGGCGACCTCCTCCAGGCGACGGCGAACCTCGCGGGCTGCTACGCCCGCACCCTCGACCTCGTGGACGAGCGGGGACGCCACTACGCGCTTGCCTCCGAGGGGCTCGCGGTGCCCATCAAGCGCGTGCCGGGCCTCGCGCTGCCGGCGGGCACCCACCAGCTCCACGGGGAGCCCCTGCCGCTGCACCTGCTGGATCTCGTGCTCCACGCGTGGCTCAACCGGGATCGGCCCGATGCGCTCGTGTTCTACGTGCCCAAGCTCGAGAACGAGGAGGAGGCCGCCTACGTCCGTGACCTCGTGGAGGCGACCGAGCGTCGGATCGCCGCCCGTCACCCGGGCTTCCCGGTGGGCTGCACACGCCTGTTCATCGTCTTCGAGACCCCGCGGGCCATCTTCCGGATCGCCGAGATGGCCGAGGCGCTGCACCCGTACTTCGCGGGTGGGTCGCTCGGCTGGCACGACTTCCTGGCGGCCACCGCGCGCCTGTTCCGGCACGACCCCGGCTACCGGATCCCCGTGAAGGCCGACCCCGACATCGTCATCCACCACATCAAGGAGTCCCATGTGCGGCTCGCGCGCACCCTCGCGCCGCGGGGGGCCGTGAGCATCGGCGGGATGTACGGCACGCTCTTCGAGGACGGCAACGACGCGAGCTTCGCGGTGTCCATGGTGGGCTACGTGCGCGACGTGGTCACCCAGCTCCGGCGGGGCCTCGACGGTTTCTGGGTGGCGCACCCGGACTTCGTGCGCATCGGCATCGCGCTGGTGGAGGCCTGGCGCCGCAGGGCCGCGGACCCTGGCGTGCTCGACCGGCTGCTCGTCGCCCTGGTGCCCGATCCGGCCGCGCTGGCGGGCCTGCGCGCGTTCGTGGCGGGCGAGGACGTCGCGGGGCTCGACGCGTCGGACCCCCTCTACCCTCGGGCGCTCCTGGCGGCGGACACCGGAGAGTCGGCCGTCATCAGCAACAGCGACCCCGAAGAGGTCCGCTACAACGTCTTCCAGGCGCTCCAGTACCTCGCGTCCTGGCTGGCCGGGACGGGCTGTGTGGCGTTGCCGGCGAGCCTGCGGGACGCGCGCGGGGAGCCCGTGTTCGTGCGGGTGATGGACGATCTGGCCACGACGGAGCGGTCGCGGTGGGAGATCTGGGCGGAGGTGGCCCACGGTCGGGTGAGCGAGGCGACCTTCCGGCGCGTGCTGGCGGAGGAGGTGGCCTTCCTGCAGGCGGGTCGCGACACGGCCACCAAGCGGGTGCAGGTGCCGTGGTCGGGCGAGACGGGCCGGTGGTACCCGCTGGCCGTGCGGATCCTGGAGCAGCTCGTGCTCGCGGCGGACCCGGCGGAGACGGTGTCGGAGCTGCTGCTGCCCTTCACGTTCCCGGTCGTTCGGGATGCCGGGGACCCGTGGGCCGCTGCGATGGATCTCTGTCCCGGGAGATTCTCGAGCTGACTGCACGCGTGAGCGGTCCGTCGGCGTCTTCCGGTCGGGGGGAACACACATGGACCGCGCGATGCTGGAGCGGGGGTTCCGCTACGCCGTGGCGCTCGCGGGCGACCCGGTGGTGGCGGACGACCTCCTCCAGGAGGGCTGGCTCCGGGTGCGTCGGGCCGGCGGGCCGGCTTCGTCCGTCCCGTACCTGCTGCGCGCCATCCGTTCCGCCTGGCTGGACGGGCGGAGGGGGGCCTCGCGCGGGCTCGTGGACCTCGTCGAGCACGACGGCGTCGTCGGCCCCGAGGCGGAGCGTCTGATCGAGGCGGACGCCCTGTGGGCCGGCCTGCTCACGCTGTCGCCCATCCAGCGCGAGGTCCTGTTCCTCCACCTCGTGGAGGGCTGGACCACGGCGGAGATCGGTGAGCGCACGGGGACCCCCACGAACACGGTCCAGTCCCACCTGCGGAGGGGCCGGGAGTCCCTGCAGGCCTGGCTGACGGCGGAGGCTGCGAAGTGAACGATCTCGACGCGAGGATCCGTGCGGCCTTCGAGGCCGTCGAGCTCCCTCCCGACCACGTCGCTCCGGCGGAGTCGAGGCGCGCCGGCTGGGTGCAGGCGGCGGTGGTGCTGCTGACGCTCGGTGTGGTGGCGCTCCCCGTGGCGACGAGGCTCCTCGGACCGGTCGTGATGGGCCTCCTGGGCTGGCCTGCCCAGGTCGACCTCCTCCTCCCGGCGCCGTTCGACGGCGTCCCGCCGGGACCCGTGCACGTGACCTGCGCCGGGGAGGACCTCGGGATCCAGGAGCTCGTACGGCCGGGGGCCCGCGCCCGCCTCGCGATCCGGGAGCCGGTGATGTGGGGCCAGGGATGCGACGGTGACATCCAGCTGGCGGAGCTCGACGGTCCGCTTCGGCTCGTGCGCGTGCGCGACCTGGGTCTGGAGGTGGAGCCCGGCCAGACCCTCGGGGCTGGCGACCCCTACCAGGTGGCGGCCGTCGACGGAGACGTCACGGTCCTCCGGATGGAGGTCGACGCGTACGTGAGCCCGTCGCCGCCGGTGTCTCGCAGTCCGCTCTCTCTCGTGGACCTCGGGCTCCAGCCGTCCCGGGTGCGCCGCGTGCCGTCGCCCGAAGGCGTCGTGGACAAGCGGACCGGGATGCCGCTCGGGCACGTGGGGCGGGGCATGGCGGGCTGGTCGGGTGGCGTCGTCGTCACCTACGAGGTCATGTCGGGCTACCCCCTCGAGGGACGCGATCTCCAGCTCGTGGGCATGGAGTCGCCGACCCGTTGGGTCCTCTGGCTCGCGGCGGAGGATGCCGAGGCGGGCGATCGTCTCGAGGTACGGGTGGACGGCGTCCCGGTGGCGGTCACGGAGGCCCGGAAAGTGGACGGAGCCTGGGCCATGGTCGCGGTACCGGCGGTCGAGATCCCGCGGATCGTGAGGGGTCCTACGCGGGCGTTCGTCCTGCCGTAGCGACGTGGTCGCGGATCGCCTCCGTGAGGGCGTCCGCGGCGTGGAGGATCAGCCCGTGGCCCGCGTCCAGCTCGAGCAGCCGGGCGCCCGGGATGCCCGCCACGAGGGTGTCGCTGTGGGACGGGTGGCACATCCGGTCGCGCAGGGGCTTCACCACGAGGGTCGGTGCCGCGATGGAGCCGAGGCGGTCGCGCGTGTCGTGACCCCGGATCGCCCGGAGCTGCAGGCGACGCTGGCGGGGATCCGGCGACGTCGCGTGGGCGTCGGTCCACCGCTGCTCGAGATCCGCGGGGGTCAGGGCGTCGAGGGACCCCGGGGGGTGCAGGAGCCGCGGGAAGAGCCGGCGGTTCAGGCGGGTGCCGAGCCCGATGGCGGCGAGCAGCGGCACGGTGGGCAGGGGAGGGACCCAGGCGCGCGGACCTCCCGGTTGGGTCGCGATCAACACGAGGGACCGCACGCGATCCGGCGCGGCGAGGGCGACCTCCTGCGCGATCATGCCTCCCATGCTCACGCCGACGAGGTGGAAGGCCGGGAGCCCCGCGTCGTCCGCGACCCGCAGGGTGTCCCGGGCCAGATCGGCCAGCGAGTACGGCCCATCGGCCGGGTCCGATGCGCCCATGCCGCGGTTGTCGAAGGTCACTGCCCGATGGTCCACCGCGAGCCGCGTCACCACGGGCCGCCACACCACGCCCCGCATCCCGAAGCCCATCACGAGGAGCACGGGGGGACCGTCACCCCGGGCCTCCCAGGCGATGTGCGGGCGCGTGGACGTCGTGGGCATGCCGTCCGGTAGCCTCCCGACGGGACGTGCGCCCGTGGAGGCAGGATGTGGCGGCTGGACGGCAGGCGGGTGGTGGTGACGGGCGCGAGCCGCGGGCTGGGGCGCGCGACGGTGGAGGTGCTCGCAGACCTCGGTGCGGACGTGCTCGCCGTCGCCCGCACGGAGGCCGAGCTGCGCACGCTCGCCGAGGCCACGGGGTGTGAGGTGCTCGTGGCGGACGTCGCGGCGGACCCGGGCGCGGTGGTGTCGGCTGTGGAGGCCCGCTGGGACGGGCTCGACGGGCTGGTGAACAACGCCGGCATCAACGTCCGCAAGCCCCTGGCGGACACGACGGACGCCGATCTGGACCACCTGCTCTCCGTGAACCTGGGAGCCACCTTCGCCCTCTGTCGCGGCCTGGAGCCTGCGCTCGCCGCGCGCCGCGGGGCGGTCGTGAACCTGTCGAGCGTGGCGTCGGCGCGGGCGATCCGTACGTCCACCGCGTCCTATGCGGCGTCCAAGGGTGCTGTCGAGAGCCTGACGCGCTTCCTGGCCGCCACCTGGGGCCCCACGGGCATCCGGGTCAACGCCGTCGCGCCCTGGTACGTCGCTACGCCCCTGGCCCAGCAGGTCCTCCGCGATCCGGCGAAGGCGGCGACGATCCTCGAGCGCACGCCGCTCGGGCGGGTGGGGGACCCCGTGGACGTCGCGAACGCCGTGGCCTTCCTGCTCATGCCGGCGAGCGCGTGGATCACGGGCGTGGTGCTGCCCGTGGACGGCGGCTTCCTGGCGCTGGGATCGTGATCCTCGGAGAAGTGACGTCGGAGTGACGACGGTCGCGACGGTCGGGCATCGGGGGTGTCTCGAGAGTCCGGAGTCACCATGTCGATCCTCGCCTTCCTCCTCGCCTGCCAGGGCTACGATCTCACGCCCCTCGACGATCACACGCGCACGGCGTACCCCCCCGAGGTGGACGAGGTCCTGCGCACCGACGTCACCGTGCAGATCCCCAAGCCCGCCGTGGACGTGCTGTTCGTCATCGACAACTCCTGCTCGATGGACGCGGAGCAGGCGGCACTGGCCCAGAACTTCCCGGTGTTCTCGAGCTACTTCGCGCTCTCGGGCGTCGACTACCACATCGGTGTCGTGAGCACCGACATGGACGACCCCAACCAGAGCGGCCGTCTGCGGCGGGCCCGCGGGCTCCGCTGGATCGACCCCGACACCCCGGACCCCTCCGGCGTGTTCTCCGACATGGCCCGCATGGGCACGGGCGGCTCGGCGGACGAGACCGGTCGGGAGGCGGCCTGGACGGCCCTGGAGGTCCTCGGGGACGCACCGCGCAACGAGGGCTTCGAGCGCGAGGACGCCGAGCTCCACATCATCTTCATCTCGGACGAGGACGACGCCAGCGAGACGTCGCCCATCTCCCGCGCCGAGTTCCGGGAGTGGATGTGGAACCGGAAGGAGACCCGGGACATGGTGAAGGCCCACGCCGTGGTCTGGCCCTCCGGACAGTCCTGTCCGGACGGGTTCTCCGAGGGGGTGAGCTACGAGTGGTACGCCGCCCGCACCGGGGGGATCGTGGGCAACATCTGCGACACGAGCTGGGCTCCGTTCATGGACGCGCTCGGGCTCGTGACCGCGGGCCTGAAGTCGGAGTTCTTCCTCTCCGAGCTGCCCGAGATCGACCCCGATTGGACGATCGACGTGAGCGTGAAGACCGAGGTCGACGGGCGGGACGTCACCCTGCGCTTCGATTCGTGCCTCGCCGGCTGCGAGGTGGAGTACCTGCCCGGCCGCAACAGCGTGGTGTTCACGGACTTCACGCCGTCTCCGCTGGACGAGGTCGTGATCACGTACGACCCCCGCGACACCCGCTGATCCCCTTCGCGCCGAACGGGCATTGTGCCGGGGGCATCTCCGCTGCTATCATCCCTGCAGAGGGTATGAATCATGGCTCGATCTGTAAGCTCCCGCAGGTCCCGCCAGCCAGAAGTCGCTTCCAATGTCGGCAATATGGAGCTCGGAAACGAGCTCCCCGCCGTCGGGAACGCTGTGGCCAGCGCGGCTCTGATCTCGGATGTGTCCAACGCACAGAATGCGAAGTCCGGGGATCCCGGCTTCCTCAACGAAGTGGCCCCCGCGGGCAACGCCATCGATGCCGGAGGCCCCAAGGGGCAGGCGGAGAAGGGCGGCTTCGGGTCGGACCTCCTGAATCGTCTCCCCGATCTGCTCGCGGGCACCGGTCTCATCGAGACCGCCCAGCAGGCGATGGGCGAGGTGCGCGAGGCGATCGACGCGCTGTTGTCCCAGAACCCCGAGCTCCTGAACCAGGTCGAGAACCTGCCGGGTGAGCTCGCCGGGGATCTCCTGGGCGTCCAGAACCAGTTCGACGCGCTGAAGGGCGAGGTGGACGGTCTGGTCGACGGGATCGACCAGCAGGCCGAGAACCGCCAGGCCAACGCCGACGCCATCCAGGCCGAGGCCAACGGCATGCCCGCCGGCGTCACGAACCAGGCGCCCGCGCCCGCCCAGGAAGCCCAGAAGGGCGAAGAGGAAGGGCAGGGCGAAGAGGAGGCCAAGGCCGAGGGTGGCGTGGCCGCCGACGGCGGAGTCACCCAGGCGGACCCCAACGCCACCGGCGACGAAGGCGCTGGCGACGAGGGGCTGCCCCAGGGCGGTCCGGAAGGTGCCAACCAGGCCCCCGCAGCGCCCGCTGCCCCGGCGGACGCCGATGCGTCCGGTGGTGGCGGCGGCGGTGGTGGTGGCGGTGGCTTCGGAGGCGGTGCCTCCGGAGGTGGAGGTGCCTCGGGCGGGGCAGGCGCGAAGGGCGGTGGTGGCCAGATGGCCCGTCCCTCCGGCGTGCAGGGCACGCGCGACGTGCAGGCCCCGGCGAACAACGCTCCCCGGCAGGCCGCTCCCAAGGGCGGTGGTGGCGGGCTGCCGAGCCCCGCGCCCACCAACCGGGCCGCCGCGCCCAGCGCGCCCGCGGGCGGGAGTGTGTCGGCCGAGAAGCCGAGCCTCAACGTCGCGCCCGGCGGTGCTGCGGAGGCCGCCGAGGAGGAGGGCGAGAAGTCCTACGAGACCGAGGCCAACTTCCAGTACGACCTCCCGGCGGAGCTCCAGAACGTCACGCCGCCGGAGGGCGACACGCCCTCCCTCGACCTGTCGAGCACGCCCGCGAACATCGGCGAGAGCCTCACGCCCCAGGAGGCCACCTTCGAGGGGCCCGCGGGCAACACAGCCGCACCCGCCAAGATGGCCGGTGGGGGCGCGTCGCTCACGGAGACGGGTGTCGAAGCCTCCGCGGCCGCGAACGCCGTCGCGGTCACGCCGAACACCGGCACGGCCCCGGGGCACGCCTCCGCGTCGGGCGGTGGGCCCCAGGTCACGGCCACCCAGACCGGTCTGAACCCGGCGGTGGGCAACGCGATGACCGCCACCGAGCGGCCGGACGTCGGCACGCTCGAGTTCGCCGAGCGCGGTGAAGCGGGTGGCGGTGAGGGCGGCCAGTCCGGCGCCGAGGGTGCTGGCGGCGCCGTCGAGCTGGGCACGCCGAACGTGCCCGAGATGAGCTACGCGGGCGGGGGTGGCGAGCGTCTCCCCAGCGTGCCCGGCCAGCAGATGCCCGACTTCGCGGCCAACGCGGCGGGCACGGCGGAGGCCGCGGTCACCGAGAAGGCCGCCGAGCTCGATCCGGTCGGTCCCGAGGCGGAGGCCCGCATCGCGGGCGAGGTCCAGCCGAAGCTCGCCGAGGGCACCTCTGCCGTCGAGTCCGAGATGGCCGGCTACGAGGGCCAGGTCCCGGGCTTCCAGTCCGACAAGGAGGGCACCTCCACGGACGCCGCTGCTCAGGCCGCGGCCGCCGCGGCGGACCAGGCGGGCAAGCAGGCGGCCGCCAACGCGCGCCAGAGCGGCGAGAGCGCCGAGTTCGCCGTCAGCCCCGTGCCTGCGGAGCTCGAGAACGCCGCCACCACCGTGTCGGACGCGGTCACGAAGGCCACGGCCAACGCGGAGGCCGCCACGGCGGGCGAGCCGGTCGTCGAGCTTCCGGGCGACGCCGTCGCCGGGATGGACGGTGCGGCCACGGACCTCGATGCCTACACGAGCGACTTCGTGGCGCCGGACCTCGCGGCCGACTTCGGCAACACCGAGCTGCCGGACCCCGGGCTCGACATCGAGGCGTTCGACACGCTGGTCGATCCCTCCGGCTTCGAGTTCGACGAGGGCCAGCTCCCGGCCGGGAGCACGGCGGGCGCCAGCGGTCCCGGCATGAACGCCGAGATCGAGTCCGCGGTCATGGCCAAGCTCGAGCCGGCCGTCGCGAACCAGCAGGAGGCCGTGCGCGGCGGTCTGTCGGGCGACGCGCAGGCGGGGCTCGACGTCCTGAAGGGCCAGGCCGAGGGCGTGTACGACCAGGGGTCGTCCTTCTGCGAGGACGCGCTGGCCGAGTGGGAGGCGATCGACGTCGCCGCCGAGGTCGCCCCGTTCGATGCCGAGGCCCTCGCGGCCGCGGAGAACGCACGCTCCGAGAACACCAACCACGTCTCGGAGATGACGAACGCCTTCAACGAGGCCCAGAACCAGTTCGACACGGACTGCGTCGCGGGCACCGACGCGTTCGCCACCGAGGTGGACACCGCCACCACCGGCCACCAGACGTCCATCGACGCCGCGGGCACCGCGTACGACGGGGAGGTCGCGAACGTCGACAACACCCTGCGCACCGGCCACGACCAGGCGCTGGGCAACTACGTGGGCACGGCCACCGGGGCCATCCAGGGCGCCCAGAACTCCTTCGACGCCGAGCAGGACCTCTGCAACACGGCCCTCGAGGGGCACCAGAACCAGATCACGACCGAGATGGCGGACCTGCAGGCCCAGGCCGAGCAGGTCGGCACCGAGGCCCAGAACCAGTACCAGGCCGAGTTCGACGCCCAGCAGCAGCACGCCCAGCAGCAGAAGGACCAGATGATGTCGGCCGCGGAGGCCGAGGTCTCCGGGCTCGAGTCCGAGGGCAACGCCGAGATCCGGTCGGAGCTCGAGAGCGGGCAGACCCAGGCGCAGGCCGAGATCGACAGCGCGGTCAACCAGGCGAACAACGACGTCTCCTCGGCGAACGCCGAGGCCGACCAGAAGATGGCCGACGCGCAGAAGGAGCCGTCGCTGATCGACCGGGTCGTGGGCTGGCTGCAGAAGCAGATCAACAAGGCCCTCGACTGGATCAAGAGCAAGTTCGACCAGGTCAAGAACGCGATCAACAGCGCGCTCGAGGCCGCGAAGAACGCTGCCCTCGGCATCCTCGAGGCCGCGAAGAACGCCGCGCTCGGCGTGCTCGATCGGGTGCGCAACGCCATCCAGGCCGCGATCTCCAAGGTCGCCGACGCCATCAACCGCGTCATCGAGGTGGTGTCCACGGCTCTCCAGGCGGCCGTGCAGGCCGTCACGGACTTCGTGAACAGCGCCATCCAGGGCATCACCGACGCGATCAACGGGGCCCTCGAGGCCTTCCGTACCGTCGTGAACGGGCTCATCGACGGCTTCGTCAACGTCGTGTCCCTCATCGACGAGGACCTCGGCCGCAAGCTCGACGAAGCCACCCAGGGCTTCCAGGACACGTTCAACGGCCTGGTCGACACCGCACAGGCCGGTGTCACCGCCGCCAGCCAGACCATGCAGTCCGCGGTCGACGCTGCGGGCGCCGAGCTCCAGGCGAACATCGAGGCCGCCGAGAACGGCCTGCAGGAGAAGGTCACCGCCGCCGAGGAGGCGCTCAACAGCGCCGTGGACGTCGCGTTCGACGTGGCGGAGGCGGCCGTCGAGGCCACCTTCGACACCCTCGAGACCGCCGTGGAGGCCACGTTCGACGCCGCGCAGGCGGCCGTCAGCGCGGCCCTCGACGCGGCCTACGGGGCCATCGAGGCGGGCGTGCGCGCCATGGAGGAGGTGGTCGTCACAGGCCTCCAGAAGCTCGACGAGGCCGTCCAGTGGGTCAACGAGAACCTGGTCCAGCCGTTCACCGAGTTCCTCGCGAGCGCCTGGGAGGGTCTGCAGCGGTTCTGGGTCGACTTCTGGAACAGCGCCTTCCGCGACGTGCTGCTGGGCATCGCGCTCACCGCGCTGGCCGTCGCCATCACGGTCGCCACGGGTGGTGCGGGTGCTCCGCTCGCCGTCATCATCCTCGCATCGGCCCTCGGGACGGGGGCCACGGCGGCCGTCGTCTACGGAGGCGGCGAGCTCGCGGCGCGCGAGGCGAACCAGAACCTCACCACGGGCCTCGAGCGCGTGGACATGAGCGCGGACGAGATCCGCGCCCTGTCCCCGGAAGAGGTCGCGGAGATGGCGGAGAACGCCAACGTCACCTGGCCGGGCGCCACCTACATCGATCCCACCACGGGCCAGATGCTCCCGGACTTCACGGATCCCAAGAACGCCTGGTACGCCGACACGATGGGCGACATCACGGCGGACGGCTCGGGCGGGATGTCCTACCGCAACGACGCGGGCGAGCTCGTGAAGCTCACCGACGAGGACCTCGCGAACATGTCGCCGGAGATGCGCGAGGCCCTGGCCCAGCAGATCTACGACCGCGACGAGAACGGGAACTTCACCGGTGAGTCCTTCGGCGACTCCATGCGCGGCTCGTCGGCCCTCGCGGCCTCGAAGGGCATCGAGTGGACCATCAACGGCGCCGTGACGGGCGCGACGATGGGCGCGGCGCCGGGCGCCTCGGCAGCGCCGGCCACCTTCGGTGCCTTCATGCGGCAGCAGGCCGTCAGCAACGCGCGCAGCGCGGCCATCGGCATGGGCTCCGACGCGCTGAGCGGCACGGTGCGCGAGTACATCGAGGACGACCGCGACAGCGTCGGCGACGCGTTCGCGGCGAACAACCGCTACGACAGCATCGGGGATGTCGGGCTCGACTTCGCCACGCGCTTCGGCACCGGGATGCTCACGTCCGCGGCGACGGGCGGCGTGAACACGCGCCTCACGGGCAACCCCACGGGCGCGGGCAGCACGCTGAACCCCTACGCCCGGACCGCCATCGACTACGGTCTCGGGGTCGCGACCAGCGGGGTGAACGCGGGCATCACGCAGGTCAGCAACAACGTGATCGACGGGAAGGACTGGAACGACGGCGTGCTCGACGCCACGTTCAGCACCGACCACCTGATCACGGCGGCTGGCGGCATCGCACAGGACAAGATCAACGGGCGTATCACAGACGGCTTCGGTCCGACCTCGGTGAACGAGGATGGTCAGATCGTCGACTCGCTCGGCCAGATCCCCTACGAGCTCCGCGGGATGTCGGAGGCCGAGCTCGCCGCCCGCAACTCGGCCAACTACGGGAGCCTCGCCACCAGCGTGGGGCGGCCGCCCGGCGACGAGCCGCCCGACGGCTACCACTTCCGCCACAACGCGGACGGCCAGATCATCGCCGTGGTGCGGAACAACGCGGACGACACCAAGTTCGCGCCCCTCACCATCGACGACAAGGGCAACATCGCGTACGGCAACAGCCGGAACAACAGCGGTGACAACCCGGGCTCGTTCGAGCCCGCGCGCCGCTCGAGCAAGGATCAGGCGCCGGAGGAGGAGCCCGCCTCCGTCGACAGGCCCATCGCCACGGGGAAGGACGCGCTCGAGGCCTTCGAGGACGCGGGCCTGCAGGGCGCCAACCAGGCGGAGGTGCTCGCCACCCTCGAGGCCGACAAGAGCGGCAGTCTGCCGGATGTCGGGCCCGCGATGAAGGCAGGCGACGATCGCGCTCCGCTCGGCGCTGCCTCCGAGAACATCTACCCCCTGATCCACCCGGAGACCGGTGAGGAGCTCGGCTTCGTCCGCGGTGACGCGCGGATCTTCCGGTTCGAGCCGGCCGGGGTGGACACCCCCATGACCCCGCACGAGTCGCCGTACCTCGACTCCATCGGTACCCACCGGGCTGCCGGGATGAGCGCGGATCAGGCGCTGTTCGTCGTGGACTCCGCGGACGGTGTGGCGGGCCTCGAGAAGCTTCGCCGCCGCCAGGACTACTTCAACGATCCCAGCATCGTGATGCGCTCCACCACCTACGACGAGATCATGGCGGCGTATCCGGGCGCGAAGATCCTCACGGACGCCAAGATGGAGTTCAGCGAGGGCTTCGAGGGCGCGCGGGTGATCACCGTGCAGTCCGGTACGGGAACGGGCCAGGACGTTCGCTACGAGGACCACGGGGTCGACCAGATCGACTCGGTGCGCCAGAGCATGCCGGACTCCGGCACCGTGCGCGCGGACACAGATCTCATCAAGGCCTTCAAGAGCTTCGGTCCCGGCGAGTCCGGCGCCATCCCGGTCGGCGGAGCGGACGGCTTCAGCCTGGACGGGGTGCCCGAGTACCTCCGGGGCATGAAGGACTTCGGCCTGTACCGCGATCGGGCGGGCGACATCGTCGCCATTCGCGGTCCGGTGCCGTCGGACGCGGTCGAGGTCCTCGTCGAGCCTTCCAACACCCAGGGATGATCCTGGAGGAGTGCTGAGCATGGGTGCGGTCTTCCAGGCACACCTTCATGGAGGCGATCCCGAGGCCCTCCTGAAGGCCGCGTTCGCCGTGCTCGACCGGGCCCCCGGTCGGGTCGGCGCCACCCCTACGTGGCTCCTGAACGCCCTGGACTCGGGCCATCGCGCCGTGGGGGCCGGTCTCGCCATGGACGACCGGCAGGCCGTCCTCCGCGGGCTGCGCGCCATGCGGGACGCGTCGGCGGGGGTGCTCGCAGTCACCTTCCGGCTGATGCGGGACCGCCCACTCACCGTGGACGGCAAGCGGTTCGCGCTACCAGAGACACCCGTGCACCTCGCCAGTCCGGATACCTGGATGCGCGGGTTCTTCGCGGGTCTCGTCCTCCGCGACGAGGCCTCCACGCGGTGGTTCGTCGAGGTGCCGGGCAAGGAGCTGCTCGACGAACGTGTGCGCGCCCGACCGTACGCCTACGTCGCCGTCGATGCGCTCCGGGGCATGCGGGTGGACGCGAACGGCTGGCAGCGCGTGCTCGCGACGTCCCGGCAGTGGGCGTCCGAAGATCCCGAGCTCCAGCCCTACGACAAGGCCATCGTGCTTCCCATGCTCGCCGTGCTCGACCGGATCTATGCCGGCGTGCCGGCCCTCGACGAAGCGCTGGTGGCCGCCCTCGAGGCCCACAAGGCGTGGTACTCGGAGGGTGATGGCAAGGGCGACGAGCGTGGCATCGTGGCGCTGGGGCCGCTCGCGCTGGGCGTGTGGGCGCACAGCTGTGGCCTGACCCCCACTGTGGAGTCCGACTACCTCCCCACCTGGTTGCTCACGACCCGCTGGTCGTGAGTCAGAGACCGAGCTCGCGGAGCCACGCCGCCTCTTCCTCGTAGAAGGCGAGGTGGTCGAAGTCGAACACGTTCAGGAGCCCGATCTGGTCGGCGTGATCGGCGGGCAGGGCGCCGTAGTCCACGCCCCACCGCGCGCTCTCGACGCTCACGAGCCCGTCGTTGTCGCCCTCGAGCACCTTCAGGAGAAGGTGGGTGGCCGCGAGGGGCGCGGTGATGACCTCGCCGTCGTTCTGCCAGAGGCAGAAGAAGTCGAGCAGCTGGCAGCTCTTGCCGCCCCAGCTCGCGTAGTAGACGTCCGCCCGGTCCGGCACGAGGGTGTTGAACTCCTCCATGGCGTCCGGCGCGAGACCCTGGATCTGCTCCACGATCGCCTCGTCGCTCTCCACGTCGTAGAAGGACGCGAGCCCGCCGATGGCGGCCTCCACCATGGCCTCGGTGATGCCGGAGTGCTGCAGCAGGCCCGCGCCGACCGCCGCGACCGCGGTGCCACGGTGGGGCGTGCCGATGGTGAGCACGCTCGCCACGCGCTGGTCGGGGTCGAGGTGGGCCGTGAGGTAGCGGGCATCCATGCCGCCCTGGGAGTGGCCGACGAGGTTCACCTTCCGGTGACGGCCGTCCGCGAAGAACGCGTCCAGGTGGCTGGCCCACTGCACCGCCCGCCCGGGAGTGATCTGGAAGGGGTCCACGGCCCCGACGCCGATCGTGTAGCCGTCGGCCTCCAGGGTGTCCTTCACGCCGTTGAAGTAGTCCACCGCACCCACGAACGTGTCGGTGCCCGCCATGCCGTGCAGGAGGAAGATCGGGTAGCGCGTGTAGCCCCGCTCGCAGCCCGCCACGCACTCGCGCGACAGGGTGAGCTCCGTGGGCTCGTCCACGTCGACCCGCAGGAAGAACTCCCCGGACCAGGGGAGCTCGACCTCGAAGGAGGTGCCGTCCGCCGTGAGATCCCAGCCCAGCACGTCGCCCGAGAGGGTCTCCACGCTGATGATGCCCGGCGTGGCCAGCCCCTCGGTGGAGAAGGCGAGGGTGGAGCCGCCCGCACCGGCGAAGGCGTGGACGGTTCCGTGGCAGGCGCCCGCGTAGACGTCGAGCGTGTCCGCGAGGAAGGCGCTCTCCTGGCACTCGGGGATCTGACCGACGGCGTCGCCGTCGGCGTCCGTGAGGCGGCTGGACAGAGAAGAGCCGCTGCAACCGGTGAGGAGGACCAGTGCCAGAGCGCGCATACACACCTCGATCAGAATTGCCGTTCTGTTATCGTCCCGTTGGGTGGCGCGCAATGGAGACGACGTTTGACGCGTAGCGATTGGAGCGGGAGAATCGCGCCGCTGGAGGAGTGACTTGGCCCCAGAACCCCACCCGAGCGGGCTCTCGAAGTCCGAGCTCTGGCACCGGTACGATCGCTACCCGGCGTTGCTGGCGAAGATCGCGACGTTCGCCTTCGTGGTCGGGCTCGTGTACGTGCTCTTCACGGCCGTGGAGGCGGTGCTGGTGCCGGTGCTCACGGCCCTCCTGATCGCCTACCTGCTCGACCCCCTGGTCGACCGGTTCGAGGAGCGTGGCTGGAGCCGCTCGAACACGATCCTGGGCCTGCTCGCGGCGGGTGGCGTGTTCGTGGGGCTCTTCCTGCTCTTCCTCTACCCGACGGTCGCCCACCAGGCGAAGAACGTCTCGGACGGCGTCCCGGTGCTCCTCGAGCGCACGGAGACCGAGCTGGTCCCGTGGATCGAGGCCACCTTCCCGGTCGACATCCCCGACGACTGGACCGCCATCCTGACCACGTACGGAGACACGCTGCGGGCCCAGGTGCCCACCCTCACGCGCACGGCGTCCGCGGCGCTCGGTGAGGTCTGGTCGCGGCTCACGGTGCTGCTCGCCAGCGCCATCAACGTCGTGATGATCCCGGTGTTCACCTTCTACTTCCTGCGCGACTTCGACGTGATGCGGCTCGCGCTCGTCGACTACATCCCGGCCGTGAACCGCGACTTCCTGCTCGAGCGGATCCGGCGCATGGACGAGGTCGTGGGCGCCTGGTTCCGGGGGCAGGTCGAGGTGGCGGTCATCCTCGCTGCGCTCTACGCGGCCGGGCTCGCCGTGGTGTTCGGCTGGGCCGGCGTCGGGGTGGGGGCGGGGCTCGCGATCGGCATGCTCTCGGGCATCCTGAACATCGTGCCGTACTTCGGCTTCGTGATCGGCTTCTCGCTCTCGGTGCTCATGGTGCTGCTCGACTGGAACGGCCTGGGCCCGCTGATCGGCGTGCTCGCGGTGTTCGGCATCGTCCAGGGGCTCGAGGGCTACGTGATCACGCCGCGCATCGTGGGCGAGAAGGTCGGACTCTCGCCCGTCACGGTGATCATCGCGCTCCTGCTGGGCGGCGAGCTGCTCGGGATCGTGGGCATCCTGCTCGCCCTGCCCACCGCCGGCATCATCAGGGTGCTCTGGCCGGACGTGGTGGCCTGGTACAAGGCGAGTCGGATCTACCTCGGCGACGCCGCGGAGCCCGACGCCGCGGAGCCCGTCAGGGAGGACAAGGCGGCAGGGCCTTCGCCTTCTTGATGGTGTTCACGAAGTAGATGGGGTCGAACTTCATGTTGAGCGACTTGGAGTAGAACTCGCGGTTCTCCATGCCGAGCGGTGTGGCGACGAGGCCGCCGACCTCGATGTCCTTCCGCTCGGGACCCGCGATCCACACGGTCTCCCCGCAGACGTCGAGCTCGAGGAACGTGTAGCTGGACGCCCCCAGGATCTGCTTCACGCTCCCGAACCGCAGGGGCTCACCGGGCGCATCGCCGGGCTGGCCTGCCGCCTCGCACACGGGCTCGGTGTTCGAGAGCCGCCAGCCGTCCACCATCAGCAGGGCGTCGAAGGTCCGGTTGAGCGCCGCGCTCTCGAAGCCCGCCATGCCCTGACCGCCGACCATCTCCACGGCCTGGCCGACCTCCATGGACACCTTGGGCCCGGCGACCCAGGCCTCCTGACCACAGGCGTCCATGCGGGCGTACGTGTAGTCCGGGGCCTCCTGGATGACCTCCAGCACCTTCGCCACCCGGACGGGACCCGTGGCTTCGGACGCCGGTGCCGACTTCGCCGCAGGCTCGGCGGGGGCGGGCTGGGCCTGGGGAGCCACAGGGGGCTCCCCGCAGGCGGTGAGCAAGGACAAGGCGAGAAGGGCGCGCATCGCGGACTCCTGGAAGGACCCGGACTGTAGCATGCCCCCTTCGTCGCGCTGTGACGGCGGGCATCACGTCCTGTCACGCCTCGCCGGGGACCTCCCGCTTGCTCTGCACGACCCGGAAGCGGTCCGCCACGAACGCGGGGTCCGTGAGGGTGGCCGTGCCCGCCGGGTTGAGCCCCGTGACGTGGAAGTCGCTGTAGGCGGCGGCGAAGTTCATGGGCCGTTGACCGACCAGATCGATGCCGACGGACGCGCCGGCCTCCGCGAACGCGTCCTCGATCCGGTCGCGGAACGCATCGTCCGTCGTCCACGCGTAGCTCGCGATGGCCCCGAAGCGCCGGGCGTCCGCGGTGGCGCCGGCGAGCGCGGCTTCCCGGTCGGGTGCCCGGATCACGAACGACACGGGACCGAAGTGCTCGCGCTGGGCGAGCTCTCTCGCGTCGGCCCGGAGCGCCCGGATCAGCGGGGTCGCCGTGCGCGCGCGCGGGAAGGTGGGGTCGTCGATCGTCGCCGATCGCCGGAGGATCTCGCCCTGTGCGGCCGCCTCCACCGTGCGGGCGACGCTGTCGGCGAACAGACACCCGCAGATCGCGGAGGCGTGGGCGGGCTCGGCGAGCAGCGCGTCCACGCGGGCCACCAGCCGCTCGACGACCTCCTCGTGGGCCACGAGACGCCCGCCATCCCGGACCGTCTCGGGGACCCAGAGGTTCTGGGCCGCCGTGCACATCTGGGCGCTGAACAGCGAGAGCCCCTCGGCGACGACCGCCAGCACGGCGTCGAGGTCGTCCGCGCCGTCCAGGACGACCGCGTTGCACCCGCTCGTCTCGGTGTACACGCGGGCCTGGCGCGCGTTCTGCTCGATCCAGGTGCCGAAGGCCTGGCCCCCCGTGAAGTCCACGAGGCGCACGTCGGGGTGGGTGACGAGCTCCCGGGCCACGGGAGCGTCCGCCGTGTCGGGGGCGAGCTGCACGAGAGCAGGGTCGAAGCCCGCCTCCGCGAGCACCTCCTGGCAGGCCGAGACGGCCAGGGCCATGGGCAGGATGCAGGCGGGGTGGGGCTTGAGCACCACGGGGTTCCCGGTGGCCAGGCTCGCGAAGACGGCGGGGTAGGCGTTCCACGCGGGGTAGGTCCCGCAGGACAACACCGCGGCCACCCCGCACGGACGGAGCCTGTAGCGCTTCTGGAGGGTGACGGGCCCATGCCCGAAGGACCGGGTGAAGGTCGCGCGCTCGGGGATGCCCGACATCACGGCCCACGCCATGGCGAGCGCCTCGAGGCCACGATCGAGGCTGTTGGCGCCGTTGCCGGCGAACGCCATCATGAAGCCCTGGCCCGTGGTGTGCTGGGTGGCGAAGGTGGCCTCGAAGAGGCGGGACTCGAGGCGGGCCAGGATCTCCATGCAGACCCCGACGCGCGCCTGCGGCCCGGCGTCGATCCACGCGGGCATGGCCGCCCGTGCGGCGGCCAGGGCCGGCTCCAGGGCGAGGGAGGGGTAGGTGATGCCCAGCGGCTCGCCCGTCCACGGCGACACCTCACCACCGACCCAGCCCCTGGACCCGGGCGCCACGAGCCCCAGACGCTGCCCCCGACGGGCCTCGAAGGCCGCCTGGCCGCGCTGCCGGGCGCCCTCCGGGTGGTGCTTGCGCGACGGGGACTCCTGGAAGGCCGCGAACGCCCTGCGGGTCGCGTTGGCCTCGACGGCGGCGCGGAGGCGGGCTTCGTGCAGGGCGAACAGGTCGGTCACGCGCGCTCCCACGTGAGGGTGAAGGTGCGGACCGTACCCGAGCGGGACGTCCGGCTGTACGAGAGGTCCAGGGTGTCGCCGTGGAGCGCGAAGGCCCGGCGGACCTCGCGACCCACCATGGCCGGCACGAGGGCGAGGTCGATGGCGTGCACGACCTGCTCGCCCTCCACCCGCCAGCGACCGCTGTACGACAGGTAGCTGTCGAACCAGACGGCCTTCTCCTCGTCCGACGCACGATCGGAGGTCTCGAGGTCCGTCCCGCCCGACCTGCCGCCCCTGGCGAGCACGGCGGACACGTAGCCGTCCGGCGTGTAGACGATGCGCCCGGTGGGCTCCGGGCCCCAGGGCTCCTCGGGGGGGCGTCCGTCGCCGTAGGTGGTGCGGAAGGCCCGGAGCTCCCAGGTGCCCGCGATCATGCGGGGTCCACCCCGGGCATCCACGTGGCGTGGAAGCCGTTGGGCACCCGGACGGGCAGCTGGACCTTCGCGATGGGCCCGTCCTGCAGGGCAGCCGCGTGGAACACCCACACCTCGCTGGCCCAGCGGTCGACGTCGGTCACGAAGGTGACGAGGTAGCCGTCGTCCTCGTCGGTGGCGCCCTCGCGCGGCACGAACGGCGCCTCGCTGCCGAACACCCCGGGCCCGTAGTCGAACACCGTGCGCGAGCCGTCCGTGAGGTCGACCTTCACCAACCCGTCGAAGGTGGCGGGGATCTCGTACGGGATGCGCGCGAGGTAGCCGTACCGCGTGGGGAGCCCGAGCCTGTCGGGGTGGATCATGGGGAACTCGGCGTTCAGGTCGTCGAGGTCGCCCTCGCTCGTGGCGCCCGTGCGGAGGTCCATGCGCCAGGCGTAGAGGTTCGCCTGGAGCTTGATGCCCGACAGCATCGCGGCGATCTTGCCGTCGCGGGGGTCCGGCCGGAGCGTGGGGTCCGCCGTCCTGCACCCGATCATCACGACGGTGTCGCCCTCCTCCCAGCACGCCACCACGTGCAGCATGTAGCAGGGGGCGAAGTCGAACCAGCGCACCTCGGCATCGGTGCCGTGGCGGGGGATCACGCCGAACCGCGTGGGGACGTCGCGATGGAACAGCGGGATGCGCTTCCCGGTGCGCGCGAAGGTCTCCGGGTCGAAGAACACGGGGAAGTCGTGGAGGATGCTGAACCGAGGGGTCACGCCGAGGTCGTGGGGACGCCGGGGCCCGGGCAGCGTGATGTCGGTGCGGTGGACCGTGCCATCGGGCGCGAGCACGCCGTACCGCATGTAGGGCGCCCGGTCGCCGTAGCTGAACCAGATGAGCTCGCCCGTGGCGGGGTCCACCTTGCTGTGGGCGGAGATGCGCCCGGGGAGCCCGTCGGGCCGGAAGGGACCGACCGTCGCGAGGGTGCGGGGGTCGAGCTCCTGCAAGCAGCCGGACTCGTACCACAGGGCCAGCAGCCGACCGTCGAACGCGATCAGGTCCGTGTTCGCGGTGTCCTTGAGGGGACCGAGGGGCAACCCGAAGTCGAAGGGGCCCAGCACACCGGGCCAGATGGGGCCGCCGCGCTCCTCTTCGAGGGCCAGGCCGGGCGTGCGCACCCAGCGGTTGGCGTAGCGGGCCCGGCCGTCGCCGAACCACACGGCGTGCACCATGCCGTCGCCATCGAACCAGTGGTAGCGGTTGGTGGGCGGGTGCACGTTGTTGGGCCCGTTGCGCACGTAGACGCCGTGCAGGTCGCGCGGGAGCTCGCCCCAGACCGGGAGGTCCGCCGCGGTGGTCTCGTGGCACACGGGCGCGAAGGCCCCGTGCAGGTAGGGGTTGTCGATGCCCCCGATCCACGCGGGGGCGTCGGGAGGGGCCTCCCCACGTGGGTTGAGCGCCTTGCCGTACCGGGCGGTGATCTCGAGCGCCATCCGTCCTCCAGGGCGTGTGTATAGCTGTGTGGGCGGCGTTCCTCTATGCTCGCCCGGGAGGTGGACGTGCAGTTCCCGTTGAGCTTCCGGTTCAAGATCCTGGGCCTGGCTCCGCAGATCTACGTGTACGACGCGTCGGGCGGCGAGGTCGCCTACGTGAAGCAGAAGCTCTTCAAGCTCCGCGAGCAGATCGAGGTGTTCACGAGCTCCGCGCGCAGCGAGAAGGTGGCGGACATCCAGGCGGATCGCATCCTCGACCACAGCGCCACGTACCACTTCCGTCGCGGCGGCCACGACCTCGGCGCCGTGCGTCGCAAGGGCTGGCGGTCGATCTTCAAGGCCGAGTACCACCTGCTCGACACGCGCGGCGAGCACGAGCTCACGGTCACCGAGGACAGCGCGCTCGTGAAGGTGTTCGACAGCCTGGTGGGCGAGATCCCCTTCATCGGCTTCCTGCTCACCATGATGATCAACCCGTCCTACTCGGTGCGCACGCACGATGGAGACGTGCTCTTCCGGATCCACAAGCGGCCCGCGTTCTTCGAGGGGAAGTTCGACGTGGAGCGCGTTCGCGACGTGGACGACGACCTCGAGGAGCGCGTGCTGCTCGGTGTGATGATGATGCTCCTCCTCGAGCGGACGCGCGGCTGATGATCGCCCTCCTGCTCGGCATCGCGCACGCACAGACGGTCACCGGGGGCTTCGGGGTCGGGCTGTTCGCCGGCTACGCGGCCATCCAGCGCTTCGGCTACACGGGCGTGGCGTCCGTGGAGGTCGCCCAGCTCGCCGAGGAGGTGCCGTGGCTCGGCGTGGGTGCCGAGACCGTGGTGGGCTTCCAGCCGAAGTACTGCACCCAGTGCGACGTCACGGGCACCTTCCGGGTCGGTGCGGGCCCTCTCTTCCGGCAGCGGTCCGGCTTCGTGCAGGTCGGGGCGCGCTACTCGGTCTTCGGTGCGCGAGACGGGATCCGGCCGTTCGCGCTCACCAAGGGGCGCCTGCCCGTCTCGCGCGGCGAGATCCGGCCGCTCCTCTGGGTGGAGGGGCTGCGGGTCACCGAGATCGGCCTCGGCCTCGAGGTGGGCTTCGCGCTGAAGGGCGAGAAGATCGTGGTGTTCCCGGGGGACCCCGACAAGCCGGCGAAGACGCCCGAACCGGACCCGCCCGCGGACCCGGAGACGTCCCCCGATCCCGAGACGCCTGTGGAACCGGCTCCCTAGAGCTCCTCGGGAGGCGGCTCCTCCACGCCCCAGCCAGACGTCTCGACGCCCAGGTACCCCTCGGCCCCGACGTACACGACCCCGGTCGCGTCTGCGTGGCATGCGGTCAGCGGCGGTGCGGAGACGTCGACAGGCATGGGCTCCCAGCTCAGGCCACCGTCGATGCTCTTCAGGCGCAGGCCGAGCCCGTGCTCCTCACCCACCAGGGTGAGCTCGAGCCCGTGGCCGCAGAGGTCGTGCACCTGGATGCCGTCGAGGGTGAACGATTCCCAGGCCAGCTCGTCCGTGACGTCGCCCGTCCCGACGTAGAGCACGGAGCCGTAGCTGCCGTCGATGTGCACGCCTGCCGCGGCGATCATGGCCTCGGTGGCGTGGAGCGCCCGGAACTCCAGGTGGGCGTCGTCGTCCCGCATCACGGGGTCGAACCGCGGCTCGGTGTCGCGCTGGAGCAGGACCTCGGCATGATCGCTGTAGTTGGTGCCCAGGGCGACGATCTGGCCCTGGTAGACCGCGAGAAGCGGCTCCGTGGAGCCCTCGGCGGCGTAGGGTTCGTGCTCGAACGCCCAGGGACCGCCGACGATGGTGTCCTGCCAGACGGACATCTCGTCGGGCCCGAGCACGAGGTCGAGCCCGCCCGGCTGCCGCGCGAGCGCCAGGGCGCCCGGCATCTCCGGCACCTCCTCGGGGACGAGGAGCTCGGTACCGCTTTCGACCCCGAGGATCCAGGGGCCGTCCATGCCGTAGGGGGCGCCCGTGCCGACGGCCCAGAGCTCGCCGTTCGTGTCGTACACGAGGTCGCGCACGGTGAGCGTGGCCATCGCCTCGTCGAACACGAGGTCGGTCGTGGCCGCCATGCGCACGCCCGCATCGTCGCCACAGGCCACCACGATCCGGCCGTCCGCAGCGACCGCCACCGCGGTGGGGTCGCCGATGCACCCGTGGACGCCGAAGCCATCGTCGACGAGGACGCTGGGGGGCGCCGGGCCGAGATCGACCGTGCACGCCACGAGGGCGATGAGCAGCGACAAGGGGACCTCCTGTCTCGACTGTACTTCCGAATCGTGCGACCCTCCACCGGAGGAGGATCGGCCATGTTCGAAGAAGCCGAGCTCACCGTGGTGTCCCTGTCGGTCGACGTGGCCCTCCTGCCCGAGTGGTTCGACGCCATCGAGCGGGTCGCCGCGCGGCATTGCCGCCGCATGCAGAGGATCGAGCGTCCAGATGCCCACCTCGTGCACATCGAGGTGCCCGTGCTCGCCCGTCCTGCGATGGAGCAGGAGCTCATGGAGGCCTGGGACACGTTCGTGGAGCAGCGCAAGGCCGAGGGTCGCTGGGAGTCCGAGGGCTGACGCTCGCGTGGGAACGGGCTATCGGGCGAACCATGGACTTCACACCGGACGGCTACACCGAGCCCCTCTCTCCCCGGCCCGCGGGCCTCGCGGTGGGGGCGCTCGTCCTCCTCCTCGGCATCGGCGCCGTGTTCGCGGGCTGGCTGTGCGCCGGCGCCGCGCTGGTCGTGGGCGGCGGGCTCACCCTCCTCAACGAGACCGGCACGAAGCGCATCCGGGTGACGCGCTCCAAGCTGCTCATGGAGGAGGAGTCCCGCGTGCGCGGGCTGCTCATCGGCCCCCGGCGCTCGCGGGTGGGATGGGAGGAGACGCAGGACGTCACGCTCGAGGGCGACTGCGTGAAGCTCACCGCCAACGACGGCCGCGTGCTGGAGCTCGGCAAGGGCGGCCCTGCCAACGAGCTCCAGAAGCTCAAGAACCGGATCGACCAGGCCCGAGCCTGACCTCCGGCCCCTCGAGCCCCTCCGGGAGGGCTCCGTGGTGGGTGAGGACGACGGTGAGGCGCCTGGAGCGGAGGATCCCCACGACGGTGGCGAGGCTGCTCGCGTCCAGGTTGGCGAGGGTCTCGTCCAGGAGCAGGACCGGCGGGTCACCCGCGAGAGCCGCGAGCAGGCAGGCCTTCCGACGCATGCCGGTGGACGCCCGATCCAGCCGCACGTCGCCGGGCAGATCGAGGGCCTCTCGCAGCGAGCGACCGTCCCACGCGGGGGCGTTGCGCATCCGCGCCATGAACGCCCAGGCCTCGTCGACCGTCAGGAACCCGGGGTGCAGAGGGCCGACGGGTACGTAGCCGATCCGGGCGCGCGCCGCGGCGGACCGCTCGGGGTCCTCGCCCCCCACGCGAACCTCGCCCGCCGCCCGGCGGACCGCCGTCGCGATGCCCGCGAGCACGCTCGACTTGCCGCTGCCGTTGGGTCCCACCAGGTGCGTGATTCCGGGCTCGGCGACGAAGGACACCGGCCCCACCGTGGGCCCACCGGGCCATGCCACCACCAGACCTTCGACCTCGACCCTCATCGGATCCTCCGGATCGCGAGGGCCAGCGCCGTACTCGCCACGGCGAGGTCCACGGCCGGCCGGGCCACCACCAGGGAGGCCAGCGTGCCGAAGGTCGCGGTGGCCACGCCCAGGCCGAGCACGTTCGGGCGCCTCTCCGGGGGCCGGCGCACGAGGTCGAGCACGGCGATCGACGCCAGGGCCAGGGCGAGCGCGACGGGACGCAGGCCGCCGGCGGGGAGGCCCGCCAGGGCGGGTCCGAGGAGCGGCAGGAGTGCGAGGGCCAGGAGGGCGACCAGACG
Source organism: Alphaproteobacteria bacterium (assembly GCA_020632885.1). Taxonomy (GTDB): domain Bacteria; phylum Myxococcota_A; class UBA796; order UBA796; genus JACKEQ01. The sequence continues at coordinate 127,689 of JACKEQ010000005.1, read as the reverse complement.
CTGGGCGGGGGTCGCGGGGAGCGTGCGGTGGAGGAGCGCGGGCCCGAGCGCCACGGCGGCGCGCCCGAGGATCCACGCGGGCAGGGGACCCAGCGCGCCCACCAGGATCACGGTGCCGGCGGCCTGACTCGCGGGATCCCACGATCTGGCGAGCTGCCCGGGCAGCCAGGCAGCGAACAGCGCGGCCACCGCGAGCCAGCCGACCCACGACCACCCCTCCGACCGCACCACACCGAGGAGATCGCGGGCCAGCAGGGCGCCGACGGGACCCCGTCCGAGCTGGGCGGTCCGGGGCCGCCGGGCTCCCGGCCGCGCGTCGCGCAGCGAGCGCCCGAGGAGCGGCAGGCCCAGCGCGACCGCGGGCAGAGCGACGGGACCGAGCGACGCGCCCGCCCACGTCAGGCCCGCGTGGCCCCAGCGGCCCTGGGCCACGAGGAGCGCGGCGGCAGCGGAGGCCACCCACGTCCCGAGCCCCCCTCCCGGGGACCGGAGGAAGGCGAAGGAGGCGAACGGCAGGGTGGCGAGGAGCGCGCCGGGCGCGAGGGCGAGCGCCAGTCGACCGTCGGCGAGAGGGAGCGTGCGCAGCCAGGGCAGCACGGGACCGGTGGCCTCGCGGAGGGCCCGCCCACCCGTGAGGGCCGCGAGGCCGGCGAGAAGCAGGCGGACCCCGGCTGCGGTGGGGGCCGGTGCGTCGCGAAAGGCTGCCACCATCGCGGCGGAGGGGACCATCGCCTGGATCTGGCTCACCCCGAACACCAGCGCCACCGCGACCGGCAGGGTCTCCACCACCACGGCACCGAGCATCCAGCGGAGGGCGATCGCATGCACCATGTGCGCCCTACGGTGCCGGCCGGACCGTATTGCACCTGGATCGCGCGCGTCGGGCCCCATAGGGGCGCCCGATGTCCGCCACCCTTCCCGCCATCCGTAGGATCGCCACCCGCGCCCTCGCTCGCTTCAGCCCCGACGCGCAGGTCGGGCGGCTCTACAACCACGGCGAGAACACCGTGTACCGCGTGGAGGGCCGGCCCTGGGTCCTCCGGGTGCACCGCCGGGACTACCACGCACCCGCGGGCATCGTGAGCGAGCTGGCCGCCATGGCAGCCGCCAGCCGTGCGGGCCTGCTGGTGGGAGAGCCCGTCTCCACGACCGACGGGGAGCCCCTCGTGGAGGTGGACGGGCGCGTGGTCACCGTGGTGGGACGGCTGGAGGGACGTCGGGCACCCGGCATCGGTCGGGGGCGCGCGGAGGCCCTCGGACGCACCCTGGCGGCGCTCCACACCTGGTCGCGGGGCTGGACGCCGCCCGCGGGCTTCGAGCGTCCACGCTGGGATCGTGCGGGGCTCTACGGTCCGCGCGCCCTCTGGGGCGATCTCGAGGGTGCGGGGGTGGACCCCGGCTTCGCCGCCGAGCTCCGGAGCGGGCTCGACGAGGCGCTCCTCCCCCTCGAGGCGGAGGTGATCTTCCTGCACCACGACCTCCACGCGGGCAACCTCATCTGGACGGGCACCTCACCCGGCCTGATCGACTGGGACGACTCGGGCTTCGGGTTCCCCCTCGCGGACGTCGTCATCGCGACCCGGCGTCTGGATCCGGCCGTGCGGGCGCGGGTGATCGCGGCCTACGGTGGGCTTCCGGCGGGCTGGGAGGCCGTGTTCCCGGTGGTGGGTCTGGCCCTGCTCGCGCGCAGCGTGGCGTGGCTGCAGAGCCGACGGGACGTGCCGCGCATCGCCGCTCACCTCCCGGCGTTCCGCGAGAAGCTCGTGACGTCGGGCCGGTCCTGGTTGGCCGGGAAGACCAGCAGCACCCCCGAGAAGGTGCGGGAGGCGAGCGCCGCGGTCTCCGGCGTGGCGAGCTCGGAGACCGTGCCGTCCAGGTAGAGCGCGTCCGGGCAGCCGAGCCGGTCGCGGAGGAGGGTGGCCAGGTCGTGGAACCGGACCTCCCCGCGCGAAACGACGAGCCACGAGCGCCCGTCGGCATCCACGCCCACGGCGTTGCGGATCCTGCGGTTCGAGCTGTCGGGGCGCAGGGCGGGATGGAGCTCGCCGTCTGCCACCAGGAGCGGACCGGACTGGGTGGCGTACAGCGTGTCGCGCGGACCCGCGACCCAGGCGCGGGTCTCCACCACGGCCGGCCCGTCGGGAGTCATCTCGAACACCCCGTTGGGCAGCATCCCGAAGTTGCCGTCCAGCGCGCGCGGCTCGACGGGGGCGTACGGCATGCCGCGCTCCACGTGGAGCCCGACCGGCACGTGACCCACGTGGTACATGCCCGCGTTCATCGCCACCCGTGCGTCCGGATGGGCCGCGAGGGCCCCGGCGAGCGTGCGCTCCGCGGCGTCGCGCTGGCCCACGAGCTCCATGCGGTCCTCGGGGTCCACGCGCACGACGGTGTAGCGGTCACCCTTCCAGGCGACGTCGGTGATCTCGAGGGCGAAGGCGGCGGTGAGCGTCAGCATGGCTCCAATGTGCCCGTGCCGGCGTGCAGGACCGGTGCAGGAGCCGCGGAGCGGCCCAGGGGATGGGGCCCCCTTGCGCCCCCGCTCCCGGCGACGGACCATGGGGCGGCATGCCCGTCGTCTTCGCCATGGACACCTCGAGCGCCGCCCGCTGCCGGGAGGTGGGCCTCGACGTGCGCGAGGGCACGCCCAGCGCGGATCTGCTGCGCGCCGTCGACGCCGTGGTGCTCGGTCCAGAGGGCCTCGAGCGCCTGCGGACCTGGCGCATGGCGGGGCACGGCGTGCTGGCCGTGCTCCTCGACGGTGGAGCCGTGCCCGCGGGTCTCGAGCCGCTCAGGCGCGCGACCGGTCCAGACCTGCTCGAGGTGGTGGAGACCGTGGTGGCCGAGCGCGCCCTGCGCACGCTCCGCCTTCCTGGGGGCACCGCGGACCTCGACCGGCTCTCCTTCGTGCGGGACGACGGCGAGGAGCTGCGGCTGTCCCAGCGCGAGGCCGACCTGCTGCTCCACCTCGCGCGCAACCCGCACCGGGAGGTCGACCGCGACGAGGTACAGACCGAGGTGTTCGGGCATGCCCGGGCGGTGACGACGCGGGCCGTGGACATGGCGGTGAGCCGGCTGCGCAAGAAGATCGAGCGCGACCCCCGGAACCCGATGGCGTTGCTCACGGCGCGTGGCGGAGGCTACCGGCTGGCCCTCGACGAGCCCGATCCCGACGGGCTGGTCGGGCGCACGGCGCTCCTGCGGGAGGTGCTGGCGGCCCTCGCGGACGGCGGCCCGGTGACCTTGAAGGGACCCCCGGGCGTCGGGAAGACGCGGCTCGCGGAGGCCGTGCTGGAGCGCCGCGCGGGACGGCTCGTGCGCCTCGAGGGCATCGCGCGCCCGGAGTCCCTCGCGGTCGCCGTGACGGCCCAGCTCGACGGCCGGGCGGACGCGGAGCCCGAAGGCGACGACGCCCTGCTGGACGCCCTCGAGGACGTGGGTGGGGTGGTGGTGCTCGACAACGCCGAGCACCTCGCGGGTGCCGTCGCGGACCTGGTCGGGAGGGTGATCTCCGAGCTCCCGGACCTCCCGCTGCTCGTGACCAGCCAGCGCGCGCTGGATCTGCCGGGCGAGCGGGTGATCGAGGTCCCGCCGCTCGACGTGGACGCCTCGCGCACGCTCTTCCTCGCGCAGGTCGCCGAGCCGCCTCCCCCCGACGTCCTGGACGCCCTGCTCGACGCCCTGGAGGGCCTGCCGCTGGCCATCCGGCTGGCGGGGGGCTGGGCGGGCCTCGCGCCGTGGGACCGGCTGCCCGCCCTCGGCGCGGACAGCGGGCTCGGCGAGCGCATCGAGGCCGCCCTGAGGCTGCTGTCGCCCGCGGATCGGCAGGCCGTGGCGGGCCTGGCGTCCTTCGCGAGCACGTTCGGTGTGGACGACGTGGCGGCCCTCGGTGGCACGGGCTCGCTACCTCGCCTGGTCGCCGCGAGCCTCGTCCAGGTGGAGCCACCGGGCTTCCGGTTGCTCGACCCCGTGCGTGCTCACCTCCGGGGGCGCACCCTGGACGCCTCGATCCTGGAGCGCCACCACACGCGGATCCAGGCCCTCGCGCGGGAGGCCGTGGACCGGCTGGGCACGGGCGACGATGCCGAGCCGCGACGCACGCTCGCCGCACGTCTGGGCGACCTCGAGCGCGCCTGGGCGACGCGCGCGGACCCCTGGCTGGCGCTCGCGCTCGTCGAGGTCCACCGTGCGCACGGAGGTGCCGAGCGCTGCCGGGAGCTCGTCCGCGTCGCCCTCGAGGGCGCGGGGGACCCCGACGCGCGCCTCCGGCTGGCGCTCCACCACGTCTTCCTCCACCCCGCCCAGGAGCTCCAGCAGCGCATGGACGCGGTGGAGGCCACGTGGGAGGCCGCCCTCGACCCGCGTCTGAAGGGCCGGGCCCTGGCCGAGGTCGCCTGGGTGCGCTACCGCCGCTCGGGTGACACGGCGCCGGCGGAGCGGGCCCTGCAGTTTGCCGAGGCCAACGGGCTCCTCGCGGAGGCGCGGCTGGCTTCCTACGTGCTCGGCAGCCAGGCCGTGCGCCAGGACGCCACCGCCCTCCGGCGGGCCCTCCCGTCCTGGGAGGCCACCGTGCTCGACCTGGAGGCCCTGGAGGCCTACCCGTACGCCCTCCGCGTGGCGGGCAGCGTGGCGTCCACCTGGGCCAGCCTGGGCGACCCCGCGCGGTCGCAGGTGGCGATGACGACCCTGGCGCGCCTCCTGGAGCGGCACCCCGACGGCTACTACGCGGGGCTCCTGCACAACCTGAGGGCCTACGAGCGCATGGACGCGGGTGACTTCGCGGGTGCCCTCGATGCCTTCGAGGCCATGCGGCGGGTCCGGTTCGGACGGCGCGGGCTCCCGGACGCCGTGTGGCTGAAGAACCGCGCCTACGTGCTCCTGGACGCCGGGAGGCGGGCGGAGGCCGAGCGTGACCTGGAGGCCGTGCTGCCGCGGCTCGAGCACCTCCCTGTGATCCAGGTCTCCACCGCGGCCATCCTGGCGCTGTGCAAGCTGGACGCGGGGGACGGCCAGGGGGCGGAGGAGGTCCTGGAGGCGTGGCCGCCGCCCCCCGACATCACGGCGGTCGCGCTGGCCTACACCGAGGAGACCCGCGCCATGGCGGCCTGGATGCGGGGTGACGCCGAGCGGGGCCGGGCGCGCCACGCTGCCCTCGATCCGGATCTGCTGGGACCGGAGTCGGCGGCCGCGATGCGGCTGCAGCGGGCGGCCACGGGCGACGCGGAGGCCCTGGCGACCCTCGCGGGCTTCGAGTCGGACTCGCTGACCTCCCGAAAGCTCCACGAGGTCCTGGCCGCGTTCGGCGACCCCGAGCGGCTGGAGGCGCTCCAGGAGGGCGGCGGCGACACGCCCGTGCTGGTGCGCATCGCGGCACGTCTACGGCTCGTGGACCTCCGCGGGTAGCTCGGGCATCGGGCCCCGTGCGGCGTCTCGGGCGCGGAAGCCCTCCACGCGGTCGGTCGCCCGCTGGAGCACGGGGACCAGGGACGGCAGGAGGGGTACCAGGTCGGTGTAGGCGGCCAGCACGTCCTCGTCGAGGAAGCCCGTGGTCTCCAGCGTGGTGGCGGCCCTCTCGACGCTCCCGAGGTCGACCTGCAGTCCGCCGGAGCACCGGACCCAGCCCGTGAAGAGGTCCGTGAGCGCGTGCCAGGAGGGCCCCGCGTCGCCGAGCTGGACCCGGGCGGCCTCCAGGAGCTCCAGCGCGCGCTCCGGGTTCCCGAGGTCGCGCTCGCAGAGCGCCGCGCCGAACCAGGGCCCGAGGTCCGCACGCGCCTCGCCCTCCGACGCGATGCGGAGCCCCTCGGCGTACACGGGCCTCGCGCGCTCGGGGAAGCCACGACGTCGCGCCACGTCGCCCTTCACCACGGCGACGTCCATCGCCGCGGAGTGGAACCCGGCGTCCAGGAACCTCCGCCCCCACGAGGCGTACTGGACCTCGGCCTCCGGATGGTCGGTGTGGGTCGCGCCGACCCAGTACAGGAGCCGCGACGCCAGCCGCGCGTGGAGCGACTTCCCCGACGCATCGGCCAGGACGGCGGCGCGGTGGGCGAGCCGCATGGTGGTCCAGGGGTCTCCCTCGCGGAGCGCGATCCAGGCCCGGAGGTCGAGGAAGTGCGCCTCCTCGCCGTGGAGCGCCGTGTGCTCGGCGATGAGGGGCGCGCTGCCGGCGGGATGGAGCTGCACGTCGGCCTGGTGGAGCAGGTGACCCATGGCACCCCGCCCCACGTCCTTCCAGGGACCGGCGTGGCCGTTGGCCCGGGCCAGCTCCAGCGCCCGCTCGGCGAGGGACCGGGTGGTGCCGTAGCCCTGGTGCGTCGCGCCCAGCCGGGCGAGGGCGAGGGCCAGCTTGCCGTGGCGGACGTCGTCGTCCGGCAGGGTGCGGAGGAGGGGCTCCAGCCGCGTCAGCACGGCCTGGACGCGCGCCATCTGCCCGCGGGCCGCGAGCCGCCAGGCGTCGTCCAGGAGCAGGTGGCTGCAGGCGTCGACGTCACCGGCGTCCAGCAGGTGCTCGCCCGCGAACCACCCTTCCTTGCGGGCCGCGGCCTCGCGATGGGCAACCGCCACATCTCCCAGCGCCGCGAGCAGCGCGCGACGTCCCACCGCGGAGACCCACCGCCCGTCCGCGGCGAGCCCCGCGCGCTCCAGTGCGGCGAGCGCCCCCCGCTGCGCGTCGTCCCAGACCTCCTCCCCGGGCTCCCCGAGCACGGACACCCGCGCGAGCGTCGCGGGGTCCACGGTGCCCATCACTGCGCTCACCGGGCCCTCCCAGCGGGCGAGCAGCGCGTCGTCGACGGCCAGCTCCGCCCCCGGCAGAGGCCGCCAGCCGCGCTCCGACTGGGCGAAGCGACCGTGGGCGATGCCGTCCGAGACCAATCGCACCGAGGCGTCGAGGTCGCCGTCGGTCGCGTTGCACACGTCGGCCACGGCCTGGGGATCCAGGCTCGCCCAGGCGGCCAGGAGCCGGCGCGTGGACCGACGGTCGAACGGCTCCACCCGGATGTCGGACGGGCCGTCCACCACGTGCACCACCAGCCCGTCCACGGCGGGCGGGGCGCCCGAACGGTCCCATCCGACCACCAGGGGTGCGTGGAGCAGGGCTGGCAGGGCGGCGAGGGCGACCTCCGGCGCGTCGTGGAGGGCTCCCACGAGCTCGCTGACCTCGTCCACCCGCCTGGCGAGCCGCACGGCCAGGGCCACCGGCGTGTCGCCGAAGGTGGTCCGCAGGGCCGCTCCGAGGTCGTCCTGCACCCAGAGGGTCTCGGACCCCGCGCGCCGGTGGGCCTCCGCGAGGAAGCGCTTCACGAGACGCGTGCGTCCGGAGCCTGGGCATCCCCCCACCGTCAGGACGCCGGTCGTGCCGCGGTAGAGGGCGCGGAGGGCGCCCCAGAGCGCGTCCTGGGGGCCGGGACGGTCGAGCCACGGCACGGCCTGCAGGCCCACCAGGCCACAGCCGCGGGCCCAGCCGTCCACGTCGGGAGCGGGCTCCCAGCGCGGGGGACACGTCGGGCCCGTGGGCGGCGCACACAGCGGCTCGAGGGCCGCCGGCGGCAGCTCCACCCGCGCGGAGCACGCCGTGAGCGTGGGACCGATCGGGGCCATGCTGGCGGGGCTCCCGATGACGGAAGGCTCCGGGAGCGCGAGCAGCGCGGCGCGCGCGATCGAGGCGCACTGGAAGCGCTCGGTGGGCCGCTTGCGGAGGAGGGTGCGGAGCCAGTCCTCGAACCCCGGCGGCACCGGGAGCCGGGGGCGGAAGTCCGGGAGCTCGGACCCGCGCTGGGCGGCGCCGACGGTGTCCGGAGGGCCTGCGAACAGGGGAGCGCGGGTGGCCAGCGTCCAGGCGAGGCATCCGACGCTGTAGAGGTCCGTGGCCCGCGAGAGCCGGTCGCGCCGTGCGTCGAAGGCCTCCGGGGCCATGAAGCCTGGCGAGCCCCAGACGCCACGGCTGTCGTCCACGGACAGCCCCCAGGCGATGCCGAAGTCCGCCAGCAGGTGGCGGTCGCCCTGGACGAGGACGTTGGACGGCTTGATGTCGAGGTGGAGCAGCCCGGCGGCGTGCGCGGCTCCGAGCCCGGCGAGCACGTCGTCCAGCACGCGCCGGAGGCCTGCCCAGGTGGACGGCGCGCCGACCGTGCCCTCCGCGAGCTCCATGGCGAGCCAGGGGTCGCCGGCCTCACCCTGGTCGTACAGCGCCACCACGTTCGGGTGGTCGAGGCGTCCGATGGCCTCCACCTCGCGGCGGATGGCCGCCACCGCACTCCCGGGCCGGTCGGTCGGGAGGAGCTTCAGGGCCGCCCGGACCCCACGGCGCACGTGCAGCGCGCGCCACACCACACCCATCGCGCCCGATCCGAGCTCCTGCTCGAGGCGGTAGGGTCCCACGGTGTCGAGCGGCCTGTGCACAGACGGGGTCTACCACGAAATCCGGCCGTTCAGGCGGGCTCCTCCGACCGCCAGGGAGCGACCCACGGCAGCATCGCGAGGCCCGGCAGCGCGATGGCCGTGCACACCAGGAAGAACGCGGTCCAGCCGAGCGCCTCGACCAGGAAGCCGCTCGACGCGTTGGCCAGGGTGCGCGGGAGACCCGTGAGGGAGGTGAGGAGGGCGAGCTGGGTGGCCGTGTAGCGGGAGTCGGTGACACTCGCCATGTAGGCCACGAACGCCGAGGTCCCGAGCCCCACGCCCAGGTATTCGAAGCTCACGACCCAGAAGAGCCAGGTGGCGTCCGGACCTACCTCCGCCAGCGCGGCGAACCCGAGGATCGACACGATCTGGACGGCTCCGAACAGCCAGAGCGCCCGGTGGATGCCCACCCGCAGCATGATCAGCCCGCCCGCGATGCCGCCGCCCACCGAGGCCCAGAGCGCGGCCACCTTGGCGACGGTGCCCACGTCGGTCTTCGTGAAGCCGATGTCCAGGTAGAAGGCCGTGGCGAGCGCCGTCGCCATGGAGTCGCCGAGCTTGTAGAGGAGCATGAAGGCCAGGATGGTCAGGGCGCCCCGCGTGCCGTGGGCCGTGAGGAAGGCCCGGAAGGGCTCGCGCACCGCGGCATCCAGGGTGGCCGGCCGCGGCGTGACCTCGGCGGGCTCCCGCGCGATGGCGGTGGTGGCCAGGCCCAGCGCCATGCATGCGGCGACTACGAGGTGGACGGCACCCCAGGGGTAGCGATCGGCCAGGATGAGCGCCAGGGAGCCCGGCACGAGGCTGGAGACACGGTAGGCGTTCACGAACACCGCGTTGCCGAGCCCCAGCTCGTTGTCCGCGAGGATCTCGCGCCGCAGCGCGTCGAGGGCGATGTCCTGGGTCGCGCTGGCGAACGCGATGCCGGCGGCCACGGTGGCCACGAGGGTGGTGTCGGTGCGGGGGTCGAGGGCGCCGAGCGCTGCGAGGAGCACGACGAGAGCGACCTGGCTCCCGGCCGCCCAGCTCTTGCGGCGCCCCATGCCCGGCAGGCCGTAGCGGTCGAGGAGCGGCGCCCACACGAACTTCCAGGAGTACGGAAGCATGGCGAGGGAGAACAGCCCGATGGACGCGAGATCCAGGCCGGCGTCCTTGAACCACGCGGGGAGCAGCTGGATGAGCACGTACAGCGGCATGCCCGATGCGAACCCGGTGCCCAGGCACACGAGCATCCGGCGCGACGCGAGCACGCGGAGGAAGTCGAGCAGGCGGCTCATTCGTCGAGGGTGGCCGCGAGCTGCTCCATCGCCGCGCGCATGCTCGCGGCGTCGGGCCAACGGGCCTCGCGCTCGAAGCGGAGCGCCTTCTCCACGATGGGCGTGAGCGGGCCGAGGACCTCGGGGTCCAGCTCGTCCGGCACGGAGCCGTCCATGCGCAGGACCGCGCCCTCGCCGCGCGTGCGTCCGCGGAACGGAGGCTTCCCGGTGTGCGTGAAGAAGGCGAGCGCGCCCACCGCGTAGAGGTCGGAGCGGGCGTCCACGTCGCCGAGCTCGACCTGCTCGGGCGCCATGAACTCGGGGGTGCCCGCGAACCGCTCGTTCTGGGAGCGGCCGGCGGGCCGCATCAGCCCGAAGTCGAGGAGCTTCACGCCGTGGGGCACATCCCCGGGCTCCTCGAGCAGGAAGATGTTGTGGGGCTTGATGTCCCGGTGCACCCAGCCCTTCGCGTGGATGGCCTCCAGTGCGGAGAGCACCGCGCTCATGACCTCCGCCGTCCGCTTCAGCGACAGGGGCGCGACCCGCCGCACCTGCTTGTAGAGCGTGTGGCCCTGGAGGAGCTCCATGAGCAGGTAGGGCCGGCCGTCCTCCTCGCCCCAGTCCAGGCTCTCCACGATGTTCGGGTGGTGGAGCTGGGAGGCGTAGTAGCCCTCCTTGTGGAAGAGCTGGATGAAGCGCTGGCTCGCGAGGTGCGGGTGCAGCACCTTGGCCGCGAGGTGGCGGCCCGTCGCGGGGTCCTCCACCTCCAGCACCTCGCCGACACCGCCCCGATCGAGGCTGCCCACGATGGGGAAGCCGGCCACCGAGGTGAGCTCGGTGAACTCGCGCTCGGGGGCGCCGACAGGCGTGAAGTCGTCGACATCGAGCTCCGGGGCGCCGTCCACCACGGCCGCGAAGACCATGAGGGCGCTCCGGCCGGGCCGGTCGCGCAGGCTGATCACGCGACCGTGCTCCTCGAGGGCGCCCTCGAGGACGGGCACGCTCGCTTCGTGGACGGCGTACTGCGGACGACCCGCCTGCGCGAGGGCCTCGGTGGCGAGGTCGGAGGCCGGGCCGCGGATCCAGCCCTTCAGGACGTTCACGAGCCCCACGCCGATGCCCACCCCGACCAGGAGCTGGCGCGCGGCCATCTGCTCGGAGGCCACGAGCACGTCGGCGACCTGGCGGAAGCCCGCCACCACCGTGTTCCCGTCGCGCGTGACGAGCTCGGGGGCCGTGGTGGCGCGGAGCACGGCCTGCACGCGCTTGCGTGCCTGGGCATCGTCGCAGTCCACCACCATCACGGCCCCGTGGAAGACCTCGCACTCGGGGGCCAACAGAGCCGCGGGCAGGAGGTGGCGCGTGGGGGGGAAGCTGTAGAGCGTGGTGGCCGTGAGGGCGAAGGGGGGCCGCCAGCGGCGCGAGACGCGGATCTGCTCGACGTGGGTGAGCGGATTGACGATCTCGAAGCGCTGGCGCCCGGGGGGCACGTGGGCCGACAGGGCGGGGTCGTCGCGACCGAGCACCAGGCGGAGCAGGGGGACGGCGCTGTGCTCGGGAGCGACGTCGAGCACCAGCGTGCCCGAGCCGGTCTCCACGAGGTAGCGGCCCGCCTCGAGGTCCTGGGTGAACTCCAGGCTCTGACGCAGGTCCAGGCGGTGCTTGTTCACGGGCTTGGGTGTGCGGCCGTGGATGAGACGGTCGATGGTCACGCGGTCCGGGCGGAGGGCCTGCCGCGGGCGGAACACGAGCTCCATGCTGTCGTAGAGGCCGGTGGCGTAGCGCACGCCGCACGCCGCGCAGTGCAGCCCCTGCTCGTAGATGCGCTTGCCGTCCGCTGCAGCCGACCGGGACTGCGGGCAGAGCACGGCCCACTCGATCTCCAGGACGCCTCGCTGCACGCCGAGGATCAGCGTCTGGAGGACATCGGCGATGGGCAGGTCGTCCACCGCGGCGATCTCCGCGGGACGCAGGACGCTCTGTACGGCCAGGGGAGCTCGGAGGAGCCGGGAGACCACGGCATCGCGGGCGGCGTGCGGGGCCGTCTGGAACGCCTCGGTGACGCGGGCCCGCGAGGCATCGGGGAGGGGCGGGGCGGCGGGGTAGTGCTGCTGGCGGCCCGACAGGGCTTCCCTGACGTCCTGGAGCTGGCGCTCGAGCCGCGCCTCGAAGAACCGCTGCAGGCGGGGTGTGGTGAGGAACTCGGTCCACGAGCGCCTCGGCGTGCAGCGGAAGGTCACCTTCACGTCCACGCCGTGCTCACCGACCTCCGTGAGCTCCACGACGATCGTGGCGTCCGTGATGCTGCCCTCGCGCACCGTGAGGGGCTGCTCCACCACCGCGGGCGCCGAGAACCGCGAGGGCTCCTGGAGATCGCACACCGTCGTCTCCGACTGGCCGGGTAGGACGTCATCCAGGCCGACGAGCCAGAGGAGGGCCTCGGGAGGCGAAAGCAGGGCCCAGATCACCTCGCTGGTGGCGAGGCATCGGGTGCTACGCTCGATCTCCAACGCGGATTCTCCAGACGGGGCGGGGTTGTATCACGAGCGCGAGGGTCCCGACAGGACCGATGCAGCGGGTGTCTCTTCGGATCGGCGGCCCGGGGGCTTCAGGTGAGCCCGCGCGATGGTCTGCTGGTGCTCCTCGCGATTGCCCTCGTGGTGGCGCTCCTGGGGTGGTGGATGGCGGCCTCGAGGGTGCGTCGTGCCAATGTCCGCCGACTGGCTCGCGCGTTCGAGGGGGAGGACGGCGCCGACAGGCTGCTTCGCGAGGCCGGGTACCGCGTGCTGGATCACCAGGTGACGGTGCGTTTCGCCATGCAGGTGGACGGCGAGGAGGTCTGGGTCACCAACCGGTGCGATCGCCTCGTGGAGCGTGACGGTGCCGTGTTCGTGGCGGACGTGAAGACGGGCGACCGGGCGCGCGACCCGCTCTCGCCCTCGACGCGGCGGCAGCTCCTGGAGTACCTGCTGGCCCACGAAGCGGACGGCGCGCTGGTGGTCGACATGGACGCCGGCCGTGTGGTGGAGGTCGGGTTCCCCGGTCTCCTCGGGGAGTGACGGCATGCAGGTGTGGTTCTACGAGGCGTTCGAGGAGGAGGAGCGCGCCATCCGCGCCCTGCTGCCCGAGGGCGTGAATGCGGGGTTCGCGTCGGGCACCCTCGCGGAGGTCGGGCATGCCAGGCCGCCCGCGCGGTTGGTGTCCACCCGGACCCAGTCCGCCGTGCCGGATGCGTGGTTCGGGCACCTGGACGCCGTGCTCTCGCGCTCCACGGGGTACGACCACCTGCGCGACCTCCGGGCCCGTGGGTTCCAGGGCGCCCTCGGGTACCTGCCGCGGTACTGCCACCGGTCGGTGGCCGAGCACGTCCTCCTGGCCGTCCTGGCGCTCTCCCGGCGGCTGCCCAGGCAGGTCGACCAGGCGCGTCGGTTCGATCGGGACGGGCTCACGGGCCGTGAGGTGCTCGGCCGCACCGCGGTCGTCGTCGGGGTCGGGAACATCGGTGCGGACGTGGTCCACCTCCTGCGCGCCGTGGGCATGGACGTCGTGGGGGTGGACCCCCGGCAGACGCTCCCCGACGTCCCCTGGCTGGACCCCGAGGAGGCCCTGCCGCGGGCGGACGTCCTGGTGTTGGCCATGGATCTGAATTCCACGAGCCGGGGCTGGCTCACCGCCGAGCGGGTGGCCCTCCTGCCCGCGGGCGCCCTGGTGGTGAACGTGGCCCGCGGCGACCTGGCGCCCAGCAGCGTGCTCCTCGAGGGGCTGCGTGCAGGCGGGCTGGGCGGTGTGGCCCTCGACGTCTACGCCAGCGAGGCGGCCCTCGCGGAGGCCCTCCGTCGCGGCGAGCGCCCGGAGGATCCCGAGGCTCTGGCGGCCCTGGAGCTCATGGCCCGGCCGGACGTGCTGTGCACGCCACACAATGCGTTCAACACCGAAGAGGCGCTCGCGCGGAAGGCCGGCCAGTCCGTCGAGCAGGTGGTGGCCTGGCTGGAGCGGGGCGCCTTCGTGTGGGAGGCGCCCGGCTGACCCGTCAGGGAGCGCAGTCGCCCAGGTCGTCGGAGTGCAGCGGGCACATGAAGTCGGCCGGGCTGTTCAGCCCGTCATCGCAGAAGCCATCGCCCACCCAGCTGGCCGGTGCGCACGTGCCGACGCAGTCCAGCAGGCCAGGGCTGCCGTCCGCGGTGGTGCAGGTGGTGGGGGTGGCGGGCGTGGTCGGCGTGGTCGGAGGCGTGGTCGGAGGCGGCGTGGTCGGGGGCGGCGTGGTGGTCGGGGTGCCGCAGTCGCCGCCGTCGTTCCCGTGGTCCACGCACATGAAGTCCGCGGCGGACGAGGAGCCGTCGTCGCAGTAGCCGTCGCCGATCCAGGCGGAGGGCTGGCAGCTCCCCGCGCAGTCGAGCACGCCGGGCGCGCCGTTGGCGGTGGTGCACGTGCCGGGCGTGGTCGGAGGCGTCGTGGGTGGCGTGGTCGGAGGCGTCGTGGGTGGCGTGGTCGGAGGCGTCGTGGGGGTCGTGGGCGCGGCGTCGCAGTCGCCCGCGTCGTTCGTGTGCTCGGGGCAGGCGAAGTCCGCCTCCGACGAGGTGCCGTCGTCGCAGTAGTCGTCTCCCAGGTAGTCGGCCGGCATGCACGCGCTCGCGCAGTCGATCAGGCCTGCCTCACCGTCCGCGGTGGTGCAGGCATCCCCGATGGCACCGGTGGCTGGCGTCGTGGGCGGCGTCGTGGGCGCAGGCGTGGTGGGGGCGGGCGTCGCGGGCGGGGGCGTCGGCGGGTCTTCGGCGCCCTGGCAGTCGTCGCCGTCCCAGCCGTGGCTCTCGCACATCAGGTTGGCCTCGGACTGGGTGCCGTTGTCGCAGTACCCGTCTCCGATCCAGGTGCTCGGCACGCAGACACCGTCGCAGTCGTAGACCCCGGGGGCCTCGGTGTCGAAGGTCTGGTCGCACGCGGACGACGTCGAGGGGGCCTCGGGCTCCGGCTCGGTCTCGGGCTCGTCGTCGACGTTCCCGGCGCTGCGGTCCGCGCCCGCGTCCGAGGTGGTGTCGAGGTCGATGTCCTCGAGGTTGTACGGGGAGAGGCCGGGACCGCAGGCCGTCAGCACGACCGTGAGCGACAGGGACCCCAACAGGAGACGCACAACGCGCGACATACAACACCCCAACACAAAGAAAAAAAGGCACCCCGAGGGGCACGTTGGGATCGTAGGTCATGCTGCTGCGAGCGTCAAGCGCCCGACCGGGAAATCCCCCAAGAGGTCACACCTCCCAGGTGTCCCCGGCGTCGATCAGGGAGGCGAGGTCGCCATTGCCGAGCTTCTGGCGGGCCTCTGCGACCTGATCCGCGAACGCGCTGTCGTAGGTCGGGCGGGCCTGCCGGTAGAACAGGCCCACGGGGACCGGCATGCCATCGGATCCGTCCAGACGGGCCAGGAAGTGCGCCAGGATCTTGTTGGACGGGTCGTGGCGGAGCACCCGCGGGTCCTCTTCGTCGGTGATCTCGATCGCCTTGAAGTCGAGCCCCTGGATCGCCAGGCCGTACCGGGTCGTGGCGCCCCAGACGAGCGGCTTCCCGGGCTCCATGTACAGCACGCGATCGTCGCGAACGGCCTTCTCGGTGAACGCCGTGAACGCGCCGTCGTTGAAGATGTTGCAGTTCTGGTAGATCTCGACGAACGACGTGCCGCGGTGGGCCTCCGCGTCGACGAGCTGGGACTTCAGGTGCTTCGTGAAGATGTCCACGCTGCGGGCGACGTACGTGGCCCCAGCACCCAGGGCGACCTCGAGCGGGTTGAAGGGCGCGTCGAGGGAGCCCATCGGGCTCGACTTCGTCTTCTTGCCCACCTCGGACGTGGGGCTGTACTGGCCCTTCGTGAGCCCGTAGATCCGGTTGTTGAACAGCAGCACGTTGAGGTCGACGTTGCGGCGGAGCAGGTGGATCAGGTGGTTCCCGCCGATGGACAGGGCATCGCCGTCACCCGTGATCACCCACACGGACAGCTCGGGTCGCGCGAGCTTCAGGCCCGTCGCGAAGGCCGGTGCGCGGCCGTGGAGGGTGTGGAAGCCGTAGGTGTTCATGTAGTACGGGAACCGGCTGCTGCAGCCGATGCCGCTGATCACGGCCACCTCGTGGGGCGGCCGTCCGAGCTCCGCCAGGGCGGTCTGCACCTGCGACAGGATGGCGTAGTCGCCGCAGCCCGGGCACCAGCGCACGAGCTGGTCGCTCATGAAGTCCTTCTTCTTGTACTGGGCGCTCATCGGGCGATCTCCTCGCGGATGGCAGCGGCGACCTCGCGGGTGAGGAACGGCTGACCCTGGATCTTGCAGAAGGAACGGGCGTCCACCAGGAACTCCTGGCGCAGGACACGCGCGAGCTGGCCGAGGTTGAGCTCGGGGACCAGCACGCGGTCGTAGCGGGCCAGGATGTCACCGAGGTCGGTGGGGAGCGGGTTGAGGTGGCGCAGGTGGATCATGCCGATGCGCTGGCCCTCCTTGCGCACGGCGTCCACACCGGAGCGCACCGCACCCCAGGTGCCGCCCCAGCTCACCACGAGCAGGCCGTCGGGGTCGCCGTGGATCTCGGTGGGCGGGATGAGCCGCTGGAGGCGCTTCACCTTCTCGGCCCGGAGCTCGCACATGTGCTGGTGGTTCGTGGGGTCGTACGAGACGTTGCCCGTGCCGTCCTGCTTCTCGAGGCCCCCGATGCGGTGCTGCATGTCCGGCGTGCCCGGCACCACCCAGGGGCGCCGCAGGGTGTCGGGGTCGCGCATGTAGGGCTCGAAGCCCTCCGGATCGGTCCGGAAGCCGGGCTCGATGTCGGGGATGGCGTCGAGGTCCGGGAGCTGCCAGGGCTCGGTGCCGTTGCCGATGTAGCCGTCGGAGAGGAGGAAGCAGGGCACCATGCCCTCCACCGCGAAACGCACCGCCTGCACGGCCGCCATGAAGCAGTCCGCAGGGCTCGTGGGCGCGATGACGGCGACGGGTGCCTCGCCGTTGCGGCCGTAGAGCGCCTGGAGCAGGTCGGCCTGCTCGGTCTTGGTGGGGAGACCCGTGGAGGGCCCGCCCCGCTGCACGCAGATCACGACCAGCGGGAGCTCGGCCATCACCGCGAGCCCGATGGCTTCACCCTTCAGGGCCACGCCGGGCCCGGAGGTGCCCGTGACACCGAGGCTTCCGCCGTACGACGCGCCGATGGCGGCGCACACGGCGGCGATCTCGTCCTCCGCCTGGAAGGTGGTGACCCCATAGTTCTTGAACGGCGCGAGGGCGTGCAGGATGTCGGACGCCGGCGTGATCGGGTAGCTGCCGTAGAAGAGGTTCTGACCGGTCTTCTGGGCTGCCGTCGCGAGCCCGATGGCCAGCGCGCGGTTGCCGGTGATCATCCGGTAGCGGCCCTTCTCGAACTTCGCGGGCGGCACGCTGTAGGTGTCCTGGAAGAGCTCGAGCGTCTGGGCGTAGTTCCGGCCGGCGCGGAGGGCGGCGAGGTTGGCCTCGAGGATCTGCGCCTTCTTGGAGAACTTCTCGCCGAGCCAGGCCTCGGTGGGCTCCAGCGGGCGGCTGTAGACCCAGTAGACCATGCCGAGCGCGAAGAGGTTCTTGCAGCGGTCGGCCTCCTTGGTGGACAGCCCGAGGGGCTCGACAGCACCGCGCGTGAGCGTGGTGATGCTCGCCTTCACCACGCGGAAGGGCGCGAGCAGCGCGGCGTCCTCGAGGGGGTCGGAGTCCAGGCGGGCCTTGCTGAGGTCGGCGGGGCCGAAGCCGTCGGTGTTCACGATGATGAGCGCGCCCTCGCGGAGGCGTGCGAGGTTCGTGACCAGGGCGGCGGCGTTCATCGCCACCAGCGCATCGGTCTCGTCGCCGGGCGTGTAGATGTCGTGGTCGGCGAAGTGGATCTGGAAGCCGCTCACCCCCTCGCGGGTGCCTGCGGGCGCGCGGATCTCGGCCGGGAAGTCCGGGAACGTGGCGAGGTCGTTGCCGAACAGCGCGGTGGTGCGCGTGAACTGGCCGCCCACGAGCTGCATTCCGTCGCCGGAGTCGCCCGCGAAGCGGATGACGACGTTCTCGGCGCTCTCGGTGGTGGCCACGCGTTCCTCCAGGGCCGTCGGGCTGTCCCGATCACACGTCGGGCCCTCGGGCATAGCCTGCCAGCGGACGCGCTGCACATGGCGCTCAGGAGGGTCCTGGCACCCGCTCCACCGCCGCGAGCGCAGGGTCGGCGAGCAGCCGGACCAACCGGCCCTCAGCCTCCTCGCCCGGCGGTCCGCCCACCACGACGAGCCGCCGGACGGTGGGCCAGATGGGGGCGTCCCGCAGCGACCGCGTCCGCCGGATCGCCCGATCCACCCGGACCTCGACGGGGAACCCGGCCTCGTGCACCAGCGCGTCCCAGTGGCGGAACCAGGGGCCGTACCAGGCGTTGCCGTGGGCCTCGAGGAGCGCCAGGGCCGCCTCGTGCGCATCGGGTCCACCTTCGAGCTCGAGGGCCAGGAAGCGACCACGGGGGTCCTCTCGCTCCAGGAGGGCGTCGGCGAGGACCCGTCGGGGCCCCATGTCCTCGGGTGCGCTCCAGACCGCCTCGAACAGCGCCGCCGGCTCGGGAGGCTCCGCCGTCTCGAGGGGACCCGCCACGATGGACCTGCAGTCGCCGCAGCACTGCTTGCCCGCCTTGCCCCACACGCGGGCCTCCAGGCAGCAGCGGCCGAGGGCCCCGGGCACCCGGAACGCGCCGCAGGGTCGGCACCTTCGCGTCCTGCCTCGGTGGTCCGGGGTGAGCCGCGACAGACAGAACGGACACCTCACCAGCTGCTGCCGGCTCCGCCGCCTCCCGAGGAGCCCCCGCCGAAAGAGCCGCCCGAGGACGAACCGTAGCTGGAGCTGGACGAGCTGCTGGAGTCCGAGCTGGGCGGGGGCAGGGGTGGCGTGCTGCGCGTGTAGCTCGCCGAGTAGCTGCAGTTCGCGCACTTCTCGTCGATCTGCTCGAGGCCCCCGCTGTACTGGGTGGCCGACTGGAGGGTGCGCGTGCTGGTGGACCGCGTCCTCCGCTTGCACTTCGGGCAGGCCGAGTAGCCCGAGAACCAGCGGTTTCGCGCGAACGACCGCACGTGGTGGCACTGGGGGCACTCGTGCACCTGCCAGTCCACGCTGCCGATGGCCTCCTCCTTCTGCTGTCCGGAGTCGAGGTGCGCGTCCTCCTCGGCCTCCGAGAGCATCGGCATGAAGATCTCGCATGTGGGACAGGTGCGCTGGCGGATCCAGCGGCGTCGGGCCGCCACGCCCAGCCCGAACAGGCCGAGCGTGCCACCACCTGCGAGCGCGAGCTGGCCGGCGGTGACGGGCCAGCGGCCTCCGCCCGGGGTGGGGAGATCGACCACGCTCCGGGTGCCCTCGCGCACGGCGTCCGGCGATGCGCGCAGGCGGACGTCCACCGCCTCCACCCCGGCCACGACGCCGTCGCCGAACCGGCCCTCCTTGAACGCGGGCACCATGAGGCGCTGCTGCATGCCGCCGAGCCAGCTGTCCGGGAGCACGGGCTCGAGCCCGTAGCCGGTCTCCATCTCGAGACGCCTCGCGTCCATCACGAGCAGCACGAGCAGCCCGTTGTTCGCACCGCGCTTCCCGATGCCCCAGCGGTTGAAGAGCGCCGTGGCATAGGCCTTCGGGACCTCTCCGTCCGCCGAGGGCACGGTGACGACGGCCACCTCGGCGCCGAGGTCGCGCTCGATGGCGGCCAGCCGGACGTCCAGGCTGGCCTCCACGTCGGGGGGGAGGACGTCGGCGAGGTCGGTGATCCAGGCGTCGCGGCGCCTGGGGTTCGGGACGTCTCCGACCGGGATCGCCCACGCGCCGAGGGTGCAGAGCAGCATGGGTCCATCATGGGAGGGGCGTCCGCCGGCGTCAACCGGGGTTACCCCGAGGGCGGAGGCGGTGATGGGCACACGGGAGACCCTGTTCGAGCGCGCGGACGTGCGGGACGAGGACGTCGACGACATCGTCGCCCTCGCTGCCCGGCTCCAGGACGAGGCGCGCGACGCGGCGGACGAGCCCACGGCCGAGGAGGTCCAGGCCGTGGCGCGCGAGCTCGACATCGCGCCCGAGTACGTCGATCAGGCCATCGCGAAGGTCGCCGCGCAGAAGGAGGCCGAGGCGGCATCCCGGGCCCGTGAGGCGCAGGAGGCGGGGGAGCGGCGCCAGCTCCTGCTGCGGGGTGCGGGTGTGACCGGCGCGCTCGGTGCGCTGGGGCTGCTCGGGTTGCTCGGGCTCGCCGTCGCGGCCGACAGCCGGATGGACACGGCTCGCGGGGTGCGAGACCAGGCCGAGCGGAGCCTGGTGGTGGTCCTGGATCGCCAGGCGTCCCTCGCACCCCAGCTCGTGGGGCTCGCGGGCGGGGACGGCGCGGAGCTCGCGTCGCTCGCTTCGGACCTCCGCGGTGCGGGCGATCTGGACGCGCGCATGGCGGCGTCCGACGCGCTGGGCGCGGCCATGGCCACGTCCCTCGGGCGTCTGCCGCCCGCCGCCGACCCCGCGACGACGCAGTCCCGCCTGGAGCTCCAGTACGAGGTGACCGGCACGGCGAACCGCATCACCACGGAGCGGCGGCGCTTCGAGGAGGCCGACGCGGCCTATGCGGCCACGCGACAGGGGCTCGGGGCCTCCATCGCGCTCGGGCTGGGCCTCCACCCCTGAAGATCAGGCGAAGACGCCCGCCCGCACGGCCTGTCCGAGGGTCTTCAGGTCGTGGTGGAGCACGCGGTCCGCGTCCCAGCGGGGCACCCGCTCGCGCACGCGACGGTAGATCTCCATCGTGCCTTCGGCCGGCCGGTCGCCCGCCTCGAGGTGGAAGTCGAGGCCCTGGGCGGCGCAGAGCAGCTCGATGGCCACGACGTCCGCGAGGAGCTCGAGGATGTGCAGCGCACCCGCGGCCGCCAGGGGGCCCATGGAAACGTGGTCCTCGTGGTGCTGGATGGTGGGCACGGAGTCCACGCTGGCCGGATGCGAGAGCCCCTTGCACTCGGACACCAGGCTGGCGGCCGTGTACTGCGCGAGCATCAGGCCGCTGTTGAAGCCCGTTCCCTCCACGAGGAAGCTCGGCAGGCCCGAGAGGCGGCCGTAGGTCATCCGGAACAGGCGACGCTCGCTCATCGCGCCGAGCTGGGTGACGGCGGCCTTCAGGTGATCCATGACCATCGCCAGCGGCGCCCCGTGGAAGTTGCCCCCCTCCAGGACCTGGCCGGTGTCCGCGAACACCAGCGGGTTGTCGATGGCGCCGTTCAGCTCGCGCGTGACGACCTCCTCGACGTACCGGAGCGTGTCGTGGGCCGCCCCGAGGCTCTGGGGGGCGCAGCGCACCGAGAACGGGTCGGGACGGCGGGACGGGCTCGCGAGCGAGCTCCCCACGAGCAGCCCCCGCAGACGCCGGGCCACCGCGACCCCGCCCGGGTGGTTGCGCGCCAGGAGCGGCGCCTCCTCGAGGCAGTCGGTGTCCGCACGCATCACCTCGAAGGACAGCCCGCAGGCCGCGATGGCCGCGTCCAGCAGGGTGCGCGCGCGGGTGACGGCCAGGGCGCCCATGGCAGCGGTCATGGTGGGACCGTTGATGAGCGAGAGGCCCTCCTTCTCGGTGGGCTCCCAAGGTCCGAGCGCGGCCATCGCCTCGCTCGCGGGGACGCGACCGGCGGGGGTGTCGGCCTGACCGCCGTACCGGGCCATCACGCGGACGATGTGGGCCAGCGGGATGCTCCCGCCCACGCCGACGGCCCCGACGCGCGGGACCACGGGCACCACCCCGGCGTTCAGCATGTCCACGAGCATCTGGGCGGCCTCGGGACGGCAGCCCGTGAGCCCGTTGGCCAGGACGTTGGCCCGACAGACCATCATCGCGCGTACCTGGGCGACCGGCAGGGGCTCGCCGACGCCCGCGCAGTGGCCGAGCACGAAGGCACGGATGGCGTCGCGGGCGGACTCGGGCGCATCGCCACCCACGAGCGCAGCCCACTTGGCGTGGATGATCGACGGGTCGGCCAGGGCCGCGGAGGCCCGCATCCGCACGGCAGCAGCGGGGTCGAGCTGGACCACGGCACCCTTGCTCACGGCGCTCACGTCGGCGGGGGAGAGCGTACGCCCGTCCAGGACCACGGCGGTCATGCGAGCACCCCCTCGAGCGCGACGGTGGGCCGGACGGCCTCCACGAGGGCGCCGGAGGCCACGAGGTCCACGAGGGTCACGAGGTCGTCGGCGGGCGCCTCGGCCAGCTCGCGTCCCCCGAGGGCCGCTTCCACGGCGGCCAGGGCGGGTCCGGTGCCCGCCCCGAGCACGACGTCCTCACCGGCCTCCAGGCGTGCCCAGAGCGCCTTGGCGGCGGCCAGGAGCTCGATGGCCACGATCTGCTCGGTGTGCCGCAGGACCTCCGTGGCCCGGCGGGCGGCCGTGGTGGACATGGCCACGTGGTCCTCCTGGTCCTCGCAGGTCGGGATGGAGTCGGCCGTCGCGGGCCACGCGAGCTGCCGGTTGTGTGCGACCAGCGCGGCCGCGGAGACCTGGGGCATCATCAGCCCGAGGCCGGGCCCCTCCAGCTCGGCGAGTGCGGGGGGGAGGCGGGCGGACAGGGTGCCCGTCGTGAGCCGGTAGACCCGGCGCTCGGCGATGGCCCCGAGCTCGACCAGGCAGAGCTTGAGGTGGTCGCAGGCCATCCCGACGGGCTCGCCGTGGAACAGACCCGCCGAGAACGCCTTGTTCTCACCCTCGGCGTCCACGAGGATCACGGGGTTGTCGGTGACGCTGTTCACCTCGACGCCCACCTGCTCGGCGGCGAAGCGCACCCCATCGCGCACCGCGCCCATCACCACGGGGCTGCAGCGCAGGCTGTAGGCGTCCTGGACCTTGTCGGGCACGGAGTCCACCAGGCTCGACCCGGCCAGGAGGGCCGCCAGGTTGGCTGCGGAGCTGCGGGCCCCGCGGTAGGGACGCAGCGCATGCACGCCGGGATGGAAGGCCCGGGTGACACCGAGCAGGGCCTCGATGCTCATCGCGGCCACGATCTCGGCGGTGAGCACGAGGCGGGCGGCGTCCGCGACGGCCAGGGCGGCGTACGCGCAGGTGAGCTGGGCCCCGTTGATCATCCCGAGGCCCTCCTTGGGCGCCGGGACGAGCTGGGCGATGCCTGCGCGCCGCATGGCCTCCGCACCGGTGAGCCGCTCGGAGTCGAACCACGCTTCTCCGGACTCGCGCTCCACGGGCCCGCCGGGACCGGTGTAGACGACCAGCCCGAGGTGGGAGAGGGGTGCCAGGTCGCCGGACGAGCCGCAGCTCCCGCGGGCCGGCACGACCGGCGTGACCCCGCGGTTCAGCATCTCCGCCAGGGTGTCCACGAGGTCCGGACGCACGCCCGAGACGCCCTTGGCGAGCGCGTTCGCCCGGAGGAGCATCATGGCCCGCACGACGTCCCCGTCCACCTCGGGCCCGACCCCCGCGGCGTGGCTGCGGATCAGGTTCCAGGAGAGCTCGGCGATGTGGGCGTTGTCGATGCGCACCCGCGCGAGGGACCCGTACCCGGTGTTCACGCCGTAGACGGAGAGCTCCGAGCCTCCCTCCACGGTCGAGCGCACCCAGGAGCGGCTCGTGGACATGCGCTCGCGCGCGTCCGGTGCGAGGTGCACGGCGCGATGGCCGCGGGCCACGGCGCAGATCGCGTCGAGGTCGAGGGTCTCCCCGGTGAGGGGCAGACTGGGCGTGGGGGTGTCGGCTGGCATCCGCGCCCCCTAACCCCCGCCATGTGTATGCTGCCGCCATGACCGAAGACGACCCGTACGCGGATCCCGCGCTCTACGACCTCGAGTACGCCGACCACACCGAGGACATCACGTACTACCAGCGCCTCGCGATCGGCGCGGGCGGGCCCATCCTGGAGCTCGGGTGTGGAACGGGCCGGCTGACGCTCCCGATGATCCGCATGGGCGCCCGGGTGGACGGGGTGGACCTCGCGCGCACCATGCTGGAGGGGCTGAGGCTCAAGGTCGCCGCGCTGGACGCCACCCAGCAGGGCCGCGTGCGGTTCTACGAGGCGGACTTCCGTGAGCTGCCCGACCACCTGCGCACCGACTACACGCTGATCATCTGGCCGTTCAACGCCCTCCACCACTGCCGCGACGAGCGGGACGTCGAGCGCACCCTGGCGGGAGCCGTGTCCCGTCTGGCGCCCGGGGGCACCGTGGCCCTCGACGTGTACCTGCCGGACCGGCAGCTCTACGACCGCGATCCGAGCAAGACCTACGAGCACCGGATCTTCAAGGACCCGCGGTCCGGCCTGCCGCTCCACACCTGGGAGCAGGGCTGGTGGGACGAAGCGAGCCGCACGCACCACGTCGTGTACACGTACAAGCACCGGAACGGCACGCTGGAGCGCGCGCACCTCGCGCTGCGGATGTTCGAGCGCGACGAGCTGGAGGCGATCTTCGCGAAGGTCGGCCTCCGTGTGGTCCAGGAGGCCGAGGACTTCGAGGGCACGCCGACCACACCCACATCGCTGAAGTGGGTGATCCGGCTCCAGCGCGCCTGAGGCCTACTGCTCGGGCGTGCCGTCGTCGGTGGGGCTGCCGGCCAGGCAGAGGTTCAGGCCGTTGGCCTCGGCGGTCTTGGCCCGGAGGTCCACACCGCCCCACTTCTCCTTGCGCACGCGCGGCACCTCGAAGCGGCCCTGGACGACCCAGCGGCTGGAGCTGTCGTCGGGGTCCATGAGGATGCTGAACGCGCCCCTGACCTCCCCACCGGGGGTGGGGTCGCTGTCCGAGGAGATCACGACCCACGAGTAGTCCAGCTGCTGCCAGGCATCGAGGCCACCGGGCTCGCCGTCGATCTCACGCCACGCATTGTCGATGTGGATCGGCCGGTAGTCGATGGTCACGCCGGACGGCAGGGCATGGTTCATGTCCTGCGTGGCCCAGAGGGCGTGCTGCTCTGCCGCCGCGGCCTGCGGACCGGGGTTGCCGTACCAGACGTCGGAGGGGTCCGGCCAGTTGCTGAAGTCGTCCGAGTCGACCGCGAGGTAGGCGAACGCCGGCGCGAAGAAGCTCGGGCGGGAGTGCATGTCCTCGACCGTGAACGTGCCGTGCGCGAAGCCGCTCGCCCAGTCCTCGGGCAGCGTCCAGCGGTTGAGGTTCGGGTTGTTCAGGTTGTCCTGGTCGAGCTGGTAGGACCGGGCGTTCAGCAGGTGCAGCCGGCCGTCCGGGAAGTCGTTCACCGCAGCGGTCAGGAACGGCGGGAGGTCCTGGTTGCCGAGGTCCGCCCAGACGTCCGACCAGGCATCGACCCACGGCGTGCCGTCGATCGGCTGGGCCGTGACGTTGTCGCCCGTGCCCACGCACTCGGTGGGGCTGAAGTCGGGGTCGATCACGAAGAAGAACCGGAAGTCCTGGTTGCTGCCGGGGATACGGTGATGGAACCCGACGTGCAGGTCGCCTTCGGTGGTGTAGATGGCCTCCGCCCGCCAGGGCTTGTCGAGGTCCATCGCGAAGCCCTGCCACGCGGCGGTGTTGAGCCAGGTCTCGCCCTCGGCGAACTCGCCGAACCGGCTGCCGTCGTCGCAGATGTCGAGACCGCCCTCGATGCGCAGGCCCTCGTCGGCCTCTTCGAGGAGGCGGCAGTCGATGGTCCACGTGTCGGTGAAGCCGGGGTCGCTGAAGTCCACGTAGTCCTGGTAGAGCGTGAAGGACGTCTCCTGGCCGAGCCAGCCCACGAGCCGCGCATCGGTGAGCGTGGCCGAGTGCGGGGTGCAGGCAGCGAGGGTGAGGAGCAGGACGGGCGCGATGCGGGTCATCTCGGGATCTCCTGGCTCCGGCGCGGGACCGGGAGCGGAACGATGCCTTATAGGGCGTCGGGTCGGGTGAGGTCAACCCGAACCGTGCGTGGCGCGGACTCCGCGGCTGTTAACCGCCTGTGTCCGCCGTGTCGCCGGTGTCTGTGGGTGGCGTGGGCACCACGACGGGCGAGAGGAGCAGTCGGCCGGTCTCGGCCTGGACGACGAACAGCTCGTCCACGCCGTCTCCGTCGAGGTCTCCGAAGCGCACGGGCCCCTCGAGACCCTGGCGGCTCCACCACACGCGGGGCGGAGCGAAGCCACTCTCGGTGAAGCGGTGGATCACGATCCTCCCGGCATCGTGGAGCACCAGATCCACCCGGCCGTCCCGATCGACGTCGGCGAGGGTGGGCACCCCGTCGCCCGGCAGCGGCACGCCGTCGACCGTGAGCTCCAGGGGACCGGCCACCACGGGCACGCCGCTGGCACCCGGCCCGAAGGGCCCCACCAGCACGGAGCATCCGGGGTCCGTGCACGTGTGGGCGGCGCCCTCGGCCAGCGAGAACCCCTCGAGTCCCGGGTAGAGCTGCGACCCGGTCTCCGCGCCGTCGGCGTCGAGGTAGTGGAGGGTCTCGCCCTCCCGGACCGCTGCCCGGGCGCCCGCCGGCCCGGCGCCGCAGACCACGGCAGACCCGGTGGAGGGCGTGGAGCCCACGAGGCTCGGGGTGGTGGGATCCGTCAGGTCCACGGCGAGGACCTGGTCGGCGAGCAGCACGAAGGCCCGGTCGTCGCACACGGCGAGGTCCACGAAGGTCATGGGGCTGGGCAACACGAGCGTGCCGACCGCCGCGAAGGTGCCGTTCGCCCGGGACCAGACGCGGAGCTGGTCGAGGGTGGTGGGGACCCCCACCACGAGCGGACCCGTGAGGTCGTGGATCATGCCGAACCGGCCGTCGCGCACGACGATCCCGAAGGGCTCCAGGGACCCCGCTGCGAGCTCCAGGGTGCCCGGACCCGTGAGCACGGGGTCGAGCCAGGCCCAGATGTCCGGGCCCGCCACGACGAGGTCGCCCGCCGGCCGTGCGCCCACGGGGCCACCGCCGAAGAAGCCGTCGCCCATGAGGGTCGACGACGAGAGGTCCTCGGGCTCGCCCACGTGGTGGGTCCACACGACGTCGCCCTGCTCGCCCGCGAAGACGAGGTCGTCGAAGCCGTCGCGGTCGAGGTCGTGGACGAACACCCGTGCCGCCCCGCGCTCGAGCGTGACGATGCGTGCGCCGTCCTGCAGGTCCATCACCTTGACCTGGCGCGGCGTGCCGGACTCCCACGGGGACATCGCGAGCAGCTCGTGACCGCCATCGCCGAGCAGGTCGCCGACGTCGTGCACGGAGCCGACGGGCAGATCGAGCAGCAGGGACGGGCCGGCACGGGCGTACTCGCCACGCCAGTCGTAGAAGCGGTTCCAGTTGCCGTCGTCCGTGAGGACGGTGATCTCGTCGGCCTCGCCCTCCTCGGAGGGGCCGACGGCGACGCCCACCGGGGTGTCGACGAGCCAGCGGTTCGGCATGGGCGTGTAGCCGAGGGAGCCGTCGCCCGCCCAGACGTCGAGCTGACCGGCCCGCGGGCCGCCCGCCCACACCACCGTCACGTCCGCCACCCCGTCGTCGTTGGGGTCGCCGATGGCGGCGGCGACGGTGGTGCGGTTGGTGGACACCAGGCTGCCGACCTCGGACATGCCCCCATCCGGGCGGCCGCGGAGCAACCAGACGGTGGTGGCGGTCCACGCGACGGCGTCCAGGATGCCGTCCTCGTCGAGGTTCCCGGAGGACGCGCCGAGCACGGGGCTCTCGGGGGCGAGGACCGTGTGGGCGTAGCCCCGGCGATCGAACCACCACAGGGCGCCGCCGTCGATGGCGAGCAGGCCGGTGCCCCCTCCGACGAGGTCGAGCTCCGGTGCGATGGGCATGGCCTCGGAGAGCCACGCCTCGGGCAGGGGGAGACCCGGCCACGCGGTGGGCCAGACCTCCGCCCGGGACGTGCTGTCTCCCGCGACGAGGGCCGCCACACCGGGCTGCGCGAGGGTGAATCGGCCATATCCGTCGGCGGCGACCGCCACGGAGGTCGGGGCGCCGTTCACGAGGACGTCGATGTCGTCACCCGAGACGGTGGTGCCGTCCGCGCTCACGCGGCGTACCCAGACGGAGACGGCGTCCGGGCCGGTGGCCCCGAGCACCTGGATGTCCGCGGGGGCTCCGGCGTCGCGCCAGACCGCGGGGGACGGGATGGGCTCGACGGCGGGGCCCCTGCACGCCAGCAGGAGGGACGGGAGGACGGTCATCGCCCCATCCTACATCGGCGCGGCGCGATCCACTTCGCTCCAGCGACCGGGGCGGAGCGCGATTCGATCCCCGACGCGCTCCACGGGAGCCGCGAAGCGTCCGGCGGTGATGGTGTCACCCGCATAGCTCGCGCTCGCGGCGTGCACGGTGGCCCCCTCCGTGGCGCGCACGGTGACCCGGACTTCGTCGGGGGTACCGGGCACCAGGATCTGGAAGGGCCCCACGAGGGGTCCCGCGAAGACCAGGGCCTCCGCAGGCCGCCCGTCGACGGTGACCTCGACCTCGAGGTGGTCCACCCGCCGGCCACGCCCGAGCTGGCCGCGCAGCGTGACGTCCGCACCGAGGGGCCCCTCCGACCGGGCCGCGACGGGCGCGAGCACCAGGGGGAGACGCGCCAGCCCACGGCTCCTCCAGGCCGCCCCGCAGCCCGCGAGGCCGGACAGCACGGCCCCCACGAGGGCCACGACGTCCGCGGCCCCCACGAGCACGACCGTGGAGCCGGCGAGGATCGCGGTCCCCCCGAGCCCGATCGCCAGCCACACCGCGGGGGAGCGGCGTTCGGCGAGCTGGTTGAGCGCTTCCACGTGGCCCCTCGACCTCCGGAGACAGCTTGGTCTAATGTGCTCCTGCGGTGGGGGTACCCCTTTTCGGCGGGGTCTCGCGTGCGCACGTCAGGTGCCGCGGTCCACGCGTTCGGAGGTGACATGGGTCTTTGGAGCACTCTCAAGCAGCATGCCGGGGCGCAGTTCCTCGACGTGATCGAGTGGTTGGACAACACGAACGACACGCTCGTCTGGCGCTTCCCGGTGTTCAACCAGGCCATCACCGACAACTCCAAGCTCGTGGTGCGCGAGGGCCAGGCGGCCGTCTTCGTGTCCGAGGGTCGCCTCTCCGACGTGTTCGGGCCGGGCACCTACACGCTCGACACGCGGAACACGCCGATCACGAGCTTCTTCAAGTCGATCGCGTACGCGCTGCAGTACCCGTACAAGGGCGACATCTACTTCGTGAGCACGCGCCAGTTCACGGACAACGGCTGGGGCACGGCCACCCCGATCATGCTGCGCGACGCGGAGTTCGGGCCCGTGCGCATCCGCGCCTACGGCGTGTTCAGCTACCGGATCACGGACCCCGCCGAGTTCCTCCGCCAGATCGTCGGCACCGATGGCCTGTTCACCACCGACGAGATCAACGGGCAGCTCAAGAAGAAGCTCGTGGCCGGCTTCGCCTCCGCGGTGGGCAAGGCGAAGATCCCGATCCTCGATCTCGCGGCGAACTACCTCGAGATGGGCGACCAGCTCGCCACCTCGATCACGCCCACCATGCAGTCGTCGTACGGCATCTCGCTCACCGACTTCACGATCCAGAGCATCAGCCTGCCGGAGGCCGTGGAGAAGGCGCTCGACGAGCGTTCCAAGATGGGCGTGCTCGGCGACCTCAACGCCTACACCCAGCTCCAGGCGGCCGAGTCCATCAAGACCGCGGCCGCGAACACCGGGCTCGGCGGCGCCGGCATCGGGATGGGCGTCGGGTTCGGCATGGGCAACATGATGGGCAACACCATGGGCAACGCGTTCGGTGGGGGGGGCCAGTTCAACCCCCAGACCGGGATGCAGGGCGGCATGCCGCCCGGCCCGCCTCCGCCGCCGCCCGCGGCCACCTTCCACTACTCGGGTCCCGCCGGTCAGGGGCAGAAGAGCCTCGACGAGCTCGTGGCCATCGTGTCCGCGGACCGCAACGGCGCACACAACGTGTGGATGCAGGGCTGGCCGGGCTGGAAGAGCGTGAAGGAGGTCCCCGAGGTCATGAGCCGCCTCCCGCCGCCGGTCGCCGCACCCCCGCCGTTCCCGGCGGCCGCGTCGTACCACTACAACGGGTCCGGCGGCAGCGGGGAGATGGGGCTCGACCAGGTCGTGGCCGCCGTGAAGGGCGACCCCTCCGGCAAGCACCACGTCTGGCAGCAGGGCTGGGACGGCTGGAAGCTCGCGCAGGACGTGCCCGAGATCGCCGGCAAGCTGTCTGCCGGCCCGCCGCCCCCGCCGCCCATGTGAGCGAGGTCCACGACCCGGACGTCGCTCCGGACCCCGCGGCATGGCTCGCGCTCGAGGAATCCGAGCGCATGGAGCGCATGCTCGCGGGGCACCGGGGGCGCGAGGACGACGCGCTGCACAAGGCGGACGTGAACCACGTCATGCACGCGGCGCTCCACGGTGTTGTGGAGACCCAGATCGCCGCCGCCGAGCCGCCGGAGGTCGCGGCGGCCCTGGCGCGGCTGTGTGAGGCGGGGCTCACCCGCCACGCCGCGATCCACGGGCTGATGCGCGTGCTCCTCGTGCACATGGCGGGCATGCTCGATCGCTCGGAGACCTTCGATCGGGCCGGCTACGTCGAGGCTGTCGCGGGGCTGGAGGCCGCGGACGTCGTCGCGCAGGGCCTCCGTCGCATGGAGCCCGCGGAACCCCTCCGCGGCACGGCGGGTCGCGAGGAGGCCCGACGCCAGAAGCGGCTGTCGGGGAGCCGGCCCTCACGACGCGACCGGCGGAAGAGCCGGGAGTAGGGGGGAGCCGCTCGGCCCCGCTTGCCGCCTGTCCGTGATCTTGGTACCAATGTACCAAGGTACAGGAGAGAGCATGGCGAAGGTCGTGGAGCGTGTCCAGACGGGCGTCCGGATGGAGAAGAACCTGGTGAAGGTGCTCAAGGGGCTGGCCGAGTACACCGAGCTGTCGCTCGGCGACCTGCTGGAGGGGATCGTTCTGCACGCGCTGGATGGGCAGCCGAGCCCCTTCGGCGAGACGACCCTCGCGGCCATCGCGGACCTCAAGCGGGTCTACGGCCTGGAGCTCACGCACCGGGACGCCCACCGCCTGGTGGAGGGCCCATGACACCCGACCATCGCGCGCACGTCCGGATGGCCTGGGACGCCGTGGCCACCGGCGGCGTGCTCCACGCCCTCGACGTCGTTCCCGCGGCCCTCCGGGCCCTGGCTCCGCCGGGGAAGTACCACGCCACGCTCACGTGGGCGTGGGTGCTCCTGGTGGCCGAGCGCTACCGGGCAGACGAGCCGTGGCCGGCCTTCGAGGCCCGCTGCCCGGAGCTCTTCGAGCGAGACCTGGTCGCGCGGAGGTACCCGTCTGGGCAGCTCGCCAGATCCGGTGCCCGCGCGGCCTTCGAGCTGCCGCGGTAGGTCAGGCGGCCAGGTCGGCCTGCACGCAGACCTCGGGGCCCACGCGCTCCCAGCGCACGAGCAGCTCACCGCCGCCGAGCTCGCGATGGCGGTCGAGGGCGGGGCCTTCGAGCGCGATGTCCACCGTGCCGTCGCCCAGCGCCGTGACCTGGACGAACCGCGGGGCGATCGCCATGCCCGTGCCCAGGGCCTTCAGGACGGCCTCCTTGGCGCTCCACACGAGGTTCGTGCGCACGGCGTCCTCGCCCGCCAGCGCCCGCTCGCCGTCCGAGAGCCACTGGCTCGTGAAGCTCTCCGACCGCGGCTCCACCCCTTCGAGGTCGATGCCCACCCTCGCACCCCGCACGGCCACCGCCACGGCGTGGCCGTCGCGGTGGGACACGCTCACCCGGACGTCGCGCTCGCCGGGGACCCGTGCGATGGGCTCACCCGACGGGGCCGTGAGCACGCGGATGTCGAGGGGGTCGACGCCGGTGAGGGCCGACAGGGCGCGCTTGGCGGCCACCCGACCCGCGATGCGATCGGCCTGGCGCTTCAGCGTGCCGCGCTGGGTGAGCTCGAGGCGCTCGTCGTAGGTGAGGTAGGCGGGCACGTCGTCGGTGGCGTCGGCCCGCGCGACCTGCGCCATGAACCCCGCGCCCGAGGCCTGGGCCAGCACGGGCGGGAAGGCGACCGGACGGTCCTCCTGGGGCTCCGGGAACCGCTTCTCGGGCGGCAGTGGGCCCTTCTCGGCCATCGTGTAGCCGCGCACGCGCATCAGGGGGGCCTGGAGGCCGTCCACGTCGATGTCGTAGGCGTTCCCCCGGCGGCGCACGGTCACGCTGAAGGGCGTGAGCGGGTCCGGCGGCTGGATGAACCGGACCTCCTCGATGCCCATCGGCAGCCCCATCGTGTGCTCCGTGATCATCTGGTGCAGCCCGGCGCTCTGGAAGGCCGCCTCGAGGACGAGGGGGGCCGTGAGCAGGTGCTGCGCGATGTTCTCGGGCTCCACCTCGGCCTCCGCGATGAGCCCGTCGGCGCTCACGCCGAACACGCTCCGGAGGACCTGGAAGATCGGGCCGTGGAAGAACCGCTCGTACACGGCCTCCCGCAGGATGGTCTCGTCGGGCAGGAAGGCGCTCGGAAGGGGGTCGAGCTCGGGAGCGAGCCCGAGCTGCACCACGGCGCTGAAGTGCTCCTGGCGCTGGACGCGTCCCGTGCGGAGCGTGCGGACGGCGATGAGGCGCGTGCGCACCTCGGAGGGCCCGGCGGGCTCGGCCTCCACCACGATGAGCACGGACTGCTCGCCGTGGATCTTCACGGGCGCCTCGAAGCGGACGTCGCGGACCCCGATGTAGGTGGCCTCGGGACGGACGGCCGTGGCCACCGCGGTCATGAGCTCCAGCCCGATGACCCCCGGGAGCACGGGCACGCCGTCGATGGCGTGGTCGAGGATCCAGGGGTCGCTCGTGGTCGACAGCTCGCGGTAGGCGCGGGCCACATCACCGTCGAGCTCCATGCGGTCGAGGAGCGGGTGCCCCGCGTCGCCCTGGAAGTCGCCGAGACGCCCGGCCACGACGAGCTCGCCGCGCAGGTCCGACCCCATGAGGTCCACGAGCAGGGCGGCACCGGCGTCGGCCGGCAGGAGGTCCACCCCGCGCTCCGTCAGGATGCGGCGCATCGCGGAGTCGGCCGCCATCCCCACGTCGTCCCAGGCGGTCCAGTCGATGTGGAGGGCGTTCGGGTGGGCCAGGCAGCGGCGGGCCATGGCGTCGTTGGCGGCCGCGTAGTCCACCTGGCCGGGGTTGCCGTACCGCCCGGCCACCGAGCCCATGCTCACGAACAGCGTGGTCTCGGGGAGCACGTCGATGAGCGCGCGCCCTCCGAGGGCCTTGCCGTCGAACACCCGGTGCCAGGCGACCTCGTCCTTCTGGGCGAGCAGGCGGCTCTCCTCGACGCCCGCCCCGTGGATGCACATGTCCACGGTCCCGTGGGCGCCGAGCACGGCGCGGCCGAGCTCCGCGGCGGCCGTGGGATCGGCGAGGTCGACGGCGCGGTACTCCACCTCCACGCCCGGGTGGGCGCGCAGATCGCGGAGGGTCTCCACCGACTCGTTCGCGCGGCGCATCGGGCCGAGCTCGGCCTCGATCCGGGCGGGCGTGGCGCGCTCGCCGCGGAGCGTGAGGTCCGCCTTCACGCGGGCCTTCTCCATCTCGAGGTCCCAGGCGCGCTCGGGCACCGGGGAGCGCCCGACGAGGATGAGCCGGCAGGGACCCCGCGTCGCGATCTCGCGGGCGATGCGCGCGCAGATCCCGCGTGCGCCACCCGTGATCAGCACCACGGGGTTGCCCGTGAGGGAGGCCCGGCTCGGCACGGGCTCGGTCCGGTAGCGGATGAGCCGGCGACGACCGGACTTCAGGAACACCTCCGCGCTCGCCTCGCCGCGGAGCTCGTCACAGACCGCGGTGGCCACCTCGAGGTCGCCCTCCTCCGGCGCGACGTCGAGGACCTTCGCATCGCACCCGTCCCACTCGCGGCCCAGGGCCTTGGTGAACCCGGCACGCGCGCCGTCGCTCCAGGCGCGATCGGGATCGGCCGGCTCGAGGCCACCCATGCGGGTGACGGTGATCCAGCGGGTGGGTCGGTCGCGGTCGAGGAACCGGGCCTGACGGAAGGCGACCAGCGGGTCGTCGGACACGTCGACGACGGCGTTGTAGGGCCCCTCGGTCGCACCGGACCGCAGCGCGATCTCCTGGCGCACGGCGTACGCGGTCGGGCCTTCGCCGAGGACGAGCACGCGGACGTCGAGCAGGGTCTGCTCGGGCGGCGTGGACGGCCGGTCGACGAGGATGGGCCGGCGGATCCGGAAGCTGTCCGGGAGCCCTCGAGCGGAGCCCACACCGGGTCGCTCGTCACCGCCGTACACGTCCTCGGCCCGGGGCGCCTTGTGGGCCGGCACGGGCGGCGCCTCCACGGCGGGGACCTCCGGGACGGCCGCGCGCACGGGGGCGGGCGGCTGGGTGGGGCGCGTGGGGGTCGGCGGCGGCGTGGGCGACGGGGCGCTGCCCACCTTGCGCTCCAGGTAGTCGCCGAGGGCCTCGATGGTGGGCACGTCGGACAGGCGGAAGTCGTCGTCGTTCTCGAACCCGAAGCGCTCGCGCAGCTCGGAGAGGACCTCGGCCTGCTTCACGGTGTCGATGCCGAGGTCGGCCTCGAGCTCGAAGTCGGGCTCGAGCTCGTCCGTCGCGTAGCCGGTCTTCTCGGCGACGATCGCGATGAGCACGTCCAGCACGGCTCCGTCTGGCGCCGCGGATGCGGCCCTGGCCGGTGCAGCGACGGGAGCCGGTGCGGCGACGGGAGCCGGTGCGGCGACGGGAGTCGGCGCCGCGACGGGGACCGGTGCGACCGGAGCCACCACCGGTGCGGTCGCCGTGTCCGGACGCACGAAGTCGCGGTCGGTGAGGGCGGCGGGCGTGGGGTCGGGACGGATGTCGAGCAGGGTGTCGGAGGACGCGGCGCGCACGCGCAGGGTGCGGTGCTCCACGAACTCCTCGGCCGCCGGGGCGTCGAGCACGTCGCGCAGCCAGGCCGCGCGGGCCGTGCGGTCGCCGATGCGGTCGTCGCCCTTCGCCTCGCGACGCCAGATCGAGAGGGCCAGCTGGGAGCCGAACCCGGCCGCCAGGCGCACCGCGTAGCGGAAGTCGCCGATCACACCGGTGGAGAGCTGCAGGTCGCCGAGCTCGGGGTCCGGCTCGCGGAGGTTCGCGAGAGGCGGCACGATCCCGTACTGCAGCGACTTCACCGCCACGCCGTCCTCGATGCCGGCACCCATCGCGTGGCCCGTGAAGCCCTTGGTGTTGGCGATCGTGATGAACCGGCTGCTGGGCCCGAAGGCCTCGCGCAGCGACTCGATCTCGGCGGCCGCGGAGCCCCCACGCGCGGGCGTGTAGGTCTCGTGGCTCATGAAGAAGGCCGACCGCGCCATGGCGTCCGGCGTGGTGCGCTCGGTGCGGCAGGCGTCCGCGACCATGTCCTTCATCACGGACGCGATGTGGCGGACGTCGAGGCGGGTGCCGTGGAAGGCGCTGTTCACGATGCGCGAGGCCACCAGGGTCGCGAGGGGCCGGACACCGCGCTTGGGCGGGAGGTCGGCGCGCTCCACGACGAGGCCGACGGCCCCCATGCCGAGGATCAGCCCGTGGCGACGGCGATCGAAGGGGAGGGCGGCCTCCTCGACCACCGCGGTCGACGTGGCGGCACCCGCGGCCATGAAGCCGCTGCCGATCCACGGGAGGAGCTGGTCGCTGGTGACGTCGTCCGCGCCGATGACGAGGACGCGCTCGCAACGGCCGAGCCGGATCCAGTCCTCCGCGATGGCGACGGCCTGGGTGGTGGAGGCGCAGGCCGCGTTCACCGCGGTGTTGGGGCCGCGGGCCCCGATGAGCTGGGCGAACTGGCTGTGGCCCATGGCCAGGATCTGGAACAGGAAGCGGCGGTCGAAGCTGCCCTCGCCGTCGGAGCCGTTGGTGCCGAGCTTGTCGACGAGCTGGTCGTAGCCCGGGAAGGCGCTCGCGAAGATGACGCCCGTGCCGTCCTGGAGGGACGTCGGGAGCTGCCAGGGCCCGGGGACCACCTTCCCGGACGCGGACAGACGGGTGGCGCGCACGAGCGGGATCCCGGCGTCGCGCAGGGCCTCGAGACCCGCGGCGATGGCGAGCTGCGTGGTGATGTCGAAGGCGCGGGTCTGGTTGGCGTCCAGGCCCCACTCGCCGAGGTCGAAGTGCTTCCGGATGCCCGCGAGCCGGATGACGTGCTCGGGGTCCTCCACGGGGACGAAGGTGCCCTGGCCGGTGGTGGGGTCCTTCACGAGGCGCACGATGCCCTTCTCGAGGAACTGGCGGCTCTTCGCGGCGACCGAGTCGATGTGGTTCTCGCCGCGGAGGATCGAGACCAGGTTGGCGTCGCTGAAGACCGCGTCGCCGCCGGGCAGCCCGATGCTGGCGCCGGAGCAGACGACCTCGTGGAGCTGGCGGGTGAACGGTGCGAGGTTCATCTGGTGCGCCTCCCAGGCGGCGGAGAGCAGGCCCTGCACGGCGGGGAGCAGCGCGTGGGCGAAGGCCTCGGGGCCCGCGCCGGACAGGCCGGCCTCGGCGGCGGCCTCCAGGAAGGCCGTGACGGCAGAGGGATCGATGAGCGGCGTGCCGCCGGTGGGGGCGGGCGTCGCAGGGGCTGTCGAGGGCTCCTGGCGCGCGGGCCGCGCGGGGGCCGCGTAGCTCGCCACGCCCATGCGCTGGGCCGCCCA
Organism: Alphaproteobacteria bacterium; assembly: GCA_020632885.1. Classification (GTDB taxonomy): domain Bacteria; phylum Myxococcota_A; class UBA796; order UBA796; genus JACKEQ01. Next base: position 91,458 of record JACKEQ010000005.1, on the reverse strand, counting down.
GTCCACCAGGCTCTGGAGCGTGCGGTGGGCCGAGGGGTCGAACGACGCGTCCTCGGGGAGCTGGAAGGTGTCGCGGACGGCGGCGAAGACCTCCGCCTGCTTCACGGTGTCGATGCCGAGGTCGGCCTCGAGCTCGTAGTCGAGGTCGAGCTCGTCCACGCCGTACCCGGTCTGGCGGGCGACGATCTGGAGGATGGCGTCGGTGACGTCTCCGGGTGCGGCGGCCGCGGGCGCCGGTGCCGCGGGGGCCTCGGCGGCCGCAGCGGCCGTGATGGCGGCGGACGTGGACCGGCGGGCCTCGCCCTTCGCGAAGAGGTCGACCTCGCCGGGCTCCGCGCGCACCGGCAACCCGGCGGCCACGAGGGCGGCGAGGGCGTCCAGGAAGGACTTCAGGCCCCCGTGCTTCGGGTGGTTGGTGTAGATGGCGCGGTGCGGACGGCGCTTCAGGATGGCCACCGCGAAGCCCGCGAGGGCGCGCTTGGGCCCGCACTCCACGAACAGGCGGGCGCCCTCCTCGTACATCCGCTCCATCTGGGCGACCCACTCCACGGGGCTCCAGATCTGCTCGGCGAGGAGCTGGACGATGGCGTCGGGGTCGGTGGGGTACCAGTCGCCCGTGACGTTCGTGGTGATCGGGCGCATGGGCGCCTTGGGCCCGAGCCGCGTGAGCACGCCCTTCAGCGGCTCGCTGGCGGGCGCGACGATGCGCGAGTGGAACGCGTGGCTCACGGGCAGCGGGTGCACCGTGATGCCACGGGCGCGGAAGCGCTCCACGGCCTCGTCCACGGCGTCCGAGGCGCCGGCGATGACCGTCTGGCTCGGGCAGTTCTTGTTCGCCGCGATGACGTAGCCGTCGACCTCCGCGAGCACCTCTTCGACGACCGCGGTGCTGGTGGCCACCCCGGCCATCTTGCCGGGGTCGTCGAGCTTGATGCTCGCCATCTCGCGCCCGCGGGCGGAGACGGCCAGGAGGGCCTGCTCGAAGGTGAGCACGCCCGCCGCGACGGCCGCGCCGTACTCGCCGAGGGAGTGGCCCGCGACCATGTCGGGCTGGATGCCGAAGGAGGCCAGGAGGCGCAGGATGGCGACGTCGAGGGTCAGCGTGGCGGGCTGGCTGTACTCGGTGCGCTTGAGGACGGACTCCTTCTCCGCGCGATCCTCGCCCTCGGCGAGCCGGATGAAGTCCGTGATGCCGCGGCCCAGCGTGGGGGCCACGATGCGGTCCGCCTCCGCGAAGGTCTCGGCGACGATGGGGAAGCAGGCCGCGAGGTCCATGCCCATGTCGGCGTACTGGCTGCCCTGGCCGGTGAAGAGGAGCGCGAGCTTCCCGTCCACCGGGCCCTCTTCCACGTGGATGCCGCGGCCGCGGAGCATGTCGGGGTTGCTGCCCTTCTTCAGGGTCTTGATGGCCCGCTCGAGCTGCTCGACCTTCTCGTCGGCGTCGGTCCAGGCGGCCGCGATCCGCATCGGCGACGCGGGCTCGAAGGGCACGGTCTCCCCGCGCTGGAGGGCCTCCAGGCGCTCCACGAGCTCCTCGCGCGTGGCGCCGGACGTCGCCCAGATACCCGCGGGGACGGGGGTGGTGGTGAGGGCGGCCCGCACGACGGGGCTGGGGGTGGGACGCTGCGGTGCCGGAGGCGCGACCCGGGGCGCCGGAGCCTGGCGCTCGGGAGGTGCTGCGGGCACGCTCCTCGGGAGGTCCTGACCCGCAAAGGCCTCGAGCACCACGTGGAAGTTGGTGCCACCGAAGCCGAAGGCGCTGATCCCCGCCTTGCGGAGGCCGTCCGGGGGAGCCGGCCACGGCTCGGCCTTCGTCTGCACCTGGAGGGGCACGGTGTCGAACGGGATGCCGGAGCGGCTCGTGCGGAAGTTGATGGACGGCGGGAACACGCCGTGGTGCAGCGCGAGGGCGGTCTTGATGCAGCTCGCCGCACCCGCGGCCGACTTGAGGTGCCCGATCATCGACTTCACGGAGCCGATGCGGATGGGACCGCTGCGCTCGCGGTGGCCGGCGCCGATGACCTGCGTGAGGGCCTCGACCTCGACCTTGTCGCCCACCACGGTGCTCGTGCCGTGGGCCTCGACGAGATCGACCTCCCAGGGCTTCAGGCCGGCGGCCTCGTAGGCCCGCTCCAGCGCGCGGATCTGGCCGTTGATGTTCGGCGCGGTGATGCCCTTGCCCTGGCCGTCGCTGCTGGCGCCCACGCCGCGGATGACGGCGTAGATGCGATCGCCTGCGGCGATGGCGTCCTCGTAGCGCCGGAGGACCAGGATGCCGGCCCCCTCACCCATGACGAAGCCGTTGGCGCTGTCGTCGAACGGGGAGCTGTGGTCGGGCGACAGCGCCCCGATCTTGCAGAACTTCACGTACGTCGCGATGTTCATCGAGCGGTCGGCACCACCCGTGATGGCGATGTCCGCATCGCCGTTCTGCAGGGCCTTGCAGGCGTTGTCGATCGCGGCCATGGACGACGCGCACGCGGCGTCCACCGTGTAGTTCGCGCCGCCGAGGTCGAACGCGTTGGTGATCCGGCCCGCGATGACGTTGGCGAGCTCGCCCGGCATCGAGTCCTCGTCGATGACGGGCAGGTCGGCCAGGAAGCGCTCGCGGAGCTCGGCGAGCACGCGGGTGCGCTGGTCGGCCCCGAGCACGGCGAAGGTGGGGCTCGCCTCGAGCTGCCGCTCGACCTCCGGCCAGGCCAGGCGCATGGCGTACTGGTCGGAGACCTCGCCACCCAGGCTGTTGCCGAGGATGACCGCGCAGCGCTCGCGGTCGAAGGGGCGACCCTGCTTGTCGCGCTTGTCCACCTGGAGCCCCGCGTCCGCGAGGGCGTTGGCGACGGCCGTGAGCGTGATCTGCTGCACGGGGTCGACCTGGGCGGCCACCCGGGGAGGGATGCGGAAGCGCTTGGGCTCGAAGGTGAAGCCCTCCAGGAAGCCGCCGATCGTGGTGTAGGTCTTGTCCGGCGCGTCGCGGTCGGCGTCGAAGTACAGCGCGGGGTCCCAGCGCTCGGGCGGGACGGTGGTGATGCAGTCGCGGCCCTCCACGATGTTGCGCCAGAAGGCCTCCGGCGAGTCGGCGTGACCGGGGAACAGGCAGCCGAGACCGATGATGGCGATGGCCGGCCGCGCGGTGGGCGGCATCTCCCTGTAGGTCAGGACGGGCGCGGGCTCCGTGGTGACCGGCGCTGGCGCGGACGTGACGGGCGGCGGCGGAGCTGCTGGTGCGGGCAGGCGCTCGCGCTCGGCCTCCAGGTCCGCCGGGCTCGCGACCACCGGAGCACCGGAGGCCATGGCGGCCAGCAGCGGCGTGCCGAGCACGGGCCGACGCCCGAAGCGCGCCTCTTGCCAGAGCACCCCCGAGCCCACGCGCCCGCCGACCGTGGCGGCCGTGCCCTCCACGAGGGCTGCCGCGGTGTCGACGGGCCGGGTGCCGTCTGGCGCCCGGGTGGCTGCACGCGCCCGCGCGGACCAGCCCTTCCAGGCGTCCACGTAGGCCTCGAGGAGCCGCGGGAGGTTGCCGTAGCGCTGGGCGAGCTCGGCAGCGAGGGCCAGACCCTGCCCCGCCATCCAGAGGTGGCTCGACGGGTCGTCGGACGCGTAGAGACCCTCTGCGAGGGCCCAGGGGTCCTCGCCCTGCAGCCAGCGACGCAGCACGGGCGAGGTGGGGCTGTTGGCGACCCGGACGCCCTGCACGAGCGTGGTGAGCTCGTCGTCGGCGAGCCGGAGACGCCGGCTGAGCCGGGGGCCGAGGTCGAGCTCGGGACAGCCGAGGTGGGGCTCGACGAGCAGGACCCCGGCAGCACCGAGGGCTGCGGCGGAGGCGGCCGTGTCGGGCCCGAGCCCGGCATCCAGGATCACGCGCGAGGGGTCGGGGCACTGACCGAGCAGGACGAGACCGTCCTCCTGGCCGCAGAGACCCCCGGCCTCACGGCCCTTGAGCACCATGCCCGCGAAGCCGTTGGGGATGGCGCGGGGGGCGGCGGACTCGAGCCAGGTGGGCCGGTCGGGGATCGGCGCGCCGAGCTCGGCGAGCAGCACGGGACCCGTTCCTGGGGCAGGCCGACCGGGGCGGGTGCGCACCCACGCACCCTCGGGGACGGCGGGCGTCGCGCTGCCCGTCGCATCGATGACCGGGGTACAACCGGCCTGGAGGACGCGCGAGGCGAGGTGGGCCATCCGCGCGGGGAGGAGGACGAGAATCCCTCCGTTCATCGACGATCTCCGGTCCCAGGGGGCCGGTTCCGTAGCGTGTTGGCCAGGGGACGGCCACCGCGGGGACCCGGGGTCAGCCCAGCCACCACCGGGTGCCGCGGGTCTGACCGGTGCGGTAGACGATGCCGAGCTTCTCGAGATCCAGGAGCTCGTCGCGGACATCGCCCACGGCCGCACCCACGCGCTTCGCGAGGTCCTTGCTGCGCGCGCACTCCACCTCGGCGAGGGCGTCCACGATGGCCTCGGTGAGGTGTGTCTGGCCGCTGGATGCGGACGCCTGGACGGGCCTCTGCACGGACCGGCGGAAGACGCGCGCGCGCTCCCGGTCGCGGTCGTCGGGCTCGTCGTCCGCGAGGGCGATGTCGAGGGCGGCCTGCCCACCGGCCTCGTAGAGGGGCCCGATGGCGCGGAGCAGGTCGATGTCTCCCGGCGGCGGCCCGAGGGCGCGCAGGCCCACGGCGGGCTTCTCGGGTGCGTGGAAGCGGAAGTCGCTCGCGGGCAGCGGGGCGGGCGCCCGGAACCAGTCACCGTCCTCGGGTGCGGGCTCCTCGTTGGACTCCGGGGCGTGGCTCGTGGAGTCGCCCCAGGCCTTCCGCATCTCCTTGAGGAGCTGGCCCCGCGGGCGTCCCCGCAGGGTGAAGAGCAGGAAGGGCTCGCCGTCGAGGGCCTCCGCGAGCACCTGGTGCACGGCCGCCATGTGCGCGCAGGGCAGCATGTAGTCGTCGCAGTTGCAGTCGCCCTCGATCTCGTCGATCGTGGGGATCAGGCTGACCCCCGCGCTCTCGAGCTGGCGGACGAGGGCCAGGCTCAGCTCGCCCTCGAGGAGGGCCCCGACGTGCTGGAGGTTCTCGAGGAGGGCGTCGAGGACGCGGGACCAGTCGCGGTCGGTGAACACCCGGAAGCGGATGGAGACGTTGTAGACGTCGTCCGCGACGACCTGGGCGCTCGCGAGACCCGGGCTGAACCAGAGGCCACGCACCCGTCCGTTGCGCGCGAGGTTCTTGCCCTGGGAGAGCCGGGCGCCGTGGGTGCGCTCGATGGTGCCGAGCATGTCGAGCCAGCGGTCCACCATCCAGCCGCCACCGCGGGAGGACGCGACGATGCCGTCGTCCGGCGCGCGCAGCCGCGACGTGGTGGGCCCTGCACCGAAACGGCTCCTCATGCGTCCTCCACCGCGTCTTCGCCGAGCATCACGAGGGCCCGGAGCGCGTCGTCGTCGAGCTCGGTGACCCAGGCCTCTCCGGAGCCCACGACACTGTCGGCCAGCTGGCGCTTGTCCTCGAGCATGGCGTCGATCCGCTCCTCGAGGGTGCCCTGGCTGACCATCTTGTGGACCTGGACGTTCCGGCGCTGCCCGATGCGGTACGCGCGGTCGGTCGCCTGGTCCTCGACGGCGGGGTTCCACCAGCGATCGTAGTGGATCACGTGGCTCGCGGCCGTGAGGTTCAGGCCCGTGCCGCCCGCCTTGAGCGAGATGATCAGGAAGGGCGGGGCGTCGGGGTCCGTCTGGAAGGCCTTCACCATGGCGTCGCGCCCCTCGGGGCTCACGCCGCCGTGCAGGAAGGGCACGTCGATCTCCCAGGTCTCGAGCAGGTGCCGCTGGAGCAGCAGGCCCATCTCCCGGTACTGCGTGAACAGGAGGGCCTGCTCGCCGAGCTCGAGGATGCTGTCGAGGAGCTCGGTGGTGCGCTCGAGCTTGCCGGAGCGGTCGGCCAGCTCGCCGTCCGCCTCCTTGAGGAGCTGCACGGGGTGGTTGCAGACCTGCTTGAGGCGCGTGAGCATCGCGAGCACGCGCCCGCGGCGCTGAATGGCCTCAGCACCCTCGATGGCCGCCATGGCCTCCTCGACCACCTCCCGGTACAGCCGCGCCTGCTCGGGCTTGAGGGCGCAGTAGTCGACGCTCTCGAGCTTCTCGGGCAGGTCGTCGATGATGTTGGGGTCGGACTTCAGGCGGCGGAGGAGGAAGGGGGACACGCCGAGCTTGAGACGCCGGGCGACCTCTTGATCGCCGAACCGCTCGATGGGCACGGCCACGGTGCGCCGGAAGGTGGCGCGGGGATCGAGCAGGCCGGGCACCAGGAAGTCGAACAGCGACCACAGCTCGTCGAGGCGGTTCTCGACCGGGGTGCCGGTGAGGGCGACCCGGTGGCGTGCCCTCAGCTCGCGGGCGGCGCGCGCGCGCTGGGAGTCCGGGTTCTTCACGGCCTGGGCCTCGTCGAGGGCCACGACGTCCCAGGTGACCTCGCCGAGCAGCTCGACGTCGCGCACGAGCAGCCCGTACGTGGTGAGCACCACGTCCGCGCCCTCCAGGTCGACCTCGTGCCGGTTGGGACCATGGTAGCGGGCCACCCGAAGGGACGGGCAGAACTTCTGGATCTCGCGGCGCCAGTTGCCGAGCACGCTGGTGGGACAGACCACCAGGCTGGGGGGCCGGTCGGCCCGCTTCTCGCGGCGACGGGCGATGTGCGCGATGAGCTGGATGGTCTTGCCGAGCCCCATGTCGTCGGCCAGGCACGCGCCCAGCCCGAGCTGCCCGAGGGTGGACAGCCAGGCCAGCCCGCCGAGCTGGTAGGGACGGAGGTCGCCCACGAGCGTGGAGGGAGGATCGACGGGCGGCGGTGAGCGGAGGGCCTCGATGACGAGCTCCAGACGGTCGTCCGCGACCACCTCGACACCCTTGTGGTGCCCCGTGAGCACCGCGCGCAACGCGACGGCAGCGGGGAGCTCGCCCTCCTGGGGCAGGCCCTCCGGCAGCTTCGCGAGCTCCGCGGGGTCGAGCAGGACCCACTCGCCGTCGAACTCCACGATGGGCGAGACCTTGCGCGTGAGCTCGGCGAACTGGGCGCCCGTGAGCAGACGGTCGCCCAGCACGACCTCCCAGCGGAACCGCAGGAGCTCCTCGAGCTCGAAGGGCCCATCGCCCATGTCCGGGGTCTCGATGCGCATGCGCGCCCGGATCCGCCGGCTCCCGGCGGCCGCGAAGGCCTCCGGCAGCTCGACCTGGAAGCCGGCGTCCTGCAGGAGGGGCACCCCGTTGGTGATGAAGTCCCACGCGGTGCTCGCCTTCACCCGCAGCTCGCGGGGCGTGGCGCCCTGGAGGCTCTGCGCGAGGGGCTCGTAGATGCGGCTCATGCGCGCGAGGCCCGTCAGGGCGGCCGTGGCGGGGTGCGGGTAGGTGACGCCGGCGATCTCGATGGCCTTCCCGGCGGCCCACGCGACGTCCAGCGGCACCCGGAGCTCGGGCGCGTGGGAGGGGTGGAGCCAGTACTGCAGCTGGAAGGCCATGCGCCCGGACTTCTCGTCCGGCAGCTCCAGGCGCACACCGAGGCGGAGCCCGGAGGTCTCCGCTTCGGTCGTCCAGCCCGAGAGCATCTCGGGGATGCCCTGGTAGCGCGCCTCGCGGGGACGGAAGCCCTTCTCCTCGTGGGAGCGGAGCGCCTGGGCGAGCTCCAGGGCCCAGCCGCGTGCCGAGCCGGGGTGGGCGTTCTGCCGGTAGAGGCTGTCGACGGCGCTGTCGAGGAACTCGCGCGCGACCCGCCGTGAGGTGTTGAGACGGATGGCGCCGCGCGAGCGCGTGGGGATGGCCCGGGAGATGGTGGGCAGCGCGTCGGCGAAGGCCTGGTAGCGGTCGCGATCCACCTGGCGCGTGAGGAGCACCATCCAGTGGGCCTCACCCCCGCGGACGGTCGGCACGACCCTCTGGGCCGCGGCCAGCTCCAGGGCCAGCTTCGCGCCGTAGGCCCAGCACCGCACGCTGTCGGAGACGGGCGCCTGGCCATCCATCAATCCGAGGGCCCGCAGGGCGTCGCCCACGCCGACCTCGAACCCCGCGACCTTGGTGCGCTCGGTGCTCTCCGACGGCAGGGCGAGCATCCGGCGCGTCATGGTGCCAGGCAGGCGCGACACCGCGTCGAACTCGCGGTCCACCGCGCGATCCAGGGGATCCCCCGAGGACCAGAAGAAGAGCTTGCCTTCGGGCGTCCATGTCGCCTGCAGATGCATCTGCCCACCTCGACCACCCCTCATCCTAGCGCAAGCAGGTCGGCACTCCCAGCCTCCAGTGGCCCGGATTCGGCGGAGACGGCACTCTCCAACCCGTGAATTGCATTGCTGTCACGCGCGTCGGCACCCCCCGGACATCCCCGGGACGTCCGTGCTGGCTCCGTGCGGTGGTCCGCGCTAGGGGCCGTCCATGTACAGCGACGCCCTCCTGACCCGCCTCCCGAAGACCGACCTCCACTGCCACCTGGACGGCTCCCTCCGTCTCCCCACGCTCATCGAGCTGGCCCGGCAGCACGACGTCCAGCTCCCCTCGTACACACCCGAGGGGCTCCGGGAGCTCGTCTTCAAGCCGCAGTACCGCGACCTCCCCGACTATCTGCACGGGTTCGCGTACACCTGCGCGGTGCTCCGGGATGCCGAGTCCATCGAGCGCATCGCGTACGAACTGGCCCAGGACTGCCTCGCGGAGGGCGTCTGCTACCTCGAGGTGCGCTTCGCGCCCCAGCTGCACGCGCGCGAGGGCTTCTCCGTGGTCGAGGTGCTCAAGGCCGTCGACCGTGGGCTCGACCGGGCGCGGCGAGAGGACGAGGCGACCGAAGAGGTGAAGAAGGGTCGGCCCGCCTTCCGGTACGGCATCATCGCCTGCGCCATGCGGATGTTCACGCCGGGCTTCGGGCCCTACTTCCGCGATCTCCTCAACGTGCTCGGCCACTGGCCGGTGAAGGAGGTCTACGGGGCCGCGTCGCTGACCCTGGCGCGCACCGTGGTGGACGCCCGCGACCGCTTCGGCCTGCCCATCGTCGCGTTCGACCTCGCGGGGGCGGAGGCCGGCCACCCGGCGTCCGACCACGTCGACGCCTACGACCACTGCCACAAGCACTTCCTCAAGAAGACCGTGCACGCCGGTGAGGCCTACGGCCCCGAGAGCATCTTCCAGGCGATCACCAAGCTCCACGCGGACCGCATCGGCCACGGCACCCATCTCTACGGGGTGGATCTGGTGCAGGTGGACGAGGACCCGCACCGGTACGTGCGGCAGCTCTCCCAGTACGTGGCCGATCGCCGCATCCTGCTCGAGGTGTGCATCACCAGCAACATGCAGACGATGCCCGATCTGCGGCGTGTGCAGGACCACCCGTTCGGCCGGATGGTCGAGGAGCGCCTCTCGGTGAGCCTCTGCACCGACAACCGGCTCGTGTCGGACACCACCGTGTCCCGCGAGCTCCGCCTCGCCGTCGACGCCTTCAACATCTCCCCGGCGCAGCTGCGCCGCGTCATCCTGCACGGGTTCAAGCGCAGCTTCTTCCCGGGCTCCTACCGCGACAAGCGCGAGTACGTCCGCCGCGTCATCGACTACTACGACCAGGTGGCCGCGCAGCACGGCCTTCCGACCGTGGCGCGCGAAGAGCAGCAGTAGTCAGGCGTCGTCCCGGGGCTCGCCGGGCTCCTCGTCGTCGAGGCCGGTGACGTCCGCGATCACGTGGGCCTCGACCTCGTCGGGATGGGCCTCGGCGTCGTCGGGGTGGACCTCGATCTCCTCGGGGTGGACCTCGGCGTCGTCGGGGTGGACCTCGATGGGCTCGACGGGCTCGGTGCGCTCGGGACCCTCTTCCGCGACGGAGGGCACCTCGACGGGCTCGTCTTCGGCCACGGGCACCTCGACGGGCGCCTCGTGCACGATGGGCTCCTCGGCCACGATGACGGGCTCCATGGGGACCTCCTCGGCCACGACCACCGGACGCGGACCGAGGGCCCCGACACCGAGCAGGAGGGGCACGAGCTTCCGGTCGTTGGCGCCCAGGGCGGTGTTCACCGTGAGCAGCGCGAGCCCCAGGGTCAGCGGCCACGCGACGAGCCGCACCGTGCCCAGCCCGGCGACGAGGGCCCTGTAGTAGGGCGCCAGCGGCGGGATGAGCGGGATGAGCCGGCCGAACGGGCCCTTCAGGAACGCGAGCACGCGCCCGGACGCCCAGGCGGTGGACGCCGTGCCGCCCGTGCCGGCACCCAGGCCGATCGTGGGGATCCAGCTGGGCTCGAGCCGCTCTCGGGTCTTGGCGTCGAGGCTGTCGAAGCTGACGGCCCCGAGCGGCACCGTCTGGAACAGGGCCGCCGTGAGCTGCCGGAGCTGCTCCCAGCCGTCCACCTGCGCGTCGACCCGGTGCTGCATCCCCACCCGCCGGGCCGCACGCTGCACGATGTCCTCGAAGAACGTGCGATCCGCGACGTACCCGAGCGGTGTGGTGGCGTGCCACCACAGCGACTCCGCGATGCGCTCGGCCAGCTCGCGCGCCGTGCTCGCCCCGCCGGTGGCGATGCCGGCGGCCTCGAGGATCGTGCGCAGCTCCGCGGGGTCGTGGACGGAGAGGGCTGCGACGATGTCGGCGCGGACGGTGGGCATGGGCGCTCCAGGGCTACGATCCCAATGTAAACACCGCGCGCGCCGCCTGGGATCCCAGCGTGACCGGAAATGGCGGGTGCCCCCTGGAGGGCGGTCAGGGAATGTCCGCGTGCAGGGGTTATGGTCGCGAGGACCGCGGGCGCTGGCGCTGCGGAGGAGGTTTGCCATGACCGTGAACAAGGTCATTCTGGTGGGACGGCTCGGCGCCGATCCCGAGTCGCGCACGGCCCAGTCCGGCACGATGATCGTCAACCTGCGTATGGCCACCGACGATCGTCGCAAGACGCAGGAGGGAGGCTGGGAGACCGTCACGGACTGGCACCGCGTGGTCTGCTTCGGGCGCACCGCCGAGAACGTCGCGCGGTTCTGCAAGAAGGGCAAGCAGCTCTACGTCGAGGGCCGGCTGAAGACCCGCAAGTGGCAGGACAAGGACGGTCAGGACAAGTGGTCCACCGAGGTCGTCGCCGACACCGTCCGGTTCCTCGGCGGTCGTGAGGAAGGCGGCGGTGGCGGGAGCTACGGCGGCGGCGGCGGTGGCGGGAGCTACGGCGGCGGCGGTGGCGGGAGCTACGGCGGCGGCGGTGGCGGTGGCGGGAGCTACGGCGGCGGTGGCGGGAGCTACGGCGGTGGTGGCGGTAGCGGCGGCGGCGGCGGCGGCGGCGGCGGCGGCGGTGGCGACTACGGCGACTACGGCGGTCAGGACGAGGACATCCCGTTCTGATCGGACGGGAGGAGCGCCACGCCTTGCAGGAGATCGAGACCCTCCCGGACTTCGACGCCTGGGCGGCGGCCGCCAGCCGTGCGCCCGCGGCTGTGCAGGCGCTCGACCTGCGCGAGCGCACCGCGGTGCTCTGCGGGCTGCAGGCAGGGGGGAGCCTCTTCCTCGCGTGCAGGATGGACCCCGTGGCCGCCGGGCGGCTCGTCAGCCACGGAGCCGTCGTCGTGCCGGACCTCCCGGGCAGCTTCAGCGTGCATCGCGCCACGCTGTACGCGCCCGAGGAGCTCTACGACACGTACGATCCCGATGTCCCCGGGAGCTTCGAGGCGAGCTTCGACCAGCGCGTCTACCGCGAGTACCTCGACGCCGGGCGCGAGCGCCCGCACAGCCTGGCCACGAGCTTCGCGCGGGCCCTGCACGACCATGCGATGACCGTCGCGCTCGACGAGATGCTCGAGGGCCAACGGGTGGTGGCGATCATGGGCGGCCACGGTGTGGAGCGGTCGGACCCCGTGTACCGGGAGGTCGTCCGCATCGCGAAGGGCCTGGCGGAGCGGGGCTTCGTGCTCGTGTCCGGGGGCGGTCCGGGTGCGATGGAGGCCACGCACCTCGGTGCCTGGCTCGCGGGCCGGGACGACACGGTCGTGGACGAGGTGCTCGGGTCGGGCTTCGCGCGGCGGCCGGAGGGCGCGCGGGCCGGGAAGGAGTACGCGGATCCGTGCTGGCTCTCGCGGGCATGGCGCGTGCGGCAGCGCTGGCCGCTCGTGCGCGATGTGGTGAGCATCGGCATCCCCACGTGGCTCTACGGCCACGAGCCGCCCACCCCGCTCGCCACGCACATCGCGAAGTACTTCGCGAACGCCATCCGCGAGGAAGGGCTGCTGGCCATCGCCCACCATGGGGTGGTGTTCGCCCCGGGCAGCGCGGGCACCACGCAGGAGATCTTCCAGGACGCCTGCCAGAACCACTACGGCACCCAGGGCACCCGCTCGCCGATGGTGCTGCTCGGGCGGCACCACTGGACCCAGGTGCGGCCGGTGTGGCCACTGCTCCAGAAGGTCTCGGCGGGCGAGATCTACGGTGAGCTCGTGAGCCTCGAGGACGACGCCGCGGCTGTCGTCCACACGATCCAGTCCTTCGACCCCGCCTGGTACACCGTCACGGACGATCCCGACCTCGCGCCCATCACATCGCTGCGGCGCCGTCTGCGGATGCGGTCCAACCTCGTGTTCCGTCACGCCCGGGTGCCGCGCACCCAGGACGTCGAGGCGGACGTCCGTACCGTGCTCTCCGGGGTGGGGGTGCGCGCGGAGCCCGGTGCGGCCGGCGGTGCGGAGGTGCTCGGGCGCTGGCTGGTCGCGCGGGCCACCGACGACTGGGTGGACCCCGAGGCCGCGGCGTCGTGCGGGGATCTGCTGGTCGGCGCGGAGGTGCGGCCCGCAGGCGAGGCCCTGGTGTGGGTGCGCGCGGGCTCGGTCAGCGCGTGGACCCTGGAGCTCCGCGACTGACCGACCCCGCGTCAGGCCCGACGGCGACGGAGGAACAGCAGGGGCAGGGGGCCGAGCACCAGGCCGCCGAAGCCGGTGGACGAGCAGCCGAGCCAGGTCGTCCCGCACACCCACTCGGGCTCGAGGGTGAAGCTCGTGCACACCTCGGGCCCGGCCACCCACGCGCCGGTCTCGGCGCGCACCTCGGGGACGAAGCACGCGTCGAGCTCGTCGAGCTGGACGCTCACGAACGTGGTGCTCGCGTTCAGGGGCACGGCGAGCCCGGGCACGTCGGGGCTGGTGAGACGCACGGGGTTCTCGAGCGCGGTGTCGGCCCAGACCCACAGCGATCCCGAGAACCCGACGCCGTTCTCGTAGGCGGTCGCGTCCTCGATCTGCAGCGTCACGTCCGGGGCCCCCAGATCCTCGGCGGTGCGCTCGCCGGTCGTGAACGACCAGCCCCCGAGCACGCCGAAGTCCTCCGACTCCACGAACAGGTCGTAGGTGGTGTCGGGCGCCAGGTCGAGAGCCGGCAGATCCACGACCTGGCCGAGGCCCATGGGGTTGGACGGCAGGTCGATCACGTCGTCGAAGGCGAGGTCGCCGGTCTCGTGGGCCGCGATCCACACGTGCGCCACGGTGTCGCTACCGCACGAGGTCACCGAGAACGCCGGCGCCACGTCCACCGGCACGTCCACCGCGTCCGCCAGGGGCAGGGCGGGATCCACCCAGGTGCCGCACGGGGCCTCGACCTCGCTTTCGGCGATGCGGTCGGCGTGGGCGGGAGCGAGGGCGAGGAGCAGGGTGGCGAACATGGTGACCTCCGTCGTGGTGCTCGCCGATTTGCATGAGCTGTGCCAGTTGAAATCGTCAGGATCGACGGTGATCTCTCCGCTCGCCGTCGGGTCCTTCCGCGCGGATCGCGGCATGGGTGTCGTGGTAGGCTCCCGCCCGGGAGGTCCGATGGAGCTCGAGGGGCACGAGGCGCTGGCCGTCGGGCTGTCGGCGTGCGGTCGCGGTGCGGCCCTGGTCACCGGGCAGGCCGTGGTGGGCGTGTGGGAGGGCCGTTCGTGGGAGGTCCCCCTGGCGAGCGGGGCGGGTCGGGCCTTCACGACACACGGCGTGGTCTGGGGTCCGGACGGTCTGGTGGCCGCATCGTCGGTCGGCCGGATCGTCGTGCTGGACGGGCGCACGGGCCAGGAGCTCGCGCGCATGGGGCGTCAGGCGTCCACCAGCCTGGTGCGACGCGGGCTGCTGGCCCGCGATCGGCTCGTGCTGGACGAGGGGATCGCGCGGATCGTCGATCCGGCGAGCGGGACCGTGCACCTCGAGATGCGGCCCGACGTGAGCTTCATGGGGGCCCAGAACGCCGCCGTGGTGGACCCCACGGGCACGTGGCTCGCCGTCGGAGGCTCGGAGGGCATGGACGCCGGCTGGACCGAGCGCTTCGACCTGCGGACGGGCGCTTCGGTGGCCCGCGGCGGCTCCGGCTACACCATCGACGCCGTGGAGCTCGACCCGGAAGGGGGCATCCTGTTCCTCGACGACTACCTGGGGCTGTCGGGCTTCCGGGGCGAGCGCGTGCGCGGCAACGACCTCTGGCTCGCGGGGAACGTGCTCTACGTGGCGTCCTCCACCGGGGTCCTCCGGATGGAGGAGGACGGGCCATCGGAGTCCTGGGCCATCGGGTGGCCGGGCTCGCTCTCGGTGGCCGACGACGGCCAGGTCGCGGTGGTGGCCGACCGGAAGGCCAGGTTCCACACCTTCTGACGAGCACCGTCACCAGAGCCCGAGGGGCTCCAGGAGGTTGGTGTGGTCGTCGGTCCACGGCGCGTGGCGTGGGAACGGGTCGTCGTCGGCGAAGCGCACCCACCGGTCGTCCAGCTCGGCCAGGCGGGCCGGATCGCGGACGAGCACGGCGGTGCTCGCGAAGTACACGAAGGGATCCGCGGTCTCGGGTGTGGCGCGGTCGGTGCGGATGGCACCCGCGAGCCCGAGGTCCAGCGCGTTCGCCCGGACCACCCCCCGGAGGTCGAGGAACCGGTTGGAGATGTGCAGCACGAGCACCCCGTCCTCCGCCAGGTGGTCGAGGTAGACCCGGAAGGCCTCCTCGGTCAGCAGGTGCACGGGGATGCCGTCGCCGCTGAACGCATCCACGAACAGGGCGTCGTACGTGCTCTCCTCACCCGCGAGCACCAGGCGGGCGTCGCCGATGCGCACCTCGGTGTCGCCGAGGTGCGTGAACCAGGTGCGCGCGAGCTCCCGGGCGTCGGGGTCGATCTCGTAGAAGACGATGGACTCGCCGTCCCGGGGCCAGGCTGCCGCCGCACCCGCACCCAGGCCGATGCCCGCGAGACGTCCGCCGTTCCGAAGCTCCATCGCCGCGTAGTTGCCCCCGCTCGGGTGGTAGTACGCCATAGGCATCGCGCTGCGCGGGTCGGGCGGCAGGATCTGCACGCCGTGGCTGGTGCTGCCGTGCATGAGCTGGCGGTACCGGGCGCCCTGGGCCTCCAGCTCGCGCACCTGGAAGACGCCGTACACGGAGCGCGTGGAGGCGACGACGCTCTGGGAGCCCTGCATCGCGAGCCACTGGACGGTGAGCAGCGCCATGGTGCCCGTGAGGGCGGCCCGGCTGACGGCGAACCGCCAGTGCACGGTGCGGAACCACGCGAGGTCGGGACGCTCGCCCCCGACGCCCAGCGCGAGCGCGCAGAGCGCGATGGACAGCGGCATCTCCCAGAGGCCCGGGAAGACGTTCGGGGCCACGAGCGTCACCACCGCCGACCCCAGCGCCCCACCGAGCGCGATGAGCAGGTAGTACGGCGTGAGGCCGGCGGGCTCGGGCCGGAGGCGGAACAGGGCCGCGTGGACCTGCCAGCACACCACGAAGAACGCGGTGTACAGGAACGGGTGCAGGAGATGCTCGCGGGCCAGGCACGCGAACAGGGCGAGCATCACGAGCGCATCGGGCCAGAGGCCCCGCAGGAGGCTCCGGTCGAACCAGCCGGCCACCGTGCTCGAGAACGCCAGCATGAAGCTGCCGAGGTACAGCCCGAGGGGGAAGGTCCAGAGGAGGGGGAAGGACCCGAACTCCGTGCCGATCCAGCCGGTGAGGGCGAGCGAGAGCATGGAGGCGGCACCGGAGAGCAGCACCCACTGCCCAGCCCGGGCGGGTGACGGTGCGGGCACGGGCTCCACGGGACGGGCGCGCGCCCGCCAGGCCGTCAGGGCCACGAGACCCACGAAGGCCGCGTACAGGCCGCTCCAGGCGAGGCGCTGGGCGTGCAGGCCCACGAGGGGCTCCACGAGCAGCGGGTAGGCGAGGAGGCCCACGAGCGACCCCGCGTTGCTCGCGGCGTACAGGAACCACGGCGGGCTGTCGTCGTCCCACCACGCGGACGCCACGACAGCCGCGCTCGCGGTGACGAAGAACGGCGCACCGGCCCCGAGGAGCACGGCCGCAGCGATGGGGAGCAGGGCACCGGAGGGGTCTGGGGTGGCCGACACCCCGAGCGGCAGGGCCACCAGGGTCAGCGCGGCCATTGCGGCGTGGACCAGCGGCCACGGGCGCGCGACGAAGTGTGCCCAGGCGTACGCCGCGAGCAGCACGGCCTGGAAGACCAGCACGCACACGGTCCAGACGTGCACGGCGCCGCCGAAGGACAGCGTGACCAGCCGGCCGACCAGGGGCTCCAGGGTGAACCCGAGCATCGCGCCCGCCACGGCGAGCAGCACGAGGGGAGCACGCCTCATGGGGCGAGGATCTCCTCCACGCGCTCGCGCAGCAGGCCCTGGAAGCGGTGGGCGTACCGGCTGTCGAGCACCCGCACGGCCACGTGCCAGATGTTGGCCTCCAGCGCGTCCGGGTGCACCTCCATCTCGGGCTCCGGGGCCACCCACGGCGAGAGCAGGACGGCCTCCTCGAGGGCGTCCCGGATGGCGCGGGTGGGCGCGTTCAGCGGGAGGGCGACGCGGAACTGGATGCGCGGCCACGGCTTGTCGTCGGTGACCAGGGGCTGGGCGAGCAGCACGCGGTTGGGGACGACGATCCTCCGGCCGTGCACGTCGCGCAGCCAGGTGACCCGCAGGCCGAGGGCCTCCACGGAACCCGAATAGCGCTCGCCGCTCACCCAGTAGCCCGCGCGGAGCTGGCCCTCGACGGCGATGAACACACCTGCCACCAGGTCGCGGGAGACATCGCGGGCCGACCAGCCCACGGCGACCGCGGCCGCCATCACGACGATGGGCAGGGCGGGCGACACCGAGGCCGGCACGAGCGCGCCGAAGGCGCCGAGCCCCAGGAAGGCGACGAAGAGCCGGACGACCACCTCGATGGTCCGCACGGTGGCGGGCAGCACGCCGTTGGGCTTCAGCCGGTGGTTGAGCCGCCGCAGGCCGGCCGCGGCACCCGCGAAGAGCATGCTGGCGATGCCGAGCAGCACCGCCGTGCGCAGACCCCGCGCGCGCACGAGCGGGATGAGGCGCTCGATGGCCTCCGGGCCCTCGGGGATGGCGTCCACGAGCACCACCCGCGGCTCGGCGACCTCGTCGGGGGACACGGCGCTCTGCGGCGGGAGGTCGGGCCCGAGCGGGGCGACCGGTGCGGTGGCCACGGGCTCGAGCTCGAGCGGCGAGGTGCCGGGCTCCTCCGCGAAGGCCGGAGACAGACAGAGCAGCAGGGCGATCACAGCCACCCCCGCCCGTGGAGCACGCTGTAGACGGAGGCCCGCAGGTGGTCCGGGATGCGGAACAGGCCGTCCGCCTCCTGGAGCAGGCCCGAGTGCTTGAGCGACGCGAGCTCCGTGCGCGCCTCGCTCTCGGAGACCCGGAAGGCGCTGGCGTGCATGCCCACGGTCGTGCAGCCCTGGATCAGCGAGGCGCGCAGGGTGAGCAGGCTCTCCTCGGGCAGACGCCGGATGCGGGCGATCGGTGGCCGCGGGACCTCGCCCAGGTGGATGACGCCGTCGGACTCGTCGACGTCGAGGATGCTCGCCATCCAGAGGCGCAGCGCGTCCTGCATGACGCCGTCCGTGGCCTCGTGGAGCGTGCGGAACCACGCACGCTGGTGGCGCTGCTCGGTGTCCTCCGTGCGCGAGAGGAGGTCCGCGACCTGCCAGGCGAGATCGTCGCTCGGCTGGATGTGGAGCCGGTAGCCGCTCATGCTGTGCCGTGCGAGCAGGGCGGTCTCGAGCTCGGGCAGCGTGAGGTGACGCAGGGGGACCGTGCACGCGACGAGGTCGCCGAAGCCCACCGACACGCGCGCGTGGTCCCAGGCCGCCGGCTCCGCCAGCACCACGAAGGCCGTGCGTCCGCCGTCCTCCACCATGCCCTGCAGAAAGCGCCTCAGCGGGGCGAACCCGCCCGGACGGGACTGCATGAGGTGCGCGAGCCCGTCGAGCACCAGCACCCCGCCCGGCTCCCGGGCGAACCACGAGGTCACCTCGGACTCCAGCACCGGGCGGTCGGGGGTGAAGCGGTCCACGCGGGTGTGACCCAGGCCCCGCACGAGGGCGTTGGCCAGCGCGCGCTTGGCGATGCCGTCCATGCCCACCAGGGCCACGCTCCGGTGCAGGCCGGGCCCGTGGGGCCGCAGGGCGGCGAGGGCGACGGCGTACTCCTCGTCGCGGCCCGTGAGCAGGTCGCTGGCCTCGAGGGCGTTCTCGGAGAACAGGCGCCCGTACACGGCCGGCAGGCGCTCCAGGGACGTCGGGGGCGCGAACGCGTGGGGCTGGGCGACCTCGATCACGTCGCGGAGCCCGAGCTGGTGGCGGATCGTCGCGATGCGCTCGTCGCCGAGGGTGCGCACCAGCGCGTCGGTCGCGGCCCGCCCGGCCGCCTCGGCCACCGCCGTGAAGCTCCGGGACGAGAAGAGCTGCCCGCGGACCCGCACCTCGCGCAGCAGCGTGTGCAGCAGGTCGCTGATCCGCCCGTCCAGCACCTGCTCCCGGAAGGCGTCCAGCTTGCCGATGACGGCCTCGCGCACCTCAGCGGCTGCGGTGGAGGGCCAGGGGTGCGCCTCCTCCTCGGCGCGCTTCAGGCGGTCGAGGCTCCGGCCCCACGACCCCATCGCCATCTCGCGCACGAGGTCGCGCGTCTCGGCGGGCAGGGCCTCTCCGTGCACCTCGAGCTCGGACTGGGCGAGCTCGGCGTTGAAGGACAGGATGCGCTCGACGTCCTGCAGGGCGTGCACCAGGCCGTCCACCTGGACCGCCAGGCGCCGCGTCACGTCGACCAGATCGCGGGTGATGTTGGCCTCGATGAACGAGAGCGCCACCTCGCGGAACGGCACCTCCGTCGTGTGCACGCGCGAGGGCAGGGCGCGCTCCCCGACCACCGGCAGGGAGGTCGGCACGTCGTAGTGCTCGGTGAGGCCCTGGGCGGCCGCCACGATGGCCTCCAGCAGGGGCTCGTCGCTCGCCTCGCCGGCCAGCCAGTCGCGGAGGGACGTCGCGCTCTCGATGGCCTCCTCGGCCATGCGGCGTGCCGGCTTGGTGGCCTCCTCGAGCTCGACGGCGATGGCCGCACCACTGCGGGTGCTCGTGGGGTCGAGCAGGGTCTCGCAGCGTCCCAGGAGGGTCTCGATGCCCACCCGCACGCGCTCGAGGTGGAGCAGGCCCTTTCCACGGATCTGGCGAGCCAGGCGCTCTCCGTGCGTGTCGACGGCCTCCTTCACGCGCGCCTCGAGCCGGATCACCTCGAAGGCGAGGGCCAGGGCGCTGTACCGGCTGCTGGCGGTCGCGCGGGCGTCCTCCAGGCCCTGCGTGATGGCGTTCAGGCCGGCGGTCCGCTCGTCGAACACCCGACGGTACCGACGCAGGCGGGGCGGGAGGTCCGGCGTGTCGTAGACGTCGAGGTCGTGCTTGAGGTCCTTGAGCGCGCCGCCGATGATCTTGGTGGCGCGGGTCACCACGTCGCTGGTGATCCAGCCCACCTCCTCGATGGCGAGCTTGAAGTCGTCCTCGATCTCCTCGCGCAGGGCGGCGATGAGGGCCTGTGCGGCGGCGGGATCGCGGCGCATCTGGCTCGCCATGCTCTCGACGCCGTGGTCGATGGCGTCGAAGAGCGCGGCGGTGCGGTTCGCGAGGTGGAGCTCGGCGTTCACGGTGAGGGCGGCCACCTCCTCCATGCGGCCGGCCACGCGTCCCTGGAGGTGGAAGCGCCCGAGGGCGAGCACGTGGATCGTCCGCTGCTGCGGGGCCATCCGGTGGCGGACCCGGCGGGTCCAGCGGTTCACGCGGCGCAGCAGGGGCTCGTCGCGCGGGAGGAAGGTGGACTCGTTGGCGGGTGCGATCACCTGCTCCGGCAGGTTCGCCACACGCCGGTCGAGGGCCTCCTGGAGCTTGCGGGGGCTCCATCCACGACGGGTGATGGTGGTGCTGCGGTCGAGGAGGGCGTCCCGCCAGCGTGCGGCCAGCTCGGCCATCTCGGCGCGCATGGTCGCCAGGAGCTCGTCGGGCGGGCTGTCGTGGTGGGTGGCCAGGTGCCGGTGGAGCCGCAGGAAGTCCCGGCGCAGCGTGCGCACGTAGGTGAGCGCGTCCTTCTCGAGCACGGGCAGGGGCCCGGCCTCCAGGTCGCGCACGAGGGTGCGGAGCTCGAGCTCGAGGTCGGAGACGATGGTGTCGAGCTTGTCGCTGCCGGTGGCCGGGGGAGGACCCCACGCGTCGGGGTCTACGTCCTCGCGGCGCCAGGGGGCCAGGGCCTCCTCGGTCTGCTCGCGCTCGGTGACGAAGTCGACCTCCTCCTCGTCTTCGCCCCGCTTCTCCGCGGTCTCACCGGCGAGCGTGAGGCCCGCCTGGAGCAGGATCGGCCCGATGACCTCGTTGATCGCCGCGCCCGCGAGGATGAGCGAGTACATCCCGAGCCCGATCTCGCCGCCGAACGTCGCGTTGATCGTGCCGCCGAGCGTCAGCGCGAGGCCCGCCTGGCTGACGAAGCCCATCCAGCCGTAGGACTGCGTCGAGGCGTGGGCTCCCATGGCCCGCGCGCCCAGCGTGACGCCTGCGTAGAGCATCGCCACGCGGGTGGCGACGAGGATCACGGCCACGATGGCGAAGCGGGGGTCGAGCAGCACGTCGATGTGCAGCGAAGCCCCGGCCATCGTGAAGAACAGCACGTACACGGGGCCCGAGAGCCGCTCCACCTCGTGGATGAGGTGGTCGCCCTCGGAGCTGAAGTTGCTGACGATGAACCCCATCGCGATGAACACGAGGGGCAGCTCGGCGTGGGCAGACGGGTCGAACCGGTGGGTCGCGAAGGTGGCGAACTGGCTGGTGGCGAACACCATGCCGAGGATGAACAGGAGGAGCTCGGCGCCCACGAAGCGCAGGTAGACGTGCACGAGGCCACCCACCAGGGCGCCGAAGATCACGCTCCCGGCGATCACGATCATCGCGGAGGCGAAGCTCGTGCCACCAGAGGCTCCGGGCATCAGGCCGAGCGCGATCACGGACGCGGCGGAGAACGCCACCACGACGATCACATCCTTCAGCACGACGACGGGCAGGACGTCGTCGGTCATGGGCCCCTTCGCCTTCGTGCTGTTGATGATGGCGATGGTGGCCGCGGGGGCGGTGGCCAGGCTCACGCTCGCCAGGACCGCTCCCAGCGCGATGGTGGCGCTGAGGTCGAGCCCCTTCAGCGGCTCGAACACGGGCATGAGGGGCACACGGCCGCTCACCATCAGGAACATGGCGATGACGCCGACGAAGATGGTGACGGTCTGGGCGCCGAGGATGGCGAGGATCCGGCCGAGCCCGCGACGCAGGGCCTCGATCTTCAGCTCTCCGCCGGCCGTGAGGCAGATCAGCGCGAGGGCGAGCGTGTTGAGCGGCTTGAGCTCCCCGTTCTCGCCCACCAGCCCCTCGGTGAGCAGGCCGGCGTCGAACGGGGGCAGCATCCACGGCTTCAGGGACGGGAAGGTCGCCAGGAGCGTGTGGGCGAGGGAGAAGCCCAGCACCACGCCCGTCACGAGGTACCCGGTGATGTGCGGGAGCTTGAAGACCTGTGCGATCTCGCCGATCGTGTACGACGCCAGCACCACGAAGCCCACGGCGAGGAGCATCGTGTTGAGCGTGCCGCCGGAGGGCGGGGCGTAGCGGTACATCAGCATGATGCCGACGAACAGCACGGCCACGATGGCGAGCTTCTGGAGGAGATCGATGGGCTTCTGGGGTCCGTGCCCTGCCATCAGTGCCTCCACACGTCGGGGAGGAGGAGGGCGAGCACGGTGAAGAACTCGAGGCGGCCGAGGATCATGGCGAACGAGAACAGGATCTTGGCCGTGGGCGAGTAGCGCGCGAAGTTGTCGGAGCCCTCGTAGTAGGGGCCCGGGCCCATGTTCGAGAGGCTCGTGAGCATCGCGCCGAAGGCGGTCTGCGGCGACACGCCGTCCGTGTAGCAGACCACCAGGGACCCGAGCCCGAGGCAGGCCATGTACACGAAGAAGAACGTGCTCACCGCGTGGAGCGTGTCCTCGCTGATGATCTCCCGTCCCAGGCGGGTCACCTGCACCACCTGAGGGCGGATCGACCTGTGGAGCTGGGCCCAGGTGGACTCGGCGAGCAGGATCACGCGGCTGACCTTGATGCCGCCCGCGGTGGAGCCGCTCATGCCGCCGATGAACATCAGGAGCAGCACGATGCCGAGGCCCGTGGGCGGGTAGGCCATGTAGTCGTCGGTGCCGTAGCCCGTGCTCGTGACCGTGGTGGCGACCATGAAGAGGCCGTAGCGGAAGGCCTCGAGCCAGCTCCCGTGGTGGTTGGGGACGATGGCGATGGACAGCAGGATCGTGGCCGCCAGCACGAGCACCACGTAGACGCGGAACTCCACGGAGCGCCGGAACACGGTGAGCCCGTCCACGACGAGCCAGGTGGTGCGCCGGAGGAAGCCGCCCCGGAGGTCGCGGCGGCTCTTGAATATCATGGCGCCGTAGAAGAGCCCGAAGTTCACGCCCGCCACGAGCATGAACAGGGAGAGCGTGATGTCGAGGAGCGCGGAGTCGTACCAGCCGATGCTCGCGTTCTTCGTGCTGAAGCCGCCGGTGGAGAGCGTGGTGAACGCGTGGCACACGGCGTCGAAGAGGTTCTCGGCCCAGTGCAGCTCGCGGGTCTTGGGCACGAACCAGGTGAAGAGGACCATCAGGGCGGCCACCTCCACCGCCGTGAACAGGGCGTAGAGCTTCCAGAGCACCCAGCTCGTCTCGGTGATCTTGGGCTTGAGGCCCTCGGCGGAGTGACCGGGCACCTCCGTCCGGAACATGTGCTTCCCGGAGATGCCGATGTTCGGGAAGATCGCGATGAAGAGCACCACGATGCCCATGCCGCCGAGCCACTGCATGAGCGAGCGCCAGAGGAGCACGGGCCGCGAGAGCCCGCGCTCGATGTCGACCACCACCGTGGCCCCGGTGGTGGTGAACCCGCTGACGGCCTCGAAGATCGCGTCCGGGTAGGGCATCCGCGTGTCGATCACGAACGGCAGGGCACCCAGGAGACCCGTGAGGGCCCAGACGAACGTCGTGGTGATCGTGGCCTCGGTACGCCGCATCGGGACGCCCTGGGCCGGGCGGCCCCAGGCGAGCAGCCCGACCCCGATGACCGCCGTGATGGCCGCGCTGCCGACCATCTCGAGGGCCGACCAGTTGTCCGTGCCGGTGCGGTGGAAGCCCGCGAGCGAGTAGCCCTGGCCCACCGCGGCGCACGCCAACATGCACGCGGCCATGCCGCACACGACGTAGCCGGCCGGCAGGGCGGCCATGCGGTGGACCGGGACGCCGCGTGGCACCTAGAAGGCCCTCTGCTTGAACAGCGCTTCGAGACGGTCGTAGGCGCGGTCGGTGGCGAGCGCGATGACGGTGTCGCCCGCGTGGATCACGCTGTTGCCGCGCGGGATCTCCACCTGGGCGCCGCGCAGGATGCCGCAGAGGATGGCGCCGCGGGGCACGCGGAGCTGCTGGAGGGGCACGCCGATGGCGCGGGCTCCCTCGAGGGCGCGCACCTCGATGACCTGCGCCCGACCGCCCTCCAGGGTGGCCACGGACTTGAGCTCGCGGTGCCGCACGAACCGGAGCACGTGATCGGAGGCGAGCTGACGGGGCGAGAGGACGGTGTTGATGCCGAGCTGGTGGTGGATCTCGACGTAGTCGGGGCGATGCACGACCGTGGCGGTGCGCTTGGCGCCGTGGTTGCGGGCGAGCAGGGCGGCCATGAGGTTGACCTCGTCCTCGCCGGAGACGGCCGCGAAGAGGTCGAAGGCGCCGACGTCGTAGTCGCGGAGGAGCCCGATGTCCGTGCCGTCGCCGTGGATGACCGTGACGCCCGGACGCTCCTCGGCGATGCGGTGGGCGCGCTCCTTGTTCCGCTCGATGAGCGTGACCTCCGCGCCGGCCGCGTGGAGCGTGCCCGCGAGGGACTCCCCGATGACCCCGCCGCCCACGATGCACACGGACTGGGCCTCGCGGGTGTGCGTGAAGAGGTCCTCGGCCGCGAGGAGCTGCTCCGGCAGGCCGACCATGTAGATCCGGTCGCCCGAGAGCAGGACGTCGTTCCCACCGGGCACGAAGAGGTCTCCGTCGCGCACGACCGCCGCGATGAGCATGCCGTCCGGGAAGGGGATGCGCGAGAGCGGCTGGTGGGTGCGCTTGGAGTCGTCCTCGAGGTCGATGGCCACGATCTCGACGCGGTCGCTCGCCAGCTCGATGACCTCGGTGGCCCCGTGCGACTGGGCGATCTTGGCGAGCTCGCGGGCGATGAGGAGCTTGGGGTTGAACACGACGTCCACCCCGAGCAGCCCGTACTCCACGCCGGTCGAGTCGTCGGACGCGCCCCACTGGCGGCCCTCCACGCGGGCGATGGTACGGCGGGCCCCGAGGTTGCGGGCGGCCAGGGCGGCGATGAGGTTCACCTCGTCCTGGTTGGTGACCGCGCAGACGAGGTCGGCCTGGTCGGCCTTGGCGGCGAGCAGGATCTTCTGCGACCCGCCGTACCCGACCACGGACTGCACGTCGTGGTGCTCCTCGATGTACTGCACGGCCTCGGGGTCCAGATCGACGGCCACGACATCGTGGCGCTCCATCTCCAGCGTGCGGACGACGTGGCGTCCGACCTGTCCGAGACCGATGACGACGACGAACAAGGGAGGCCTCCTAGGCGGCGCCCGCGCGGGTGAACCGGGCGTCGCTGTCGAGCTCACCGGCGTCGATCAGGAGCCGCTTGACCATGCGGGGCGAGAGGAGCTGGTGGATCATGACGGACACGAGCACCGCGGTGTAGGCGAGGTCTGCCGCGGGGCCCTGGTAGACCAGGCGGAAGGTGACGGCGATGGCCACGGAGACGTTGCCCTGGGCCATGAGCCCGCGGAAGACGTCCCGGCGCAGCGGCGTCCCCAGGCTGGCGAGCAGCAGCGAGGTGGCCTTCGAGGCGCCCCGGGTGGCGATGTAGCCGGCCACGACCACCACGGCGGCGAGGGCCGGTACGGGCACCCACATGGCGCCCGCGAACACCATCAGCACGAGGGTCACGGGCTTCAGCGAGGAGTCGAGGGTCTCGGCCACGGCCGGCCCATCCTTGCTGTTCACGAGCACGGCACCGAGGAGCATGTTCACGGTGAGCGCCGAGATCTCGAGGAAGAAGCTGGCACCCGCGGCGAACACGGTGATGCCGACGAGCGCCAGGAACCGCGAGTTGTCGTTGGCCTCGTTGCCCAGGAACAGGGCGAACACGGCCCCCAGCCCCACACCGACCCCGAGGGTGGCCCAGGCCCACGACGCCGGGTTGGGCGCGAAGGCGGTGGCGTGGCCCGGAGCCTGGTCGAACACGCAGAAGACGAGCCCGAGGCCGAGCAGGGCGAGCATGTCGCCGAACCGGGCGGCCTGGCGCAGGGTGGGGAGCAGGCGGCTCGGCAGGTCCGGGTAGGCCTCGCGGATGAGGTCCACGGCCGAGCTGCTCCCGGCGGCGGCCGCACACGCGAGCATGCTGGCGGCGCAGGCGGCCTCGGCCTCCGAGACCACGGGCATCACGAGCCCGCTGCGGAAGAACGCGTACCCACCGAGCCCGACGGCGGCCCCGGTGCCCACGACGTCGACGACCGCGAGCCGGAGGGCGAGCCCCCGCGCTTCGTCGAGCAGGTTGCGGAGCTTGAACTCCATCCCGTAGAGCAGGGCGATCCAGCCGGCCGCGAAGGCGATGACGGGCGCCAGGCGACCGAGGTTGTCGAACACCGCCATCGTGTTCACGACGGCCGGGCCGAGCAGCACGCCGAGGAGCACGTACTCGAGGCCGCTGACGAACAGGAACCGCCGCTGGAGGCGGTTCACGACGAAGTGCGTGAGCAGGTAGGCCGTGCCCACCACGATGATGAGCCCGAGGGGCTCGGCGCCGGTGGTGCCCGCCGCGTGCCCGGCCTCGGGCGCACCATGGCCGCCGTGCCCGCCGTCGGCGGCCCACGCGGAGAGCGGGAGGAGGGGCAGGAGAGCGAGCAGGGGCTTCCTCAGGCCGGCAGCCGCGGGTCGGCGACCGGGCCGCCCACCGGCCAGTCCAGCGGATGGCTCGGCGTGTAGCCGAGCACGTCCGCCGCGCGGTGACCGTCGAGCACGAGCCCGAGGTGCAGGCGGTTCCGGTTCAGGCCGTAGGAGAACTTGCTCCCGGTGAGCCTGTGGCGCAGCGTGTACGCCTTGCTCACGAGCGGCCCCGGGAGCGGCAGGGAGGGCGTGCCCCACTTCCGGATGGCCTCCGACAGGGGCAGGGTGTCGAAGCCGGGCACGTTGAACACGCCCTCGCCCGAGCCGTGCGTGGCGCGCTCCAGGGCGCACACGACGTCCTCCACGGTGGAGACGTTCACCATGGGGTCGAAGCCCATGGGCCGGAAGGCGATGGGCGCGTCGAGGTAGTCGAAGAGCTGGCTCCCGGTGCCCGGGCCGATGGCCTCCGCACAGCGGAGCACGACGGTCTCGTAGCTGGACAGGCCCATGCGCGCGCAGGCCGTGAGATCGGCCTCCACGCGGTCGCGGATGTACTGCGGGGCCTTCGGAGACAGGTTGAGCGGGTGCTCCTCGCGCACGAGCACGGGCAGCTCGAGGCTCACCTTGTAGACCACGGCGTACGACTTGAGCACGAGCCGCCGGATGGTCGGGTGGCGGTCCGCGAGGTCCATCATGGCGCGGAGGGCCTCGACGTTGGCCGCGTGGGTGCGGCGGCCGCGCTGGAAGCCGGAGTCCTGCTGGTTGAGGTGCACCACCACCTCCACCCCGAGGTCACGGGCGGGCCCGAACAGGAGCTCGCGCACGTGGCGGCTCCGCGCGAGGTCGACCTGCAGGTAGGTGAGGCGGTTGCCGTGGGAGAACAGCGGCGCCTGCTCCGGGGCCTCGCGGGCCACGGCGAGCACGTGCCTGACGCGTGTGTCGGCGACCAGGCTGCGCACGAGGCTCTCGCCGACCGTGGTGGTGGCGCCCGTGACGAGCACGCTGATCATCGGAAGATCCCCTTGCGCATGGACAGACCGCGCTCCAGGAGCGCCTGGACGGCGGACTTCACGCGGGCGGCGGCCTCGCGGACGATCTCGGGGTCGTCGGCGTCCTCCGGCGAGAACTCCTCGTGCAGCGGGATCGGCTCGCCGTAGTGGATGTGGTACTTGGTGGGCAGCGGGACCAGGGTGGCCGGGATCGGGATGTACGGGATGGGACCGGACACCGGGATCCGGGCGATCTGCGGCATCTGCTCCTCGGCGCCCACGATGCCCACCGGGATCACGGGAGCGCCGTGGCGGATGGCGAGCTCGCAGTGGCCCTTGGTCCAGTGCTGCAGGCGGTAGCGCTCGCTGAAGGGCTTCCCGATGCCGGGCACGCCCTCCGGGAAGATCATCAGCAGCTCGCCGGCCTCGAGCAGGGCCTGGGCGTTGCCGCGGCTGCCGCCGACCACACCGCAGCGCGCGAAGAGGGTGGAGACGACGGGCAGGCTGGGCACGAAGTAGTCCGCCAACGCCCGGCTGCAGCGCGGCGGGTTCGTGTGCCGGATGACGTCCACCCAGAGCATCGCGCCGTCCATGGGCAGCGTTCCCGAGTGGTTGGCCGCGAGGATGCCGGGGCCCGATGACGGGATGTTCTCGGCGCCGTAGCTCTGCACCCGGAAGTACTTCTCGTAGGCGAGCTTCCCGATGACCTCGCCGAGGCCCACGAACTCGGGGTTCAGCCCGAACGCGTCGTAGCCATGGCCGGCGTTGGCGTAGTGGAGACGCTCGGCCCGGTCGCGGATCCCGGAGTCGCCGAGGACGGTGGTGAGGGCACGCGCGATGCGGGGTGAGAACGGCATGCCCCTGCATAGCACGGCGCGGCCGTCTGCCCCGTTCAGCGCGCTCCGCGGATCGCGTTGGCCGCGGCCCACGCGGACCGTGCGCCCGCCGGGTCGCCGAGAGCGGCCCGGGCGTCGCCGAGGAGCGCGTAGAGCAGCTGACGCTCCCGGGTGTTCCCCGTGAGGCCTGCCAGCCCGCGCTCACAGGCCACGGCTGCCGCGGCGGGGTCTCCGGCCGCGAGGGCCGCACGTGCCGCGTCGATGTCGGGATGGCTCGCGCCCGCCGTGCCGAGTCGGGCGAGCTGGGCCTGGGAGGCCGCGAGGGACGCCTCGTCCGCCGGGGCTTCGGGCGCCGCCGCACCGGCGCCCACGCTCTCCTCCGCCGTTTGCTTGCGTGCGGGCCGGCGTCGCTCGTCACGATCGGCGCGCTCGCGCTTCTTCTCGTCCTCCTTCGCGCTCTCTGCGGCGATCCCCCCGTACGCATCGTCCGCGGCGGCCGGCGCCCGGCTCGCGGCCTGCGCGACCGGGGCCATCGGAGGCGGCGGAGCTGGTGCCTCTTCGCGCTGGGCCTCGGTGTCCAACGACAGGCGGGGGCCCGCGCCGCTCCCAGCGGCATCGGACAGCTCGGGGATCGTGCTCGCCGCACCCTTCGCGGGCTGCATACCCCTGCGGGCCGAGAGCTCTCCGGAGGCGAGCTCGCCGTCCTCGAAGTCGTCCGACTCGTCGGCGAACGCCACGGCGTCGAGGTCGGCAGCGGGCTCCGCCTCCGGCAGGGGCACCGCCATGGGCGTGGGCGCCGGACGGGGCGAGGGCCGCGGAGCCGCCGCGGGGGCCGAGCGGGCGACCTGCGAGGAGGCCTTGGGCTTCGCCATCCTGTCGGGGGACGCCCGCCCACCGAACCGCCCGGTGTCGGCCGCCTTCTCCATGGCCTGCTCGGCGGGCCGCGCGGCCACCACCGGCGAGGCCGCGCCCTCCATCTGCGAAGGTGCGTTCGCGTTCAGCACCACGCCGAAGGTGAGCAGCATCGCGGCGGCCAGGCCCATGGCGGAGACCCCGCCCATCCCGACCAGCGCGATGTACCAGGGCCGGTTGGAGGCCCGGGGTGCCGCCTGCACCTCGCCCTCGCTGGCACCCACGGGCATGGTCGGGGCCAGGGGACCCTCCCGCACGCCCGCCAGGATGTCGTCCGCCGTGACGGAGGCCGGGCCGGCGAGCTCGGGTCGCAGGGCGATCACCGCCTCCACGACCTCCTCGTCCAGCCCCTCCTCCGGAGGGGGTCCGCCGCGCTCGAGCCAGGCTGCGAGCGCTTCTGCCTGCTCCTGCTCGCTCATGGGGGGAACACCTTCTGGAAGGCCTTGGTGGCACGGTGGAGGATGACGTCGAAGTTGCCGACCTTCACGCCCAGGATGCTGGCGCACTCCTCGCGCGGGCGGTCCTCCAGGAGCCGCAGGCGGAGGGCGGTGGCGTAGCGCTCGTTGAGCATGGCCAGCGAGGCCGCCACCATGCGGGCGGTCTCCTCGATCTCGAGGCCCCGGTCCGGACGGGCGACCGTGGCGGTGACGCTCTCGACCCCCTCGGCCACGACGGCCTCCTCGAGGCGCTTGTCGCGCTTGTGGCGGCGGTGTGCGTCGATCGCCTTGTTGACCCCGATGCGGTGGAGCCAGAAGTAGATCGAGCGGTCCTTGTGCTCGTACGACCCGATCTTCTCGAGGGCCGTGCGGAACGTGTCGCGCAGGCAGTCCTCCGCGAGCTCCCGGTTGGGGAGGCGCGGCAGGATGGCCTGTCGCCACACCAGGTCGCCGTACCAGCCGTACAGCTCGGCGAAGGCGGCCCGGTCTCCGGCTTGCAGACGTTGGATCACGGCGCGTTCCTCCTCGGGGGAGCGCAGATCGGGTCCCGATCTGCGTGCAGGCACTGCTGCTGACTCCCTCTCGCTCACTCGCCCGTCCAACGTCTCGTCGGACCGCATCTTACAGGGTGGGTTCCACGAGGTTCCCCCGCGCCAGGATCCATCCGGGATCGACGTGCTGCTTCAGGCGTCGGAACTGCGCGATCACGTCGTCGCCCACGAGGGTGCGCAGGTGGGCGCGCTTGAGCTTCCCGATGCCGTGCTCGGCGGACACGCTGCCCCCGAGCTCCACCGCCCGGGCCGCGAGGCGGTCGTAGTACGCCTTGCAGGTCTCCAGCTCCGCGGCGGTGCGCGGCAGCAGGTTGAGGTGCAGGTGGTTGTCGCCGACGTGCCCGAACAGGGCGTAGCGGACGGGGGCCTGCTCGTAGAGATCGAACATCGCCTCGAGCGCGTCGTCGGGGACCGAGAGGTCCGTGCCGACCTTGGGCATGCCGTTGCGCACGACGATCTCGTTGATCCCGGCGGGGATGGCGTGACGGAAGGCGTGCAGCTCGGCGCGCCCGGCATCGTCGGTCGTGAGCAGGGTGTCGTCGGCGAGGGCCCCGTGGGCCTCCAGCGCGTCCATCCACGCCTGGAGGTGCTCGTCCTCGTCGCCGTGGATCTCCTGCTCGCAGAACAGGGCTGCCGCAGCCCCGTCGGGCACGGTGCCCACGCGAGATCCTGCGAGCTCCAGGCAGTTCCGGTCGAGGTACTCGAGGCACCGCGGCGAGAGCGGACCGTTGCAGTCGGCGCGCTGGGCCGCCCGGGCCGTGCGCACGAAGGCCAGCGCGCTCGCCCGGGTGGGGAAGAACGCGACGATGCCGTGCACGGCGGCCGGGAGGTCCGTGAGCCGCACGGTCGCCCGGGTGAGGATCCCGAGCGTGCCCTCGGAGCCGATGAGCAGATCGAGGAGGTTGTCCGCCGGGTAGTAGCCCGCTGCCGTCTTCACGTGGGGCTCGTGCCACCGGGGCACCGGCCAGCCAGCGGGGATCGGCGTGCCGCGGTCGACCTCGGTGAGATCGCCGTTCGCGAGGACCACCTGCACCGACTCCACCCACGGGCGGGTCGGTCCGTACCGGAAGGATCGCGCGCCGCTCGCGTTCGTCGCGATGCTCGCCCCGAGCGCGCAGTCGTACCGGGACGTGGGGTCCGGCGGGTAGAAGCGGCCGGTGGCCTCGATGGCGTCCTGGAAGGCGCCGAGGAGCACGCCGGCGTCGGCCGTGGCCGTGTCGCGCCCGATGGTGTGGACGGTCGAGAGGTTCTCGGTGGACAGCACCCAGCCGCCCATCGGCACGGCGCCCGCGGTGGTCGACGTCTGCCCGGCCGTGACGAGGAGCGGCGTGCGTGTGGACTGCGCCTCGCGCACGATGGCGGCGACCTCTTCGGCGGACGTGGGGCGGAAGAGGCCGTCGGCGCGCCCCTGGACGTTGGACGCGTCCGTGAGGTAGCCGGCGAGGATCTCGGGGTCGGTGACGGGCTGCATGCGGCCCTCTATCCCGTCAGGTGGACCGCCCGGTCTTCCCGGCCGCCTCCATGAGGAGGTCGTGGAAGTCGATCGCGTACCGCTCCGGGTCGTCGGGATCGACGTAGATGTCCACCTCCCGGTCCGCGAGGTGCGGACCCAGGTCGCCGGGCAGGGGGTTGCTCGCGTAGACCCGGTCGCCGCCCTCGGCGAGGATCACCCAGTTGCCTGGAGTCTCCTCGCTCACCGACACGATGGTGGCACGCACGACCGTCGCGTCCGCCCGCTTCTTCAGGCTCGCGAGGAGCACCTGGTCGCGCAGCAGCCCCGACACCTCGGGGGCCATGCCCCCCAGCGCGCCCGCCAGGCCCTCCGGGTTCGTCTTCACCATCCCCACCAGCAGCAGCCAGAGCCCCAGCGGGGCGAACGCCGTCACGCCGCAGGCCGCGGGGCACGTCCAGAGGTCCATGCCGCCTACGACCGCGCGTCGCGGGCCACCCGGAGGCACGAGGATCGTCGCGCGTGTCCCGAGCGGCGGGACGCTGTTCTCGCCCCGGTTCCAGAAGGCCTTCACCTCGTGCATCCGGCCGTCGTGCTCGAACGCGTAGTAGAGGGCGTAGCTCGTGTCCGGGTTCCCGTCGGAGTCGGTGTGCTGGTGCTCCTCCGCGCGTTCGAGCCATCCCTCGACGGACTCCGAACGCAGGCTGAGGTTCAGCGTGTAGAGCACCCAGAGCCCGCCGGCGAGGGCCCAGATCACGAGGAGGGCGTAGAACAGGACGCGGTACACGGGGTGTCGGGCTCCTTCGGTGTAAGCGATCCTGCCACACCACCGTTCGGCGTGCGAAACCACGCTGGAGTCGTCATGCTCGCCCTTCTCGTCCTGTCCGCCCCCACCCACGCCGCCCGCGTCGACGAGGTCCACGAGGCCGCCATCTCGAAGGTGGAGCAGATGGTGTGGGACGAGGAGGCCCGCGCGGTCGTGCAGGGCCAGGGCCTCGAGCTCATGAACGTGACCTGGGAGGACACCGGGCGGG
Source organism: Alphaproteobacteria bacterium (assembly GCA_020632885.1). Lineage (GTDB taxonomy): Bacteria > Myxococcota_A > UBA796 > UBA796 > JACKEQ01. Next base: position 58,976 of record JACKEQ010000005.1, on the reverse strand, counting down.
ACACCGGGAGCGCCGTGGGCCCGAACATCTCGGACATGACCATCGGCGTGCGCGACCACGTGGGCCAGCTGCACCCCATGCCCGTCATGCGCTTCGACAACTTCACGGACAAGACGGCCGACGTGCGCAGCGACCGGTTCTGGCTGCGGGTCGGGAACGCGGACGGCAGCGAGCCCCGGTCGGTGTCGCTGGCCGAGGTCCTCCAGAACACGGAGCGCTACCTGTCCAGCGACGACGGGCGGATCCGTGGGTCCCTGTGGAACGCGCGCGACGAGCACGTGCTCGTGAGCGCCCAGGCCGCGTTCCTGCCGGTGCCCCGGAAGGGCCAGGCCACCTTCACGCCGGTCATCTACAACTACCAGTCGTACGAGGGGAACCCGGCGGTCGCCACGATCGTCGCCACCCGCGAGGGCACCAGCGTGCAGATCGTCGACAACAGCGGCTCGTACATGTCCGAGGTGCTGTACTTCGACCACGAGGGCCAGCGCGCCCCCTTCACGGCCACCCGCCTCTCCGACTTCAAGGCGGCCGGTGGTGACGGCACCCACGGCAGCGTGACGGCGGCGAGCGAAGACGGCCTGAACACCGTGCTCGTGGCCCAGGTGCCCCTGAAGGTGAAGACCCAGGTGCGGAAGGGGTGGGGCGGGATGCTCGACGACATGCCGCCCATGCCCATGGCGATGGCCGAGGAGTCCCGCAGCAGCGACGTGGAGACGGCGGTGATCGGCCACGGGGACACCGAGGGTCCGTACAAGGGACTGGCGGGCCTGACCATCGAGCGCGACGACCGCTTCCCGGTCCGCGTGACCGTGCAGCTCTACCAGGCCACGAGCAACGGCGTCGTGAACGCGGAGGACGTGCGCCGGCTCCGCAAGCAGATCGACCGGATCTACGCGGAGGGCGACTACGTCGGCTCGCTCGTGACCACGGCGCCCACCGACCGCCCGACGGACTGGCGCTCGCAGCCCGCCCCGCGCTGGGCGGGCCCCGGGTTCACCGCCGGCGTCTGGTAGCGCGCGCGGCCGCGGGGTATCTCCGGCGGCCCCGGAGACCACCATGCTCACACCCGACGACCACACGCTCCTCCTCGGCTGCGCCGCCCGCCCCGTGGAGCCTGAGGAGGGCGAGGGCATCGCCATGGCCCTCGTGGAGCAGGCGTTCCCCTGGGCCGGCATCCTCGACCCCCTCGTGCTGGCGGAGGACGCCGGCGGGGACTTCGTGGCGCTCGTGCGTGCCGGTCCCATTGCGGGGCACGTTGTGGTCTTCCGCCACGACGACGCGCCGGACGTGCTCGCGCGCTCGCTGGCGGACTGGCTGGACGGCGTCCGCGCGACGGGCGAGCTCACCGGAGCCCACCTGGACCCGCGGGGTGAGCGCACGCAGCGCGAGGAGCTCGGCGCCCAGCACCTCGTCGCCAACGCCTGGGGCGAGGACGACTGGACGGCCCTGGCCCTCGCGGTGCCCCTGATCCGCGGCAACGTCGGGCTGCTGGCGCAGCTCGCCACGGCCGAGGGGGTCGGGGAGCTCGCCGAGGCGCGCCTCCGGCAGGTCTGCAGCCGGCAGGAGCTCGCGGAGATCGCCGCTGGGCGGGTCCCTGCGCCGTGGCCGGTGCCCGACGAGGTCCAGCCGACGGTGGAGGAGGACCTCGACGACGGGTGGGTCCGCACGCAGCTCGGCTTCGGTGACGGCACCGTGGACGGCCTCGTGCGGGTGGAGCGGGACGGGGTCGCCATGACGTACCGCACGCGCGGCGAGGTGGATCTCGTGCCCCTGCTCGACAGCGCGATCCCGCACGCGCCCCGCGGGGTGGGGTTCCTGGTGTTCCTCGGGGTCCCCGCGGACGGTGAGCCGGACGCCGAGGTCCTCTGGGTGGGCGAGCACGTCACGCTCACCTGTGGCGACCGCGTCATCGAGTGGATCCGGGAGAGCTGAGGGTTACGCCTCCCGACCGGAGGTCCCATGGGTGACGTGCTCGCCGAGCTGATCGAGCTCCTCGTCCTCGAGCGCATCGAGGAGAACCTGTTCCGCGGTCAGAGCCAGGATCTGGGCTGGGGACGCGTGTTCGGCGGGCAGGTCGTGGGCCAGGCGCTCTCGGCCGCCGACCAGACCGTGCCCGACGACCGCCCGGTCCACTCGATGCACGCGTACTTCCTGCGCCCCGGTGACGCCCGCAAGCCCATCGTGTTCCACGTCGACCCCATCCGGGACGGCCGGAGCTTCACCACGCGCCGCGTGGTCGCCGTGCAGAACGGGCACGCCATCCTCAACCTGGCGGCGTCGTTCCAGGTGGACGAGCCGGGCCTGGAGCACCAGGACACCGCTCCGGACGTGCGCCCCCCCGAGGAGCTCCTGTCCCAGCGCGACCTGGCCCTCGCCGCGATCGACCGCATCCCGGAGCCCCTGCGGGCGATGGCCACGGCCGAGCGGCCCATCGAGACCCGGCCGGCCCAGTCCCAGAACCCGCTGGACCCCAAGGTGCGCCCGCCGGTCCGCCGCGTCTGGTTCCGCACGCGTGGCAAGCTGCCCGACGACGACGCGCTGCACCGCTACCTACTCGCGTACACGAGCGACTTCAGCTTCCTCACCACGAGCATGCAGCCCCACGGGGTCGACTGGCTCACGCCGGGCTTCCAGGTGGCGTCGATCGACCATGCGATGTGGTTCCACCGGCCGTTCCGGATGGACGAGTGGCTTCTCCACGACATCGAGAGCCCGTCCGCGTCGGGGGCCCGGGGCCTCGTGCGCGGACGGTTCTTCGATCGTCAGGGGCGCCTGGTCGCGAGCACCGTGCAGGAGGGGCTGATCCGCGACCGGCGCCGATGACGTTCAGAGGCAGGCCTCGCGGCGGTCCTCGCGACGCCAGGCGAGCATGCCACCCACCATCGACGCCACGCGCGTGAAGCCCGCGCGCTCCAGGGCGTGCGCCGCGCGGTCGGAGCGGCCGGACGAGCGACAGACGAGCACCACGGGGGCCGCGGGGTCCCACTTGGCGGCCTCCTGGCCGAGCGTGCCGAGGGGGACGAGCTCCGCACCCTCGATGTGCCCGAGGTCGCCGTTCCACTCGTAGGTCTCCCGCACGTCCACGAGCCGGAAGCGGCCGCAGTTCTCCGCGACCCAGGCGGGGGGCGCGTGGAGCACGCCGCTCGGCGAGCGGGGCAGGGTGGCGAAGAGGTCGCGCTCGGCGGGCTGCACGTCGACGTCCCCGGCCTCGCGCCCGAGGTTCAGGTTCGCCGGCAGCGCGCGGTCGATGAAGCGCGGGTAGGCGAGGTCGAGCTTCGCCATGATGGCGACGAACTGGTCCTCGGTGTTCCCCATGCCGAGGCGCGGGTTGAAGCGCTTCTCCTCGGCCACCGTGGTGACGGTGCGGCCCTTGTAGTCGTGGCCGGGGTAGAGCTCCGTCTCGTCGGGCAGGCTGAAGATCTGGTCGCGAACGGAGCGGTAGAGGCGGCGTGCGTCGCCCTGCTGGAAGTCCGTGCGGCCCGAGCCGTGGATGAGCAGCGCGTCGCCCGTGAAGGCCTTCGTCTGGTCGTCGAGCACGTAGGTCGCGCAGCCGTCCGTGTGGCCCGGGGTGAGGCGGACCTCGAGGGCGTAGCGACCGAAGCGCACCACGTCGCCCTCGTCGAGGAGCCGGTCGGCGCCGTTCACGCCGGACGTGGCGGGGTAGGCGATGGCGCTCCCGAGCTTCTGCTTGAGCACCCAGGCGCCCGTGACGTGGTCGGCGTGCACGTGGGTCTCGAGGGTGCTGACGAGGCGCAGCCCGAGCTCCTCCAGGATCGTCGCGTCCCGCTCCGCCTGCTCGCGGACGGGGTCGATGAGGACGGCCTCCCGCGCGTCCGTGTCGGCGAGCAGGTACGTCCAGGTGCTGGTGGCGGGATCGAAGAGCTGGCGGAACAGCATGGGAACCTCCGGAGGGGATGCTCGCGACAAGTGCAACGCATGTGCCAGAGCCCCGGAGCCCGTCCACACCGATCTCTTCGGCGTCTCGTGTCGAGATGAATCAGAACGGGTCTCGCGATCGTTCACGTTGGACCCGTCACCGTTCGGTGATAGCGCTCACAGGGGGTGCGGATGGCGGACGAGGCCGAGGTGCGGAAGACCCTGGAGGTGCGGCGCAGCCGTGTGGGTCTGTGGATCGGGGGCGTCGCGCTCGTCGCGCTGGTGGCCGGCGGGCTCTGGCTGCGCGCCTCGCGACGTGACGTCGGGGCCCCCTGGGAGACGGCCGGTGTCGAGCGCGGAGAGCTCTCGGTCCGGGTGACGGCCGTGGGGCGCGTGCAGCCCGTGGACGAGGTCTCCATCGGCTCGGAGCTCTCCGGCATCGTGGCGGACGTGCGGGTGGACACCAACGACACCGTGCGCGCGGGCCAGATCCTGGCGACGCTGGACGCCGACGTGCTCGAGGCGCAGGCGGCCCAGAGCCACGCTGCCGTGGACGCCGCGGAGGCGACCGCCCGCCAGGCCCGCGTGCGGGTGGACGCCGCCCGCCAGGCCCGCGAGCGGGTGGAGGCCCTCCAGGCCCGCGGGGCGGCTTCCGCGGAGGCCCGGGACCTCGCGGTGACCGACTACAAGGTGGCCGTGGCCGCCCTGGCCCTCGCGGAGGCGCAGCTCGAGCAGAGCCGCGCGGCGGACGCCGCGGCCCGCACCAACCTCGAGAAGGCGAAGATCACGAGCCCGATCGACGGCGTCGTGCTCGAGCGGAACGTGGAGGCCGGCCAGGCCGTGGTGTCCTCCCTCCAGGCCGCCACGCTGTTCCGGGTGGCCCGCGACCTCACGCACATGCGCGTGGAGGTCGAGGTGGACGAGGCGGACGTGGGGCGCATCGAGGCCGGCCAGCAGGCGGACTTCACGGTGGCGGCCCACCGCGACCGCGTGTTCCCGGCGGTGGTGAGCAAGGTGGATCTGGCGCCCGTGGCCTCCACGGACGTCGTGCAGTACGGCGCCGAGCTCCGCGTGGACAACCCGGACGGCGCGCTCCGGCCGGGCATGACGGCCACGGCGTCCATCGAGACCCGCACCTTCTCGGATGTCCTGCTGGTCCCCAACGCCGCCCTGCGGTTCGCCCCGCCGGGCGTGGACCTCGAGGCCCCGCGCCCCATCGAGGGCCGCCGGGTCGAGCGGGTGTGGACCTGGGACGGCGAGCAGCCCGTGCCCCACGAGGTGCTGCCGATCTCCACCGACGGCCGGCGCACGGCCATCGAGGCGGGCGCCCTGGAGGAGGGCGCGGTGGTCGTGGTGGGCGAGCGGAAGAAGAAGTGAGCGACGAGCCGCCGGTCAGGCTCGCGGGCGTCAGCCGGCACTACGGTGAGGGCGACGCTCTCGTGAAGGCCCTCGACGCCATCGACCTCGTGGTCGAGCAGGGCGAGTTCCTGGCGCTCATGGGCCCGTCGGGTAGCGGGAAGTCCACGGCGCTGAACGTGATCGGCTGCCTGGACGAGCCCACCTCGGGGTCCTACCGCTTCCGGGGGGTGGAGGTGACCGAGCTCACCCGCGACCAGCGCTCGCTCCTGCGCAGGAACTACCTGGGTTTCGTGTTCCAGGGGTTCAACCTGCTCCCGCGCACCACGGCCGTCGAGAACGTGGAGCTCCCGCTGCTCTACCTGGGTGTACCGGCCCGCGAGCGGCGCGACCGGTCGCTGGCGGCCCTGGAGGAGGTCGGGCTCGGCAACCGCGCGGACCACCCGCCCAACGCGCTGTCGGGCGGCCAACAGCAGCGCGTGGCCATCGCGCGCGCCCTCGTCACGCGGCCGGAGATCCTGCTCGCGGACGAGCCCACCGGGAACCTCGACACCGCGCGGTCCGTCGAGATCATGGAGCTCCTGGCGCGGATGAACGCGGACCGGGGCATCACGATCGTGATGGTGACCCACGAGCCCGACATGGCCACCTACGCCGACGCCATCCTGCGCTTCCGCGACGGCCGCATCGAAGCCCGGGAGACCCCGTGATCTGGACGACCTTCCGGCTCGCGGTGCGCCAGCTGTTCCGGAACCCCGGGCGCACGGCCCTCACCTCGCTGGGTGTGCTCATCGGGGTCGCCGCCGTGATCGCGATGGTGAGCATCGGTCGCGGCGCCACGAAGTCCGTGAACGACGACCTCGCGGCCTTCGGGAAGAACCTCCTGTTCGTGGTGCCGGGCGGCGGCCACGGGCCGGGCCGGGGTCTCGGCAAGCCCTTCAGCGAAGCGGACGTGCAGGCCATCGAGCTCGACGTGGCCGACGTCCTCGAGGTCGCCCCGACCGACAACCAGTCCGTGATGGCGGCCTGGGACACGCTCACCTGGCGCACGACCCTCACCGGCACCACCAACGCCTACCTCTCGGTCATGGACTGGCAGCTCGCGACCGGCCGTGCCTTCGACGGAGGCGAGCTCCTCGCGGGCTCGGACGTCTGCCTGCTCGGCCAGACGGTGGTGGAGGAGCTGTTCGGCAGCCGCCCGCCCCTCGACGAGGAGCTCCGGGTGGGCACGCTGACCTGCCGGGTGGTCGGGACCCTCGCGCCCAAGGGCCAGAACAGCTTCGGGCAGGACCAGGACGACCTCGTGCTCGTCCCGCTCCGCACGTTCCAGCGGCGTCTCCGGGGCTCCCACGACATCGCGATGATCTTCGTGGCCGCCACGCCCGACGCGGACTCCGCGCGCGTCAAGGAGGACCTCGAGCGCCTGTTCGAGGAGCGCCGTCACATCCGGGAGGGCGCGGAGCCGGACTTCTCGGTGCGCGACATGGCCGAGATGCTCTCGATGCTCGACAACGTCGCCACAGTGCTCACGGGCTTCCTCGCCGCGGTGGCCGCCGTGAGCCTGCTGGTGGGCGGCATCGGCATCATGAACATCATGCTGGTGAGCGTCACCGAGCGCACCCGGGAGATCGGCATCCGGCTGGCGGTGGGGGCCCTGCCGCGGGACGTGCTCCTGCAGTTCCTCGTCGAGGCCGTGGTGCTCTCGGGCCTCGGGGGCATCCTCGGGATCCTCGTGGGCATCGGGATCAGCGCGCTGGTGTCGTGGGCGCTCGGCATCCCGCTCGTGGTCGACCCGCTGGTGGTGCTCCTGGCCTTCGCGTTCTCCGCGTTCATCGGCGTGATCTTCGGGTACTTCCCGGCGCGTCGGGCCGCCCGCATGCGCCCGATCGACGCGCTGCGCCACGAGTGATTCAGGTCCTCTGGAGGGCCCGCAGGGCCTCCGGGCCCCGCGTGGTCTCGGCGTCCACGCGCTCCCGGCCCTCGAGGCGCGCGGCGACGAGCTGCTGGATCTCCATGAGGTCCGTCTTCGATCCGTGGGTGATGTCCAGGGGAGGTCCGCCCACGCGCGTGATCTCGAGGGCCTGGCGCCCGAAGCGGCGCTCCACGAGGCGCGTGCTCTCGATGGCCTCCCACGGCACCACCTCGCGGGAGGTGCGCCGACCGACGAGGGTCGTCTCCACCTGGAGCCCGTGCAGGCCGAGGGTGACGCGGGTGCGGCTCTGGTCGAGCACCATGCCGACGCCGAGGAAGAGCAGGTAGCTGTAGGACCACCCGTTCAGGTCGAGGAGGATCTGGGCCGCGAACATGGCCCCGACGCCCAGGAGCGTCATCAGGATCCAGCCGTCCCGCCTGCGCGAGAGGCTGATCGTGTGTCCCTCGAGATCCTCGTCGATCCGGATGCCCTCGCCGGGCTGGTGCTTCAGAGCCATGCGAGAACCTGGACACCATTCGTCATGGCGACCAGATGCCGTCCCCCACGAGCAGCCGGAGGCGCTCGGTGGCGACCGCCAGCCCGGCCTCCGCGCGGGCCGCCTGGACCTCCGCATCGAAGGCGTCCCGGCGTGCCAGGGTGAGCGCGTTCGCGTCGAGGGCGCCGAGGGCGTAGCGCTCCTCGGCGAGCCGCAGTCCCTCGCGGGCGGCCTGCAGCCCGAGCTCGGCGGCCTCCACGCTGCCCCGCGCGGTCTCGACCCCGTCGCTGGCGGACGCGACGCTGTCCACCACCGTGCGCCGCAGGCCCTCCAGGCGCGCCTCGGCCTCCCGCACGCCCGCACGGGCCTGGGCCCAGCGGGACTCCCGCGCGCCGCCGTCCAGGATGCCCCAGGACACCTGCACGCCGACGTTCCCCGTGGCCGGCTTGCCCGAGAACCCGGTGGCGTTGGTGACGTTGAGCACGCCCACGCCCGCCACGGTCGGCGAGTACGCGAGACCCGCGGCCCGCGCGCCGTGCCGGGCGGCCTCCAGGGCTTCGGTGGCCGTGACGAGCTGGGGGCTGGACTCGAGCGCACGGGCCTCGAGGTCTCCCGTGGGGGGCGGACGCACGGGCCCCTCGGGATCGGCGGTCTCGTCGAGCCCGGAGAGCGTGCGGAGCCGACGCTCGGCGTCCCGGAGCGAGGCGCCCGCGGCGAGCCGTGCCTGGCGGGCGCGCGCCACGTCCGCCTCGGCGCGCCGGACGTCCAGCGTGCTGGCGGCGTCCAGCTCGGCTCTGGCGCGGGCGACCTCCAGGGAGCGCTCGGCCGCCTCCAGGCCCGTCGTGGAGGCCCTGTCGACCCGCGCTGCGGCCCGGGCGTCGTAGTACGCACCCACGACGTCCAGGAGCACCGTCTCCGTGGTGAGCTCGCGGGTGACGTCCTCCGCCCGGCGTTGGGCGGCTGCGGCAGCCGTGCTCGCGACCGCGGAGGGCACCACGAGGGGCACGGTGACCCGCCCCTGGCCCACGATCTGGTCGCGGGGCGTGATGTTCACGGTGGTGTCCGTCCCGGGCAGGGTGATCGCCACCTCCGGGAAGTTCCGCTGGTAGCCCGCCGTGGCGGTGATCTGCGGGAGCAGGGCGGACCGCGCGAGGTCCACCCCGGCCCTCGACCGGTCGTACCGCGCGTCGGCGGCGGCGATGTCGGGGTTGGAGGACCGGGCGGACGCGAGGAAGGCCTCGAGGGGCGCGGCGTCGGCGGACGGGGAGAGCAGCAGGAGCGCGGCGAGCACGGGCAGCCTCACGGGTGGGAGCCCGCGGCGTGGCGGGCGCTGACCTCGGCGGCGATGGCGTCGAGGACGGAGGGGTCGAGCTGATCGGAGCCGGTGGACGCGGGCGTGGCGCGGGATCGCCAGATCCTGCCGGGCAGGGACGCGAGGTCGTCGATCACGGTGTAGGCGACCGGCGTGATCAGCAGGGTGAGCACGAGCGACAGGCTCTGGCCGCCGATGACGACACCGGCGATGGCCTGGGAGAGACCCGCGCCCACGCCGTGGGCCACGAGGAGGGGCAGCATGCCGGCCACGAACGCGATGGTGGTCATCAGGATGGGCCGCAGGCGGTCGCGGGCCCCGCGCATCACGGCGTCCGTGCGGGACATGCCCTGCTCGCGGAGCTGGATGATGCGGTCGACCTGGAGGATCGAGTTCTTCTTCACCACCCCGAAGAGCACGAGGATGCCGAGCATCGTGTAGAGGTCGAGCTGGAAGCCCATCACGAGGGCCGAGAACAGGGCGAAGGGCACCGTGAGCGGCAGGGAGATCAGGATGGTGATCGGGTGCATCCAGCTCTCGAACTGCGCGGCCAGCACGAGGTACATGAAGACGATCGAGAGCCCGAACGCGATCATGAAGCTCCGGAGCATCTTCCCGAGCTCCCGGCTGCGTCCGAAGGGCCGGGCCGAGTAGCCGGGCGGCAGGCCCTTCTGCGCGATGGCGGCCTCGAGGGCCTCCATGACCTGCGACAGCGCGTAGCCGGACGCGAGGTTGGCGGAGAGCAGCACGTAGCGCTGCCGGTTGTAGCGCTCGATGGACGAGGGACCCTCGGCGGGCACGAGCGTGACGACGTCGGTGAGCGGCACGCGGCCGAGCGAGGAGGACGGCAGGGTCCACGCGGCGAGCTGGTCGGCGCGCTCGCGGGCGTCGGCGTCGGCGCGCAGGTACACCGCGTACTGCTCGCCGCCTTCGGCGTAGGTGCCCACCTCGACGCCCCCGAAGGCCATCTGCAGCGTGGATCCGATGTCTGCGACCGACACGCCCAGGTCGGAGGCCCGCTCGCGGTCGACGCGCACCTGGAGCTCGGGGCGGCCGAGGATGAGGTTGGTGTCGACGTCCACGGCTCCCGGGATGCCCTTCAGCGTGGTCTTCAGGTCCTGGGAGAGGGCGGCCAGGGTGTCGAGGTCCGGGCCGGTGATGAGGTACTGCAGCTCCGAGGAGTTGCTGGAGCTCCCGAAGATCGGCACGGGCCCGACCTTCACCACGAGCTCGGGCGGCACGCGCGGCCCGATGGCGTCGCGGATCCGGTCGACGATCGCCTCCTGGCTGGCGGCGCGCTCGCCCGGGGGGACCAGGCGGACTGTGACGGACGCCTCGTTCGGCTTGGCGGCGTTGCTGTCGCCGATGGTGAGCAGGCTCTGCTCGAGCTCCGGCGTGACCGCCCGGATCTGCTCGATGACACGGTCGGCGTAGAGCTGGGTGCGCGCCAGGCTCGTGCCCTCCGGCGCCCGGATGTCCACCTGGAGCTGGGCCTCGTCGCTCTTGGGCAGGAAGCCCTTGGGCGTGAGCCGGGCGAGCGGGAAGATGGACACGAAGGTGAGCACGCCGAGCGCGACGCTGATGATCCGATAGCGCACGAACACCTCGAGCACGGCGTGGTAGGCGCGATCGAGCGGCGCCATCACGCGGTCGGCCACGCGCTCCAGCCAGGGCTTGTCGTGCCCGTCCCCGAACGAGCGCAGCATGCGCGCGGACAGCATCGGCGTGAGCGTGAAGCTCACGAACAGCGACACCAGGATGGCGAACACCATCGTCAGCCCGAAGCTGCGCAAGAAGCGCCCCGGCACGCCGCCCAGGAACGCGACCGGCAAGAACACCGCGATCAGCGACAGCGTGGTCGCCAACACGGCGAGCCCGATCTCGCGGGTGCCCAAGATGGCCGCCGGGTACGGCTTGACCTTCTCCTCGTGCACGTAGCGGTGGATGTTCTCGAGGACGACGATGGCGTCGTCGATGACGATGCCCACGGACAGCGCGAGGGCGAGCATGCTGATGCTGTTCAGCGTGAGCCCCCAGGCCCAGAGCATCGCGAACGCGCCCACCACGGACGTCAGGATGGCGAGGGCGCTGATGACGGTGCTCCGCCAGTCGCCGAGGAACAGCAGCACGATGACGGCCGCGAAGAAGCCACCGACCAGGAGGTGCTCGTTGATGGCGTCCAGCGACGTGCGGGTGACCTCCGAGTTGTCCTTCACGACCGTGAGGTGCCAGCCCTCCGGGAGCTCGCCGGCGAGCCTGTCTGCGCGGGCGCGCACGGCGTCCACGACCTCGACGGTGTTCGTGCCGGACTGCTTGCGCACCGAGAGCAGGAGGGCCGGGTTGCCGTCCTTCTCGGCCACGGTGGACGCCTCGGCGGCGCCGTCCTCCACGCGTGCGACGTCCTCGAGGCGCACGGGATGGCCGTCCACCTGGCGCACGACGATGCGCGCGAGCTGCTCCACGTCCTCCACGCGGCCCTCGAGGCGCACGGCCATGCGCGTGGACCCCGACTCCAGCGCGCCGCCCGGGGCCGAGAGGTTCTCCCGGGCGAGGGCCATGCGCACGTCCTGGGCCACGAGGCCGAAGGCCGCGAGCCGATCCGGCTCCAGCCAGACGTTGATCTGCCGGGGACGCCCGCCCAGCAGGGTGACCTGCCCGACCCCGGACGTGCTCTCCAGCGCCGGACGCAGCTTCTTGTCCGCGAGCTCGGTCACGTCCCGCGCCGATGCCGGACCGTCCACCGCGAACACCAGGATCGGCAGGGCGTCAGGGTCGAACTTGCTCACGACGGGATCGCGCGTTCCGTCCGGCAGGTCCGAGGTCACCCGGGCGAGGGCGTCGCGGACCTCCTGCACCGCGACGTCGATGTCCTTGTCGAGCGCGAAGGAGACCATGACCTGCGACACGCCCTCGGAGGACGTGCTTCGCAGCTCGTCGATGCCCGACAGCGTGTTCACGGCCGCCTCGATCGGGTCGGTCACCTCGGACTCGATCTCCTGGGGTGCGGCACCGGGGAGCGCCGTCACCACGACGACCATGGGCACGTCCACCTTGGGGAACCGGTCCACACCGAGCTGCAGCCAGCCCGCCAGGCCCAGGACCACCACCGACAGGATCATCACCCAGGCGAAGACCGGCCTGCGGACGGAGATCTCGGCGAGCCACTGCATCAGTTGCCTTCCGTGACGGGCGCACCGTCGTGCAGGCCCGCAGGCACGGGCGTGATGACGCGCTCCCCGGCGCTCAGGCCGTCCAGGACGGGGACCCGTCCGGACTCCGCGCGGCCGACCGCCACGACGCGTTCCTCCGCGTGGCCCTCGGTGACCACCCACGCCCGGGTCGCCGAGCCGTCGCGGGCGATGGCGGCCTCGGGCACGGCCACCACGGTGCGCACCTCGGACTGCACGCCCCCACGGGCGAAGGCGCCGGGTCGGAGGCCCTCGAGGTCCGCGGCGTCGATGGCGGCCTCGACCACCAGATCGCGGCCCTTGTCCCGCAGGGCCGGGCTGATGCGGTCGATCACGGCCTGACGGTCGTGGTCGTCGCCCGCCACGCGGAACCGCACGACCTCGCCGCCCGCGATGCGGTGGGCCTCCCGCTCGCCGATGGTGAGCTCGAGCCGGAGGTCGGTGGTGCCCACCAGCCCCACGACCCCCGAGTCGTCGCGCACGTACTCGCCCGGCGAGACCAGCCGCTCGGAGACGACCCCGGCGAAGGGGGCCCGGATGCGCGTGTCCGACAGGCGGGCCTCCGCGGAGGCCAGCCGTGCTCGCGCACCCTCGGCCGTGGCCCGCGCTGCAGCACAGGCGCTCCGGGCCTGCTGGACAGCGGCCTCGTTCGAGAGCCCCTTGGCGAACAGGGCCTCCGCACGGGCGCAGTCGGCGTCCGCGACGTCCGCGTGGGCCACGGCCTGGGCGAGGGCGGCGCGGGCCTCGTCGCGCGACGCCGTGAGCAGGCGGTCGTCCAGGCGGGCCAGGGTGTCGCCCCTGGCCACGCGGGTGCCGCGCTCGGCCACGACGTCCACCACGCGGCCGGTGGCGCCGGCGGCGACGCGGGCCTCCCGGTCGCCCACGACCTGGCCGCGGACCTCCAGCACCACGGGCAGATCCACGGGGCCGGCGACCGCCGTGGAGACCGCGATGGGCTGCAGGGCGTGGGTCTGGGGGGCGTGGGTGGCCTCGCCGTGGGACGGCGAGCAGCCCACGAGGGCGACGAGCAGGAGGAGGGTCGTGGTACGCATGGGTGTTGACTACTGCCAATCGTTGTCTGACGCAACAATTGACGATCACATATCTTCGCGGTAGCGTAGAACCATGGACACGACTCCCGAACACCCCGCTCAGCGCGCCTGGAGCCTCCTCCTGGAGCTCATGCAGGCCGAGCGTCCACGCTTCCTCCGCATCGCGACCGAGACCGGGATGACGCCGACGGATCTGGGCGTGCTCAAGCTCGTCAGCGAGGCCGGGGGGCCGGTGCCCATGCAGGACCTCGCCCAGTTCCACGACAAGTCGTCGATCACCCGCGCCGTGCACCGGCTCGTGGAGGCCGGTCTGGTCGAGCGTTTCGAGAACCCGACGGACCGGCGGGCGAAGCTCGTGGCGCTCACCGACGAGGGCAAGGCCCTCCGTCAGCGCGCCCTGGACGCCATCCGGGTGCCCCCCGACGCCTTCCTCGAGCTGTCCGCGGCGGACCTGGACCACCTCGCGCGGGTCCTGGAGAGCGTGGTGCCCTCGGGCCGTCGCGAGCCCTGAGGTCTCAGGTCCAGGCGCTCCGGCTGCGGCCGCGCACGCCCTCGGTGGCGAGGGCGTCCGCCCGCTCGTTGCCGGGGATGCCCGCGTGGCCCGCGACCCACACGAGCTCCACGCCGGGCCGGGACTTCAGTCGGGCCTGCAGCTCCAGGATGAGCTCGGTGTTCTTCTTGGCCTTCCAGCCCTTCGTGAGCACGCCGTTGACGTAGTCGCTGTCGGAGAACACCGCGACGGCGGCGTCCCCGGGCACCCCGGCCTCGTCGAGGAGGTCGAGGGCGATGGCCACGGCCGTCAGCTCCGCGATGTTGTTCGTGCCGCGCCCGAGGCTCCGGGCCACCTCGGCCACCCGGCCGTCCGCGAGCTCGAGGCGCACACCGGACCCGGCCGGACCGGGGTTCCCGCTACACCCGCCGTCCGTGTACGCGCGGTGGGTGCCCTCCGGAAGGGCGGCGAGCTTCGCGAGGGCGTCCTGCTTCGCGAGGGCGGCCTGGCCGGCCGTCCGTGAGCCTGCAGAGCCGAACCCGCTGCCCCGTCCGCCCTTCTTGGCGGGTGCCTTCGCGTCGGCGCTCGTGCCGTCGGGGAGGTCGACGGGCGTGGTGGAGCGGAGGAGCTCCACGTTCGCCACGCCGGCCTTGTAGATCTTCGTGCCGGCCTTGTCGGAGTAGCGCATCGCCACCCGACCCCCCGGCGCGACGGGCGCTCCGGAGGCGTCGGTCTCCACCCAGACGTCCTTGCCCTTGAAGGTGGCCGCCATCCACGGCATCAGCGGATCTCCGCGGAACCGCCGGTGAGCACGGGCTTGCCGCGCCCATCGAGGGTCTGGAACGCGACCCGTCCTCCCTCGGTCTCCCAGACCTGTAGGGTCAGCGTGTCGCCGGGGAAGACGGGGGCCGCGAACCGCACGCCGAGGGACGCCAGGCGCCCGGGCTCGCCGGGGCAGTAGCGGGCGACGAGGTCGCGCTGGGCGAACGCCAGGGTGCACAGGCCGTGGAGGATGACCCCGGGCAGGCCGGCCTTCGTGGCCACCGCCGCGTCGAGGTGGATGGGGTTGTGGTCGCCGCTGGCGGGTGCGTAGCGGTCGGCCTGATCGGCCGTCACGGGCTGCGAGGCCGTCCAGGTCGGCGTGGGCGGGGGCTCGGCCGGAGGACGGGGCTTCTTCGGACCGTCGGCCTTCTTCGCGGCCCGGATGAAGTACGTGGTCTCGCCGTCGAAGGCCGGGGTGCCGTCCACCGTGCCGCGCAGGGCGAACGTGAACAGCGTGCCCGAGGACTTCTCGTCGACGGAGAGCAGCTCGCCCGTGAGGGCCACCGTGTCACCGTCGCGCAGGAGCCGCTGGAAGCGCATCGTGTGCTCGCCGTGCACGAGGCGGAGGAAGTCGATGCCGAGCTCGGGGTCGCGCGCGCACTGCATCATGAGCCCGATGCACGGGCGCACGTGGAACATTGGGGGTGCCACGGCGTCGGGGCCGGAGTAGCTCGCGTCGTGGTCGTCGGTGGCCGCCGCGTAGGCGGTCCCCATGCCGGGCTCGACCGTGAACACGCCGCCGTCGTAGGTCTTTCCGATGGGCTGCACGTGACCTCCAGGGCGGCCCGCTATCCGTCCGCGGGACCCTCCGCACCCTGTGCCGGCGGCACGCGGTGTGCATGTAGAGGGTGAAGGAGGTGCACGATGCACACGTTGGACGACAGCGAATACGACCAGGGCGACGAGACCGGCATCTACTCGACGACCACGCTGTGGGCGTTCTTCTGGGCGTGCTGCGTGGCGAGCGGCGCGCTCGCCTGGGCCACGGTGCCCGGATGGAGCTTGTTCCAGATCGTTGCAGCGGGTCTCATCGGCGGTGCGCTCGGGTTCATCATGATGTTCGTGAACCACCTGATCGTGCTGCCCGCGGACGCCTGACTGGCGGGGTGGTAGCCTCCGGCATGCGCCGACGTGGCTGGATCCCCGTGCTGGTCGTGGTCGTCGCCCTGGGCGTGTGGCTCGCGTGGCCCCGTACGGCCGCGGAGGGCGTCGCGGAGGTCGCGTCCCCGGGGAGGCCCGCGCCCCGGGTGACCCGGCTCGCGCCTGCTGTCACCCCCGTCCCGCCGCGTCCCGTGGAGCCCCCGCCGCCCCGGCCGCGCGACGGGGATCCATACGCCGCCGTCGGGGAGGCCCTGGGTTGGCGGTGGATCCACTGTCGCGTGGGCGAGCTCGCTCCAGGCTTCCAGGCCCCGGGCCTTCACGAGCCGGAGGTCGAGGACGGCGTGCTCACGGCGTTCGTGCGCGCACGGGAGGGGGGCACGACCGTCGCGGCTCCGGCGGTCTACCCGGACTGCAGCGTCGTGGCGCCAGGGGACCAGAGGAGACGGTGCCTGCGGGAGCGATACGAGCTCGCGGTCCGAGCCACCCAGCCCGACCACACGCTCGTGTGGTGGGCTGCCGAGCCGGACGTGCCGGGAAGCTGTGCCCTGCAGGCCCCGCGGAGGGTGCGGGTCGTGGTGACGTCCGACGTGGAGGAGGGCACCGTGTGGAGCGCGTGCACGGCCACGAACCACCCTCTCGTGGGCGGTCGCGCAGAGCTGGAGGTGTGGGCCGACACGGACTGCGCGCTCAACCTCTGGAACGGTGAGGGAGCGGCGCAGGCCACGGTGCGGCTCACCCGCGACGGGGGCGTCGAGATGCCGCTGGTGCGGAGCGCGCGTCCGGGCACGCCCACCCTGGACGAGCTCGCGTCCACCCTGGACGAGCGGGTCCAGCGAGCCGACGCCCGGGCGACCGTGGCCTCGGACCTGGAGGCCGTCCTGGAGTGGCCCGATCTCGACCCCGCCGTGCGGGAGAAGGTCCAGGTCTGGCGGGATCGCGAGGAGGAGGCGCGCCACCGGGCAGCCGATGCGGAGGCCGTCCAGCGCGACGACACGCTCGAGCTCCTGGAGCGCGCGGAGGAGCTCCTGGAGCGTGCCCGGGAGCTGACCGGGAGGGCCCGGGAGGCGCGCTGATCTCTACCCGATCTGACGCAGGGTCCCGTCGGACCCCGACTGGATGGGACGGTGCAGGACGACGTCGCCCCCGGCCGCCTGCCCGGCGTGGAAGTGCTCGTCGACGCGATAGCTCCCGCGCCGATGGCGCAGCGAGGGATGACGACGCGTCCAGAGGTCCTCCAGGGCGGGGTCGCCGACCAGCACGAGGCCCTCCTCGCGGGCCTCCGCGTCGGTGGCGTCGAGCCGGTCGCGGAAGCCCATCACCGCGCCGACCAGGAACCGCTGGCGGGAGCGACCGGCCCCTGGGTGGGCCGCCAGGTGCCGCTTCCAGAGACGCTCGACGGTGCGCACGACGAAGTCGTAGGCCCACGTCGCCATCTCCACGTCCTCGGGCGCACCGACGATCTCGAAGGCCGACCCCCACGCGTCGCGCTCGGGCATCCAGGCGGCGCAGATCACGACCTCCACGAAGAAGTGCCTGCCGATGGTGGAGGCCAGGGTGCTGCGCCACTGGTCGAGACGCCCGCGCACGTCGCCCATCTGGCCGCGGACGTACCCGCGTGAGGCGTCGAGCTTCGCGGCCTCCAGCCGGTTGGCGAGCATGAGGCGCCGGGCCTTCGCCATCGCGAGCTCCGCCTCGTGCTGGTTCGGGCTGCCGGCGAGGGCGAGCAGCTTGCGCACGCGGTCCACCACCTTCGGGGGCTCCGCTGAGGCCCGCGGCACCGCACCCAGGTCGGCCAGGACCCGCTGGAACCTCGGCCCGTGTGGGGTGGTGTCGCCCCCGAGCCGCTCGTCCACGATCTGGTGAGCGACCTCGTGGAGCAGGGTCTCCGCGACGTCCAGCCACGGGTCGCCCAGCGCGTGGTCCCGGCTGATCGAGATCGTGCGCTGCTGACGCATCCAGAGACCCAGGCGTGCCCGTCCGCCGTGGAGCGCCAGGATCGGGCGGCGCAGCTGGAGCCGGTGCCGCTCGTCGATCATCCGCCACTCGGCGACCAGCGCCTCGATGATGGCTTCGTCCGCGACACCCATGGGCACCTCCGGCGACCGTCGTATCCGTGCCGCGATGGAACCGCAGGTCCGCTACGTTGTCCATGGAGGCAACCGCGGGAAGCCCATGCCCGATCTCCTCCTCGAGCTCATCGCCCTGTTCGTGTACGGCCCCGCCCTGGTCGTGCTGCACGAGCTCGGCCATGCGCTCTTCGCGCGCCCGGGTGGCTACCGGCTCACCTCGTTCGGGGTGGGCCTCGGGCGACCCATCTGGCGCATCGTGCTCTCCGGGCCCGTCGTGGTACACCTCGACCGCTGGTTCTTCGCGGGGGGAGCGGCCACCGCGATCCCCGACGGTCCGCCCACCACGAAGCGCATCTGGTTCCACGGTGGGGGCCTCATCCTGCAGGGCGTGCTCGCCGCCGTCCTCCTCGTGCTCCCGGACCACTGGCTGGTGGAGCGGGTGGCGCGGTTCAACCTGCTCGTCGCCCTGACCAACGCCATCCCCTGGCGGCTCGCCGGTCACGCGAGCGACGGCTGGTACATCCTGGACGCCCTCTCCGGCGGTCGGCGCACCGGCTCGGTGCTCTCGCAGCGCTCGGTTCTCGAGCAGCTCGCGCGTCGCGAGGCGTCCATCGGCAGCCCCCTCGGCACGGCCTACGCGGACCTCTGCGTGGCCTGGGCGGACGTGCTCTCCGGGCGCAACGAGGAGGCGGCGGAGTTCTTCGCGGACGAGCCACCGGAGACCGCTGTGCACCCCTGGACGGACGCGCTGTTCCACTACGTGAAGGCGGAGTGGCACCGCGAGGAGGGACGTCCGCTCGCTGCCCTCCCCACGGCCCGCGCCGGCCGCGCCTCCCTGGGCGACGACCTCGGCACGGACGCGGTGGCGCTCCTCGCCCTGGCGGAGGCCCGCGCGCTCGTGGCCCTCGACGAGCCGGCGGCCGCGCGGCGCGCCCTGCACCGGGTGGTCGGGAGCCCGCTCGCCATCCAGGCCCTGCCCATCGTGCTCTGGGCGTCCCTCGACGCGAACACCGAGGAGCTCGAGGTGGCGACCTGGAAGGTGGCGCGTCACGAGCACGAGGCCTGGCTCGACCCGGGAGACCCCGTGCTGGCGCTCTGCGAGGCGGCCGACGAGCTCTCCCACCGCGGTCGGGTCAACGCGGCCCGCGCCGCGCGCGAGACGGCCACCCGGCTCGCCCGCCAGACCCTCCGGAGCGCCGACATGCAGGACCGGCGCACCCTGTCCTGGCGCCTGCGGGCCGCGATCCACAGCCCGGTGGAGGAGGTCGCTGCCGAGCGGCGCTGACGTGCTACCGTCCGACCATGACGCCCAGCGCCCTCCGCCAGGCCCTCGCCGCCCACCGCCCGTCCTGGCCCCACGATCCCCACGAGCTCCTCGCCGCCGTCGAGAGCACCGCGGACGCCCGTCCCGGCGACCCCGTGCTCACCGCGCTGCTGCTCGCGGCCAACCTCCAGGCCACGGTCCCCACCGGGCTGCCCGAGCACCTGGTGCGCGATGGCCTCGTGAGGTTCGACGGGCTCTCGGCCACCTGGGCCGCCCACGACGCCGACGGGGAGCGCTTCCTCGTCCGGGTGCCCCGGCCCGCCCTGGGTCCCGTGGAGCGGCGGCTGCTCGAGCGGGACGTCCGGGCCGTACAGGCGCTCGTCCCGGGAGTGCACGTGCGCGAAGGGTGCGCGGTGGCGCCCCTCCCCGGCCAGAGCGTCGCGGGGCCGCTCCCGGAGCCGGAGTCCATCCGGCTCGTGGTCACCACGCTCGTGGCCCTGGAGGCCTGGCGCGCCCACGGCTTCGGTCCGATGGTGCCGGCCCCCGAGGAGCTCCGCCACGAGGGCGGTGTCGCGCGCATCGTCGCGCTCACCCCGGGTCCCTTCCAGCTCGAGCCGTGGCTCCGGCACCTCGCCTTCACCCTCCGGCCCACCGGCGTGCTGGCCCCGGTGCTGCGCGGGCTCGTCGAGCTGCCCCCGGCGGGGCCCACCGACGCGGGTGACCGCGTGCGGCGTGCCCTGTTCGAGGACCTCTCGGCGCGGGCCATCCGCCTGCGCCAGGAGCAGCTGATGGCGGGTCATGCCCGGCGCAGCGCGCGTCTCGCCCACGCGATCGGCCGTCTCCAGCGCGCCCTCCCGCCCCCTGCGGGCGAGAGCCCCGTGGGCTTCGACCTCGACGCCCGGCCGACCTTCGTGCGGTCCGACGGCCACGAGGTCGTCTGGGGTGCTGCCGCGGAGCCCCAGCGCCTCTTCGACGGCGAGGGCTTCGACGCACCGGCCGCCCGGCGTCTCCTGCGTGCCCTGGCCACCTCGCCCACCGCCGCCCAGGGCTACCCGGAGCAGATCGGCCGCTGGGTGTCCTCGGGCTTGCGGCTGCGCACCCTCGGGCTCCTCCTCGAGAAGGGCGCGTGACGGAGGTCGCCGGCCGGGCCTGGCAGGTGGTGGTGGACTGCGTCACCTGCAACACGGAGGGCGCGGCCACCGAGGTCCACGCGGAGGGCGCCGAGCACCCGCTCACGTCCACATGTGCTGTGTGCGGCCGGGAGACCGCATCCGGCGAGCTGGTCTCCGGGGGCGCGGACATGCGCGACCCCGAGGTGGCCCGGCGGGCCCTCGCAGCCTGGGCAGAACGGGAAGGGCTGTCCAGCGAGGGGCTCGCGGACGCCGTGATCGGGCTGCCCCTCGAGGAGGTCGTGCACCGCTACGCCCACGGTCACCCCGTGCCCACGAACCTCGACGTCATCGCCTTCCTGTTCCCCGGCATGGCCGCGGGCGCCGCGCCGAAGGGCGTGAACGTGGCGGTCGGCGAGGTGGAGTCGGCGCGGGAGGTCGAGCGCACCCCGGACGACCCGCGCGCCCCCGCACGCGTGTTGGTGAGCGTCATGCTCGCCGACGGCACCCTCACGGGCGCGGAGCGCGGGTACATCGACCGCTTCCTGGCGGCGCACGGAATGGAGCCCCTCACCCCGCAGGAGCTGCGCCCCTGGCGCCCGCACGAGCTGGGTCCCCTGCGCGACCGCGAGCTCGCGGAGGCCACGCTGCAGGCCGCCGTGGAGCTCATGCACCTGGATGCCGTCCGCGACGGCAGCGAGCTCCGGATCGTGCGCACGTACGCGCGCGTCTGGGGGGTGGACGAGGCGAAGATCACCGCCTGGGACCGCCACTACGACCGCCACTACGCGCCTCCGATGAGCTCGGTCTGGCGCGCCCTCTCACGCTGGGTCCGCTGAATGCACGGCTTCAAGAACCCCTCCGCAAACCCCGAGCTCTCGGCGCGCGTCCGCGCGTTCCAGGAGCAGTTCGACAGCGTCGTGGCCAACGTGGGTCGCGTCATCCTCGGGAAGGACGACGTCATCCGCAAGGTGCTGATCGCCATGACGGCCCGCGGCCACGTGCTCCTGCTCGACGTGCCGGGAACCGGGAAGACCATCCTCTCCCGGGCCCTCGCGGCCAGCATCGACTGCCGGTTCGGGCGCATCCAGTTCACGCCGGACCTGCTGCCGATGGACATCACGGGGAGCAACGTCTTCAACCTGCGCAGCAAGGCGTTCGAGTTCCAGCCCGGGGCCATCTTCACGAACCTGCTGCTGGCGGACGAGCTCAACCGGGCCACGCCGAAGACGCAGTCGGCGCTCCTCGAGGTCATGGCCGAGCGGCAGTGCACCGTGGAGGGCACCACGCACCGTCTGGAGGCGCCGTTCCAGGTCATCGCCACCATGAACCCGCTCGACCACGACGGCACGTACGCGCTTCCGGCGGCCCAGCTCGACCGGTTCACGATGCGGCTCTCGATGGGCTTCCCGGGTGCGGAGGCCGAGATGATGATGCTCGACGTGCACCTCGGCGTGCGGTCGCCCGTGGACGAGCTCGAGCCCGTGATCGACGCGGCCACGTTCGTGCACTGGCAGGAGACCGTGCCCCTGGTGTTCGTGAGCGACGCGGCCAAGCGCTACGCCATCGACCTCGTGCACGCGATCCGCGCAGACATCCGGGCCCTGGCACCCCCGTCGCCGCGCGCCACGCTCATGCTCGTCCGCACGGCCCAGGCCCACGCGCTGGCCAACGGCAACGACCACCTCTCGCCGTCAGACATCCAGGCCGTGGCCCCCGACGTGCTGGCCCACCGCATGGTGATCTCGGGCGACGAGAACGGACGGAGCTTCGTGCAGGAGCACCTGCGCACGACCCCGGTGCTCGACCGGTAGCCGCTACTCCTGCTTCCCGTCCTCGCCGAGGACCTCCTGGAGGATCTCCTCGGAGGTCTTCTTCCGGGCGGCCTCGATCTTCGCGTGGTCGCTCTCCACCGTGGGCAGGTGGGGGGTGGCCGGGCCGTCGACGGGACCCGGCGCGGGTGCCAGCAGGGCGGCGATGACGATGAACACCACACCCACGAGCGCGACGCCGCCGAGCACGAGGAGCATGCCGGCGATCAGACCGTAGGGGAGGAGCATGGTGGAGGTGCGCCGCTGGCGCTTGATGCGCCGCTCGAGGCGCACGCGGCCGTCTGCGTCCTGCCAGACCGCTGCGACGACCTCGGCGTCGGGGTCGTACTCCTCCTCCATGACCATGACGTCGTCGCGGGCCGAGGAGCCGTCTCCGCCGAAGTCGCCCTTGCGCTCGTTGACCACGAGCCCCGCGACCTCGCCCAGATCCCAGGCTCCCGTGCCCGCCAGCGAGTCCGACGCACCGAAGTCGAGCGCGACCATGGCGCCTTCGGCGTCGGCCTCGCCGAGCTCGAGCATCTCGCCGTAGTCGTCGGGGTCGCCCAGCGCGAGATCGTCGTAGGCCTCCATGGCCAGGAGGCCCCCGACCGCCTCGCCCATCGCCAGGGCCTCGAGGGGCACCTCGTCGACGTGGTCGTCGGAGGGGACGAAGGGCTCTGCGCCGGGTCCGGATGGGCTCATGGCGCAAGCATCGCATCCTGCATCCCCCACGTCCAGAGCCTCTTGCAGCCCACGTTGACAGGGGGGGAGGAGCGATGTACCCCGAAATGGCGTCCATTCCGGCGTCCGGTGCGGTCCGCCCGCCCCGAGAGGAGGCCCCATGTCGCTCCGTCCGCTCGCTTCGCTCGCCCTGCTCGTGTCGGGGCCGGCGCTCGCCTGGCAGGGAACCACGTCTACCAGCGCCTGGACGTGGTCGACCAGCACGTCCACCCTCGATCCCGACGCGCCCGCGGCGGGCTTCCAGGATCTGGCGACGCTCCAGGCCCAGGCGGAGGTGGCGACGCAACTGTCGATCGGTGGGGAGCAGCGCGTGCTGTACACCCCCGCCTCGCCGGTCACCTTCTACGGCGTCTCCTACGCGGACGTGGGCATCTGCGCGAACGGCGTGGTCGAGTTCGGGCTCCCCGCTGCTCCGTGCTCGGGCATCGTCCCCACGGCCTGGCCCCTCCCCGGTCGGGAGATGATCATGGGCCTGTTCTCCGACCTCGACCCCGTCCAGGACGGCTCGATCTGGGTCTTCGAGGACACCGACACCAACACCGTCACGGTGCACTGGGAGGCCGTGGCCTTCGTGGGCCTGGGAGCGCGGACGGCCACTTTCCAGGTCGTGCTCGACCGCGAGGACGACTCTGTCCGAATCCACCATGGCGTCATCTCAGACACCAACGAATCCGGAGTGGTGGGCGTCAGCTCTGCGGCCCAGGGGGATTTCGTGCTCTCCTGGTCGAGCTTCCTCACCGCGCCGACGGCCATCTCCCCGATGTCGAATCTCGATGGTGTGAGCTGGCTCTTCCTGCCTGCGACCACCGGGATGGATGCCGACAGCGACGGGGTCCTGTCGGAGGACGACTGCGACGACACCGATCCGGGTGTCGGGCTGCCGAGTCTCGCGAGCTACCGCGACACCGACGGCGATGGGTACGGGCCAGATTACTCCGAGGTACTCACCTGCTACGACGTTCCCGTGGGGTACGTGGGGCAAGGTGGCGACTGCCGTGACGACGAGATCCTCGTCCACCCCGGTGCCGTCGAGGTCCTCGACTTCTTCGACAACGACTGCGACGGCATCGAGCTCTGCTACATCGACGTCGACCTCGACGGCGAAGGCGGCACGGGCACGGGCACGGCATCCTCGTGCGCCGTGAGCGGGTTCTCGTACACGGGTGACGACTGCGCCGACGACGACGACACACGGTACCCGTCCGCCGACGAGGTCTGCGACGGCATCGACAACGACTGCACGGGCACGGCCGACGACGGGCTACCGGTGGTGGGGCACTACCCCGACACCGACGTCGACACGTACGGCGACGCCACGGCGACCCCCGTGTCGCGGTGCATCGGGCACCCCGACGTCGCGGGGCTGGTCCCGGACGGCACGGACTGCGACGACACCCAGTCGAGCGTGAACCCGGGGGCGGCAGAGGTCTGTGACGGGGTCGACCAGAACTGCGTCGGCGGCGCCGACGACGGGCTGCCGGTGGTCTCCCACGCGCCGGACGTCGACGTCGACGGGTACGGCGACGCCTTCGCGTCGACCGTCGACAGGTGCGTCGGGCACCCGGACGTCGCGGGCCTGGTGCCCGACACCACCGACTGCAACGACGGCGACCTCGCCATCCATCCGGGCGCGCTCGACGACACGGTGGACGGGACCGATCAGGACTGCAACGGCGTCGATGGCCCCGTGCCCGACAACGACACCTGTCCGACGGCCCTGCCGCTCGCCGTGCCGGGTACGTCGACGGGCGACACCACCACGGCGTCCGTGGACGCGGCCGGGTGCGACACCAGCTCGACCGCGAAGGGCGTCTGGTACTCCTGGACGGCCCCCGGCTGGGGCACGCTCACCCTCGACGGCTGCGCCTCGGGCTTCGACACCGAGATCTCGGTGTTCTCGGGCGACTGTGGCGGTCTCACGTGCGAGGCCAACAACGACGACTCGTCCACCTGCGGGAACAGCCGGAGCTACCTCGAGCTCGAGGTCCGTCCGGGTGTGACCTACGACGTCCTCGTCACCGGCTTCGGCACGAACACCGGCACCTACAGCGTGGACGCGTCCTTCGCGCCCGACACCAGCTTCTGCGCCGAGGCGGTGGACGGCGGGTCGATCGTGGGCACCATCAACGGCAACACGAACACCGCGACGAACGACCGCTCGCCGAGCTGCCAGCCCGCGTCGAACGCCCGCGACCAGCTCGTGCGCTGGACCGTCCCGGAGGACGGGTGCTACCGCTTCGACACGCTCGGATCCGCCTTCGACACCGTGCTCACCGAGATCACCTCGTGTGACGACGACACCGAGCTCGCCTGTGACGACGACAGCGCGGGTCTCCTGCGCTCGTTCCTCCGCTACGAGGGCCTGCAGGCGGGCGAGGAGATGGTGTTCAGCATCGACGGCTACCAGAACGCCAGGGGTCCCTGGTCCCTCAACGTCTCGCGCTGCCTCGTGGAGCCCCTCTGCGACGACGGCGTGGACGACGACGACGACGGGCTCGTGGACTGCATGGACCCCGACTGCAGCGGTGACGCGGCCTGCCTGGACTACGTGGACGCGACGACCCACGACGACTGCACCGACGCCCACGTGATCACGTCCCAGCCGGCCCGGTTCGTGGGCGACACGACCCAGGCGACCGGTGGGGACGACAGCTCCTGCGAGACCACGGCGACCTCGAAGGGCGTCTGGTTCTCCTGGCAGGCCCCGGCGGACGGTACGCTGTCGGCGTCCCTGTGCGGATCGTCGTTCGACACCGAGCTCTCGGTGTTCAGCGGCGACGACTGCGGCACGCTGGCCTGTGAGGTGAACAACGACGACAGCGGTCCGGCCTGCTCGGGCAGTCGGAGCTCGGTGGAGCTCGCGGTCACCACCGGCACCACCTACCAGCTCCTCGTCACCGGCTTCGGCTCGAACGCCGGGGACTACGAGCTGCTCACCGACTTCGTGGCCGACAGCGGGGATGCGGACACGGACACGGACACCGATTCGGACACGGACACGGACACGGATGCGGACTCGGATGCCGACAGCGACGCGGACACCGACTCCGACACGGACGCGGACACCGATGCGGACACGGACGCGGACACCGATGCGGACACGGACGCGGACACGGACACCGATGCCGACGCGGACACGGACGCGGACACCGATGCCGACGCGGACACGGACGCGGACACCGATGCGGACACGGACGCGGACACGGACACCGATGCCGATGCGGACACAGACACCGATGCGGATGCGGACACGGACACCGATGCCGACGCGGACACGGACACGGACACGGACACCGATGCGGACACGGACACGGACACGGACACGGACACCGATGCCGACGCGGACACGGACACGGACACCGATGCGGACACGGACACGGACACGGTCTGCACCACGGTGCGCGACATCGGGATGGCCGTCGGGACTGCGGTGGCGACCGGGAACACGACCGGTCTCTCCAACCAGACGGTCGGGTCGTGCAACAACGGCACGGACGAAGCGGGCGACGAGCACCTGCTCTGGACCGCGCCGGCGGACGCCTGCCAGGTCTTCGACCTGTCCGGCAGCGCCTACGACACGCAGATCCAGCTGTTCGACGCCTGCGACACCCTCGTCGAGCTCGCGTGTGACGACGACGGTGGCCAGACGTTCACAAGCCGGCTGCAGTACGACGTGGTCGGTGGGCAGAGCTACGTCATCGCCGTCGACGGCTGGGGGGACCGCGAGGGCGCGTGGAGCCTGGACATCCTGCCGTGCCCGGAGGACGACTGTGCGGACGGTACCGACGACGATGGCGACGGCCTGATCGACTGCGCGGACGACGACTGCGCCACGGCCGCCGGCTGCTTCGAGGACTGCACGAACGGCGTCGACGACGACGGCGACGAGGACATCGACTGCGACGACGCCGACTGCTCCGCCGAGGTGACCTGCGACCCCACCTGGACGGATGGCGCCGCCAACGACACCTGCGGCTCGGCGGTCCTCCTGCAGCCCGGCACCCTCCAGCTCGGCACGACGGCCACGGCGACCTTCGACAACGTCGGTACCTGCGGGACGAGCAACACGTCGCCGGGCGTCTGGTACACCTGGGAGGCCCCCGAGGACGGCATGCTGTCCATCGACACGTGCTCGGATCCCACGGCCTTCGACACCAAGATCTCGGTGTTCGCGGGTGACTGTGCGTCGACGGTCTGCGTGACGGGTGTGGACGACAACGGCCCCGCCTGCACCGGGAACCGGGCCTCCGTCGATGTCGCGGTGACCGCCGGCACCACGTACCAGGTGCTCGTGCACGGGTTCAACGCGAACACCGGTGTGTACGCGCTCGATTCGCTCTTCGTGCCCACGATCGACACGGGCGACACGGGCGGGGACGCGGACACGGACGCCGACACCGACAGCGATACGGACACGGACACGGACACCGACAGCGACGCGGACGCCGACACCGATGCGGACACGGACGCCGACACGGACACCGACACCGACACCGACACCGACACCGACGACGGGGGCGGCGGCGGATCGTGCGGTTGCCAGACCCCGGCCGGGCCTATGGGTGGCTTCCTCCTCGTGGGCCTCGCCGGGCTCCTCGCCCGTCGTCGCCGTGGGTAACGGCAGGTAACCGCGACCTGACCCGGGCCCCGGGCCCGGCGATTCCTCTGATGCGCGCTCCCCGACCCCGCGCATCGGAGGATTCCATGTGGCTCGTTCTCGCCCCCCTCGCCCTGGCTGCCCAGGGTGACGACTGTTCCGATCCCATCCCGCTCAGCCCCGGGAACACGATCGGCACCACCGTCGGGCGCCCCAGCGCCGTCGCGTCCACCTGCGTGACGAGCGTGACGGCACCCGGGACCTGGTACAGCTTCACGCCCCCGGCCGACGGCGACATGGTGCTGTCGACCTGCAACCAGGCCAACTACGACTCCAAGATCAGCGCCTACGACGGCACCTGCGGCGCCCTCGGCTGCCTCGCGGGCAACGACGACACCAACGGCTGTGGCCTGACTTCCCAGGTGACCTACGCCGTGACGGGTGGGGTCGAGAACCTCGTGCTCGTGCACGGCTTCGGCGCGGCAACCGGCAACTACACGCTCAGCGCGACGTTCACGCCGTACACGCCGTTCGCGGAGCCGCCGATGGACTGCGCGGGGCTCGACAGCCAGCTCTGCGGCCTCGTCGACGACCTCGTGGAGCAGGTGAACACCGAGGCGGGCATGCTCGTGCTCACCGAGGGCGCTTCGTCGGCCCGGTTCCGTCCGACCAACCTCTACACCCGGCTCCTGCCCGTGCTGATGACCGCCCGCGCGAACACCTGCGGTGTGGTGGTGACCGGAGGCGGCGAGTGGGACTCCCGCGCCGGGACCTGGTCGGGCACCGACAACAGCGGCTTCTTCGGGACGGTCACGACGTCGGGTACCCTCGACACGCGGGCCCGTTCCTTTGCGGGCTCCGGGCTCCTCGGCCCGTATGGCAACCGCTTCGCGACCTACCGGGGCGGCAAGGTCGCCGGCAGCGGCGGGAGCGGCGACGAGCTGTTCACGATGGGCGTCTGGACGCGTCGCACGGGCACGCAGGGTGTCTACACCGTCCTCGTCGGTGCGTGCTCCAGCGGCGACTACGCGGACCACTTCGAGCCCTGGTTCGGCGCGCCCCTCCCGTGAGGGGCGGCCCCCCAGGGGTCTACTGGAAGCTCGACACGGGCCGGAGCCACTCGCCGCCGGGCCCGCCGTTCGCGCCGATGGCGGCGGGCGTCCCGTCGAGATCGAGGGTTCCGGGCTCTCCCGCGTCCTCGACGGGCGAGCCGGTCGTGAGGCGGAAGTCCCGGGCGGTGCGGCTCACCCACGCCGGGTCCACGGAGAGGCCCGTCCACGTGAGGGGTCCCGTGGAGTCCGCGATGGTGGCGACATGGTCCCAGGCGTTGCTCGAGGACACCGTGAACGTGCCGTGCTGGCCGATCGCGGGTGCGCCCGAGCCCACGAAGCTCGTGGAGCGCACGGTCGCCTCGGCGTTCTGGAGGATCAGGAGGTCCGTCGCCCACGGCACGCTCGTGAGACCGACCGTGTTGTCCGCGAAGTCGGCGTGGTCGAGGGTGAGCACGGCGCCTCCCCCGGTGAGCCAGAGCATGCCGCGGCTGGCCGCGCCGTCCACGACGTTCTGGGCGAAGATCGCGTTGCTCAGGTCGAGAGCGCCCGGCACGCGGAAGCCAGCAGCGTCGTTGGTGGCGGTCATGGTGTTCCGGGCGACCCGGAGGTGGCTGGCGTCCACGGCACCGTTCAGCCAACCGAGATCCGCATCCTGGCCCGAGAGCGTGTTGCTCTCGATGCTCACGTGGTCCAGGGTGGCGCCGTTCGCGGCCGCCAGCAGGCGCACCGTGCCTGACGGCGAGGTCAGCGTGTTGCTCGTGATCGACACCCGGTCGAGGGTCAGCGTGCTGTCGGCGGGCGTGGAGATCAGGAACGTCGCGTTGGGCAGGGTCCAGGTGTTCCCGTCGAAGGACGACTCGCGGATGGTGAGCGCGTTGGCGCCCTGCATGTGGAAGAGCCCCTGGTACCCCGACGTCGTGAAGTCGCGGGTGTCGCCCTCCATGGTGAGGCGGTCGATCTCCAGGGTGGACGCGGGGTACTGGTAGGCGATCAGACCCACGCAGAACGTCGAGCAGCCGAGGTTCCGCACGATGACCTCCGAGAGCAGGAGCGTCGCCGAGGGGGAGACCTGGAGCAGGGGGACCGTGCCGTTGCCGTCCAGGATGACGTTCTCCAGGCGCTGCGTGCCCGTGGCGGCGGAGTAGATCCGGCTGCCGTTGCCCGTGTGCATGCGCGTCAGGCCCGTGCCGCGGATCGTGAGGTCCTTGCCGGTCACCACCACCAGCTCGCCGTAGTCCCCGTCCCCGACGCAGATGGTGTCGCCGTCGTTCGCCGCCGTCACGGCCGCCGCGATGGTGGCGTAGTCGGTCGGCACCTCGATGTCGCCGGTCTCCGTGCTGCCGTCGCAGTCCTCGTCCACGGTGTTGCACGCGGTCTCGCGCCGACCGGGGTTCGCGTCGCGGTCGCTGTCGTCGCAGTCGCCGGCCTGGGTGACCCGGTACGGGATCTGGGTGCAGGAGAGGATCGGGGTCCCGTCGCCGTAGCCGTCCCGGTCGTTGTCCGCGTACCAGGAGCGGGCGTCCGAGGCGTCCTCGTCGATGTCCACGTCGCAGTCGTCGTCGATCCCGTTGCAGGTCTCGAGCGCGCCGGGGTTCACGTCCTCGTCGCCGTCGTCGCAGTCGCCGTCCGTGTCGGACGTCCCGGGTGGCTGGACGCACGCGAGGATGGGGAGGCCCGCCCCGTAGCCGTCCAGGTCTCCGTCGCTGAACCAGGGCAGCGCGTCCGTCGCCGTCGCCCCGTC
The DNA here is from genome assembly GCA_020632885.1 of Alphaproteobacteria bacterium. Lineage (GTDB taxonomy): Bacteria > Myxococcota_A > UBA796 > UBA796 > JACKEQ01. Next base: position 28,987 of record JACKEQ010000005.1, on the reverse strand, counting down.
CACCTGGCCGTCGCAGTCGTCGTCGGTCCCGTTGCAGATCTCGATGGCGCCCGGGTTCACGTCGGGGTTGCCGTCGTCGCAGTCGACGTCCGAGAGGTAGCCGTCCTCGTCGTCGTCCACGGGACCGGTGTCCGTGTCGGCATCGGTGTCCGCGTCGGCATCGGTGTCCGCGTCGGCATCGGTGTCCGCGTCGGCATCGGTGTCCGCGTCGGCATCGGTGTCCGCATCGGTGTCGGCATCGGCGTCCGCATCGGTGTCCGCGTCGGCATCGGAGTCGGTGTCGGTGTCGGTGTCGGACTCCCCCGTGGGCGTGGGGTCCTTCTTGCACGCGGCGAGGGTGAGCAGGATCAGGATCGGGCGCATGGTCTACCTCCACCCCTCCCTTGACCTCCGTGCCGGCCGGCCCGGGAGGCGGAGTTACTCCGTGTTACGCGCGCTGGACGCCCTCCCAGAGGGCCTTGACGAGGCGGAGGTCCACCGCGGTGGGCGGAGGCTGTGCCTGGTCGGCCAGGGTCGCGCGCAGCCAGCGTCCCAGCGCACCCCGCGCCTGTCGGGCCAGGCGAACCCCCTGGACGCGGTCGCCCCGGAGCGCGGCGTGGGCGTGGCGGGACAGCGGGCTCAGCCGGTCGCCGTCGAGCCGGGCGAGGTGGAGCGCCGCCAGCTCCCGATCGCCGGCCAGGCGCGCGGCCATCGCGAGCTGCAGGTGGGCGTGGGCCAGGTGGTGGGGGCTCCCGCTGCGCTCGGCGATCGCCAGGGCCTCGCGCCCGGCCAGCAGCGCCTCCGCGGTGTCCCCGCGGTCGCACTCCAGGGAGACCTGCCAGAGGTGGACGTGCAGGAGGGCTGCGTCGCTCCGCCGACGGCGCGCCCAGGCGAGGACCTCGAGGAAGGCGAGGCGGGCGGCGTCGTGCTGGCCGGCGTGGGTGAGCACGGCCCCCTCGGAGGCCCGCACCTGGAAGGCTCTCGCGGGATGGAGGGTGCGCGCGAGCTCGCGGGCGGTCTGGAGGTGGTCCAGGGCGCGGCGGGTCTCGCCCAGGAGGCCCAGGGTGTCGGCGAGGGGCAACCTGAGATCGAGCTGGGGCAGCGGGCTCGCGAGGTGCTCCGCCCAACCCAGGCCGCGCTCGAGCATCTGGGTCGCCTGCTCCGGATAGACGACCCGCAGCCGTCCACCGGCCCCGAGGGCCGCCTGGATCGCGGCGGCCACCTCGCCACGCTGGAACAGCTCCTCGGCGAGGGAGGCGAGCTCGCCCGCCGCCTCCTCCGGTGAGAGCACGGCGGCCAGGTCGGAGAGCGTGAGGGCGCGGCAGCGCAGGCGCAGCCGCAGCACGACGTCGTCGGGGTCGGGCACCTCCATCGCGCGGGCGAGGGCGACCCGGTGGCTGGTCGTCATGTTCAGGATGCGCACGGCCTCCAGCGCGGCCTCCTGACCCCTCGCGGACACAGGATCCCGCGCCGCGACGGCCTCCAGCGCGATGAGGGCGGTGGTGGGGTCGGTGCGCGCGAGCAGCCTGCCCTCCAGGACGGCGAGGGAGGGCGCGGGACAGGCGGCACGCGCGCGCTCGACGGCTTCCAGGCGTGCAGCCTCCGTCCAGCCCTGGAGGGCCCGCAGGCGATCCAGGGCCAGTGTGAGGGCCTCCAGGGGCTCGGCGAGACGGTGGGCGAGGGCGAGGTCCCACGCGGTCTCGAGGTCGCGCTGGCGGGTCGCCAGGGCCTCGACGGCCTCCCGCTCGCCGAGGCGATCGAAGCTCGCCAGACGCTGCCTGGCGCAGGCGCCGAGGAGGGCGACGAAGGGCACCGGCTCGGCGGGCTCGCGCGCGCCGGCGACACGGGCGATGGCGCGGAGCACCCGGAAGCGGCCATCGGACGCGGTGGCCACCAGCCCGGCGTCCAGGAGCTCGACCCACGCGGTCGCCGGGCCGAGCCCGCCGACCTCCGAGGCGCGGAAGCCGTCGCGGAACCGACCGAGGGTGGCGAGGAGGGCCAGGGCGTCCGGCGAGAGGCCCGCGAGGCTCGCCTCCACCGTGCGCACCAGACCCGGCACGAGCCGGGGTCCGGCGTCACCGGCGAGGAGCTCGGCGGCCGGCTCCACCCCGAACCTCGCGACGAGCCCCACGGCCAGCTCCGCCGCGAGGGGCACCCCGTCCACGAGGTCCAGCAGGGGCCGGGCGTCCACCTCCGGCCCCAGGCGCTCCGCCAGCAGCGCGGCCGTCTCGCCGCGGGTCAGCGGGCCGATCTCCACGCTCGGGAGGCCGCTCGCACGGGCCCTCCGCACGATGGCCATGCGTCGGCGGGCCACGGTGCCCAGCAGGTCGAGCAGGCCCACCGCGTCGTCCGCCTGGTCCCAGATCACCACGGCCCGTGGTGGCAGCGCGCCGAGGAGCCGCTCCAGGGTCTCCCGCGGGGCGTCCGGCTCCTCCACGTCGAGGTGCGCGGCGCGGGCGAGGGCGGCCACGATGGCCTCCGGCGCCACGGCTCCCGTGAGGTCCACCCGCACGACCTGCCCGACGCGGGCGGCGGCCACCCCGGTCACCCGGCTCTTCCCGAGACCCGGACCGCCCCAGACGCCCACCGTTCCAGCCTCGAGCAGCCGGGCGATCTCGGCGAGCTCGGTGCGCCGGCCCACGAAGTCCACCGGCGTGTCCTCGCGCGTGGCCAGGGCCAGCCGGTAGCCCACGTTGCGCACGGTGATCAGCGAGCGCGGGTCCGCGGGGTCGGGCTCGATCTTCTTCCTGGTGCGCGAGATGGCCATGTCGACCGCCCGGGTGGGCACGGGTCGGCGGTGATCCCACACCTGGAGCTGGAGCTCCTCGCGCGACACGGGCCGGTCGGTGCGGGCCGCCAGGTAGGTGAGCAGGAGCCACTCGAGCCCGGAGAGTCGCACGCTGGCGCCGTCCCGGCGGAGGAAGACGCCGCGCTGGACGTCCAGGACACCGCCCTCCAGGGCGAGCTCGCCGAGGGGTCGGGTCGCCAGGAGCCCGTCCAGCACGGAGGCCACGCGCTGTCCCCGCCGAAGCAGGAGCACCGGCTCGAGCGACGGCCGGTCTGAAGGGGGCGGCCCGTCGGTGGCCACGGCGACGGGCAGGGTGCAGCCGGCCGTGCGGAGGTGCCGGAGGGTCTGCCAGGCGTCCGGACCCGCGAGGAGCACGGCGTCCGCGCCCTCCATGCCGCGTTCCAGCGGCGTCACCTCCAGGTCGTCCTCCGCTTCGGCGAGGGCCTGTGCGTGGCGGTCCGCGGCGATGCGGAGATCCGGGTGCACGCCGGGGGTGAGGGTGAGTCCGGGGAGGCTCTGGGGGGCAGTGGACATGCTCCGAGCCTACCGGACCCCATGCGCTGTGCCCCGTCGGCGGCCGGGAAAGCGTACGCGGCGTGCGTACGGTCCCCAGCGAGCTCCGCCCGTGGCAGAATGGGGACATGCTCACACTGCTCACGGCCGCCTTCGCCTCGCCCCCCACCGTCCAGGTCACCTACGTGGTTCGCTTCGACGTCGACGCCACGGGCGATCAGATCTGCTCGTTCACCAAGCTCTGCGACTGCACGTCCACGTACGTGGGCACCGGCAACCTCGTGAAGGAGACGTCGGACCGGCTCACCTTCGAGGGCACCTGGCAGCGCACGGCCAACACCTGCAGCGACCCCCTGCTCGTGTGGGACGCGGGCGAGGGCAAGGCCTACCACACGCTCCGGCACCGCAACGGCCGCGTCACCGAGTGGGTCGCCCACCGGGACGCCGAGCGCTACGAGCGGCTCACGAGCGACATGAAGGCGGGCGGGCAGTTCTGGATGGATGCCATCGATCAGCCCTGGCCCGCGGCCTCCGTCACGTCCACCCAGCGCGACGGCACCACCCTGGCCGGTGCGGTGAAGCTCGATGCGACGCACATGCTCGAGATCACCTTCCCCAGCGGGGATCAGAAGACCTCGCCGTAGGTGAGCTCCACGAGGTCGTCGCCGCTGGCCGTGGTGGCCGGGCACGACAGGTCCCACACCATGTTCCAGGCCTCGTCGCCCGTGAGCGTGCGGTTCGACGGCTGGCCGATCGTGAGCGAGCCCTGCACCTCGGTGAACACCAGGGACGCCGAGCCGGCACCCTGCGGGGCCAGGCCGCAGAGGCCAACGAGCCCGTCGGACGTGGTGAGCACCTCGCCCGTGACGAGCCGATCGGCCGCGAAGCGGAGGTCGGTGATGGCGAGGACGTCGGTGAGGCTGGCGTCCGTCTCGAAGTCACGCGCGTTTGGTGTGATGATGATCTGCACGACGCCCTGCGTGCTGTCCAGGAAGCCGTAGGTGCCGTTCAGGCCGCACCACTCGCCTCCCTGGAGGTCGCCGTAGATCGTGCCGGTCACGGCATAGTCGCCACAGGTGTACGTGAAGCAGCCGGTGAGCAGGAGGGCGAGCATGGCCCAGCATACAGGGCTGGGGTCGCCGGCGGCTTGCAGGTAGGCTTCCGCGGGAGATGCCGATGGACCTGACCGCCGCCCTCGCAGCCTGGAACCACGGGGAGCCCGCGGAGGCCCTCCGCCGCGCGATCCTCGCGTGGTCGAGCCTCAGGCACCCCCGCGTGGCCGACCTCGTCGACCTCATGGCGCGCGAGGTGCCCGCGCCGGAGCCCATCACGGGGCGGACCGAGGCGGAGAGGCGCGAGGCCTGGACGGCGCTGGCGACCCGGGACGATCCCGGGGATCTGCCCGCTCTCCTCGGGATGCTCTGGCCGAAGCCGTGGCGTCCGGCGACCGGGATGCTCCGTGTCCTCGCGGGCCGCGCGCCCGATCCGAGGCTCGTGGAGGCCCTGGCGCGCCTGTTGGTGACGAGGCCCTACGCGAGTCGGGGAGGGGAGGGGGTGTACCGGCAGGCCGCCGATCTGCTCGTGGCGCTCGGGGACGTGCGCGCGGTCGGGTGGCTGGACGAGGGGGCGGGCTGGCACGTGGAGCGGGTGCGGGCGGCCCTGGTGGCCGTGGTGCCCGCGGAGCTCGAGCCGCGCGACCTGGAGGCGCTCGAGGCGCTCGAGGGGTCGCTGGCGCCGGTCGCCGAGACCGCTGCGGACGCGGAGGCCCTGTTGGCCGCGGTGTACGCGAATCCCCGGGACCTCCAGCTGCGCCTGGTCTACGCCGACCACCTCGCGGCCTCCGGCGACCCGCGCGGGGAGCTCGTGGCCGCCCAGATCCAGGGCGGACGGGGGGCGGCGAGCCGGGCGAAGAAGCTCCTGGCGGCGTCGGGGGAGGCGTGGGTGCCGGGGCCCATCCTCCGCCTCGGGCAGCGTCCGGTGTTCGTGAACGGATTCGTGGAGCGCGTGGACCTGCTGTCCGTCACGGACCCCGCGAGGCTCGGCGACCCGTGCTGGTCGACGGTGCGCGACGTCGAGCTGCTCTCGCGCCGGGGCGGTGAGAACGGCGCGGGCTGGATGGAGCACGCGTGGGTCCGCGACCTCGAGAGCCTCTGGGACGCGGGGCCGCTGCTCCTGCGGGCCGCAGCGGGTCGGGTGGCGTGGAAGCACCTCGGGGTGTCCCTCGGTCCCCTCGAGGTGGCGGAGCTGGCCGGCATGTCCACCGTCACCACCCTCCTGCTCGCGAACCTCGACGTGCGCACCGACGCCACGGAGCTCCTCCTGGATGCGATGGGCTCGCTGCCACGGAGCGTGCGGGAGCTCCGGCTTCGGGTGCGGTACCCGCGCGACGACGTGATCACGGAGGACGTGCTGGCTCGCGTGCCGGCCCACGTGGAGAGCGTGCAGCTCGAGCTGGGCACGGGCACCCTGCGCGAGCCCGAGGGTCTCGTCCACCTCTTCACGCGCCGCACGCCGGGCGGCCCCTTCGATGCGCTGGAGGTCCGCTGGTACCGGAGCTTCCGCATGCGGGGCCTGCTCGCGGCGCCGACCCGGAGCGTGCGCCGCCTGGTGGTGCGGCTCCCGGACCGTGAGCTCGCGGCGGGTGAGCGGGCGGATCTGGACCGTCTGGTGGCCCGCTGTCCGCGGCTCGACCACGGCGGGCCCTGGCCTTGGGCCCTGGAGGATGCGCTCCCCCTGCGCGGGCCGCCGGTCCGGCTCGAGCTCTCCCTGCACGCGGACCCCGATGTCGGGGGGCTGGAGGTCTTCGACCCGGGCCCGTTCGGATACGCGTACGACGGCCTGCAGGTGAACGGAGGCACCCTCCGCGCCCTGAAGCCCGGTGCGGTGGAGCGGTGGTGGGCGAAGCCCAGCACGGGGGTCGTGGCCCTGCGATCCTCGGGCCATCGGGAGCGTTCGGTGACCCTGGTTCGCGTCCGCAAGGTCATCAGTGTCGTGACCGATGGGTTGCCGGAGGTCCTGGACGAATGGCTCGGGGTGGTGGAGTCCCTCTTCGAGCGGTTCCCCGGCCTGGTGGGCTGTGCGGAGCACGAGCGGGTGGACTGGGAAGGGCGGCTGCTCCTCGGCGACCTGGGACTGCAGGTCCACACGTTCGGCTGGTCGCTCCTGCTGGGCCCGGTGGTGGCTCGGCTCACGTCGCTCGAGGCCGTGCGAGCCGCGCTCCCGGCTGGCTGCTCTGCGCGTCCGGTCGGACGTGGGCTCGCGATCCTGCTCGGCGAGCGCCCGGACGCCCTCGTGGACATGGCGACGGCCCGGGAGGCCGGCACGCGGCTGCGCGAGCTGCTCCTCGCGGGCTTCGCTCGCGAGCGCGGCTACGCCTTCCTGGACGAGGTCCGGGGTGTGCTGCCGACGCTCGAGGGCCGATCCTGGCGGCTCCGTCGCTCCGATCCCTTCGCCGTGCAGCTCGACCGGGGCACCCGCCACCTCGGGCTTCGTCTCGAGGACCCCATGCACGGGCCGCGGCTCGTGGTCTGGGGGGACCGGTCCGGTACGGACGTTCGCGTGGAGGACGTTCACGCCCTGCGTGCGGCGCTCGAGGAGGTGGTGAGCCGGGCCTGATCAGTGGCGGAAGGTGCCCCACGCCGCCGTGGGCTCGATCCCGCGCTCGTGCACCACGGAGAGGGCCAGGATCAGGGCCTCGCGGGTGGTGCGGGGGTCGAGGATGCCGTCGTCCCAGAGGCGCCCGGTGGCGCTGAACACCGTGGACTCGTGGTCCACCTTGCCCGCGAGCATCTGCTTCATCATCGTGAGCTGCTCCTCGTTCACCGGCTTGCCCTTGCGGGCCGCCGCCTGGCGCTTGACGATGTCGAGCACCCCGGCGAGCTGCTCGCCGCCCATGACCGCGATCCGGTGGTTGGGCCAGGTGAACACGAAGCGGGGGTCGTAGGCGCGGCCCGCCATCGCGTAGTTGCCGGCCCCGTAGGAGCCGCCGATCATCAGCGTGAGGATGGGCACCGTGGCGTTGGACACGGCGTTGATCATCTTGGCGCCGGCCTTGATGATGCCGGCCTCCTCGGCGGCCCGGCCCACCATGAAGCCCGTGATGTTCTGCAGGAACACGAGCGGGATGGCGGACTGGTTGCAGAGCTGGATGAACTGGGCGGCCTTGTTGGCGCACTCGGTGAACAGCACGCCGTTGTTGCCCAGCACGCCGATCCGGTAGCCGCCGAGCTCCGCGAACCCGCACACCAGGCTGGGCCCGTAGAGCGGCTTGAACGCGTGGAAGCGCGACCCGTCCACCAGGCGGGCCAGGACCTCGCGGCAGTCGAAGGGCTGCTTCAGGTCGACGCTGGCGATGCCGAGCAGGTCGGCGGGGTCGAAGACCGGCGCGTCACCGGGCCCGGTGGGCTGCTGGGGTGCGGGGCGGTGTAGGCGGCCGACGATCTCGCGGCCGAGCCGGATGGCCTCCAGCTCGTCCGACGCCAGGTAGTCGCCCACGCCGCTGACGGTGGTGTGCATGCGGGCCCCACCGAGGCTCTCGTCGTCGACCTCCTCGCCGGTGGCCATCTTCACGAGGGGTGGGCCCGCCAGGTACATCATGGCGGCCTCCTCCACGAGCACGGTGTAGTCGCTGACGCCCGGGATGTAGGCGCCGCCCGCGGTGCACGAGCCGAACACCAGGCTCACGGTGGGCAGGAGGAGCCGGCTGCGCCGGGTGATGTCGCGGAACCTCTCGCCGCCGGGCACGAACAGCTCGGCCTGGTTGGGGAGGTCGGCCCCCGCGCTCTCGATGCAGTGCACGGTGGGCAGCCCGTTCGCGAGGGCCACGTCGTCGAGCCGGGCCTGGCGGCGCAGGCCCCAGGGGTTGATGGCCCCGCCGTTCACCGTGGGGTCGCTGGCGGTGACGAGGCACGGGCGCCCCTCGATCCACCCGATGCCCCCGACCATCGAGCCGCCCGGCAGCACGCCCGACTCGTGCACCCCGGCCAGCGGGCAGAGCTCGAGGAACGGGCTGCCGCGGTCGAGGAGCTTCTCGACGCGGTCGCGGGCGAGCAGCTTGCCGCGGGCCAGGTGCCGCTCGACGTAGCGATCGCCCCCGCCGGCACGGGCCTTCGCGAGGTAGCGGTCGCGCTTGTCGAGCAGGGCGAGGTTGCCCTCGCGGTTGGCGAGGAAGGTGTCGGAGCCGGTGTCGATGGAGCTGCGGAGCGGGAGCATGGCGCAGCATAGCGCAGGCTCCCGCCCCGTCTCAGGTCACCAGCCGCGGTCCTTGCGCATGCGCTGCACGGCCTTGATCGTCTTGCCCCACTCGCGGGCCTGGGCGCGCTGGGCACGCACGTCCGCGCGCCGTTCCTCCCAGGCCACCTCCCGCTGGAGCTTGCGCCAGGCATCCACGCGACGGGCGTCGATCCGCCCGTCCAGGACGGCCTCCTGGACGGCGCACCCCGGCTCCGAGGCGTGCTGGCAGTCCCGCCAGTGGCAGGAACCCGCCAGGGCCGCGATCTCGGGGAACGCGTCGTCGGCGTCCGCGTCGGCCGTGAGCCCCACCTCCCGCATCCCGGGGGTGTCGATCACGCAGCCACCGCCGGGCAGGACCAGGAGATCGCGGGAGGTCGTGGTGTGCTGTCCGCGCCCCACGCCGTCCGCGATGGCCTTCACCGCCCGCACCTCGTCGCCGACCAGCGCGTTGATCAGGCTGGACTTGCCGACCCCCGAGCTCCCCAGGAACGCGACCGTGCGGTGGCCGATCCAGGCGCGGAGCGCGTCCACGCCGGCCCCGTCGTGGGCCGAGAGGACGAGGGGGTCGCCGGGCATCTGGGCGATCCAGGAGGCCGGGTCGTCCACGGTGTCGGCCTTGGAGAGGATCAGCCGCGGCTCGGCTCCCGTGGCGCGCACGAGGGCGATGTAGCGCTCCATGCGCCCGGGCGAGAAGTCCCGGTCGGGGGCGTTCACGATGCCTACGGCGTCCACGTTGGCCGCGATGCGCTGGGGTCCGCCGCCGCCGGGTCTGCGTCGCTCGAGGACCGTGCGCCGCGGGAGCACGCGCTCGACGAGGGCCTGGTCGCCGAGCAGGCGCGCAGCGACCCAGTCGCCGACGACGGGCGGGTCTTCGAGGAGGTTGCCGCGGAGCATGGCCCGGAAGGGCCCGTCCGCACAGAGGATGTCGAGGAGGCCACGCTGCTGGGAGACCACGCGCGCGGGCACGAGACCGGGTGCGTCCGTCCACGTCGAAGCGTGGGCCGTCCACCCGAGGGTGTCGAGGTTCATCGTTGTTGCTCTGGATATCTGGGGAGAGACTCCGGAGCCGTCGCGCGAGGCCCGCGGGGAGCGGGCCGGCTGGCCGCCTTGGGCGGCCGGAGTGATCAGGTCACCCGAGGGCTCCGGCAGGACGACGATGGATGTGCACAATCATGGGCCCTCCTGCGGGTTCGGGTTCGGGGTGGATGGAGAGAGCGTAGCGCAGGCTGCGGTGACCCGCCACGCTCAGGCGCGCGCGAGCGCCAGGAGGTGGCCGTCGGGGTCGCGCAGGTAGCCCGCCACGTGGCCCCAGCTGCGCGGGGCGGGGTCCTGCACCACCCGGGCCCCCGCGGCGAGCGCCCGGGCCCACGCGGCCTCGAGGTCCGCCACCACCAGGTAGACCTCGGAGCGCGGGACGTCGGAGGTGGACGGGCGCACGGCCCCGTCGAGGAGGCTCTCGATGCCGGCCTCGGGCATCAGGCCGAGCACGGCGCCGCCCGGCAGCGGCAGCTCCGTCATGCCGGGCACGTGCAGGGTGGCGGGCGTGGCGAGCACGGCCTCCCAGAAGGCGCGGGCGCGCTCCTGGTCGCGCACGAACAGGATGAGATGCGCCCGCTCCACCATGCCTCACCCCCCGCCGCACCCGTCGTCGACGGCCCAGTCGTAGCACACGAGGTCCACGTCGAGCACCGCGACCTCCCCGGCCGCCAGGGCGTCCAGCATGCCCCAGTCGGACTGGAAGAAGACCTCGGGCATGGGCTCGAAGGCGTCGAAGTTGCCGTAGGGGTTCATGGTGGACACGCGGAACGACCACGGCGTGGGCGTGGGGTCGATGAACCACGTCGTGGGCTCGTCGCACGGGGTCACCCAGACCTGGGGCGCGAACGCGTCCAGCATGGGGTCCAGCTCCAGCCAGAGGTCGCGGTCACCCGCGAGACCGCAGCCGCCCGAGGCATCCAGCGTGTGGAACGTGGGGTAGACGGTCACGGCGGCCCGGTCGCTCGGGAGCGGGCAGTCGAAGCCCCGGCAGGTGAGGGTGGCGTCGATCGCCGTCGTGGTGTCGACGAGCAGGTCGCCGAGGCCGATGGGGTCGGACGCGTACCAGAGGTCCCAGGCATCGGGGGCCTCGGCGCGCATGCCGTTGTCCTGCCCGGTGGTCGCGGGGTCGGCGCTGCTCACGATCACCACGGCGTCCGACACGGGCTGGACGATGTAGGAGACCTCGGCGCCGCAGGGCTGGTAGAGGGTCTGGAACGGCTGGAGCGCGGTGGTGGACGAGAGCTCCACGAACAGCCCGCCCTGGGGCGAGAGCTCGCAGCCACCGACCTGATCGCCGGACACGAACGTGGGGCTCACGATCAGGATGGCCTCGGGGACCGGGGGCGTCGGGACGGGCGTGGGCGTCGGGTCGTCGACGGACACGACACCGAGGCAGCCGGTGGCGAAGACGAGGAAGATCGTGCGGGTCATGGGAACCTCCTGACCCCTGAGTACGTCGGGGGAGCCCGGAGGTCACGGACAGCTCTGCACAAACCGTGGCGCGAATCGGCGATCGGGTGTGCAGAAACGACAGGTGGGTCCAAAGGGGCCTTGGGGGTGGGCCGGTCCCTCACGGAGGGCGGGAAGTGCCGTACCTGGGTACCGCAGCTCGTGCGTCTGCAGGCGGCGACTCGATGATGACGATGTGGTGGATCGCGAGAAATCGGGTCGGGTAGTCTTCGGGCGTGATCAGACCGCTCGCGAGCGCTTCGTTCAGGGCGGCGATCTCCGCCTTCTCCTCCGGTGTGTGCAGACGATGCACGGGAGTGGGCGCCTCCTGCAAGCCAACGGGGCGCACGGGCACGATCTCACGGGCTCTCGCGGCCCGGGTGGCCGCTCGGTAGTACTTCTCGTGCGTGAGGGCTCCCGAAGCGAGCCGATGTACGAGCCTCACAGCCTCCCGAGCCTCCCTGGGTGTGGCGGGTCGTACCCTGACCTTGAACGAGGCCGACCACCACTGGGTCTCTGGGCGGAAGGGGCCTGGGAACCCGTCGGTTGCGATCGGCATCGTGAAGACCCAGATGAACGGGGCGCGCTTGGCATCCCCCTCGCTGTGGATGGCGTTCCAGCGTCGCTGCAGTCCGTCGCGTCGGATCGGGGCCTCGCCCTCGAGCAGGTCGAGGGTCGAATCCGAGGGGACCAAAGACACGGCTGGCCGCAGTGGTGCGTTGAGATTGGGCATGAGAAACCCGCCGCCGGGGCGAATCCCGAGAGCCGTCCACGCGTCGCCGAGACCTTCTTCGCCCGTGACGCCGAGCGGCTCGTCGATGGCCGATGGGCGGAAGCTACATCCCGCTTCGGTGGCCGTTCCCGGTCGGATGTCGACGTGCCATTCGTGGACCCGTGCGACGTACTCACAGCCGCTCACCTGCGTGTTGAAGTGCTGGACGACGCGCGCGGGGGTCTCACAGTCCGCGCTCACCGCGGGATAGCTCACCGGCACCGTGAGGTCCTCCGCGTGCTCGAAGTTCACGGTCACGTAGCACAGGGTTCCTACGGCGTACGCGTAGGCGCGTGGCGACGTGCTCGAGGTGTCGGTACCCGCAGATGCCGTGCTGAGGAGGGTGAGGAGCATCGCGAGGTTTCCTGGAAGGAGCGACTCGGGCGGGCGGCCACGGGGAGCCCGCCACGCTGCCATCGGAACTCTGAGTGCGTCGGGGGAGCCCGGAGTTCACGGACAGCGCAGGAATGGCCACTGGCCGGCGTCAGCCGTAGAGGGCCCTCCGGGCACGGCTCGCCGCGAGGGACGGCGGCACGGCGAACGGCGCCACGAGAGCCGCCAGCCCCGCGAGGGCCGTCCAGGCGAGCGCCAGCACGATGACCCCGTGCAGCAGGCTCCAGCCCGTGAACACCACCGCGAACAGCGCGAGGAACCAGGTGACCCCGACCCCACCGATGGCGCCCCAGTCGCGGCCGAGGGACGTCCAGCCCCCGAATGCCATCTGCAGGAGCCCGAGCGGCACGAGCGCGTAGGGCAGCACCCACTTCCAGTCGTAGAAGATGAACATCGTCAGGAGCTGCACACCCTGCGTGAAGGCCGTGGCCCCCGCGACCACCTGCAGCACGCCCGCGATCTTCGGGAGGATGCCGGGGTCGGCGGCGCCCGGATCGACGTCCTCCTCAACCACGGTAACGGCCCTCCAGCCGGGTGAGGCGCTCGTCCACGTCGGCACCGGAGAGCTCGTGCTGCAGGACCGCCAGGGCGGCGTCGAGGGCCGTGGGCACCGCGTCCGCGGGCAGGGTGTCGAGGATCGCCATCGCCACCTTCTCGCCGGGCGTGAGCACGAGGCCGTCGGTCTCCTCGCGGTCGACCAGCACCATGGTGACCCGCCCGGCCAGCGCACCGCCACCGCCGTAGGTCCACCCGACGCCTTCGGCCAGCGATGCCACCAGGGGGTAGCCGGACTGCACCTCGGCGTCGGTGCGCTTCGCGTCGAACGGGTCGAGGGCGTCGAGATCGGGGATGCGCACGCCGGGCAGCCCGTGCTTCTGCTCGGAGGGCACGCTCGTGGCCTCGAGGACCCGCACGCACCGCCAGGACGCGAGCTCCCAGGCGTCCGTGCTCGACGCCGCGAACACGACGCGCGTGCCCGGGACCGCCCGCACCACCACGGACTTCGTGGACGCGGGCAGGTCGCCCTTCCGGGCCCCACCCGGGAAGAGCTGGGCGACCTTCCGGGCCCCCGAGAGGTTCCTGGCCGCGTAGCCCGCGATGTCCGCGCGCACGCCGGACGCCACCTTCCAGATCATGTCTCCCTCCGGGTCACGAGCCCCTCGGATGCGAACAGGCGGAACCAGCCCGCCACGGCCCCCTCGACCTCCGAGGGGGCCACCAGGCCCGCCCGCACGACACCGTCGAGGGCCTCCAGCACACCGAGGCCGTCCCCGATGGACCGCAGGACCGCCCAGGCCGCGGGGTCGAGCACCTCGGACTTCATCGCGATGCCGCGCCGGTAGACCGCCACCGGGAAGTCGCCGGTCGCCGTGGGCGGCACGTCGCCACCCGTGAGCAGGGCGCCCCGCAGGGCGTGGGCGTTCGTGGTGTGGCGGAGCAGCGTGAGGTGCGGCGGGAGCGCGAGGTCCGGGAGCGACGCCAGATCCGCGAGGGTCAGCGGGGCGCCCTCGGCGGCCACGATGCCCGTCTGCACGGCCGTGTCGATGCGGGCCATCTCGAGGTGCAGGGGCTCGGGGTCGCGCTCCGCCAGCCAGTCCGCGAAGCCCCGGGAGGCGCGGTTGAGCGTCCAGCTCCGCGACGGGTGCTCCCGCAGGTAGTCGAGCACCCAGGCGTGCAGGGTGGGGCGGCCGACGAGGGCGCGCAGGCCGAGCAGGTCGTCCTCGATCGCCTCGGTGAGACGGAGCACGTACTGGCCGCGGTAGATGCCGATCTGCTGCTCGGGCGTGAGCGTGGGACCGCCGGCGAACAGGGCACCGTCGGCCGGGACCTGCCCGGACACGAGCTGCACCATGCGGTCGCGCCAGTCGGTGGGCAGCTCAGGAGAGTGCTTCATCGCGGACCTCCCGGGCGCGGCGCGCCTCCTGCTGGAGCCGCTCGAAGGTGGGGATGTGCCCGTCCCACTCGATGAGCGTGGACACACTGCCGACCTTGCGGACCGCGGCGGCGTACAGGTCCCAGACCTCGTCGCACACGGGCGCATCGTGGGTGTCGAGCCGGTAGCCGTCCTTGATGCTGTGGCCGGCGAGGTGGATCTGCACGACGCGGTCGTGGGGCAGGGCGTCGAGGAACACGGCGGGGTCGAACCCGTGGTTCTGTGCGCTCACGAAGATGTTGTTCACGTCGAGCAACATGGCGCAGTCGGCGCGCTCGAGCACGTCGGCGAGGAAGTCCCACTCGGGCACGGTGCTCGCCTTGTAGGTCAGGTAGGAGCTGACGTTCTCGACGGCGAACAGACGGCCGGTGACGTCCTGCACGCGCTTGATGCGGTCGACGATGTGGTCGCGCACGGCATCGGTGTAGGGGACGGGCAGCAGGTCGTGGGTGGTGAGGGCCTCGGTGCCGGTGAAGCAGAGGTGGTCGCTGAACCACGGGGGCGCGAGGCGGTCGAGCAGGGTGCGCAGACGCGCGGTGTGCTCGGGGTGCTCGACGCCGGCGACGCTCATGGCGACGCCGTGGGGGACGACGGGGTACGCGTCGGCCAGCCGGTCGAGCCAGTGGAGCGGGCGACCCCCGTCGACCATGAAGTTCTCGGAGATGACCTCGAACCAGTCCATCTCCGGGCGCTCGTCGACGACCTGGCGGTAGTGGGGGACACGGAAGCCGACGCCGATGCCGAGATCGGGGACTTCGAACCGGGAGACGCTGGGCATGGACCTCCGCGCGCCCTGTATCATCATCCCTTCCCGTTTCGTGAGGTCCACCATGGTGTCGCTGTTCTTCCTCCTCGCCCCCGCTGCGTCCGCCGCGGATGGTGCTGTCGCGGTGTCGTTCACGGTGGAGTCGATGTCGGCGCGAGGTGCGGACCGGCTGCTCGCGCGGGGTGGCCGACACGGGGAGGTGGTCGCGCATCCGACGTTGACGGTCTCACCGGGTGCTGACGGCGTGTTCGATGTCACCTACCCGCTGGGCCGGCTCCGCCTGGACGTCGCTGTGGAGCCCGTCGACGGCGGGGACCTCGCCACGATCGGGTTCCTGGCTCCAGGGTCGGAGCTCGCGACCGAGGTCGCGGCACGGGTGGACCCCGACGGGACGCCCGTGGTGCTCCGGCAGGACGTGGGGAAGACGTCCTGGCTGACCTTCGTGACCTTCTCCCGATGAACGGTCGCTAGGGCCGGACGCGCACCGCCGCGTCGTCGAAGTGCAGCAGGAACGGCCGGTGGGCGAAGGCCCTGGCCATGTCCGGCGGCAGCGAGGTCGTGAAGTCGCGCGCCAGCTCCTGGCCCACCGCGCGGTGCGTGGACTGCTCCTCGCCCTCCGTGAGCATCGCCATCAGCGCGCGGGCCTCGAGCGACAGCAGGCGGAAGCCCCGCGAGCCCGCCGTGTGCATCACGGTCCGCGCGCGAGCCCGGGCGATCTCCGGCTTGCCGTGGGCGTTCCAGGCCCAGGCGAGCGCGAGCTGCACCTGGGTGCGCCGCGGGATCGGCAGCTCCGTCACGACGTCCTCGGCCTCCTCCAGCCGCGCCTGCGCGGTGCCGGGGTCGTTCGGTGCCAGCGCCCGCGCCGACAGGGCCAGGAGCAACGGCAGCGTGCGCTCGGGGTCGCGACCGCCGCGCGCAGACCGGATGCCCCGCTCGGCCCACTCGAGGGCCTGCTGGGGGTCGCCCTTCTCGAGGAAGAGCTGCGCCAGGCCCACGTGGCACGCGAGGATCTCCTCGTCGAGCTGGATGGTGCGCGCCAGGGACGCGGCCTTCATCAGGCCCTGCTCGGCCTCGGTGTAGAGCCCGAGGTCCAGCGCCGCGAGGGCCATCGCCCGCTCCGCCGCCGTGCGACCGAGCTTGTAGTCGAGCTCGTGGGCCAGCTGCACCGCGACGTGCGCGCGCTGCCGGGCCTGCAGCGGCTCGCCCTGCCAGGTGAGCAGCTCGGCGATGTTCGCCAGCGCGAGGCACCGCGGGCGCTTCATCCGCAGCTCGCGGAAGATGCCCTCGGCCTCGGTGAGCCCGGTCGTGGCGCTCGCGAGCGAGCCCCGCGTGGCCTGGGCCGCGGTCAGCGCCAGCAGGAGGGAGGCCCGCTGCTCGGCGAGCCGCCCGCCCTGGGCGATCATGAGGCCCTCGTTGGCGAGCTGCTCGCACGCATCGAGACGACCGTCGGCCCACGCCAGCGCGGCCATGCAGTGCAGCGCCTCCGCCACGCCCTCGCGGAAGTGGAGACGGCGGGCGGCCTCGAGGGCCTGCTCGGCGAACGCCTGGCTGTTCTCGTAGTCGCCCTGGCGGCGGAGCACGGTGGCGAGGCGGAGGCGGGCCACGGTGCTCATCGACGCGTCGCCCTCCTCCTCGGAGAGGTTGAGCACGGCGCGGTAGGCCTTCTCGGCGTCGCCCCACTCGGCGCGGTTGTAGTGCACCTGGGCGCGGACGTTGAGGTTGTCGCGGCGGTAGATCCGGAAGTCGTCCGGCGGGAGGTCGGCCATCGCCATGTGCTCGAGCGTGCCGGCCTTCTCGGTGAGGTCCCAGGCCTCCTGGGCCAGGCTGCGCTCGGCGAGCCGACGGGCGGCCGCCACGAGGTAGCGGTACGCGCGCCCCGCGTCGCCCGCCTTGCGGTAGTGCTCGCCCACGATCTCCATCGCGCCGGAGTCGTTGGCGTAGTGGAGCTCGAGGGCCGCCGCCATGCGGCGGTGCAGGTTGGCCCGACGCTCGGGATCGAGGTCGCGGTACACCACGTCGGCGAACTTCTGGTGGGTGACGGCATGGGTGACGAGCTCACCCGCCCGGCGCTCGCGCACGATGCCGCTCGTGAGCAGGCGGTCCAGCGCGTCGAGCACGTCCTCCTCGTCGGCTTCGTCGAGCACGTCGAGCAGCACGTCGAGGTCGAGCGGACGGGAGGCCACCGCGAGCACCTCGAGCACCGCGCGGTCCTCCTTGCTCACCTCGTCGAGCCGGGACTTCATCATCTGGCGCACGCCCAGCGGGATCTCCAGGTGACCCGTGGTGATCTCCTCCGGAGGTGCCGTGAGCCGGTAGGCGTCGCCCTGCTTCACGATGACCTTCTTGGCCATCAGCGACCGCAGGAACTCGGTGATGAAGTACGCGTTGCCCTCGGTCTCCTTGTGCAGCCGATGGGCGAGGAGCCGGGCCTGGAGGGACTCGCCGACCAGCCCGTAGACGATGGTGACGATGTCCTCGCGCACCAGCGGCCCCACGAGGATCTCCTGGGGCTCCACGCTCAGGTCCTCGCCCGACGCGAAGCCGTCTGCAGCGGGGTTGGCGCGGGGGCGGAGGCTCGCGACCACCAGGAGCGGCAGCTCCTCCTTGCCGAGCAGGGTGCGCACGAGGAACGCCAGGAGGTGCAGGCTGCGGGCGTGCGCCTCGTGCAGGTCGTCGAGGATGAGGATCCGCGGGCCCCGCTCGAGCGCGATGCGCAGGCCCTCACGGGCGGAGTCGTACAGCGCGTAGCGCGCGTCGCCGCGCACGCTCTCGCCGAGCGAGTAGGCCTTGAGGTCGTCGGCGAGGCCGGCGGGTGCGGACCGCCCGAGCTCCCGCACCACCTCGCGGGCGATCTTCAGCAGCACGCCGAACACCTGCCCCTGGGCGCGGAACTCGTCCCGGTGGAACGGGATGCCCAGGTTGCGGGCGCGCTCCACCACGGCGTCGAGCAGCCGCGACTTGCCGGACCCGTCGTCGCCCTCGAGCACCACCACGCTCCCGCGCTGGTCGGTGAGGGCGGACACCGCGTTGCCGAGGGCCTCGAGCTCGAGGTCGCGCCCGACCATCGGCGGCTCCCAGCCGTCCGTGGCGGTGGGCATCGGCACCCGCTCCTCGGCCTCCAGCCGGTAGAGGATCTCGCGGGCGCTCTGGAACCGGTCGCGCGGGGCCTTCTGCAGGAGGCGCCTGCAGATCTCGTCGAGGTGAGCGGGGATGTGGCGGTTCACGTCGCGGGGCGCGGGTGCCGGACGGTCGCGGTGGAGTGCGAGGTAGCCCGCCATGTCGTTGGCCACGAAGGGCCGCTTGCTCGTGAGCATCGCGAAGAGGATGACGCCCAGCGAGTAGAGGTCCGACCGGTGGTCGATGGGGTTGCCGGTGATCTGCTCGGGGCTCGCGTACGCCCAGGTGCCCACGAGGGTGGTGGACAGGTGGGGGTCGTGGGACGGGTCGAGGTCCTTGACGATGCCGAAGTCCGTGAGCTTGCAGACCCCTTCGCTGGTGATGAGCACGTTGGAGGGCTTCAGGTCGCGGTGGACGAGCCCGCGCTTGTGGATCTCGGCGAGCGCCCGGCACAGATCGACCAGGATCTCCTCGCAGCGACGCCAGCGACGCTCGGGCTCCCAGGCACGGAAGCCCCGCGTGAGGGTGTGCAGGTCGGGACCGTCCACGTACTCCATCGCGATGTAGGGGTGCCCGTGAAGGTCGCCGTAGGCGTGCACCCTGATCACGTTGTCGTGGTTGATCCTGGAGAGCGCGCGGAACTCGCGCCGGAAGCGCGTGAGCCCGGTCTTGAAGCGGTTGCTCCGCAGCACCTTGAGCGCCACGAGCTCCCCCGCGGGGTCCTTCGCGAGGAGCACCCTGGCCATCCCGCCGCTGCCGATCTCGCGCAGGAACACGTAGCTCCCGATGCGCGAGCCGGGATGCACGACGACACCGCCCATCTCGAGGGGCTCGTCCTCCTTCTTGGTCCGTGTGATGCGGTCGCGGCTGGACATCGGTCGATCCTCGCCCCTGGGGGATGCAGGCAGATCGGGCGGGCTTCGTGTAACCTGGGGGCTGGCCCGCGTCTGGGCACACCGGGGGACGGAGATGGGGAACGAGGCTGCGGCGAACCAGGTGCTCGCCGTGATCATCTTCGGTCTGGGCGCGCTCTGGTTGCTCTCCTTCGCCGACTGCGCCTTCGAGGTCACCACCGGTCCGGACGAGGACATGCGGGGCCTCGGTATCGGCGAGCCGCCCGTGACCGAGCGCGTGGGCGTGCGCACGTCCGATCAGCGCGTGCTCGGCGCGTACTACCCGGAGGGCGAGGAGGACGGCGGGAGCATGCTGTCCAACGACCTCGTGCTCGTCGGCCTGATCGGCCTCGGCGGGGTCGGCATGCTCGGCGGCATCGCGTTCGTGCTCTTCGGCGGGGTGGGGCGCGCGGAGCCCGTCGGGGAGGAGGGTGAGGCGCCGCCACCTCGCACCCGCGCGGCTCCCGACACCCGCGGCGTGTACGGCGACCTCGGCGAATCCGACGGGGAGGCGTGGCGAGGCATCGCGGGCACGATGGCCGTCGTGGGCCTCGGGCTCATGGGGCTGCTGATCGTGATCTGCTCGCGTTCGGTGTTCTGACGGAATCTCCCGCGTTCCTGGGGCGTTGCCCAGGGAGCGCAGGAGGTTCGGATGTTCGTGACGGGGTTGTTCGCAGTGGCTCTCGCGGGGGGTGTGGGGGACGCGTTCCCGTGTCCGGACGGCTGGGCCGCGTGCGAGGTGGAGGGGACGCGCCTGGCGCCGGGCCTGACGCAGGACCACGAGGGGCTGCCGACGCCGGCGGGCAGCCGGGTGGGCTGGTTCGACCTGCAGCCCACGGCGACCTTCGACCCGTTCCAGACGACGCGCGTGTACGTGTCGGCGCAGGGCGTGGCGGCCCCTCCGCCCGAGAAGGTGCCCCCGGCACCCGTGTCCGTGGTGCGCAGCCCGTCCAAGGTGGTGGTGCCGCCGAAGACCCCGGTGGCACCGATCGTCCGTCCCGCTGCCGTGGCACCCGTGGCGCCGGCCGTGGTTCCCGCGGTCACCCCCGCCGTGCCCGAGGTGGCGGACCTCGTGCCCGAGGTCGTCGAGAGCTGCGAGCTCGACAGCGACCTCGAGGGTCGCGCGAGCCTCGGGCGTCTCACGGAGGGCGAGCGGTCCTGCCTGCTCGCCCAGCGCGACGGCGCCGGCAGCTCCCAGACCGACAGGAGCAAGGCGAGCCGGGCGCTCATGGTGGACGCGTTCGGTCGGGGGTCGCGGGCCGACCAGGACGCCCTCCTGTCCCACCACCTCGAGCGCATCGATCAGAGCGACCCCGACCTCTGCCTGCGGCACGCCATGGCGCTCGGCCGCCAGGGCCGGGCCACCGACGCCATCCGCTGGGCGGACACGGCCCTCGAGAACCGGACGGTGTGGTCGGGCAGCACGTACACCCGGAAGGTGGCGACCACCTACAAGCTCCGGGCGGCGATGGCCCAGGAGCTCTGGCGCGCGAAGGCTGCCGTGGAGGGCGACCGCGAGGCGGCCGACCGGGCGGAGGCTGCGAGGGCGCTCACGAAGACGTACGCCCGCGAGTGGCTCGACTACGCCCGCAGCGCAGACCTCGACGACCGCGAGGCGCTCGCGCTGTGCGTGTCGGCTGCCGGGAACGACGCCTCCTGCCGCTGATTCTGAGGTAGACCGGGGCATGCTCCTGCTGCTCCTGTCCGCCTGTGGCTCCTCCTTCGTCCCCGGACCCGTCGCGGAGGCCGTCGGGCACGCGCTCTGCGGGGTCGCGCACCCCAAGGCCACGTGCGGGCAGGGCGCGGTGGTCGACGAGTCGCACGGGCCCCTGTCCCGCAAGGCGAAGGGCGACCGCTGGGCGGACATCGCGGTGCCCTACGAGGTGGACGGCGCCTCGCACGCCATGCGGATCCGCGTTCACCTCAAGAAGGTGGCGCCATGCCGCATCGCCGTCGACGTGCTGGAGGACGACGGGCCCTCGCCGAAGCTCCTCGACAACGCGGTCGTGAGCCGGGTGGCGGGTCAGACGATCTGCAAGAAGCTCACGGGAGGCTGACCGGCCGTTCGGTCCGTGTCGGCGGATCGAAGTGCACGTCGAGCTGCGGGAAGGCGATCGTGATGTTCGCCTGCTTCAGCGCGGCCCAGATGGCCATCGCGAGCTCCGAGCCCACGGCGGGGCGCATCCAGGGGTCCTCGGTCCACACGCTCACCTCGAAGTCGATCGAGGAGGCCCCGAAGCCCTTGAGCTGCACGACGGGCGCGCGCTTGTCGGTGGACGGCACGCTCTCGGCGCAGGCGCGCAGCACACGCATCACCTCGGGCAGGTCGCTCTCGTAGGCCACGCCGACCGGCACCCGCACGCGCAGCAGGCTGTCCGACAGCTTCAGGTTCTTCACGGGGTTCTTCACGAGGTCCGCGTTCGGGATGATGATCTCCTCGTCGTCGTTCGTGCGCGCGAGGGTGCTGCGGATGCCGAGGTTGATCACGCGCACCATCTCGCCGTTCACCTCGAGGATGTCGCCCGGCCGGATGGTGCGCTCGGCGAGCAGGATCACGCCGGACACGAAGTTCTCGGCGATGGTCTGCATCGCGAAGCCGATGCCCACGGCGAACACCGCGCCCGCCGCGAAGAACGCGCCGAGGTCGATGCCGAGGGTCTCGAGGCCGATGGCGAAGCCCGTGCCCATCACGAGGTACTGCACGAGCCGCGCGAGGGCGGCGACGCTGCCGGGGTCGCCGATCTTCTGCCCGAGGAGCATGCGCTCCATCGCGCGACGAACCCACGCCGACATCCACCAGGAGCCCCCGAAGATCGTGATGACGGAGATCAGCGTCATCGGGGTGATCGGGGCGCCGGAGATGGTGGTGAGCGAGGTGTTCAGCGCGACGCGCAGGCCCTCGAAGGCCACCGAGAACGGCACGCCCACGAGCCACTGGGCGACCCCGGCCACGAACATCACGACGGCGACGGCGCGGACGAGGGAGGCGAGCAGCAGGAGGAGGTGGTCCTCCATGCGCATCCGGGCGAGCTGGGCGCTGATGGCGAGCCCGCCACAGCAGGCCAGGAACATCACCATCTCGCTCGACGGAACCGGGATCATCGCGCGTTCCTATGCCGACCGGGTGCCCGTCGCCACGCTATGTGTCGACATGGCCCTCACACACCCCCGCACGCTCCCCGGCCCCAGGAACCTCCCGCTGCTGGGCAACCCGTTCGCCCTCACCCGCGACCCCATCACGGGTCTGGGCCGTCTCCACCGCGTCCACGGCGACCTGTCGGAGTTCTGGGTGGGCAACCGCCATGTCGTGTACGTGGGCCACCCGGACCTCGCCGAGCAGGTCCTCGTGAAGCAGCGCGAGTCCACCATCAAGGACACCATCACCCGCGAGCTCTCCGCGGTGCTCGGCCAGGGGCTCGTGACCTCGGACGGCGAGCACTGGCGCAAGCAGCGCAAGCAGATCGCGCCGAGCTTCCAGCCCCGTCACCTCGCCGGCTACGCGGCGGACATGGTCCGGAGCGCCGTCGAGTGCATGCCGGGCACCGGCGACCTCGACGTGCACCGCGACATGTCGCGCACCACGCTCCACATCGTCATCCGCACGATCTTCGGTGCCGAGCCGTCCGGGGAGGCGGGGTCGGTGGGGAAGCTCGTGGAGGACCTGATGGGGTCGTTCGTGAGCGAGCAGCGCAGCGCGTGGCGGTTCATGCCCAAGTGGGTGCCCGCCCGCCATCGCTTCGCGGTGCTCACGGCCCGGCGGGCCCTGGACGACCTCGTGTTCGCCCTGATCGACCGCGCGCGGGCGTCCGGCGACGGTGACTCGCTGCTGGCGAGGCTCCTGGCGGCCCGCGACGACGGCGGGGGCGGGATGACGGACGAGGAGCTCCGGGACGAGCTGGTCACGCTGTTCCTCGCGGGCCACGAGACCACGAGCCTCCTCCTGTCGTTCACGATCTGGCTGCTCGCGGAGCACCCGGAGGTCCAGGAGCGCGTGCACGCCGAGCTGGACGCGGTGCTCGGAGGCGAGCCGCCCACAGGGGCCGACCTGAAGCGCCTGCCGTACTGCGAGGCCGTGCTCCAGGAGTCGTTGCGGCTCTACCCGCCCGTCTGGGCCATCGCGCGCGAGGTGGTGGGGCCACTGGTCCTCCGCGACATCCCCATCCCGCTCGGGTCCCAGATCGTCATCAGTATGTGGCACATCCACCGCGACCCGAGGTTCTGGGTGGGTCCCGAGCGCTTCCGGCCGGAGCGCTGGACGAACGGCGAGACGGCCGACCTCCCGAAGCTGGCGTTCATGCCGTTCGGCGGGGGCGCCCGGGTCTGCGTGGGGAACCACTTCGCGATGATGGAGGCCGTGCTCGTGCTGGCGACGGTGCTCCAGCAGCGGAGGGTCGCGCCCAGCCCGGGCTACGCGCCGGACTTCGTGGCGGCGGTCACGCTGCGTCCCCGCAACGGCGTGCGTGTGCGGATGGAGCGTCGGGTCACAGCCGACTTGTGACGTTGCCCGGCCCGGGGCGCACCATAGGTTCCTGGCCTCCCTGGAGGCCTCATGATCCCCGCAGCCGATCTCGTGATCACACCGTCGACGGACCCGCTCGAGGCGGCCCGGGCCCTCGCCGAGCGTCTCGAGGCCAGCGGGCTGTACGCCCACGTGATGGAGACCCTCTACGGGATGACGGGGCGGGCGCAGCTCGTGGTCGGGGAGGACGAGGAGCTCGCCGAGCCCGTCGAGATCCTCGTGCATCCCGCCGAAGAGGGCCTGCGCGCCGCGGCGCTCGAGCTCCAGCTCGGCGCGCGGCGGGCCCACCAGCGCGTGGCCTGGGTGCGCGAGCTCCCCCTGGATGTCGCCGCCGTCTTCGACCCCGACACCCCCAACGCGATGCGCCACCAGGGCCTGGCGATGGCGGTGGTCCAGGCGGGTCTCGGGCTGCAGCAGCCCATGGCGGGGCTCCCGGCGCTCGCGCCCACGCTCGTGGGCCTGGTCGAGGAACACCTGGGCGAACGGCTCGATCTGGACGGAGGGGTGGCCACGCTCCGGGCCATCGACTCGCTCGTCGACGCGCTCCGGCCGCTCCCCCCGGACGAGGCCTTCGAGGGGGAGGAGGCCATCTTCCCGGTCTGGACCGTGTACACGCTCGCTACGCTCGCCGCGGAGGTCGGCCGTCGCGCGATCCCCGGTGCGCGGCTCGGCTGGCTGGAGGACGGGCGCCCGATGACCGACGGGAAGCTCTCGCAGGCGGGGGGGTTGCCGGCGGTGATCACCCCCGTGTCGGCCATCGCGCTCGGGAAGCGGGTGTTGGAGCGCTACCAGCGCGGTGCCTCCACGGGGGTGGAGGAGCTCTGGAACCGCGGTGTCGACGGCACGGACGAGGCGTCGTCCCGCGACGGGCTCCGGCTCGCGCTCTCCATGGCGAGGGTCGGGATGGACCTCGCGGTGGGCTCGATCGAGGACGACGGGAGCCCGGGGCTGCCCAGGACCATCACCTACACGGACGACGAGAAGGTCGGGCTCGGCATCCTGGCCACGGACGACCCCATGGACGGCTTCCAGGCGCACGCCGTCAGCACCGGCCGTCCGTGTGCGCTCGTGGCCGCCGGCGTCTCCCAGAACCCCGGGAACGGCCACGAGCTCGACAGCCTCGTCGTGAGCCTCGCGGCCGGTGGCCAGGTCGTCGGCGAGCTCCTCGTGCCCTACCAGCGCGACGCCGCGGGTGCTGTGACGTTCCCCTACGGCCTCCAGGTGGTCTGGTTGCTCGACCACAGGCTCGGGACCTCCGTGGTGGCCGACGCGATCCTCCCGTGGCGGGGGGTCGAGGTGTCCACGCGGTACGCCGACGACCAGGCCGGGACCAAGCAGCTGGAGGTGGGCCACGGGGTGAGCGTGAACCTGCCGGAGGGCCTCACCCCCGAGCAGGAGGCGCTGATGCTCGGCAACCTCCGGGCCATGCTCGAGTCCCACATGGAGAGGGAGGCGCCACCGCAGGGCGAGGACCTCGATCTGCTCGCGAAGCTCAGCGCCCTCGCGCCCTTCGCGATGTTCATGCGCGTCGCGCCCGAGGGTGCGGGGAGCCCGGCGAAGGTCGAGGTGTTCACCACACGCCTGTTCTCGGACGCCCTCCCCGAAGGCATCGGGCACATGATCCAGTTCCTGGACGTCGGTCCCAACGAACGCTTCGCGATGCTCCTCCGCGACCCCTCGCTGGCTCCCCGGAGCCTGGCGGCTGCCGGGCGTCTCTGGGCGCTGCGCGGCGACGACGAGGCCCGGGCCTACTTCCTCGACCTGGCGCGCAGGGTGTCCGGCACCGGAGGGACGGCCGACGACGCGGTGCTCGCGGAGATCGACCGGGCGCTCGACGCCGGGCAGGCGCTGGCCCTGCGTGGCGGCAACCCGTTCACGGCTCCCCCGGCGGACGACCCCATGGCCCGCGTGCCGCGCGAGATCCTGGAGAAGGCGTCGTACGGGCCGATCGCAGGCTTCCTCGCCATCGCCGCGGCCGACGGGAAGGTGGACCCCAGCGAGCTCCAGGTCTTCATCGACGCGATCTCGAGCTCGGGGTCCCCGGTGCTCGAGGCCATCGTGCTCGGGAGCCAGGAGCCCTTCATGGAGCGCGTCCGGCGTCTGTCCGAGTCGAAGAACCTCGGCAGCGAGAGCCTGCAGGCCATGGCGGCCGTCTGCCGCACGGTCCCTGGCGGGATCGAGGCGAAGAACGCCTTCATCCGTACCCTCATCAAGGTGGGGGAGGCGGACGGGGACTTCGACGCCGAGGAGCGTCGGCGTGTGGACGCGCTCGCCCGGTACTTCGACGGTCGCTCGGCGCCGGCGCCCTCGCAGGGCTCCTCGGGGATGTGGATGGCGGCGCTCGGCGTCGTCGGGGTGCTCGTGGTCCTCTGGGTCCTCCTGCAGATCGTGAGCTGACGCGCCCCGGGGGAGCTCAGGGTCCGACGTGCTCCACGCGGAGCAGGGGCCCGTGGGGGTCGCCGTCGGTGAGGTCCACGACCGCCGTGATCGACCACGCCACGTCCTCCTCTGCGACCACCAGCTCGTCCACGAGCACCTGGCTCACCCGCCAGCGCTGGGGCGTCTCCATGGTGAAGGTCGTGGTCCAGCCCTCCTTCAGGCGCGCGTCGAAGGGCACCGGGCCCCGCTCGGCGATGTAGGGGGCCAGGGCAGCCGGGAAGTCCACCAGGCTGTCGGGGTGCACGAGCAGGGCGGCCTCCTCCCAGTCCTGGAGAGACAGGGCCTTCACCAGCGCGTGCAGCTCGGCCCGGACGCGGGCCCGCAGGGCGGCGGGCTCGGACCAGAGGGGCTTGTCGGGCGGGGCGTCCTCGGAAGCGTCGGCGTCGCCGAGCTCCCAGGGGGTCACCAGACTGTCGTCCACCCGGGCCAGCAGGGCCCGGAGGTAGCCCACGATGTCGAGGAGGGGCTCGGACTGCAGGGTCTCCGGCACGTTCTGCAGCAGCGCCCGGTAGACCTGCGAGAGGTACCGGAGGAGCACGCCTTCCGCGCGGTCCATGCCCAGGTCCTTCACGTACATCGAGAAGCTCGCCTGGGCCTCGACCATCTCGCGGGCCACGGACTTCGGCCGGATCGGGGCGTCCGCGAGCCAGGGCCGGGTCTCCTTGTAGGCGTTGTAGGTCGCGTAGATCCACTCCGCCATGGGCTTCGGGTAGCTGATGGCCTCGAGGCGCTCCAAACGGTCCTCGTAGTCGATGCCGTCGGCCTTCATCGCCGCCAGCGCCTCGCCCTTCTCGCGCTGCGTCTGGGCCGCCAGCACCGCACCGGGGTGCTCGAGGATGGACTCGACCTGCGTGAGGACCTGGAACGCGTGGTCCGGGGCCTCGGGGTCCAACAGGGACAGGGCGTGCAGGAGGTAGAGCGACAGGGCGTGGTGGAGGCTGAAGTCGTCCTGGAGCTCGCTGTGCACGAGGTAGCGCGGCACCGCGTCCTCCCCGTGGTCCACCACGACCCCCGCGTGCACGAGCTGCTCGAGCCGCGCCTCGGCCTCGGCGTGCAGGCGCTCCTTCGCCCGCTGGCCCATGTGGCTGCCGTCGATCAGGGCGTGGAGCTCCTCCATGCCGTCCTCGAGGGTCTCCATGGCCTTCTGGAGGAGCTGGAGCACGAGCCCGTGATCGACCGTGAACACGGGCTCGAGCGTCTCGGGCGGGCTCTTCACGAGCTGGTCGAAGGTGTCCTCGTCCCAGTGCTTGTAGCCCTTGGTGGGCGGCTTCTTCTTCACCACCTTGCTGCGCTTCTTCGCGCCCGACGCGATGGCCTCCTCGAGCTTCTTGTTCTCGATGACCCAGTCGGGGGCCTGGCAGACCACGAACCCCTCGTCGTCGAAGCCCTTGCGGCCCGCGCGCCCGGCGATCTGGTGGAAGTGGCGGGAGGAGAGGATGCGCACCTCCTGCCCGTCGTACTTGCACAGCTGGGTGAAGAGGACCGTCCGGATGGGGACGTTGATGCCGACCCCGAGAGTGTCCGTGCCGCAGACGACCCGGAAGGCGCCGCGCTGGGCGAGCTGCTCGACGAGGGCCCGGTACTTCGGGAGGAGCCCGGCGTGGTGCAGCCCGATGCCGTGCAGGACCATGCGGCGCAGGGTGGGCCCGAAGGGCGAGTCGAAGCGGAAGGTCTTCACGGCCGCCGCGATGGTGGCCTTCTGGTCGGGGCTGCTCACGTCCACCGACAGCAGCGCCTGGGCGCGCTCGGCGGCGGCCCGCTGGGTGAAGTGCACCGCGTAGATCGGGCTCTTCGCGCCCACGAGGACCAGGAGCGTCGAGTCCACCGGGGTCTCCCGGTAGGCGTACGACAGGGGGACGGGCCGCGTGACGCTCGCGACCTCCACGGCGGGGCGGCCCGTGCGCGCCTCCAGGTCGTCGCGGATGGCCTGGGTGTTGCCGAGGGTGGCGCTCATCAGGAGGAACTGGGCGTGGGGCATCGTCAGCAGGGGGAGCTGCCAGGCCATGCCGCGATCGCGGTCGCCGTAGAAGTGGAACTCGTCCATCACGACCGCGTCGAAGGGCGTGTCGCGCCCGTGGCGCACCGCGATCCGCGCGAGGACCTCCGCCGTGCAGCAGACGATCGGGGCGTCCCGGTTGCGGCTGCCGTCTCCCGTCATGATGCCGACGTTCTCGTCCCCGAATTCCTGGACGAGGGCCCGGTGCTTCTCTGCCACCAGCGCCTTGATCGGGGCCGTGTACACGGACCGTCTGCCGGCGTGGAGGTGGAGGGCGTGCAGCGCGAGGGCCACCATGGACTTGCCCGACCCCGTGGGGGTGGCGAGCACCACATGGCTCTCACCGGCGAGCTCGAGGATGGCCTCCTCCTGGGCGTCGTACAGGGAGATCCCCGCATCACCCGCCCAGGCGAGGAAGGCGTCGAGGGCATTGGGACCTTGGAGGTGCTCGCGGAGGGTGGCCATGGATCCCGGCTATCGGGCGCCGTTGGCGGGCGCCCCCCGTTCGTGGTGACAGCTCGGGGCGGCTCCGTTACTGACAGGGCGTACCCGTGTCCCGAGGTCCCCGATGACGACCGTGCTCGCCGCCTCCCTCGCCGCCGTGCTGGCCTCCCTCGTGGAGTACTGGGGCCACCGCATCATGCACACGACCCCCTTCCTCCGCAGGCACCACGCGCGCCATCACCAGCTCGCGTCGGGTCAGGGCTGGCTGCGCGAGCTCCGGGACTATGCGCTCCCGGCCATCCCGGTGTGCGCGCTCGTGGGCTGGATCTGGCCCGCCGGGGCCGTGGGTTTCGCCGTGGGGGCGCTGGGCTGGGCCGGGCTGGCGGCCTTCGCTCACCAGGCCCAGCACGAGAACCCCGGGCTCGTGTGGTGGATGGAGGAGCCCGTGCACGCGCGCCACCACCACTTCCGGGAGTGGCACCACGACTTCGGGATCACGCTGGACGTCTGGGACCGTGTCTTCGGGACCCGAGGCGTGAAGGGACCCCTGCCGACCCTGGGCGATCCCACGCTCCCGGCCCATCGCATCGCCTGGCTGCGGCGGTCCGATCCCCTGCGCCGGCACCGGGAGCGAGGTGGACCAGACGGTGGGGACCGCGTGTGGTAGGCTCGATCGCTATCGCGAGGTTTGCCTTGTCTCTGTTTGCGCTCTCTCT
>JACKEQ010000049.1 GCA_020632885.1 Alphaproteobacteria bacterium | reverse complement strand
TCTCCAGGTCCTCACCGGTCTTGTCGGCGAGGTGGTCGAGGTCCGCCTGGACGCCGGCCAGATCGGCCTGGATCTGCTCAGCCGTCTTGCGGGTGGCGTCGGCCGCGGCGTCCCCGGCGTCGTCCAGGGCCTGGCCATGGCGTTCGATCCAGCCCTCGATGGCGCGGACGCGCTCGTCGATGGCCTTCTGAGCGGGCGTGCGGTTGCGGCCGATGGCCTGGACGGCCTCGCCGGCCTCCTCGGTCGCGGCGTCCCAGCCGTCGTCGAGGGCGTTGCCGGCCTCACGGGCCTCCTCCCGGAAGGACTCCTGGCGCTCGCACGCCGCGAGGGGGATCAGGGTCAGCAGGATCAGGGCACGGATGCTCATGGTGTCTCCTCTCTGTAGATGTGGTTTTGCATGAATCAGAAGTAGTAGCGAGCGCCGATCGAGGCATCGATACCGGGGTGCACGTGGGGGACGGCGATGGCCACGAGGGCGGCGTCGCCGAAGAACTGGAAGCGCGGGTCGGCCAGGTTGAAGTCGAGCCCGATGGGGGCCCGGACGCCGAGGGCCAGGTCGTCGCCGTCGGCCCAGGGGTGGGGGTCGCCCGGGAAGACGTCACCCGTCCAGAGCAGCCCGCCGACGCCGACGTGCCACTCGACGTCGAGGTTGCCGCTGCTGGCGATCACACTCGGGTGCCAGAGGTAGGTGACATGGCTGTAGAGTCCCGCCCAGGGGGTGGAGGCGACCGCGAAGTCGACGGCCTGCGCGCGGCGATCCAGGTACACCTTGCCGGTGACGCCGGTGGGCTGCCCCACGACGAGGCCGAGGCCCACGGGGTGTCCGTCGCGATCGGTGGCGAGGGACGGCTGGGTGAGCAGGGTGAGCAGGGCGATCATCGGAGGTCCTCCAGGTTGCAGCGGTTCAGGATGTGCTCGACCTCGGGGCCGAGAGGCAGGGTGGCGCCATCACGGCCGACCTGGCGCACCTGGACGGTGTCCGCCCGGCCGAGCGAGAGGGCGAAGGGGCTGTCCGCCGGCACGCGCAGCACGGACTCGAAGGCGTCTCCCGTGGCCCAGACGCGCCGGCCGTCGGGCGTCTCGAGCTGCGTCGGGGGCGCCGCAGCGACGTAGATGGTGATCTCACCGGGGGACGTGCAGGAGACGGTGACGGCAGCCTCGCTGTCGGCCGGACCCCAGCTCGCGCGCTGGACGGCCGTGTCGAGGTACCAGTCCGCGTCGGCGGGGGCGTCGGGCGCCCCCGGGTGGCCGCAGGAGGCCAGGAGTGCGAGAAGGGCAGCGTGGAGGACGTTGTGTTTCATGTCTGCAATGTATGCAGAGTAACGAAACATGCAAACCACACGCTGAAGATTTCAGGTCTCCGAGCGCCCGGTGATGTGAATCAGGCCCTTCTGCGCCGCGCTCTTCGGGGCGATCAGCCCTGCAGGATCCTCTGCAGGTCGTCGAAGTCCACCGGCTTGCGTAGGTAATGTGTGAAACAAGCCGGGACCTGCTCGCGTGGCATCCCGGTCATGGCCACCAGCCTGGGGTGTTGGCCGATAGCCCTGGCGACCTCCTCACCGGGCATGTCGGGCAACCGCAGGTCGCAGAGCACCGCGTCGAAGGTCTCGGAGGCGTGTGCGAGGGCGGACTTCCCGTCGAGCGCGACGGTCACCTGGTGTCCTGACACCTCCAGCAGCATACGGAGGGGCAGCACGGCGTCCGCGCTGTCGTCCACGATGAGCACACGCATCGATCCTCCTGTCCGGCAGCGGAGAAACCACCCGTGATCCTCTCGCGCCAGCGCAACCTCGTATCGCTGGCGGCCTATCTGGTCGCCCTCGTCGCGCTGGTCCTCTCGCTCCTCGTGTCGCTCTACAACCTCGACCTGCTCACGCGCACGGCCGACGATGTGGACCGCGCGGACCGCGCCCGCTTCGTCCTCGACGACTACGTGGACGCGATCACCGACGCCGAGACCGGCCAGCGCGGCTACCTGCTCACGGGCGACGCGTCCTACCTGGAGCCCTACCACACGGGGCTGTTCCAGCTCGCCAACGAGGAGCCGGAGCTCGTCGCGTCCCACGCGTTCCTGGGGCTCGCTTCGGACGACCCGGATCTCGAGGCCCTGATCGCCAGCACGGCTGCGAAGCGGCAGGAGATGGCGCGCACGATCGACGTCTTCGACGAGCTCGGCGGGAAGGCCGCCATGGACCTCGTCGTGACCGACCTCGGCCTGAAGCTCATGGGCGACATCAAGGTGCGCCAGCGGGCGCTGAAGGAGCGCGTGGCCCTCCGCTACGCCGAGCTCCGCTCGCAATCCGAGAAGGCGCGCCGGTTCGCCACGGTCTCCACGCTCGTCACGGGCTTCCTCACCATCCTGATGCTCTCGCTCGCGTTCTTCACCGCCGATCGCCAGGACCTCCTGCGGCGCGTGGCCCAGGCGCGGGCGGAGGCCTACAGCCGGCGTCTGACCGAGCTCGCGGACGTGGGGCTCCAGCTCAACCGGGCCCGCGACCGGCCCAGCCTGCTCGGCATGGCGTCCACCGAGCTCAGGCGACTCCTGTCGGTCGAGGTGGCGGCGGCGGTCGTGCGGGAGCCCGAGAGCGCGAGTGCGGTGTCCGTGGGCACGCGGGCGCGGGCGCTCTCGGACTGGCGGCCCGAGGACGAGCCGCTGCAGGTGGGCCTCCGGGCCGAGGCCGAGGGCGGCTTCTCGGCGGAGATCGTGGACCGCGAGGGCAACCTGGTGCTCCGGGAGCCCTCGGACCTCCAGACCGCGGTGGCCATCCCGCTGTTCAACAGGAAGGGCGAGGTCTTCGGGCACCTCGTGGCCGCGGAGCCCGTCGGGGAGGGCATGGACGCCGTGGCTCAGCTCTCGCTGGTGCAGCTCGCCCAGTTCATGTCGGTGGCCTGGGAGAACGTGCTGTTGCTCGAGGAGCTCCAGCAGGCCGCCACGGAGCGCGAGAGCTTCATGAACATGCTGGGCCACGAGCTCCGCAACCCGCTCAACGCGATCTCCGGGGCCGCCCAGGTCCTCGCGATGCGCATCCCGGCGGACGACCCGCTCGCCGAGCTGGTGAGCATGCTGCGGCGGCAGTCCTCGTTCATGCGCGAGCTGGTGGACGACCTGCTCGACGTCGCCCGGCTGGAGCGGGGGACCATCGAGCTCGATCGCCGGCCGGTGGACGTGGCGCACCTGGTCCGGCGCGTGGCCGACGACTTCCGCACGGGTCGCGACCTCCCTGCGGCCCTCGAGGTGGAGATCCCGCCCCGCCGGAAGTTCGTGCTCGGCGACCCTCCGCGCATCGCGCAGTGCGTGACCAACCTCCTCGACAACGCGGTGAAGTTCGGCGAGGGCCAGCCCATCGTGCTGCGCGTGCGCCGCGAGGGCCACGAGGTGCGGGTCTCCGTGCGCGACCGGGGCACCGGCCTCGATGCCGATCAGATCGGGCGCATCTTCGAGCGGTACGCGCAGATCGAGGGTCCCGCGCGGCGCGACGGGCTCGGGCTCGGGCTCTCGCTCGTGGAGGGTCTCATGCAGCTCCATGGGGGACGCGTGGAGGTCGACAGCGAGGGTCTCGGGAAGGGAGCGACCTTCTCGCTCGTGTTCCCGCTCCTCGAGGACCACGTGGAGGCGGAGCCGGAGGTCGACGCGCCCGCCCGTCCGCGCTCGGTGCTCGTGGTGGACGACCGCGAGGACGCGCGCCTGGCGCTCCAGGGGCTCCTGGAGGGCGACGGGCACGAGGTGATCACGGCGACGAACGGTCGTGAGGCCCTCGTGCGGGCCGGTGTGGAAGGGCTCTCGGTGGTGTTCTGCGACATCAGCATGGGGGATGGGCCGGACGGCTACGAGGTTGCGCGCACCCTCCGCTCACGACCGGAGCTGGCGCACCTCAAGCTGGTCGCGCTCACGGGCTTCGGCACGCACCTGGCCCGCGAGCGGTCGCTGGAGGCCGGCTTCGACGTCCACCTCACCAAGCCCGTGGATCTGGACGTGCTGCGGCGGACGCTCAGGACGCTGGACACCTGAGGAACTCGACGTGGAGCCGGACGGGCCCGTCGAGCCGCAGCGCGTGGGGCACGGTGGGCGGCACGATGCCGGGCACGCCGGGCACGAGCCTCTGGACGGTGTCGCCGAGCACGTAGAGCACCGCGCCCTCCTCGACGACGATGCGCCCCCAGACACCCGCCTTGGTGGTGTGGTCGCGGAGCAGCCCGGCGGGCAGGGTCGTGGCGTCGAACGTCCTGGTGCGGTCGTAGGCCACGGCATCGACGGGCAGCGCGACGGCCGCGGAGGGACCGCAGATCACCCGGTGCAGACGGCGGTCGTGGGCCTCCATGGGCACCTCGGGCACGAGCTGCACCGAGAAGCCGATGCCCAGCGTGTGGACGTCCGGGTGGGCCGCGAGCCACGCGTCGTAGTAGCCCCCGCCGTAGCCGAGCCGCCCGCCGTCCACGTCGAAGGCGAGGCCGGGCAGGATGGCCGTGCGCACGTCGATCTCGGGCCCATCGGACGTGGGGATCCCGAGAGGCCCGCGACGCAGGGGCTCCTCGAGGCGGGCGGCCACCATGCGTCCCTTCCCGACGATGCGCGGCACGGCGACCTCGAAGCGCTCGCGCAGGCCGGCCACGAGCGCGTCGGTCGGCAGCTCCTCGCGCACGCCGAGGAAGACGAACACGGGCCCCTCGTCGACGGCATCCAGCACCCGGGCTGTGACCGCGGCGGCCTCGGCGGCCCGGACGTCGGGGGCGAGGGCGGCCCGCGCGGCGGACAGGGTGGACCGGAGGGTGGCCTTGGCGTCGTCGGACATGCTGGCGTGTAACAAATCGGACGTCCTGGGAGCGGCCCGAGGCGCGCCGGGTTCCCTCCTCCCCATGGACCTCCTCCTCGCCGGCACCTGGCTCTTCGCGCGCGACCCCGTGGTGTCGCATCGCACCCACCATGGACCCCATGCGGATCTGCAGGCCTGGTTCGGCCGCGCGGACTGGCGGGGCGGCGTCTCCGCCGGTGTCGGCAGGTTCGGCGCGCTGGGCTTCCCGGGGCGCGTGTTCACCGGCACCTACACGGACGACCTCACGGGCGAGGAGCGTACCTTCCGGATCAAGCCGGGCGGGATGCAGGTCGCGCTGGGCGCGGAGCTCGGGTGGGCCCGGACGCTCGGCGCGGTGCTCTGGTTGGAGGGCCACTACGCGACGTCGTTCGCGTTCGACGCCTGGGCCTGGCAGGCCGTCCGGCTCGGTCCGCAGGTCCGCGCGACCGTGGGCGACGTCGAGCTGGACGCCCGCCTCGGGCTCGCCGCGCTGGTCACCCGGTTCCCGTACTCCGCCAACCCCATCGCGGAGGGCGGCGCCGTCGTGCGCGGCTTCTACGGTCAGACCCGGCCCCGCGGACCCTGGCAGCACCTCGCGGTCCAGGGGGGGGGCCACCTGGCGCGGGGAGGCCTGGCTGGCCCGGGTGTCCCTCGCCGTCACGCTCGACACGGAGCCCCTGCTCCTGGTCCTCGTCGAGCCCAGCCTGTCCGTCGGGAGGTCGTTTTGATCGCGCTCCTGCTCGGGTGCTCGCCACCCACCGACGACGAGGTGCTTCTCGCTGCCTGGGAGTGGATGGACGCCCGCCAGGCCACGCTGGAGGTGCGCGGGATCGACTGGGAGGCCCAGCGGCCGGTTCCCGGCGCGCCGGGCGACCTGTTCGAGCGGCTCACGGCCATGCTCGCCCCCCTCGACGACTCGCACGTCCAGCTCCTCGCCGAGGGCCACGACCCCTGGACCCCCGGCGTGCTCGAGGACGCCGAGAGGGGCTACTGGCACCCGGACATCGTCGAGAGCCTGCTGACGGATCCGCGCCGTCTGCACCGGCTCGTGCTGACGGGCTTGGCGGCCCCCGACACCGCCTACCTGTGGGTCGGGGGCCACGAGCCCGCCACGCGTCGCATCGCGGAGGACGTGCTGGACGGGCTCACGGCGGACCGCCTGATCCTCGATCTCCGCGACGACCACGGGGGCTATGAGCGCGACCACCTGCCGATCTCCGAGCGCCTGGTGAGCTCGTCGCGCGTGTACGGTCGGGCGCGCAGGAAGACCTCGCCCGACACGTGGGGTCCGTGGATCGACTGGCGCGTGGACCCCGTGCCGGACGGGTTCACCGGGCAGGTCGTGGTGCTCACGGACCGCTGGACGGTGAGCGGCGGCGAGGTCCTGCTCATGGCCCTCGGCGACGACGTCACCCGGGTGGGCGGGACGACCGCGGGTGCGCTCGGCGACCGGGTCTGGACCGACCTGCCGAACGGGTGGCTCATGAGCTACACGGGCGAGGACTGGCGCGATGCGGACGGCCTGTCTCTGGAGGGCATCGGCATCGCGCCGCACATCCCGGCCTCGGCGACCCACGAGGACCTGCTCGACGGCCGGGATCCCATGCTCGAGGCGGCTATCGCTGCACGTGGAGATTGAACATCGGGGTGCCGAGGGCCTGGAACAGCCGGACCCAGAGCGGCAGCCACATCTCGAGGCCCCGCGCGTTCGTGATGTCGCCGAGGTCGATGGGGTCGTTCCAGCCGAAGGAAACGAGGAGCTCGCGCACGGCGGACTTCGCCTGGGGGTCGTTCCCGCAGAGCAGGACGTCGTGGGGCCCCTCGAGCTGACCGGGTGCCAGCATCAGCGGGTTGGAGAGGGTGTTCAGCGTCTTCACGATGCGGGCGTCGGGCACCGCACGCTGGATCTGCTCGCCGAGGCTGTCGTCGTTGCAGACCGACAGGCGCGGCGGGAAGCCCTGGCTGAAGTCGAGCGGGTTGGTGAGGTCGATGACGACCTTGCCCGCGAGGGCCTCCTTCGCGCTGGCGACCACGTCGAGGGCCGCCATGCCGGAGACCGCGAGCAGCACCATGTCCGCCCAGGCCGCCGCGTCCGCGAACGTGCCGGTGGAAGCGTCACCGCTGGCTGCCGCCGCCCAGGCCGCCGCCTTCTCGTTGCCCGCCGTGCGCGAGCCCATGCGCACCGCGTGTCCGCCCGCCAGCAGGCGGTCTCCGAGCATCTTCCCGACATCTCCGGTCCCGAGCACTGCGATCTTCATGACGACCTCCCTGGTGTGGACAGAGGATATGCCTCCACCCCGGAGATACAATGCGCCCCTGGAGAACAACGAGGTTGACCAGAAGTTGATGAACGTGGAGCCGTTCGTGCGGGTGGCCGAGCTCGGTGGGTTCACCGCGGCAGCGCGGCGCCTCGGGGTCACGCCGGCCGCGGTCAGCAAGGCCGTGGCGCGCCTCGAGGAGCAGCTCGGTGTGCGGCTCCTGGAGCGCACGTCCCGGAGCGTCACCCTCACGCCGGAGGGCGAGGTGTGGCTCGAGCACGCCAGGCGTGCGCTCGACACGCTCCAGGCGGGCCGCCAGAGGCTCGCGGAGACGGGCGCCATGCCCCGGGGCGAGGTCCGGGTCACGGCCTCCCCCGTGCTCGGTGGGGTGCTCGGCGTCGCCCTGTCCGGCCTGGTGGAGCGCTACCCGGACCTCCAGCTCTCAGTCCTGTTCAGCGACCGGCTCGAGAGCCTGGCCGCCGCGGACATCGACATCGCCGTGCGCCTGGGCAGCCCGGCCGACAGCGCGCTGATCGGCACGCGGGTGGGCGCGACGCGCCGGGTCACCGTGGCGACGCCGGGCTACCTCGCGGCGGCGCCACCGCTCGACAGCCCGGCGGACCTCGGGCGCCACCGGGCCGTCCGGTTCCTCGGGCCCGATGGGCGTGTGGTGTCCTGGTCCTTCGCGTCCGGGGCGGACGTGGCGCCCGCCAACCTCGCCCTGGCCGACGGCAACGCGGTGGTCGCCGCCACCCTCGCGGGAGTGGGGGTGTGCCAGGCGATCGGGTTCATGGTCCGCGAGCACGTCGCGTCCGGGCGTCTCACGCGGGTGCTGGCCGACGAGGAGACCGACGGTCCGCCCGTGTACGTGCTGCGCCGCTCGAGCGCCCGGGGGATCCCGCGCGTCGCCGTGGTCGTGGATCGGTTGCTCGAAGAGCTCCCGCGGCTCCTGCACCCCGGCGCGGCCGGTCAGGCCCGGTTAGGGCGGCCGGAGTCCGCATGATCAGGATGAGGCCCACGATGCTCGTCTCGGACTGGATGACCACCCCGGTGCACACCGTGGATGCCGGAACCCCGCTGGCCACGTGCGCGGAGCGCATGCGCACGCTCGGCATCCGCCACCTGCCGGTCGTCGACGCGAGCGGCGTGTGCGTGGCGGTGCTCACCGACGCCGGGTTCGCCCAGCGCGGCGCGTTCGTCGCGGGCACCTGGGTCCCCTACGACGAGGCCGACACGAAGCTGGTGGCCCGCAAGGTCGCCGTCACCCCCGAGGTCACCGCAACGCCGGACGACCCGCTCCGCGACGTGCTGGAGCGGTTGCTCGCGGCCTTCCAGGACTGCGTGCTCGTGCTCGACCCCGCGGGTGCGCCCATCGGCATCTTCACGGAGCACGACGTGGTCGCCCACGCCCGCGAGCTGCTCCCGGACGGCGACGTGTCCGAGGTCGCCCGCCGCGACCTCCCGCTCCTCGAGGCCTCCATGGACGCGCTCGACGCGCGCTCCTGGATGGCCCGCAAGCGGCACCGGCACGCCCTGGTCGTGGACGGCGGGGTGCTCACCGGGGTGCTCTCGCATCGCGACGTGGCCCTCGAGGACGCCATCCAGGACGCCACGCTCCGCGACATCGCGAGCCGGCCGGTCGCCCGGACCGAGCCCATCGCGGCCCGGGAGGTCGCCCGGATCCTCCACGCCCACAAGTACGGATGCCTGCCGCTCGTCGACGAGCACGGCCGTCCCGTGGGAATCGTGACCCGCGTGGAGATCCTGCAGGCGGTCATCGCCGCCCTCGGAGAATGAGCGCGGCATGGTGAAGGGCGGATGTGGGTTGGCTATGCGACCCCATCCAGGAGTACCCATGACCACCATCGCCCTGCTTCTCGCCTCTTCCGCCTTCGCCTCCGCGCCCGAGGACGTCGTCCAGTACCGGCACGTCCAGATGGAGATCGCCGCGAAGCACATGAAGAGCACCACCGCCATCGTGAAGGGCAAGATCGAGCGCAAGCAGGACCTCGCCGCCCACGCCGCGGGGCTGCAGGCCGTCGCCGCCACCTTCGGCGAGCTGTTCCCCGAGGGCACGGGCCCCGACAAGGTCAAGGACACCGAGGCGCGGGCGGAGGTGTGGTCCAAGCGCAGCGAGTTCGACACGGCCGTGAAGGCATTCCAGGACGCCACGAAGGCGCTCGCGGACGCCGCGGCCAAGGGCGAGGACGAGGCGATCATGGCCGCCTTCGGCAAGGTCGGCAAGAGCTGCAAGGGGTGCCACGACAACTTCAAGGTCGAGGACGAGCACTGATCGCGCTGCTCGCCGTGGCCCTGGCGGGTGATCCCGCAATCGGGGCCGCGCTGGCCGGCCTGGGAGGCTGCGCCGCGTGCCACACGGCCGACGGTGGGCCCCCCTGGGCGGGCGGCCACGCGGTGGAGACCCCGCGGGGTACCTTCTACGGCAGCAACCTCACCCCCGATCCCGAGCACGGGCTGGGGGCGTGGGGCTTCGACGACTTCCGGCGCGCGATGCGGGAGGGCAGGGCGCCCGACGGCCACGCGTACTGGCCGGCGTTCCCGTACACGTCGTTCACGAACCTCACGGACGAGGACCTCGGGCACCTCTGGGCCTTCCTGCAGACCCTCGAGCCCGTGGCCCGCCCCGACCAGCCCCACGAGGGCATCCCGCCGCGCTGGCAGCTCCAGGTGTTCCGGTGGCGCGCGTTCCACGAGGGCCCGGAGCCGCTGGACCGTGGGGCCTACCTCGGCACGGCCGTCGGGCACTGCCGCGAGTGCCACTCGCCGCGCACCTGGATCGGCAGGATCCGGACGCGCCACGAGCTGGAGGGCGGCCACGCACCCTTCACGGTGGCGCCCGCCATCGATCCCGAGGCCCTGGCCGGCTGGTCGGCGGACGACCTCGACACCCTGTTCACGTTGGGCATGTCGCCCGACGGCGACTTCCCGGGTGGCGGCATGTCGCGCATCGTGGACGAGGGCACCGCGAAGCTCTCGGACGCCGACCGCGCCGCGCTCATCGCGTGGCTGAAGGGCGGCTGACCCGCAGGCGCGCTTCGAGGCCGCCGAGGTCGCTCGGGTGCAGGGAGAGGCCTCCACCGTAGCGGGAGGCCACCCGATCCGCGAGCGTGAGCCCCACGCCGGCCCGGACGGACGGGCTCACGAGCGTGTGGAAGGGCTCCAGGAGGTCGGTGCGGCGGTCGTCGGGGACCCCGGGTCCGGCGTCGTGCACGGACAGCCCGTCCGGCCAGACGTCCAGCCGGTACGGTGGGGCCCCGTGCCGCACCGCGTTGTCGAGGAGCTCGTGCACGGCGAGCTCGAGGTGGTGGGCCCCGAGAGGCAGGGTGACGTCGGGTGGGTCTGGAAGCTCGAGGTCCAGCCCCCGACGAGCGCGCTCCACCACCTCGACGACCCGCGCGGGTCCGGGCTCCGGGGGACCCAGGCGCACCAGGCGCGAGAGACCGTCGAGCATCTCGGCCAGCCGGGCGGCGGCATCCCCGATGTGGCCGGCGTGCTCGGCGGCCTCGGGCTGCATGGCGAGGACGCGCGCGAACAGGCGGATGATCTGGAGCGGCTCGCGGAGGTCGTGGGAGGTGCTGGCGCCGAGGAGGGCGAGGTCGTCCCGCAGGACCTCGAGCTCAGAGGGCATCGAGGGCCTCGGCGAGGGCGAGCTCCATGGCGGCAGCGTCGGGCCAGCGGGCGTCCGGCTCCTGCTCGGTGGCCTTCCGCACGACCTCGGCCAGGGGCCAGGGAAGCCGGGAGAGCGCGCCGTCGCGGGTGAAGTCGTAGGCGAGCTCGGCCCCCGACCGCAGCGTGAGCACCGCGTAGAGCGACACGCCGAGGGCGTAGAGGTCCGTGCGGGGGTCGGCGTCCCGCGGGTCGAGCTCCTGCTCCACGGGCATGAAGCCCGGCGTGCCCATCAGGTCGCCGTGCTGCGTGATCCGGGCCTCGGTGCGCGCGATGCCGAGGTCGAGCAGGAGGGCCCGCCCGTCGCGGTCGATCATCACGTTGTCGGGCTTCACGTCGCGGTGGACGATCCCCAGATCGTGGAGCCAGCCGAGGGTCGCGCACAGCTCGAGCCCCCAGGTGGCCACCTCCGACGGCTTCAGCCCTCTGGACGCCAGGGCGGCGAGGCAGTCGCCCTCGACGAAGTCCGTGGCCATCCAGTGCATGCCCTCCGAGGAGGACGCGCGGTACGCGGGGATGCCGGGGTGATCGAGCCTTCTGTGCACCTCGATCTCGCGCACGAAGCGCTCGGCGGTGCGCTCCTCGCCGGTGAGGTCGGGGTGGAGGACCTTCACCGCCGCGAGGTCGTCGCGCTGTGTGTCGAGGGCACGGTAGACGCTGGCACTCCCGCCCACGCCGATGCGCGCCTGGAGCTCGAAGCGGCCACCGAGGAGCATGGCTGTCTCTATCGCGGTGACATCACGCGGGCCGAACGATCGTGCCCGAGCGGGTTAACGGGTCGTGCATGAGCGGCAGGTCGCGCACAGTCTTCCTCGTCGACGACCACCCGGTGGTCCGCATGGGGCTGGTGCACCTCATCGGGGCGATGCCCGGCTGGGAGGTCGTGGGGCAGGCGGGCTCCGCGGAGGACGCCATCGACGCCCTACCGGCCGGTCTGGACGTGCTCGTCACGGACCTCCGGATGAACGGCCTCGACGGGCTCGCGCTCACCCGGCTGGTGAAGGTCTCCCGCCCCGATCTCCCCGTGCTCGTGCTCTCGAGCTTCGACGAGGGGCTGTTCGCCGAGCAGTCCCTCGACGCCGGCGCCTCGGGCTTCCTCATGAAGGACGCCGAGCCCGAGCTGCTCCGGGAGGCGCTGGAGTGCGTGGCGGAGGGCGGCATCCACCTGTCCGACTCCATGTGGTCCCAGCTGGTCCCGCAGGTCCCGGCCCGGGATGCGTCCGTGGACCCCGAGCTCTTCGAGGCGCTCGCAGGCGTCCCCACGAGCGATCAGGGCCTCGCGATGCGGCTCGGCATCAGCGCCATGGAGCTCCGCACCCGTCGGCGAGCCGCCATGCGCGCCCTCGACCTGCGCTCGGACCTCCAGCTCACCCTGGCCGCCCACCTCCCCTGAAGGCGGTCAGAGGCTCCAGTCCATCGGAGGCTCGCCCCGCTCCGCGAGCCACGCGTCGATGCGGCTGAACGGACGGCTGCCGAAGAAGCCCGTGTCGGCGGAGTAGGGCGAGGGGTGCGGAGCCTGGAGCACGAGGTGGCGGGCGTCCAGGCCCTCCGCCTTCTCCTGGGCGGCCTTGCCCCAGAGCACGAAGGCCACCGGCGGACCCGCGGCGACGGCCGCGATCACGGCGTCCGTGAAGCGCTCCCAGCCCTTCTTGCGGTGCGAGCCGGCCTTCTTGTGGCGCACGGTGAGCACGGTGTTGAGCAGGAGCACGCCGCGGTCCGCCCATGCGGTGAGGTCGCCGTGGGTGGGCGGCTCGACCCCGACGTCGTCGTGCAGCTCGCGGTAGATGTTCTTCAGGGACGGAGGCGGCTTCCGCGGGGGCTTCACCGAGAACGAGAGGCCGTGGGCCTGCCCTGGGCCGTGGTAGGGGTCCTGGCCGAGGAGCACGACCCGCACGCGCTCCGGTGGCGTGTGGGCGAGGGCCGCGAACCGCTCGTCCGCAGGCGGGTAGACGGGGTGCTCGGCCTCTTCGGCGCCGAGGAACGCGCGGAGGCCTTCGTAGTCGGGCCCTTCGAGGATCGGGCCGCCGAG
Organism: Alphaproteobacteria bacterium; assembly: GCA_020632885.1. GTDB lineage: Bacteria > Myxococcota_A > UBA796 > UBA796 > JACKEQ01. The sequence continues at coordinate 13,164 of JACKEQ010000049.1, read as the reverse complement.
CGCGTGCTGCCAGGGGGTCGGGATCTGCAAGACGTCCTCCGGGCAGCCTGTATGCCATGCTGCGGCCGGAGGTGGGATGCTGGTGTGGAGCTGGTTGGCGGGGGTGGCCCTCGCGGGGGACTGGGCGGCGACGATCGACCGGGTCATCCCGAGCGTGCTGGTGCTCCGCTACGAGAACCCCCGGGCCTTCGACGGGCGCCGCATGGGCGCGCCCCAGGCGTCGGGCTTCGTGGTGGACGCGGAGCGGGGCATCGTGCTCACCAACCGCCACGTCGTGGGCAGCGGCCCCCAGGTGGCCCGCGCGCTCTTCCCGAACCAGGAGGAGATCGCGATCGAGCCGCTGTACAGCGACCCCGTGCACGACTTCGGGTTCTACCGGTACGACCCCGCGAGCGTGAAGCTCAACCGCCCCGTGTCCCTGCGGCTCGACCCCGACGGCGCGCGCATCGGCGAGGAGATCCGGCTCATCGGCAACGACGCCGGCGAGCAGATCTCCATCCTGGACGGCACGATCTCGCGCATCGACCGTCCGGCGCCCTGGTGGGACGTGAACACCTTCTACGTCCAGGCGGCCTCCGACAGCTCCGGCGGCTCGTCGGGCTCGCCCGTGTTCGACATCGAGGGTGACGTGGTCGCGCTGAACGCGGGCGGGCGGGTGCAGCAGTCCACGTCCTACTACCTCCGCCTCGAGCGCGTGAAGGTCGCCCTCGAGCACCTCCAGCGCGGCGAGGTGCCTCCGCGCGGCACGATCATGACCGAGCTCGAGTACCGGCCCTACGACGAGCTCACGCGGCTGGGGCTCTCGGCGGCCTCCGAGTCCGCGGCGCGCGAAGCGTGGGACGGCACCGGGCTGCTGACGGTCGCCACCGTCGGGAAGGGCGGGCCCGCCGAGGGTCTCCTCGAGCCCGGCGACATCCTGCTGCAGATCGACGGCGAGCCCGTCTACGCGTTCGCCGCGCTGGAGGCCGCCCTGGACGGGCGGGTCGGAGGGTCGGTCGAGCTCGCGCTCGAGCGGTCCGGCAAGCCTGTCGTGGTGCGCGTGGACGTCGCCGACCTGCACGCCCTGGCCCCCTCGAGCTTCCTCCGATTCGCCGACGGGAGCTTCCACGAGGTCGGGTACCTGCCGACGCTCCGCAACAACCGGCCGCCGGAGGGGGTGCTGGTCGCACGGCCGGGCGAGGTGTTCCACACGGTCCCGCGCGACTCCATCCTCCACTCCGTGGCGGGCGTGCCCATCGACTCCCTCGACACGCTGCAGTCCACCCTGCAGGGCATGGAGATCGGCCAGGTGGCCACCGTGCGCTACAGCGCCCTGAACCGGCCGACCACCGAGCAGGTCGCCCGCATCCAGATGGCCCCGACGGTGTTCCCCGACGAGCGTTGCCACAGGGACGCGTCGTGGATCTGGTCCTGCGAGACCGTCACCCACCCGACCGCCCGGCGGCTCCCGCCTCCGGCGACCGTCGTGGCGCAGGAGGTCGAGCACCGGGCGGCCCGCGGGGTGGCGGCCCGACTGGTCACCGTCGCGAGCGAGAGCGCCTTCCCGCTGAACACGTCCACGGCGACGTACTGGGAGTCGGTGGGCATCGTGGTGGACGCCGAGGCTGGCCTCGTGCTCACCGATCGGTACGGCGTGCCCAACGAGGCTGCGCGGGTCACCGTGCAGGCGGGTGACGCTCCGCCCGTCCCCGCCGAGCTCGTCGCCCTCGACCCGCTCTACAACTCCGCCCTCGTGCGGTTCGATCCGGCCCTGCTCGACTTCGGCGACCTCGAGCCGCTGGAGTGGGCGGAGGGGGTGCCCGAGCCCGGGAAGAAGCACTACGCGGCCCTGCTCGACACCGACGGTCGTGCGTTCAGCGAGGAGAAGGCGTTCTCGCGGTTCGACGAGCTGACCCTCCGCGCCACGACCCACCCGAAGTTCCGCGCCGACAACATGACCACGCTGAAGTTCGGCAAGATCGAGCGCGCGGTGGTGGGCGGGGTCATCGTCGACAGGAAGGGCAGGGTGGTCGCCCTGTACCAGCGGTTCAACAACGAGCAGAAGCAGAGCCCGTCGCCTTCCCTGAACGCGGTGTCCCCGGCGGCCGCCCGCGAGCTCCTGGCTGGCGTCGTGCCGCGCTATCCGGGGTTCGAGCTACGCCGGAAGACCCTCGCGGAGGCCCGGGAGGCCGGGATGCCCGCGGACGTCGCGGAGGCGCTGCGCGCCCACCGGCCGTACGACCCCGTCGCCATGGAGGTCTGGCGGGTGGATCCGACGGTGGAGACGGACGTCGCCGTGGGTGACTTCGTGGTGGGCATCGACGGGCGGGCGGTGGCCGACTTCCGCGACCTCCAGGAGCGCCTGGCCGCGAAGAACACGGTGCGCGTGGTGCGGGACGGCGAGGTGCTCGAGGTGCCCACGACCACGGTGGATCTCTCGGATCGCGGCCACCGGCGTGCGGTGCTCTGGGCGGGTGCCTGGATCCAGGAGGAGCACTTCGAGGTGGCGCGGGAGAGCGGGACGCCTCCTGCCGGCGTGTACGTGAGCTGGTACTACGGGGGCTCTCCGGCGGACCGCTACAAGCTCGGGTACGCCCGGCGCATCGTGGCGGTGGACGGCGAGCCGGTCTCCGGGCTCCCTGCGTTCGTCGAGGCCGTGTCCGGCATCGCGGACGGGGCTTCCGTGAAGCTCACCCTGCAGTCGCTCCAGGGGCGGAAGAGCGCGGTGACGCTGCGTCCGGACGACGTCTGGTGGCCGACGCTCGTGGTGGAGCGCGGGCCGGACGGGTGGGAGCGGGTGGAGTGACCTCCCCTGTGCCGGGGTTGCTGCAGGACGCGGCGGCCGACGCGGGGGTGATCACCCACCGGGTGCGGATGACCTTCCTGGTGCTCGTGTTCCTGCGTCTGCTCGTGTACGCCGGCGACGAGATGCTCGCCGGGGTCTTCAAGCACTGGCTCACCGTGGGATTCATGGTGGGCGGGATGGTCGCCTCGGTGGCCATCGTGCGCGCTCAGGCGCGCGCGGCGGACCGTCAGCCCTGGCTGCTCGCGGGGGTGCTGCTGGACGCGACCCTGGCGACCCTCATCATCCTCCCGAGCGTGCTCTGGCCGCGCGAGGCCCACCTGGGCGTGCTGCGGGCACCGGACCTGCTGATCTTCCCGATCGTGGCCATCGGGGCGGGGATCCGGATGAGCCGGCAGGTGGCGGTGGTCGGTGGGCTCGGGTCGATGGCGGGGATCGCGGCGCTCGTGGCCCTCGACCTCACCCGGAACGGTGCCGTGGTCCGCTACGGGCCCTCCGAGATCCTGCTCACCACGGTGTTGATGGTGGGCGCCATCCTCCTCTCGGTCGGGCTGGTGGTGTTCGTGCAGGGCCTGCTGGCGCGGGTGGAGCGGGAGGCCCGGCGCGCCCAGCAGCTCCGCGACCGCTTCGGTGCGTACGTGGCGGAGGAGCTGGCGGACATCCTGCTCGCCCCGGGCCGCCTGGAGCCCCGGCGGTGCGAGGTGGCCGTGCTGTTCAGCGATCTGCGCGGGTTCACCTCGTACAGCCAGGCGACCGCACCGGATGCCCTGGTGGACGAGCTCAACGCGTACTTCGAGGCGGTCGTCTCGGCGGTGCGGGCGGAGCGGGGGGTGGTCGACAAGTACATCGGCGACGCGGTGATGGCGGTGTTCGGGCTCCCCGAGTCCCACGGCGACGAGGCCTGCCGGGCCATCCGCGCGGCCGTGGCGATGCAGGCCGCCCTGGAGCGACACAACGCCGTGCGGGCGGAGCACGGCCTCCCGCCGCTGGCCCAGGGGGTGGGCGTGCACTTCGGGGAGGTCGTCGCAGGCCCGGTGGGTACGGCGGACCGCGTGCAGTTCACGGTGCTCGGCGACACGGTGAACGTGGCCGCGCGGCTGGAGGCGGCCACGAAGACGACGGGCGCGTCGGTGTTGATCTCGGGTGCCGCCGTGGAGAAGGCCCGCCAGGAGGGCGGTGCGCTGCCGGACCTCGTGGAGGGCGAGGCGCTGGAGCTGCGCGGGCGCGAGGGGAGGCTCCCGACGTTCCGGGCGTGACGTCGCTCCATCCGTGTGCAGGTTGGCGCGGTGTCCCCGTACGCCCAGGTCTGGCTCGCCCTTCAGGTCCCGCACGTCCTGCTGCTCCTGGCGTGGTGGACGTCGGGGAGCCGGGTGGCCCGCGTGGGCGGGCTCGCGCTCGTACTCTGGCTCGTGGTCGAAGCGGGTGCGGTGCTCTCGGGCGGCCTGCCCTCCGAGGGACCCTGGGTGGCGCACGTGCTCGGGTGGCTCACCCTGGCCGGCTGGGCGCTGACCTGGCCGTGGGCCCGGTTCTCCACGGCGTCGGTGGCGGGTGCGGCCGGGCTGGCGCTCGTGGGCGGCTGGGTGCCCGCCGTCGTGCTGCTCGGGCGGGGCACGCTGGAGCGCGTGTCCGTGGCCGGTCGTGCAGCGCTGGCCGTGCTCGTGGCGTCCGCGTGGGTGCGCGACCACGGCATGCTGCGCGTGGCGGAGGGGGTCGGGGTCCTCGGGCTCGGGATGGATGCGACGACCGTCCTGGCCGCCGCCGTCGTGGGCGCCGTGCACGCGGCCGCCTGGGCCGCGCTGCTCCACGTCAGTCGACCGTGACCGCCACGATCTCGACGGGCTCCAGCGGGATCTCGCCCATGAGGTCGGCCGCCGCGATGGCGTCGATGATGTCCATGCCCGCGGAGACCTCGCCGAACACGGCGTACCCGTTGTTCCCGCGCGTGGCGTCCAGGTAGTCGCTGTCGACGAGGTTCACGTAGAACTGCGACGTGGCCGAGTCCTCCGCGTTGGTGCGGGCCATGGCCACGGTGCCCCGGAGGTTCTGCAGGCCGACACCGGACTCGTTGACGATCGGACCGCGCGTGGCCTTGAGGTCGCCGGCGGGCGTGTAGCCGCCGCCCTGCACGACGAACTCGGGGACGACACGGTGGAAGATCGTGCGCTCCGCTCCGTCGGTGCCGTCGTAGAAGCCCTCTTCGACGTACTGCACGAAGTTGTCGGTCGTGACCGGCATCTGCGTGGCATACGTGGTCACCGCGAACGTGCCGGCCGTGGTGTCGAAGGTGATGACGGGGCCGTCGGCCGTGGCCGCCACGGGCGAGACAGGCGGACCGCAGGCCACGAGGGCGAACAGGACGGGAGAGAAGCGCATGCTCCCCGCTAACTCGCCGGCCGATCCTCCGCGTCCGCGAGCAGGCCGCGGAGGGCGTCCAGCCACTCCTGCCCCTCCTTGTCCTGGAACCTCCGCACGAACTCCTGGCGCTGGGCCTCCTTGATGCGCCGGATGCGCAGGAGGTCGGACGGTGAGTCCACGACGTAGGGCGTGAGGAACACGAGCAGGTTCGTGCTGCGCGAGCTCTTGCGGTGGCTACGGAACAGGGCGCCGATGAGCGGGAGGTCGCCGAGGAGCGGGACCTTCGACTCCACGCGCTCCATCTTGGTGGACGTGACACCGGCGATGACGATGGTCTGGCCGTCCTCCACCATCACGTCGGTCTCGACCTGCCGGTTGCTTGTCGTGGGCCCGCCGTTGTCGGCCGCGGCGGACTCGTCGACCTCGTCGGCCGTGAGCTCGACGGCGAGGGTGACCAGCGTGTCGTCGTTGATGTGCGGGGTGACCAGCAGCTCCATGTTCACGTCGAGGCGGTCGTAGTTGGCCTGCGACAGCCCCGTGCCGGTGAGTGTGGTGCCCGTGCGGTACGGGATGGTGCGGCCCACGGAGAGCACGGCCTCGCCGTGGTCCACGACGAGCAGGCCCGGGTTCCCCATGACGTGCACGTCCTGATCGGAAGCCAGGGCGCGAAGCGCGATGCCGAAGGCCGGCACGGAGACGAGATCGCCCGTGGGTCCGAGCACCTCGACCAGCTCGCCGAACACGCCGGCCGCCAGGCCCGAGAGCAGGTCGGAGGTCACGCTGAACGAGTTGGAGGCGTCGATGTCGGGCTGGCTCGAGAGGATGCCGGCGTCCGTGACGACGTGTCCGGACATCCCGAGCTCCGTGGAGTCGTTCTCGGTGAGCTCGACGAACAGCGCGTCCACGAACACCTGCCGACGCGCGACGTCGAGCTGCCGCACGAGGTCCTCGATGGGCAGGAAGTCCTCCTCGGCGGCCAGCACCGCGAGGCTGTTGGTCGCCGTGTCCGCGGCGAAGCGGGCGCCCTCCAGGGCCGCGGAGAGGTCCGCTGGCGCGTCCTTGGGGCGTCTGGCCTCCGGCGTCGACCCCGACCCGCCCATCTTGGTGAGCACGGCCTCCACCTCCTCGGCGAGGGCGTACTTCAGGCGCAGCACGTGCAGGCGCTGGTCGGCGGCCCCGTCCACGTCGAGCTCGACGAGCAGGGCGTCCACGGCCGCATGACCCTCTTCGTCGGCGAGGACCACGAGGCTGTTCGTGCGCTCGTCGTCCAGCACCTTGGTGATGTGCACGCGCGGCGAGCCCGAGGACGTCGGGGTGGGCGCGGGGGTCTTCGCGCCCCGCCTGGACGGCCGGGCCGCCGGGACGGGCGCGGTGGAGGCGGACTCGGCGTAGAGCGCCTCGATGACGGCCTTGATCTGGGTGGCCTCTGCATAGCGCACGTGCACCACGCGCAGGGTGGTGGCCGGGGCCGCGACGCTCAGGGCGTCCACGAGCTGGCTCACCTTGCGCACGTTGCTCTCGCTGTCGGTGACGATGAGCGTGTTCGCGGGGGCGTACGCGAAGACCTCGGCGTCCGTGGACAACAGGGGCTTCACGACCTGCAGGAGGTCGCCCGCCTCGCCGTTCTCCACGGGGAGCAGCTGGGTGACGATCCGCGTGCCCACGGCGTCCGCCTTCCCGGCGCGCACGGCCTCCGGGCGCTTGCTCGCGTCCTTCGAGGGCACGAGCGTCACCAGGTCCCCCACGACCGCCGTGGTGAAGCCGTGGGCGCGCAGGGCCGAGAGGTAGGCCTCCCACGCGGCCTGGATCGTCATGGACTCGTGACCGATCAGCTGCACGCTCTTGCCCTTCAGCGCCTCGTCGTCCGCGATGAGGAAGTTCATCCGCATCACATCCGCGAAGAACAGGGTGAGGTCGTAGAGCGAGGTCTCCCCGAACTCCAGGAGCAGCGCTCGGGCCTCCCGGGCGTCTACCGGTACCTCCCGGTCGGGCACGACCCGCAGGCCTCCGTCGACCTCCTCGGTGCGGACGGCGGGCTCGGGGGCCAGCGGCGGTTGGGCGTGGGCAGAGAGGACGGAAGCCCGCAGCAGGTTCAGCATGCCCTGACCGCTAGCAGGAGTCGTGCCAGTCGAAATGAATCGGCGTTCGTCCTGTTCATGTCGGGAGTGTCCGGCGCTCACTGTTGTCGCTACCGTGACAGAACGTCACATTGTATCCGACAACCTGTCAATGCGGCTGAGGCCTAGACTGCGTGCCCCACCACAGAGGAGCACCCCCCATGCTGATCGCCTTGACCTCCCTCGCTTCCGCCGTCTCCATCGCTGGCCTGGACTGCAGCAGCGGCGCCTACACCCTCTCCACGTGCGAAGCCGTGAACGAGATGGGGGCGTCCATCAACAGCCAGTACGGCACCACGGTGGTGGACGAGGGCTCGGCGAACAGCCGGCTCACGTTCACCTGGCTCTACGAGCAGCTCGAGGACATGCGCGTCAGCACCCTCGAGTCCGGCTCCTGCCGTACGGACGGTGCTTTCCAGGGCTGGCATGCAGGCCTGTACGACGGCAACGGGTGGTCCGGCATGGTGGACTTCGGCCTGCCCTCGAGCGGTACCCTCGATCGGAAGCTGCACCTCGCGTCGGGTGTGGTGGACGGCGTGACCGTCCCCATGATCGGCGACCGGGCGAGCTCGTACAACGCCAAGCAGGTGTGGCTGAACACCTTCAACGCCACCGACTGGGACGCGGGCGTCTTCGTACGAATCCAGGGTCGCAAGGGGCTCTACGCCACCCTCTACGGCCCCTGTGACGCCGGCATCGATCCGCAGGTGGGCTTCGAGGACTGGTACACGGGCGACCTCTCCGCGGCCCAGGGTCGCTGCACCGAGCTCTCCTGGGACTTCGACGACGGCACGCTCCAGGGCTGGACCGTGGAGCAGGGCTCGATCGGCGTGAGCGACGGGACCGGTGACATCGCGTACAGCGCTCCGTACTACCTGCGTCACCAGCCCTTCGGATCCCGCGACACCTTCCACACCACGTCTCTGGTGCGGTCGCCCTTCTTCACCATCCACCCCGACCACACCATCTCCGCACAGATGAACGGCGGGCGCGCCGAGGGCACCAGCAACGCGACTTCGACCCCGGGCTCGTTCGCCGATCTGGCCGGCGACACGAACGGAGCCACGCCGGGCATCCACCAGATGGGGGTGGCTCTGGCCCTCGCGGACGACGGCTGGGCCGCCATCCTCCAGAGCACCCTGAACCAGACGGACGTCTTCGAGCTCAATACCTTCGATCCCGCGACCATCGCGGCGCTCGCTGGCCAGCCCGTGCGGCTCGACTTCTACGACTCCTTCCAGGGGAGCTGGGGCTGGACCGGCATCGACGACGTCGCGCTGACCTGCCCCTGATCCATGGGCGGGGCGCCGTCGTGCGTCTCGCTCAGCCCTGGGGCGGCGGCGAGCCTCCGCCGCCCTTCTTGCCCGGGAAGTAGAACGTGAAGCCCGCTCCCCCGAGCAGCCCGCCGGCACCGAGCGTCACGTAGGTGGTGTCGGCTCCGAAGCCCGGGAACCCGTCGTCGCCGATGAAGTTGATCGCGAGGCCCGCGCTCACGTGGAAGCTGAAGTCCGGGGTGACGAACACCTCGGGCCGGATGCCGGGCTGGATACGCACGAGCTCGGCGTCGCCGGCCGCGATGGCCGCGGAGATCTGGAACTCCAGGTCCACCTTCTCGGTGCGGGCGAGCTTCACGAGCGCCCCGCCGCCGATGGCGAGCACGGTGGAGTCGAAGGTCGGGCCGTCCACGAGCGTGAATCCCAGCGCGCCCTGTGCTGCGACCTTGTCGGTGGCCCAGTAGGTGATCTGGCCCATCGAGGAGCCGGTGAAAGTGGCTTCGGCGCCGATGCCGATGCGACCGGCGGTGTCGGCGGCGAGGGCGGTGGTGAGCAGGGGGATGAGCAGCAAGACGGCCTCCAGGGGCCCCGTTCATACCACCTCGCACCACGATGGGCCGCGAACCGTCTACAGTCCTCCAGATCGGCGGGCCCCGTCCGATTGGGCCGCGCGGACCCGGAGGACCCATGTGTGGAATCGTCGCCATCCTCGGACACGGCGGACTGCCCGATGCGCGGGAGCGCGTCGTGCGTCAGGCCCAGGCCCTGCGCCATCGCGGGCCGGACTGGTCGGGGACCTACAGTGACGCGCGCTTCGCCATCGCCCACGAGCGCCTGGCCATCGTCGACCCGGAGAGCGGTGAGCAGCCCCTGAAGAGCCCGGACGGGCGCTTCGTGCTGGCCGTGAACGGCGAGATCTACAACCACGCCGACCTCCGCGAGGGCCTCGACTACGCGTTCGCCACGGAGTCCGACTGCGAGGTCATCCTGCCGCTGCACATCGCCGGGGCCCCGTACCTCGACCGGCTGCGCGGCATGTTCGCCTTCGTGCTCGTCGACACCGCGACCGGCGCGTGGACCATCGCACGCGACCCGATGGGCGTCATCCCGCTCTACACGGGCCGGGATGCCGCCGGACGGCTCTGGGTGGCCTCGGAGATGAAGGCGCTCATGGGGGTGTGCACGTCGGTGCGGACGTTCCCGCCGGGCCACGTGCAGACCCAGGACGACCCCGAGCCGGTGCGCTGGTGGAACCGGGCGTGGTTCGACGTGGACGGCGTCCCGGACGCCCCCGCGGACCCCGACGCCCTGCGGGAGGCCCTGATCGACAGCGTGCGCTGCCACCTGATGAGCGACGTGCCGTACGGCGTGCTGCTCTCCGGCGGGCTCGACAGCTCGGTGATCTCGGCCATCGCCGCGAAGCTCGCCGAGACGCGGGTGGAGGGCGGTGGACGCGCCTGGTGGCCCCGTCTCCACAGCTTCTCGATCGGGCTGGCGGGGTCGCCGGACCTCGCGGCGGCGGAGGTCGTCGCGTACGCCATCGGCACCGTGCACCACGGGTTCACCTACACCGTGCGGGAGGGGCTGGACGCGCTGTCGGAGGCCATCCGGCACCTCGAGACCTACGACGTCACGACCATCCGGGCGGGCACGCCGATGTTCCTGATGGCCCGCAAGATCAAGGCCATGGGCATCAAGATGGTGCTGTCGGGCGAGGGGAGCGACGAGATCTTCGGCGGCTACCTGTACTTCCACAAGGCCCCGTCCGCGCGGGACTTCCACGAGGAGACCGTCCGGAAGCTCCACCAGCTCCACCTCTACGACTGCAACCGCGCGAACAAGGCGATGGCGGCGTGGGGTGTGGAGGCCCGGGTGCCGTTCCTGGACACGCGCTTCCTGGACCACGCGATGACCATCCCGGCGCGTCACAAGATGGTGGGTGCTCGGGGCATCGAGAAGGAGCTCCTGCGGCGTGCGTTCGACGGCTGGCTGCCGGAGAGCGTGCTCTGGCGGCAGAAGGAGCAGTTCTCGGACGGCGTGGGCTACGGCTGGATCGACGGGCTGAAGGCGACGGCGGAGACGCGCGTGACGGACCGTCAGCTCGCGGAGGCGGCGGACCGGTTCCCGGTGGGACCCCCGGTCACGAAGGAGGGGTACATGTACCGGGAGATCTTCGAGATGCACTTCCCGCTGCCGAGCGCCGCCACGACGGTGCCGAACCAGGCGTCCGTCGCGTGCAGCACGGCGGTGGCGCTCGAGTGGGACGAGGCCTTCAAGCGTATGGCGGACCCCAGCGGCCGCGCGGTGCTCGGGGTCCACGACGACGCCTACGGCGAGTAGCGGACCGTCCTCGTCTGGGGGTGCTATCATTCGCCTCATGGGGTGAGTCGAATGTGGCGCCCCTTCGCCTCACGAGTCCGTCGTGACCTCGCCGTGTTCCGCCGCGCTCGGCGGGGTAGAGTATGGCATGTTCCATCGCATCGAGCTGGCGGAGACGTCCTCCGGGCTGACCTTCGACGTCGACCTCGAGCCGGGCAAGCGCGCCTACGTGTTCATCGGCGAGAACGGCGTGGGGAAGACCGCTCTCCTCGAGGAGCTCACCCGGTGTCTCCTCTACTCGCACCCGATGTGGCGGAGTGGCGCGGCTCCACAGGGGGGGCCATCGGAGCGGCGAGGTCGCCCGACGCCGGAGGGAGACCTCCACAGGAGGCTCGGTATCCGTGACGCGCTGGACGGGATCTCGGTGACGGTCCCCCAGGCGACCCTGGACGGTCGGCGCCTCCTCGAGCCTGGAGCTTCGAGCTTCGAGTTCAACCGCGAGCATCTTCCCTTTCGGTCCGAGGTCTCGACCGGCTGGCGTCCTCTGGTCTTCGTCGGAGCAGGTGTGCGCTCGTCGATTGTCGGCATCGGTCCCGAGGCTCTCAAGCTCGTGGGTGGGATGTACGACGAGCTCGGCCGGGAGATCAGAGGCACCATCGGGCAGCTCGATCGCGAGCCGGCGGACACGGCGGCCGTCTCCCAGTGGCTCGCGGCCAGGATGCTCGTGAACCCGGATTTCCTGGTTGGACTACGCAGCGGGGCCGATGACGTGCGCCTGCTCTGTGAGCTCCTGCGGCAGTTCGACCCGGTGGGCTTCGAGGGCGTCATCGAGGACGGAAGGGTGAACATCACCTACGACGGGGGGCGACTGTTCCTCCGGGACACGCCGATCGACCGGCTCGCCAGTGGATACACGGCGCTGGTGGTCGTGCTGCAGCGCATCGTCGCCTCGGTCGCCGCGTGGGAGAACCTGCGGGGCGGGGACCTGCGAGCCACCGACGCGATCATCCTCGTCGACGAGGCGGATGCCCACCTCCACCCACGGTGGCAGGACCGATTGGTGCCGTTCCTCAAAGAGTCCTTCCCCAACGCCACCTTCGTCCTGGCCACGCACTCACCCCTCATGGTGCGCGACACCGAACCCGGCGAGGCGTACGAGCTCCAGCGGGTGGGGGCCCACGTGACATCCAGGCGCCTCGGGTCCCCGAGCGCCTGGTTCCTGGGCGACCTGTTCGCCACGGCCTTCGGTGTGCGGGTGCCGTCGCCCGCCGCGGATCGGGAGGTGGGCGAGGAGGTGGCGGCTTTCGTTGCGCTGGTCCAACAGGTCCGGTCCGGAGGCGCACCGGACCTGCGCGAACAGGCTCGCCGTGCACACGCCGAGCTCGTCCAGAAGCTCCCGGCAACCGACCCGCGGCGTGCGACCCTCGATCGACTCGTGGGCCTCGTGGGTTGAGGCGGCTGGAGCCGCACCCCGCGCCTGTCTGGACCTGGGAGTCGGCGGACGAGAGAGCGGTGCTGTACGCATCCCTGCGCGATGAGCGAGGCGAGGTCCGAGATCGCTGGAACAGCCGTCGTTCTTCGCAGGGAACGAGGACGCGGCCGCACAGGGACGCCGTCGCTCGGGTCTCCGGTGGACATTGCGCCTGGTGCGGTGAGCTTCTCGGAAGGGGGTGGAAGGTGGACCACTACCTCCCCAAAGAGAAGTTTCCCCGGCTGGCGTACTGCATGGACAATCTGCTGCCCAGCTGCGACGCGTGCAACACCATCAAGCGGGACTACAGCCCGCCGGACCTGCCTCCCGACAGCGTCGTGGACCCTGCGCTCGCCGGACGCGCCTACGTTCCCGAGGAGGTGCTGTCCTCGCTGGCGGAGCGTCTGGTGGAGCCCTGTGTGGACGAGCCGAGCACGCATCTTCAGTTCGACCCGGTCCACCATGCCTACAGGGGTCTGACGACGGTCGGAGAGACCACGCGCATCCGGATGTTCCCCGACGAGCGTGCCGCCGACCTCGCCAGGCTCTCCGATCATGTCGCCTGCATCGTGGAGACGGGTCCAGGTCACGAGGAGATGCTCGAGACCCTGGTCGGCCTCGTCGGGCGCCGTTTCTACGTCGAGGCATACGCCGCCTTCTGGCGGACGGTGTTCCTGCCGTAGCCTCCGGGTTACCCGGCGCCCTCGAAAGACTGGAGGGAGCATGAGCCGGATCACCGTCCTGGGCGCTGGAATGGTCGGGAGCGCCATGGCGCGGGACCTCGCCGCACGTCACGAGGTCACCTCGGCCGACCGCGACGCGCGGGCCCTCGCGCGGCTCGCGGAG
>JACKEQ010000048.1 GCA_020632885.1 Alphaproteobacteria bacterium | reverse complement strand
GTGGCTCGAGTCCACCGACAAGGACTGCCTCGACCCGCGCGAGGCCATCGTCACCAACATCACGGACTGTCTGGACGTCGCGTCCAACCCGAAGTCCGTCAACGTGTACCCCGGCGCCTCGATCGAGCAGTCCGACATCCAGGACGGCATCGACTCGAACTGCTCCAACGGCGGCTCGGGCGACGAGTGCTGGCTCGACGACGACCAGGACGGCTTCGGCAACGACGACGGCATCTTCATCGAGTCCGCCGACACCCTGTGCAACGGGCCGCGCGAGCGCACCAACGCGACCGACTGTCTCGACGTCGCCACGCACCCGAAGGCCGCGTCGGTCTACCCGGCGGCCCCGATCGACGACAGCGACATCGACGACGGCATCGACTCCAACTGCTCGGCAGCCGGCACGGGCGACGAGTGCTGGGCGGACACCGACCGCGACGGCTTCGGCAACGACGACGGCGTGTTCATCGAGGTCACCGACGGCGACTGCACCGACGCCGGCGAGGCCGGGCGCGGCAACCTCACGGACTGCGACGACAGCCGCAACACCGTGTACCCGGGCAAGGTCATCACGCAGGCGGACATCGACAACAACATCGACAACAACTGCGATCCCACGGGCCGTGACGAGTGCTGGACCGACATCGACCGCGACGGTCACGGCGACGACGCGCGCATCCCGCGCGAGGACGCTGGGGTCATCGGCTGTGTCGCCAGCGAGCAGGAGTCCGCGGTCGCCGACGACTGTGTCGACAACGACGTGAACTTCAACCCCGACGTCGACGACACGTGCTCCGGCTTCGGTGGTGACGGCATCGACAACAACTGCGACGGCGCGCCCTTCGACGACGACAGCGACGGCATGACCTGGGCCCAGGAGCAGGTCTTCGGCACCAACGACTGCCTCGTGGACACCGACGGCGACGGCATCGACGACATCGACGAGTTCACCCACGACTGTGGTCCGGCGAGCACGCTCTCCCTCGACGGGAACAACCCCGACACGGACGGCGACGGCGTCATCGACGGCCTCGACAACCCGAACGCCGACACCGACAACGACGGCATCAAGGACCCCTGCGATCCCGACGACGACGGCGACGGCATCCCCACGAGCGTCGAGCTCGGTTTCGGCAACACGAACAGCAACTCGTCCGGGTACGACGTCCGGAACAGCATCCCCGACTACCTCGACCCCGACGACGACGGCGACGGCATCCCCACCCTCACCGAGAACGGCGGGCCCCGGTCGAGCAACTTCCCGAACTTCGACAACCAGGCCGCCAACATCGACGCCGACCACCCCGGCGACAACATCCCGGACTACCGCGACCAGGACGACGACAACGACACGCTGCTCACGCGGTACGAGATGTCGTTCGCCGGCATGCAGGACCGCGACGGCGACGGCGCCCAGAACCACAAGGACCACGACTCCGACGGTGACGGCTTCATCGACAAGCACGAGCACACTGTCGGCGGGGTCAACTTCGACGGCACCGACGAGCCCGACTTCCTGGACTTCGACTCCGACAACGACACCGTGCCGGACGCGCAGGAGGGCCCGCGCGGCACCGACACCGACGGCACGGAGCTGGAGGACCGTGTCGACATCGACGACGACGGCGACGGGCTGCTCACGTCCTTCGAGAACTACCCGGGCAACAACTGCGGTGCGAACAACAACGCGTCCTGCATCAACCCCGACGGCGACGGCCGGAACAACTGGCGCGACACCGACTCCGACGGCGACGGCTGGCCCGACCACCACGAGGACACCGTGGGCGGCCGGAACTTCGACGGCACCGACCTCCCCGACTTCCTCGACCTCGACTCCGACAACGACACCGTTCCGGACGCGCAGGAGGGCTTCACGCCCATCTCGGGCAACGTGCACTCCGTCACCGGCCTGAACACCGACGGTACCGATGGCGAGAACCGCATCGACACCGACGACGACAACGACAGCATCCTCACCCGGAGCGAGATCCCGGGTGGCTGGTCGAACCCCGCCCTGCGCGGCAACCCGCTGACGTTCAACACGGACGGCACGGACCAGCCGAACTACCGGGACCCGGACGACGACAACGACGGCCTGCTCACGATCGACGAGCTCCCGCGCGGCTCCGAGCAGATCGACGTCGACGGCGACAACACGCCCACGTACCTCGACCTCGACTCCGACGACGACAACTGGACCGACGCGGTGGAGATGGGCGGCGACCCCGACCACGACTACGACAACGACGGCATCCGCGACTTCGTCGACAACGACTCCGACAACGACGACGTGCCCGACATCTCCGAGCTCGACGCGAACACCGACCGCGCCGGGTCGGGTGCGCCCAACACCGACAACCGTCCCAACCGCAACGACGCGGACGACGACGGCGACGGCATCCCGACCCGCGAAGAGCGGGGCGACAACGGCACGCCCCCGGCCACGGCCAACTTCGACAACGACGCGCTCCTGCCGGACGGCGCGGGTGGCCCGAACTACCTCGACCGCGACTCCGACAACGACGGCTGGTCCGACACGCGCGAGTGGAACGAGGTGAAGCCCGGTGGGAACAACACCACCGATCGCGACTCCGACGACGACGGGATGCGCGACTTCCTCGACCTCGACTCCGACAACGACCTCATCCCGGACGCCGACGAGCTCGACCTCGACGCGGACGGTGCAGCGGGCGCGAACCGCGTCGACGACGACGACGACGGCGACTCCGTGCCCACGCGCAACGAGATGGGTGCCACGCCCCCGAATATCACGTTCAACTCGTTCCAGACGAGCGCCGGTCACGTGGACGACGACTGCTCGGGCGCCATCACGGCCCTCACGGGCGGCATCTGCCCCGACTACCTCGACCCCGACGACGACGACGACGGGATCGCGACGTCCTCGGAGTTCGGCTTCGGCAACACCGACCAGGCTGCCGTCGCCCCCACCGTGGCCGACTCCGCACCGGACTACCTCGACCGTGACGACGACGGCGACGGCCTCTTCACGAAGGACGAGCCCTTCCGCTGCGCGACGAGCGGCTCCTCGAACAACGACTTCGACAACGACGGCAAGCCCGACCACCGCGACGACGACGACGACGGCGACGGCCTGCTCACGGCCTATGAGCTCAACCCCGGTCTCAACGGTCTGTCCATCGGGCAGGACGTCGACAACGACGGCAACTGCAACCACCGCGACGCGGACTCCGACGCGGACGGCTTCCTCGACTCGCACGAGGAGGCCGTGGGCGGGCGCGACTTCGACGGTGACAACCGGCCCGACTTCGTGGACCTCGACTCCGACAACGACGGCGTGGCCGACGCGGACGAGGGCCCTGGCACCAACCCGCGCAACACCGACACCCAGAACGCCTGGCCGGGCCTCGTCCTGCCCGACGATCTCGAGGACCGGGTGGACGTCGACGACGACAACGACGGCATCCGCACCATCCACGAGGGTGGTGTGGCCCACCCTGCCGTGTGCGCCCAGGCGGCCGGCACCTGCGGCTCCACCAACCAGCTCCTGAACGACTGGGACGACGACGGCATCCCGGACTACCGGGACGCCGACGACGACGGTGACGGGATCTCCACCCTCGCGGAGCGGATCGGCGCGACGAGCATCGCGTACTCCGCCTTCCAGCAGCCGGTGCAGAACCCCACCAGCCCGCCGGCGCTCGCGCGCGACTACGACACCGATGGGTCGCCGGACTTCGCGGACATCGACGACGACGACGACGGTGTGCTCACGATCGACGAGCGGCTCTGCAACGACCCCGCCGCCGAGCCGTTCTTCGCCCACTACGTCGGTGGCGGCACCCCGCAGATCGTCGTCGACATCCGCGTCGACATGGACGCCGACGGCCTCGCCAACCACAACGACGTGGACGACGATGGCGACACCCTCCTCACCGAGGACGAGCAGGGCTTCCACGACGGCGACATCGACGGGAACGGCTGCATCAACGCCTTCGAGCGCGACGCCGACCACGACGGCTGGCCGGACGAGCACGAGGGTCTCGTGGACTCCGATGGCGATGGCTACGCCGACTTCGAGGACCTCGACTCCGACGGCGACACCGTGCTCGACGCGGTGGAGCTGAACCCCGCGCCCTCCACGGGCTACCGCGGCGGCGTCTGGGACTACGCGGCCCACGACTGGACCACGCTGCCGCCCGACGGCGACAACGACTCCATCGAGGACCGCCTCGACGTCGACGACGACGGCGACAACATCCCCACGATGCACGAGCGCTACCTCTGCAGCGAAGGGGACGACGGAGGCGCCCTCGCGTCGGGCGTGTTCGACGACATGCTCCTCCGGAACCCCGACGACGGCGCCTGCGTCGACGCCGGTGCGGGTGCCGCCCCGTCCGCGTTCGACTGGGACGGCGACGGGCTCTGGAACTACATCGACCCCGACGACGACAACGACAACGTGCCGACGATCCGCGAGGACGACGACTACGAGTACACGCCGAACGTCGTGGACCACGACAACGACCCGATCACCCCAGTGGTGGCCGTCCCCGACCCCGGTCCCCAGCCCGAGACCACCGAGAACAGCCCGCTCGACACGTTCGACCTCGGGACGTTCGCGCGGGTCGACGACGGTGACAGCACGCCCGACAAGACCGACACCGACGGTGACGGCTGGCCGAACTTCCTCGACGTGGACGACGACGGCGACGGCGTGGCCACCATCCTCGAGGACTACATGTCCCCCGGGAACCCGCGCGGCACGAACACCAACCCGCACGGCGACCCCGACGACATCCTGGACCTGCACCCCCTCGCGTGGGGCGACAACCTCCCGGACTACCTCGACAACGACGACGACGGTGACGATCAGCCGACCGTCCTCGAGGATCGCGACGAGGACGGCGATCCCCGGAACGACAACACCAACGCGCAGCCGTCCAACCCGAACAGCCCGCTGCAGTTCATGTGTCCCGACCCCGCGGGCGTGGCCATCGGCTGCTGGGACGACACGCCGGACTACCTCGACGTGGACGACGAGGGCGACGGTGTCCCGACGTGGGTCGAGCGCATCCAGGGCCTCACGCACGGTGTGGACCAGGTGGAGTACAAGCTCGACAGCGACAACGACGGCGTGCTCGACGGCCGCGAGTGGCTGAACTTCCTCGAGCTGGCGCCCTACCCGCCGCCGGCGAACTTCCTGCCGCGCTGGGTCACCATGGACGAGTTCGCCGGGCTCGATGTGGCGCCCGGCGACTGTGTGCCCCCCACGGACGTCGGTCCGGGCGGTCAGCCCGACGGCGTGCCCGACGAGCTCGCCGGCCGCTGGTGGCTCGACCCCTGGGATCGCGACTGCGACACCATCCCGAACTGGGCGGACAGCGACGACGACAACGACGGGTTCCCGACCAACCAGGCCGGCGACAACACGAACGACGAGGACTGCGTCGGCGTGCTCGTCGGCGAGGGTGACGGCATCCCGAACTACCTGGACGTCGACTCCGACAACGAGACGATCACGGTCGCTCCCGGCGCGCATTCGAACTGCCCGCAGACCAGCCCGGGGCCCTGTGAGCTCCGCACCGACTCCGAGGAAGGCATCCTCGACGACCAGGACGGCGACGACCTCCCCGACGCGTACGACTGCGACAACTCGGGCCCCGAGGGCGACTCCGACTTCGACCGGATCCCGAACTTCCTCGAGGACGTCGCGCCCAACAACACGCTGTCCTTCTGCAAGCAGAACGAGGACTTCCGCCAGATGGGCACGGTCTGGCCGGTGACCGACTGTGGTGACCAGGTCCAGCGCCTCCAGAACACGAGCTGCTCGATCAGCCCGGACTCCGACTGTGACGGTGTGCTCGACTGCGAGGAGGCCGGCTTCCTCGACGAGCAGGGCAACCCCGACCCCACGCCCTGCGACGGTCCGCCGCTGACCCAGGCGAACTGGACGACGTACCTGCCGCAGCTCCGCGACACGGACGGCGACCAGGTGCCCGACATGTTCGACCGGGACGACGACAACGACGGCATCCCGACGCGCGAGGAGCTCATGTTCACCGAGGTGGACCTGACGACCGCGCAGCTCACGACCGTGTGCACGGGCATCGACGAGCACGTCGGCCCCGACACCCTGGGCTTCCTGCTCACGGCGACCTCGGACTTCGACGGCTGGCGGTGGTTCTGCGTGACCGCGCAGAACGCACCCACCAACCAGCGGGTCGGCGACCCCGGCAACGAGCCGTGGAGCAAGAACACGGACGCGCCCACGCGCTCCGCGATCGTGAGCCCGGACGAGATCCCCGACTACATCGACAAGGACGACGACGGCGACAGCACGGAGCTCGATGCCGACGGTGGGAACCGCAGCACGGCGCTCGAGGGTCGCGGCGACATGGACGGCGACGGGGTGCCCAACTGGCTCGACCCGTACGACTTCGACGGCGTGCTCGCCGATGCCGACAACGACGGCATCCCGAACGGCGACGAGATGGCGGCGGGGCTCGATCCCTACTCCGACGACTCCGACCATGACGGCATCCCGGACAACCTCGAGCTGTTCGGCGACCCCTCGGTCGTCTGTGGCCCGGGCGGCACCACCGTCACGATCGGGTCGCTCGAGATGCTCGACTGCGACGGCGACGGCATCCCCGATGCGACGGATCCCGACGACGACAACGACGGCATCCCGAGCAGCGAGGAGGGTCTGGGCGACCAGGACCGTGACGGCATCCCGAACTTCCGCGACACCGACTCCGACAACGACGGCACGCCCGACGCGGACGAGGTCGCGGCGGACGGCAGCTTCATCGACTCCGACTGCGACGGTCTGGTCGATCAGCTCGACGCCACGGACGAGAGCGCGGTGTTCGGCACCTGGCCGGACTGCTCGCTCGCGGACACCGGCACGCCGCCTGTCGAGGAGGGCTGCGGTGGCTGCAGCTCGTCCGGTCCCACCGGCTTCTTCGGCATCGCCGGGTTCCTGGCGATGGCGGTCTTCCGCCGCCGCCAGAGCTGAACGAAGTCGCCCTGGTCCTGCCAGGGTGCTGGGTTGTCAGGTTGCGTCACAGGGGGTTCACGCCCTCTGTGACGCGATTACGTTTGGGGTCGGGAGGTCCCATGGCGGGCATCAAGGTCGGTGCGCATCCTCTGATCGTCGCGGTCGCGATGGGTCTGCTGGGTCCGGGTGCCGTGGCGTCGGAGCGCGAGGAGCGCGGCGATCGCTCGCTCGGGTTCGCCCTCGATGTGCCGGAGGACGACGCCCAGGACTTCGAGACGCCCACGGCCGAGGACTTCGCCCGCGTGGAAGACCTCTGGCACGAGGTCCGCGAGCTGGTCTAGGCCGTCCTAGAACCACCCGTGCAGCCACCAGTGGTGCTCGGCGGCGTAGATCCAGGCCGTCCGTCCACCCGTCAGGCGCACCACCCAGTACTCGCGGTCCCATGCCGCCTCGGGCTGCCACCAGCTCCCCGAGAGCACCTCGGGCCCGGTCGCCGTCTCCACGGCCAGCCAGCCCGTCGGTAGACGCAGGCGGGCCGGGGGCGAGCCCTGGACCTCGATGAGGACCGGCGACTCGAGCAGGCTCGCGGGGCGGGCCCAGGTGAGCGCGTGATCCCACCGCTCCTGTCGGTCCACCACGTCGTCCGGGGCCGGCGGGGGCCTCCGGAGCGGCGGGCGGAGCGCGAACGGCACGGGACGCCAGGCGCGCTCGGGACACCAGGCGTCCACGGGCTCCGCGCTGAACACGGCCTCCTCGCCCAGCGCGTCGATCAGGCGGGCCAGGACGTCCGGGAGGGGCTCCCGCGCCTCCGTGCGGTCGGTGAGCCCCGGCTGCCAGCCCGCCGACGGCACGGCTTCCTGGACCTCGATGCGCCAGGCCTCCACGGGGGCCTCGAGCTTCACGGTGGCCAGGCGGGTGCGCACGAGGTGCTCCAGCGTGGCGACATCCCGTGTGGGCCGGCCCACCCGCACACCGAAGCCCGCGAAGGTGCCGTCGTCGAGCTCCAGGGTGCAGCGGAGCTGGACGGCGGCGAGCCCGAGGTCCGACAGGGCGCGCGCGAGCTGCTGGAGGAGACCCGGGAGCACGAAGTGGAGCTGCAGCGTGGTGGTGGCACCCGCCAGGGGCGTGCTCACCCCGGGCAGCTCGTCCTCCACCCACGCCACCTCGGCCTCGTCCCGCGGCGGGCGCCCACCGCACGCGAGCCGATGGAGGCGCACGCCGTCCGCACCGAAGCGCCCGGCCACCGAGGCGGCGTCCAGGGCCGCCAGCTCGCCCAGCGTGCGGATGCCCAGGGCCCGCAGGGACGCGAGGAGCCCCTCCGGCGGATCGAGCGCGTGCACCGGCAGCATCGCGAGGGCCTCCCGCATCCCGCCCACCGGCACGATGGGATTGCCGGGCCGACGAGCGAGGGCCACCGCGGCGCGGGGGTCGTCGGTGATCGCCACGCCCACCGCGTGGCCGAGGGAGGCCGCGAGCTCCCGGGCCGCCCGCACCACCCCCTCCTCCCCGCCGAAGGTGCGTGCGGTGCGGGAGACCTCCAGCACGAGGTCCTGCTCGCCCATTGCCTGCACGGCGTCCGAGATCCGCGACCACGCGCGCAGGAGGGCGCTCCGGTCCGTGAGCTCGCCCGCGGGGTCCCAGAGCTCCACCTCCACGGAGGGCTCGACGGACCGCGCCTCGCTGACGGTCATGCCGCGGTGCAGCCCGAGCTCGCTGGCGGCCGGCGTGAGGGCGAGCACGCGCATGGCGCTCCTCTCGAGGCCGATGAGCACAGCGACGTCTCGCGGGTCGTAGCCGCACCGCTCGAGCCGGAAGGCCGGGAAGTGCACGGCGAGGTAGCGGTCGCTCACGCGTCTTCCGGCCAGGGCGGGAGGAGCGCGCGCCCGCCGGAGGCCCCGTGCCGGTCGCGCAGCACGGTGAGCGTGCGCCCCTCCAGGCCCAGCCGTACGTCCGCCTGCAGGATCCGGCGCAGCGACGGGCTCCGGGTGACGAACAGCCCCGTACACCCGCCCTGCTCGGCCGCCTGCCGCCACCGGGAGCCCGCGAACCGGTGCTCCTGCTGGGGTTGCCCGAGGGGGTCGAGCCCCTCCGTGGCCACCACGAGCCCGAAGCACCCGGAGCGCAGGACCTGCTCGACCGCCCAGGTGCCCGCGTGCCGCCCGCCCTCCGCGCAGGACGAAGGGGGCCGGACGATCAGCAACCGATCGAGGTCCACCCCGGCCGCCAGGGCCGCCGGCGGGTAGAGCGAGCGCGCACGGTCGACCCACACCACGTTCCTGCGCCGGCGGGTCTCCTCCGCGACCAGGGCCAGCGCGAAGCGCACCCCACCGGAGCCCTCGGGGCCCGAGATCTCCACGAGGCCCGGCTGCACGAGCCCGCCGAGCAGGGTGTCGAGGGCGGGCAGGCCCGAGAGCCTCCGGTGGCCCTCCACCCGCGCTCCCCCCTCGAGCGCCCGGATCTGCTCCCGGAGCCTGGCGATGGTGACGGCGTCGCCCATGACTGAAGACTAGTTCACCCTGAACATCCAAACCAGAGATCCGCCAAGCACCGACCATCTGTTGTCCGCATGCGATCCTCTACCGTGAGGAGTACACTGCTCCCTCGCCCCGGAGACCCCTCTTGCTGTTCAGCCTCCTCCTTCCGTCCGCCGCGCTGGCCGGCTGGCTCCAGCTCGGTCCCGCCGACGGTGACGGCGACGGTGTCCCCGACCGCGCGGACCGCTGCCCCACCATCGCGGAGATCGAGAACGGCTACGCCGACGACGACGGTTGCCCCGACTTCCTGTCGTTCGTCACCGTGCAGGCCACCTACGGCGGCCGTCGCCTGCCGTTCGCCGAGTACTGGATGCGCCACGCGGGCCGCTCGTACGTCGCCAACGGCTCCGCGATGTCCCTCGAGGACCTCGTGCCCGGGGCGGAGGTCGAGGTCGCCGCCCGCCACGCCTGCCTGGGCGCCGAGGGCACCGTGCACGCCGGACCCGACCCCGTGGGCATCCGCCTGGCATTGCGGCCCGAGAAGCACACCACGGTCGCCGTGCACGTGCGCGACGAGCAGGGTCGGCCCGTGGACGCCCACCTCGTCTGGACCTCCAGCGCCCCGTCCGCCTGCGGGCCGGACCTCGCGCGCACCGAGCTCCCCGAGGGCGAGGGGTCCACGGTGCTCGGCCTCGGCAAGCACACCTGGATGGTCCGTTCGCGCGGCCGGGTCCAGGAGGGCGTGCTCGAGGTCTCCGAGCCCATCGAGCGGGTCGACCTCGCGGTCGTCCTGCCCACCAAGAAGTTGGCCACGTCCAGGCGTCTCGAGCCCATCGTCTACTTCGCCTCAGGGCGGTCCACCCTCGACGAGGCCGCGAAGACCGCCGTGGCCGCACTCGCGGCCCAGCTCCGCGAGCAGCCCGCCCTGCGCGTCACCCTCGAGGGCCACGCGGACACCCGGGCCTCCTCGCTCTACAACCAGGACCTCGGAGCCCGTCGGGCGGCCGCCGTCCGCGATGCGCTGCTGGCGGCCGGCATCGAGCCCGGGCGGCTCGACACGAAGTCCCAGGGCGAGAGCGAGCCCGCGGAGGCCGGCTACAGCGAGTCCGCCCACGCCATGAACCGCCGGGTCGAGGCCGTCGTGCGGAGCTCCGCACCATGAGGGTCGTGTTCGCCACCAACAACGCCCACAAGGTCGACGAGGTCCGCGAGATCCTCCGCGGCACGGGCCTCGAGGCCGTCACCCTGGCCGAGGCCGGCCTCGACGTCGATCCCCCGGAGACGGGCGACACCTTCGAGGCCAACGCGCTCCAGAAGGCCCACTTCGTGCACGCGCGCACCAGCGGTTGGGTCGTGGCGGACGACAGCGGCATCGAGGTCGACGTGCTCGGCGGGGCCCCGGGAGTGCACTCCAAGCGCTTCAGCCCCGAGGGCACCACGCCCGCCAACAACGCGCTGCTCCTCGAGCGTCTCGCGGGTGCCGAAGACCGCAGGGCGCGCTTCCGATGCGTCGTCGCCCTCGTGGGCCCCGACGGGTACGAGCGCATCGCCGAGGGCGCCTGCGAGGGCCGCATCGCGCTCGAGCCGCGTGGCACCGACGGCTTCGGCTACGATCCCCTGTTCCTCCCCGACGAGGCGCCCGGCCGGGCCATGGCCGAGCTCACCGTCGATGCCAAGAACGCCATCAGCCACCGCGGGCGGGCCTTCCGCCAGCTTCCGGGGTTGTTCCCATGATCAGCGCAGGTCACATCGATCTCTACCAGCTCACCAGCCTGGTGGAGCACCACGCGTCCGGGCGCACTGATCTGCCCGTCACCATGGCGTTCTTCAGCCGTCGCCTCCCCAAGAGCCCCCACACCGACAAGCCCGTTCGTGGCTACCTCCTCTGGGCCGGGCTCGGGCGCTGCCTCGACTACCTCGAGAACGCGCGGTTCGCGCCGGAGCACCTCGAGACCCTCCAGGCCCACCCCGTGCTCGGGCCCGCGCTGCGCTCCCAGCCCGACCTCGTGGCCCGCCTGCGTGACTGGCGCTTCACGGGCACGGTGCGCAGCCCGCGGGAGGGCACACCGCTCCTCGCGGGGCCGGCGCTGCGTCCGGACGGGCGGCCCCTCGACGTGGATGGCGTGCGTCCGGCGGCCTACTGCCCGTACCTCGAGATCCAGACCGACCTCCTCTCGGCCAAGCTCATCGAGACCCCGCTCCTCTCCACCATCAACCACATGACCATGGTGGCCACCAAGGCCAGCGAGGTCGTGCGGGCCGCGCGGGAGCAGCCCGGGAAGCGCGCCGTGCTCGAGTTCGGCCAGCGTCGCACCCACCCCGAGGCCGCCGTGGACGCCGCGCTCGCGGCCTACATCGGCGGGTGCTCGGGCACGTCCAACGTCGAGGCGCACCTGCGGCACGGCGTCCCCGTCAGCGGGACCATGGACCACTTCGCCATCCAGGCGTGGGAGAGCGAGGACGTCCCGCGCCACGCGAGCGAGCTCGCGTTCTTCCGGTCCTTCTCGGCCCGCTACGCCGGCGCGGACGTGCTCCTCGTGGACACGTACGACACGTTCGGCGAACGCACGGGCATCCGCAACGCGGTGGCGGCCGTGGAGGGCGGGCCCAACGGCATCCGGATCGACAGCGCCATCACCCGCGAGAACATCCTCCGCGCGCGGGCGCTCCTCGACAGCCTGGGTGCCACGCGCACGAAGATCTTCGTGAGCGGCGGCATGGACGAGCACACCATCCGGGAGCTCGGCGACGCGCCGATCGACGGCTACGGCATCGGCGAGCGCATCGTCACGAGCCCCGACGCGCCGGTGGGCGTGGGTGCGGTGGCCAAGCTCTCCATCATCGGCAGCCGGCCCACCATGAAGCTCTCGCGGGGCTCGGGGAAGGCCACGCTGCCGGGCCGCCTGCAGGTGTGGCGGAGCGCCGAGGGCGACCGCGTGGGCCTCGAGCGGGACGCACCCCACGGGGAGCCCCTCCTGCTGCCCGTGTGGGACGAGAACGGCCGCCGGCCCCAGCCCGGCCTCGCGGAGGTCCGGGCCCACGCCCTGCGGAGCCTGGCCGACCTGCCTCCTTCGAGGCTCCAGCCGCGCGAGGTCCAGCTCCGGGTCACCGAGCGGCTGGCGGGCCTGGTGGAGCGGCTGGTGGGCGAAGGGCTGACCTGACGAGCCCCACGGAGCTCCAGGCCAGCGAGAGCCCACCCAGCACCGTGAGGAGGGTGACCGTCAGCGCCCCCTGCAGCCAGGGGTCCCGCGTGACGGCCGCCAGCG
Source organism: Alphaproteobacteria bacterium (assembly GCA_020632885.1). Lineage (GTDB taxonomy): Bacteria > Myxococcota_A > UBA796 > UBA796 > JACKEQ01. The sequence goes on along the minus strand of JACKEQ010000048.1, from coordinate 13,430 downwards.
CGGGGAAGACCAGCGCCCGGTCCGCGACGGCCAGGCGGACCAGGGCGTACGCCGCGGCTCCGAGGAGCAGGGCGGGCGTGGCGAACCTGCCCATCAGAGCTCCAGGGCGAGCCGGATGCGAGCGGTGGTGATGTTGCCGTAGCGGCCGAAGCCACCCACCGACTCTGCGGTGGGATCGGGCTTCGAGAAGCCACCGGGAGCCGTGTAGAGCTCCGCACCGAACCGGAAGCGCTCCTTCACGAGCCCGTCCACCCCGAGGGAGGCCACCGGCCCGAAGTAGGGGTGCAGGTTGTTCGTGGAGACACTCGTGTCGCCGATGTAGAAGAACGTGCTCACGTCGGTGACGCCGGCCGCGACGTACGGGGTGACCGCCCCGAGCGCGTAGCCGAACATGGCGTCCACCCCGAAGCTCGAGCCCAGGTAGAGGTCCTCGAAGCTGGGGTCTTCGATGTTGAAGGGCGTGGCGATCTCGCCGATCGTCTTCTGCATCGTGAAGTGGTAGCGACCGCCGAGCTGCGCCTTCTCGCCGAGCTCCACGCCCACGCCCAGCTCGCCGGAGACGATGACGTTGCGGGTGCCGAGGAACGGGACGGGCGGGATGTACGCCACGCCCGCGTAGGGCCGGAGCTTCCCGAGCTCCGGGAAGGCGAACGAGGCCCGGATGCGCGGCGCCACCGGGGTCTTGTTGGTGTCCTCGGTCTTGGTGCCGTTGAGCACGAGGCGCCTGCGGCAGCCGAGCGGCGGGATGATCGCGAGGTCCACCCCGATGGCGCCGTGACCGGCGGCATGCGGGATGGGGGCGTGCTGCGGGGAGAGCGTGGTGGCGAGCGTGACGTAGTTGGCGAGGAAGTCCTGCTGGGACTGCTCGTCGTAGTCGTCGCGGAGCTGGTAGTCCGCGCACTTCGGGTCCACGTAGGCGCTGGCGGTGAACGCGCCGAGCAGGACAGGCAGCATGCTCCCTCCGGGGATGCGTCAACATACCCGCTGACGACAGCCCCGCCAGCCCGACCTCACGGGGTCCGTCCGGGCTTCCGGTATGGGCCTTCCGACCTTGTCCGCGCTCCGTGAATCCGTGCGCAGCGGCTCGTTCCGAGGCCCCCTGTCACGGTGGGATCCAGCCCGACCAGCTGTTCAGCGCGGGTGCGAGGCCCCCACCCTGCACGGGACAACACGAGGGCTCGCTCATGGCCATGTCGGAGATCCAGAGGGCTCCGACCAGCTCCTCCGTGTCGGTCGTGAACCAGAACTCCTGCCAGGCCTCGGGCAACCCACAGTCTGCGCGGACGTGGAAGTACCCGCGTCCGTCGCTGACATGGCACGTCACACTGCGGGCCGGCCCCTCCAGCAGCTCCTGGAGCGACCCGCAACCGTACGGTCCCGACGCACCCCAGCATCCCCGAGACGTCCAGCAGCCGTCGCCGTACACGGGTCCGGCCGTGTCCGACACGGCAGAGTCCTCACACACCGGCGCGACGGGGCCCGGGGTCCCCGACTCTGGCGGGTCGCAGGGCGGCGAGGTCGGCGGGAGCTCTCCTGTCGCCGGGCACGCCGGCAACGTGAGTGGGTAGGTCGGGGGCTCCGGCGCCGGCTCCGGTACGGGCTCAGGAGCGGGCGCTGGTGTGGGCGCAGGGGCTGGCGCGGGCGGCGAGGGCGCGACGGGCGTGGGTGCCGAGAGGCAGCCGAGGGCGAGGAGCACCATCATGCAGCCACGCGATCCGCTCGGTGGGTCACGGGATCCAACCGCTCACCCCGACGGTGGTCAGGGCTGACCCACCCCCCTCGATCGGGCAACACCTCGGGAGGGTCATGGCGCTGTCCCCCGTCCACACAGCGCCGATGAGGCGGTAGGTGTCGGTGGTGAACCAGAACTCCTGCCACGCCTCGGGCAGGCCACAGTCCGCGAGGACGTAGTAGTACCCTCGCCCCTGGCCGCTCTGGCAGGACACGGACAGAGCGGGGCCCGCCAGGAGCTGCTCCAGGGTCCCGCAGGCATAGGGTTCCCCTGGGCCCCAGCAACCCTCCGAGGTCATGCAGGCATCGATCCAGAACGGTGCACCGGTGTCGCCTGAGTCCTGGCAGACGGGGTCCGAGCCGGGCTCCGGCGGGTTGCAGGGTGGAGGGAACGCAGGGAGCTCTCCTGTCGCCGGACACGCCGGCAACGCGAGCGGGTAGGTCGGGGGCATCGGTGCCGGCACCGGTACGGGCTCCGGAGCGGGTGCTGGCGTGGGCGCCGGGACCGGCGCGGGCGGTGGGGCCGGCGCGACGGGCGTGGGTGCCGAACGACAGCCGAGGGTGAGGAGCGCGATCATCCCGCCACTGTACCTGCCCCCGAAGCCACCCGTCGGCCCCGAGGGCGGGACGTCCCCACGAGGCTCAGTTGAACGGAGGGACCTCAGCCCCGTACCAGGGCCCCAGGCCCTGGCTCGGATCGACGGCACACGTGAGCTCGAAGCCCACCGCCACGCCGTTGGGGCCCGACGTGCGGATGAACAGCCCCACGAGGGCGCGGTCGCCCGCTCCATCGGTGTCCGCCAGCCATCGGCCGCGGCGGTAGCTCCCGAAGACCTCGCCGACCGAGGTGCCGTCGTCGAAGAGGCCCGTGAGGTCGCCGCCACCGTAGCTCCCGGCGAAGCCACCACCGACGTCGCCCTCACCCGTGATGCTGTTCGACCCGTAGGTGGCGCCCACGGACTGGACGACGAGGTCCGCCCCGCAGCCCTCCGACTCCGCCTCGTCCTTCATGGCCTGGAGCTTCGCGCGGATCGTGGTCGGGCGCAGGCGTACCGGACCGCCCTCGTCGATCGCACCGGGAGCGAGCGCCTCGACCGCGTCGAACGCCGTCTGGGCGCCCTCGCAGACCTCCGTGTCCTGCCCGGGGTCACAGTCCGCGGGCGGGGTCGCAGACGGAACGGTAGCGCAGGTCAGCGCGCCGTCGTAGATCCGCGCCTCCCGGATCGTCGCGTCGAGGACGCCTCGGTCCCCGTGGCGCAAGCCGAACAGTGCCTGAGAGGTGGTCCCGAAGCTCGCGATGTTGGTCGTGGTGTAGGCATCGCCGACAGCGACGCCGTCCCTGCAGACCGTGATCGTCTGGCTGGCCCCGGACACGTCGTAGACGATGGCCATGGTGTGGAACGACGCCGTGTCGGTGTGGTCGGCCTGGTTGGCGAGGTCGATCGTCCGTCGGAAGAAGTCGCTGCCCGCCATCCATCGGAAGGGCTGGCGCTCGGCCCAGACGATGGCGTCGAACACGGTCTCGGCAGAGTTCACGATCGTCAGGACCGAGCCAGAGCGCACCACGAGGTCGTTGATCCGCACCGTGCTCACGAGCGTCTTGGACGTGAGCGTGGGACCTGTGTACCCATCGGCGCGCGCGAAGTCCCCCTCGTTCAGATCGAGACCCTCGGACGTCAGCGTTCCGCCCGTGACCACGAGGTCGTCGAAGTTCCCCGCCTGGTCGACGGTGGGTGTGGCGCCATCGAACACCCAGTGACCGACGAGGTTCTGGGCGTGGGCAGGGGCGAGCGCGAGCAGCAGGGTGATCATTCGGGGGGTCCTCCGTTGGGCCGGGAGTCCTACCATCCCGACTGCATCGGCCTCCTCGCCCCCTCGGATACCCACGTTCCGCGGGCGATCACGAGATCGGAGGGCACCCTTCCGTCATCGTACCGTGCGGCGCGGATCGGCCTGGGCGCAGCGGTGGGGACGCGGCGGATACACGGTCTCATGACCCCCCGACCGCTGCGGCCCGACGACGACCTCGATGCCCTCACCGCGATGCTGCACCGCGCGTATGCGCCGCTGGCGGCGCAGGGCATGCGCTGCGCGCGCGGCGAGACCTGGGTGATCGAGCACGACGGGAGGCTCGTCGCCACGGGGACCCTCGAGGGTCCCGGGACGTCCGGGTGCGCGTGGTACGCCCGTCCCGACGTCGCCAAGGTGCAGCAGCTCGCCGTCGACCCGACGTTCCAGGGGGCCGGTATGGGACGCACCCTGCACGACCGCATCGCAGCTCGCGCCAGGGCGCTCGGGGCCACCGAGCTCGCCCTCGACACCTCCGAGCACGCCGGCGGACTCCACGCGCTCTACGGCCGCTGGGGGTACCGTCGGGTCGACACCATCGACCATCGACCCACCGTGAACTACGCCTCCGTCGTGCTCTCCAAGACCCTGGAGACGCCGGAGGAGACCCTCGCACGCCGCGCGCCCGGGGGAGCCCACCGCCTCCGGGACGACAGCACCATCGAGCAGGGTCCGGGGCGGTACGTGGTGCGGACACCCTCCGACCCCACGGGATGGCTGAACGAGGTCGTGGAGCACGACGCGCTCACGGACGCCGAGGTCTCCGCGACGGTCCGGTCGTTCGCGGGACGGCCGCTGAAGTGGTGCGTGTGGCCCTGGTCGGACCCCGACCTCGCGCAGCGCCTGACCGCCCATGGCATGACGTCGTGGACCGCCAGTGCCATGGTCCGCGAGCCAGGAGGGGCCTGTCCGGACGGCGTCGTGCGCGTGGATGCAGACGTCGTGGACGCGTTCACGGCCGTCTGGGCGGAGGGCTGGGGTCAGCAGGACGGCACCGCCCTGCGCGACGTCCAGAGGTACCTCGAGCAGCCGGATGTGCGCCTCTTCCTCGCCCACGTCGACGGGGAGCCGGCCGGAGTGGCAGGCACGCGCGATCTGGACGGCGGCGCCTACCTCTTCGGGGCCGTCGTCCTCCCCCGCCACCGCGGACGCGGGGCCTATCGCGACCTCCTCACGGCCCGCCTCGCGGACCTCGCCTCCCGCGGCGTGCCGCTGGCCGTGACCCACGCCCGGGACGCCACCTCCACGCCCATCCTGGATCGGGCGGGCTTCCGGCGGGTGTTCGGGTACCGCGTGTTCTTCGGGGGGTGACGAGCGAGCTCAACGGGTCCAGGGGTTCAGGCGCGAGCCGTCCCGGTCGCGGCTGGCGTCCCGCAACAGGCCCGCCCGATCCGCGCTGCTGGCGTGGCGCTCCAGCAGCCCGAGCAGCACCCAGGCCGTCGTCACCGTGTCCCCGAGGGCCCGGTGCGGTGCGGGGTTGCGCACGTCGAGTGCGGCGGCCAGCGTGTCGAGCCGGTGGTCGTCGAGGTCCGGCAGCAGACGCCGGGCCAGGGGGAGCGTGTCGAGCGTCGGGAACCTCCACGGCTGGCCCAGGGAGCCCATCTCGGACACCAACCAGCGGCGCTCGAACGCGACGTTGTGCGCGACCACCGTGGCCCCCTCGCACGCCTGGCGCACGGTGCCCGCGATCTGGGCGAACGAGGGATGGCCGCGCACCATGTTCGGCGTGAGCCCGTGGATCGAGGTGTTCCAGTGCTGCTGGGTGCGCATCCACCCGTCGCTCTCCGGGTCGACGTACGTCGTCCAGACCCAGGGATGGTGGCCGGTCTGCAGGCGGACCATCGCGATCTCGACGATGCGGTTGCGGGTCGTCTCCACGTCGAGGAAGAGGAGCCCGCTCGGCAGGGGCAGCACGGCGGCCCGCGCGGCGACGCGCGTCTGTTGGAGCCACCAGAACGCGGTGGTGGCGTCCACGTCGGGCACGGTCGGCTGCGGCATCCACACGCCAGGATTGTGATCGAGCGAGGATCGGCGCACAAACCACGGATCGGCGCCGATCGATTGTCCGCGTGCGACCGATCGCTTCGTGCTCGCGGCCTCCAGCCCACCACGGCCGTCCCCCGCGCAGGCCGTCAGCGCACGCAGTACGCGAAGCCGTCCACGGCGTAGAGACCGCACGGAGCCGTCAGCCCCTCGAAGCCCTGGAACAGCGGGTGCACGGGGTAGCCCGTCGTGGATGCGGCCGTGCGGCGGGCGAGCTCGACCCCGTCGGCGTCCACCGTCACCACGTCCACCCGCGTGCCGTCGAAGGCGAGGCCGCGGTCGCGATCGGGGCCGAAGCGGTGAGCCTGCAGGCCCGTCACCGCCTCCGGATGTGCGTCCACTGGCAGCCAGAGCCCCTCACAGGCGCCGAACTGCGGGCACGCGGGTGCCGCGAGCACCGTACCGTCGCGGAGACGCGTGAGGGTGTCGTACGGCCCGGCGTGGGCGGACAGGTCGAGGCCCGTCTCCGGATCCACCCGATGCAGCACGCCCGATCCGTCGAGGAGCAGCAGCACCGCGCCGTGCTGGAAGCCGGTCACCGAGCCCACCGTGCCGAGGACCGTCTCCACGCCCGCGCCGGTGCGCCGGACGAGGTCGCCGTTCACGTCGACGTAGACGAGATCTCCGGCGGGTGTGAAGGCCACGGGGCCGCCCGTGAGCAGGAGCACCTCGTCGTTGCTCACGCCGTTCACGGGGGCCATGTGCAGGATGCCGCAACCCAGCTCGCACATCGGGCCGTCGGGCACGGGCCGGACGAGCCCGTCGCCCATCACCACGCTGCCTCCGTCGGCCGTGAAGCGTACCGTCGACTCCGCGCCCAGGTACGTCGGCAGGTAGTGGCTCTGCAGCACCGTGCCGGTCGCCAGGTCGAAGACCTCCAGGAACCCGAACGCCGCCCGCGCGAGACGGGTGCCGTCCGGCGAGAGATCGAAGCCGCCGACGGTCGCGTCCACCGAGTGCAGGACGCTGCCCGTGGACAGGTCCACCACACGCAGGTGCTCGCGGTCCCAGGAACGCGCGCCAAGGACGTCCGGGGCGTCGCGCGCGACGCGCGCTTCGGTCGGGACCCACTCGGGTCCGGGGAGGCTGCCCAGGCTGGTCCAGGACGTCGGATCGAAGGCGTGCAGGGCGGCCCCGTCGGACAGCAGCACCCTGCCGGCTTGCAGCGACGGCCCGATCGGGTGGTTCCAGACATTGACGCCCGGATCGGCCGCGACCACCGTGCCCTGCAGCGGGAAGGCCGCGCCGGAGGGCTCCACGAGCACCCAGCCGTCGCGTGTGGGCGCGAGGAGCCAGTCCTCGCCCCAGGCCAGTGGCCAGACCGCGCTCCCCTGCACGTCTCCCCAGTCCTGGACCTCGCCCACCCGGAGGCCGCCGCGGGGTCGGAAGGGCGGGACCACCTGCGAGGAGCCCGGCAGTCCCGTGGTGAAGGTCGCGGCGAGAGGCTCGAGGAAGGCGTCGCTCGTGGTCGCCTCGAAGGTCGTGAGCGGGGGGAGACGGAGGCTCCAGCTCGGGCCTTCTGCCGCATCCACCGTCGCACCCGGGGGATCGACGGCCACCACCGAGAGGCGGACCTCGTCGACGTCCACGGCCGGGCCCGCGTCCACGCTCAGCTCGACCCCCGCGAGGCCGTCGGCACCGGGCGTCTCCTCCACACACACCGCCGTGCCCACCGGGTCGAAGTCGCACACCAGGCCGTCTGCGCAGTCCGCGTCGCAGCGCCCGCCGAAGGGGTCGTCACCCTCGGGCAGGTCGAACATGCGCACCGCGACCACCACGTCCGGGTACACCGTGCCCGCGGACGTCACCACGGCCTGGCGGGCGTCGAACGAGGCCGTGAGGACGGACTGCACGGCGAGGTCCACGCACCCGCAGGAGGGGTCCACCGCCCGCTCGCAGGCACACGGGACGAAGTCCCAGTAGTCCGGGAACACCTGGCTCACGGCACCGTCTGGCTCCACCTGGAACAGCGGACCGTGCGGCGCGTCCGAGCCCGGCAGACCCACGGCCAGGAGGTCCGGGTTGCCGGGAGTCGGCACCAGCCCCCGGCCGGGAGAGGCGCCGTCCACCCGCAGCTCGCCTCCCTCGAACCGGACGAGGACCAGCCCCTCGGGACCCGCCACCGGCACGCGGAAGTCGGCGGGCGTCCCGTTCAGGGCCACGTCACTCGGGGATCCCGCGCCTGCAAGACACGCGAGGGTGCTGCCGGGCGGGCCGACGCACAGGCCGTCGCCATCGGGCCAGACGAACAGGGGGCCGTCGTCGTCCCAGGGCCCCGGCCAGCCCGTCCCTGCGGGCGTGGGTGACGTCCAGCCCGCCCCGTCCCACCACCGCACGCGTCCGCCCTCCCAGGCGATCAGGCCGCCCGAGGGGCCCGCGAGGAGCGCGGGCGTGCTCAGGTCCGGGGGTGCTGGCAGGGTGTCCCAGGAGGAAGAGGCGTCGCCACGGTAGAGGCTCGAGCCACTCCGGAGGACCACCTCGCCGTTTAGGAGGCTCGGCCCGAGGCCGTCGATGCGGGTCAAGCCGGCAGGCGGCGTCACCTCCGCCACCGCACCCGCGAACCCCACGCGCAGCAGGCGGAGCTCCTCCTCGACGGGCTCGAGCTCGCGGTCCAGGCCGGCTCCGAGCTCGATGGCGACCCAGTGGGCGTCGCGGCCGGTGACGGCGTGCACGAAGACCGTGCGAGCGGCGCTGGCACGCAGCACCTCCATGCCCATGGCGGCGGGCACCTCGAGGGGTCCGACGGGCTCGAAGGGGGGGAAGGTGATGCAGGCGGCGAGCAGGGTGAGCATCAGCGGTCGTTCAACGCCGAGCGATCGCACCACATGGTGAGACCGCGGATCGTGCCGCCCTCGAAGTCGTGGCTGTCGAGCCCGTCCGCGGACTGGATGACCTGGGGCTCGGCGACGAGCTCGTGGAGGAAGAAGGCGTGAGCGAGCCCGCTGACGGCGTCCGGGAGGTCGACGGCAGACTGCACCTCGGCCCGGGCGGTCCCCACCCCGAAGCCGGAGAGCAACCAGTCCGATCCGCTGATCTGGATCTCGGCGAGCTCGACGGCTTCGACGTTGTACGTGGGCAGCGTGACGTAGAGGACCTCGTACTCGAGCAGGTCGTTCATGGACGGGTGTGTGCAGGAGAACTGGACCTCCACGCCGTCACCCACCTCCTCCACGTTGCACGTGCACAGGCTACCCGACCGCGCGTACTCGCCGAAGGCGCCCGACGCGCTGCCGTACTCGGTGACCTGGGTCCGATCGCCGTTGGGACCGCGCGTGCGACCGCAGCCGAGGAGGAGGAGCAGGGGCAGGATGCGCTGCATGGACAGAGGATATCAGCTGTTCGCAGGCCGCCACGTCATCGGCGCCTGCCGAGCGTGAGGAGGGGTCCGGGCCTCCCTTCGTCGCAGCGAAGCCGGCAGGGCGTGTCGGAACCGAGAAGAGAACGGACGACCCGCCAGCAGGGCCGCCTCGGTGAGCTCGACACCCGGGAGGGCGTGCTCACGGAGGTCGAACCCGTACCTCCCCTCACCTGCGATCAGGCTGGAGAGGCCCTCGATGCCGTGCGCCAGCCGCCCGTTGGGGTACGCGATCCGGACCAGGTCCGTCTTCTCTGGAGGGCTCTCGATCTCCAGGACCTGTGCTCCGTGCGGGCCGGCTTCGAACCGGTGGAACACTCCCCGCGTGATCTCCAGCGTGTCGAGCTCGCGGAGCAGCACGTCCCGCGCGAGCCCGAGCACCCGCCCTCCACCGCTGAGGACGATGAGCGCCGAGTCCTTCTCGGGATGTGCGTGGAGCGAGGTGCTGGCGTGGGGGAGCAGCTGCAGGTACCAGACCGCGCATCGCGGGTCCGCGTAGCACTGGAGCTCGTGACCCCAGGGCTTCTGCACCACCAGCCCGGCGTAGTCGGGCGGTTGCGCGCCCGGAGACCGGCGGATGGCGGTGCTCAGCGCTTCCCGGTCTCCGTCGTGCACATCCCAGCGCTCGACCTTCGGGCGCGAGCCTGTCGAGTGGTCCGACGTCGCCGAGTGTGCGCTCACTCGGGCCAATCCAAGTACCACTCTTCATAGGCTTCACCCAGACAACTGCAGGAGCACTCAGGGTAGTGTCGCTCGCTGCGCACGGGGAAGTCCTCCGGACAGAAGTAGTCGAGAGAACAGTTCTCGCTCATCGGGAGCACCCACCGGTGACCCTCGTCTGGGCACCCGTCCCTGCTCTCGGGCGTACCACAAGACAGGCTACACGAAAGGGCCACTGCCGCGGTGAGCCATGCCAGGGAAGGAAGGAGGCGAAGGCGACCAGGTCGTCGTGAAGCCAAACGCGCTGCTGTAGCTCGCCCGGTGCTCGGGCGCGGCATGCGGCCGCGTGGAGAGGTGGAGTCCAGGTCAGATGTGAGCCTCCCCGTCACTGGGGTCGCATTGACCCTGCCGCGGGAGGTTCGTGAATTCCCAGCTTCTACCACCGACGACCTCCCCGTCGAGAAAGATGTGGACGTAGCGTCCACGGGCTTCATTTCGAGTGCAGTCGACCTGGTCGACGTAGTACACCATGTAGGTCTCAGTCCTCTCCAATGCACCCACATACAGCGCCCCTTGGTAGTCCAGAGCCCCGAGGGCTTCGACGACACAGATCGCCCGCTCCGTCGTGCCTATCTGGTCGATGAGCCCGCAAGCGTCCTCCAGATCCACCTGCGTCGGCTGCACACGTGGATCCAGACACGGCGTGGAACGATGGTGGCTCGCACAGGCAACCCCCAGACAGGCCACGAACGTGGTTCGGAGCCACACCACTCTCAATTGCAATGTAAGATCATGTGTGGCGAGTCCGCGTTGTCCGTGCACATCCTACCCTCACACAGCCGCCTCAGGTGGAGCGGGTCGGAGGGGTAGCCAGGGCGGTACCGTGTGTACACGGAACACGTTCCCCCACCCCGGGATGCGGGGCGCTGGTGACATGATCTTCCCGCTCGCCCTCGCGCTGGGCCCGGCTCGGCCTCGTCCGGGTCGTGGGCAGGTAGGGTCGGGGGACTGGCGCGTCCAGGAGGTCGGCGCTATCCTTCCCGTGGACCCTGCTGGTCCGCAACTCCTTGCATCCCTGGAGGCCGATTGCGAGCCCACCTACCTCTCCTGGGGGCCGCCGTGGCGGCGTCGATTCTCCTGCTTGCCCGCGATGCGCGGGCTGTGGACCCGCCGCGGCGAACAGCGACCTGCGAGGTCATCACGGCGTTGTCGACGAAGAAGCTCGCCGAGGCGCAACAGGAGTGGATCCAGGCCAGGCTCGACGAGGGCAAGGAGAACATCGTCGTGGCCCCCGGCCAGACGCTCTGCGCCTGGTAGCGGACCTTCCCACCTGGTTGCTCACTCCGTCCCGGCTTCGGTGGCGTCGTCGGCCGGGGCGGGGGTGTAGGCGACGTCGAGCATGTACCGGGCACAACGGCCACCGCCCCCGCCGTGGACCTCATAGTAGAGCTCGACATCCTCGTTGGCCGTGTACCTCACGGTCGAGCGGTATCGGCTCGTCTCGGACCAGACGTCGCCGTCACGGTCGACTATGCGGGCGGAGGCGTCCGACCGGCTGTTCAGGTAGCTCGCTTCGATCTCGACCGTGTCGCCAGCGGCCAGATCGAGCTCGTAGCGGTCGACCTCCACGGACCACAATCCCTGATCGAGGCCGTGCGCATCGAACACGCTCGGGGGCACGTAGTGCGTTCCCCAGTTCCCATTGTCGTCGTAGCCCACCTGGTACTCGCCGGAGAGCGCGTCCGCGCAGACACCGGGATCGTCGACGACGGCGACCGACAGCTCGTAGGGCGTGCACCAGATGTCGTCTTCGTAGCCACCCCCGCCGCTCGAGGATGTGTCGACGGTGATGGTCAGACGCTCGGAGCCCCACCCGTTCTCGTGGTACCCGTACCAGGTCACGACATCCTCAGCGCTCTGGTACGTCCAGATGGACCCCTGATCGGACTCTACATCGAGGTAGGCCGGCGTGTAGGCAGCGCCATCGGGACCGGTCAGCTCGATTGTAGCGGTCTGTCCGTGGCCGACCCACATCTCGTACGTGACCCCCTCGAAATCGATGTCCCCCCAGGCGAAGTAGCGGTCGTCAGCGACCTCCTCGAGCCGCAAGGGGTTTTCTGCCGTTCCTTCCTCGTGAAGCATGCACATCTCGAGGTGTTGCCCGCCGAGAGCCCGGAACTTCGCCTCGCGGTCCGCCCGCCAGTTGAAGACGTGCACCGCGCCCGTTCCGTCGCCGGCGGCCTCACCGATGGCGAGCCAGTTGTCCTCCAGGTCGAGCGAGACACTGTCGTGGGGTCGGACCAGGGACAGCGAGGCGTCCAGCTCTCCGGTCAGCCGGTCGAAGCGGTCCACGACGCCACGGTGGCCCGGTCCCCGCGGTGTGACACCGAAGATGGCGACCTCGTCGAAGGCCCACTCGGTGTACCAGTCAGCCGCCGCCACGATGGGGCCCTCTGTGGCCCAAGCGCCATCCTCCCAGCGGACGATGTAGAGGTCTGGGTCGCCCCCGCGCCGGACGAGGAACTCGTTCTCGTGGGCCGCGAGGACGCCGTGCGCACCAGGGTTGGCGATGGGGATGAAAGTGTCGTGGTCGAACCAGCCCTCGCCCTCGTCGATGGCGTAGAAGTACGGGAAGCCCGCGGCGTCGGTCACCGCCACGACCATGTCGGAACCGAAGATCCCCGTGCCGAAGCCCACCGCACCCGGAGGACCATCGACCGATCCGTAGTAGTTCTGGTGGGAGGTCCGGTCCCGGAGGATGTGGGCCTGGTTCGTGGAGGGGGTGCCGACGAGGCTGGTCCAGCGGTCTTCCATGAACAGCGTGAACCCGTCCGCCGCGGCGGGGATGCGTTCCATCACCGTGCCGTGATCGTGGTTGGTGAAGCTCCGGAAGTGGTGGCCCGTGACGATGTCGTGCTCGTCGGCCTGAAGGTCGGTGCCGAAGGTGGTCTGCGACGGGTCCGTGCACTCGATGATCTGGCTGTTGAAGCCGCCTGAACCGCCTTCTGCGCCAACCCGGGCCAGCGCGCGGATCCGTCGGTCGCACACTGAATCCGCGTGGGACTCCGTGATCAAGATGGAGCCGTCGTGGGAGACCATGTCGCCGAACGCGACGTCGTCACCGAAGCGGATGGACCCGAAATCCCCGGCTGTGTAGGTGGTGCGAGCACCGAGCGCTGTACGTGCGTGCTCGTCGAAGCTCTGGAAGTACCCGTCCGTGACGGGAGCGGCTTCGAAGCGGCAGGCCAGGAGAAGGAGGAGGACGTACGACATGGTGGCTCCACGACACAAGGAGGCTCGGACAACGCCGACCCCGTAGGGCGGGCCTCCCGGTGGCGGTATGTCACAATCGGGTTGTGACATTCCACGCGCGGCCTCTACCGAGGGGCTCGCCTGGCGAGCCAGCCAGGACTGTCGTCGATCCCGCCCGTGGGCTCGACGTCGACGCTGGGTCGGGTCGGCCCTCACCCCACGGGGCCGACGTTCTACCGCTGGCGACGCCACTGGCCAATCTCGAACCGCGGGGAGTCACCGAATCCCAGCGGGACTCAGCCCCCGTTCACACGGGTACCGTGACACGATCACCCTGCGAGGCCTTCGGACTTGTCGCGACCTACGGAAGCACCTGCGGCGACGTCCAACCTGTGCGGGAGACACTGGGCCACAGCGACCTCCGAACCACCTCCCGCTACGTCCGCGGCACCGGAGCGCGAACGGCGTCCAGCGTGCTCGCCGTCGAGGGGCTTCTGATGGGCAGCGGGGACCACCCGGAGCGGGAAGTTGTCTTGTCGCG
>JACKEQ010000047.1 GCA_020632885.1 Alphaproteobacteria bacterium | reverse complement strand
GCTTCGTCGTGGCGGTTCCCGGATAGCCCGGGAGGCTTGCCCTCTTGGGCCACCGGAATACCTGGGGACTGCTGGAGACTTCGATGACCGACCGTCCGGTCTTCTGGATGCCCGCGCCGCACCAGATGCGTGCTGGGGCCGTCTGGATCACCGCCCAGAGCTGGTATCTCGCTGGGAAGCGGCGCTTCGGCGACGCCGTCCTGCTCACCCCACGCGGCCCGCTCGACGAGCAGGCGATCGCGGCGGCCACGCGCCACCACGGCTCGTCCCGCTCGGGTCCATCCCCCACCCGGGCTCGCGTGGTGTCGGAGACCCTGCTCAAGGACGCGCGGTGGCTCGCCCGCGACCTGAAGGTCCGCCTGAAGCCGCCACCCGCCAGTCGGCCGCACTTCGTGTGGCAGCACCACGATCTCTTCCAGACCGGAGGCGGTCGGTTGGCCAGGAGCTTCGGAGTGCCGTTGGTGACCTTCGTGGACGCCCCCTACGTCTGGGAGAGCGCGCGCTGGGGCACCTCCCGCCCGGGGTGGGGTCCGGTCGTGGAGTGGGCGGGCGAGAGCCGTGAGCTGCGGCGCGCCGACCTGGTCTGCTGCGTCTCCGAAGAGGTGGCAGAGAAGGTCGGCTCGATGGGCGTGCCGCCCTCGCGCCTCGCCATCACACCTTGTACGGCCGAGGTCTCCCAGCACGCCGGAGCCAGGAGCCGACGCGAGGAGCACGGGCTCGAGGGGCGCATCGTGGTGGGCTGGCTGGGCTCGTTCCGGTCCTTCCACCACCTCGACATGCTCGCGGACGCCGCGGTGCGGTCGGGCACGTCGGGTCCGCCGCTCTCCGTCCTTCTGGTGGGCGACGGGGCGGACCGGGATCGGACGGTGGACTACGCCAGGTCCCTCGGCCTGCACGTCGTGGCTCCCGGTGCCGTGGACCACGACGAGGTGCCGGACTGGCTCGCCACCATGGACATCGCCGTGATCCTGGCAGCCCGTGGGCAGTCCTTCCACTACTCGCCCCTGAAGCTCAAGGAGTACATGGCGGCGGGCCGGGCCATCGTTGCTCCCGCGGTGGGGGAGATGGGGCGGGTGCTCCGGGACGGCGTGGACGCCTGCCTGTACGGGCCCGGCAACGTCGGGGAGCTCGCGGATGCCATTCAGAGGCTCGCGTCGGATGGCGACCTGCGTGCCCGTGTCGGCGCGGGTGCGGTGGACACCGTCGTCGCGCGATTCTCGATCGACACGCAGCTCGACGAGGTGCTTCAGCGTCTCGGGCTCTGACCCTTCACAGCCCCCACACCCGCGCGGCGTTCCCGCCGAGCACGGCGGCCAGGCGGTCCTCCGGCAGCCCGAGGTCCACGAGGCGTCGCACCTCGCGGTCCCAGGCGTAGGGGAGGTTGGGGAAGTCGGTGCCGTAGAGCACCCGGTCCCACCGCTTGCGCACGAGAGCGAGGGCCGCGTCGTCGAAGCCCGCGAAGAAGTCCGCGGCCATCATCGTGCTGTCGAGCCAGAGGTGCTCGTGGCGGTCGAGGAGGGCGTCGTAGGCGTCGAACTCGTCGGCCCCGAGGTGCGGGACGACGAGGGTGAGGTCGGGGTGGTCGCGAAGCGCGCGGTCCACGCGGTCCGCGGAGCAGAGCAGGTGCGGATCGCACGCGTAGGCAGGGCTCTTCGGCTCCCGTCCCGCGTGCACGACCATCGGGAGCCCCCGCGATGCGCAGAGCGCGAAGAGGGGCTGGAGCGCGTCGTCGTCGACGGCGAAGCACTGCACGTGGCAGTGGAGCTTCACGCCCTTCAGGCCGAGGTCGAAGGCCTCCTCGAGCACCGACACCGCGTCCGGCTCGCCGGGCAGCACGGTGGCCAGGCCGGTGATGCGGGGGTCGGAGGCCGCGAGGCCCGCGACGAACCGGTTGAGGTCGCGCGCCATGCCGGGTCGGTGGGCGTAGTGGAGCGCGACGACGTGCTCGACGCCGCGTGCGAAGAGGAAGTCCAGCACGGCGGGCGCGTAGAGGGGGTAGCGGACGTCCCAGCCGTGCTCGCCGAACCAACGCCAGAGGGCGTCGAAGACGTTGTCGGGGAACAGGTGCACGTGCGTGTCGACGACGGGGGGCAGGCTCTCCGGGAGGCGCGGACCCTCGGGGTCGTGGAGGGAGGGGAGCTTCTGGGCCAGCGCTCCCGCACGGGCGAAGAGGTCGGCGGCGCAGGGGTCGTGCATGGCCTTCCCTATGATAACGGGGACGCATGCTCCACCTGCTCGTAGCGTGCACCACGCCGGCCCCACCGAATGCCACGCCCGACCCGGCACCTCCGGCTCCCGAGCCCACCACGCTCACGTCGGCCGCAGGTACCTACAAGCGAGGTCCTGCCGCCATCTTCGCCGGTGGGTCGCCGTGCCGGGTGGAGCACCTCATGCTGCTCGACGGAACGCGGCGGACCCTGTTCGAGGTGGAGGGGGACTGCCCGACGCACTGCGCGTTCGAGGACCGGATGGCGGTCTGCGTCGAAGGCGATGCCGTCGTGCGGCACGTGTACGGCGGGGACGCCCTGGTGCTCTGGCGCGGCGAGGGCGTCGCGGAGGCACGGCGTCTCTACGTCGCCGCGGACGGCGTGCCGCACCTGCTGACCTCCCGGGAGGCCGTCGGTGCCGTGCTCATTCGCGACCAGGAGGTCCTGGTGACCGGTCCTGGCGAGGTCCGCGAGGAGTCCGCGGCGTCCTTCGATGCCTATCCCGCGGTGTTGTCGTCGCGCGCCTTCGACCTCGACGCACCCTGGCGGGAGTGTCCGACGCTCCGATGCGGTGGCCTCGATGACGTCGGGTCCGCGATCATCGCGTACCGCGGGAAGAATGGACGAGACGCCTCGGGTGTCCTCGGCTGGCCGGACCGACCCGTGGTCTGGGGTCTGGAGGACGGGACGCCGACAGGTCCGGTGTGGGTGTGCGCGGATGCGGCGTGCTCGGGCTTCGAGGTCGCGAGCGAGGGGCCAGCGGTCGTCGTGCGTCGCCCCCCGTGGGTCGCGATCCGCGAAGCATCCGGCAGTACGCGGATCCTCGGCCTGGAGGAGGGGGCGCCGTCCCACGATCTGGGCTCGACCGCCTGGGTGACGTTCCCGCCGCTGGACCTCCAGCTCCGGTAGAGCCGGCGCCGCCTCAGGCGAGGGCGCGCAGCACGTCCTCTTCGAGGTCGTCGGGGTCCTCCACGCCGACGCTCATGCGCACGAGGCTGTCCGAGATCCCGATCGCGGCGCGCTCCTCGGGGGTGAGACCGAGGTGCGAGCTCCTCGCGGGCAGCACCACGAGGCTCTCGACGCTGCCCAGGGAAGCCGCGTGGAGCGGGATCCGGACGCGATCCACGAACCGTCGCGCGGCCTCGGGGGTGGCGAGCTCGAAGGCCAGCATGCCGCCGCACCCGTCGAACCGGGCCGCACGGCTGTGGGCGGGGTCGCTCGCCAGGCCGGGGTAGCGCACGCGGCTGACCATCGGGTGGTCCTCCAGGACCCGCGCCAGGCGCAGCGCCGTGGCGGCCTGGGCGGGCACGCGGAGGTGGAGGGTCTTCAGGCCCCGGTCGAGCAGGAACAGCGCCTGGGGGTCGAGGCTCCCGCCCAGGTGGTTCTGCTGGTGGTGGATGCGCTCCACGAGGTCCGCGCGGCCTGCGACGACACCGGCGACGAGATCCGAGTGCCCGCCGAGGTACTTGGTGGCCGAGTGGAGCACGAGATCGAACCCGTCCTCCGCGGGCCGGTACTGCACCGGGGAGAGGAAGGTGTTGTCGATGGCCGCGACGAGCCCGTGCTGGTGGGCCCAGCGCGCAGCAGTGGCGAGCTCGGGCACCTCCAGCAGGGGGTTGCTGATGGACTCCAGGTAGAACAGGCGGGTGGTCGGGCGGCGGGCAGCGTCCCAGGTGGACGGATCGGCGCCATCGACTGCGGTGCTCTCGATGCCCCAGCGGGCGAGGTCGCGCAGGAACGTCGCCGTGCCGCCGTAGAGGTTGCGCTGGACGATCAGGTGGTCGCCGGCCGAGAGCAGGGCGAGCAGGGCGGTGGAGATGGCCGCCATGCCCGACGCGAACGTCAGCGCGCTGTCGGTGTGCTCGATCCGCGCGAGCTTCTGGCCGATCGCCAGGTGCTGCGGTGTGTTCGAGAGGCGCTGGTAGCGCACGCTCGCGTAGGTCCCGACGTCCTCCTGGAGGTAGTTGGCGGAACGGTGGACGGGCGGGACGACGGCGCCCTGCACGCTCTCTCCGGGCGTGTGGACGAGCTCGGTTGCCGGACGGCGCATGCTGGGCTCCATTAGGAGGCCATTCTGGATCAGGGGAGGCGGGCGTGGCGCAGAGGATCGAGGGCGCGAGAAGGACCTGGGTGGCGGCTTCACCATCCGCCGGGTGCTGCCCCATGCACGATGTCGCCACGTGGGCCCCTGGGTGTTCCTGGATCTGTTCGGGCCGCAGGAGGTGGAGGCGGGTGCCCTGGCTGTCCGGCCGCACCCGCACATCGGGCTCGCCACGGTGACCTTCCTGTACGCGGGGTCGATGGTCCATCGCGACAGCCTGGGGTCGCACCAGGTGATCACGCCGGGTGCCGTGAACCTGATGACCGCGGGGCGGGGCATCGTGCACTCGGAGCGCAGCGAGGCCTACGCGGGGCCGATGCACGGCCTGCAGCTCTGGCTGGCGCTGCCGGATGGCAACCAGGACATGGAGCCCGCCTTCGACCACGTGCCGGCCGACGCGCTCCCGGCGTGGAAGGAAGGCGGGAGCGAGCTGCGCCTGGGGCTCGGGACGCTCGGGGGCGGACCTCTCCGGTGCCCACCGGTCGCCGACGGTGTTCGTGGACGTCCGGCTCGCGGGACCGTGGAGATCGCGAGGGAGCACGACGAGCTCGCCGTGCTGGCGGTGGACGGGGACGTGCGTGTGGGCGGAGAGCCCCTGCCGGTGGGCACGCTCGCGGTGGTGGACGGTGCCCTTCGCCTCGAGGGCAGCGGGCGCGCCGCCGTCCTCGGAGGTTCCGCCGTAGGCGCACGGCACATGGAGTGGAACTTCGTGCACGGGGATCCGGCGCGGATCCGGCAGGCGGTGGCGGACTGGGCGGCGGATCGGTTCCCGCGCGTGCCGGGAGAGCACGAGCGGATCCCGTACGCGGGACGCCCATGATCGCGCGGGCGGGTGTGCTGGTGTCGGCCCTGCCGTTCCTCGGCATCGGTCTGTGGCTGCTCGTGGACCCTGTGGGCCCGATGGCGACCGTGGGCGCGATGCCGCGAGCGGGCAGGGGAGCGTGGAGATCCGGGCGATGTACGGGGGCCTGGAGCTCGGCATGGGCGCGTTCCTGGTCTGGTGTGGCCTGGACGACGCGCGCGCCCGGACGGGGCTCGTGGCGTGCCTGCTGACGCTCGGGGGCCTGGGCCTGGCGCGGCTGGCGTCGTGGGCGCTGACGGCTCCGGGCCCGGGGCTTCATCCGCTGTTGTTCTCGGTGGAGCTGATCGGGGCTGCGACGGCGGCGGGGGTGCTGGCGTGGACGTCGCGGCGGGGGGACCCCGGCGAAAGGGGCTTCCCGTAGACGATCGCCGCTGGCAGGATCCGGGATTCACCCGGAGGCCCCTTGCGCCTACGTCGCCTCGTGCCCGTCGTGCTCATCACACTCGTACCCGCCCTCGCCGGCATCGACTGCGACGGGAACCCCGACCCACCGGGCCGGAGGACCCCTGCGAATGTCTGGGAGGTCGCCTTCGTGGACACGGAGGGTGTCCAGCGTCTCCCGCCCGGCGGAAGCCACGACCTCCGCGCCGTTCCCATGGGTGACGCGCCGGAGACGTACCGGTTCTGCTACGACACGCCGAACGTCCTCCTGGCCCCCGCCTGCTTCGATACGGACGGCCTGGGCGACCCGCTGACGGCCACGGTGGTGCTCGTGGACGATGCCCCGGTCGGGCAGCACCAGCTCAGGCTCACGGAGAGTGATCTGCCGGGCGACATCCTCGTCCCGGAGTCCATCCAGTTCGAGGTCGTCGCGCCGGACCCGCCGCCCACGGTCGTCCCCGTCGGGATCGAGGCCACCCCGGGCCTATACGCCAGCGGGAACGTCTTCGTGGTGGTGGGGCTCGGCGACCCCCTCGACGCGCCTGTCGTCTTCGACGTGACGGGTATCGGGGTGACGGTGCCGGCGACCGTCGAGGCCCCCGAGGGCGCCACGTCCCTCGAGCTCGACGTCCAGCCCTTCGGCGAAGGCTACGTGTCCGTGCAGATCAGCGGTGACCAGCGCACCTTCGTCCTCGACGACCTGCGTCTGAACGGGCGCAACGAGCCCGTCCTGGGCGAGTACTTCGGCACGGGAACGGCGTTCAACACCTTCGTCCCCCTCGCCGCGGACCTCACGTACACCCGGGAGGAGACCAGCGGCCTGTACGGCGCGTCGAGCCAGCTCCGCGTCCAGGGGACGTTCCACTACGGCGACCCGATCCTGGACATCGACGCCTACATCGGCGAGCAGGGCGAGGACACCATCGTGATCCCCTACGGAACCGACCGGCTCCTGCTCACCCACGCCTACGGAGCCCCGGGGAGCATCACGTTCAGCTTCAACCGCGTGGACGCCGACAACCTGAACGTGGACGCGTCGAGCTTCGAGATCGTCTCACAGTAGGCCGATCTTCACGAGGTGACCCAGCCCAGGGCGTCGGGTAGCGAGCGACCCACCTCGAGGGGTGAACGGCTCGCGACCGGAACCGTGAGGTCGGCGATCCGTTCGAAGAGACCAGTGCGCAGACCGTAGATCGACGCCAGCTCCTCCTCGCCGTAGCCCCCGTGCAGCGCCAGGTGCGCGTGCTTCCGCGGGTCTTCCTCGCGCTCGGCCGCGATGGCCTGCACGGCTTCCCGCAGGGTCTGGTGGAGGTGGACGATGCGGCACGTGCGCCGCACCCAGGCGAGGTTCTCGGGGTCGTCCAGCGTGGTGGCGCCGAGGGCGAGGAGCGGCGCGTGACGCTTGCGCCCGGCCCGCTCGAGGAGCTCGAGCTCCGCACTGTGCAGCGTGACGTTCTCACCCGCCAGCAGCAGCGCCTCGGGGTGCCTGCCGGCACGATGGGCGACCTGATGGGGCAACAGGACCGTCTCGAGCCCGGTGATCATGGCCGCCACACGCGCGGTCGTGACGACCCGGGCGCCCGGGAAGCCCACGAGCGCCACGGGTTTGTCGAGGGCCACCCGCGGTCGATAGCTGTAGTAGTCGTCGCTCATCGAGCCTCCATACCTCCCCGGGGACCCGCCATGCCTCTCGATCTACTCCTCGCCAGCAACAGCACCCAGCACGGTCGCCGGCCCCTCGAGCACTGCCTCGACGCCGTGGGGGATCTGTTCGCCGGGGCCCGGCGGGTGGGCTTCGTGGGCTTCGCGAAGGCCGAGCTGGACGCCTACGCCGCGTGGGCCCAGGAGGCCCTCGATCCCCTCGGCCTCGAGGTGGTCCCCGTGCACACCGACCCCGATCCGTCCTCCCTCGACGGCGTGTTCGTGGGTGGCGGGAACACCTTCCTGCTGGTGAAGCGCCTCCACGAGTCCGGTTGGCTCGGAAGGATCCAGGAGCTCGTCCGGGGTGGTCTGCCCTACCTCGGGGCCTCCGCAGGGACGAACGTCGCGACGCCCACGCTCTGCACCACGAACGACATGCCCATCGTGCAGCCTCCGTCCTTCGCGGCGCTCGGGCTCGTGCCCTTCCAGATCAACCCGCACTACCTCGATCCGGACCCCACCTCGACCCACAAGGGCGAGACCCGGGAGCAGCGGATCGCGGAGTACCACCAGCACAACGAGCGCGTGGTGGTCGGGCTCCGCGAGGGCACCTGGCTGCGGGTCACCGGGAGCCGGATGCACCTGGTGGGCCCGGTGGGCGCCCGGATCCTCCGGCGTGGCGAGGAGCCCACCGAGGTGCCGGCGGGCGCGGATCTCTCGTCGCTGCTGGGCTGATCACAGGCCCTTGAAGGCCGCGTCCGCCCCGATGATCAGCCCGGCGCTCGCGCCGGCCTCAGGGACCGCGGTGAGCAGCGCGTCCACGGTGGCCCGCACGGCCGTGCGGTGGGCGTTCATGGCGTCGACGGTGAGGAGGGCGACGGCTTCCGCGTCGAAGGCCCCCGTGACGTTGGCCGCGACGCTCGCCTCCACCGAGGCCTCCACGGCGGCCGAGGCGCTCGCGGTCGCTTCGACCGCCGCGTTCAGCGCGGCCTCGACGAGCAGATCGGCTCCGATGGCGTCCGCGAGCACGGACCCTCCGGCGCTCCCCGAACCGATGAGCCCGGCACGCCAGCTCGCGGTGGCCGCCGCGGCGGCGGAGACGCTCGTCGACGCCGCCAGGTCGGCCCGGAGGCTCGCGTTCAGGGAGGCTGCGGCCTCCAGCTCGGCCTGGGTGGCCCCAGCCGCCTCCAGGTACGCCTGGGAAGCGTCCTCCCAGGCCCGCGCCTCCGCGTCTGCGACGGCGTGGGCCGAGGCGTCCAGCAGGGCTGTGGAGGCCTGCGCCCGGAGGGTGGCCCGGAAGGCGAGGGAGGCGTTGGCTGCCGTGTCCGCGCGGTCCTGGGCCGATGCTCCCGCCTCCTCTGCGGCGGCCTCCATGGCGGCGTAGAAGTCGGCGTAGGCCTCGGCCTGACCGGCATCGAGAGCGACCGTCAGGGCCGCTGCCGCCTGGATCTGGGCATCCGCGACCGCGCTCGCGCTCACGCCGGCCTCCGTCCACGAGCGGGCCTCGGCGCGCGCGCTGGACTCCACGGCCATCGTCAGGTCGTCGAGCGCGGCCTGCACGTCCGCGGAGGCCTTCACCGCCGCCGCCGTGGAGGTGTCCACCCGCGAGCGCACGTGGGCCCAGATGCCCGCGTCGGCGCCGGCCGCGAGGAACACCTCGGCCTCCGCGCTGGTCTCCGTGGTGATCGGGCTGCTGGGGACCTCGTCCTGGTCCGGCATGGGCTCGACGACCACGGACCCCACGACCCCACCCTCGGCATCGACTGCGTAGACCACGACCCAGGTGGCGTCGTCCGGGATGGAGACGATGAAGGACCCGTCAGCCTCGATGGACGCCTCGCCCTGGAGGGTCGTGGTGCCACCGCTGCCGACCGTGTGGGCCTCGACGCCCACCGCCGCTGCCAGGGAGCCGGATCCCGCGAGGCGCGCCTGCGCGCCGCCATCCTCGGTGAGGCGACCGGTCACCACCCGCCCGTCGGAGCCCCCACCGCCCTTGCAGGCAACGAGGAGGACACCGAGGACCAGAGACAGAAGAGGCTGACGCATGCGTGACACTCCATTCATGGTTGGAGTGACCGTAGCCGTCCATGCCCCGACCGTCGTCCCCGGGTCAGGCAGGCGTCACTGCGACGTCAGCCCCAGCGGAGCTCGAGGGCAGAGAGGAACGCCACCTCCGTGGAGTGCACGCCGTCGCCGCTCGCGATCCGATGGAGCTCGGAGAGGATGCGCGTGCGGGCGTCTGCCCGCGAGACGTCCGCGCTCAGGGCGAGCGTGCGCGCCTCGTCCTCGTGGATCTCCTCCGTGGCCTCCAGCGCCGACTCGAAGTCCTCGCGCCCGATCTCGATCCCGATGCGGATGATCTCGAACAGCTCGCTGTCGGACATCTCACCGTCCAACATCACGAGGTGCCGGGCCATCCCGACCAGGACGACCTTCTCGGACTTCGTCAGCTCACCGATCTGCATAGCCAAGCTCCCAGAAGTTCTGGAGGTCCTTGAGGAACCTCATCTCAACGCCAGCTTCGTCGCCGTCACCCTTCGCGAGCTCCTCGAGCAGCACGAAGATCAGGACGCGCGCATCGTACCGATCCACCCGCGCCGCGATCTGCGCCACGGCGTTCATGTCCCTGTACACCGACGCGCTGGCCTCGAGAGAGCGCATCAGGCGCTCCGTGCCGAGGACCTCGCCGAGCGACATCAGGTCGAGCATCTCGTCCTTCGAGACGACGCCGTCCGCGTGGATCATGCACTTCGCGAGCACCACGAGGGCGAACGCCTCGTGCTCCTCGAGCTCCACGTTGTCGATGTTCATCGGGGCCTCCTGTCAGTTGCTGCCGAACAGGGTCTGCATGTCCTCGAGGACCTGGGCGGGATGGGTGCCCGTGGACACCTGCTGGTACTCGAGGATGAGGGTTCCGTTGGCGTCCAGCACCTTGGTGATGCGCGACGGGTTGCCCGTCGGGGACGACAGCGCACCGTAGTACATCCCGAGGTCCCCGTCGTCGTCTTTCCAGACTTCGTACTGGAACCCCTCCTCCACGACCCAGTCGGCGATGACCTGGAGGTTGGATGTGGAGACGCCGACGATGTCGACGCCCAGGGCCTGGAACTCGTCGTAGCGGTCGCGGTACCCGCAACCCTCGACGGTTCAACCACCGGTGTTGGCGGCCGGCAGGAACCACATCACGGTGACGTGGCCCTGGAGGGCCTCGGGGCCGCGCGTGGTCCCGTCGTTCGCGGTGGCCGAGAAGACGGGCAGGGGAAGGGCCTCGGCGGGTGCAGTGCCATGGAGCCCGCCCGGCAGGTCGATCGGATCCTGTCCGGTCTGGACCGGGACGGACGTCGGCTGGACGATCGGGTCGGGTGATCCGGCACACCCGAGCAGGGCGGGTAGGAGCAGCATGGAACCTCCGCGCGCAGCATACCCCAGGGCGGAGGGAAGGCGCGGCCCATGCTAGGTTCGCCCTCGTGACACGTCCCATCGAGCTCGGCGCGTTCGTGGCGGAGGAGCGGCTCTCGGCCGGCGCCATGGGTCAGGTCTGGCGCGGGAGGCACGCCCGCACCGGGCTCCCGGTGGCGATCAAGATGGTCCGCACGGACGGCGGAGACCTCGAGATCTCCAGTGACTCCGTGCGCCGCGAGGCGCGGGCGATGGCGGCCCTGGACCACCCTCACGTCGGTTGGGTGTACGACCACGGTGAGGTCACCGGGGATGCCGCTTCCGCCATGACGACCACGGAGTCCGTCGTCGTCGAGGGCACGCCCTACCTGGTCCTCGAGCTCCTCACCGGCGGCACCCTCCGCCAGGCCCGGAAGACCTGCACGTGGCGGGAGGCGCGGGCCGATCTGCTCGCGATCCTCGCGGGGCTCGCGCACTGCCACTCGCGCTCGATCCTCCACCGCGACCTGAAGCCCTCGAACATCCTCTTCGGCGCCCCGCGCGACGCCCGGGAGGGACTGAAGCTGGTGGACTTCGGCATCGCCAGCCTGCGGGCGCGGGTGCACGGCGACGCCTTCGGGACGCCGCGCTACTCGGCCCCCGAGCAGCAGGCCGGGGAGGGTGCCGAAGGCCCGTGGACGGACCTGTTCGCCCTCGGCGTGGTGATGTGGGGCGTCATCACCGGGAGCTTCCCGTTCTGGGGCACACCGGTGCGCATCTACCACGCGAAGGTCACGGGCGAGCTCCCGCTCTTCGCGCCACGCTTCCCGGTCCCGGACGGGCTGCGGGACTGGCTGGCGGCCTGCATGCGTCCCCATCCGGCCGAGCGGTTCCAGGGGGCTCCGGACGCCGCCGCCGCCCTGCGCGCGCTCCCCGACGCCACGGGCGCGCGCCTGTCCGTCCCGGTGACCTGGGAGCCCGGCGATGCACCCACGCTGGCGGGCCGGAGCCTGGGCGGCCTCGTGGACGGTGCGTCCATCGAGCTGCCGAGCCGTCCGCCACCCCCGCCGGCTCTGCCTCCTCACGCCCTGCCGGAGGACGCGCTGCCCCCCCAGCAGGTCCGGGACGCGGGGATGGGCCTCTGGAGGCACCGGGTGCTGCCGCTCCTCGGGTGGGCGGCGGTGAAGGAGGGGCTCTGGCAGTCCCTGCACGACGTGTTCGAGACCCGTCGGGCGCGGATGCGCGTGGTGGCCGGTCCCCGCGGCTCGGGTCGAACGGCGGTGGGCACGTGGCTGCTCGCTGCGGCTTCGGAGTGCGCGGGTGTGCGGTGCGTCCGGCTGCGGGGACGCACGCCCGGCACCCTGTTCGCCCTGCTGGAGGGGGTGTTCGGCGAGGATCCCGTACCCCTGCTCGCGACGTCGGGCGCCCTGACCGCGGACGTCCTCGAGGCGCTCCGGACGTGGCGGGCCTCACCTCGCGATCCGTCCGCCGCCACCGAGGCGATCGTCGCGTGGGTGGGGGCGATGGCCCGCCAGCGTCCGGTGGTGTTCTTCCTCGACGACATCGACGCGGACCCCCTGGTCGCCCGCGTGGCCGAGCGGCTCGCCGCCGTCGAGGGCCCCGTCCTCGTCCTGGCGACCCGCGTGGACCCCGAGGGCACGCCCCTCGTGCTGACGCGCCTCCCGCGACGCACGCTCATGCGGATCCCGGAGGCCCTGCTGCCGCTGACGGCCGACAGCGTCGAGGCCCTGGTGGACGGAGCCGGTGGTCGTCCGGGGATCCTGCTCGAGACCCTGCACAGGCTGGTGGATCGCGGCGCCTTCACCTGGGAGGACGGGTCGCTCCAGCTGCACGCGGAGGCCGCTTCCGTCGAGCTCCCCGACCTCCCGGCCGGTGTCCGCGGCGTGCTCGAGCGGGCGGTGGTGGCGGGGGAGGGCTGCCAGACCGCCCTGGTGGACTCCACCCTGGACGGGGTGCGGTGCGACGTCCTGCTCGGTCTGGAGGGCCTCGTGCACGCGGAGGCGGGTGTGCTCCGGTTCGCGCCCGGCGTGCGGTCCACGGTCCTGGCTTCGATGGATCCTCCGACCGTCATGGCGCACCACGCCGCCCTCGCCGACGCGCTGGGCCTCGGTTCGCTCCAGGGGGCCACCCACGCCGTGGAGGCGGGCCGGGAAGCGGGGTTCGCCGAGCTGGCGACGGTGATGGCGAGCCTCGCGGACCACATGGCCGCGGCGGACCGGATCTCGCGGATCTCCCG
Source organism: Alphaproteobacteria bacterium (assembly GCA_020632885.1). Taxonomy (GTDB): domain Bacteria; phylum Myxococcota_A; class UBA796; order UBA796; genus JACKEQ01. Next base: position 17,845 of record JACKEQ010000047.1, on the reverse strand, counting down.
GGCCCTCGAGCGCTGGGAGGCCGATGGCAGGGTCCCTTCGGCGGGCCCGTGGCAGAAGCTCGCGTGCCTTCGGCTCGACGCGATGGGCGACAGCGCCGCGCCGGCCTTCGATGCCGAGGTGGACCGCCTGCTCGGGGTGTCGCGCACCCATGGGCTCCCCCAGCTCCGCGCCCACACGCTCCTCCGGCGGTTCTTCCACGAGCCGAACGACGTGGGCGACGTCTTCGAGGCCCTGGAGCTCGGCGACCGCGAGACCCGCGTGGCGGCCCACCACTGCATCCACCGGCACGCCCTGCACGGCGGGCGTCCCAACGAGGCGCGCTACCACCTCCGCTGTGCCATCACGCTGGGGAGCGCCCCGGAAGCGGGCCCCGAGGCGCGCACCGGCGGTCTCATGAGCGAAGCCCAGCTCCACGCGATGGACGGCGCGTGGGCGAAGGCCCAGGAGAAGGTCGTGGCCGCGCGGCAGCTCAGGGTGTTGAGCGAGCAGTCCTTCCTCGCTGAAGGCGGCTTCCTGCTGGCACTCTGGGACATCCCGGGGGCGCGGCGGGCCCTGACCTCCGCGATCCGCGCGAGCCTCGCGAAGGACGCCCTGGTGCCGCTCGTGGCCTCCCTGACGCTCACAGCGCTCTGCGACCTGGCGGAAGGGAGCTTCGAGAGCGGGCTAGCCGCCATGAACGACGCGGACCGGTTCTACCGGCAGATCAGCGAGGGCAGGGGGCGCAACCCGTGGGGGCCGTGGGTCCGTCTGCCGCTGACCCTCCAGGAGCAGCGCTGGGACGAGGCGCGCGAGCATCTGGCGGGCATCCCGAGCCTCCCGTGGCCCGCACCTCACGCGCTGGTCTCCCTGCAGATCGCCGAGGCCGCGGCTTCGGAGGGGCCTGCGGACCTCGCCGCCCAGGTCCGCGAGGAGCTCGGCTGTCTGCTGGCGACCCGGAAGACCTGGAGGGTGTGAGCGGACTGTCCCTCGGGTCGCGGTAGGGTTCGCGAGGAGGATCGATGTCGCTGCTCGCGCTGCTCGCTGTCGCCCACGGAGGCATGGGGACGCCCTACGTCATCCGGCAGGTGGACGATCTGGACGACTACGTCTTCGACGGCGCGATCGAGGACTGGCGTGGTGTGCGTCCCATGCGGGTGACGGTGAAGAACCGGCCCGGGAACCACCTTCCGGCCACGGCGTCGGTGTGGCTCGCCTGGGACGACACCCGCCTGCTCATCGCGGTGGAGTACGACGACGACCTTCCCCAGGCGGAGAGCGACCAGGAGCAGGGGCAGGACGCGGCCACCTACCGGGACGACTCGGTCCACCTCCTCCTGGGTGTCGGCGGTGTCGCGAAGGAGATCACGGTGAACACCGCCAGGCAGGTTCGGACGATGGAGTCCCCGAGCACGGCCTGGGACCCCGGCGAGTCCATCCAGGGTGATCCAGGCACGGGAGTGTTCGAGATCGAGGTCCCCCTCGCGAGCTTCCCGACGCCTCCGGTGGCCGGCACGCTCTGGGATCTGGATCTGCGCGTCACGGAGAACCTCGGTGGGGGCTTCTCCAAGAACGACGCCTGGCAGCGTGACGTCGGAGACTGGGCCAACTGGCTGGCGGAGCCCCAGGACCAGCTGCCGACGCTGGCGACCGCGGGGCAGGCCGTGTTCGCGGGCCCATCGGTGTCCGTGTGCTCGCTGGCCGCGGTGAACACGGTGCTGACCGCGGGCGGGTTCCCGTTCATCGAGCTCTGTCCGGGGGTCTTCACGGGCAACCTGACGATCGAGAGCGGCGGGGGCATCATCGCCGGGGAGGGGCCGCAGAACACCGTGCTCCGGGGGCTCCTCAAAGCGAACACGGGCTCTGGCCGGCTGGTCGTGGAGGGGCTGACGATCCACGCGGCCGCCGACCGGGCGGTCGTGTTGCAGAGTTCTACCCGCGTGGGTCTCCGCGACGTCGTGCTGGACGGACTCGGAGCCGACTACGGCTTCAACGGCGGCCTGGCGCATGTGGCCGCCAACGCGGAGCTCGGGGTCGACCGCTCCCGCTTCCGCAACCGAACGGTCTCTTCGTCGGCTGCAGCCGGGATCTTCGGGGGAACGGCGGCGCTGCCGATGGCGGTCCGGTCCACCGTGTTCTCGAGTCTCGAGGCGGGGACCGATGCGGCCGGCATCCGCGTCTACCGGTCTCCACTCTACGTCAGGGACAGCCTCTTCGACGACCTCGCGTCCACCGGTGGCACGGCGTTCCATCAGAATCAGGGCGCGAACACGGTCGTCCAGCGGATCTGGGTGTCCGACGTCGGAGGTTCCGCGATCCGGGTGCGCGACGTGCCTGTGTCGGGGCCCATCGAGGCGAAGCTCTCCGATGTGTGGGTCGATGGGGCCGGCACGGTCCTGGACCTCCAGAACGTCGCTCGGGCCGAGGTGCGCGGGTCGGTGTTCATCAGCGATGGCGGTGCGGCGCTGGCGGAGGTGACCGGCAACGGCGGGGACCTGGATCTCGTCGGGAACAGGTTCTGCGCCAGCGGGAACACCGAAGCGCTGAAGGTCTCCGATTCGGGTGCCGACCAACGCGTGCTGGGCAACCTGTTCAACGACGCGACGACAGGTCTCGCCATGCCGTCGGGCTCACCAGAGGTGACGTCGAACTCCTTCATCTACAACGGCACGGGGTTCACGGGCGACACTCCGGACCTCTCGCTGAACTACTTCCTGGGGCACTCCGTTCACGGCGCCGAGTGCACCTACGGGGCCGACGCCCTCGGGCACAACCTCAGCGTGACGGCGTCGGACACCTTCGACTGCGGAGGCCTGAACGCAGCGGAAGACGTCAACGCCGTGATCACGGCATCCCCCTTCGTATGCGCCACATCGTCGCTCGACGGGCCGCCGGTGGGCGCGCACCTCGCCGTGGACCCCGACGAGCCGACCCGCCTCGTGGCGCCGGTGCCGTTGGCCGACTCGGACGACGACGGTGTCCCGGACTGGCTGGACTGCGCGCCGACCGATGCGGGCGTCCACCAGGTCGCCCTGGACGACCCCAGCACGGATGCGGACGACGACTGTGACGGCATCGCCTGGAAGACGGACGGGTGCGCGCACGTGAGCTCGCCGCGCGGGGACTTCGCGTACTGCCCCATGCCGGACACCGGGACGAACGCGTGGCACGGCGAGGTCTGCCCTGACGGCTACGTGCCCGCCTACGACCTCGACGTCCCCGAGGTCGTGGGTGAGCTCCAGGCCCTCTCGGTGCTCGCGGACCCCGCATGGCCGGACGCCTGGGTGGGTGGCCGATGGGTCGGGAGCAGCTGGATCCGCTACGACCGGACCCCGATCGTCCTCACGGGGAACGGTCCGGAGGACTGCGCGACGCTCGGGTCGGCCGGACTGGGGGCCGCGCTCTGCGACGAGAGCCTGCCCACGCTCTGCCAGCGCCTCCCGGACGGACCCTCACCCGCGAACGCCCAGTGCCTCGCCGCCGACGACCTCGGTTCGCTCGCCCGGGTGGAGGGCACCACGCACACCTCGACGGGCGCCACGCCCTCGGCTCCCTGCACACCCGGCCTCGCTCCCGGTGCCTGGTACACGTGGACCGCGCCGGCGAGCGGCACCCTGACCCTCGGGACGTGCGACGCGACCTTCGACACGGTCGTCGAGGTCTCGGAGGACTGCGCGGCGGACTGTGTGGCCTTCGGCGACGACGAGCCCGGGTGCGGCAACGGCCGCCAGAGCCGGGTGTCCATCGAGGTGACCGACGGGTCCACGTACGAGGTGTTCGTCGGCGGCAAGGGCACGAGCAGCGGATGGTTCGCGCTGGACGTGGAGTTCGAGGCAGACGCGGACACGGATGCCGATTCGGACACCGACACCGACACCGACACGGACACCGACGCCGATTCGGACACCGACACCGACACGGACGCTGATTCGGACACGGACACCGATGCCGATTCGGACACCGACACCGACACGGATGCCGATTCGGACACCGACACGGATGCGGACTCCGATGCTGACGCCGACTCGGATGCAGACTCCGACGCCGACGCCGACGCCGACACGGACACCGACGCCGACACCGACACCGACACCGACACCGAGCTCCCGCATCCGCCGCCGGGGCTCACCTGCCAGTCGGGGGCAGGACGGTTTCCCCGCTGGCTCGGGAGGCGGTGAGCCCGCAGGGTCAGAGGAGGTCCGACAGCGCCTCGGTCATCGCCTGGTCCAGGCCGGCGTCGTAGGGGTCGCGGACCTCGTCGAGGTGAGCGGCGCGCTTCTTCGAGAGTGTCTCGAGCTGCTGCTTGGCTGCGGACCGGGCGGCCTTCCGGCGCTCCACCTCGGCCACGCGGTCGGCCACGCCCAGTTCGGCGAGGTCGGCGGGGAGGTCCTTGGCGTCGACGGTCCGCACGTCCACGAGGCCCTGCTCGCTCGCCTCGACGAGGTCCCAGCTCGCGGTCTTGAACTTCTTCCCGCCCTTCGCGGCGATCCGGCTCACGAGGCTCCCTGCTCCCATCGTGCCCGCCTTGTCGTCGTTGGCCCGGAGCTCGCCGAGCTTCTGTGCACCCGCCGAGCCCCACGCCACGTAGGTGCCGTTGAGGGTCTCGTTCAGGCGCTGGATCTCGGCGTCGTACGGGGTGGACGCGACACCACGCGCGCTGTCCTCGGCGTTCACGGTGAGGAACTTCCCGCCACCCGCCTCGGCGACGGTGTGCCAGCCCTGGCTGCGACCCCCGGCGTCGGTCCCGGCGAACAGGGTGCTCACGATCACCCCGCGGGACCGGGCCAGTCGGGCCATCGCGTCGGGGTCGTGGGGGCCCTGGTAGGCGCCCTCGTTGCCCGCGATGAACAGCAGACGCCGGTCGTCGGGGTTGCCCTCGGGGGTCCAGGCCAGGTCGTCCAGCGCGGTCTTCACGGTGGTCCCGACGTACTCGTCGCCGCCGTTGGTCGTGAGGGTGAAGGCCGCGGTGTAGACGCTGTCGAGGTCGTCCGTGAGGGGCTGCAGGATCTTCACGTACCCGTTCTCGGCACCCCAGCGCGGCGAGCCGAAGGCGATGAGCGCGACGCGGAGCTCGGCCTCGGGGTCCTCCGCGTCCACGGTGTTCACGATGTCCCAGAGGCGGGCGCGGGCGCCGTCCAGCAGGCTGTCCATGGAGCCGGACGTGTCGAGGGCGAGGACGACGTCCACGTGGCGGGGGGGCGCGTCGACGACGGGCGGTGGCGCTGGCGGCGCGACCACGACGGGCTCCACGGTGGGCTCGAAGACGCGCGGGGCTGCGCGCGGGAACAGGCGGGGAGCGAGGGCGGCCGCGACGACGGTCGCGCCCGCGAGGACGATGCTGATGTGCCAGCGCTGCATGGGAGACCTCCGGGATGCGGAGGTCTGACGTCGCAGGCTTCCGCCGGTTCCCTCAGAGACCGCGAAGATGCTCGGGACGCAGGCGCACGGCACCGGCGAGGGCCGCGTCGATGAGGGACGCCATGCGCTGGCCGTCGCGGGGGAGGCGGCCGGCGAGGGGGAGGTGGTTGCTGGCGTGGTTCGTCCGGAACAGGGCGTCGGTGGGACGCGCGTGGGCGACCAGGGTGCGGAGCTCGCGCAGGAGGCCGGGGACATCGGGCAGCACGAAGGCGCCGCGGTCCTGGAGCTTCGCGAGCGGCGTCCCCGGGACCACGGTGAGGCTCAGCGCAGCGAAGAACGCGGGGTCCATCGCGGTGACGAGCTCCGCCGTGCGCTCGGCGTGCACCTCGGAGCGCTCCACCCCGCCCGCGCCGAGCAGCGCGATGACCGACAGCTCCATCCCGGCGGCGTGGGCCTTCCGCGCGGCCTCGACGTGCTCGGCGTGGGTGGCGCCCTTGGCGATGCGCTTCAGGGTGACGTCGTCGCCGGACTCCGGCCCGATGTAGAGCCGCGTGAGCCCGTGCCGGACGAGGGTCTCGAGCTCCGCGTCCGACTTCTCGAGCACGTTGCGGGCGGTCGCGTAGCAGCTGACCCGGGAGAGGGGACCGAGCTTCTCGCGGGCGGCGTCGAGGATCGGGAGCCAGTGGTCGAGGTCCAGGATCAGCGCATCACCGTCGGCCACGAACACCTTCCGGACCCGCCCGCGCAGGACCTGTCCGGCGAGGGTGATGTCGGCGAGGGTCTCGGCGAGCGGGCGCACGCGGAAGGACTTCGTGCGGTACATGTCGCAGTACACGCAGGCGTTCCAGGAGCAGCCGAGCGTGGCCTGGACGATGTAGCTGTCGGCCTCGGACGGCGGGCGGTACAGGGTGCCTTCGTAGCGCATCGGGCCTGCTATCCTGGCGGCCGCGGACACGACGGAGGCGCGAGATGACGAAGGCCCGGACCGGGACGCTCGACGAGCTGCTGGCCGAGACAGAGCCCGCCCTGCACACCCTGGTGCTCGCCGCACGGGAGCTGGTGCGGGAGGTGCACCCCGACGTCGTCGAGGTCGTCCGTCTCGGCGACCGGGCAGTCTCCTGGGGCGTCGGGCCGAAGAAGATGTCCGAGAGCCACTCGTACGTCATTCCGTACAAGGGCTGGGTGAACCTAGGCTTCTATCGTGGTGCCGGCCTGCCCGACCCCGCGGGCCTGTTGGAGGGCACGGGCGCCGCCATGCGTCACGTGAAGGTCCGCACGCTCGCCGACCTCCAGCGTCCTGAGGTCCGGGAGCTCCTCCAGGCCGCCCTGGCCGAGCGGAAGGCCGCCCTCGGCCGCTGACCGTCGTCAGGGCTTCGGCTTCGCCTCGGGCAGCGGCTGCTTGTCGAGCACGTTGCCGTTGATGCAGTAGCGGAGACCCGTCGGGCGGGGACCGTCGGGGAAGACGTGCCCGAGGTGCCCACCACACCGTGCGCACGCGACCTCGGTGCGCACCATGCCGTACGAGACGTCGCTGTGCTCGTCGACCCGGTCGGACGCCATGGGCTTGCTGAACGACGGCCAGCCCGTGCCGGAGTCGAACTTGTCGGTGCTGCTGAAGAGCTCCAGCCCACACCCCGCGCACACGTAGACCCCGGGCGCGTGGTCGTCCCAGTACTTGCCCGTGAACGCCCGCTCCGTGCCGGCCTGCCGGAGGATCCGGTACTCCTCGGCGGAGAGCGCCTCCTTCCACGCCTCGTCGGACTTCTCGATCCTGTCCGCCCGCGTCGGCTTCGGACGCTCTCCGCCCGCGCTGGCGTGCCCACAGGCGGACAGGACGAGCAGGGTGAGCGCGATGGTCTTCTTCAGCATGATGCCTCCCTCGCTGTTTCGTATGCCCCTCGACTCCCAGGGGTTACGCGGAGGACCCGGAGACGGATCTCCGGACGCCCGGGAGAGAGTCATGTCCACGATCGCCGACGGCCACGTCGTCACCTTCCACTACACCCTCACCGACGATGCGGGCCAGGTCCTCGACTCCTCCCGTGGTGGCGAGCCCCTCCCGTACCTCCACGGGGCGGGCAACATCGTCCCGGGCCTCGAGAGCCAGATGGCCGGCAAGGCCGTGGGTGCGAAGTTCAAGGCCGACGTGGCGCCCGCCGACGGCTACGGCGAGCACGACGGGAACGACCCGCAGCCCGTCCCGAAGGGCGAGTTCCCGCCCGACATCCCGCTGCAGGCCGGCGTGCAGCTCATGGCGCAGACCCCCGACGGCCACGCCATGCCGATCTGGATCGCGGACGTCGACGACCAGCACGTCTTCATCGACATGAACCACCCGCTGGCCGGCCAGACCCTGCACTTCGACATCGAGATCACCGCCATCCGCGCGGCGACCGACGAGGAGAAGGCCCACGGTCACCCCCACGGTCCCGACGGCCACCACCACCACTGACGGGGTCGGGAGGTTACCGGGCGGCCGGAGGTCGCCCGATGTCTCTCGCTGCCCACTTCGACGCGCTCGCCGCCTACGGCGCCATGGCGGTCCGGATCCGCCCTGCTGGCGGGGACCCCGAAGACTTCATGAGCGACGGCGGCGGCCTGCAGGAGGCCTTCGAGACCCTGGGCCGCGGGCCGCTGCTCGCCGTCCTCGGTGACCCCGCCGTGGCCGAGGTGATGCTGGCCGACGACGGGCTCGAGGTCAGCGTCACCCGCGCGGGCTCGCGCGCCCGCCTGGCCGTGCGCTGGTCGGACGTCGCCATCGTCGACGAGGAGGTCGACCTCCCGCCGCTGGCGGCCACCGACACGGGTCCCCAGTTCCGCCCCGCGGGTCCGCCGGTGCCGCGCGAGGCGGCGATCGCGGCCCTCGATCGTCCCATCGTGGCCGTCCGCGACGTCGACGGCACCGTCCGCTACCACCACGACGGCGTGCACGGACCCGGCATCGGGCAGCTCCCCGTGGTGGGCCTCGTGGACCCCCTGGGCCCCGAGGACCTCGGCAGCGCGGCCTTCCGCCAGACCGTCGGCGTGAAGTGGGCCTACGTGGCGGGTGCGATGGCGGGTGGCATCGCGTCGGTGGACCTCGTCGTCGCCATGAGCAACGCCGGGCTCATCGGCTTCTTCGGCGCCGGAGGGCTCCCGCTCCCCGCGGTGGACGCGGCCCTCGCGGACATCGCCTCCCGAGCGACCGGCGCCTGGGGCGCGAACCTCCTGCACAACCCGAACGAGCCCGCCGTGGAGGAGGCCACCGTCGACCTCTTCCTGAAGCACGGCGTGCGCACCATCAGCGCGTCCGCGTACATGGGTCTGACGAACGCCGTCGTCCGCTACCGGCTCCACGGCATCCGGCGGGAGAACGGTCGGATCGTCTGTCCCAACCGGGTCTTCGCGAAGATCAGCCGCACGGAGGTCGCCAGTCGCTTCCTCCAGCCCGCGCCGGACGCCATGCTCCAGCAGCTCGTGGCCCAGGGCGAGCTCACCGCCGAGCAGCTCGAGCTCGCCCGGCAGGTCCCCATCGCCACGGCGCTCACCGCGGAGGCCGACAGCGGCGGGCACACCGACCACCGCGCGCTGCCCGTCATCCTCCCGCAGATGCTGGCCCTCCGCGACGCGCTCGCCCGGCCCGACTGGCCCGTGTTCGTGGGGGCGGCGGGCGGCCTCGGCACACCGACGTCCATCTGGGGCGCGTTCGCCATGGGTGCGGACTACGTGCTCACGGGCTCGGTGAACCAGGCGACCCGCGAGGCCGGCACGTCCGAGGAGGTGAAGCGCATGCTCGGCGAGGCCGGCAGCGCGGACGTCGCGAGCGGACCTGCGCCCGACATGTTCGAGATCGGCGCCAAGGTCCAGGTGCTCTCGCGCGGCTCGATGTACGCCCAGCGCGCCCAGCGCCTCTACGACCTCTACAAGTCGGTCGGCGACCTCGACGCGCTGCCCGAGGCCGAGCGAAGCAGACTCGAGAAGCAGATCTTCCAGCGTCCCCTCGACGAGGTGTGGGAGGAGACGCGGGCCTACTGGGAGCAGCGCGACCCCCAGCAGGTGAAGAAGGCGCTCGAGCGCCCGAACCACCGGATGGCGCTGACGTTCCGCTGGTACCTCGGGATGACGTCCCGCTGGGCCCGGATGGGTGACCCCGCCCGGAAGCGCGACTACCAGATCTGGTGCGGTCCCTCGATGGGCGCGTTCAACGAGTGGATCCCGGACGATCACCCGATGGAGTACGTGGTGAACCGCACGGTCGTCGGTGTGGCGGAGCTCCTGATGCGCGGTGCTGCCGAGAAGGCGAGGGCCGCCCGGCTGCCTCGCTGAACGGCGAGCTCCGCGGGGCCGTCCTGCGGGTGGCCGTCGATCGTGAGGCCCTCGCGCGGTGGGTGGAGGCGCTGGCGACCCTCGGCGACGCGGAGGACGCGCAGGTCCAGCTGGAGGGGGAGGTCGCCGAGCTCAGGCGGGAGGTCGTGGCGCTGGACGGATGGAGCTTCGAGCGCGTCCTGCTGGGGCTCCGCGGGCGGTACGCCGACGAGCGGGAGGCGCGTGGACGCGCCGCGATGGAGGCGGGGATGCGGGCCATGGAGCACGCCCGGCGCATCTCGGAGCTCGAGCTGGCCGCGGCCGCCCTGGAGCCCGAGGTGGAATCGGGGGGCGAGGCCGCGTGGTCGGAGGCCACCTTCGCCGTTTCCCTGGTCCCCGAGGCCCTGGAGGCCTGGGAACGCGCGCTGGACGCGGCACGGGACGCCGTCCGGCTGGAGCGCACGGCCGATCCCGGGGTCGCGGGCGCCAGAGTGGCGCTGGGGAAGGCGTTCGCCGCGGCGGAGGCGTACGCGACGGGAGACCGGGCGGCGTGGCTCGCGACCCTCGCGACGGTGGACGCCGAGAATGCGCTGAGCGCGATGTGGCTCGGAGATGGCGCTGTCCGTGGGATGCGGGTGGCCACGGCCCACCTCCGGTCCTGCAGGCTCCAGGCGCGGGGACCGGGGTTCTGGCGGGAGCTCCACCGAGCAGTGGCCGGGCGGACGGGCGGCACGGAGGCCTCGGACGCCCTGGAGCGGACCGTCGGGCTGGTGTGGTCGTCCACCCTGGACATCGACCGTCTGACGAGCCTCCGGAACGTGGTGGCCACGCTGACTACGCGCATCTACGTGGGGGCAGACACCTCGGACACCGACCTGCAGGCCCTGCTGGACCGTCGTCGCGCGGCCATCGCGAGCTATTCGGTGCTCGCGGAGGGCCTGGCGCTCCCCGCCATCGATCCCGGGGCTCTGGACCGCGTCGAGCGGGCCCTCGGCCTCCCGCGGGCCCATCCGGAGCGCAAGCTCTGGGGCATGGAGGGCGTCAGACCCGACCGGGAGCGGGCCCAGCAGGCCGTCGACGATCTCCTCGGGGAAGCGCGCACGGCGGGTCGGGCCCTGGAGGCCCTGGCGGTCCGGCCACCCCTCGGGTTGGAGAGGATGCAGCAGAACCTGCGCGCAGCCGTGTGGCGGCTCCGGGATTCCGTGGGCCTGGGTCGTGGTAGCGTGACGGGATGACCCCCCGTCCACACGCCCTGCTCGCCGGTACCCTGGTCGCCTTCCTGCTCGCCTGTGGCGGGGGAGGGGTCGGCGAGGGCGGGTTGCCGACGTCGGTGGCCGAGGCCCACGAGCTCTGCGCGCAGAAGGACCCCCGCGGGTGTGCGTTCCTCGCCATGGAGTTCGAGCCGGACATGGTCGGAGGCCGGAAGGCCCACCCCGAGGCCTTCGAGACCTACGTGACCGTCTCGTGCGACGAGGGGCTCGGCACCGCCTGCTACGAGCTCGGGTTCCTCAAGCTCTCCGGCGAGGGCGGGCGCGTCGACAAGCGTGCTGCCGCTGCTGCCCTCGAAAAGGGCTGCGACGCGGGCGAGGGTCGCGCGTGCTTCACGGGCGGCACGCAGCTCCGCCGTGGAGACGGTGTCCCCAAGAGCTCGCAGAAGGCCCTCGAGATGTTCGAGAAGGCGTGCGACCTCCTCCAGGACTTCAAGTCCTGCGCGGAGGTCGGGCAGATGTGGACCACCACGGAGATCGCGGGCGGCCCGAACGCCGAGACGAGCAAGTCGTACTACGACAAGGCCTGCGACGTCGAGCCCGACCACCCGTTCTGCAAGGGCGGTTGAACCTCTACTTATCACGGTGCGTCGCGGGTCGCTCGCGCCTCGTCCAGCTGTCGGCCGATGGCCTCGGCCTCCGTCACCAGGCGGCCGTGGAGCGCGCGGTCTCCCGAGCGTGCGAGCTCGCGCTCGGCCTTCTCGAGCGCCTCGGCGTACTGACGCTCCAGGTTCCTGACAGGGTCCTTCTTGAACAGTCCGAACACGGTGCCTCCGATCTTGTGAACAACTTAGCTGTCCATAATATGTTCATGGCGAGGAGGTGGGATGACACCGTGTGCCCTCGTGACCGGAGCCAGCAGGGGGGTCGGACGTGCCCTCGTGGACGAGCTCCTCGCGCGTGACGTGCGCGTCATCGCTGCCGTTCGCCGGGTCGAGGCGTCCGATCTCGTGGGTGTGGACGTCGTCCCGCTCGACCTCGCGGATCCTGCGAGCCTTGCGGAGCTGGGCGGTCGGGTGGCCGGGCTCACGGACCGTCTGCATCGCGTCTACAACGTCGCCGGCGTGCTGCACGGGCCCGGCATGCGGCCGGAGAAGCGGCTGGAGGACCTCGATCCCCGCGTGCTGCACGACGTCTTCGCGGTGAACGCCTTCGGGCCCATCGCTGTCGTGCAGGCCGTGCTGCCGCTCCTCCGGCACACCGACCCGGCCGTCGTGGTGAACCTCTCGGCGCGCGTGGGGAGCATCGGTGACAATGGATTGGGTGGCTGGTACGGGTACCGTGCCTCGAAGGCCGCCCTGAACCAGCTCACCCGCACGCTCGCGGTCGAGCTGCGTCGGCGGGCCCCGAACGTCGTGGCGGTCGCCTACCACCCGGGGACCGTGGACACCGACCTGTCGCGGCCGTTCACGAAGGGGTACGCGGGACGCGTGTTCTCGCGGCAGGAGGCCGCACGCTACCTGCTGCAGGTGACCGATGGGCTCGGCGCCGACGACAGCGGGGGGTTCTTCGCGTGGGACGGTGCGCCGATCCCGTGGTGACGGGGCTCAGCGCGCCAGGAGCTCGCTGGCGGTGGGGTCCGCGCGCATGACCTTGGCGACGTACCAGCAGGACGGCCGGATCGTGAGGCCCTCGCGGCGCGCGTGGTCGAGCAGGGCCTCCACGAGGGCGGCGGCCTCCCCGCGACCCCGTCGGTCCGGGCGCACCCAGGTGGTGTAGGCATCGAGCACGTCGCCGTGCTGGTGGTAGGCGAGTCGGCCCACCACGTCGTCGCCGTCGCGGACGACGAACGCGTGGCTCTCGGGCTGGAAGATCACGTCGGGCATGGGCGCTCCTGGCGATCCGTATCCGCGGTCCAGCGGGGATAGTCGGGAAACTTCGATCCACCACCGCGGTTTCCTCGACCCCGAGCAGAGAAGGGCATCGGGAGCGAATCCCGACCCTCTCGACCTGGAGATGCCATGCTCGCCCTGCTCGTGTCCGCGCTCGCCCAGCCTACGCCCGACGACCTCGCGGCCGCACTGCCCGAGGCTCGCGCCCAGCTCGAGACCTGTGCGACGGAGGGCTGCGAGGACGCCGTCGGCGCGCGGGCGGCGTGGCTCCTCGCGGTCGGGACGTACACCGAGACGGGCTTCGCGGACGGTGACCTCGCGGCGACCGTGGGGGTGCTCGACCCGCTGCTCCACGAGAAGCTGCCGCCCGTCGTGAGGAGCGCGGTGGGCGAGCCCCTCGCGTGGGCCGTGCCCCCGTCCAGCCCGGCTGGCACTGCTCCGTCGCAGGGGACCTGGCGGGATCTCCCGCCGGTGGAGCCCCAGGGCACGCTGGAGGTCCGCGTCACCGACATGAAGGGGCGGCCGATCCCCGGTGCCTTCGTGCGGCCGCTCGAGGACGGCGACCGGCACCGGGTGCACAGCGAGACGGGCCGATGGACGACCGATCTCCTGTACATGGCGGACGGTTCCCAGCGCGCCATCGAGCGGAACCGACCTGTCCGGCTGGTCGTGGGGGCGCCGGGCCACCGGCCGATGGTCGCCTTCGCCGTGGGCAAGCGCCGGAAGACCGTCCTGAGCTTCGAGCTGCCACCCATGGACGTGCCCGCCGACCTCCAGGCCGGGATGGACCGCTGGGCGGCAGCGGAGCGCCAGGCCGCGACGGGCGGGTCGACCGAGGCCGAGGCGGAGCGCGCCCGTGAGGACCTCGCGTCCCAGGTCGTCGCGGCGCTGCGGGCGGCACCCGAGGACAGCGAGCTCCGGGACGTCTGCCTGACCGTCGCGGACCACGCCACCTGCGGGTTCCTGCCGAGGCTCCCGGAGACGCGGGTGCTGGGTGACGTCGACGGGGACGCCCTCGCCGCTGCGGTCGACGCGGTCGACGTGAGCGGATGTGCGGACGGTCTCTGGGGCTACGTGCAGCTCAAGCTCATGGTGGGCCCGGACGGCACGGTGACCCGCGCAGAGCCCCTCGAGACGTCCACCGGGCTGCGCGTGGGTTGGTGCGTGGCCGACACGGTCGCGGCCCAGGCGAAGCTGCCGGCACCCAGCGCGGGGATCGGCGTCGTCGTGCATCCCGTCGTCGTCGGGCACCGCCCCTGAGCCACGCGCCGCCAGACCGCGCCTTCCTCGCGTCGCAGGTGCGCTACGCGATGGGCAGGGGCCTGCCCGCCCAGGTCGCCGAGGACGTGGTGTTCGGGGCCTGGGAGAAGGCCCGGAAGCGCCACGACCCCGCGAAGGGGACGATCGAGGCCCTGATGCGGACGATCGTGCGCGACGACTGTGCGTACTGGTGGCGGACGGTGGATCGGGACCGGCGGCTGCACGAGCACCTGAAGGCTGTGGAGCCGGCCACCCCGACGACCGGGGAGGTCCGCCAGATGGAGCTCATCGAGGCGCTGAGCGAGGAGGAGCGGTCGGTGTTCGCGGCCTGGGCGCTCCAGAAGCACCTCGGCAAGGGGCGGGTGCGGGCGGAGGAGGTCGGTGCGTCGATCGGGCTCGACGCCACGGGCTTCGAGAACGCCAAGCGGCGCTTGAAGGGCCGTCTGCACGGGCTCCTCGCGGAGCTCGGGTGGTCGGTGCAGGAACTGTTCGGGAGAGACGGGTGATGGGCGAGCCAGCGGACGAGATCGTGGGGAGGGCGGGGGAGTCGGACGTCCTGGCGGACCTCGTGGAGGACCACCTGGACCGTCACCCGCTGCCGGTGGACGAGGCGGAGGTCGACGCTGTCGCCGCCCGCCTGGAGGCCCGCATGGCCCGGGGGCGCCCGGTGTGGCCGGTCGTGGTCGTGGTGCTGGCGGCGGCCGCGGTGCTGGCGGTCTGGCTGGCTCCGCGGGCGACGACCGTGCCCACGACCGTCATCGCACCCCCGCCGGTCGTCCAGGTCGCCGAGGCCGTGCCGACCGTGCGGCGGGTCCGTGTCGCCGGGGTGCTCGGGGTCGCGGGCGCGGAGGCCGTAGGGTCGGACGTGGCGCTGGTGGTGGCCGAGCAGGGCCAGACGTCCGTGGTGCTCGTGCAGCGGGGTTCGCTGAAGCTCCCGGAGCGCGAGGTGGCCGCGGGCTCCTGGGCGGTCCTCACGGGCTCCACGACGGCGGTGTTCCGCGACGGGGACCCGCCGCCTCCAGAGGTCCCCGTGGTGGCGAAGGAGCCGCTCAGGCAGGCGCGGTGGGCGTCGCTGCCGGACACGACCCTCGAGACGCTGGAGGCGCTGTTGTCCGGGCCGTGAGACAGGCCTGCCCGAAACCGTGAGGTCTCTTCCTCCAGGATCCTCCTCCGCGGTGCTCCGATGTGCTCCGATGCTTCGCGTTGAAGACGGGACAGCCCATCATCCCGGGCTCTGCCGCATCGCGCTTCATGTGGCGGCCACCGGACCCTGGTCCGTAGTGCGTCTGCGGCGGATCGTGTTTCGATGGTGTCTTTTCAACGCGAAGCATCGGAGCACCGCGGAGCACCGCGGAGCACCGCGGAGTGTCAGGCGAGGTTGTCAAGCGCCACGGTCATTGACCCGCCTCCGCGCCACGATCATTGACCCCCCCAGGTCGAATGCCGTTCCCGGACGTGGGCAAGGTCGGCTCCCTCTGTGCCGGCATCGCGTCGCAGACGCGGAGAGCCTCGCACGAGGAGAATGCAGCCCATCCCTCTTGTCTCGCAGCAGGCCCTGTGGGCGCTGTGGGCAACCCGGCTCGCCGACGTGGGCCCGTCGTTGACCCCTCGCGGCCGGGTTGTCCAAGTCCTGTGGGCGTTGTGGGCGGCCGTCGATCACGTGGAGCCCCTGCGCGGGCGCGGGGCGGGCCGTCCACATCGTCCACAGGGCGCCAGCGTCCATAGGGCTCGCGCCGTGGCGTGACGCCCTGCCACGCCTCGGCGCTGGCCGGATTTTCAGGTGCCGGACGACGGCTTCTGACGCTTCCGGTACGACGGGCCGTCCACCACGAGGTCGTACGCGTTGTTCTGGAACCGGTCGACCAGGGCCTGCGCGTGCAGGGGGTCGGACAGCTGGGCCAACCACTCCTCCGGCGCGCGGTTCGATGTCACGATCATCGAACCGACCTGGTGCCGCGCCACCACGATCTCGTACATGTCCATCGTCTCCTCGTCCGTCAGACGACGCAGGGCGAAGTCGTCGATGATCAGCACGTCGTACCGCGTCAGACGCCGCAGCTCGTCGCGGTAGGTGTCGTCGAGGCGGCTCGCGCGCAGCATCAGGAACAGCGCGTCGGCGCCCAGGAAGCGCACGGTGAACCCCGCGTCGATCGCGATCCGCCCCAGCGCCTGCGCCAGCATCGTCTTCCCGACGCCCACCGGTCCCATCAGTAGGACGTGGTGGTGCCGCTCGACGAACTCCAGGGTGCGCAGGCGGTCCAGGAGCCGGCGATCGTAGGTGACATCCGACGTGGGGTCCCACGCGTCGAACACCTGTGTGGGGTGCAGCCCCGCCTGGTGCGCGCGCGTCTCGATGCGGGCCTGGTCGCGCCGCTGGACCTCGTCGGACAGCACCATCAGCAGAGCGTCCTGGTGGGTGAGGCCCCGCTCCTCGGCGATGCGGAACCGCTCGGCCAGCGTGGGCAGCAGTTTCCCGAGCTTGAGGGACTTCATCACGGCGATCAGGTCCCGGGAGGGCTCATGCCGAAGCATCGGGACCTCCCTCGATGGCGAACTCGCTCTTGGACCGGGAGAACCGCAGGACGGTTCCGCTGGGCTCCGGGGGTGGTCGCACGGGGACGATTCCGCGCCTCACGAGACCCTTCTCGAGCATGCGCTGGATGCGCGTGACGTCGACGACCGCCAGCTCCAGGGCCCGGCAGCACGCCTCCTCCATGGCCGCCCCGCCGTATTCACCAGCCAACCCCAGCAGCCGGTAGACGAAGCGGATGCGGGACCAGGGCAGAGGACCTTCGGCCAGTCGCCGCGCGTACTCCTCGACAGCGGGCCCGTGCGCCGCGGCCTTCTCGAACAACGTGGTGCAGTCCCGCTTTACCAGAGCGCGCAACCCCTCGGGCACGTCGGCAGCATCGATGTGCCTCCCACCGATCGGCTGCCGCGGGTGGATCTTCACGAGCGTCCGGTTGAGGTACATCTTGACCTGGACCCGATCGACGCGGACGCGCAGCTGGCATTTCCCGAGCGTGTAGGGGACGGAGTAGAGCGCCTGCTCGATGACGAGGGCGTGGTCGTGACCGACCGTCAGCGTAAGCCACTTGGGCGTGTCGTAGGGCTCCTCTGGCAAGGGGAGCAAGACGCCGCGCTCGAGGGCCTCGAAGTCCTCGAGGGGGCGCCGGCGCGTGGTGCCGTGGACGCGCATCCCGGAGTCCCGCGACCATGCGACGGCGAGATCACGAGCGTCCTGGAGGCTGGTGATCGACTTGCCTCCGAAGCAATCCCGACGGGCGAAACGAACCTGACGCTCCACGCGCGCCTTGTCCTTGGGCTTGCGCGCTCGCGCGGGGTCGATCTGGAACCCGCGCGACTGGGCGTACTCGACGAACCACAGGTTCAGCTTCGGGTCCACCGGGTCGGCGCGGTCGACCACGGGGGAACAGTTGTCCG
Organism: Alphaproteobacteria bacterium; assembly: GCA_020632885.1. GTDB lineage: Bacteria > Myxococcota_A > UBA796 > UBA796 > JACKEQ01. The sequence continues at coordinate 422 of JACKEQ010000047.1, read as the reverse complement.
GGAGAAGCATGGGGAACACGCCGCCGAAGAAGCGGAACCCTTCCTCGAGGGCCTCGATCACGGCGTCTCGGTCCTGAGTGAGGCAGGGCCAGAGGAACTGGTGGCGGCTCACCGACGCCGTCATCAGGGCAGCGAACAGCACGCGCTTCTCGCCCGACCCGATGTCGACGAACGTTCCGACCTCCAGGAAGTCGAACTCGAGCACCCCCGGATCGGGGTCGTCGATGCGGACCGTGCCGTGGGACTCCCCGTCGGGGAGGTCTTCGCGAAGGAAGCGCTGGAGGGTCCGGAGCGGGACCTTGACCCCCACCTTCCGCTCGAGCAGGAGACGGATCTTGGGGGCGTCACACACCTTGCTCCACGCCGCGATGTCCCCGGCGTTCGCGCGGCAGACCTCGCGGAGCGACCCGACCTCGCGGCTC
>JACKEQ010000046.1 GCA_020632885.1 Alphaproteobacteria bacterium | reverse complement strand
GCCTGGAACGCCGGGGTGGTGCAGGCCAGCGACAGACCGATCGCGGCGCAGAGGAGGCCCAGGCGGGAACCGGAGGACAGCAGCAACATAGAACGCTCGCACAAAGAGAAAAACGGAGCTGCAACAGCGTAGCACGTCGTGCCCCACCGTGCCCAGCCACCGCTGCGAATGCTCATCGGGTGTGGACGCGGTATCAGGGCGCGGGAGGTGCCCGATGTCCACCGAAGTCGAGAGCCAGGGATTCTTCAGCCGTCTCGCGGGCTCGCTGTTCGGCGTCCTGTTCGGGCTCGTGCTGCTGCTCGTGGGCCCGATGCTCCTGTTCTGGAACGAGGGCCGCGCCGTGAAGACCGCGGCCGCGATCGCCGAGGGCGCGTCGAGCGCCATCCACGTCGACGCCGCCAGCGTGGCTGCCGGGAACGACGGGCGCCTCGTGCACGTGAACGGTCAGGCCACCACCGGCGAGGTGTTGAAGGACGCCACCTTCGGCGTGGAGGTCCCGGCCCTGGTGCTCATCCGGAACGTCGAGATGTTCCAGTGGAAGGAGAACGTGGAGTCGCGGAGCGAGAAGAAGCTCGGCGGCGGCAAGAAGACCGTGAAGGAGTACTCCTACGAGAAGGTGTGGAGCGAGAAGCTCCTCGACAGCAAGCGCTACAACGACGCTGGCCACGACAACCCGTCCGCCATGCCGCACCAGAGCACGAAGGAGACCGCGAAGGTCGTGGAGGTGGGGGCGTTCCAGCTCGACGACACGCTGAAGAACATGCTCTCGGGTGCCCGATCCGTGCCCTACACGGCGGAGTTCCTGGCCCGGACGGCGTGGAAGGACTCCGCGGACGGGGTGGCGGTGTCGGGTGGCATGCTCTACCTCGGCGACCCCGCGAAGCCGAAGGTGGGCGACGTGCGCGTGGGCTTCGAGTCCATCACGCCCGGCCCGGTGAGCGTGCTCGGCAAGCAGACCGGCAACAGCCTCGGCCGGTACGCCACGTCCAACGGCTACGCCGTGCACGATCTGGCGATGGGCACCAAGGGCATGGACGAGATGTTCGCTGCCCAGGAGTCCGCGAACAACGTGCTCACCTGGATCCTCCGGCCCCTCGGGCTCGGCATCATCTTCGTGGGCCTGATGTCCATCCTCGGGCCGCTCCGCGTGATGGCCGACATCATCCCGTTCTTCGGTGAGATGGCGGGCTGCATGATGTTCGTGGTCGCCGGGGCGGGCTCGCTCGCGTGCGGGCTCCCCACGATGGGCGTCGCCTGGGTGTTCTACCGGCCGCTCCTCGGGATCGCGCTCCTCGTGGTGGGCGCGCTGTTCCTCGCCGTGGTCGTGGGTGCCGTGGTGGTGGCGATGCGTTCGCGCGCCCAGCCCGCCTGAGACCGGGTCCCATGCTGCTCGCACTGCTCCTCGCCTGTGGCCACCCGAGCCCGTGTGGTGACTTCGCGCTCTTCTGGAGTGAGACCTGCCTGGCGTCCATCGAGAGCTCTTCGTGCCCGGACCTGCCGGCCGAGCGCGACCACCTCGGCACCGTCCGGGTCGATGTGGCGGGCTCACCGTGGATCCTCGCCACCGGCGGCCTCGACTTCGGGCTCCCGGGTGCGGAGGCGCAGCGCGCGCACGGCGACTTCTTCTACGCCGCCGTCCAGGGCCACTCCGTGGGCGCCTGGCAGACCGGGACGCTCCCCGAGGCGCGGGCTGGCCACGGCATCGCAGCCCTCGGTGAGCGGGTCTATCTGCTCGGTGGGCTCGTGGACTTCGGCGATGGCGACATCGGCGCAGAGCACTGGGTCACCGACGTGATCTCCGGGGTGTTCGACCCGGCCAGCGGCTCCTTCACCGACGTGCGCACCGAGGCTCCGCTCCCCGAGGCGCTCTGGCACATCCAGGCGGCCGTTATCGACGGCGCGCTCGTCGCGGTGGGCGGGCGCACCCCGACGGGCGACGCGTCCACGATGAGCGTGCGGGCCGTGCTCGAAGGTGACGCGATCACGGGCTGGGAGCCCTGGGAGCTCACGCTCGACGAACCGCGCACCCACCACGGACTCGCTGTGCACGGCTCCCGCGTGTTCCTCGCGGGCGGGCTGGGGCGGAGCGGGCAGGCCCTGCCGGGCGTGCTCGCCGCAGACCTGCAGGCCCCGGGTCCCTTCGCGTTCACGCTCGAGCTCTTGGAGGCCCGCGTCACACCCGGGACCTTCGTCGTAGGCGACCTGCTGGTGGTGGCCGGGGGCCTCGACGATGATGGCGCGCTGTCGTCCATCGAGGTGTTCCCCCTGGGTGACCCCACCGTCCCCTGGCGGGTCTCGGCCGTCGAGCTACCGGTGGGCGTCGGCCACATCCACCAGGTGCCGGTCGTCGACTCGAGCGCGTTCGTGATCGGAGGGCGGGTGGGGCTCGAGGGCTCCACCTCGACCTGCACGGTGCTGTTGATGAACACGGGGCAGGACTGACCTCCGCTACCGGCCCGGCGCCTGGTGTGACTGCGGCGGCAGGATGCCGAGGGTGGGCGTCGCTCCCCGCGCATCGACCTTCTCTTGCGCGAGCTTCGCGAGCAGCGCCTGGAACCGGGGCTCCTGGCGGATCGACGTGAGGTCCGGGTCGAGGAGGAGGGCCTTCCGGGGCACGTCGCCCGCCGCCACGGCCGCCTCCACCTTCACCAGGGCCTCCTCGGACCGACCCAGGAGCGCCAGCCCGCAGGCCGCGTTGTAGGGCGCCATCCAGTGGTCCGGTCGCAGGGCGGCGGCCTTCTCGAAGTGCGGCAGCGACGCCTCGGGCCGCCCGGCCCGCAGGTGCGAGGTCCCCAGGTGGAGCCGGGCGCGATGGTCGCGCGGCGAGCTGGCGAGCACCCGCTCGTAGTGGGTGATGGCCTCGTCCCAATGCTCCTGCCGGAAGCGGAGGTCGCCGATGTCGCGCCAGATCCGGACGTTCTCGGGGTCCACGGCCGTGGCCTTCGCGTGCCATGCCTCCGCGCCGGCCGCATCGCCCTCCAGGTGGGCCAGCACGCCGAGGGCCACCATGCCCTCCACGAGGTCGGGGACCATCGTCATCGCCTGCTCCACGTGGGCCCGCGCGCCCGCGTAGTCCTTCCGACGGCGCGCGAGGTCGGCGAGGGACAGGTACACCCGGTACTGCCTGGGGTCCGCGGCGAGCGAGCTCCTCCAGGTCGCCTCCGCGAGCTTCGGGCGCCCCTTGCGGGCGTGGATCATCGCGAGCACGTTGAGGGCGGAGGTGTTGGCGGGCGTCTTCTCCAGGAGCTCCGCGAGCTTCACCTCCGCCGCCTCCGTGTCGCCGGCCTGCACGAGGTGCCGGGCGTCCTCCAGGAGCGTGTGGAGCGGGAGCCCGTCCTTCGGGTCCATGCCCTGTACGGCCGCCCGGTCAGAGGCCGGAGCGAGGTAGCCGAGGGCCATCAGGGTCTCCTCGGTGGCGGCATTCTGGGGGTCTGCCTCGGGGGTCAGCGCCCGGGCCGAGCTCGCGTCCAGGATGCGCTGCAGGGCCTCGTCGAGGACCAGGCCGGGCGCTGGGGCCTCGGGGTGGAGGTCGTGGAGCTGGCGCGGGTCCACGGCCACGTCGTAGCGCTCGGACCGCGGGGCGCGGATGAACACGTCCTCCCCGCGCCGGACGCCGTGCAGGGGCGCCATGCCGAAGCCCCGCTCCGAGAGCATGGACTCCATGTACACCTCGCGCTCCGGCAGGGCGGCCCCCGCGAACGTGGGGCTGACGTCCAACCCGTCCACGTCCGCCGCCGGCAGGCCGAGCAGCGAGAGCACGGTGGGCACGATGTCCACCGCACTCGTGGTCTCCGTGACGCGGAGCCCTGCGGGCACGTGGCCCGGCCAGCGCATGATGAGCGGCACGTGCATCGTGGAGTCGTAGATGAACACGGCGTGGGTCTTCTCCCCGTGCTCACCGAGGCTCTCGCCATGGTCGGCCGTCACCACCACCAGGGTGTCGTCGAGCACGTTCGCCTCCCGGAGGGCCTCGAGCACGCGACCCACCGCGCGATCCGCGCCGGTGATCTCGGCGTCGTAGGGGGTCGGCAGCCGGATCCGGTCGATGGGGTCGGGCTCCCAGGGGTGGTGGGGGTCGAAGACGTGCATCCACGCGAACACAGGGGGCCGCTCACCGCGGGGGGCCGCCAGGCGGGGCCGGATCCACTCGCTCAGGGCGTCGGCCGTGCGCACGCCGGGGCGGTCGCGGATCATGAACATCGGCGGGTCGTCCTCGGCGGCCAGATCGTCGTCGTAGACGTCGAAGCCCTGATCGAGGTTGTAGGTGCTGTCGAGCACCATGGCCGAGACGAACGCGCCCGTCGCGTAGCCCTGCGCCTTCAGCATCTCCGCCAGGGTCGTGGCCTGGTCCGGCAGGGCGTACACGCCGTTGTCGCGCACGCCGTGCCGCGGGGGCACGAGGCCGGTCATCACGGAGATGTGGGCCGGCAGGGTGATGGGTGCGGTGGTGTAGTGGTGCTCGAACAGGGTGCCGTCACGTGCCATGTCCGAGAGGTTCGGCGTGCGCGCCATGGAAAACCCATACGGGGCCAGCCGATCGGCGCGCGTCGTGTCGAGGGTCACGAGCACCACGTCGGGGTGGCTCGGAGGGGCCACGGGGGCGGTGGGCGTGCCACAGCCGGCGAACAACGCGGTGAGGAGCATCTCGAGTCCCCCCGCACGACGCGGGGTCAGGGTTGCGTTGTGCGGGTCACCAGTGGTAACACGGGTCCAATCTGGAGGTCTCCGTTGCGCCTGCTCCCCCTCGTGCTCCTCGGTCTCTCCACTTCGGCGCTCGCCTCCGTCGACCTCATCGACGACAGCGGGCTCGAGTGGACCGTGAACAGCACCGTGATCTCCTCGATGTCCTTCGTCATGACGCCGATCTCCACCACGCCGGGCGGCTTGGTGATCTCCTCGACGATGTCGTTCCCGTTCCCGGTCGGCACCATGGTCTGGATCGAGAACGCCACCTACACCACGGCGGTCCCGTCCACGACCGCCTCCGGGGGCTCCACCTCCATCGCGCTCGCGGACGCCTTCGCCGGCTACGGGGGCATGTTCGTGAACGGCGACCCCGTGGACGGCGACATCGGTGATGTCACGCTCTCGTGTGGTGGCCGCGAGCTGGAGCTCCCGTTCGCCAACACGTCCGCGGGCCTGAAGGTCACCCGGCGCATCTACATCCCCGAGGACGACAGCTTCGCGCGCTTCCTCACCGTCCTCACCAACGACAACGCCAACGCACGCTCCGGCACCGTGCGCTTCGAAGGGTTCCTGGAGTCCCGGTCGAGCACCCAGATCCTCGCGTCTTCCTCCGGCGACGCGGTGGCCTCTGCGGCCGACACGTGGTTCGCCACCGGTGGATCGGCCACGCGGCCGCGGATCGCCCACGTGTTCGGCGACGTCGACAGCTTCTCCAGGTCGGCGGGCGACGTCTCGTGGACGTGGAACGTCTCGGTGCCCGGGAACAGCACGATCGTGCTGATGCAGCTCGTCGCCGGCACGCCCACCAACCCCTCTGCCATCACCCGGGCCGCCGAGCTCGCGGCGCTGCCGGATGCCGTCACGACGTGCATGGACGACACCGTGAAGGCGCAGGTCCTGAACTTCGACCTCTCCACGCCCTCCAGCTGCCCCGGCCTCGACACCGACGCCTGCACCGTGCTCGACGAGGGCACGACCATCGTGGAGGGCATGCTGCCGGGCGTGATCGACAGCGGCCCCGCGCGGCTGTCGTCGAGCGCGCTCTACGATGGCATCGAGGACGCCGTGCTCACCGCCAAGGGCGCCGGGTGCAGCGTCACCGGCACACTCGCGGGGCGTGTGCAGGGAGGGAGATTCCAGATCGAGAGCGACAGCGGGGCGACCGGCACGGGGAAGTTCGGGGCGTCCACCGTCACGGGCACCTTCGACGGCACGGCGTTCTCGGGGGCACGCCACCGCTTCACCTTCTACACCGACCTCGGTGATGCCCAGACCGGCGTTCCGGGCCAGGCCACCCGCGTGGCGGGGGCGTCGTCGATCTTCATGGCGCCGATGGTGACCTGCCCGACGGACGCCGGCGACGCGATGACGCCGTGGTGGCCGGGTCCCGGGCCGATCTGATCAGGTCCGGATCGGGAACACCAACGCGATGTCGGTGCCCTCGCCGGGGTTCGACGTGACCACCACGTGCCCGTCGTGGTCCTCCAGGATCTGGCGCGTGATCGCCAGGCCCAGGCCGGTGCCCGTGGCCTTCGTGCTGTAGAACGGGTCGGTGGCCTTCTCCACGTCCGCCATGCCCGGCCCGTCGTCGTGGAGGCCCAGCTCCACGTCGCCGTCCGTCACCCGCAGGCGCAGCACCATCCGCCGGGCGCCCGCCTCCATGCCGTTGCGCACCACGTTCAGGAGCGCCTGACGGAGCTGGTTGCCGTCCGCGAGCACGGGCTCCACGGGCTGCAGATCGAGCTCCAGCGACACCCCGTGGGCCTCCAGGTCCGGGTGCAGGAGGCGCTCCACGTCGCGGACGAGAGCCAGGAGGTCCTGCTGGACGGGCTTGGCGGGCGGGCGTCGCGCGAGCTGGAGGTAGTGGCCCGTCACGTTCGTGAGCCGCTCGATCTCGCTCGCGATGAGCGCCAGGATGTCCCAGGCCTCGGTGTCCCGCCCGGGGTCGAGCTGGGTGAGCTCGTCGCCGAGCATCTCCGTGTTCAGCGAGAGGGCGTTGAGGGGGTTGCGCACCTCGTGGGTGATCTGGGCGAGCATCTGCCCCACGAGCGCCAGCCGCTCGCTCCGCGCCAGCCGCTCCTTCGCCAGCGTGGCCTCCGTGATGTCCGCCGCCGAGACGACCCACCCGCCCTCGCCGAACGGCGTGAGGCGCACCTCGTGCAGGCGTCCTCCGGGGCTCTCGAGCTCCGCGCGTGACACCCCCTGCGCCACCAGTGTGTCCAGCGCCTCGGGCATGCCGCCGCCGCGCTCCACCTGCCAGACCTCCCGTGCGGCGGGGTTCGCCAGGGTGATGGAGCCGTCCTCGAGCACGAACAGCCCCTCCTGCAGGCTGTCGACCACGCTCGCGAGGTACCGGGAGAGCACGTTGAGCTCCTCGGCGCGGTCCACGAGGGCCTCGTCGCGGGCCTTCAGCGCCCCCACCATCGTGTTGAACTCCGTGGCCAGCACGCTGATCTCGTCGTCGCCGCGCACCTCCACGCGCCCCGAGTAGTCACCGGCCGCGAGCCGCTGCACCTGGTCGGTGAGCCTGCCGATGGGCTGCAGGGCGAACAGCACGAGCGCCAGGAGCACGGACGCCACGCCGATGGCGACGATCGCCAGACCGAGGGCCACGAGCGTGGCCCGCTGGCGGGCGCCTTCCGTCTTCGCGGTGAGCAGCGCGATGCGCCCGTCCACCTGCTGCGCGAGGGTCTGCACCTCGTCGCCGAGCCTGCCCGAGAGGCGCATGAGCGAGGTGCGGTCGACCTCGGTGGGGTTCCCGGCCTCCGCCAGCTCGAGGATCCTGCGGGTCTCGCGCTGGTAGTCGTCGTAGTGGCTCCCGACGCGCCCGAGCTGCACGCTGATGCGGTTGAGGGCGGCGAGCTCCTCGGGGTCGGTGGTGATCTTCTGGCTCCGGCTCACGTGCTGGCGGGCGATGGCCACCTCGTCCTCGAGCTTGTCGGCGAAGATCGTGGCCGGGCTGCGCGGCCCGGTGCCCGGCCGGGCCTCGTCCACGAGCAGCTTGCGCACGTCGCTGTCGATGCGGGCCTGCCAGGTGGTCAGGCGGGCGACGGTCTTCGCGAGGGGCAGGTAGCCGTCGGTGATGAGCTGCTGGGAGCGCGACACCGCCTGGTACTGCACGACGAGGGTCGCCATCGCGAGCGTCATCACGAGCATGCCGGCCGCGAAGGCCGCGACGATCCTCAGGCGGAGGGAGGAGAGACCCCAGCCACCCCGCCGTACCGGCCTGTCAGGAGCCAGCGACGAAGGTGGTGCCGGCACCGCTCACCTCGGGCATGCGGCCCTCGGTGATCTGGATGACCGCCGGGGTGGTGCGGGTGAGCTCGAGGTGGCCCTTGGCCCAGAGCACCGTGCCGGACGCGCTCTTCACGCTCATCTCGTGGCGGCCCAGCGGGACGGAGAGGGCCTTCGTGCTCCCGGGGAGCATGCGGAACCTGCGGTCGCCGAGGGTGACCAGCACCTCCTCGTGTCCCAGCACGCGCAGCTCGACCGGGGCCTCGCCGGCCTCCTCGGGGAGAGGCTCGAGACGCGTGCTCGCGGTGAGCCCGTTGCGGCCGATGAACACGACGGCGGTGGCGGTGCGGGAGACGTCCAGGGTGAGGCTGCGGGCCCGCCCGTTGGTGAGCACCACGACCTCGTGGGTGCCCGTGGGTGCCCGGGTTCGCAGGGTGCCCTGCTGGTAGAGCTGGGCCAGGGTGTGCCCGTCGAGCTGGATCTCGGCCGGCAGCCGGCTGTCGAACTCGACGACGCCGGTGTCCGCGCTGACGGGGGCCTCGTCTTCGATCGGGGCTTCCTGGCCGAGCGCCAGGGGCAGGAGGAGCGTGAGCATGCCTGGTAGTAACAAGGTGGGCGTGATAGCGAACGGGCCGCAATCTGGAGGGAGTCCCATGCGCATGGTTCGCACGTTCCTGGCGCTGGCCCTGCTGGCCGGGTGTGGAGGGCAGCAGAGCGGCACCGCGCCCACGCTGCCCGCTGGCAGCCTCGACGTGAAGCGCGCCGTCGCCGAGCCCATCGCCGTCGTGGCGGGCGCCCCGGTGTCGGCGGAGGACCTCGCCTCGCACGCGAGCCGCAACCGGCCCGCGGACGGTCGGTCCCACACGAAGGAGGAGCGCGAGCGCCTGCTCGACGAGGTGCTCACCGACGAGGTGCTCTTCCAGAAGGCCATCCAGGCCGGGCTCTACCACGACGCGAAGGTCCGCAAGATCCTCATCAACCTGCTGCTCCGCCAGGAGGTCTACGAGAAGGTCAGCAACAGCGACTTCGGCGACGAGGAGCTCCGGGCCTACTACGATTCCCACCGCGACGACTTCGTGGTCCCCGAGAAGGTGCAGGTGCGCCGCATCGTCGTGAAGATCGGCAGCGATCCTGCGGCCGCCGAGGCCCGCGCCCGCAACATCTACGCGAAGGCGAAGGCCGCACCCACGTCCTTCCCCGCGCTCGCGATGGAGCACAGCGAGGGGCCGTTCAAGCGGCGCGGCGGCGACGTCGGCTTCGTGCCCCGCGAGGGCAAGCCGGGCGTCGAGCCCGAGGTGATCGCCCGCGCCTTCGACCTGCGCCCCGAGGAGATCACCGAGCCGTTCCAGGTGGGTGACGCCTGGCACATCCTCATGCTGGTGAACCGCCGCGACCGCGTGGAGCGCACCTTCGACCAGATGCGTGGCTCCGTGCTCCGCATGGTGAAGCAGGACCGCTTCGAGACCCTCCGCAAGGCGTACGTCGAGCAGGCCCGCAAGGAGATGCCGATCGAGGTGTTCCAGGCCAAGGTGGACGCCGTGGACCTCGAGCGCCTGCCCCACGCCATGGGCACGCCGCCGCGCCGCCCGCACACCCACGGCGACGAGGGTGAGGACGGCCACGACGACGGCCACGACGCCGGCGAGGACGAGAAGGAACCCTGAAAGAGTTCCGGCGCACACGCGTACGCCGGGCAGCCCGGAGACCCCATGCTCGCCCTCCTCACCCTGCTCGCCGCGGCGGCCGACGGCGTCGTCGACCGTGTCGCGGCCGTGGTCGACGACGAGATCGTGCTCCTCTCGGACGTCTACGATCTCGGCGGCGACTTCGTGGAGCAGAGCTGCACCCGGCCGTTCGACCGCGTGCGGTGCGTCTACGAGGCCGAGACCCAGATCCTCGATGCCCTCATCAAGCGCGCGCTCATCAAGCGTGAGCTCGAGCGCCTCCAGTACGGCGTGGCCACGGTGGACGTCGACCAGGCCATCGACTCCATCGTGCGCGACTACGGGCTCGCGGACCGGGAGGCCCTGCGCAAGGAGGTCGAGGTCTCCGGGCTCACCTGGGAGTCCTACCGCCAGCAGCTGCGCGATCAGCTCCAGGTGCAGCGGTTCCAGCAGCGCGTGCTCCTGCCGCGGGTCACGGTGTCGCCGGACGAGGTGAAGGACCTCTACGACCGCACGGCCCGCGGGCAGTCGAAGGACGCCGTGGTGCTCGACGCCCTCGGCGTGGTGCTGCCGCCGGACGGCAGCTCCGAGGCCGCGGTGGCCCAGGTGGACGCGCTGGTCGCGAAGCTCCGGGCGGGGGAGATCACCTTCGCGGAGGCCCGCGAGCTCTACGACGCCGCGGGGCTCGGGGCAGCCATCGGCGACAGGGTGTACGAGCGGGGCAAGCTCGCTCCCCAGCTCGATGCCGTCGTGTTCGACGCGCCGGTGGACGAGGTGCTGCCGCCGGTGCGTCTCGGGAACGTGCTCATGGTGGTGCGCGTGCGCGAGAAGACCTCGGTCGAAGGCGACGTGAAGCCGTTCGAGGAGGTGAAGGACGGCCTCGAGCAGCAGGTGATGATGCAGCGGGTCGAGGAGGCCGAGAACGAGTGGTACCAGCGGATGCGCCGGGAGGTGTCCGTGAAGGTGCTGCTGCCGGAGCCCACGTGAAGCTCCTGATCACCCCGGGAGACCCCGGGGGGATCGGCCCGGAGGTCACCGCCCGCGCGCTCGCGTCCGTGGACGTGGGGGACGTGGAGATCGTCGGCGACCGTGCTGCCGTGCTGCCGTGGCTGGAGCGGGTCGGCGTGGACGTGCCCGTGATCGAGCCCGCCGGCGACGGGCCCGTCGAGGTCCGGTCCATCGAGCATGCCGTGCGTGCCTGCCTGGCCGGGGAGGCCGGTGCGCTGGTCACGGGTCCGATCCACAAGGCGAAGCTCGCGCGGGAGGGGTTCGCCTGGCCCGGCCACACGGACTTCCTCGGGCACCTGACGGGCATCGATCGGCCCGTGATGGCCTTCGTGGGCGGTCGGGTGCGCGTGGCCCTCGCCACCGTGCACCTCCCGCTCTCGGCGGTCCCCGCGGCGGTCGACATCCCCACCGTGGAGCACACCATCCGCGCCGCCCACCGGGCCCTCGTCGACCAGGTGGGCCTCGCGTCGCCGGTGCTGGCGGTGTGCGGGCTCAATCCCCACGCGGGTGACGAGGGGCTCCTCGGTCGTGAGGAGATCGAGGTGATCGGGCCTGCCGTGGAGGCCTGCCGGGCCGACGGCATCGACGCGCGGGGCCCGATGAGCGCCGAGTCCGCGTTCCTGCCGGACACCGGCTTCGATCTGATCGTCGCGATGTACCACGACCAGGGTCTCGTCCCGCTCAAGGCCCTGGACTTCGGGCGGACGGTGAACTGGACGCTGGGCCTGCCCATCGTGCGGACGAGCGTCGACCACGGCACGGCGTACGACCTCGTGGGCACGGGTCGCGCGAGCCCCGCCAGCATGGAGGCGGCGCTGGCGTGGGCGCGTCGTCTCGTGGGCGGGTAGGCTCGCCGGGGAGGTCCTGTTGCTGCTCGTCGCGCTGCTCGCCTGCAAGGACGCCTGTCCGGACGACGCCCCCGTGACCCTCCAGCTCGGCACGGGCTCGGACGCCTACCGACCCATGGCCGACGGTGCGGAGCTCACGGGCATCATGGGGCCCCAGTTCGGCTGGCACTTCGAGCTCGCCCTGCGCGGTGCGGGCTTCACGGACGACGCCGAGGTGCAGATCGTGGGCGTCCAGGGTGACGAGGTGGTGCTCGATCAACTGAGCTACGGCCGCTTCCGTTGCCGCGCGGAGGTCCTCGAGGCGCTCGACATCCGGATGTTCCCCCAGCACGTCCTCGACACCAGCGACCCCGACTTCGACTGGGACACCTGGGAGCGGGACGTGGAGGGCCCGGTGGACCTCACCGTCACCGTGACCGACGAGGAGGGCGACACGGCTGCCGCGTCCACCACCTGGGACCTCCGCTCACCGATCTGACGACCCCACCCACACCACGCGCCCGTCGGTGAGGGCGAAGGCCTGCTCGGGCACCTCGCGGTAGGTGGGCGCGCCGAGCTCCACTCGGGCCTCCAGCGACCGCCGGCGCACGGTGACGGCCCCGTCGGCGAACGCGAGCTCGAGGGCCCCCGCCGTGGCGGCCTGCAGGCGACCCTCGCGGTCCACGCGGGCCACCAGCCCGCCCGAGCGGACCTCTGCGCCTGCGGGGACACGGGACCAGGCTCCCTCCGGCGCCCGACCGAGCGCGAGGTCCACGAGCTGGGCGGGTGTCACGTCGTCGCCGAGGAGCAGCCGCACGCCCTCCACGGCGTCCGGGGCCAGCCAGGTGGTCGTCGCGTCCGTGAAGCCCAGCATGCCGTCCGCCATGCGCAGCGTGGGCCCACGCACGCCGAGGGCATCGCGGAACGCGAGGTGGGCGCGCCCGGCGTCGTAGAGGAGGGTGGCGCGCAGGGCGGGTGCCCCCTCGAGGCGTATGGAGAGCTCGCGCTGCTGGGCGGGCAGGGCGACCGTCGCCCGGAGGCGGATGGCGTCCAGCGTGTACCGGGCGGGCTCCGCGCGCAGGGCGAGCAGCAGGAGGATCAGCGCGCGCGACACAGCGCCAGCGCCCGGTCCTGGTGGGGGCCGGGGACGAACAGTGCCCGGCAGGGGCTCGCCTCCACGACGGGGTCGATGTGCTCGGGTGCGGGGAGCCCGTCGCGGGCCTCGAGGGTCGCCAGGCCCAGGAGGGCGTCCGTGTCGAGGGGATCGCGCGTCAGGGCGTCGCGGAAGGCCGACCCGGCGGGCCCGAACGCCCCCATGCGCAGCAGGAAGGCGCCGTGCGCGGCCGCCGCGTCGGGGTCGTACCTCCGTGCCCACGCCCAGGCGTCCGTGGCCTCCTCGAGGTCGCCGCGGTGCTCGGCCAGGTGCGCGCGCAGCACCCACGCCCGTGCGGACGGATGCGGACCGGTGTCCACCGCCGTCGGGGCCACGACAGGCACGACGTGCGTGGCGCACGCCACGAGGATCACGATGGGGACGGCCCGCCGCATGGGACCACGATAGCCCGCCGCATGCGCGCGCGACGTCCAGAGCCCCTCCTCGCCGGGGTGGCGATCCTGGCCTGGGGGCTGGCGCCGTGGGTCGCAGACCTCGGGCTGCTGGCGCTCGTGGGCATGGTCGCCTGGGCGGCGCTCGCGCGGCGCACGGGGTGGGCGGCCGTCGTCGGGGCGGGTGCCGCGAGCCTGCAGCTCCTCTGGGTGCCGACCGCCTGGACGGACGCGCAGGGTGGCGGGCTCGCGGAGGCGTGGGCGGTCTGGGCCGTGCTGGCGGGGCTCCAGGGGCTCCCGTGCGCGCTGGCCACCGTGCTGGCGCGGGGCTCCCGGCGTCTCGGGTGGGGGCTCGCCTGCGGGGCGGCCTGGGCGACGGCAGAGGGGCTCTCGGGCTGGCTCCAGGTCCTCCCGGCCAACTCCGGGCTGCTGCTCGCGGACGGGCCCCTCTGGCTGTTCCCCGCGTCGCTCGGGGGCACGGCGCTCCTCTCGGGTCTCGCAGGTGCCTTCGGGGGCCTTGCGGGCGTCCGGCCCGTGGGTGCGGGTGCCCTCGCGCTCCTCTGGGCGGCCACCGCGCTGCTGCCGGGGCCGGGGAGGGTGGGGGACCCCGTTCGGGTCGCCGTGGTGCAGCCCGACGTGCACATCGTGGACGCGCGGGTGCCGAGCCACGCGGATCGGCTCGCCGACCGGCTCGTGGGCCTCGTGGCGTCCGTGCAGGCGGACCTCGTGGCGACGCCCGAAGGGTCCTGGCCCCACGACCCCGGTGAGGGACCCGGCACCCGTCGGGACGCCTTCCGTCGCGCGGTGGCCGGGCTCCCGCCCGTCCTCCTGGGTGCGACCGTCGGGTCTGAGGCACCCCGCTGGAACAGCGTGCTGGCCGTGGAGCACGGGCAGGTCGCGAGGGTCGACAAGCGGGTCCTGGTGCCGGCGTGGGAGCGGTCCTGGCTCGGCGTGGGTCACGACCGCTATTCGCCGGGCGAGGGACCCCCGATCCTCGAGCTCGCCGGGCTCCGCGTGGGGGTGCTCGTCTGCTACGAGGACCTCTTCGTGGGCGCGGTGCGGGCCGCCGACGCGGACGTCCTGCTCGCCGCCACCAACGACGGGTGGCTCGCGAGGTCGGGTCGCGAGGCGCACCTCGCGGCGGCACGGCTCGCCGCGGTCTCCACGGGTCGGTACGTGATCCGGCCCACCCTGGACGGGGTCTCGGCGATCCTGGACCCCGCGGGCCGCGCGCTGGTCGAGGTCCCCTCGGCCACGGTCTGGTGGCCGGACGCCCCGGGGAGGGTGGCGGTCGCGGAGATCTGGCGCACCGCGGGACGTCCCGGTGCCCGGCTTGCTCCCTGGCTCGCCGGCCTGTGTGGCTTCGTGTCGCTGGCGTCCCGGAGGCGCCCGTGAAGCTCTGGTACGTCGTCACGGTGGGCTCGTTGTCGCTGTTCCCGTTCCTCGCCGTGCACCTCACGCGGGCCGGGATGACGGACGGTCAGGCGACCTGGACGCTGGCGGCCTTCCCCCTCGGGACCCTCGTGGGCGGCCCGCTCTGGGCGTGGGCCGTGGACCGCTCGGGGCTCGCGCTCGTCGCGCTGCGCGCGGGTCTCCTGGGCAGCGCGGTCTGCGTGGCCGCCCTCCTGACCCCGCTGGACGTCTGGATGCTCCCGGTGTTCGTGGTGGGGTTCGCCTTCGCCCGCTCGGCCATCTTCCCGCTCGCCGACGCGGCCACCGTGCACGCCGTGGGCGCGGGCTACGGGGTCGTGCGGGGCGTGGGCTCACTCGGGTACATCGGCGGGGTGCTCGCGGTGGGTGCCGTCCGCGAGACGCTGCCGTCCGCGCCGCTCGCGCTGGGGCTCGTGCTGTTGCTCGTGTCCATCGGCCTCTCCGGGCGTCTGCCACCCATCCCGCACGTGGAGCCGGCCCCCGGCAGCCTGCGTCTGCTGCTCGCGTCGCGCCGGCGGGTGCTCGTGCTGCTCGTGGCCTTCCTGAACGGGCTGTCGATCACGGCCTACGACCATCTGTTCGCCCTCCACATGGAGCGCACGGGGGTCAGCGCGGGCTTCACGAGCGTCGCCATCGCGTGGGGTGTGCTCGTGGAGGTCGTGGTGATGGTGGTGGGACCGAACCTCCTCGGCCGGGTGCGCGGGGAGGTCCTGCTCGTGGTGGCCGTGGCGTCGGGCATCCCGCGCTTCGCGCTCACCGCCTGGTCCAGCGACCCGCGCGTGGTCGCGGCCCTCCAGGGCCTCCACGGCCTCCAGTTCGGCCTCTTCTGGATCACGAGCGTCGACCTGCTCGGGCGGTCGGCACCCGACGCGCTGCGCCGGTCGGCCCAGGCGCTCCTGCCTGCGGCCGGCTTCGGCGTGGCGCCCCTCGTGGTCCTGCTGGCCGGGGGCGCCTGGCTGCGTACGGGCACGACGAGCGCGCTGTTCGCGAGCCTCGTGGTGCCGGCCCTGGCGGCGACGGCGGCCGCGCTGTTCCTCGCGCTGGACCGCCGCGCCGTCTGACTCAGGGGGCGTCGATCGTGTCGCGCTTCACGCCCGCCGCGCTCTCGAGGAGCCTCGGCAGGTCGACACCCAGGGCGCCCTTCAGCTCCTCGACGAGCTTCACAGCGGAGACCGCGGTGCTGCCGCCGCCCTCGCTCTTGGGGAGCATCGTGACCTTGTCGATCTTCACGTTGCCGATGGTGGAGACCATCGCACCCATGACGACCTGGAGCTTCTGCATCAGGAAGATGTCGCGGGCGTTCGGACCGGCCGTCTGCCAGACCTTGATCATCTCCTCGAGCACCTGCGTGGTGGCGCGACCCTCCTCGAGGATCTTGGAGGAGCGGCCCTTCGCCTCGGCGATGCCGGCCTCCATGCGGGCGCGGGCGGGCTCGAGCACGTCGGCCTCGAGCTGGCGGCGCACCTGCTCCACGCGGGCCTCCTCGGCGTCGATACCCGCCTTGGCCTTCGCGATGAGGGCGCGCACCTGGCCTTCCTGCTCGGCCACCAGGGCCTTCGTGCGGGTGCGGGCGTCGACGATGCGGCGCTCCACCTGGGCCACGGTGATCTGCTGCTCGGCGTCCACCTGCTGGAGGCGGGCGCGCTGGCGGTTCTCGGCGTCGCGCTTGATGGCCGCGGCCTTCGCGCGGGCCTCGGCGATGCGGGAGTTCCGGATGATCTCCGCGGACGACTTCCGGCCGATGCTGTCGAGGTAGCCGCGGTCGTCGTGCACGTTCTGGATCTTCATGGTGTCGAGCTTCAGCCCGAGGCGCGCCAGGTCGTGGTCGGCCTCCTCGAGGAGCTTCTGCGCGAACATGATCTTGTCCTCGTTGACCTGCTCGGGCGTGAGCTGGGAGAGCACGCCGCGCAGGTTCCCCTCGAGGACGTCCTTGGCCATGCGGACGATCTCCTCGCGACGCTTGGAGAGCAGGCGCTCCACGGCGTTGCCGAGGTTGGGCTCGAGCCCGTCGATCTTCACGTTGGCCACGCCCTGCACGTTGAGCGGGATGCCGCCCTTCGAGTAGGCCGCGGAGACGTTGACCTCGATGATCATGTTCGTGAGGTCGAGGCGGTCGACGCTCTCGATGAGCGGGATCCGCCAGCCGCGGCCGCCCTTGATGATCCGGTAGCCCTCGGCACCCGTGCCGGAGAAGACGAGGACCTCGTTCGGCTCACAGATGTAGAGGAGGTTGTTGGCGAGCCCGAGGGCCGCGAGCACGCCGCCCACACCGAGGGCTGCGAGCACACCGAAGATGAGTGCGATGGCGGTCATCACCTGGACACCTCGCTGGATGGACGGGAGAGGATGCCGGTGACGTCGACCCCCGTGGTGTTGCGGAACTCCGCGAGCACGGCGGCCACGGTGGCCGGCAGCGCTGCGATGTGACCCGGGATGGCGCGGCCGTCGCCGCCGTCCACGAGGGTGACCTCGCCGACGTCGAGCGCCTTGACCTTCTCGGTGACCGTGGTGAGCACGGTCTCGAGCTGCTGGATGAGGAAGATGTCCTTGGCGTCGTCGCCGGCCTTGATCCACACCTGCGTCATGAGGTCGAGGACCTCCGCGAGGGCCTGACCGTCGGCAGCGATCTGGGCGGCCTCCGTGCGGCTCTTCATCTCCTCGGCCTGGCGTCCGGCCTCGGCGGGGAGCACGACGTCGGCCATCAGCCGGAGGTGCTCGAGCTTGGCGCGGATGGCCTGGAGCTCCTGCTCGGCGCGGGCGCGGGCGGCGAGGGCAGCCTGCTCGGCGCGCTCCTCCTCGGACTTCGCCTGGGCCTCGAGCTCGGCGACCACGCGGCGGAGGTCGTTCTCGCGCTCCTTGATGGAGGTCTCGGCCTGCTCGTCCGCGACCTGACCCTCGCGGGAGTACTGGGCCTGGGCCTCCTCGGCGTCCGCCTTCGCGGTGGACTCGGCCTGCTCGGCCTCCGAGAGCACGTTGGCGAGGCGCTCGCGACCGATGGAGTCGAGGTACTGCACGTCGTCCGACACGCTCTGGACCTTCAGGGTGTCGAGGGTGAGCCCGAGCTTCGTGAGGTCCTCGCCGGCCTCGTCCACGAGCTCCTCGGCGAACTTCAGGCGGTCCTCGTTGACCTCCTCCGGCGTCATCTGGGCCACGATGCCGCGCAGGTGGCCCTCGAGGGACTCCTTGGCGACCTGGCGGATCTCGGACACGTCCCGGCCGAGGAAGCGCTCGATGGCGTTGTTCCGCGTGCGCTTGTGGGAGCTGACCTTCACGTTGGCGATGGCGTGCACGGCGAGCGGGATGCCGCCCTTGGAGTAGGCGTTCTGGATCTGGAGCTCGATCGGCAGCGTGGTGAGCGGCATCCGATCGACCTTCTCGAGGAGGGGGATGCGCCAGGACCAGCCGCCGTGGACGACGCGGTAGCCGATGGTGCTCCCGTCTTCCAGCTTGTGGCTCTGGCCGCTGAAGATCAGGAGCTCGTTCGGCTTCCCGACGAACAGGAACTGTTTGGCGATGAAGACGAGCACGACGACACACATGCCGGCGAACACGCCCATCGCACCCGCGAGGATCGAGGTCATTTCCTTCCCTGGGTGAGTTGTGGAGGCGGAGGATACTTCAAGCGGGGTCTCGCGCGGTGATCCGCTTTCGCCGCGCGACCTCGTCGGTCTTGTCTGTGAGGGCGCTCACATCCGCGACGCCGTCGCGCACGCCGGCGATGAGCACCGTGGCTCCGCGCGGGATGGAGGTGTCGTCCTTCGTGGTGGCGATCAGCTCGAGGTAGCCGGACGCGGTCTCGAGCACGATCTTGCCGCGCCCGCCGGGCTCGATGGGGAGGACGACGCGCGCCTCCTCGCCCCGGTAGCCCTTGAGCGACGTGGTGCCCGTGACGCTGTCCTTCTTCAGGGCCTTGAAGAAGTACGCGGCCGCCGTGCCCGTGCCGGTGCCGAACACGCCCGCGACCAGCAGGGTGACGATGGCGTTCAGCGCGCCGAGCGTGAGCACGACGCCGGTGAACCCGAAGGCCGCAGAGCCGAAGGTCCAGAACCGCATGCTGAAGATCGGGATCCAGATGACGTCCGCGAGACCGGCGTGGTCGACGGCCTGGAGGTCGCCCCCCACCGCCTCGGCCTCCACCTCGACCTCGGCCTCCAGGTCGACCTCGGCCTCGGCCTCGAGGTCCAGGTCGGCCTCGGCCTCCGCGTCCAGGTCGACGTCGCCGTCGCCGTCGAGATCCAGGTCCTTGTCGAAGTCCTTGTCGGCCCCGCCGAAGAACAGCGAGACCCCGATGAGCACGGAGCCGAAGCCCAGCGATGCGAGGTAGAGCGGCAGCACGTCAGCGCTCCCGGGCGAAGGCGAGGAGGCACCAGCCGGCGATGAACGCGAGCCCACCGAGGGGCGTGATCATGCCGAGCTTCGTGATGCCCGTGAGGGTCATGACGTAGAGCGAGCCGCTGAACAGGGCGATGCCGACGACGAACGCCCACCCGGCCGCAGCGGGCCGCGCGGGGTGGGCGGCCACCCCGAGGAGGGCGGCGCTGTGGATGAGGTGGTAGCGCGCGCCCACCTCCCACCACCGCGCGATGGTGTCGGGGTCGTCGACCACGTTCTTCAGACCGTGGGCCCCGAAAGCACCCAGGGCCACACCGAGCGCGCCGATCACGCCGGCCACCCGCCACCAGTTCATCGATCCCCCGATTGTCCTGCTAATCTAGGCAGCATGGCGGATTCGGCAAGGTCCGATCCCGGTCGGCTGGACCGGATGATCGCGCTCGTGAGGCGCGACGTGCCGGACCTCCGGCTCGTCGACAAGCGCACGGTTCCCTGGATGCGGGCGTTGGGCGGCCTGCTTCGGCCGGTGGTGCCGGACTTCGGCGACCGGATGACGACCGTGATCGGGCCCACCGTGTACCTGCCGCGCGCGCCGGAGGAGCTCGATCCCGATGCCCTCGCGGCCCTGCTCGCCCACGAGTACGTGCACCAGCTCGACCAGGGCGAGCACGGCGCGATGTTCTACCTGACCTACGGGCTCACACCCCTCCCGCTCTTCCGTACCCACCGGGCCCACTGGGAGCGGCGGGCGTACGCGGTGGACCTCATGCTGGCCCACGAGATCGGGGGGGATGCCCGGCTGGCGCTCGTGGAGGCCCGGCTGCGTACGGTGTTCGGCGGGGTGACCTACGGATGGATGTGGGGCGGACGCCAGGCGGCGGCCACCTTCCTGAAGCCCGTGGCCGATGCCATCCGCGCAGGCGAGCTGCAGCAGGAGGCGCCCTACGACCGGATCCTCGCCACCTGGCGCGGCGATCACGCCGGGTAGAGCGAGCCGGTCCGCTTGTCGAACCGCACGCGGCCGCGCCGGGCCCGCGAGACGAGGTGCTGCAGGTAGGGCGTGATGCCCGAGGCGAGCACCGCGATGGGACCCTGCTCCACGGACCAGCTCACGAGCTGACCGGGCACCCCGGTGTCCGCCGGCGCCATGTCCACGAGCAGGAGGTTGCCCTCGCCGTCGCGCGCGATCGGGATCCAGGCGTCGCACCAGTACTGGCGCACCACGGGCTCGTCCACGCCGAGCGCAGCGGCCTGGCGCCCCATGTAGCCGCCGTCCGCCGCCTTGCGCGCGTGGTCCTGCCAGACGCTCGTGGCCTGCTCGGCCGCCAGCGACCGGTAGTCGTAGAAGGGCAGGCCACCGGCCCAGTTCGTGAGCTGCTGGTGGGCGTCCGGGGGGAGCTGGGGCCACGTGTCGGGCAGGGACGGCGCGTTGCCCACCGTGTTCTCGAAGGCTCCGCAGAGCTCCGGCGCGTGGGTCTCGCACCAGCGCTGCAGGCTGCCCCAGAGCGCCGTGAGGTCGGGCGCCGCAGACCGGGCGGCGTCGAGGAGCAGGTCGCGCGCGGTGTGGTGACCGTGGGCGGCCGCGACCGTCGCGGCGTCGGTGAGGCGGGCGCCCATGGTGATCGTGGGGTCTGCGCCGTGCTCGAGGAGCAGCCGGATCCGGTTGAGGTCGCCCATGAAGGCCGCCAGCATGAGCGGGGTCCACCCGTCCGGCCGCCGCAGCCGGGGATCGGCGCCGTGGTTGAGGAGCAGGGTGACGACCTGCACCGTGGAGTCCGAGACGGCGATGGTGAGCGGCGTGTCCTCGCGACCCACGTGGTTCGCGTTGGCCCCGTGCGTGAGCAGGAAGCCCACGAGCTGCGTGGCTCCCTGAGCGACGGCGGCCATGAGCGGGCTCCAGCCGATGCTGTCCACCGCGTCGATGCGGGCTCCGGCCTCCAGGAGCGCCTGGACGAGGTCGATCCGCCCGGTGTCGGCCGCATGCAGGATGGCGGGCACCCCCTCCACGTCCGTGGCGTGCGGGGTCTCTCCGTCGTTCAGGGCAGCCAGGAGGCCGCTGGCGTTGCCCTCGGCGATGGCGGTCAGCACACTCATGGTCCCTCCGGGCCCTCCCTCTACCGCGTTGCGCACGCACACGGAAGCCGACGCGAGTCCGCTGCCAGCATAGCGCGCGCCGTGGGCTCCGTTCCGGGAGGCCGACTGGCACGCTCCGGGCTCGCCAGGAGTAGTGTCGGCCCCGGAGGTGTGTGTGTCGGTCGTCCTGCTGCTCGCTTGCGGAGGCCCCCAGATCGCCCCGGCTGGCCCCCCGGTACCGCCAGCCACCCCGGGCACCGAGGGAGCGGTCGCGGTCACCGACTGGGACGTCGTGGACGCCACGGGCGTGCATGTGGGCACCGTGCGGATCGGCGAGTCGCCGCCCTACGCCGTGGAGGCCGTGAAGGGCGACGTGGACGGGCTGGTGGCGGAGATCGCGGCTCTGCACGACCTGGAGGCGCACGGCGGCACGAAGATCCCGCGCACGGACACCCAGTTCGCGCACCTGCTGCGAGCGGCCTGGCTCCGCGAGCGCGGCTACACGCTGCGGACAGCGCGCAGCACCGACCAGACCCGGCCCGTCGAGGTCCGGAGGATCGAGGGCGATCGGGTGACCCTCGTGGGGACAGGCACCCTCGACGACCAGCACTACGTCGACCTGGACGTCGAACCGCCCGTTCCGCTCGGCGACTGGAACGGCATGGATCGGCAGGGCGTGGAGACCGCACCTCCGGACGGCATCCGCGGGGAGTACGCCCGGATCGTGCCCCGCGCCTCGGACGAGATGCTCGTGCTGCTCCGTGAGGGGGCCGACGCCTCCGGACTCGCGCTCGTCAGGGCCGGTGTCGGGTGGGAGGGCCCCTTCGTGCATCGCCCGTTGCCGGAGGGTCGGGGATCCGTGCTCACCCCCGCCTCCCTCGTGGCCTCGGCGCAGCCCGAGCCCGTGCTGCTGGGCCTCTCGGGGCCTCCGGGCGGTCCGCTCGGCGTGGTGGTGCGCGGGTACGGCGGCGTCGAGGTGCCGGCGACCCTGGCCACCTACGTGCGCTCGCTGCACGGCGACGATCCGGGCTTCGTGCTCGACCGCGAGCTGCCCGTGGAGGCGGGCCTGCGGAGCGTCCATGCGGCCGCCTTCCGCACGGGCGAGGGCTTCACGCGCGCCGACCACCTGCTGCTGGTGTGGCCCGCCTTCGATCGCGACACGGGATCCCCGCAGGACCGGGGCCTGTCGGTGGAGGTGTACGCGGGCGGGCGGGGTGATTCCGTCGACGTGGACGCCCTCCTGGCCCATCCGGACCTCGCGCCGGTGCTCGCCTCCCTGGTGGTGGCGCCCCACCGCTGACCTCTCACGTCCGGGCGCTCACGGTGAGATGTCCTTGTGTGATGAACTTTCTGGAAGTATTGAAAGTTCGTTGCGTGGGGGGAGTCCTTGGACGCCGCTGAGTACGGCCAGCGCGAGAGCATGTTCATCGAGGAGTTCGCGCTCATGATGGAGCGCGAGGGTCTCCCTCGGATGTACGGGCGTGTCTTCGGCTACCTGCTCGTGTGCGATCCGCCCTGGCAGTCCTCGGCCCAGCTCGCCGACGGCCTGAACGCCTCGCGGGGGGCCATCAGCACGGCCACCCGGGCGCTCGTGGAGGCCGGCTTCATCCAGAGGCGCAAGCTCCCCAACGACCGCTCCCTCTACTTCGAGATCCACCGCGACACGCTCGATCGCATGATGCACGGCTCCGTGGGCCGGATCCGCATCGCACGCGAGCTGTCCGAGCGGGGTCTCGCGTTGCTCGCCCACCGCGAGAACGTCGATCGCGAGCGCCTGCAGGCCTTCCGCGACCTGTACCAGTTCATGGAGACCGAATTCCCGCGGCTGCTGGCGCGTTGGGACGAGAAACGAAGGGAGACCCCATGATGCGACTGCTCACCCTGCTCCTCCTGACCACCGGTGCCCACGCGGCGGAGCCCACCATCGAGGAGCTCCTCGTGGCGACCGACGACGCGCAGCGCGGCGAGTCGTCGAGCGCCGTGATGTCGATGCAGGTGAAGACCGACCGCTACGAGCGCTCGATGAAGATGGAGGCCCTCTCCAAGGGCACCGACAACAGCCTGATCAAGATCCTCGAGCCCGCGAAGGACGCGGGGATCAGCACCCTGAAGGTGGGCGACAACCTCTGGAACTACCTGCCGAAGGTGGACCGGACCATGAAGGTGCCCGCCGGCATGATGGGTGGGAGCTGGATGGGGAGCCACTTCAGCAACGACGACCTCGTGAAGGAGAGCCGGCTGTCCGAGGACTACACGGCGTCGTTCGAGTCGAAGCCCGACGCCGAGCACCCCGACGCCGACTACGTCATCGCGCTGGTGCCGAAGCCCGACGCGCCCGTGGTGTGGGGCAAGGTGGTGGTGCAGATCACCAGGGACCGCGTCCCGGTCTCCATCCGCTACTTCGACGAGAAGGGCGAGCTCGTGCGCACGATGTCCTACGCGGACGTCCGCGACATCGCCGGCCGGAAGGTGCCGATGCAGATGACGCTCGTGCCCGCCGACAAGCCCGGTGAGTTCACGAAGATGACGTTCGACGAGCTGAAGTTCGACGTCCCGATCCACGACAAGACGTTCACACTCCAGGCGCTCAAGGGCAACTAGGCGACCCGATGTGGATGCTCTTCCAGCTCGCCTGGCGCAACCTCTGGCGCCAGGGACGGCGGTCGCTCATCACGGCCACGGCGATGTCCGTCGCGGTGGCCATGTGCATGGCGATGATCGCCTTCAACGACGGCATGTACGGCAAGCTGTTCAACGTGATGGTCGAGCAGCAGCTCGGGCACGTGCAGGTGCACCACCCCGACTACCCGAAGGCCATGCTGCCGTACGACACCGTGCCGGAGGCCACCGCGACCCTGGAGCGCATCGAGGCCCTCCCGGACGTGGTCGCCGCGGCCGCCCGCCTCAACGGGGCCGGCCTGGTGGGCGGGAAGGTGCAGGCGATGGGCGCGCAGCTCGTGGGGCTCGACCCCCGGCGGGACGCTGCCGTCACCAAGGCCGACCAGCAGATCGTGGAGGGCCGGTTCCTCGCGGAGGCCCCGGCCCACGAGATCGTGCTCGGGAAGGGGCTCGCGAAGGAGATCGACGCCAGGGTGGGCGACAGCGTGGTGATCGTCACCCAGGCGGCCGACGGGTCCATGGGCAACGACGTCTACGACGTGGTGGGCTTCTTCTCCACGGGCTCCGCCCAGATGGACAAGGGCGGCACCATGCTCCACCTCACCGACCTCCAGGAGCTTCTCGCCCTGCCCGGGCAGGTGCACGGCATCACGGTCATCGGTGACGACCCCGACGCGGTGCTCACCTTGAAGGATCACGTGAAGACGGTCGTGCCGGAGGGGACCGAGGTGCTCACCTGGCAGGAGGCGAGCCCGATGGCCGCCCAGCTCATGAGTACGCAGACCGCCGGGAGCGCCATCTTCCTGGGGCTCGTGTTCACGGTCGCGAGCTTCGGCGTGCTGAACACCATGCTCATGAGCGTCTTCGAGCGCACCCGCGAGCTCGGGGTGCTCAAGGCCATCGGCATGCGGCCCGGCCGCATCGTCACGCTCGTCGTCTTCGAGAGCCTGCTGCTCGCCGCCCTCGCGGGGGGCATCGGGCTCGTGCTGGGCGGCTTCCTCGACTACCTGCTCGTCGTGTACGGCCTGGACGTGTCCTCCAACGGAGAGGGCATGAGCTTCCAGGGCGTCCAGCTCGACCCCGTGATGCGCGGGGAGGTCCACGCCTCCAGCATCGCGATGGTCGTGATCGCCCTGCTCATCGTGAGCGTGGTGGCGAGCCTCTACCCGGCCTTCCGGGCATCACGCCTGGTCCCGGTCGAAGCCATGCGGGTGAACGACTGATGCGGATGCTCTTCCTGGCCGCGCGGAACCTCACGCGGAACCTGCGCCGAACGGTGCTCACGCTCGTGGCCATCGCCTTCGGGCTCGGCATGATGATGATGATGGTGACGCTCCAGTCGGGCCAGTACAAGGTCATGCTCGAGCAGGCGATCTCCACCCAGGCTGGCCACGTCGTCGTCGAGAACGTGAAGTACACCGAGGAGGCCGAGCCCGAGTACGTCGTGCCGGGCGCGAGCGGTGTGGTCGCCGCGATCGGAGCGGCTGTGCCGGGTGCCGTCGTGGCGCCCCGCATCCAGATGCCGGGTCTCATCAGCTCCCCGAAGAACAGCGTCGGTGTCGGGATGCGCGGGCTGGACCCCGAAGCCGAGGCCGCCGTCACCGAGATGGAGGACAAGATCGTGCGCGGCGAGTGGCTCCGGAAGGACGACCCGCAGGGCGTGCTCCTCGGGGTGAACCTCGCCGACCGGCTCGGGGTCGACATCGGCGAGAAGGTCGTGTTCATGGGCCAGGCGAGCGGTCGGGAGGTCGAGAGCCGGCTGCTTCGCGTCCGGGGTGTGTTCAAGTCGGGGAGCTCGGAGCTCGACAGCTTCATGGCGCTCTCGAACCTCGAGCCGGTGCAGATCGTGCTCGGCACGCCGGACGCGGTGCACCAGATCACCGTGCACATCGAGGATCCCACGCGCTCGGAGGCCGTCCGGGACGTGGTGAAGGGCCTGATCCCGCAGGGCACCCACGCGCTCACCTGGAACGAGGCCCTCCCGGACCTCGTGGCGTTCATCCGGCTCGACCGGGTCAGCGGCGACATCATGATGCTCGTGCTCGGCGCCATCGTCGCCATGGGCGTGCTCAACACGATCCTGATGAGCGTGCTGGAGCGCACCCGCGAGTTCGGGGTGCTCCTCGCCCTGGGCATGCGTCCCCGGCGGATCGCCGGGCTCGTGCTCCTCGAGGGCCTCGTGCTCGGCATCCTCGGCGGTGGGCTGGGCTTCCTCTTCGGCTGCGCGCTGAGCTGGTACCTGGTGGTCTACGGGCTCGACTACACCGCGTTCATCGGGGAGTCCATGGAGATGGAGGGCATCGTCATCTCCGCCCTCATGAAGGGCGCCTGGGACATCCCGAGGTCGCTCCAGTTCGTCCTCATGGCCGTCGTGTTCACGGTGGCCGCGTCTGTCTACCCCGCCTGGCACCTCTTCCGGCTCCGGCCGGTCGAGGCCATGCGGCAAGCCTAGGGGGCCCCAGATGGCCATCGTGAGCGTCCGCGATCTCCACCGCGAGTACCAGCAGGGCAACCTGACGGTCCGCGCGCTGAACGGGGTGAGCCTGGACATCGAGCCCGGCGAGTTCACCGTGCTCATGGGCTCCTCGGGGTCCGGCAAGACCACGCTCCTCAACTGCATGGGGGCCCTCGACCACCCGACGTCCGGGACCGTGACGGTGGACGGCACCGATCTGGCGTCGCTCTCGGAGGGCCAGCTCTCCGACCTGCGGCTCACGAAGCTCGGGTTCGTCTTCCAGGCGTACAACCTCGTCCCGGTGCTCACGGCCTACGAGAACGCCGAGTTCGTCCTGCTCCTGCAGGGGGTCCCGTCCGCCCAGCGCCGCGAGCGCGTGCTCCAGACCCTCGACGCCGTGGGCCTGAAGGAGCTCGCCACCCGCCGGCCCGCCGAGCTCTCGGGCGGTCAGCAGCAGCGGGTCGCGGTCGCCCGCGCCATCGCCGGCAAGCCGGCCCTGGTGCTCGCCGACGAGCCCACCGCCAACCTCGACAGCAAGACCGGCCACGCGCTGATCGACCTCATGCGCGGGCTCAACGAGGACCACGGCATCACCTTCGTCTTCGCCACCCACGACCCCAAGGTCATGGACGCCGCCAAGCGCATCGTGAAGATGGAGGACGGGAAGATCCTCGAGGACGTGCGGCGGTGATCGCGCTCCTGTCCCTCGCGGGCGCCGCGGAGGAGGAGGAGGTCGAGAAGCCCTGGAAGGCCAGCCTGCACGGCGACCTCAAGACCTTCTTCACCGCCACCATCCCCTACGAGCACGTGCTCATGCCCCCCGATCCGACCGGGCAGGGCGTGTTCGACGCGAGGCTGAAGCTCGAGGCGGCCTGGGGCGACAGCCTGCGGCTGCAGGTGCACCAGACGGCGACGGCCATCACGGCTGCCAGCGGGGCGATGACCCGCACGGGCGTGGGTCTGACGGCCCCGGAGGTCGTGAAGCTCTCCTGGGTGGCGACGGATCAGGACCTGACGTTCCGGGGCCGCGTCGACAGGCTCTCGCTCGCGTGGTCCACGCCGGGGTTCGACCTCACGGTGGGCCGGCAACCGGTCACGTTCGGCCACGCGCAGGTCTTCACGCCGCTGGACCTGGTGAACCCGTTCAACCCCGCGTTCATCGACCAGGAGTACAAGCCGGGCGTGGACTCGCTGCGGGCGGACGTGTACGCCGGGACCGCCAGCACGCTCACGCTGGTCGCGGCCTACGCGGGCTCGTGGGACCGGGAGGGCCTGGTGACGGCCGTGTACGGGCAGTCCACCGTGGGGGTCACCGACATCGGGCTGTTCGCGGGGTCCGTGCGCGGTGACGCGGTGTTCGGGACGTCCGTGGTGACAGCGGTGGGACCCGCGGGCATCACGGGCGACGGCACCGTCACCCTCCCGGCCGGCGGGGGCGACCCGTTCGTGCGGGCGTCGCTCAGCGGGTTCTTCCGGCCGGGCCCGAACACCACGATCGCGCTCGAGGGGTACGTGCAGACGCTGGGGGCCACGCGTCCCTCCGACTACCTGAAGACCACCGTGGACCCGCACTTCGCACGGAGCGAGATCTGGCTGATGGGCGTGGGGTACGCGGCCCTGGCGGTCTCCCAGCAGGTCACGCCCACCGTCACGACCTCCCTGGCCCTGGTGGCCAACCCGCTCGACCCGAGCGCGTTCGTCGCGCCCAACCTGGGATGGTCGGTGGCGAACAACGTGGACTTCGTGCTCGGGGGCTTCGTGGGCCTCGGCGCCCGCCCGGACGACATCACCCTCCTCGATCTCATCGGACCGGACGGTGCGCCGCTGTCGGTGGACCAGCTCACGTACCTGAACAGCGAGTTCGGCACCTACCCCGGCGTGATCTTCGCCCAGGCGAAGATCTACTACTGACGTGACGCTCGAGGGCCCGGGCGGTGTCGTGCTCCCGGAGGTCCCATGCGCCTGTCCCCATTCCTGTTCCTCGCCGCGTGCTCGATCGGCGCTCCGCTCGCGGGTCCCGACCTGGAGGCCGCCGCCGCCGGAGAGGGCCCGTACATCGCGGTGGCCACGCACACCCGCTACGCCCGGGGCCAGCAGAAGGCGTTCGGCGAGCTCGTGGACGCCGTGAACGCGCAGATGGACGCCCAGCCTGGCTTCGTCGGGCGGGCGCTGCGGGCGCGCGTGGGCGGGCGCGAGCGCTGGACCCTCACGGTGTGGGAGGACGAGGCGAGCCTCGAGGCCTTCGCGTACGCCCAGGGGTCCCACGCGGACGCCATGGCGCAGTCGGCCACCGTCATCGACGGCGTGTACAGCGCGCGGTGGGAGGTCCAGCCCGACGAGCTCCCGATCCCGTGGAGCGAAGCCCTGGACCACCTCGCCGAGGTCCGATCGACGCCACCCTGGGACGATTGAGCTGGTCGGGGGGACCGCGGCGCCTACATTCGGGTCATGTCCCAGCTCCTCCCAGGTGTTCCCCGGATCGTCGTTCAGGCCCAGGTCCTCGTCGCCCACGACCTCGGCCTCCGCTGGCGGCGCGTCCTCCGCGCATCCCTCGGCCTCGCGGTGGTGCTGGCCCTGCTGGCGCTCGTCGTGGACCGCGGGCTGCTCGGGATCGTGATCGCGCCGGCCTGGTTGTTCCTGGTGGTGGGCGGCTGCCTCGCCGTGCCCGTGCTCCCCGCTGGCCAGGTGGAGGACGCCCAGCGCCTCCTGCAGAAGTGGGAGGAGCAGCGCGACGCGTGGGCCGAGCAAGCCATCCGCGACGGGTTGGAGGAGGGCCGGGAGGACGTCGCGAGCTGGTCGGCCGCGACGCGTCGGCTCTCGGGCATTCAGTCCCGGTCGTAGGGGGCGCGGTCGCGCTCGAAGGCCCACTGCCAGGCGATGCGCTTGTGCTCCATGCGCAGCGCCCCGAGCAGCAGGAGCCCCGTGAGGAGCGAGCTCATCGAGCGGAACACCACGCCGAGCACCACGAAGCCCCAGCCGAAGGCCCGGCCCACCTTCATGGCCGTCGCGCTCGCCGCGTACCAGCCCATCCGCCGCGCCAGGAACGCCCGCAGGATGCGGCCGCCGTCCATGGGGTAGGCCGGCAGGAGGTTGTAGAGCGCCATGAGGATGTTCATGGCGGAGTACACCATCAGGAACCGCCAGCCGAGCACGCCCCAGAGCAGCCCGAAGGCCACGAACAGCGCGATGTTCACCGCCGGACCCGCGCCCGCGATGACCATCTCCTGGTGCGCGGAGCTGGCCTCGCGCTCCAGCGCCGCCACGCCACCGAACGGGTAGAGCGTGATGTGCGCGGTGCCGATGCCGTAGGCGCGCGCCGCGATCGCGTGGCCGAGCTCGTGCAGCACCACGGACAGGAACATGCCGGCGCCGAAGATCAGGCCGGCCAGGATCCCCTGGGGCCCGAGCATCCAGACACACCAGCCCAGGAACCCGCCGAAGAGCGCGAGGACGGAGACGTGCACGTGAACGGGGATGCCGAGCCAGCGACCGAGGTACATGGAGTTCCTGCGTGCTCAGCGTAACCTGTGGTTCCCCGGTCCTGGCGTGTCCTTCGCCGATGGAGGCCCGCCTGCCGTTCCTCTCCCGCCTCTGGTGGCGTCCCGAGCCCCGCGAGCCCGTGCACGTGGACGGCACCGCGCCGTGCGTGGAGTCCGGGCGGAGGCTCCGTGTGCTCTCGTGGAACGTGCAGTTCTGCGCGGGCCGGAGGTGCTTCTTCTTCTACGACGGCGGGCGGGACGCGCGGGTGACGGCAGCCGAGGTCCGCCACACGCTCGACGGGGTGGTGGAGGTGATCCGGCGCGCGAGCCCGGACCTCGTGTTCCTGCAGGAGGTCGACCGCCACAGCGCGCGGACGGCGTGGATCGACCAGCACGCCGAGCTCGCCAGGCGCCTCGGCTACCCGGTCGCAGCCCACACCACGTACTTCCGCGTCCCGTTCGTCCCGGTGCCGCCCCACGCGCCGATGGGTCGCGTGGACATGGGTCTCACGGTGCTGTCGCGGTTCCGCCTCGACCCCGGCGAGCGGATCGCCCTCGCACCCCTCGCGGAGCCCCGTTGGCGGCGGGCCTTCAACCTCCGTCGTGCGCTCCAGCACCTGGAGCTGCCGGTGCAGGACGGACCGCCGATCCACCTCTTCCACACGCACCTCTCGGCGTTCTCGCGGGGGGACGGCACGCTGGAGCAGCAGGTCCGGACGGTCGTCGACGAGGTGGGACGCACCCGCGGACCCGCGCTCCTGGTGGGCGACCTGAACAGCCTGCCGCCCGGCGACCCGCCCTCCCGTCTGGGTGCGGCCTCCGTGCTCTACGCGGAGCGCACGCCCATCGAGCCCCTCTACGACGCTCTGGATCCCCTGTTCCCCCCCGCGGGCGGCGGGGGCACCTACGTCCCGTGGGGCTCGAACCTGCCGGACCGCACGATCGACTACGTCTTCGGCAGGGAGGTCCTGGCGGATCGGGCGGTGGCCCTCGCCTCTGGAGCCGCGTGGTCCGATCATCTCCCGATCCAGGTGGACGTCGTTCCAACGCTCTGACGCGCTGGCCCGTCGAAGGGGTAGGCTAGCCGAGGAAGCGCGAGATGCCCTTGCCCGATCGCACACCGTCCCCCCTCGTGGACCCGCGCGTCGCCGCTGCGGTCGGGGGCGATCTGCGCGCCTTCGAGGGGCTCTACCGCGACCACGTGGGCCGCGTGCACGCCCTGGCGCTGCGGATGTGCGGTCGCGGTGCGTTCGCCGAGGAGATGACCCAGGAGGTCTTCGTCAAGGCCTGGCGCAAGCTCCACCTCTTCGACGGCAGGAGCCGGTTCTCCACGTGGCTCCACCGGCTGGCGGTGAACACGGTGGTGGACGGCATGCGCCACGAGGCCCACGAGCCCGAGGCCACCGAGAACGTCGCGGAGCTGCCGGACAACGTGCGCTACCTCCGCCAGGGTCGCATCGATCTCGAGCGCGCCATCGCCGGTCTGCCCACCAAGGCACGCATGGTGTTCGTGCTCCACGACGTCGAAGGCTACAAACACGAGGAGATCGCCGAGATGATGGGGATCTCCGGCGGTACGGCGCGCGGCCAGCTCCACCGCGCCCGTGGGCTCCTGCGCGAGGTGCTGCGATGAGCACGGACGGAACGGACGGCGTGGACGACCTCGAGCTGCCGGCGGACCTGGCCGCGCTGATCGGTGGGCTGCCGATGGAGATCGAGCCCGACCGCGACCTCTGGGAGGGTGTGGAGGCCGCCGTGGCCCCCGTGCCCCTGCCGCTGCGCGCGGCGCGTCGGTCGTGGCTGCCGCTCGCCCTGGCCGCCGCCACCCTGATCGGCGCGCTGGCCGCGTGGTCGGTGCGGCCCGTCGCGCCGGGCGACGTGCGGGAGGAGACCACCCAGGCCGCCGTGCGCTGGGAGGACGACGTGCGTGCCACCACGGACGAGCTCGAGGCCGTGCTGGAACGCCGGCGCGGCGAGCTCGACCCGCAGGCCCTGGCCGTGATCGAGCGCGCCCTGGCCGACATCGACGCGGCGATCGCCGACGTGCACCGCGCCCTGGCCGCGGATCCCGGCAACGATGCGCTCGCCGCGGCCCTCGCGGACGTCTGGCAGCGCAAGGTGCACCTGCTCCGCAACGCCGCCGAGCTCGCGGAGGCCGGGTGATCGCGCTCCTCGCGACCTCCTGGGCGCTGGACTGCGCCGAGATCGCGAACATGGGGCGCGCCGGCGTGCCCGTGGCGGGCATCGTGAGCGAGCTGAACGCGTCCGGGATGCCGGTGTCGATGGACGATCTGGGCTGCCTGCTCGCCCAGCGGGTCGACGACGACGTGGTGCGCGCGGCGGCGCGCCTGAACGCGAGCCAGGACGACCGTCCCCTCGTGGTGGCGGAGCGCTCGGAGCCCGGCGTCTCGCGCGTCCGCGTGGAGCTGGAGTGCGGGTCGGTGGACGTGAGCCCCTCCGACGACGGGCGGGTGCACGTGGACGGGCGTCTGGCGGCCGGCGGGCGGCTCGTGTGGACCCCGACCGCGGATCGCTTGCTCGTGCAGGTGGATCTCGCGGGCGAGGCGCCCGGCGACGCCGACCTGCCGCGGTTCCAGGGCGCTCCGGTGCCGCGGAAGCGGCTGCCGTGTGGCGATCTGACGGTCCGGGTGCCCACGGCCCTCCCGGTGGTGCTGGAGACGACCCGTGCGGCCGTGCGGATGCGCGGCCTCGCGGGCTCCGTGGACGTCACCGACCACTTCGGCGACGTCGAGATCGTCGGCTCGAGCCCGGACGTCCGGGTGCGCACGACGGGCGGGAACGTGGTCACCGACACCGGCGCGCGCGTGCTGGACGTGGACACCGTGAGCGGTCGGGTGGTGCTCGGAGCCGGGCCGGGCGCGAGGGTGGACGTGAACAGCATCTCCGGCGACATCTGGGTCTGGGGGGGCCCGATGGAGCGGCTCGAGGCCAGCGCGGTCTCCGGGCGCATCCGGCTGTTCGGGGGCTTCGCGGAGGGGGCCCGCGCGAGCCTCGTCT
>JACKEQ010000045.1 GCA_020632885.1 Alphaproteobacteria bacterium | reverse complement strand
GTCCGCATCCGCATCCGTGTCCGCGTCCGTGTCGGAGTCGGCGTCCGCGTCCGTGTCCGCGTCGGAGTCCGCGTCCGTGTCCGCATCGGTGTCGGAGTCGGTGTCCGCGTCCGTGTCCGCGTCTCCGCCGCAGGTGAGCCCTTCGTCCACCGCGCTGTCGCAGTCGTTGTCGAGACCGTCACAGACCTCCGGGCAGAGCAGCGGGTCATCGCAGATCACGCCCACCGCGGGGTTGCAGTCCGCACAGTCCAGCACACCATCACCGTCCGCGTCGCCCTCGCCGGGCCCGAGCAGCCCGTCGCAGTCGTCGTCCTCGCCGTTGCACTGCTCGGTGGCGCCGGGGTGGACGGACGGATCGCCGTCCTCACAGTCCGCGCACGACGGCGAGCCGTCGGAGTCGGCGTCCAGGAGCTCCGCGGGCGGGATCACCGTGTCGCAGTCGTTGTCGAGGCCATCGCAGACCTCCGGGTTGCCCGGGAAGCGCGCCGCCGTGCTGTCGTCGCAGTCGCCGTCCACCATCACCCAGCCCGGGCCCGGCGGTCCCGCGCAGGTCGCCACCGCGGTGCCCGCGCCGTACCCGTCGGCGTCGGCGTCACGGTACCAGTCGACCGGCGGGATGCCCGTGCAGGCCGTGTTGTCGCCGACCGCCCCGATGTCCGCCACCGACAGGTCGGTGTCGAAGGTCGCCGGGTCGCCCGCGTCGATGAGCGGGGAGGTCCCGAGGAGCGCGAAGAGGTCGTTGGTCACGTCGCCGTCGCAGGTGACGTCGAGGAGCTGGGCTGGCGTCGACACGAGGTTGCCGCCACCGTCCACCAACCCGTCGACGGCGACCGCGAACGCCTCCGTCATGCTGCTGTAGCTCACCGTGCCGGCCCCGGTCAGCGCGCTCACCGGCCCGTCCAGCTCGAGCATCGTGTTCCGCACGACCGTGCCCGAGCCCGTCAGCGACGCGGCGCCACCGCCTCCCGCCGCGGTGTTGCACACGAAGTCCACGTTGGAGAGGGTCGACGCCCCGCCCGCGTAGAAGCCGCCGCCACCGGCCGTCGCCGCGTTCTCGATGAAGATGTCGCGGGACAGGCTCCCACCGACGTCGGACGCGATGGCCCCACCGTTCGTGGCGCCGTTCCCGGCGTACAGGTTGCCGGCGGTGAACAGAGCGAACCCACCCGCCAGCCGGAGCGCCCCACCATCGCCGGCCGCCGCGGTGTTGTCGAAGAAGGACGACGAGTACACGGACACCGCACCGTCGTCCGCGTAGATGGCGCCACCCTCCGCGGCCACGTGGTCCTCCATCACCACGTTCAGGAACGAGAGGTCCGCGAGGCTCGACATCGCCGCGACGGCGCCGCCACGGCCCGTGGTCCCGACGGTGTTCCCGCTGAACGTGGAGCCGCTGGCGAGCACGTACCCGACCCCGAAGGCGTACAGTCCCCCGCCGTTCCCGGAGGCACCGTTGGACACCAGGGTGCTCGTGTCGACGGACGCACCGCCACCCACCACGTGGAAGGCCCCGCCGTCCCCGTTCGAGAAGTTGCCCCGAAGATCGCTCGTGGACACCGAGAGGTAGCTGTCCTGGGTGGACGCGCAGCCGCCCGCCGCCGCGAAGTTCCCCGAGCAGTCCGTGGTGAGCAGCGTGAGGAAGGAGGAGCCGGTGGCGTGGATCGCCCCGCCCACGCCCGACGCCAGGTTGGTCTCGAGGGCGCTCGAGCGGACCGTCAGCGACTCCCCGTCCGCGAAGATGGCGCCCCCGCGGTCGCCCGCGAGGTTCTGCACGAAGGACGCGCCGAACACGAGCTGTCCCACCCCGCCGCCGCTGGCGTGCCGGAGGTGGATCGCCCCACCGTCGCCGAGCGTGGTGCGGTTGGCGAGCCACGTGCCGCCGGCCACGACGAGCGCGCTCTGCACGAGCTGCACGCCGCCCCCATCGGTGTCGGCGTGGTTGTCCAGGAACAGCCCGTCCGTGAGCGTGAGCTGGATGCCGTCCCCGTAGATGCCGCCGCCGAAGTCGCTGCCGTTGGAGATCAGGCGGTCGTCGGTGTGCGAGATGGTACCGGGATCGGGGTCCACGCTGCCCGCCCAGACGGCTCCGCCGGCGACGCCGGCCGTGTTGCGGCGCCAGGACGTGTTGGTGGACGTGTAGGTGGCCGCCGGGCACGCGGAGGTGCCCTCGACGAACATGCCGCCCCCGCGGGCCCCGTCGTTCTCCTCGACGAGACTGTCCTCGATCGCGAGCGGGGTCGTGCCGGACGTGCCGTTCGCGTGGATGCCGCCACCGTCCGCCGTCCCGCCGTTGTGGTGCACCCAGACGCGCCGGAAGGTGCCGCCCGCGCAGTCCAACGCGACGCCGTGGTCGGTGGCGCCCGTGATCCAGACGTCCTCCACGACGGGCGCGAGGCCCGCGGCCACCTCGAGACCCACGCTGCCACCGGAGAGCGTGAAGCCCGACAGGCTCACGCCCGACGCGCTCCAGGAGCCCACGAAGCGCACCGGAGACCCCGTGGCCCCGGTGATCGTCGTGGCTGCGGGCCCCGCGGTGCCGACGAGGCGGACGTCGCGGTCCACCACGACGTCCTCGGCCCACACGCCCGGCCCCACCTCCACGACATCGCCGGGCGACGCCGCCAGGACCGCGGCGGCGATCGTGGAGTGGGTGCCCGGGACCGTGAGCGTGGCCGCCTGGACGGAAGGGAGGAGCGACAGGATCATGGGGGACCTCCTTCACGATTGTGCATGAGGGACGCCCGCTCCAGACGCCTGTGCGAGGATTCTGTGAGGTCGACCATCGACACGTCGAAATGTGTCGGTCACCCGGAGGACCCCATGTGCCGCAACATCAAGCGTCTCTACAACTTCGAGCCCCCGGCCACCGAGGAGGAGATCCAGGCCAGCGCCCTGCAGTACGTGCGCAAGGTGAGCGGGATGCAGAAGCCGAGCGCGGCCAACGCGGAGGCCTTCGAGCACGCCGTGGAGGCGATCGCCGCCATCACCCGCGAGCTCCTCCTCCAGCAGCTGGAGACCACGGCCCCGCCCCGCACCCGCGAGGAGGAGGCCGAACGGGCCCGCGAGCGCGGGCAGGAGCGCGACCGCCGGATGCGAGAGCGCCTGCTCGCCGAGGAGTAGCTGCGCTCAGCCCGCGAGACGGCGGGGGAAGGCGAGCACCCACCCCGTGTTCAGCGCGACCACGAGGTTGGCCGCACCGAGGGCCCGGAGAGAGAGGTCGGGGTGCGCCACACCCCAGAGCACGGCCACCAGGTAGAACGGCACCGCGAAGGCCAGGCGGCGCTCCACGAGGGCCGCAGCCAGCGTGAGGGTGATGAAGAACACGTTGGTCTCCAGCGCCCCGGCGAGCTCCGCGGGGAGCCCGGCGAGCCACGCGCTCGTGAGGAACACCAGGCTGAAGACCCGCATGAGCACGAGCAGGCTGAAGAGCGTGCGGCTCACCTGCGACCGGAAGTACCACGGGAAGAACACGCCCACGATGAGGAGCGTGACCACCAGCGCCGTCGCGGAGATCCCGAGCTCCCGTGGGTAGCCCTTGTCGATGCCGAGCAGCAGGGAGCCGACCGGCACCGCGACCCAGCCCGCCGCCAGCACGCCCCCACCGACCAGACGGGGGACCCAGCCCGTGCGCGGGTCGGTGTCGCGGCGCCAGGCGGCCAGCTCCCCCGCCTCGCGCTCCACCTCGCGCCGCAGGGCGTCGATCGCCTCGCGGAGCTCCTCCGGGGGATCCTCCAGGCCCGCGAGCAGCTCGGTGGCCAGGCCCACGTCACCGCGGACGAGCTCGAAGCGCGCGCGCACCTCCACGGCCTCCGCGACGGTCTCGTGCAGGCCGGGCGCCTCGGGCCAGCGGTCGCGCACGGTGCGGAGGGCGAACTGCGCCTCCGTGTAGATCTCCCGCACGCGCTCGGGGTCGCCGTCGTCCACCGCGGCGCAGAGGTCCAGCACGCGCTGCTGCCCGGAGGCGAGGAGGGCGACCGCGTCACGGTGGGACAGCCAGTCGCGGATGTCGCGCTGGAGATCCTGGACGGTCCGGTGACGCTGCAGGGGATCGGGGTCGAGGGCGCGCGCGATGACGTCCGCGAGGGGCCAGCGGGGGTCGATCTCGGGGGTCTCGGCCGCGATGCGGCGCATGAGCTCCTCGAGGGTGGCGCCCGTCCGGGGTGGCCGCCCGGCCACGATGCGGAAGAGCATGCCCCCGAGCAGGTAGATGTCGGTGTGCACCCCGAGGAGACCGCCGATCCCCGCGATCATCTCGGGCGCCATGTACGCGGGCGTGCCCGCGGGCCGGGTCTGCTCGCGCGCGAGGGGGAGATCGGGGTCGTCGTCGCGGAGGGACACCGCGAGCCCCCAGTCCACGACGAACACCTCGCCGTAGGCGCCCACCATGACGTTCTCGGGCTTCAGGTCGCGGTGCAGGATGCCGCGGCTGTGGGCGAAGGCCACCGCGTCGCACACGGAGAGCAGGATGCGCAGGTCGCGCTCGAGGGGATCGGGCCCGGACTGCTCGCCGATGGTGTGCATCCACGCGCGCCCCTCGATGCGCTGCATGACGACATGGGGACCGTCCGCCAGGTCCTCGATCGTGTGGACCGGCACGATGTTCGGGTGCTCGAGACGCCCGGTGATCCAGGCCTCCTGGAGGAGCCGCCGCTCGTTGGCCGCGTCGAGCCTGTCGGGACGCAGGCGCTTGACGGCCACCTGCCGCCGCAGGGCCCGCTGCTCGCCGGCCAGCACGACGCCCATCCCGCCCTCGCCGAGCGTCTCGCCGAGGACCAGCCTGTCCTCCGCGAGCTTCCGGGTGGGCGCGTCCTCCGGGAGGGTCAACGGACCTGCACCCGCACGCGCTGCGTCTCCACCAGCCCGCCCCCCTCCACCGTCGCCCAGAGGTCCAGGGTCGCGCCGAGCACGTCGGTGTCGGCCGCCACGTCGAACACCACGCGGTCACCCAGCCGCTCCCAGCCGTCCGCGGTGGGGCGCACGAGCGCCTCGGCCAGCTGCACCTCGACGGGGTAGCTGATCGGCACACCCGCCTCCTCCGCGCCGTAGCGCACGACGACGCCGTCCGGGTCGAGGTCGCCGGTGCACAGGAGCGCGACGTCCACGTGCCAGCCGCCCTGGGGGCCGTACACCAGCGCCACCTCGTCGTCGTCGGCGAGGTCGGTGAAGGCGGAGGTGCCCGTGCCCAGCGCGAGGGTCTCCTCGACGGGGCCGCAGGCCGCGAGCAGCAGCGGGAGCATCTTCATGCAGCGGTTATAGCGGTCCATTCCGCATCCCGGGAGGCCCCGTGCGCCTGCTTCCAGCCCTCGCCCTCGCCGCCTGCGCGGGAGGTTCGTCCGAACCCCAGGATCCCACGGGACGTCTCCTGATCGAGGAGGTCTACTACAGCGGGGCCGTGCCGGCGGCGGGCGTGGATCACTATTACAGCGACCAGTTCGTGCAGATCGAGAACACCAGCCGCGACGTGGTGGGCGTGGGCGGCCTGATGATCGGCGATGCGGCCGGCATCGCGGGTGAGATCAACCCGGGGTCCCTGCCCGACGGCTTCCGCGACAGCCGGCCCAACCGCGTCGTGCTCGAGAACGTCTGGCGGGTGCCCGGCGCCTTCGCCGACGTCACCCTGGAGCCCGGCGAGAGCCTGCTGATCGCCCACGACGGCACCAACCACCAGCCCATGTCCACGCTCGATCTCACGGGCGCGTCCTTCGAGACCTACGTGGAGGTGAACGGCGGCGACGACGACCACCCGCTCGTGCCGAACCTCGAGCCGGTGCACTTCACGGGCGGCTACGACTGGCTGGTCACGGTGTTCGGCCCGAGCCTCGTGGTGCTGCGGCCGGGCGCGGAGCTCATGGAGCTCGACGACGGCTTCTGGGAGTACCGCACGGCCTCGGTGAACGACGTGGTGGACGGCGTGGACGCCCTGATGGACGGATCCAGCCGCGCCTACAAGCGGCTGCCCGACACCGTGGACGCCGGCTTCACACATGTTTCGGGGACCTATACGGGCGAGTCCGTGAAGCGCGTGCGCGTAGACGGGGAGCTACAGGACTCCAACGACTCCAGCATGGACTTCGAGGTCGGCGACCCCGACCCCTACGGAGGGTGAGGATGGACAAGGTCAGGCGGTTCGGCCCCTGGGTGCTCGGGGGCCTCGCCGTGCTCCTGGTGGTCGCGCAGCTCGTGCCGTACCGCGTGGAGAACCCCCCCGTGGAACAGGGCCCCGCGTGGGACAGCCCGGCCACCGAGGCCCTCGCGCGCCGCGCCTGCTTCGACTGCCACTCCCACGAGGTGAAGGTGCCCTGGTACGGCCACATCGCCCCGTTCGCGTGGCTCGTGAACCACCACGTGATCGACGGGCGCGAGCACCTCAACCTGTCCACGATGCAGGTGCACCAGAAGCACGCCCACGAGGCCGCCGAGGAGGTGCGCGAGGAGAAGATGCCGCCGGGCTACTACCTCGCGCTCCATCCCGAAGCGCGCCTCTCCGCCGAGGAGCGCGCACAGCTCGCCGCCGGGCTCGCCGCCACCCTCGGTGACGACGAGCACTGACGGCTACGCGTACCAGGCCGAGGCGGCGCGGAGCTCCTCTGCGATGCGCTCGCGGAACGGCTCGGGCTCGATGACCTCGGCGTCCGCGCCGAAGCCGAGCACCCACTGCTCCAGCTCGACGGTCACCGCGACGTACATCCGCAGCTCGAGACGGCCGTCCGGCCGGGTGCCGAAGGTCTGCGTGGGGTGCCAGGTGCGCTCGCGGACGTAGGCCATCACGCGCTCGCGGAAGGCGATCGTGACGGCGGCCGGGGGCCCGCTGATGATCCCGAAGGCGTGGGCGATGTGCGCGTGGGGGGTCCATCCCGCGGGGACCTCGAAGCGGCGGGCCCGCTGCCGCACGACGTCGGTGAAGCGCTCGACGGCGAACGTCTTCACCTGGTTGGCCCGCACGTCGCGGGCGAACAGGTAGAGCCCCTGCCGGAAGGTGGCGAGCGTGTAGGGCTCGAGCGTGTAGTTCTTCGCGACCCCGCTGGCCTTCCGGTAGGTCGTCTGCATCGGGTTGTCGTAGATCAGCGAGGTGACGATCGCGTCGATGTGCTCGTTGATCGTGGGCGTGTAGACCTTCCGGGGCTCCGGCACGGCGAGGAAGCGCTGGTCGAGCTGGGACGCGAGGTCCTGGTGGGCCTGGGAGATCGCGGGCTGGAGACGCTCGAGGGCGCCGTTCAGGTCCGCCGCGAACTGCGTGCCCTTCAGGAAGTCGAAGAGGGTGCGGCCGAAGTGGAGCGAGAGGACCTCCGACAGCGTGAGCTGCACGCCCGTGCGCCGCCAGACGGGGTCCATCGAGAGCACCCGGCGCTGGCCGCGGCCCCCGTCCGACACGGGGAGCCCGAGATCGCGGATGTCCTCGAGGTACCGACGGAGCGTGCGGGCATCGAGCTCCAGCTTGTCCATCAGCGTGGAGACCCGCACACCGCCCGGCGAGCCCATCCACTCCACCATGCGCACGAGCTTCTGGGCTTTGTTCACGTGATCCTCCCACCATGATCTTTTTCGGGCGACGACCAGAATCTGTCCGCCTGCCGCGCGACACTGTCACCCGAGGGAGCGATCGCGGCAAGCGGCTCCTGAACATTCTACAGGTGAACGTTTGACAGGTGAACGGGCATCCAGTAGATTGAAGACATCCAAGGGGGAACGGTGGACCTCATGCTCACGCTCACGCTCGTCGCTGCTGTCTGCGCCGTCTCGGCGCTCGGGCTCGTCGCCCTGCCCTGGTCGGAGGCGGAGCTGGAGGGCTCCGCGGACGCGTTCCGTGCTCTCGGGGAGGGAGCACGGGGCCTGGCGCGCGCACACGAGGTCCGGGGAGGGACCGGCGCGCTGTCTCCGCAGGCTGGCGAAGCGGTGGTGTGAGGCAGGTTCCGGGGAGGTGCGCGTCGGCGCGGAGGCTCGCGGGGAGGCGAGCGACCGCGTCGACGCGCGCGGGCGGTGGGTGTTAGCCCGCGGCCCATGGACGTCGTCACCTGGAACCTGAACGGGCTGGAGCCCATCGACCTAGGCCCGCGCACCGAGGGCGCCCTGTTCACGGTGCTGTTGGGTGGGCCCCTCGAGGAGGTGCTCACCTCCGGACCCCAGCTCGACCCGCCCGCGGCCGTGCTCCTGCAGGAGGTCGTGGAGACCTCGTTCTACGCGCACGTCGTCCCCCATCTGCGGGCGGCCGGCTACACGATCTTCCCCGAGCGTCCGCCCGAGCGGTCGTACTTCGAGGTGATCGCCGTGCGGGGGCCCGTGCTCGACGCCGAGTCCCGCCCGTTCCGGCAGAGCGGCATGGGTCGCGAGCTCACCCGCGTCCGCACGCCCTGGTGCACTCTGTTCACCGGGCACCTCGAGAGCCTCGGGCCCGGCCGTCCCGCGCGCCTCGCCCAGACCGCCGAGGTGCTCGCGGCCCTCGCGGCCACCGAAGGCCCGGCGCTGTTCGGCGGCGACACCAACCTGCGTCAGGCCGAGTGGTCCACGGTGGAGGTCCCGGTCACCGTGCGCGATGCCTGGGAGCTCGCGGGATCCGCGCCCTCCACGGCCGCCACCTGGGGCAAGGCCCGCTACGACCGCGTGTGGCTCAAGGGTCTCACGGCCACCTCGTTCAGCCTGCTGGGCGATCGTCCCCTCGACGCCACGGGCGACCGCCCGAGCGACCACCTCGGCGTGCGCGTCACCGTGGCAGCGTCAGCGTGAACACCGCGCCCTCGCCGGGGGCGCTGTGGGCCACGAGATCTCCGCCGTGCGCGTGGGCGATCGCGCGCGACAGGGCCAGCCCGAGCCCCGTGCCGCCCTGCCGGCGCGTGAAGTAGCGGTCGAACACCCGCGGGAGGTCGTCGGGCGCGATGCCGGGGCCCGTGTCGGCCACGGAGAGCTCCACGATGCCGGGCCGCAGTGTCGTGGTGACGGTGACCCGGCCGTCCGGCGCGGCGAAGCAGGCGGCGTTGGACACCAGGTTGCGCAGGGTGGTCTCCAGGCGCTCCTCGGAGCCCACGACCACCGCGGGTTCCCCGTGCACCTCGAAGGTGACGCCCGTGAACCGCTCGTCGTGGCGGGCTCCGTCCACCACGGCTGTCGCCAGCCCGAGGAGATCGAGGGACGCCCGCTCCCGGTCAGCCAGCCCGGCCTCCGCGCGTGCGAGCTCGAGGAAGCGGTCGATCACCACGGCCATCCGCTCGCTGCTGTCCGCGAGGATCCGGTGCAGTCGGGCAGCGCGCGCCTCCGTGAGGGGCTTCCCGGGCTCCAGGGCCTCCGCCGCGGTCCGCACGGCCGCGATGGGGTTCTTGAGCTCGTGGGCGAGGTCGGCGGCGAACACCTCGTTGGCCCGGTTGCGGCTCTCGATGGCCGCGAGCAGCGTGTTGAAGGCGTGGGCCAGCTCGCCGAGCTCGTCCTTGCTCGTGACCTCCAGGGGTGCCGTGCTCACCCGCCCCTGCGTGCGGGCCAGCGCCTCGTCCCGCAGGCTCTCGAGGGGCCGGATCCAGCGGGCGCCCAGCCAGACCGTGATGACGACAGCGAACGCCAGCATGTACAGGGTGAGCTGGAGCATCTGGAAGCGGTCGGCGTACAGGGCGCGCGTGCTGCGGGCGAGGGAGCTCTGCACGTGCAGGAGCACCGGCCCGTCCGGGCCCTCGACCCGCTGGGCCACCGCGCAGACCAGCAGGTCCGAGCCCGCCGGCACCTCGCACAGCTGGCCTCGCCCGGAAGCCAGGGCCTCCGCGACCTCCGGACGCTCGAGGAGCGACGGGCGGCGCGCGTCCCAGGCCGTGGGGTCCGGGCGGCCCTCGGGGCCGAAGAACACGTCGGTGAACCCGTCCGTCCAGCGCCGACGCCCCTCGTGGTCCGCGTCCACCCGCACCGTCCCGGCGTCGTCCACCACCCGGATGCGCACGCGGTTGCTCCGGGCCACGACCTCCGCCTGGAGGGTGCCCGCCCGCACGGCACGGGCCGACAGGGCCGCGGTGGCCGCGAGATCGCGGCGCATCCCGATGCGGCTCGCCCCGTCGAGCAGGCTCGAGCCCCAGACCCAGACGACGGGTGCCAACACGACCACCACGACGACGAGCAGGGCCTTGAAGCGCAGCGTGCCCGGCCGGACGAACCCGGCCAGACCGGCACCCGGAGGTCGGGGACCTACGGGTTGCGCCACTTGTACCCGGCGCCGATCACGGTCTCGATGCTGTCGAACGCGGTGTCGATGGCCTCGAGCTTGCGGCGCAGCCGGCGGACGTACGTGTCGACGATGCGCTCGGCCACCACCGAGTCGTCGTCGCGCGTGAGCTCCAGCAGGCGACCGCGCGAGAGCACGATGCCGGGCCGGGACGCCATGGCCTCCAGCATGCGGAACTCGGTCACGGTGGTCTCGAACAGCGTGCCCGCCCAGCGGGCCTCGAGCCGCTCGGGATCCATGGTGAGCTGCCCTGCCTCCAGCGAAGCGCTGCCCCGGCCCCCGCCGGCACGCAGGGCCTGACGGCGCAGGAGGGCAGAAACACGCGCGAGCACGACACGCGTGGAGAACGGCTTGCTGATGTAGTCGTCGGCGCCGAGCTCCAGGCCGAGGGCCTCGTCGATCTCGTTGTCGCGCGCCGTGAGCAGGATGATCGGCACCTCCGCACCGG
The DNA here is from genome assembly GCA_020632885.1 of Alphaproteobacteria bacterium. Lineage (GTDB taxonomy): Bacteria > Myxococcota_A > UBA796 > UBA796 > JACKEQ01. The sequence continues at coordinate 22,790 of JACKEQ010000045.1, read as the reverse complement.
CGTCGCGGAGCTTGCGGCAGAGCGAGAACCCGTCGAGACCGGGCATGTTCACGTCGCTGATCACGAGATCGGGCTCTCGATCCGTGGCCAGGGCCCAGCCACGCGCCCCGTCCGGGGCGGTGATCACCTCGTGCCCGGCGTCCTCCACGGCCATCGCGAGGCCGTCGAGCAGGCTGGCGTCGTCGTCGATCAGCAGGATCGTGGGCATCGCGCGATCTCCTCGGTCTGCGGCTATCCCGACGATCGGCTGTAAGCTCCCCGGGCGGCGCGCGTTCGGCCGGCGTCACCTCGATCAGGAGCACGGTTCCATGTGGGTCATCTTCCTCTCCCTCTTCGCCTGCAACCCCGAGAACAAGCTCGAAGAGGACCCCGCCGGGCCCGCCGGACCCGAGACCCCCTCCGCGAAGGCGGGCTCCGAGGACGGAGGTGCCGGGCGCATCGCCACCCGCGCGAAGCCGATGTCCGCCCCGCCGAAGCGGGTGGAGAAGGGCTTCGACAAGCCGTCCACCGCGCTCATCCAGACCGACTGCTACAACAGCAGCCGCGACTACGACCGTCGGCCGCGCCCGGCTCCGCGGCCTTCCCCGAGCCCCGCATTCAAGCCGGGCGCCTTCGGCACGGGTGCCGCTCCCCCACCGCCCGCCATGGCGCCCTCCCCGCCCCAGCGTGCAGCGAAGGGCGCCGCGCGCGAGGAGGGATCGCTCGGCGACCTGGCAGCCGCCTCCGGAGGGGCCTCCGCCTCCGCGGACGCCGGCCCGCCGCCCCCGATGGCCTCCGCCCCCGCGATGGAGCCCGCCGCCCGGAGCGTCTCCGAGCGGAAGCGCGAGATGGCCCCCAGGGACGAGGAGGCCCCGATGGCCGATCCCACGCCGCTCGGCCGCCGGGCCGCCGAGAAGTCCGACGCCAAGGACAAGGACCTGTCCGGTGAGTGGGCGAAGCCCTACCGCCAGCAGCCCCCCGCGCAGCCCGTGCTCGACTGGGGCGCCACCGTGTACCTCTCCAACGACGACAGCATGAGCCTCGCGTCGGCCCAGCGCCTGCTCTGGGCGGTGGACCGCGGGGCGGGCTTCAGCTCCGGCGAGGTCCGGCCCCACGAGCTGCTCAACTACTTCAGCTTCGACACCGCGCCCGTCGCTCCCGGGGAGACCTTCAGCGTGCTCGGGGGTGCGGAGCAGGACGGCGACACGCTGTCCGTCGCCCTCGCCGTGCAGGGTGCGATGCCGCCCCGCCAGCCCCTCGACCTCACCCTCGTGATCGACCGCTCCGGCTCGATGCGCGCCGAGGGACGCATGGAGTACGTGCGGAAGGGCCTCGTGCAGATGACCGACCAGCTCGTGCCGGGCGACCGCGTCGACCTCGTGCTGTTCGACTCCGCGGTGTGCTCGCCGCTCCAGAATTTCGTCGTGGGGCGCGACGACCCGTCCATCCTCACCAACGAGATCCTGCGCATGCAGCCCCGCGGGTCCACCGACCTCGATGGCGGGCTGCGCGAGGGCTACCGGATCCAGACGGCGCGCGACAAGGGCGACCGCCACAACCGCAACCAGCGTGTGCTCCTGCTCACGGACGCCATGCTGAACAGCGGCAACGTGAACGAGGCGCTGGTCTCCGAGATCGGCAAGCGGTTCGACGAGGACGGCATCCGGGTCACCGGCGTCGGCGTCGGGCGCGAGTTCAACGACAAGATGCTCAACAAGATCACCGAGAAGGGCAAGGGCGCCTACGTCTACCTGGGCAGCGAGGCCGTGGTGGACCGCGTGTTCGGCGCGGGCTTCGACTCGCTCGTGCAGACCATCGCCCACGACGTGCAGTTCTCGATCGACCTGCCCGACAGCCTGGCCATGGAGAAGTTCTACGGCGAGGAGTCCTCCACGAACGCCGAGGACGTGCAGCCCATCAACTACTACGCGGGCACGAGCCAGCTGTTCCTGCAGGACCTCAAGGTGAAGGGCGGCCGGGTCGACCCGAAGGCCGAGATCGTGTTCCGTGCGAAGTTCCGCGAGGCCACGACCGGCGAGCCGAAGGAGTCCACGTTCCGTACCTCCGTCGGCGCGCTGCTCGAGGGCGACACGCACAACCTGAAGAAGGCCCAGGCGCTCATGAAGTGGACCGACCTCCTCTCGGAGCGCGCCATGGGCGACCGCTCCTGCGGCGGGCTCGGCGACTACCGGCGGGCGGCGGCCCAGGTGCAGGGCGATGCCGAGATCGCGTACGTGTCGGGCCTCACGGGCAAGCTCTGCGGGGTCGACATGAGCCAGACCATCGCGGCGACGGGCGTGAAGTTCAAGGTGAAGGTGGACGCGGACATGCCGATCCCCGAGGTGCAGCTCGCCTGCTCGGGGGAGTCCTGGTCCAACCGTCTCTCCGGCTCGGACACGGTCGCGCGGTTCGACAACGTCTACCCCGGCGAGTGCCGGCTCACCCTGCAGGGCAACGTGCCCATGGTGGCCGCGGTCACCGTGCCCGAGACCGGCGGCGACGTGCGCTGCATGGTCCGCGGCGGCCGGATGAGCTGCGACTGACCTACCGTCCGAAGGGGAAGGCCAGCGACGACAGGCTCCCCTCGACGTAGTGTGGTTCCCGACCCGCCGCCTCCAGCACCGCCTGGATGGCGGCGTCGGTGTCTTCGTGGCGGCCCTCCACGAAGGTGCGCACCGCTTCCGCGCCGTCCGGATCGGCGCCGCGGGCCACGAGCGCCGCCACGAGGTCGTCCGTCGTGACATCCTGGTCGGGGTCCTCAGCCAGGACCGCCCAGAGTGCGGGGAGGTCCCGGTCGGGCAGCAGCCCCTGCACGGCGAGGCCCGCGACGTCCCCGCAGACGTAGGCCACGCGCCCGCGCGACGACGCCAGCGTGCGGCCCGTGAGCAGCCGCGCACACTCGCGGCTCACGCTCCAGTAGCGGCGTTCCAGATCGCTACGCTCGTACCGCCCGAGCGCGAACAGGGCCTCCGTCGCACCCAGATCGGCGAAGCCCTCCGCCATCCACGTCGGCCACCGCACCCCGCCGAGGCGCTGATGGTGGTGGGTGAGCTCGTGGGCGAAGAACCACACCAACGGATCCAGGTCGGGCTCGGGGTCGAGGTAGGGCGCGCCCTGCACGGACATCACGATCTGACGTCCCTCTGCCCTCCCGACGTTCCGGAGATCGCCTTCCGGACCGCCCCAGGCGAGCCACAGGGAGGGCTCGGGGATCGGGGCGCCCCACCGGCTCTCGAGGTGGCGTCGCACGCCCGGGCTGTCGTCCGAGAAGGCCTGCGCCACGGGATCCGGGAGCCCCGGGTCCGCGAGACGGCCGGCCTCCGGCCGGAGGCCCCCCGAGTAGACGTAGGGACCCGTGCCCTGGTGGGCCACTGCCCGCACCGTCTGGGCGGCTCCATCGGGCCCGATGATCGCGGCCCCGCGCACCTCGACCTCCACGGGAGGCTGGGTCCCCGTCCAGCCGCGGAGATCGCCCTGCAGCGCGATGGCGGCCTCGCGGCTCTCGACCGTCAGGAGGGCGAGCTGGCCCGTGTAGAACGCGGTGCTGCCGTCCGAGAACCGCACCAGGGGCGGCGTGCCCGAAGCGTCCGCATCCATGGCGACGCGGAACCGGGCCGATGTGCCCGGTGGGTCGAGGACGAGCAGATCGAGCCCGTGGTGGGCCTCGATCCGCCCTCCTCCGAGGGCCTCCCAGGACGTCCGCCACGGACCGTGCGACGTGTCGAAGAGCACAGCCGTCTGGGGGTCCCGGAAGCGGAGCTCGACCTCCCAACCGTCCTTCGCGGCGACCACGACCGCCGCGTACTCCGGCGTGTCGGTGGCCGGTACGACCGTGGGCTTGGGGCACCCGAACAGAGCAGCGATCAGCACGAAGACCTCCAGGAGGAGGAGGTCACCGACGCCGGTGGCCGATGCAAGGCAACAATGGACTCGTGACTCGCCCGGAACGGGTCGGTCCGCGCCTCCAGCGCGACGCACGCCGTCAGGCCGGGCGGAACCCCTGGACCTCGATCGCCTCCCGGGGATCGCCGAACCACACGGTGCGGAACCCGAAGCGACGCAGCACCTTGTCGACGAGCCCGCCGCGCCAGGCGTCGCGCTCGTCCATCCGGCCCGTCCCGTGCGAGACGAACCACGGACGGTGCTGCTGCGGGTCCCGGAACGCCACGATGCCGAGCGGCAGGTCGTAGCCGCCCGGGGACGTCGCGAATCCGATCGCCTCGAGGGCGGCGAACGCGCCGGCCACGGCCTCTTCGAAGGTGGCCGGACCACAGCCGATCGGCGCGTGCCGATCGACCGTGGCCTCGATGGCACGACGCGCCCAGATCTCGTCCTCGTCGCCCGCCGGCTGGGACGGATCCACCTCGTGGAGCCACGCGCTCGCCTGATCCAGCAGGTCCTCCCAGATCTCCGCTCGGCCCCGCCATGCGCGCGCCCTCTCGACCATCGCGAGGGCGACCTCCCGCGGGAGCTTCGTGACCAGCGCAGGCGACACGCGGCGCGCGAACACCCGCGTCGACCCGTCCTCGGCCACCCAGGCCGCACAGGGCCGCACCCGCACGATGGCGTGCAGCTTCACCGGCTCCTCGACCGGGAACATCACCGTCTCGCCGGTGCGCAGCAGCCCGAACGCCTGCTCGCCTTCGATCACGTGCACCACGAGCGCCTCGCGCACCGCGTGCAGCAGCTCCACCGCCTCCTCGTAGGTCGGTTCCCGCTCTTCCATCTCTGTCGCCTCCATCGTCAGGCCCCTGAGTACGCCTGACGCGCCCGGACATTCGAACCCTACCCTGTCCGGTACCTCTCGACCCACGCGAGCCGGTTGGGGTCGCCCATGGGTCGGAGGGACGGCGCGGGGAGCGGGCTCCGCGGCACCCCCAGGAAGTCGAGGGTGCGCCGCGCTTCGCGCGCGGGGTCGGCCGCCAGCTCCTCGTAGACGACCTCGTGCACCTCGCGACCCGCGAGGAGCGCATCCCAGCCGGCCTCCGCCGCGTCGAGGTCCACCAGGCGGGCCGTGATCCTCCGACGATCGTAGATCGGCACGCGCCACGGCCGCTGCTCCGCGACCCACCGCCCCGTCTGCAGCGCCAGCTCCCAGCTCACGGCCTGGGCGAGCCTGTCGTGCCTGCGGATCCGGATCCAGGTGACCGGCCCGAGCGCGTCCTCCACGGTGCGATGGGCGAAGAACCGCGCGTGGTGGTGGGCGTGCAGCTTCAGCCCGAACCACCCGCCCGAGCTCCGGCGCGCACGGACCCGCGCGAGGTGCGCGTCGACCCGGGCGTCGGGCCAGTGGCCCCGACCCGCCACACCCGCCGCCGGACCGTGAAGGAGGCCGTGGAGACGCCGCGAGACCGGGCTCCCGAACCGCACCTCCCAGTCGCGGAGCTGCATGGGGTTCAGGTACTCCTTGGGCGCCCCACAGCCGCCATGGTCCCAGAGCATCCGGGCCAGCAGGGTGCTCCCGGAGCGCGGTGTGCTCGCGATCACGTACGCCCGCGCACCCGGACAGGGCGGCAGGTCGAAGTCGGGACCGTTCCGTGGGTCGAGCAGCCGCATCACCGCGCCAGGAGCGCGTCGCCGAACCGGCCCTCGAGGGACGTGCGCAGCTCGCCCTCGGCCATCTTGCCCACGTCGAGCTCAACGGGGTCGAAGTGCGGGCTGGCCATGAGCGCTCCGTACCCGCGGGCCCCGACCTTGCGGTTGTTGCCGATCCGCAGCCGCGTGACGTGCTGCAGCCCCTCCCAGCCCGCCAGGCGCTCCATGCCGTCGTCGGTGAGCTTGTTCGTGGAGACGTCGAGCTCCACGAGGTTCGGCACGGCCTCCAGCATCCGCTCGACCGAGGCGTCCGACAGCGAGCATCCGTTCACGCGGAGCCGGTGGAGGTGGGACGCGAACGGTGTGGCGCACAGCGCGCGGAACCCGGCGTCCTTCAGCCCCGTGGTGGAGAGGTTGAGGAACGCCAACGACCCGAAGCGCCCGAACACGCGCTCGGGTGCCGCGAGGAGGTCGCGGGCACCGGCGAGCTCGAGGTCCAGGAGGTCCGGAGCCTCGGGCAGCACGGCGTCCAGGCCGTCCACATCGAGGGCCTTGGGCAGCGTGAGCCGCTCGAGCCGCGCGAGCCCCTCCCAGCCGGCGAGCCCGGTGAGATCGAGCCCGTTGTTGCCCGAGAGCCCGAGGGCACGCAGCGCGAACGGGGCGTCGCGCAGGCCCGCGAGCAGGGCGCCGTCGACCAGGAGACACTGATCGAGCGCCAACGACCGCAGCCCCGCGAACGTGGCCTGCCCACGCAACAGGGCTGCGAGACCGGGGTCCCCCACCCCACAGCCCGCCAGGGAGAGCGTGCGGAGCTGGCCGGGCACGAGGGGCGGGGGGTCGGTCCAGCCCTCGGTGTACTGCCCGAGATCGGTGGGCTCCCCCGTGAGGAGCTGGATCCCGGCCTCCCCGAGGTCACAGCCAGAGAGGTCGAGCTCCTCGAGGGCCGCGAAGGGACCCCAGCGCAGCACGTCCGCGAAGGAGAAGGACGTGAACCACCCGTCTGGATGCACGGCGAGCGTGCGCCACTGCGGCGCGCTCGGCGGGACCGGCACCGCGGGCAGGCCCTCGCCCACGAGGAGCTGCACGCCCGCCAGGGGCGTGTCGAGCAGGAGGGCGTCGAGGTGGACGAGCTCCTCGGGAGCCAGCGCGATGCGGTGCAGGAAGCCCCCGCGGAACACGGGCTCCCGGTGACGCAGGACCTCGCGGCGCTCTGGGAGCCCCTCGTCGAGGCAGCGGTCGAGGACCTCCTGCAGCCACTCGCGACGGTGGGCCGCCAGGAGCCGCTCGGTGGCCGCATGGAGCTCGGCCCAGCGGGCGGATCCCGGGGTGAGCCGCGCCAGCTCGTCCTGGTGGGCGATGAGCGCGCCGCGGGGGTCGCCCGCTTCGGTGAGCTGGTCGGCGAAGACGGCGCGCAGGGCGTCGTCGTGGGGGGCAGCGCGCACGGCGCGGTCCATCTCTGCGAGGGTGGGCATGGGAGCCAGGCTAACGTGCGGACGCCGTGGACCGCGGGTTAGCGGGCCTCCGGAGGTGGTCGTGATCCTCGCCCTGCTCGCCTGCGTCGACCCCGACGCCCCCATCGCCCCCGGCGACGACACCGTGTTCCTGTTCGAGGTGCCCAAGGGGGCCAGCGCCTCGGGCCTCGGCGGCCGTCTCGTGGAGAACGGCCTCGCGCCGTCCGAGTGGCAGTGGAAGCTCTTCCTCCGGCAGGCGGACGGCGGCTGCCTGAAGGCCGGGAAGTTCAAGGTGCGGCGGTCGATGAGCCTCACCGAGGTCCTCACCACGCTCTGCGGAGCGCCCGTGGCCGACGAGGTGCCCTTCGCCATCCTGGAGGGCTGGCGCATCCGCGACATCGACGACGCCCTCGCGGAGGCCGGCCGCATCGAGCCCGGAGCGTACAAGGCGGCCGTGGAGGCCCGTGACTACGTCACGTCCTTCGCCCTGCCCGCGAACAGCCTGGAGGGCTACCTCTACCCCGAGACCTACCAGATCCCGGCCGAGGGCAGGATCGACGCCCACGCCCTCGTGCAGCGCCAGCTCGACCTGTTCGCCGACCGCTTCGTCTCCCGCCATCCCGAGGGCTTCGGCAAGCGCTCGCTCCACGACGTGGTGACCATGGCGAGCATGCTGGAGCGCGAAGAGCCCAAGCCGGAGCAGCGCCCCCTGGTGGCCGGCATCCTCTGGAAGCGCATCGACGCCGGCTGGGCGCTCGGAGTGGACGCCACGAGCCGCTACACGCTGGACGTCTGGAACGACCGCCGCGCCTTCCTGCAGAAGCTCCGTGACCCCGCCGACCCCTGGAACACCCGCAAGCGGGTGGGCCTGCCGCCCACGCCGATCGGCAACCCCTCGCTACCGTCGCTGGAGGCCGCCGCGGCCCCGGTGGACTCGGAGTTCTGGTACTACCTGCACGACAGCACGGGCACCCTCCGCCCCGCGAAGGACTCGCGCGGGCACGAGGCGAACCGCAAGCGCTACGACGTGTACTGAGCGTCAGCCCTCGGGGAGCACGGCGTCGTCGTCACCGTCGCAGTCGCTGTCCACGCCGTCGCCATCGATCTCGGTGGCGTCCGGGTGGATGTCGGCGTTCGTGTCGTCGCAGTCGACGTCCGACAGGTAGCCGTCACCGTCCTCGTCGGTGACGGCGATACCGTAGAGCGACTGGGTGCAGGCGACGCCATCGAAGGCGGACAGACCCAGCAGGACCATCGCCGCCCCCGAGACACGCGCGCGACGCGGGCCCCGAACGCCGCACGACGGACATGCGGTGCCCACGACCATGGGCGCTTCGCAGCAGGGACAGGGGGTCATTCCGCGACGGTGCCGTCGTCGTCGTCGCAGTTGCTGTCGACCCCGTCTCCGTCGGTCTCCGGCGCGCCCGGGTAGATGTCGGGGTCGGTGTCGTCGCAGTCGACGTCCGAGGTGTAGCCGTCGTTGTCGTCGTCCGTGACCGCCACACCGTAGAGCGCCTGCACGTCGGTGGGACCGCCACCCTCACAGGCCGCGAGGCCCAGGAGGAGCATGGCGGCCATCGGCACGCGCGACCGCCGGGTGGCCTGCACGCCGCAGGAAGGGCAGGCGGTGCCCGGGAGGACGGGCGCTTCGCAACAGGCGCAAGGGGTCACTTGGCGCTCCGGATGATGTCGTGGATGCAGGTGTTCACGTAGTACTTACCCTTGTTCCCCTTGAGGTTCTGGGTCGTGTACAGCTCGAACGAGCGGTCGCCCACGGCGTCGCTCACCTCGATCAGGTACGTGGTCTGGAGGAGCTCGCGGAGCGTCTGCTCCTCGGGGACCTCGGTGGACTGGTAGAGGCAGCCGATCAGGTTCTGCTGCTCCGCTTCCTTGAACACCTTGTCCTTCAGGCCGGACTCCGTGATGTGGCGCACCTTGACGGCCGAGATGCCCTGGAACGGGCCGGCGGGGGCGCACGCGGAGGCGACGAGGAGGGTGCCGGCGAGCAGCGAGATCGAGGTCAGTACGCGCATGGATCCTTCCGTTGGCCCCGAGAGCAAAGCACACCTCGGGTGGCGGTGTCCAGCCGGGCGCGGTGGGTGCGGAGAAAACCGATTAGAGGGCGGCCACCCGGGAGTCGATCGCATGCGCAGCCGCTACGACGAGGACGAGGCCCTCCGCGCCGTGGAGCGTTGGGGTCCCGAGCACGGAGAGGCCCTCGCCCTGCGGACCTACACCGCGCGTCTCCTGGGCGCCGACCCCGACCTCGTGCTCCACGGGGGCGGGAACACGAGCGTGAAGGGCCTGAAGGCCGACGACACCGGCATGCACCGTGAGGCGCTGTTCGTGAAGGGCAGCGGCTGGGACCTCGCGACCATCGAGCCCCGCGGGCACGTCGCCGTGGACCTCGCGCGCCTCCTGCCCCTGCGCGCCCTCGACCGTCTCTCCGACGAGGCGATGGTGAACGCCCACCGCACCCGCCTGTTCGACGCGACCGACCCCTCGCCCTCCGTCGAGACCCTGCTGCACGCGTTCCTGCCGCACCGCTACATCGACCACTCCCACCCGGACGCCCTCCTCGCCATCTCCAACCTCCCGGACGGCCCCGCACGCCTCCGCGAGGCCTTCGGCGAGGACGTGATCTACGTGGACTACGTGATGCCGGGCTTCGCGCTGGCCCGCGCGGCGGCCGATGCCTTCGAGGCGAACGAGGCGGCCATCGGCATGGTGCTCGTCGGGCATGGCCTGTTCTCCTGGGGCGACACGGCCCGCGACAGCTACGAGACGCACATCGACCTCGTGAGCCGCGCCGAGCGCTACCTCGACACCCACGCGCCCCAGCCGGTGGTGCTGGCGGGCGAGCAGCTCGACGCCGTGGACCTGCTCCCCCGGATCCGCCGTGTGCTCGGGGGTCACTGGCTGTTCGACTGGCGCAGCGACCCCGGCCTGCTCGCCGCCCTCGCGCACCCCTCGCTCGGCCAGTTCGTCGTCTCGGGTCCCCTCACGCCCGACCACGTGCTCCGCACGAAGACCCGCCCGTGGCTCGTGGACCCCACCCTGTCCGACGCCGAGCTGGCGCTGTCCCTCGAGCGCTACAGGGACGGGTACCGCGCGTACTTCGAGGCCCACCGGGGCGACCGCGACCTCGTGATGCTCGACCCCGACCCGCGCGTCATCGCCGTACGCGGCATGGGCGTGATGGGCGTCGGCCGCACCACCCGCGATGCGGGCATCGCCGCCGACATCGCGAGCCACACCTTCCGGGTGAAGCACCGGGCCGCCGCCCTCGGGCCCTACGTCGGGCTGCCGGACGCCGACCTCTTCGACATGGAGTACTGGAGCCTGGAGCAGGCCAAGCTCGGCAAGCGAACACCGCCGGCCCTCGATGGGCAGGTCGCCCTGATCACCGGTGGCGCCGGTGCCATCGGGGTGGGCGTGGCCCGCGAGCTCCTCTCCGCCGGCGCCCACGTCCTGCTCGTCGACCTGGATGCCACGGCCCTCGACCGGGCAGCGGCCCACCTCGCGAGCCCCCGTCTGCGCACGGCCGTCGCGGACGTCACGTCCCTCGAGTCCGTGCAGGACGCCTTCGACGAGGCCCTGCGTCGCTTCGGAGGCGTCGACATCGTCGTGCTGTCCGCGGGCATCGCGGTGAGCGCGCCCCTCGAGGACACCACACCCGAGGACTTCGACCGCGTGGTGGCGGTGAACCTCGGCGGCACCCACCGCTGCCTGGCTGTGGCCGCACGCCTCCTGCGCCTGCAGGGGCTGGGTGGGCACATCGTGCTGGTCTCGTCCAAGAACGTGCTCGGGCCCGGCGCGGAGTTCGGCGCGTACTCGGCCTCCAAGGCCGGTGCCCACCAGCTCTGCAAGGTCGCGGCGCTCGAGCTCGCCCCGTACGGCGTGCGCGTCAACCTGGTGGCCCCCGACGCCGTGTTCGCCGAGGGTCCCGTGCCCAGCGGGCTCTGGCAGGCCATCGGCCCCTCGCGGGCCGCCGCCAAGGGCGTGGACACCGACGCCCTGCCGGCGCACTACCGCGCCCGGAACCTCCTCGGAGCCACCGTCACCGGGGCGGATGTGGGCCGGGCCGTGCGGTTCTTCGTCACGAACCAGACCCCGACCACCGGAGCCACCCTGCCCGTCGACGGGGGCATCGCGGGCGCCTTCCCCCGGTAGGCTACCCGGAGCCCAGCGCCCACAGGCGCGCGAGGATCCGGGCCGTGAGCATCCCCGGCGGGATGTCCACACCGGCGTGGAGCGCCCGGAGCGTCTCGCCGATGGACCCCGACATCGCAGCGCCGATCGCGGCGATGCGCTCGTCCTGGGACTCCCCGAGGGCCCGCCGCAGCAGCGCGATCTCGGCCTGCTCGTAGCCGTACCCGCCATCCGTCGCGATGGGCGCCACCAGGGCCCGCGCCCCCTCGACGTCACCGAGAGCCAGGCGTGCGTGGGCCTCGTACATCCGCGCGTGCAGCACGAGATGCGCGCTCTCCGGCACCACGTCCGCCACCTGCCGGGCCAGCGCCTCCGCGCGGTGCGGTGCGTCGGCGTCCAGCTCGAGGGCCGCCAGCCAGAGCAGCGCGTCGGCCACCCCGAACCGGGCATTCCGCCCGCGACACCAGCCCAGGTAGTCCTCGAGGGCGCGTCGTGCCTCGCGATGTCGCCCGCCGTTCGCCAGCACGAAGCCCCGGTACTGGGTGACCTGCCAGAGCCGCAGGGGCTCCGCGGGCCGGAACAGCGCGGCCGCCTCGTCGAGGGCCTGCAGAGCCTCGTCGGTGCGACGCACCTCCCCGAGCCGGCTGGCGAGGTGCACGAGGGTGTTCGCCAGCAGGGGTCCGCGGTCGATCTCCCGTGCCCATGCGACCACGCGATCCATGTGGGCCACGGGGTCGCCCAGCCCGGTGAGCTGGAGCCGTGGGGCCACCACCAGGCCCGCGTCGACGGCCCCCTCGAGGTCGCCGAGCTCCGCGAGGTCGTCCGCGAGGACCATCATGTCCCGGAGCACGTCGTCGGTCCGCCGCAGCCCCTCGAGCTCCTCGAGCTCCCAGAGCCTGACCTGGAGGACCTTCCGGGAGGTCGGATCCAGACGCTCGACCGGGAGCCCCTGGAGCCACGTCCGTGTGGTGGCCCAGGGCTCGAGGTTCGCGGCGAGCCGCGCGGCCTCCACTGCAGCGCGGACCGCTTCGCCGGGCGCAGCGTCCCAGAGCGCCTCCGCACAGGCCACCAGGGACGCGCGGCTCGCCGCCCGATCGCGATGCCGGTCGAGCCGGGCGGCGAGCACACCCACCCGAGCGCGTGCCACGGGGTCCTCGAGCACGTCGAGGGCCTCTTCGAGCCTGCGGCGCCGGGCATCCCGCGGACCCTCCAGCCGATCGAGGGCGACGGCGAGGTCCGGCAGGCGCACCTCGTCCGGTCCGTCCAGCGCCGTGGACCACGCACGCTGCAGGTCCTCCTCGCGAGCCGCGAGCCGCGCGACGAGCTGACGGGCTCCCCGGCGTCGCAGCCGGCGCGCCAGCCCCACGACCTCCCCGTGTACCCAGACGAGGTGGTGCTGGAGGGCCGCCTCCCAGACCTCGGGAAGCGCGCTGCGGGCGTAGCTCCGCACGGCCTGGAGCAGCCCGAACCGCTCGCCGTCGGGCTCGACGAGCTGGGCGTCTACCAACCCGACCCAGTCGAAGGCGTCGGTCTGTGGGGCCACCACCATGGCGACCCCGGCGTCGAAGGGGCCCGCGACCGTCGCGAGGCTCGCGAGGAGCGTCTGCATGCCGGGCTCCAGGCGCGTCCAGCTCGAGGCGATGTCGCCCGCCAGCACGGCTCCGGGTCCAGCGGCGTCCCCACCGAGCGTGCGCAGACGCTCGGCCATGCGGTGGATGGCGCGAGGCAGGCCGTCCAGGGGCTCGAGGACCTCGGCGGTGCGCGCCGCCGTGAGCCCGATGCCCATCCGCTCGGCCTCCCGGCGCAGGAGCTGCTCGGCGGCCGCGGCGTCGAGCGGAGGGACGCGGCGGATGGCGCTCGAGCCCACCACGAACCGCGACGTGCCGAGCAGCGCGCGGGGCGGACCGTGGAGGACGGCCTCCCAGAGGTCCGCGCGTGCCTCCACCCCGTCCAGCACGAGCAGACCGGGACCCACCGTCGCGAGGCGGGCCTCCGCGTCGTCCGCGGAGAGGTCGATCCAGGTCGCCGGCCGACCGTCTCCCACGAGCGCCCGGGCGACGGCGGTCTTGCCGACACCGGGTGGCCCCACGAGCAGTAGAGCGCCGTGATCGTCGAGGGCCGTCCGGAGGTCCCGGACGAGCGCATCGCGACCGACGAGCGCAGGAGAGTCGGAGATCTGCGGTGAGCCGGTGTCCACGAGCAGCCGGTAGCCGCCGCTGGCCGTGAGCAGTGCCGTCGGATGCCTGGGATCCTCCTCGATCTTCCGGCGCAGGCGGGCCACCAGCATATCCACCGCGCGCGTGGCCACGGGCCGACGATGATCCCAGACCTGGAGCTGCAGCTCGTCCCGGGAGGCCGCTCGACCCGTGCGCGCCGCGAGGTAGCCGACGAACCGGCACTCCAGGGAGGACAGGGGCTCGCGGGTGCCGTCCACGCGCTCGAAGCGCCCGAGATCGAGGTCCGCCGTGCCCGAGGCGAGCCGCACGCGGCCCGCGGGACGGCCGACCGCACACATCCGGAGGGCCTCGCGCAGGGCGCCCGCGTCGAGCTCGCGGAGGAGGACGACGGGCTCCAGGCGGGCGCGGTCGAGGGCCGGCGCGCCATCCGTGAGCACCACGAGGGGCACGGTGTGGCCGCCCGCCCGGAGCGCACGGGCGTGGTCCCAGGCGCCGGATCCTCCGAGCAGCACGGCGTCCACGCGGCCGGTGTCCGCCACCGTGAGGCCCGCCCGATCGGCGAGCTCGCGGAGGCCGAGGTGCTCCGTCCGAATCCTCATCGTCACAGTCTAGTTGAACACGGGGCCCGCCAGCGGGGCGCCGTACCAGTCCTCGAAGACGTCGGCGTAGTCGGCGGACGAGCACTGGCCGATCAGCAGGACGAACACGCCGTTCGTGCCCGTCCAGCGCACCCAGCTCCCCATGGCCCAGAGGTTGGCGCTCGGACCCGCGCTCGCCGCGATCCGGCCGCCGTTCGCGAAGACGCCGAACCGCGCGCCGTACGGACCGAGCTGGCCCGTACCGGAGAACGTGTGCAGGTCCTCGTCGAAGGTCCCACTCACGCTCCCGGCGCCGAAGAACCCGGAGCTGGCGGTGCCGCCCCAGCTCTCGAGGCTGCGGTCGTAGATGCCTCCGGCCCGACCGATCGGCAGACAGCCCGGGGTGCCCTGGGAGACCTGGAACACATCGAGCAGCTTCGCGTAGATCGAGGTCGGGCGCAGCCGCGCCTTCGGCGAGGACTGGGTGAGCACGTCCTCCCCCGCCTCGTCGTTGGCATGAGCGACGACGGCGTTGGTGATGTTGCAGACGGCGGTCACCTTGCCCGTGCAGTCCATGGGGGGCTCGGTGGCGTAGGCGGCCAGAGTGACGACGAGCATGGGGCTCTCCTCCTCGCTCCGGTGGATCCGGAGCACGAGCCCTCCTCACCTGGCCACGGAGCCCGCGGAGAGGCGCGTTACCTCGAGTTACAGCGCCGCCTCACTCGACGGGGCGCCGCCCCTGGCGTTCCCGCAGGTACGTCGCGAGGTCGAACCGCTGGAAGGCCTGCTCGTCCGGCCCGCCGTACCACTCGCGCAGCAGGCCCTCGAAGAGGTGGTTGCAGAGCACCATCTCGCTGCGCTTGCGACGCAGGGACGCGATGGCGTCCGAGATGCGCATGCCGCGGTAGAGGTGCAGGTACGCCGCCACCGCCAGCCCCGAGCGGTTGAGCCCGGCATGGCAGTGCCAGTAGGACGGCTGGCCGCCGGCCTCGTCGTGCACGGACGCGAGGAAGGCCTCGAGGGTCTCGCGCGACGGGCTGATGGACCGATCGAGCACGTCGAGGAGCGGGAAGCCGAAGACGAGGCGCCCGTCGGGATCCCCGGACGGGTAGACGCCGCAGAGGTTCACGACGACCGCCGAGGGGACGGTCTCCCAGCGACCGGGGAGCTCGCCCATGTAGAGGGGGTGGGGGTGGCCGTGGACCAGGTGGTGGTCGAGATGATCGGACCCCCCCATCGCGTCAGGGGGCCGTGACGATCGCGTCGGCGGCGCCGTCCGCGCCGGGCTCGGCCCAGCCGGTGGCGGCGGAGAGCATCAGGCAGGTGATGGCGAGCAGCACGAAGCCGGCGAACAGCGGGCTGACCGAGAGGTTCTCTTCGTGCTTGACCGTGAGCGAGCGGGCCATGGGGTTTCTCCTGGGTGGAGGGGACGGCCGGTGGGTGCGACCGTCGGAGGGAGGGGTTGCAGGGCGGGTGCCAACCTGCGTCCCGACTCTACCGCGCGAGGCTCGCGCGCACGGTGGCGATGGCGTCCGCGACGGGGAGATCGTGCTGAGCGCGGGTGGCCGCCTCCTTGATCTGCACGGTCCCGGCTTCACTCTCGCGGGGACCGACGATCGCGATCCACGGGTAGCCACGCTGGTCGGCGTACTTCAGCTGGGCCTTCAGCTTGCGCGCATCGGGGAACAGATCGGCGCCGATGCCAGCCTCGCGGAAGGCGCGCGCTACACGGATCGATGGATCTGGATTCTCGGAATCGTAGATCGTCACCAGGACGGGGGCGGAGGTGGCCTTCGGAGCGAGCCCGCGCTCCTCGCGGAGGACCATCAGGCGGTCGAGGCCGAGGGAGATGCCGACAGCCGGGACGTCCTGGCCCGAGAACATCCCGACGAGCCCGTCGTAGCGGCCTCCGGAGCACACCGACCCCATGTTGGCGCCGGGGATGACGCCCTCCCAGATGGGCCCGGTGTAGTAGTCGAGGCCTCGGGCGATCGTGGGGTCGATGGAGAGGCTGGTGGACGGCACGCCGAGGAGCTCGGCACGCCGCACGACCTCGCGCAGGGTGGCCACGGCCCCCGCTGTGGCCGGCTGGTCGGCGAGCACGCGGCCCATGCGCTCGAGGGGGTCGTCGTCGCCCTCGAGGACCTCCCAGAGCCCGGACACCACACCCGCGCCGAACCCGCGGCCCTCGAGCTCCGCCGAGACGCCGTCGCGCCCGATCTTGTCGAG
This sequence comes from Alphaproteobacteria bacterium, assembly GCA_020632885.1. Taxonomy (GTDB): domain Bacteria; phylum Myxococcota_A; class UBA796; order UBA796; genus JACKEQ01. Next base: position 6,689 of record JACKEQ010000045.1, on the reverse strand, counting down.
CTTGTCGACCGCGATGAGCAGCTCGCCCTCGCGGTCCTCCACGCCGAGGTGGCACGCCAGAGCCTTCAGCAGGCGCCGGTCGTTGATCCGCAGCACCACGTCGCCGAAGCCCATGCGGTCGAGGGCCCGCCAGGCGAACGCGAGGCACTCCGCCTCGGCCGTCGGCTCGGTGGTGCCGAGGATGTCACCGTCGCACTGCCAGAACTCGCGGAACCGACCGCGCGCCGGACGGTCCGCGCGCCACACCGGGCCCATGTGGTAGCGCTTGAACGGCATACGCAGCTCGCCGTGCATGGCCACCACGCGCGCCAGCGGCACCGTCAGATCGTAGCGGAGCGCGAGGTCGCACTCTCCCCTCTCGCCGGCCTCCCCGCGGGCCAGGATCTTGAAGATGAGCTTGTCGCCCTCGTCGCCGTACTTGCCCGTGAGCACTTCGATGCGCTCGAAGGCCGGGGTATCCAGGGGCTCGAACCCGTGTTCCTCGAAGGTGGCCCGGATGGCGTCGAGCACCCCCTGACGCTCGTGCATCTGGGGAGGCAGAAAGTCACGGGCTCCACGCGCTCGGTTCACGTCCATCGGGCCTCCAGCCGGCGCCCCGTAACCCGTCCGTTGGCGGTAGACTGCGCGTGCCCGGATGGTGGGCAGAGGAGACGGGTGAGCGACTTCCACTACGTGCGCACCTTGGGAGAGGACGGTGGTGTCGACGCGTGCGCGGGTGCCGCGATCGGCCTCGACCTCGAGTCGGTGCTGCAGGACGGTCTCCCGCCGCACAACGTCGTGCTCCAGATCCTCGCCGGCCTCTGCGAGATCCTCGACATCGCCGAGGAGGACGCGCAGGTCCACGGCGACATCCAGCTCAAGTACCTGTTCGTGGACGACACCGGGGCCGTCTCCCTCGAGGCCTTCGGCCAGCGGCGCACCCGCGCGCCGGAGTCCCGCCCGCGCACCGAGAGCGATCTGTACGGCCTCGGCGCCGTGGGCTTCGAGCTCTTCGCTGGCCGCCCGCTCCCCACGTTCGACAGCCGCACCCGCGAGTCCCACGACGACGCGGTGATCGACGCCATCCTGGCCGTGGACTTCGGCGACCTGAACGAGGAGATGGTCGGCGACGTGCAGTGGTTCCTGGCCAAGCTGCTCTCGTACGATCCCGCAGAGCGTCCCGAGGCCGTGGAGACCTGGCGCACCTTCGTGGCCTTCGCCGAGGAGGCCCGCGGCCCCGAGTTCGTGCAGTGGTGCCTCGATGCTCTCGACGGTGGCGGCCAGCGTCGTGGCAGGCGCGCCCCCTCCCCTCCCCCCGCACCCTCGCGGGGGCCGGCGCGAGCACCCGAGCCCGAGTGGGACCCCACGCCCGAGCCCGCGCCGCAGCGGTACGAGCCGGAGCCCCCCACCGACGACCTCGACGGGCCCCTGATGTCGCGTGGGCCCCTCGAGAAGGGCGGTCTGGCCTTCAACAACAACGCGGCCGCGGGCGGCACGGCGTTCTTCACGCGCGCCGACATGAAGGCGGCGCTCACCAAGCAGCCCGACGCTCCCGCGCGCCAGCCCGCCGTGGGCGGCGGGTCGGCCACCAACTACTGGACCCGCGACCAGCTCAAGGCGATGGCCGCCGGCGACGACGAGGCCCCACGGCCCAAGCGCGCCGCAGGCGAGGGCCAGCGCCGCCGCACCCAGGCCACCACCCGCGAGCAGCTGGACCGCGAGCGCGAGCGCGAGGCCGCCGCCTCCGAGCGCGTGCCCGAGCCCGCACCGGCGCCCGTGCCCAGGCCCCAGCGTGCCCCGGCCCCCCCGGTGCCGCAGCCCCCGCGGCCGCCCCAACCGCCGCCCGTTCCCGATCCGTCGGCCACAGCCGCGCCGATGGCCGCCCGTCAGGGCCTCGAGCCCCAGGCGATCGCCACGCCCTTCGCGTCGAGCTTCGGGCGCGAGGAGGACAGCGCGTCCCTCGGCGAGGAGACCGTGCGGATGAGCGTCAGCGCCGTGCGCACCATGGAGACCCCCGCACCCGCGCCCCAGGTCTTCCGTCCGCCCAACTCGCCGCCTTCCACACCTCCGCCCCAGCGGGTGTCGGAGGTGGAGACGGAGGACCTGCGGGCCATCCCGCCCCCGTCGCGCCCGAGCCGGTCCGGCCCTGTGTCCCCGCCGTCACAGCCACCCCCGGTACAGCCGCCACCGCCCGTGCAGCCGCCACCGCCGAGCAACCAGCAGACGACCGCGCAGCTCCCCGTGGAGCCGCCCGTCCCGCCGTACGAGCCCGAGGCCTGGGACGAGGCCGAGGAGGGCGGGAACGGCAACATCCTCCTGGTGGGCGGCATCCTCATCGTCCTCGTGGTGGCCATCGTGCTCTGCGCCGGTCTGGGCGGGCTCTCCGGGGTGGTCATGGTGTTCTCGGGCGCTGGGCCCACGTCCACGGTGGTCGCACCCGAGCCGGCCCCCGGCCTCCCGGGCCCCAGCCTGCCCGGCCCGAGCCTCCCGGGCCCCAGCCTGCCCGATCCCTCGCTCCCGGACCCCGTGCAGCCCGCCTCGCCCGATCCTGTGCCGGACCCCGGACCCACGAAGCCCACGTCCCGGCCCGATCCGCGCCCGGCCCCCCGACCGGAGCCCGTCCGCCCTCAGCCACGCCCCGATCCGCGCCCGGAGCCGCGACCGGAGCCCGTCCGCCCCCAGCCGCGTCCCGATCCACGGCCACAGCCGGTTGCGCCGGCCCCCACCCCGACGCTGGATGCGGGTCCCATCACGCTCACCCTCAAGACCCGCGACCGCGGCCGCCTGACGTGCGGCAAGGTCCGCAAGCAGTTCGATGGGCCCGTCACCGTCAACCTCGAGACCTACGGCCAGGTGGAGACCTGTCTCGTCGACATCGGCGGGGCGCTCGGGGCCTTCCAGGTCCGGGCCACGGGTTCGGTCACCTGCAACAAGAGCGCCGCGGGCGAGGTGAGCTGCGACAAGGAGATCGTGCAGTGAAGCTCGTGCTCCAGCGGGTGAGCGAGGCTTCGGTACGGGTGGACGGTGAGGTGGTGGGCGCCATCGGCACGGGCCTGCTGCTCCTGGTGGGTGTCGGTCCCGAGGATGGGGAGCCCGAGGTCGACTGGATGGTGAAGAAGGTGGTGAACCTCCGGATCTTCCCGGACGACGAGGGACGCATGAACCTCTCGCTGCTCGACGTGGGTGGAGCGGCCCTCGCGATCAGCCAGTTCACCCTGTTCGGCGACTGCCGGAAGGGACGCCGCCCGAGCTTCGTGGGTGCCGCACCCCCGGAGCGCGCCGAGCCCCTCTACGCGCGGTTCTGCGACCTGCTCGCAGCGCAGGGGGTGCGCGTGGAGCGCGGTGTGTTCGGGGCCGACATGAAGGTGGGGCTCGTGAACGACGGCCCGGTCACCCTCGCGCTGGACTCCCCGTAGCTCGGGAGCCCTGGAGCTTTCGGACCGCTCGCCACACGCTCTCGTCGCTCTCGATGGACGGCACGTCCTCCAGGGGCACCCAGCGGGCCGCGAGGGCGTCCGAGTCGGCCTGGATGTGGCGGGTGAGGGCGCGGAAGAGGTAGCGCACGTCGAAGTGGCGGTGCTCGGGGTCCGCCTTGCGTGCGGGGATCACGTGCACGTCGAGGTCGAAGGGCGCGGGCTGCAGGAGCTCGAGGTCGTGCAGGCCGGTCTCCTCGGCCACCTCCCGGCGCGCGGCGGCCACCAGGTCGGCATCGTCGGGATCCACGTGGCCCCCGGGCTGGAGCCAGCGCGCGAGCTTGGCGTGCTCGATGAGCAGGAGGTCGCGTCCGTCGGGCGAGAGCACGAACGCGGACGCCGTGTAGTGGCCCGGGGCGAACGTGTCACGGGACGTGGGGCGCGGGTGGCCGGCGAGCTCCACCAGGGCCTCGCGATAGCCCGCCTCCAGCGCGTCCGCAGGCTCGAAGGCCGCGAAGTCCGGAAGGCGGGTCACTGGAGCACGAACGGGTAGACGATGCTCTGCCCGTTGCCGGAGCTGGGCGGGAAGCCGATGTTCCGGATGGCCGTGCCGAGGCAGCGCTCGAGAGGCGAGCCCTGGTACTGGGCCTGCTTGATGGTCACACCCGTGACGGAGCCGGTGGGCATGAGGTTGAACGCGACGTCCACCCGCGGCGGGAGCTGCCCGGTGGCCTGCCCCACGTCGTAGAAGCACTTCTTCACGGGCGTGTTGTTTCGGAGCATCACGTCGATGACCTCGAACGACACGGTGGCCGCGACGGGCTCCGGTGCGGGGACCGGCGGCGCCACGACCGGGGCTGGCGGCGGCATGGGCACGGGGGCCGGCATGGGCGCGGGCACCGGGCTCGGCACGGGACGGGGCGGCGGGCTCGGGCGGGGTGTAGGCGTGGGCCGCGGCCGATCGGGCTTCGGACGGGGCTCGGGGTCGGGGTCGGGCGCGGGCTCCGGATCGGGATCGGGGTCCGGATCGGGGGCCGCCGGCCGCGGACGCTCGATCGGCTGGGCGGGCTCCACGGGGAGCACGGGGTCCGGGCTCGCGAAGTTCAGCTTGGCGATGCGCCCGAGGTCGAACTCCACCATGCGCTCGCCCACGAAGTGCGTGGACACGATGAACGTGGAGAGCGCGACGGCGAGGATGCCCCCCGTGGCGAGCGACGTGGGCACCCAGGCCGGCCGGGTGCCGCGCTGGGACGTGAGCAGGATCAGGATGGAGGAGATCGTGCCGCCGATGGAGATGGCGAGACCCATCCAGAGCACGGAACGCCACGGCCACACCGAGAGGAGCGAGAGCACGAAGATGCCCGCGAGCGAGCTGAACATCCCCACCATCGCCAGGGTGAGGTCGAGGCTCGGATCGTGCACCGGCGCCGAAGGGATCGCCGGCCGAGCGGGCATCTGGCTCGGCCTGGCCGGCGCCTGCTGGTACGCCACCGGCGGCGGCGCGGACGCGGCGAGCCCGCCGGCGGTGAGCGGTGCGGGCACGGTGGCCTGCTGCTGGAGGGGCGGCCCGGCGGACGGGTACGGGGCGGGCGCCATGGGCGGACCCGCGGACGGCAGGCCCGCGGTGGGTGGCCCCATCGAGGGCAGCGGTCCCGAGGTGGCGGGCGAGCGGCCCGGTGCAGGCGCCGTGGGCTGGTGCTGGAGCGAGGGAGCCGTGTTCTGCTGCTGGAGTGCCGGCGACGACGGCATGCGGCGCGAGGCCGGCGCGGGCGCCGTGGGCTGGGCGGCGAGGCTCGGCCGGCGCGGTGCGGGCTCCGGGGGCAGGCTGATCTCGTCGCGATCGTCGTGGGCGTCCGCGTAGGACTGGATGGCCGCGGAGCTCGGGGCCTGGCGACGGGCGCCCGTGGGCATGGGGGTGCCCGGGAACACCGGCACCTCCTCGCCACCGAGGGAGGGGCTGAACCCGACGGGCGCGGCGCGACCGGGCAGCGTGCGCTCCGGACGGGCGGACGCGCTCCAGGGGGTCTCGGCGCGCGGAGGCGCCCCGATGGGCGTGGGCGGGACGGCGGTGACGAGCGTGCGCTCGTTCGGATCGGCATCCACGCGCGGGCGCGGGATGAGCATGCGGTGCCCGCACTGGCGGCAGGTGGCCTTGTTGACGGGCTTGGTGAGCTTGTCGTCGGGGACCTTGTAGACGGCGCTGCAGTTGTCGCAGACGACCTTCATCCCTGCTCCGCGGAACCCGGCGCTCCCAGCGAGCCCCGTGGTGGGGGTCGTATACCAGACCCGCCGCACAGTCTACAGGACGGCCCGGCTGTCGCGCGCCCCCGGCGGCACGATCGCGATCGACCTCAGAGCACGGCGCGGATCGACCGCTCGAACTCCAGACGGTCCACGAGGTGCGTGAGGTAGTCGGCGCGCTCGGAGTCCCAGATGAGCACGGGCCCTTCGTAGCGGGAGATCCAGTCCTCGTAGAGCTCGTTGAGCCGGCGCAGGTAGGTCAGCGGGATGTTCTGTTCGGACGGGCGGCCCCGCTGCCGGATCCGCTTGCGGATCGCGCGCACCGAGCACCGCAGGTAGATCATGAGGTCGGGCGGCTGGAGCGTGGCCTGCATGGCCCGGTAGAGCTCCATGTAGGTGTCGAGGTCGCGCTTGCTCATGCGACGCGAGCGGTGGAGGTAGGTCGCGAAGATCTCCGCGTCCTCGTAGATCGTGCGGTCCTGCACGAGCACGCCCGGGGTCTCCTGGAGCTCCCGGTGCAGCCGGAACTTGTGCGAGAGGAACCAGATCTGGCTGTGGAACGACCACTGCTTCATGTCAGCGTAGAAGTCGTCGAGGTACGGGTTGTCCGCGAAGGGCTCGTACACGGGCGTCATGCCGTAGTCGGTGGTGAGGTGGCGCACGAGGCTCGTCTTGCCCACGCCGATGTTTCCGGACACCGCGATGAACTTGTCGGCCACGACCCCTCCCGCAGGCGCCCGGGTAGCCCGCCTCGCGCACGGACACAACCGCCCCGACAGGGCGACGTGAGCGACCGCGTCACCCCCGGACGTCGCACTCCACACCCGCCAGGAGGCCCTGCATCGCCGAGGTCGGGAGGGGATCCACACCGACGGTCGCGGTGGACGGCAGGCGCCGGAGGATCGCGTTGCCGTCCGGGATCCGCGGGCGGCCGGAGCCCTCCCACGTGAGGGTCCACGGGCCTCCTCCCCCGAGGTACAGCCTCCAGGCGGCCATCTCGGGCTGCAACGGCCCCGGGGGGTCGGCGAGCACGAGACAGCAGCGGATCGCCAGCGC
>JACKEQ010000044.1 GCA_020632885.1 Alphaproteobacteria bacterium | reverse complement strand
GGCAGGCACCGGGAGGAGGACGCGGCCGCTGGCCTCCCGCCAGACACTCGTGTCCCAGGTCCTCCCGTCCACGGTGGCGCGTACGGGGATCCTGCCCCATGGACCCGTGCCCGCCGGCTCGTGGGTGGCGGGCACCTGCACGAAGGTCCACCCCCCCTCGCCCGGGATCCGGAACAGCTCGCCCTCGAAGGTGCTCAAGCCAGCTCGCGGGCCAGTGCCAGGAGCGTCTCCACCGGTAGCGCCTCCCCGCGCACGAGCGGATCGAGCTCCAGGCGCTCCATGGCGGCCACGATGGCGGGCCGGGGGAACCGGTCCGACAGGCTGTTCACCAGCGTCTTCCGACGCTTGGCGAAGGCACCCCGCACGACCCGGTCGTAGTGCACGGGATCCACGCCGCCAGTGTGGGGTCCGTCTTCGAAGACGTCGAGGCGCAGGACGGCCGAGTGCACCTTCGGAGGCGGATGGAACGCGCCCGGCGGCACGGCCGCGACGAACACGGGGTTCGCCCAGATCGCCGCCTCCGCGGTCAGCGCGCCGTACGCGCGGGTGCCCGGAGCCGCCATCAGCCGGTCCACGACCTCCTTCTGCAGCATCACGGTGAGGCTCGCGAACCGCCCGCTGCGCAGGAGCTGCATCACCACCGTCGTGCCCACGTTGTACGGCAGGTTCGCCACGACCTTGGCGCCCGGAGAGGCGATCGTCGACCAGTCCACCTTCGCGGCGTCGCCCTCGACGAGATCGAGCTCCGGCAGGTCCTCGCGCAGGAAGGCGGCGAGATCGCGGTCCAGCTCCACGGCCGTGACCCTCGCACCCGTCGCGAGCAGCGCGCGGGTGAGCACGCCGAGGCCGGGTCCGATCTCGATGACGTGGTCGGTCGGCTCGACCCGCGCACCCCGGACGATCCGGGCCACGACGTTCGCGTCTTCGAGGAAGTGCTGACCGAAGCGCTTGCGGGCGCGGGTCTCCAGGGACGCGAGGATCTGGCGGGCGGGCTTCATCCGAGGCTCCAGCGGGGCTGAACGCCCATCGACAGCGGGTGGGTCGCGCCGGCCAGCAGGTGCATCCGGCCCGCGTTCGCGATCATGGAGCCGTTGTCGGTGCAGCGGCTCCGGGGCGGGAAGAACACCTCGAGCCCGGTCTCGGCGGCACGGCGGCGGAGCTCCGCGTTGGCGGCCACACCGCCCGCGAAGGCGAGCTGGCGGATCCCCGTGCGCTCGGCCGCGCGGGACGCACGATCGAGCAGGACGTCCACCACGGCCGCCTGGAAGCCCGCGCAGACGTCCTCCGGGCGGGCGTCCGGGTTCTGGATCAGGTGCTGCCGCACGGCGGTCTTCAGGCCCGAGAACGACCAGTCCAGGTCCGTCGCCCGCGGGCGTGGGAGGGGGACGGCCGTGGGGTCGCCCTGCGCGGCCAGCCGGTCGACGATCGGTCCGCCCGGGTACCCGAGACCCAGCATACGGGCGACCTTGTCGTAGGCCTCCCCGGCCGCGTCGTCCACGGTGGACGCGAGCACGCTGTAGTCGCCCAGCGCGTCCGCCCTGTAGAGCGTCGTGTGCCCGCCACTCACGACGAGCGCGAGGAACGGGAAGGTGGGTGCGGGGTCCTCGAGCAGGCACGACAGGAGGTGGCCCTCCAGGTGGTTCACCCCGAGGAACGGCACGCCCCAGCCCGCCGCGAGGGCCTTCCCGTAGCAGAAGCCCACCAGGACGGCCCCGATGAGCCCGGGACCCGCCGTGGCGACGACAGCGTCGGGCTTCTCGACCCCCGCCTCCGCGAGGGCAGCACGCACCACGGCCTGGAGCTTCTCGGCATGGGCGCGCGCCGCGTGCTCGGGCACCACGCCGCCGAACGCCTGGTGGATCGCCTGGGTGTGCACCACGTCCGCGAGCACGCCCGTGCCGTCCACGAGGCTCGCGGCGGTCTCGTCGCAGCTCGTCTCGATGCCGAGGACCTTCATGGCGCACGCCTATCCGGCGCGGACCTCAGCGGCTCCCGCGGACCAGGGCCACCACAGGCCGACGGAGCGCGAACCTCCTGCGCACACCACGGCCCGTCGGGGTGTCCACCCGGAGTACAGTCTGTCGGAGGAGGGAACATGCGTTTCGCAGTCGTCGGTGCGGGGCCCATCGGGCTGGAGATGGCGCTCGCCGCCCGGGAGGCCGGGCACGAGGTCACCGTGTACGAGGCCGACGACGTGGGGGCCCACGTGGGCCAGTGGGGCCACGTGCAGCTCTTCACCCCCTGGTCCATGAACACCACCGCGCGAGGCCGCGAAGCCGTGGGCACCGCGGGTCTGGACGACCCCGAGACCTGCCCCACCGGGGCCGAGCTGGTCGACCGGTACCTCCGGCCGCTGGCGGCCGGCCTCGACGTGCGTCGCCACCACCGGGTCACGAGCATGACCCGGCCGTGGAAGGGCAAGGGGGCTCAGCTCGGGTCGAAGGCGCGCATGGACTCCCCGTTCCAGCTCCTCATCGACACACCGCAGGGCGAGCACACCGCCGTCGCCGACATCGTCGTGGACTGCACCGGGGTCTTCGGCGACCCCGCGCCGCTCGGGACAGGCGGCGGTCCGGTTCCCGGGGAGCGCGGCAACAGCGCCGTGCGCTACGGTCCCCTCGCGGTGGACGACCTCGCCGGGAAGCGCGTCCTGCTCGTCGGCGACGGCGCCAGCGCGGCCACGGTGCTCACCGACCTGCTCGACCTCGAGCCCCTGCCGAGCATCCACTGGATCACCCCGAGCGCGCAGGTGCCCGGGTTCGTCTCGCCCCCCGACGACCCCCTGCCCCTCCGCCGTGAGCTCGTGGCCACCTGCGAGGGCGCGCTGGAGGTCGTGCACCACCATCCCCACGCGGCCATCGCGCGGCTGGAGGGTTCGACCGCCACCCTCGACACGGGCGAGACGGTCGAGGTGGACGCGGTGCTCGCGTGCACCGGCTTCCGCCCGGACCACCGCCTGTCCCGCGAGCTCCAGGTGCACCTCTGCTGGGGCTCGGAGGGCCCGATGAAGCTCGCGGCCGCCCTGCTCTCAGCGAAGGGCGACGGCCCGGCGGACTGCCTGGCCGGCGGCGCGGAGGGCCCGGAGCTCCTGCAGAGCCCCGAGCCCGGGTTCTTCCTGCTCGGCAACAAGTCCTACGGCCGGCGCTCGGACTTCTTGCTCGGTGTGGGGCACCGGCAGGTGGAGGACGTGCTCTCGCTGGTGAGCGCCTACGGCGTGTGAACGACCTTCGGGCGGTACGTCGCGAAGTCGAACTGCCCCTGGTCACGCTCGCCGTCGTGGCAGGTGCGGCAGGTGGCCTCGTCGGGGTCGCGCACCGGCTTGTTCGCCGCGGGATCGGCCGCGTGGGCCCGGGCCGGACCGTGGCACGCCTCGCACTGCACGTGCACCAGCCCGCCCGCCGCCTCCGGTGAGGTGACCGCCGTGCCCGCACCCGTGACGTGGCACGAGTAGCACGCGTCGTCGAGGTTCCTGCGGTCCTTGAGCAGCACCGTGTAGGCGCGCGAATGGCCGGTCTTCCGCCACTGGGCGTCCTCGGCCGGGTGGCACGTCGCGCAGACCGCCTCCCCCGCGTACGCGCTGTCCGCGGGCCCCTCGAGCCTGCGGGCGAGGATCTCGGCGGGGCTCGCGTCCGGCAGCATGCCGAAGCCGCCCTTCACGGCCTCCACGCGCGCCTGGACCTCGGGGTGGTCCGCGATCTTCTCGTCCAGCGTGACGATCTCGAAGGTCATCTGGCCCGCCGCGCCCGAGGCGAGCGCGCCCTCCTCGGCCTTCAGGGACTCCAGATCGGCGAGCAGGCGGTCGCGCAGACGCTTCCGGACGCCCGTGGGGTCGTCGCCGACCGCGGACTCCGCCGTCGCCAGCCGCCGCTCGAGGTCGGTGCGCCGGACGGGCAGGGACTTCGCGTGGTCGGCGAAGAAGTAGCCGCCCTCCCCCGGCGTGAGCCCGAGCACACCGACCGCCTTGGTCATGCTCCCCACGCCGACGAGCCAGCTCGAGCCCGCACGCTGCAGCGAGCCGGTCTTGCCGTACCGCCCGCTGGCGTCCACCACGAAGTCGACGCCAAGGCCCTTCAGCGCCGCGCTGTGGGCCTCCTCGCCGCGCGTGGGCCAGAGGAGCACGGTGGCGTCGACGTCTTCGGGGGCGAGCAGCGCCACGGCCTGCTCGATGGCGTGCAGGGGCTCGGTGACGACGCAGCCCTCCACGGGTGCGCCGGTGATGGCGACCACGCCGAGCTTCCGCCCGGACCGCTCCAGGACCTTCGCCGCCGGCAACGGGCGCTTCCCGTCGCACACCAGATCGGCGGCCACGGCGGGGTAGCCCGACTCCACGAGCTCCATGACGGCGTCACGGCCGAGCAGCGCCCACTCGGTCGGGCCCACGGCCGCGGCATCCAGCCCGAGGGCCTTCCACTCGGACGCGATGAGGTCGGCCTTCGCGCGGTCGCGGGCACTCTTCGCCCCTCCGCCCTTCATCTGCTTGACGAGCGACTCCCCACCGTCGAGGAGGAACACGGGTCCCTCCGCGTGGGCACGGACGCTGTCGACGAATGTGCGTCTCCGGGGCAGACCGCCCGCGGGATGCTTGGGTCAACCACAGGGCTCGATCTCGCCGTCGCCCCGCGAGGCCACCACGAGGTTCAGGGTCTTCGCGGGCTCGCCACCCGGGCCGCGGTCCGCCGCCAGCCGCATGGGCTCCGCACCCTCCACCTCTCGCGGGGGAGCTGCGACCCGCGCAGCGGGCGGAACGGGCGCCACCGGTGCCACGGGCGTCGCGACAGGCTGCGGTGCGGGCGAGGGCTCGCCACAGGCGAGGAGGGACAGGACGAGCACGGGGCCTCCGCCGGGCCCTTAACCGCCGACGAGGCGCATCAGCACCCCGGTGCCCACCATGCCCGCCAGCATGAGTGCAGGGAGGGACAGGGCCCCGAAGACCAGGAAGGCCGTGACGCGCACCGGGTGGGCCCGGATGTAGGCGACCGTGCCACGGCGGGGAGGCGGCGTGATCGGCCGCGGGACAGGCGCCGGTGGACGCACGACGGGCTCGCCGACGGGACGCTCGATGAGCACGGTGGGGGCCTGGTCCGCGCGGGCGGGACGCGGGCCCTGTGGGCTGCCGACGGACTCGGGGTCGACGAAGTCCTCGTGGAACACCCGACCGGCCAGCTCGCCCCGCACGGCACGGACCGGGGGCCAGCGCACCGCAGACACGCTGTCGGCGAGCGACGCACCGGGCAGGGACGGCGCGAGCTCGCGCAACCGCCGGGCCACCTCGGCCGCCGTGGGACGGGCGTCCGCCGCGAAGGCGAGCATCTGGTGGAGGAGCTCGAGGGTCGCGGGGTCGCCGCCCACCCGCGCGAGCCGGGCCTCGAGCTCGGTGGCGTGCTGCTCGGGACGGACGGAGAGCAGGTAGACGTCCTTCAGGGTGCCCTGCCACAGCCGCTCGCCCACGAGGGCCTCGTAGAGGGTGACCCCGAGCGCGTACACGTCCACGGCGGCCGTCGGCGGACCGGCACCGTCCGCGAACTGCTCGGGCGCCATGTAGGGGAAGCTCCCGAACGCCGAGTCCGGGTTGGTGTGGGCCTCCTTCTCGATGGCCGCGCGCGCGATGCCGAAGTCGAGGAGCTTCACGGACCCGTCGCGACCCACTCGGATGTTCGCGGGCTTCACGTCGCGGTGCACCAGGGCGAGCGGGGTGCCGCAGTCGCCGGCCGGCGCGTGCAGCGCGTGATCCAGGGCCTCCGCCACGCACGCCACCACCTCCACGGCCGCCCGCCTGCCGAGCGCGTGCTGGCGCACGAGGTCCTGGAGGTCCGAGCCGTCGACGAACTCGCTCACCAGCGCGAGCCGCCCGTCGAGCACGACCAGATCGTGGACGCGCAGGATGTGCGGGTGCCGGATGCACGCGAGCATGCGCGCCTCGTCCCGGAGCCGCTGGATGGGCTGGCTGTCGCGGTGGTCGTCCACGTGGAGGACCTTCACGGCCACGACCTCGTGCCGGGAGCCACGGACCATGGTCGTCCGGTACACCTCGGCGAACCCTCCGCGCCCGAGGCACTCGTGGAAGGCGAACTCGCGCCCGCGCTGCGTGGGGTCCCTGACCGCCGCTTCCGCCATCCGTGGAGCATACACCGGGTCGTCGGGATAGAAGCCCCGCGTGTGGCTCCTGTTGGCCATCGCCCTCGCCGGTCGCGTGGACCGCGTGCTCGCCGTCATCGACGAGCGCGTCGTGCTCGAGAGCGACGTGCGCCTCGACGAGGAGCTCTCGGTGTTCGATCTGTCGCCCGTGCCGTTCTGGACCACGGGCACCGGCGAGGAACGCCAGATCGCGGCGGCGGTGCTGGACGTCGCGGCGGGTGACGTCGCGCTCTACCGGCCCGCCGATGCCGCCGTACGCAACCGGCTCGAGGCCCTCCGCGGGGCCTTCGCGGACCGCGACGCCTGGCAGGCGTTCCTGTCGCGCTGGGGGTTCGAGGAGTCCGACATGCTCGGGGTCCTCCGGCAGCGGATGCGCGTGGAGGCCTACCTCCGGCGCAACATCAAGGTCTCCCCCATGGATCCCGCGTTCACGACGGCCACCGCGGCCCTCCTCGACGAGCTCGCCCCGCGGGTGCGGGTGCGGCGCGTGGAGCCTTGATCCGCGCCGTGCACCCCGGGGATCTGGACGATCTCGTGGCCCTCGAGGCCGCCGGCGCCGCCCACCCCTGGACGTCTGCCGGTATCCGGGACGTGCTCGAGGGTCGGTTCGGGTGCGGGTGGGTGGCCGGGCAGACCCACCCGGTCGGCCACCTGTTGGGCCAGGTGGTGCTCGACGAGGCCGAGATCCACACGGTCGTCGTGCATCCGGACCACCGGCGTCAGGGGCTCGGGCGGGCGTTGGTCACCCATGCGCTCCGCGCCTGGCGGGAAGCCGGCATCACCGCGGTCCACCTGGAGGTCCGCGACGACAACGTCGGCGCCATCGCGCTCTACGCGGGCCTCGGGTTCGAGCCGGTCGGGCGTCGCCGCGCGTACTACGGGGACTGCGACGCCCTGCTGATGAGGTGTGCCCCATGATCCTGCTCGCCCTCGCCGCCCTGGCGGCCCCCTGCGAAGAGCGGGCCCCGTGGGACGCCCCGTTCGCGGTGCAGGCCCCCGATCAGCTCGGCGGGGCGGTCCTCCAGCTCCTGGTGCGCGTGGACGAGCTGCCCCCCCCGGTCCTGGAGCGGCTGCTGGACGCCCTGCAGGAGCGGGACGTCCACGTGGGGCTCTCGGTGTTGCCCGATCCCCTGCCCGCCGCCACCGACCGTCTCGTCCAGGCCATCGAGGCCGGGAACGAGCTCGTCGTCCGCCTGCCCACGGCGAGCGTGAGCCCCAACCCCGACACCGGTCCTCCCGCGCTGCGCAAGGTCCTCAAGCCCATACGCAAGGCGCTGGGCCGGCCGGCGTCCGCAGAGACGGGCCTCGGCGACCGCGGTCGGGAGGCCGTGCTCCACCGCGTGGGCCTCCGGGCCGTGTACGAGACCAACGGCCCCGCGAACGCCATCCCCCGCAAGCAGGTCCATCTCGAGGGCCAGGTCGACAACGGGGTCGTGCTGCCCGTCGGGCCCTGGCCGGCCGGCTGTACGTCGGTGCAGGTGCCGTTCGACCCCGCGGCCGCAGACCGCGCCACCCAGGCGCTGTTCGGGGCACGCTCGGCCGAGCTCGGCGTCGTGCGTCTCACCGTGGAGCCCCGTCTGCCCGAGGAGGTCGACGTGCTCGTGCGCTGGCTCGACACCGTGGTCCTCCCCGCGGGTGTCCCCGTCCTCGGACCGCAGGCGGCGCGGGAGCGCGCCCTGCCGGTGCTCCGGAATCCCGCGCCGGTGGCCGCAGCCCCCCTGCTCGGCGGACGGCTGGTGGGGGTGAGCCAGGTCCAGCAGCTGGCAGCGGAGCTCGCGGAGATCACGAGCATCCCGCGTGTCCTGCCCGGCGATCTGAACCCGACGGAGGCCTTCCAGGCCCTCGCGCTGTGGGTCACGGGCACGGAGGAGGCGGGAGTCGTGCGGCTCCGTCCCCTCGAGGGTCCACCCCAGCTCGGCCCTCCACCCACAGCGCCGCTCGAGGTCCCCCGGGCAGAAGTCGTCGCCCTGTCGAACGCCCTCCTGGCCGAGCTGCCCCGGGAGATCCCGCCCGCCCTGCCGCTCGCGGGTGGAGTCGTGCGCGCGCCCGAGCTCCTCCTGCTGCTTGCGAGCGCCGCCCGCGGCGAGGACCCCTGCAGCGCACCGGTCGCCCAGGTGCCCGAGCCCAACGCCCCCGGCCTGGGCTGGGGGCGCTCGGACAGCCCGTAGGGCTACAGGAGCGAGAGCGCGAGCAGGTGATCGCGCGCCGCTGTGGGATCGCTGGCGAGGCGCTCGAGGGCCCGACGCCGCGACCACCGCTGCACCACACCCCGAGCGGAGAGGGTGCGCATCGTGTGCAGCGTCTCGGCCAGGATGCCCTCCCGGAGCTGCTCGCGCCGTTCCGTGCCGTAGGCATCGATGGCGGCTTCGGTCCCCACGAGGAGCGAGTGGGCGAGCAGGTAGCCGTCCACGATGCCCGCGTTCATCGCCATCCCACCGACGGGGAAGGCGTTGTGGGCCGCGTCGCCCGCCAGGAGCACCCGCCCGCGGCGAAGCGTCGTCGCGAGGCGCTGCTGCACCGTGTAGGCCGCACGATCCCGGAGGGCGTGCAGCGGGAGCTCGCCGCCCAGGAGGGGCGCCGTCCACTGCAGGAGGTTCTCGTCCTTCGCTGCGTCGCGCGGCGTGAGCCCGTCCGGCACGGGGAACAGCAGCCGGATGCAGTCGCGCATGCGCATGGCGAGCACCCAGTCGCGCCCGTGGAACAGGTAGGCGCAGGTGCCGAAGCGCTCGGGGAGGTGCTGCGCGAGCTCGAGGTCCGCCTCGCAGGTGAGGAACGAGGCCCGGGAGCCGGTCTCGTTGCCGATCCCCACGGCCTTGCGCACCGTGCTGTTCAGCCCGTCCGCCCCCACGACCCAGGACCCCACGAGGGTCTCCTCGCCGTCCAGGTGGACGACCGCGTGCTCACCGTCGTCCTTCACGTCCACCACACGCGCGCCCCAGCGCACGGTGCCGACGGGCAGCGCGTCGTAGAGGATCCGACAGATCGCGGGCTGCGAGAGGTGCAGGCGGTACGGACAGCTCGTGTGGGCCGCGATGGACGCGTAGCGGAGCTCGGCGAGGAGCTCGCCCGTGGTGGACTCGAAGTACTGGAGGCTCGGGACCTCCAGGCCGAGGTCCAGCATCGGCGCCAGCACCCCGAGAGCGTCGAAGATCTCGAGCACGCGGGGCTGGACGGTCGTGGCGCGCGGGTCGTCCGGGATGCCGGTGCGGGCGTCCAGCACGACCACCTCCCGACCGCGCGCGTGGAGCGCGACCGCGGTGGCCAGCCCGACGGGACCGGCCCCGACCACGATGACGGGCTGACCGCTCACACGTACGCCCGCAGCTCGTCGAGCACGGCGGCGAGCGGGTGGAGCACGGCGGCCCCGAGCTGCGCGGAGCGCTCGGGCGACCAGCCGGCGTCCTCGTCCGGCGCGTCCGCGTTGTCCTTGAACGGCATCTCGAGCGTCATCGCGAGGGCCCCGAAGCGCTCGGCCACCTGGTTCGTGTGCATCGTGAGGTTCGCCTTCCCGGGCTCGTCCCGGCCATAGCCGTGGACGCGCTGGAAGTCGGGGTTCGCGTCTTCGTAGGCACGCTCGAAGCGCTGGCGCACCTCTTCCCGCTCGTCCGTCCAGGAGGGCACGCCCTCCGGCCCGGAGATGAAGTTGTACGGCAGCTCCTCGTCGCCGTGCACGTCGAGGGACAGCACGACGCCCGTGCGGTCCATGCGATCGCGGACGAGCTTCACCTCGGGCGCCCGCTCCATCGTCGGCTCGGCCCACTCGCGGTTCAGGTTCGCGCCCACGGCGTTGGTCCGGAGGTGCCCGCGGCGGCTGCCGTCGGGGTTCATGTTGGGCACGACGTAGAAGGTCGCCGCGCCGAGCAGCTTGCGGGCCAGCGCGTCGTCACGGTCGAGCAGACGGCCCAGGAAGCCCTCCATCCACCACTCCGCCATCGTCTCGCCGGGATGCTGGCGGGCGATGACCCAGATCGGGAGCTCGCCCTCGCCGAGCGTCAGGAGGTCCAGATCCTCGCCGTCCAGCGTGGATCCGAGCACCTCGTGCAGGGCGCCCTCCTCCACCGCGCTCGCGATGAGGTCGTGGTGACGCTCGCGGGAGTAGGGCGCGAAGTAGGCGAGCCAGAGCGTCTGGAGACCGGCGGGGACCTGGATGACGAGGGCCCCGTCCTCGTACGAGGTGGGCAGGCGGATCCACGTCTGCCGGTCGACGGAGGCCGCGGCCTGGTAGCCGTTCCAGGCCTTGGGGTAGCTCGTGGTGTGCGCGTTCTCGATGACCAGCGTGGCGGGCTCACCGTCGAGGCCGCTCACCCGGAAGTGGAACCACTGGGAGTGCTCGCCGCCGGCGTCCTTGACGATGCGCAGGCGCACGTCGTCGCGGTCGGAGATGTCCACCACCTCGATGTTGCCTGCGTCGAACGTGGAGCTGATGTGCATGGCGGCCCTCCTGATTCTGGGGAGGGACAGATAATCCGCCGGGTCAGTTGCGGAAACGCCAGTTCTTCTCGACCGGCTGAGGCCGGGAGATCCTGGAGAACTTCCACTTCCGCACGGTCTCCACCATGCACTGCTCGAACTCGGAGTCCGACATGTCCGCGCCCTTGAACCGGACCTGGTCGGGGTAGCCGGTCTCGAGCACCACGAAGGACGCCTTCCAGCGGCCCTCGAGGTCGGAGCGGGTCTTCAGGCGCTTGTCGTAGCACTGCTTGAGCTGGCGCCCGAAGGCCTGCATCTTCTGCTGGAGCATGTTCCGGATCTGCGTGGGATCCGACAGGGCCTCGCCGTCGCGGCTCGCGGTGACGCCGATCCCGCCGAAGTCGATGCCTCCTGCCGAGGACTTCACCTCGACCACGGGGACCCCCATGGCGTCGACCTTCTGCACGTTGCGGGGAGCCGTGTTGCGCGGCCCGGGCGCGGTGGCCACCTGCTGGGGCTCGGGGTCCGGCTGGTCCGGCGCGCTGACGATCGCGTAGTCGAACTCCTCCACGTCGTCGAAGACCATGGTCTCGACGGTGGGGTTCCGGTTCCAGATCACGAACCCGATCGCCATCAGGAACAACATCCCGATGGCAGGGATCGCGAGCACGAAGGGGATCATGGTGCGCAGCAGGACGCGCCGGTTGTCCGACTTGGCCTGCTGGGCCTTCACCTGCTCGCCGGGGTCGGTGGCAGCCTCCTCACCCGGGATCTCGCCGAAGCACTTCGGACAGCTACCGCCGTACAGAAGCGTGTCTTCGGAGACCTCTCCCCCGCAGAACGGGCACTTACCCACGTGCACTCCAATCCCACCGGCCCCACGGCCTTGGTCAGCCTATCCGCTCTCTCCCCACCGTTCCAGTCGCGAACGCCCATCGGGGACGGCCGGACGCCTCCCTCGACGGGGTCGGGCTCAAGGCGGGATCACGCCGTACAGCGTGTCCAGGAAGCCGACCGTGATGTTGCACCAGGCGTGGAAGAAGGCGCCTGCGATCACATCGCCGGTCTTCGCGCGCAGCCACCCGAAGGCGAGGCTCGGGATGATGATGGCGAAGTGCCACCACTGGAAGACCACCAGGCTGTGGCCGAAGGCGAAGAGCACGCACGTGACGAGCCAACCCGGCCCGAGGGTGGCGCCCAGGATGTTCCAGCGCGGCTTCCACACCTCGTCGAGCCGCGACTGCATGAAGCCGCGGTAGTACATCTCCTCGGGGATGGCGACGAAGAACAGGTGGTAGCCGATCAGCATCAACGGCTGGGACGGCCACGTGCCCCGGTAGTGCATCCCGAACACCTCTGTCTGCCAGAGGTGGTAGAGCCCGATGAACGGCAGCGCGACCGCCCCGATGATCACCGCGTTGAGCACGAGAGCCTGGCGCCAGACGGGATCGTGCCGCGACGGCAGGCCGAGGGGGTAGGCGGACGGGTCGAGCCCCCGCTGACGGAGCGCGAGGTCCGGCATGTACATGAACAGGACCGGCACGAGGGCCAGCACCGCCTCGTGCACGCCGGCCTCCCAGAGCGAGACCACCCCCCGGATCAGCAGGAGCGTGACGAGCCAGAGGCCCACCTGCTCCACCAGGATCGAGCGGCGCTCCGGGCTCACGGGAGGCGACCTCCGACCACCAGCCTCGCCTGGGCCGTGCGCGCCGCCACCTCCGCATCCGCCACCCGCGCCACCCGCGTGCCGGCGATCTTCATGCGCCGCAGATGGATCGGCTGGCCGTCGAGGAGCTCGAGCACCCGGGCCAGCATGCCGTCGTCCGCGAGTACCACATCGCGCCTCCCGGGGACGTCGCGCTCGCGGCGCGGGAGGGCGCTCCCGGCCCGGAGGGCGGGACGGAGGCAGGCGACCAGGGACGGATCCAGATCGGCCGGGGGTTCCCGGAAGGCAGGACGCCCGCCCTCACGCAGGCTCCAGACGCACCGGTCGCCCCGATGCCAGCTCCACGTGCCCGACAGACCGCTGAACCACGCGACGTCTTCGCCCGCGCGCAGCCAGCCCGCGATCTGCTCGGGCGTGACGGCCGTGCCACCGGACACCTCCGGATCGGGCGCACCGGGCAGGGCGCTCCGCATGGGCAGGCCCGCGGCGTAGGCGGCGGCCCCCACGGCCAGCGCACCCGACCCCGGATCGGCGGGGCAGTACACCGACTCGACCTCCGGGATGCCCGCGAGGTCGGCCACCAGGCGGCGATCGTGGAACACGTCGCCGGCGACGGCGAGCTTCCCGCGGTCGTGCTGACGCACGTGGTACCGCACGAGCTCGGTGACCGCCCTCGACAGGTTGGCCCGGACGCTCGCGGCCCCCACGGCGGGGTCCGCCTGGCGCAGCAGGTCGTAGATCCGGCCGTCCTGGGGCAACGGGTAGCGGGCGTGCGAGAGCTTGTGGTGGTCGATGTACAGGTGGGACGAGAGCGCGGCGACCAGCTCGGGGTCGAACGTGGGTCCCACGCCCTTCCACATCGCGAGCACGTCGTCGTAGCCGAGCGCCCGCGCGCAGCGCACGAGGTGCACGTGGAGCGTGGAGAAGCCCTTCTGCTCGAACACCCGGTCGATCTGGCCGAGGTGGGCGCGGTGCACCGCGAACGACACGCCGTCACCCAGGGGGTGGAGGGTGATCAGCAGGAGATCGTCGTCGTCCTGCGTGCGGTAGGCCGCGTTGGCCAGGGCGGTGTGGATGTCGACGAGGAACAGGCGCCCGCGGAACCCGCGCTTCTGGAAGCGCTCGGCGAGCCAGTCCGACGCGCGGTCCGCCTCGAGGGCAGCGAGGCCGGTCTGACGCAGCATGGCCTGGTAGAAGACCCCGAGATCCAGGGCCGACGAGAACACGTCGCCCAGGACGCGCCGCATGGCCGGCCTGCGCCGGATGAAGAACGGCGGGGTGATGCGCCCGGCCACCGCGATCGCCCGCACCTCCTCCATGGAGGTGGACGTCCGCCGGAGCACGTCGTCGATCGCCTCCAGGGGGAAGGCCCGTGAACGCTCGTGACGGTCGAAGGACGCCTGCTGCTCCGCGGCGACGAGCCCGTCACCGTGGGCCAACGCGGCGCCTCCGTCGAGCCCGTCGGAGACTCCGAGGATCTTCATGCTAGTCCGGCCGATTGAGGTAGCTGCCGTGGGCCTCGACGCCCGCGCCCGCCTTGAGGAGCGCGCCGAAGCCGCTCTTCTTGAGCTCCAGCAGGGCGAGCTGGCCGTTGGCGTACGCCAGCTGGTCGATCAGCGCGCGGATCATCGCCACGCGCATCGCCGATCCGACGCCGTCCGCGCGGTGGATGACCTCGGCGAACTTGATGCGGTCCATCTGCAGGCACACCGACTTCTCGCGCGCGATGCACGACGCCATCCGGGTGTGGCGCTCCTGGACCAGAGCGCACATCCCGAAGGCCTCGCCCGCCTCCAGGGCGGCCAGCGGCTCCACCTTGTCGCCCTTCGCGGCCACGACGACCTCGATCAGGCCGCTGGCGACGATGTACATCTCGTTGCCCGGCTCACCTTCGGTGATCACGAAGTGACCGCGGCGGAAGCCGATCGGCGAGAACTCCTTCGCCACCAGCGCCAGCACCTCGTCGTCGAAGCCAGCGAACAGCGGGCCGCTGCGGAGCACGCCCACGGCGTCCACCCGGCCCGGCACCACGAAGCCCCCGCTGCCGAAGGCGCTCGCCACGCGGTCGAAGAAGCCCTGGGGCGGGGTGACGTGCTCGGCCGCCGTGCCCTCCGCGAGCTGGCTGATGCGGTTGGACACCGTGCGCAGGCGTTCGGTGAGCGTGGTGAGCGCGGCCTCCTCGATGGCGACCACGATGGGGTGGAAGAAGCTGCGGAGCCGTGCGAACCCGTCCACGTCCAGCAGGAGCAGGCGCGTGGGCGTGATCGAGCGCACCGAGGCGGTGCGGATGCCGTCCGAGAACAGCGCCATCTCGCCGACCATCTCGCCGGGCCGAACGTAGGCAAGGCGGGTGTCGCCCGTGAGCACCTCGAGCTCCCCGGACTCCACGATGGCGAGGCTGGGATCCACGTCGCCCTCGGAGATGAGCTGCTGGTGCGCGCCCACCTCGATGCGCTGGAAGTGGCGCAGGGCGACGTTGACGTCCATCTCGGAGAGGCCGTCGAAGATGCTGGGGAGCTGGTTCACCTGGGCCTCCTGGCCGAAGGAGCGGCGACCGGAGCACCCGCCCCTCCTCCGCGATGCGATAACATACCAATCCTCCCCCTCCGCCGCCCGGCGCCCTCCCTCCCCGGCTCCCGCCCATGCTCCTGACCCTGCTCGCCCTCACGGCGGAAGCGTCGCGCTCGATGAAGATCCCCGGTCCGCTCGGTCCGGTGGCCAAGGACCGTCCCGCGCCGCTGCACGTGCGCGATCTGCCCCGTGAGCCCGCGCCCGCGACCCCGGATCCCGCACCCGAGCCCGAGAAGCCCCGCAAGGCGCGGCGGGACGACGGCTTCGGTGATGCCGTGGCCAGCGCGGCCCGCAAGCACCTCGAGCACGCGCCCGACGGCTTCCGGAACGACTGCTCGGGTTTCGTGATGGCCGCATTCCACCGGGCGGGCATGGAGCTCTCGGGGAGCACGCGCACGATGTGGGCGGACGCGGAGTCGCTGGGGATCACCCACACCGACACGCCGCGACCGGGCGACCTCGTGTTCTTCGACAACACCTACGACCGCAACCGGAACGGCCGGCGCGACGACCCCCTCACGCACGTCGGGGTGGTGATCGAGATCGGTGACGACGGCCGGGTGGTCGTGGCGCACGGCGGCACCAGCAAGGGACGCACGACCCTCGTGATGGACACGCGGCACCCGCACGACCGCCTCGGCCCGGACGGCGAGGTGCGCAACGACTGGCTCCGCGCGCGGCAGAAGGGCGACGACGACCGCGTGCCGCGCCTCGCGGGCGAGCTGTTCCGCGGGTACGCCCGCTACGCCAGGCCATAGGCGATCTGATCGGGATCCGGAGAAGATCCGAACCGTGATTCGGTTCTCTTCGAATCCCGTCGGGCATGCGGCGTATCAGGGGCCATGCGAACCCTGCTGAACACCGTCGTCGTCGTCCTCTTCCTCTTCCTCCTGACCGCCACCGTGGACCGGGACAGCTATGCGCTCCTCGCGTACGTGCTGCTCTTCCTGATCACGGGGAGCCTGGCGATGGTGCGCCTGCCGCTCCATGTCCTCCCGCTCCCCCAGCTCGCCTGGGTGCGCCGGCTCCCCCGCACCCGTTGGGTCGCACCGCACCTCACGCCCGTGATGGCCGTGCTCCTCGCCCTCGCGACCACCGTCCCCCTCCTGGCGCTCGGGGCCGGCGTCTCGGCCGCGAGCGGCGTCAGCTCCTGGGGCGGCGTGGTGGCGACACCGGGCACCGCAGGGCTCGGCGCCTTCTTCGCGGCCCTCACGGCGCTCGCGTGGGGCGTCGCCACAGCGATCACCATCCTGCTCTTCGCGCCCTTCACCCTCGGCCTCCCGCCCATGACGTGGCTCGCGAGCTCGCCGCTCCACGACCGCGTGGCCGCGGCCCTCGGGACTCCCCGCGCTCCGGGCGTGCTGAAGCGCCAGACGCAGCTCGTCGTGCTCGGCGCCCTCACGGGTACGGCCGTCACGGCCACGATCCTGGTTCCCCTCGTGCTCACGCCCGCCTTCGGTGTGGGCGTCGGCCTCGGGCCCACGCTGGTGCTCTCGACCCTCTCGCTGCTCGCGATCTCCGCGTTCGCCCACCCGCTCCTCCGGATGACGGGGAGCGCCCGACTTGCCGGCGACCGCGCCATGACGGCCCTGTTCGCGCATCCCCTGCCCACGCTCGCCGCCATCGTCGTGGCCCTCGCGGTGCCCGTCGTGCTCGGCCTCGCCTGGCTCCTCTTCCTCATCGTGCTCGTCAGCGGGCACGTCGCGCACCCGTCCTGGGCGCGCGAGATCGTGCTCGTCGCCCTGGCTGCCTGGCTCGCGGGCCGCGTGCTGGTCGCGTGGACGGGCTTCCGGATGGAGGCCGCCCGCCTCGCGATGGCCGCGCGCGGGGGGCACGAGGGCCTCGGGGTGGTGGCCGATGAGGTCGGTGCGCCCGACCTGCTCGAGGGCCTCCCGGGCGAGGTCCCACCACTCCTTGTTCCAGTACATCAGCAGGGCCTTCTGGAGCTTCTTCTCGCGGAGGCCCTTCGCGACGTACACGGGCTCGCCGGTGAGCGGGTCGATGCCCGTGTGGTACATCGCGCTCGCGATGCTCATCGGCGTGGGGATGAAGTCCTGGACCTGCCGCGGGCGGTAGCCGTTGGCCTTCAGCCAGAGCGCCAGCTCCACCATGTCGTCGAGCGTGCAGCCGGGGTGACCGGAGATGAAGTACGGGATGTCGTACTGCTCCTTGCCGGCGTCCTGGCTCGCGCACTGGAACATCTCGCGGAACCGCTCGAAGGCCGCGATGCCGGGCTTCTTCATCTTCGCGAGCACGCGCTCGCTGGCGTGCTCGGGAGCCACCGAGAGGTGCCCGCCCACGTGGTGGGCCGCGAGGGCCTCCACGTACTCCGGGCTGCGCTCGGCGAGGTCGTAGCGCACGCCGCTCGCGATGAACACGTGCTTCACGCCCTCCTCGGCCCGCACCTTCTCCATGACGTCGATGGTGGGCGTGTGATCGGTGACCAGGTTCCGGCAGATCGTGGGGTGGACGCACGACAGGCGGCGGCACGCCTTCTCGGCCTCCTCGGACCCGCAGCGCATCTTGTACATGTTCGCGGTGGGTCCCCCGAGATCGGTGATCGTGCCCCGGAAGTCGCCCATACGCCGCAGCGCGCGCACCTCGCGGAGCACGGACTCCGCCGAGCGGCTCTGGATGATCCGCCCCTCGTGCTCGGTGATCGAGCAGAAGGTGCACCCGCCGAAGCAGCCGCGCATCAGGACGATCGAGTGCTTCACCGTCTCGTAGGCCGGGATCACGTCCGGGTAGGTCGGGTGGGGCACGCGGGCGAAGGGCAGGTCGTAGAGGCTGTCCATCGAGACGGCCTCCGGACCCGAGCCCGCGTCGTCCTCCAGCGGGAGGCCCGGCGGGTTGTAGTAGACCGCCCGATCGCCGTGGCCCTGGAGGAGCGGGCGGCCGTTGAGCGAGTTGGTCTCCTTCTGGAACAGACGCGCCATCCGCGCGTACGCGACGGGGTCCTCCACGACCTCCTCGTAGCTCGGGAGCACGACCACACCGCCATCACCGATCCGCTCCGACCGCTTCTCGAGCAGGTCGGGCACCTCCTTCTTCCGCGCGACCCACGCCGTACCCCGCACGTCCCGGATCGACGCGATGGGCTCGCCAGCATCGAGCCTGCGCGCCACCTCCCAGATCGGGCGCTCGCCCATGCCGAACACCAGGAGGTCGGCCTTGCTGTCCAGCAGGATGGAGCGGCGGACCGTGTCGGACCAGTAGTCGTAGTGCGCGATGCGACGCAGGCTGGCCTCGATCCCGCCGAGGACCACGGGCACGCCCTTGTACGCCTCCCTGCAGCGCTGCGCGTACACCGCCGTCGCGCGATCCGGCCGCGCTCCGGTGCGCCCGCCCGCGGAGTACTGGTCCTCCCCGCGGTTCTTCTTCTGCGAGGTGAGCCGGTTCAGCATGCTGTCGAGGTTGCCGGCGCTCACCCCGAAGAACAGGCGGGGCTGACCCAGCGCCCGGAAGGCGTCTGCGCTCCTCCAGTCGGGCTGGGCGATCAGCCCCACCCGGAAACCCCGCCCTTCCAGGAAGCGCGCGATCAGCACCGGCCCGAACGCCGGATGATCGACGTACGCGTCCCCGGTGACGATCACGATGTCCACCCCGTCCCAGCCGCGCTCCTCCAGGTCCTCCCTGCACATCGGCAGGAACGACTTGCGGGGCGTCCGCCGCGGCGCATCGCCCCCGCGCCTCCGCTTCCGGGGCGCGCGCGTGGACGCGAAACGCGATCCCTCGACGTCACCCATGCCCATCGCGTGTCCCTCCAGCCCCGCGACCACGGGGTCATCGCACTTCCTGGACGGGGTACTAGCCTGCCCGGAGGCACGGGGTATGGACCACGGGAGCGTTTCGTGCACAATGGAGCGGCTCACAGGAGACCCCATGAAGCGCATCATCATTGCTGGAACCGCCTGCCTCGCCGTCCTCGGCATCCTCGGATGCGGAGGTGCCGGGATGGGCGGTGGCGGCGGTGCCAACAACAAGGCCGCCTGCTTGAAGTGGGTGGAGAAGCACAACTCCATGCCCTGCCTCAAGGTGGCCCAGCTCGACCCCGAGAGCAGCTGTCCCGACGCTCTCGACATGAGCCCCACCGACATGTCCAAGATGTACGAGTGCCAGGCCGAGAACACCAAGTGCAACGGCGACATCCCCGACCTCGCCGGCATGATGAACTGCTCGGCCCTCTGACACCCCGCGGGGGCGCCCACCCGTGTCCACGATCGTCGGAATCGTCCTCCTCCTGGGTCTGGTGGGCCTGTTCGCGCTCACCCGCACCGGCGGGAGTGCAGCCGACCTCCCGGGTTTCCTGGAGCGTGGCGCCCCCATCCTGGATGTCCGCACCCCCGGCGAGTTCGCCGGGGGCCATGTGCGTGGGGCCATGAACATCCCCGTGGAGCAGCTCGCGAAGCGCCTCACCGAGGTCCCCGAGGGGCCCGTGGTGGTCTACTGCCGCAGCGGCATGCGGAGCCGTCGTGCCCGTGCGATGCTGGAGGGCGCCGGCCACGAGGTGCTCGACATGGGCCGCCTCACGGCTTTCCCACCGGACCTCCTCGGGGAGGTCGGGTGAAGGCGCGGGCCCCCACGACATGAGCCGCGAGGACCTCGCTACGTCCCTCGAGGAGGCCCAGCGCGCCCTCGACATCGGTGACGTGCCAAGGCTCCGGCGCGCTCTCGACGTGTTCGACGGTGCCATCGCAGACGCTGGTCTCCAGGACGATCCGCTCACCGCACGCTCCTGGATCCTCCGGCTCTCGGCCGAGCGCGCCGACGGGCACGCCGAGGAGGTGCTCGCGAGCGGCAGCCGCCTCGCCCGCCTGGCAAGACGGCGCGACTGGCACGACGTGCTCGCGAACATCCTGTGCATCATGGGCCGCTCGGCCCTCGATCTCTCGGACTACAACCGGGCGCGCGTCTGGTTCGAGGAGGCGTTCGCTGCCTCCGAGCGGGTCGACGACGACAGCCTGCGCGCCTGGGCCATCGTGGGCAGCGCGATCGTCTGGGAGCTCCAGGGTGAAGCCGTGCAGTTCCGCCGCGAGGCCGAGCGTGCGCTGCCCTACGCGGAGCGGGGCGCCGATCTGCTCGTCCGTGCCGAGGTCCTCACCACGCTGGGCCGCGCGCGGCTTCGGCTCGGTGAGAAGGACGGCGAAGAGCTGCTGACGGCGGCCGAGGCCCTCCTCGACGAGGCGAATGCGTACGTCGCCCTCCTGAAGAACCTGCTGGACCACCTCGCGGTCCCGATGGCCGCGGGGGACCTCGACGACGCCGAGGCCCTCATGATCCGCGCTGAGGCGCTCGCCAAGGTGGTCCACGACCGCCAGACGCAGGGCCGTGTGGCCCTCGACTCCGGCGAGCTCCTGCGCATGCGGGGCGACACCGACGGCGCCATCGCTCGGTACGAGACCGCCCTGTCCCTCGTGCCCGAGGGGCACCCTGTCGCCCGCGCGGCCCTGCTGAACCTCGCGCTCACCTGGATCACCACGGGCCAGCCCGATCGTGCGCGGGAGAGCATCCCGGCCCTCGTGGAGGCCACGCGCGACCACGCGCTCTACCACGGCCTCGCCCACCTCATGGCGCTGGCAGTGGGACCGCTGTCCAAGAAGGTCTCCGAGGACGACGTCTGGCTCGCCCACGGCACGCCGGCGCGCCTCCCCCTCCGTCACGCGGGTGGCGACCCCGATGTGGACGCCCTCGCCCGGGTCGCCGCACGCCGGATGCTCGACCGTGCCGACCCCATCCAGGCGGGGCGGGCCGCGCTGGTCCTCGGCATCGCGGGGTCCCCCGACGAGGGCATCGTCCGCGCGATCCGGCACGCACGGGGCGCCGTGCCCATCGGCCCCTTCCTGGCCGTCCAGCGCATCGGGGCCGGCGGGATGGGCGAAGTGTGGCTGGGACGTCACGTCGACACCGACATCCCGGCCGCCGTGAAGGTGGTGAGCCCCGAGGCCTCGCGGTCCGATGCCGCGCTGGCCAGCTTCGAGAACGAGCTCCGGGCCATCGCCACGCTCAACCACCCGAACATCGTGCGCCTGCTCGACCACGGCCGCACGGGCCGGGCGGCCGCCTGGATGACCGGGGGTCGCATCGCGGAGGCGAGCCCGTACCTCGCCCTCGAGTACGTGCGCGGTGGTCCGATCTCCCGGTGGATGGGCAAGATGTCCTGGCCCCAGGTCCGCCAGGTGCTCACCGACCTCCTGGAGGCCCTCGCCCACGCCCACGCCCGGCGGGTCCTCCACCTCGATCTCAAGCCCGACAACGTCCTGCTCAACGAGCCCGGCAAGCCCGAGGCGGGCGTGCGCCTCACGGACTTCGGGCTCGCCCTGCTGCGCGCGGAGTCGCGCGACGCCGTGGCCGGCACCCTCCACTTCATGGCCCCCGAGCAGTTCGTGGGGAAGGAGCTCGGCACCTACAGCGACCTGTACGCGCTCGGGTGCATGGCCTGGGGCATGCTCACCGACCACGCGCCCTTCGAGGCCAGCACGCGCCTCGAGATGCAGAGCCTGCACGCGCTCGCGGACCTCCCGCCGTTCGAGCCCCTGGTGGAGGTCCCGCCCGGTCTGCTCGGCTGGCTGCGCAAGCTCCTCGCCAAGAGCCCGCGCGACCGCTTCACCCGGGCTTCCGACGCCCTCGAGGCCCTCGACGTCCTCGACCCCTCCCCGCGCCCCGAGCCCGACCGCGACACCAAGGCCTCCCTGGTGATCGCCGACGCCGGATTGAGCCTGGCCCGAGAGCGCCAGCCACGGCTCGTCGGACACAAGGCCGAGCGGGAGATGCTCTGGACGGCCCTCGAGACGTGCGCGACCCGCCGCCGACCCACGGTCGTCGACCTCCACGGGCCGGTCGGGAGCGGACGCACGGCGCTGGCCACCTGGCTGGCCACCCGGGCCCACGAGGAGGGTCTCGCCGAGGTGATCTGGCACGACCCCGAGGCGGGCCTGGCGGCCCTCGTGGACGGCCCGCCCCCCGTGTCCCCCGGTTCCCTCGCCCTCCGCCTGCTCCAGAAGCTCAACAGGCTGCGGGGTCACCGGGCAGCCGTCGTGGTGGCCCACGCCGCCGACCCCACGCTCCCCGAGGTGCTCGACATCCTGCTCCGCGAGGCGGACGGGCCCCTGTTCTTCGTGGTGCGGTCGCCACCCGGGCGCCTGAAGCGCAACAGGTCGGTCCAGACCCTCACCCTCCAGCCCCTGAGCAGCCAGGACCTCCGGCGTCTCCTGCGCTCCCTCCTGCCCCTCGACCCCGACTTCGAGATCCGGCTCGTCGAGTGGAGCGAGGGCAACGCGGGCCTGGCGCTGGCCAAGGTGCGTCAGCTCGCCGAGAGCGGCGATCTCCGGCCGTCCCGCGAGGGCTGGGGTGCTGCGCACCTCCGTCAGCTCTTCGTGCCCCCGGCCGTCGCCCGCCCGCTGTCCGCGACCCTGCGTGCGATCGGCGACACCCAGGAGCGATGGGAGGCCATCCAGATCGCGGCAGCCCTCGGACCCACCGTGCAGACCGATCTCTGGGACGCCCTCACGGAGGTCCGTGCGGAGGTCGAGGCCAAGCTGACCGACGCCCTGATCCTCCAGCCCGTGCCGGGCGGGCATCGCTGGATCCAGCCCGCCGCGAGGCACCTGATCACCCAGGACCGCAGCGTGCGCGTGGCCCACGGGCGGATCGCCGAGCACCTCCGCGACAACGGCGGCGAATCACGGGTGATCGGGCACCACTTCGTCGCCGCACACCTCTACGCGGACGCCCACCGTCCCCTGCTCGACGCGGTCGGTCAGGCCCTGGACCGCGGGGAGCGCGACGTCGCCCAGACCCTGTTCGACGAGTGGAGCCTCGTGCTCGACCGTCTGGCCGTGTCCGCGAGGGACCCCCGACGGCTCGCCGGCAAGAAGATCGCGGCCCGCCTGTACCCCGAGGACGCCCCGCGCGATTGATCCGACGGGTGCGGGCTGGTTAGAGGCATCCGGGCCGCCAGCGGCGGTCGTTTTTGGAGGTTGCCTTGTCCGAGAAGCCCGTCGCCGTCGTCACCGGCGCCAACCGCGGTATCGGCCGCGAAGTCGCCCGTCAGCTCGCCACGCTCGGCTGGGAGGTGGTGCTCACGGCCCGCGATGGCACGAAGGCCCGCGCGACCGCGGGCGAGCTCAACGAGATCCTCGCGGGCAACCCCGTCCACGGCCACGCGCTGGACGTCACCGAGCCCCAGCAGGCCGCCGAGCTCGCGGAGGTCGTGGGCGACCGCTTCGGTCGCCTGGACGCGCTCGTGAACAACGCGGGCGTGATGTTCGACGACCCCGTGCGGTCCGGGGTCCTCGAGGCGGACCTCCGCGTGTTCCGCCGCACGTTCGAGACCAACACCCTCGGCGCGTTCAACGTCACCCGCGCGCTCGCCCGCCTGCTCCTCCGCAACGGCGGCGGCAACCTCGTGAACGTGTCGTCCGGCATGGGCGGCATCCAGGAGATGGGCGCGGGCTACCCCGCGTACCGCCTGTCGAAGGCCGCGCTCAACGCCCTCACCCGCGTGCTGCACGCCGAGCTGAACCCCTCGGGTGTGCGGGTGAACGCCGTGTGCCCGGGCTGGGTGCAGACCGACATGGGCGGCCCCAACGCCACCCGCGACCTCGCGAGTGGCGCGGCCGGCGTGGTCTGGGCAGCCACGCTCGAGCCGGACGGGCCGAGCGGGAACTTCTACCGCGACGGCACCCTCATCCCGTGGTGACGTCGCCTGGCGGCTCGTAGCCCGGCGGGAGCGGCACAGGGTCGTGCCCGCCCGGGAACATCGGCTGGCAGCGCAGGATGCGCAGCATGCCCATCCAGACGCCGCGCAGGCCCCAGAGGGCGATGGCCTCGCGCGTGTACTGCGAGCAGCTGGGCTCGAAGCGACAGGCGGGCGGGAAGAGCGGCGACAGGAAGCGCTGGTAGAACAGGATGGGTGCGATGAGCACGCGCGCGAGCAGACCAGCGTCGCGCTCGGCCAGCGCGGCGGGGGAGTTGGGCTCGGGAGGGGTCGCGCACATCAGCAGTCGTCACACTGTGGACCACTCAGGTATCCCAGCGCGCAGAGATTGCAGGTCTCGCCCGCACCCGCCTGGACCTCCTGGGCCTCCACCGCGCCCTTCGCCGCCTTCTCCCGCTCGGTGTCCAGCTTCTCGAGCAGCTCCCGGGCCCGCTCCGCGGGCGCCCTGCCGCAGGCGGGCTCGTCGGACGTCAGCAGGTCGCGTGCCTCATCGGGATCCGCCTCCACGTCGTAGAGCTCGAGCTCACGGAGGCCGCGGGGGTTGCCCGCGTTGGCCCGGATGGCGTGGTAGCCGAACAGCCTGACCGCCTGGAGCACGTTCCCCTCGAAGTCCTGCTCGCTCACCGCGACGCGGTCACGGGCGTTCCCATAGGCGTCGCAGCCCTGGGGCGGCTGGGCCTCGAGGAGGCGCCGGGCCTCCATGAGCTCGCGGAGCTGGTCGCCGTCGAGAGCGCCCGCGTCGGCCTGCTCGGCCAGCGCGGCGACCGTCTCGCGCGCGTTCTCCACGGCGTCGCGCTTCGCCGTCTCGTCCGCGACGTCGCGGCGGACGTCAGGCAGGAGGTCGCGTCCGGCCCACGTGGGATCCGGGGGCACACCGAGCGCCGCCGTGAGCGTGGGCGCCACGTCGATCAGGCGGGCCTGCCAGGGCACCCGGCGCCCCGCGAGGTCGCCGGCCGGGAGCTTCACGATGAGCGGAACGTGGGTCTGCTCCTCGTAGAGGGTCGTGCCGTGCCAGAACCCACCGTGCTCACCGAACTCCTCGCCGTGGTCGGCGGTGATCACGATGAGCGTGCGGTCGTAGCGGCCCGTGGACTTCAGCCAGTC
Organism: Alphaproteobacteria bacterium; assembly: GCA_020632885.1. GTDB lineage: Bacteria > Myxococcota_A > UBA796 > UBA796 > JACKEQ01. Next base: position 9,208 of record JACKEQ010000044.1, on the reverse strand, counting down.
GACGAACGGGGCCAGCAGCCGGTCCATGTGCCGGATCTCGTCGGTGTACACCCGCTTCAGGTACTCGGCCTGATCGAGGGACGGGCGCTCCACCTCGGCCCGCGCGAAGCCCACGCCGTTCGTGATCGCCGTGCCGGAGCCGTCCAGGTAGGGGTGCTCGAAGTAGGGGTCGTGGGGCTCCATCAGGTGCACGCCGAGCATCCAGCGGCTCTCGGCGTTGGCCTCGATGAACGCCCGGGCGTCCGCGAGCACCACGTCCGCCGGCTGGTAGAAGCTCTCGATGGCCTTGTGCCCACCGAGCTTCTCGCGGAGCTTGTGGACCACCTTGTAGAACGTCAGCGAGAACACGCTCTCGGTGGCGCCGAAGTGGTACGCCGGCGCCTCGTACACGAACGTGTCGTAGCCCTGGTCGAAGCCGAAGGTCTGCGTGACGTTGATGTTGTTGGCCAGGTTGGCGGTCGTGACCCCACGCGCCTGGAGGACCTCCGAGAGGAGCACGAGCTCCTCGGGGAGCCGGCTCGCCTTCCGGTCCGCCTTGTGACCGGACGGGATCCGGCTCGTCCACAGCGACGCGAAGGAGGACCGGGTCCAGCTCGCGTGGGCCGAGGCGTGCTCGAAGACGATGCCGTCCGCGGCGATGCCGTCGAGCACGGGGGAGACGCCCTCCGGCCCGCCGTACGTGCCGAGGTGGTCGGCGCGCAGGGTGTCCACGGTGAGGATCAGGACGTCCGGGGCGTCCGCCAGCTCTGCAGGGACGGGCTTGTGGTGGGCCATCGTCCCCCGCGGGTCGTCCCCCACCGGCAGGAGCGCCAGCGCGCCCGTGGAGACGACGAGCACACCCCAGGCGCCCAGAGCCCCGACCGGCCGGGCCAGGAGCTTCAGGGGCCCCGCGGCGAGCCGCGCGCCCACGAGGAGCTCGAAGGCCGCGAAGAGCCCGAGCACCACGACGATGCCGAGCTTGCCCCAGAGCGGCACGCCCTGCTCCGCGAACACCACCTTGTTGCCCAGGTAGTGCAGCGCGAACCCGAGCATCGGGGACACCGCCACCACCGTCCCGATCGCGTGCGCCAGCCCGAGCCGGGCGTCGTCGTCCGCCCCGGAACGGGGGTTCAGCGCCGCCACCCCCACCGCCGCAGCGAGCCCGAAGCCGAGGCCGATGAGGCCGTACAGGACCACGGCGTACACCGGGGCCAGGAGGTCCGGGACGCCCTGGGTGGCCAGGTGGAACGCGGCCTCGAGGAGGCCGAGCAGGGCCGCGCCGAGCAGGCCGCCGAAGAGCGCCGCGAGCGCAGACGAGGTGCGAGCGTTCAAGGGTGGTGTCTCCCGGGCCGTGAGGGCCCGTGCGCACCCTAACCCTTCAGGCCAGCGGCCACTGGCGGGCGTACAGCGCCTTGCTCACCTGGAGCGCCGACTCCGGGCGCTCGTCCGGGTCCTTGGCCAGCAGGTCGCCCACCAGACGGTCGAGCCAGGGCGGCACCTGCTTCTCCGAGAGCTCGGAGGGAGCCCAGGGCTTCTCCTTGATCTGCTTCATCATCACGTCGCGCTGACGGCCGACGAACGGCGGCTGGCCACAGAGCATCTCGAAGATCAGGATGCCCAGCGAGTAGAGGTCGGTCTTGGCGTTCAGCACGAAGTGCTCGATGTACTCCGGCGCCATGTACTCCACCTGCCCGAGGCGCTGCCCGACCTGCGTGAGCTGCTCGCCGCCGTACATCTCGTCGAGGTGGGCCAGCCCGAAGTCGAGCACCTTCACGTGGTGCTTGTCGCCGTAGACCTGGCAGAGGAAGATCGCGTCCGGGTTGATGCCGCGATGCACGATGCCCTCGCGGTGGGCGGCGTAGAGCACCGCCGCGATCTGGGCGGCCACGTTGGTCACCTCGTCCACCGACATCGACAGGTCGCTGATGTCCTCGGAGAGCAGGCGGCCCCGCAGGTACTCCGTGATCACGAACGGGACGTCGGTGGGCGTGCGGCCGTGGTCCACCACGCGCAGCAGGTTGGGGTGCCGGAGCTCGGACAGGAGCTCGGCCTCGCGCTCGAACCGCTTGAAGGCCTCGGGGTCGCTGAAGAGCTCGGGCTTCAGCAGCTTCACCGCCACCTCTTCGCCCTTCTTGAGGTCCTTCGCAGCCCAGAACTCCCCGAATCGCCCCTCCTCGATGTGGGCGACCAGCTCGTAGCGACCGGCGAGCACGCCACCGATCATCTCGTCTTTGTTGGACATGGAACTCCGGGGGCACGCGGACCGCTGGGGTGCCGCTCATGGTACACCAACCGGGCGGCAGGACGGCGCACCGGAGGTGAACGTGGACTTCGACTCGCTGCGATGCTTCACGGCGGCGGCGGACACCCTCAACTTTCGTGCCGCAGCCAAGCAGGTCGGCCTCTCGCCGGGCGCGTTCAGCGATCGGATCCGTAGGCTCGAAGAGGAGCTGGGCACCCGGCTCTTCGACCGCACCACGCGCCGCGCCCACCTCACCGCGCCGGGCCACCGGCTCCTGCCCCACGCGATGCAGCTCCTCGCGGACATCGACGCGTGCCGACGTGTCGCGAACACCGAGGAGGCCAACCGCCCCTACACGCTCACCGTGGGCACGCGGTACGAGCTCGGCGTGTCGTGGCTGGCGCCGGCCCTCACGGACCTCCGCCTGACCCGCCCGAACCGCCGCATCCACCTCAACATGGGCGACAGCCCCGAGCTGCTCGAGCGCACGCGGAACGGCACGATCGACGCGACGGTGACATCGTCCCGCCTGGCCGACGGCACCCTGCGCTACGCCACGCTCCACGCCGAGGACTACGCCTTCGTGGGCACCAGCCAGGAGGTCGACGGCCCGGACGACGTCCGTGACCTCACGCTGGTGGACATCTCGGAGGACCTCCCGCTCTTCCGCTACCTCCTCGACGCCCTGCCCGACGGACGCCCCTGGCCCTTCGCCCACCACGCCTACATGGGCGGCATCGCGGCCATCCGCGTGCGTGTGCTGGCCGGCGACGGGGTGGCCGTGCTGCCGAGGTACTTCATCCAGCCGGACATCGACGCCCGACGCGTGCGCGAGCTGCTTCCGGGGCAGCCGCTCCACCGCGACGCGTTCCGGCTGGTCTGGCGGGCGCATCACCCGCTGGAGGAGGCTCTCCTGGAGCTCGCGGAGGAGCTCCGGGGCCTGCCGCTCAAGTAGAGCGCGCGCGTCCGCGGGACGGGTTCGCCGGCAGCAGGCACATCGCGACCACGAGGAGCAGGGCGAGCTGCCAGGGCGGACCGGACACGAGCCAGGAGCCCGCGAGCTCGGCCGGGACGGCCAGCGCTTCGGTGGCCGTGATGCCGGTGCCGATGGCATCCATCGTGGCGAAGGGGATCATGCCGGGATCCTAATCCACGGGGAGTGTGGCGGCCAACCGCGCACGCTCCAGCGCTCTGCGCGCGACCAGCGCATCCCGCACCACGTCCAGGTGGCGCCGCGCCAGGCGCAGCACGCTGGACCGCACCTCCAGGCGCTCGTGGGGAGGCAGGGGAGCCAGGAGCGGCTCGATGCCCGACCGGGCCGCGTCGACGGCCTCCCGGGAAGCCTGCACGGCCTCCAGCGCGCTGGTGTGCACCGTCTCCGCCCGCTCCAGCGCCGCGCCCGCGCGCTCGGAGCGCAACCGGGCCTCGCGACGGGCGACCTCCACCTCCGCCTCCGCCGCCTGGACCGCGCCGTCCGCGTAGCGCCAGGTCGGGATCGGGATGCTCGCCGAGAGCCCGAAGGCCGCCGAATCGCCGGGCCGCATGCGCACCTCGCCCTGGATCCAGTCGAAGAACGGGGTGCGCTCCGCGCGACGCGCGCGGAGGGCCAGCTCGGCCGCGGCCACCTGGAGATCCGCCGGGCTCGTCGTGGGCGACGGGGCGGGCGGCAGCGGACGCAGCACCTCGTCGTCCAGGGGGCCCGCCGGCAGCTCCACCTCCCCCACCAGGCCCTGGAGGTCCGCGGCCCGCGAGGCGCGCTCGAGCAGCAGGGCGGCCCGCCGCTGCCGGGCGGAGGCGAGGTCCACGAGCGCGTCGGCCACCTCGTCGTGCTCGGGAAGGCCGGCTTCCACGCGCTGCCTGACGAGCTCCAGCCGCTCCTCCTGCAGCGCCGCCTCCTCGTCGAGGAGGCGAGCTCGCGCCGAGCACCGCAGCGTCCCAGGCGTCCAGCACGTCGTCGCGGATCTGAGCCTGGGCCTCGAGGCTCGCCTGCTCCACGCAGACCCGCGGCCAGAGCGCGCTGGTCGAGGCGGAGGGACCCGGAGCCGCGAGGGGCTGGCGGATTCCGAGGTCCGTCCGCATGCGGTCCGTGCGGCTGCCGACGTCCTGGAACCCCGGCCGGAACAGGTCTCGTCAGGACGCGCGCTCGAGGGCTCTGCAGCCAGACGGAGCTTTCGGTGACAGAACGCTCCGATCCGCGTCCCACGCCCGCCGCACGAGGATCCGGGGTCGGCGGCACCCGCGAGCGCCGCGCCGATCAAGAGCAACCGGACCTCACAGGTGAGCGTGGCGTGCAGGGACGCCGCGGGCTCCAGGCGCATCCTGAGTCGTCCGGGGTGCCGAGGTTGACGCCGGCCGGAGCTCGACGCCCAGCAGGTCGTTGACGTGGTAGCGGCCGACGCCCGCACGAGATCCGTCCGGGGAGCTGCATCCCGGTGAGCGCGCCGACGTCGAGGTTCTCGCCGAGCGTGATTCCACCGCCCGCGAGGGAGGCCGATCCCGAGGGGAGGGTCTTCACCTCGCCCGCGCCGAAGTAGCTCCACGCCCCGCCCAGCAGGACGTCGCCCATCACGGCCGCGCGCAGCCAGACGGCGTCCGCGGGACGCAGGACCAGCCTGACCTCCACCTGGGGAGAGCGGTGCCGGCTCGTTCCCGTACCTCGCCGAACGCGCTGGAGAGCCCGAGGGCCGCGTGCAGGCCGACGAGCCTGGCCTCGCGGGGCTCCCGGGGCGCCGGGGGCCCTCGGGCTCGAGGCTGACGGTCCGGCACGGGGTCGGCGCCACCGCCACGACCTTCGGCAGGCCGGAGGTCGGTGGAAGCTGGATGGAGTCGCCGACGAAGCCCGGACGACGCGGCCCCATCCATGGTCGCCCCGGCCGCCCTCGACGACGGAAGCCCGGCGGATGGACCGGGATCCGCGATGTTGCCGTCGACCTGCACTCAGCCCTCGGGAGGTCGACGAGCAGGACCGTGGCGGAGCCCCGCGGCTCTTGGCGACCTTCCAGCGAGCCTCCAGGTCGGGCCCGAGCGTTCAGGTAGACGGACGGGTTGCTCGCGCGCGCGGCCACGAGGGCGTCCTCCACGCTCGCTCCGCCCACTGAACTCCGCGTGGCCGCGACGAGCAGCCAGTAGCGCGCAGGTCCTCGTTGGGCGTCGCACCGCAGGCGAACCGCTCCTTCGCCTCGTCCAGCGCGGCCTGCCCGCCGTCGAGATCGAGCGAGAGGATGGCGGTCTGGCCCGCTGGAGCTGGCTGCCCAGGGAGCAGTCCCCGGCATGGGCCAGTCCCGCGATCAGTAGAAGACCGACCACCGTCACCCCCTTCCAGACGTAGCGCTTGGGCTCGTCACCGGACCCGGATGGAGCGGGTGGCCGACCGCCCGTCCGGGAACCCATTCACGGTGTGGCGCCCCTCGGTGATGGCCTTGTCGAAGATCGGCTGGTCCCGGAGGCTGCGCCCGTCCAGGATGATCTTCGCGCCCACCGGGTTGGGGCCGAACGAGACCAGGAAGGTCGCGGCCACCGGACGCGGCGCGGGCGTCGGGGCACACGGTGCCGGAGCCACAGCGACGGCTCGGTGCTGCCACCGGCTCGGGTCCGACACCGGCCCGGCAGCTCGGGGACCGCCACGGGCGTGGGCACGGGCACCTGGACCACCGGGGGCGTCTGGATGATGATCCGGGGGCGGCGTGTGGTACCGAACTGCGGTGGCCAGCAGGAAGCCGAGGCCACGGCGAGACCAGCCCACCGAGCCCGATGAGCACGAAGGCGAAGCCGCCCATCACCCACGGCACCCGCGAGATGGTCGTGGTGCGCCGGGTGTGGATCGGCAGCTCGGCGGTGGTGGAGAACATCGGCACGTGGGCCATGGTCTCGGTGAGCACGTTGCCGATGAGGTGGTCCTCGATGAAGTCCGGCTTGGCCTGCACGTTCTGCTCGGCCCAGCGCCGCAGCGGCTCGCCGCGCAGGGTCGGCCCCAGGGCCGCGCACTCGTCCTCCACCTCGCGGGCGCTGGGACGCTCCTCGGGGTCGACGTGGGCCATGCGCTTGGAGAGCGCCCAGACCTTCGCGAGATCCTCGTCCTGGGCGACCCACTCCTCGATCTTCGTGCGGTTCTTGGTGGTGCAGCGGCGGCCCGTGACCAGGGCGCCGAGCACGATGCCCAGCGAGTAGACGTCCGACGCCGGGCCCTCCTCGCCGTGGAGGCGCTCGGGCGCGATGTAGCCGAAGGTGCCGCCGATGTGCGTGGTGGTCTTGGACTCGCGGGCCTGGAACTCCGCCCGCGCGATGCCGAAGTCGAGGATCTTCACCGTGCCGGACGGGGTGACCTGGATGTTGCCGGGCTTGATGTCGCGGTGCACCAGGTGGAGCGGCGTGCCGTCCGGACCCTCCTGGTTGTAGACGTTGTCGAGGGCCCGGGCCACCTCCTGCACGATCTCCATGGCCGTGCGGGGCGGGAGCGGCGAGCGCTTCATCAGCACCTGGCAGTTCACGCCGTCCACGAACTCCATCACCACCGCCCAGCGGCCGTCGAGGCGCGTGGGAGGATCGACAGTGACGATCGCGCGATCGCGGACCAGCCCGAGGATCCGCGACTCGTCGCGGAACCGTTGGAGCACGATCTCCGGAGCCTCGTCGTCGCTCAGGAGCTTGATGGCGACGTCCTTCGCGAAGCCCTCGGCTCCCTCCAGACGCGCGCGATACACCTTTCCGAAGCCGCCTTCCCCGACCACTTCGAGGATGCGGTAACGCCTGGACTCGTCCTGGCGGCCTGGGGGGTTCGCGCTCTGCTCTTCCAACGCCCCCATCGTATACCCACGGGAATCGCATGCATACCCCGGAAGGCCTGACCCTCCGGCCCGGTTGGGCCGACGCGCTCCGCGCGCTCCACGCCGAGCCTCCGCGTCGGTACCACACCTACCGCCATGTGGAGGAGGTCGTGGAGCGCTGGGACGAGGTGCGCCGCGCCGGGTTCTGGGACGACGAGGTGACCCCCTGGCTGGCCGCGGTGCTCCACGATGCCGTCTACGTCGCGGGGGCGCACGACAACGAGGCGCGCTCGGCCGCGCTCGTCGCGCCCTTCGTCGCGCGGTGGGTCGACGGGACGCCAGACCCCGGGCCCGTCGAGCGCCTGATCCTGGCCACCGCGGGCCATGGGGCGGACCGCGCGCTCGATCCGCAGACGGCCCTCTTCGTCGACTGCGACCTCGCCATCCTCGGCGCGCCGCCCGAGCGCTTCGCGGAGTACGAGGAGCAGGTGCGCGCGGAGTGGGAGCCCATCGTGGGCGCCACCGGCTGGGCGACCGGCCGACGGGCCTTCGTGGAGCGCATGCTGGCCGGGCGGATCTTCGCCTCGCCCTGGTTCCACGAGCGGCTGGAGGACCGCGCGCGCGCCAACCTCACGGGATGGCTGGCCGGGTGACATCACGGGTGCATCCAGCGTCCCGCGGCCCTTCGACTATGCTCCGTCCATGGCAGTGCTCCGAGGGCTCGTGCACCCCGTGGCGGGACCCATCGTCCCGGTGATCCTCCGCCAGAGCGTGGCGGCCGAGGAGGTCACCGCGTTCGAGGCGCACGGGTACGCCATCGTCGACACGGGGGCAGCGCTGTCGGGCATCGACGAGGACATCGCCATCCGCCTGAAGCTCCCGCCCGTCGGCACGCTGAAGATGTCGCGACCGGGCCCCGCACCCGACTTCACGGCCTGTCGGTTCCACGGGGAGATCGCCTTCCCCTCCAACCACCGGTTCCCCGCCTTCGCCAGCGCGCTCGTGGGCTATCACGGCCTCGACACGCGGTTCGGCGACAACATCCGCGTCGTCGCGCTCCTCGGTCGCGACTGGCTGGCCGACGTCCGGCTCTCCGTCCAGGGCGGGCGTGACCTCGAGATCCACCGCATCTGACGCTTGACGTTCCCTGGACGAACCGGAGGCTCGGGGTGGGGTCGGGTCCCAGGCAACCCGGAGAGCCCATGCGACCCTGGATCCTCCTCGTCCTCGCGGCCTGTGAGCCGCCCGAAGCCACACAGGACGTCGGTGACGTGGACGTCACCGCCCACCTCGAGGTCTCCCCGCACGCCTACGACGAGCGTACGAAGCCGCTACCGGGCGCCGTCGCCTCCCTGCAGCCGGGCGGCGAGCGACTCTACGGGGAGCCCTGGAGCTCCTCGGGTCACGCGGCGTACACGGTCGTGGAGGCCCTCGCGGAGGTCGCCGTGATGTGGGAGAACAGCGGGACGCGCGTGGTGCTCTGGCTCGAGCGGGACGACCTCGCGTTCCATCCGGTGGAGACGTCCTGGTTCGGGGGTGACGGGCTCGGCGTGCGGCTCCCGGCGGGGCTCCCGCTGGACGTGGTGGAGACGCGGGAGGATGCCTTCCGCGTGGCTGTCGGGAACGCGATGATCGAGGTCGACACCTGGGCTCCGCGCCACGCGGTGGACAACTGGTACTACTCGGGGGAGGACGAGCTCACGAGCCCCTTCGTGCTGTTCGCCGAGGAGCACGGAGACCCCGTGGAGGTCCGCGAGGGTGCCGAGCTGTTCGGGGTCCCGGGGGGCGAAGCGTTCGCGACGCTGGTGGCGGAGGGAGGACGTCACGCGTGGCGCACGGACCGGCGTGGACCGTGGTCGCGGGTGCGCATGATGGCCGAGCGCTGGCCGGTGGACGCGTGGCTGTGGTCGGACGACGCCACGTCCGTCGGGCTGTTCGGACAGGGCTGGGGCTACGGGCACAGCTTCGGGTGCGGGGCGTACGGGCGTCTGCCGGCCACCGTGCGGTCGGACGCGTGGCTCCACGACGGCCCGAACGGCCCCATCGTGGGCCGGACGACGCGGGACCTCGGGGTGGACCTCGACGGCGATCCGGGCGGCTGGCGTTCGTACGAGAAGGACACGCCGTTCGGCACCGCGACGCTCTGGGTGCACCCCGACGACGTGCTCTGACGGCCGGGAGGGGCTATCGGGTCGGCATGGTCGAGCTGATCGCACCCATCCTG
>JACKEQ010000043.1 GCA_020632885.1 Alphaproteobacteria bacterium | reverse complement strand
ACCCTGAACGTAGCGCGTGTGTATCCGTGGGCGCACCGGGCCCACGGCTTCATTAGGGGCGACCTCCACCCGGAGGTCCCCGATGCTCTTCCTCTCTCTGTCTCCCGCCTTCGCCTGTGACCTGGGCGCCACCATCTGCCCCGTCTCCGCGGTCGTCCAGGCCGACGTGAACGCCGCCGCGGGCGTGGACGTGATCCATGCCGGGGCGGCCGCGAGGCTGCAGCCGGACACGATCGACCTCCACGTGGACGAGCTGTTCTCCGTCGTGGACGCCTCCGCCTGCGACATCCTGGGCACGGTCGGTGGGGTCTACTCCCGGGGGACCTGGAGCGGCCTCTGGCGGGCGGACGGCGCCTCTGCCGAGGAGATGAGCGGGTCCCTCGACCGGCCGGCCCGGACGATCGACGGCGCGTTGTACACGGGGGGGTCTCCCGTCGCGACCGTAGGCGGCGACTTCGGCACCTTCGCGCCCTCGGGGGAGATCGCAGCCGACATCGACGGCGACGGTCTCATCGCAGGCCGCTGGATCCGCACGAGCGGCGCGAACGGCGTGTTCGTCGGGCTCTACGGCAGCTGCGGCGGCGCAGACCCCGCCACCGAGCTCGACGACTGGTTCCCGGGCGACCTCGCCCCTGCCGAGACCGTGCTGTTCACGGACACGATGGACAGCGCGTCCTCCTGGACCGTCGACTGCGACGCCGCGCCCGACGCCGACGCGGTGTTCGGCTACGACTACAGCGCCGACGGCATCCCGAACGCGCCGAACGGCTCGGACTCCGTGGGCCTGCGCATGCGCACGAACCTCGCGGACGGCACCACGAGCTCCATGTGCATCGTCCGGCGCGACCACGGCGCCACGGGCTCCTACCGGTTCGAAGCGGACGTGTGGTCGGACTTCGTGGCCGCCGGCGGCAGCACGGAGCTCGCGGGCGTCGGAGTGGGCCACGACGGCGTGGCGGGCCCCACGCGCAGCGGGGCGTCCTTCGAGCTCACCGGCGACGGCGGCTCCGCGTTCGACTTCCGCCTTTTCGCCGACGACGTCTCCCTCGTCCCCGGCACCGACCCCGAGTGGGACGCCGGGATCGCGAGCCGCAACTCGAGCGACGAGCCCTGGGCGACCCTCGTGGACGACCCCAGCAACCGACCGGGCCTCAAGTGGCTCCACCTGACCGTGGAGGTCGACGGAGACACCGGGCTCGCCACGTTCACCATCACGAACACCGAGACCGACTCCAGCGTCACGGTGGGCACGGTGGCCGTCGATCCGACCGGTCAGATCTGGCTCGTCGAGTCGGACCCGTTCACCAGCATCGCGGCGACCACCTTCGCGATCTACGACAACATCACGGTCACCCAGCTCTGATGTGAGCTGACGTAGATCTCCCCCTTTCGGGGGATTCCCGGTGATGCCGGGCTCCGGTACTCCTGGGGCCTGACCGGGAGCCCCCTTGACCGACCCAGGGACATCGACGCCGGCGAGCCATGCCGTGTGGTCGCCCGGTGTCCCCCCTGCCCTCCGCGAGCGCGGGGATGGCGTGCGGCTGGACGTGCTCCTCGAGGAACGCCCGCCCCCCGCCGCCATCGGCGTGGACCTGGTGGCGGTGCTCGCCCGCCTGGTCGCCTTCCTGGAGGCGGAGGGCCGAACGGCCGGGTTGGCCGCCGAGCACGTCCTGGTCGCGGGAGACGGCACGGTCGCGGTGCCCGTCGCGCGGGTCCCCCGGGAGGTCGGGAGGCTCGGGCTCGGCACGCTCGGCGCCCGCATCCTGGACGCCTGCGACGGTGAGCCCGCAGATGCCCACGTCGTGCGGGCCTGGCTGGAGGACCTCTGTGCCGAGGAGCCCTCCGATCGGCCCGATCCCGGCGGGCTGGTCGCCGTCCTGCCCGCTGTGGGCGACGCCTGGGTCGGGTGGACGTCGTCCCGTCCCGGGCCCGCCCACGACGTGCCCACCCGCATCCACACGGCCCTCACCGAGAGCCCGGACGACCGGCGTCGCTTCCGGTTCGAGCGCTGCCTCGGGCGCGGCGGGTTCGGCGAGGTGTACCTGGCCACCATGCGGAGCCCGGGCGGTGTGACCACGCGGGTGGCCGTGAAGCTCCTCCGCGAGAACGTGGACCCCCGCGCCCAGGCCGTGCGACGCCTGAAGGACGAGGCCCGTGTGCTCGGGGCCCTCGAGCATCCGTCCATCCTCTCGGCCCGCGATCTCGTGCTGATCGACGAGCGCGTCGCGATGCTCACCGAGTACGTCCCGGGGGCGGACCTCGACACCTGCCTCGACGGAGCCGATCCGCCGCCCCTGCGTGCGGTGCTCGAGGTGCTCGCCGCCGCCGCGGACGCCCTCGACGCTGCGTGGAACGCCCGAGACCCCGACGGCGCCCCGCTCCACCTCGTCCACCGCGACATCAAGCCGAGCAACCTCCGCATCGGCCTGCACGGGCAGGTGAAGGTGCTGGACTTCGGCATCGCGCGCTTCGCGACGTCCCGCGAGGCCCACACACAGGTCGACCAGCTCATCGGCACGGTGTCGTACATGGCCCCCGAGCGCATGGCCGACGGTGTCGCCCACCCCCACGGCGACGTCTACGCGCTGGGCGCCATCCTCTACGAGGCCCTGGCGGGGGCGCTGCTATGGGGCGACGTCACCCAGCGCGAGCAGTTCCGGTGCGCGATGCTCGAGACCGAGCACCAGGCCTTCGTGGAGGCCCGGATGGCCGGGCTGGACGCGCCCGCGGATGTGCTCGCGGTGCTCCGCGCCACGCTGGCCCACACACCCGAGGCCCGCCCGTCGGCACGGCAGCTGGCCCTGCGCCTCGAGGAGCTCCGCGACACCCTGCCGGGCAAGAGCCTGCGCCAGTGGTGCCGCGACCACACCTGGCCCACCCCGGACGCGCTGGCCTCACCTCTCGTGGGGCGCACGATGTCCGAGGGACGCAGCTCGAGCACGACACGCCCGGCGCTCCCCCGGTCCAGCGACCCCACGATCGAGCTCGCGAGGCCGCACGACGAGCCGGATGAGCCCGGCTTCGTCGACCCCGGCTCCCACGACCTCAGCCCGGCCGAGCCGGGCTCCGACGAGCCCGGCCCCGACGACTCCAGCTTCGACCCACACCTCTTCGATGCCTTCGAGGTCGAAGCGCTCGAGGACGACGACTCGCCATCGCAGGCCTGGCGCTGTTCCTCGGTGCGACGGGGGGCAGCGCGGCCGGCGCGCGGGTCCTCCTGCCCGATCGACCGCCCGTGCCTCCCGAGCCCGTCGCCGTCGTCCAGCCCGTCGAGCCTCCCGTCCAGCCCGTCGAGCCCGAGCCGTCCGAGCCGGTCGCCCGTGCTGCCGTCGAGCCCGAGGTCCGGACCGCTCCGCCGGGAGGCGGAGAGGTGCACTCGCCCGAGGAGGCCGCCGAGCCCGGGCCGCCCCCCGCGCCCGAGGAGCCCGAACCCTCCGAGCCCGAGGAGCCCGAACCCTCCGAGCCCGAGAAGGCCGAGGTCCCCGTGCCCGGCCCCGTGCCAGACGAGCCAGTGGCGGTCGTGGCCCCCGGCGTGGACGCCCTGCTCGCCGAGCGGCCGGAGCCCGAGGTCCTGCCGTGCGACCTCCTCGCCCTCGAGCCCCGCGCTCGCCTCGGGCGCCTCACGCCCGACGAGCGGTCCTGCCTGGCCGGGCTCGCCGAGGACACCTCCCGCAAGCTCACCGACCGCCGCAAGCCCGCCCGGGTGGCCCTCGCGGACGCCCTGGCCCGCTGCGACGCCGCGGCCGACTGCGCCGACTACGAGCGGCTCCAGCTCCGCTACTTCGACGTGCTGGGCGCCTACGACCCGCTGATGATGCTCACCTGGAGCCGGCACCTCTACACCAGCGCGGACGGCCGCCTCTCCCGCTACCGGGACGCGTACACCTGGGCCGGGCGGGCCTCCGAGCGCTCCAGCGAGTGGAGCGGCAGCACGCGCACCCGCCACATGCGCGAGATCCTGGAGATCCGGGCGCGCGCGGCGGCACGGATGCTCGAGGCCAACCCGTCCGACGCGTCCCGCCAGGTGGCCCGCGATGCCGCCCTCGCCTGGGCGGAGCTGCTGCGCAGCCTGAGCCTCGACGCCACCCCGGCCCTCGACCTCTGCGCGTCGGCCACCGGGGAGGCCGCCCGCTGCGGGAAGCGCCTGACCACCGAGGCCCTCCTCGAGCCCATCACGATGCTGTCCCTCCCGCCCCGCGCGGAGCTCGAGGTGGACGGAGAGGCCCGGGGCCTCACGCCCGTCACGGTCGACCTCCCCCACGGCTCCCACACCGTCGTCATGCGCCTCGGGGGCGTCGAGACCACCCACACCATCCTCGTGGGCGCGGGCGCCCCCACGCGCTGGCAGTGGCGTAAGGCCGAGCAGGAGTGGAAGTCGTGGCAGTGAGCCTGCTGGCGCTGCTCGGGGCCCACGCGGCCTGCCCGCAGCGCGAGCCGCTGCTCAACCGGGCGGAGGAGGACGTTGCGGCGCAGTTCCTCCCCGACGCACAGCGCGGGCTGGAGGCCTTCGTGGAGGCCCTGGCCTGCGGGGAGCCCGTGTCCGCCGTGCACCATCGCCGGTACTGGCAGGCCGTCGGCGTGGCCTGGAGCTACGCGACGGACCCCCGTGCCGCCGTCGCCCTCCGCTCGAGTCGCGATCGCGATCCCACCTGGAACGACGCCTACTACGGCACGGAGGGCGCCGAGCGGGACCTCTGGGCCTCCGAGGCGGTCGGGAGGCCCGCGAAGGTGGACGTCGAGGGGGTCGGGCCGCGCGAGGTCGTCTGGGTGGACGGCGAGCCCGCCCTGCCGCCCCTCGAGCTGTCGGGCGCCCACCTCCTCCAGGTCGGGGACGCCTCGGGTGCGCGGTTCGCCACCGCGCTGATCGTGGACGGTCCCACCACCGTCCGCGTGCCCGGCGCCCCCGGCCTCCTGGAGACAGCGGGTCCCGCGGAGCCCACGGAGACGGCGCCATCGGGGCCCGCGCTCCGGGTGGTGCGCGAGCGCACCGTCGACCTCGACGTGGCGGGTGATGTCTGCGCACGCGAGGACGGCGGGAAGCGCTGCGAGCCCGTCGTGGACGGTCGTTACACGGTGTCCGCACGGTCGGGGCTCGCGGTGCTCGACCTCGAGGGCGACACCGTGGGACGGCAGCTCGTCTGGGTCGACGACCGCCCCCCGGAGAGCGGCGAGGCCACCGCCCTCGTGCGCCGGGAGGGCGTGGAGATCGTCGTGGTCGGAGCCGAAGACGACGGCTGGATCGCGGGCTGGCGGGTCGCGCGCGACAAGGCGTGCACCGACGTCCTCCAGGCCTACGAGCGCCCCGAGCCCCGCCTGCGCCTGGACGCCTGGCCCGGTGAGGCGTGGGTGTGTGCCGTGGACGGTGCGGGGAACGTGGGCCAGGCGACCCGCGTGCGGCCGCCCGCCCACGCCGACGCACCCCTCGACCACGTGCTCCAGGACCAGCTCGCCTACGTCGTGTCCGGCGTCGTCGGCCACGGGGTCACGTCGGGCGCGGCCTGCACGTCCACCGAGCCCGCGTGCGGGCGGTTCGTCTCGGCCACCCTGCCCCTGCGCCCGCCCCTGTCGCCCTCCAGCCGTCCCCACACGCTGTTCACCCGCCTGCAACGGCCCGATCGGCTCGCCGTGCGGCACTTCCTCTACGACGACACCCCGCCCGAGGTGCGCGACGTGCGCGTGATCCGCACCGTCGACGGCGCGACCCTCGTCCTGCAGGGGCGTGACGCGGCCTCCGGCATCGCCGGCTGGCGCGTGGGCTGGGGCTCGCGGGCCCCACACCGCTGTGCGTCCGCGGACCGTGCCGTCCCCGCCGTACGCCCGTTCGTCCAGACGCCGCCCGAGGCCGCGCTGGCCTGGGTCTGTGCCGAGGACCTCGCCGGCAACACGAGCGAGCCCCGCCTCGTGCGGCTCGACTGACCCCACACCCACGGTCCACCATGCTCTTCCTCGCCACCGCACTCGCCGGTCCCTGGACGCTCCCCGTCACGATGGAGATCCGGGAGGGCCACCTCGCCGTCCTCGTGGCTGGCGAGGCGCGCTACGTCACCGAGCCGTCCTGCACGACGAGCCGCACGTGCATCGCGTCCGCGCGCGGCCTCGACGCCTGGCCGGAGTGGCAGCGCGAGCCCATCGCGGGCCGGCTGCTCACCCCCCACTGCGACGAGGGCGACCTCTGGGCGTGCGTGGCGCTCGATGCCGTGCGGGAGACCGGGGAGGTGGCCTGGGCGTGCGTGGAGGACCACGCCACCTGCATGGCGCTGGTGGACGCACACCCCGACCTGCCCGACGGTCCGCGGCTCCTGGAGGCCGCGTGCGAGGCGTCGGTCGGCGATGCCTGCGTGCGTCGGGGGGAGGGGCTGCCCGACGAGGACAGGCTCGTGTGGCTCGGGCGGGCCTGCGAGGCGGACGTGGCCTGCGAGGAGCGTGATGTGCTCGCCGAGGACCTGAAGCGCCGCGAGCTGGCGGATCGCTGCGCCAGCGAGGGGCCAGCGTGCCTCGAGCTCGCCGATCGCATCGGGAAGGACGGGTCGTTCCGGGAGCTGGGCCACGAGGACTGGATCCTGGAGGCGTGCGTGGCGGGTGACCCCACGGGCTGCCACCGGTTCGAGATGCAGACCGGTCGCTGGGGGATCGACGACCCCGTGGTGCGGAAGATGCTCGAGAGGGTCGAGCAGCGCTGTGCGCTCGACGAGCCGGACGCGGGCGCCTGCAGGGTGGCCGGCAGCCTGCTGCGCCGTACGCGGGTGCGCGACGAGCGCTACCTCGAGGCCCTGGAGCGGTTCACGCGCGGGTGTGAGCACGGGGACGGGAAGGCCTGCATCGAGGCCGGCGAGTACCGACGGCTCGGGAAGGCCCGCAAGCACGACCTCGCACCCAGAGAGCTCTGGGAGATGGGGTGCGGGTACGCCCACACCGGCTCGTGTACCGCCCTCGGGTTCGACCTCGTCGTTCGCCGCCGGACCCGCGAGGAGGGCTTCGAGGTGCTGCAGACCGCCTGCGACTCGGGGGGTGGTGAGGCCTGCGGGCGACTCGGCGAGCTCGTCGAGCGGAAGGAGCCCGACAACGCGCGCGTGTGGTTCGAGGCCGCGTGCGTCGCGGAGGACGGCCTGGGCTGCAGAAAGCTCGCACAGGCGCAGCTCGGCCGGGAGAAGCTCGTGCCCCACCACGACGCGTTCGTGCCGATGACCGGGGCGTGCGACCAGCGGGACGCGGTGGCCTGTATGCAGGTCGCGGGCGCCCACGAGCGCATGAAGTCCGCGTGGGACGACGAGCAGCGCTACGCCCGCACGCGGCAGGGCTGCGAGGCGGGCGGGATCGACGGTGTGCTCGCCTGTCGCGCGCAGGCCCAGCTCCTGAAGAAGGGCAAGGGGGTGGAGAAGGACCGGCCGGCCGGAAAGGCCCTGGCCAAGGCGTACTCCCGCAAGCTCCCGCCCCGCCTGCTACGGATCACCCTCGGGGTCGGGGTGCCAGCGCTCACCAACCTGGGCTTCGAGGGGCTGCTGCCGGCGCGGATGCCGGTGGGTCGCTTCTCCGTACACGGGGAGATCGCGCGCGCCGAGATGTCCGAGGACGGCATGCTCGGCGGGCTGCTCGACTCGGGCGCCGGCACCACGAGCGCCAGCGCCGTGGCCCGCTACTACCTCGCGCGCTCGGGGTCGGGCTTCTACGCCGGGGCCGGGCTGTCCTTCCAGCGCTTCTGGCTCGATCTGCTCGACGTCCCGAAGGACGAGCCCGTGCAGTGGCTCGGGCCCACCGTGCGCACGGGGCTCCACATGCAGCGCGGTGTGCTGGGGATGGGCCTGGAGGTCGGGGTGATCGTCGCGCCCAGCTCGGTGCACATCGGGCTCCCCCTGCTGCCCACCGCGGCCTTCCGGCTCGGGTTCTCCCCGCGCTGAGCCGCCTGCGGTAGGCTGTGGGGATGCTCCTGCTCGTGATGCTCGCCTGCGACGACCCCTGCAACGACACCCCGCGCGTGGTCGTGCCGGAGGGGCTCGAGCGGTATGCCGACTCGGTGGCCTCGGACGCCGAGTGGCACACCTGGTGGACCGGTCAGCGCTGCCTGGCCGAGATCCGCGTCACCCCGGCGGCCCCCGTGGGCGGAGAGGCCTGGCGGGAGCGGGAGGGGTGGACCGTCTCGGTGGCGCCCGTCACCTCGCGGAGGGACCTGCAGCATCAGCTCTGCAGGGTGTACGCGCTGGAGCACGCACCGCTCGTGATGGCGCCCGACGATCTGTTCGTCGAGGAGGGGCGCTCGCGGATCGAGGTGTTCGCGGACGCGTGCGCGCAGGGACCGACGGACCGGGCCTATGTGGACGCGGAGGTCGCGGCGTGCGGGGCACCTCCGCTCACCCGGGAGCAGGCGTTCCTGGAGGACCGCGTGTTCACCGCGATCCCGGTGCCGACCGCTCCTCCCCTGCCCCTCGAGGCCGAGGTCACCTCGCGCCCCACCCTCGAGCCCGAGCAGCTCGACCGCCTCGTGGACCTCGACCGGCCCGGGCGGTTCTCGCTGGTCCGGGACGGGTGGGATGGCCCGTGGTCCCTGGTGCACGACGACCTCACGAGCCGTCCGCGGAGGATGCCCCTCGACCTCCCCGGGCACCGGTGGAGCGCGTCGATCGCCTGGCGCGAGCAGGAGGTCGTCGTGCTGCTCGGATCGGCCTGGAGCGGCGGCCCCGACACCCTCGTGCACATCGACCGGACCACGGGGGCCATCGCGACCCAGGCGCTGCAGTGGCCGGACGTCGACGTCTACGAAGGGGCGGCCATGGCGATGGCGGGCGACCGGCTCGTCGTGGGCCGCTACCCGGAGCTCCCGGGACCCGGCAGCCTGGCGCTGGTGCGCCCGGACACGGCGGAGGTCCGCAAGCTGGACCTCCCTCCGCCACCCGACGGCCACGAGCTCGCCGTGGAGGCGCTCTGGACCGACCCTGACGACCCCGACGCCGTCTTCGCCCATGTGAGCGTGCAGGACTACTGGCAGGACTACGACGTCTCCAGCCTCACTGTGCACGAGGACCGCGTCTACCGCGTCTACGTCGACGGTCCGGGCTACGAGCTGCTCTGGTCGTCCTCGGCGTGGGACCTCCGCACCCCACGGATCCGGCCACGCGGGCCCGTCGACGGCCGCTTCCTCTTCACCGTGACGGCGGGAGACCGCGCGCTCGTGGGCGCGCTGGACCTCCGCGACGGGGCGTGGAGCGTGTCCCACGACGCCTGCCTCCGCGACGCCTGGTCGCCCTTCGTGCACGAGGGCGCCCTCGTGGATCGGCTCTTCGGACCCGCTACGGAGGCGGTGCGGCGCTGGCGTCCCTGACCCGCCGCCCGATGGACACGGAGTGCGCGGGATCGTCGGAGTCACCGTGGAAGCGGAACCGGTAGAGGTCCCGACCCGTGGAGGTGAAGTGGTACCACCCGTCGCAGTCGACGTCCTCGAGGGTCCAGGGTGCCTCGCGGTCCAGGGGTCGCGAGAGCCAGGCCACCGCGTTGCCCAGGCCTCCGATGCCCACCTCCCGGTCTTCGAGCTCGAAGAACGTGATCACCTCGCTCGACGGATCCCGCAGGTCCACCGTCTCCCGTGGGCTCCCGAGACCTGAGACAGGGTCGTAGTCCCGGGCTCCGTGCTCTCCCCAGAGCCACCAGCCCTCCGTCCCGCCCCCCACGCCCCTGACCGTCCATGCCGGCACACGGGCCGCCTCGATCATCCCGGAGGGGGTGGCCAGCCAGACGCGTCCCGAAGGTCCGTCGGCCACCAGGACGCCGCCCGCTCCGCTCCCGACATCGGGGAATGCGAACGCCCCCGGATAGCCCGGGACCTCCAGGACCACGTCCCAGAGCGGCTGGAGGCCCGGCACGCCGTACGCATGCAGCCAGGGGTCGTAGCTCTCGGTGTGGCTGACGACGAGCACCATGTCGCCCGAGAAGCCGACGTCGTCGTAGGCGATGTACCCTGGAGCCGGCAGCGTCCCGAGCTCCTCGAATGGGTGCAGCTCCACCGGAAGGAGCGTGCGCTCGCCGAGGACGTCCACGACGAAGCGCTCGTCGTCGGTGAGGGGCGAGACATCGCCACAGGCCCGCTCCACGGCGACCATCAGGACCTCCCACTGGCGCTCGGCTGCGCGGCCGCACGCCCGCGCGAAGGCCTCCGTGCGGGCCTCGTCGGGGCTGTAGCCGGGCGGGAGGCCCGCCGGGTCGAAGCGGTCGACCCCGTCCGCCGTGACGCCCCGCTCCGCGTCGAGCTCCCGGCACCCGAGCTGGAACACGTCCGCGAGCACGTGCTCGGGGCGCACGGTGACCACGCCGTCCTCCAGGCTCGGCTCCAGGCCCGCGCGGACCTCGCCGAGGCAGAGATCCAGACCCGTGCCGCCCTCCCACTGCGCGACCGCCGCCTCCGCGGTGCTCCGCAGGGGCTCGGGTCCCGTCAGGCCCGACGAGCACGGCAGCGGCGTCGAGCAGCCCAGCAGGAGCGCGATCACCGAGAGCATACAGCCAGCCTCCACGCAGACGGGCAGCATACACCCCAGGCGCCGCTGGAGCCTCGGCCGCACATCACACGGTGTACGATGGACATCCGCCCTGCCGAAGTCGACAGGCCAGGGTCCCGCGAAGGAGTCTCGCGTGCCAGGTCTTCCCAGCCGTACCCTTCGACCGTTCCTCATCGCGGCGAGCATCCTCGTGCCAGCCGCAGCACACGCCTATCCGGACGGGCTGGCCTCCTCCTGCACAGGCTGCCATCCGAACAGCGGCGCGGGTACGACGGTCGATGTCGCCACTGGCGCGGTCCATCCCGGCCAGGTCGTCCCGATGCACATCGAGGTCTGCAACCCCAGCACGGCCTACCCCGAGGCTGGATTCTGGATCGAGCTGACGGCCGGTACATCGGGTTCCACGGGCGTCTTCGGGCCCGCAGGAAGCGGGGTGATGCGCCTGAGCGACCGAGAGCTCGTGCAGAGCACCCCGAGGGGAGGGAAGTCCGGGGATTGCTGGAGCTGGACCAACGAATGGACGGCGCCCGCCGCGACAGGGACCGTGACCTGGTCCCTGTGGGGTATCGCCGTGAACGGCGACCGCAATGGGTCGTCCGGGTACACCGGCGACGCGTCGGGGTCGGGGAGCGGCTCGATCGCCGTCACCCTGCCGGACGGCGCCACCTGTGGCCTCGATGGCGACTGCGACAACGGCCACTGTGCGGATGGGACCTGTTGTGCCACGACCTGCGAAGGCACCTGCTACAGCTGCGCCACCGGGACGTGCGAGCCCGCAGCACCCGAGGCGCCCGAAGGCCCGAGCGAGTGCGGCTGTGCTCCGGGGTACCGCTTCGACGGTGCGGCCTGCGCCGACATCGACGAGTGTGCCTTGCAGACGGACGACTGCGTCGACACGCCTGTAGACGCCTGCGTCGACAGCGACGGGAGCTTCTCGTGTGCCTGCCCGTCCGGGTTCGAGGGTGACGGCCATCCGACGTCTGCAGGCGGCTCGGGGTGCACCTCCGTCTGTGGCAACGGTACGGTGGACCCTGGCGAGCAGTGCGACCAGGGCGCTGCGGACAACGGTGCCGACGCCTCCTGCTGCGACGCGAGCTGCCAGCTCCGGTCCGCGTCCCACGCCTGCCGCCCCGCGGCGGGGCCCTGCGATCTGGAGGAGACCTGCAGCGGTGATGCGGCGACCTGCCCCGACGACGGGTTCCAGATCGCTGGGGAGACCTGTCGCCCGTCGGCCGGCACCTGTGACCCGCCCGAAGAGTGCTCGGGCTCGAGCGCGTCCTGCCCGGACGATGTCCTGTCACCTCCGAGCACCGTGTGCTCACCCCGACGCGGCGAGTGCGACGTGGCGGAGACGTGCGACGGCGTGAGCGCCGGCTGCCCCCCGGAGAGCTACCTGCCGAGCACCTTCGTGTGCCGTCCGGCAGCGAGGGAGTGCGACCTGCCGGAGACCTGTACCGGGGAGAGCGACGACTGCCCCATGGACGAGGACACCTGCACCACGGACACGGACACGTCCGACACGAGCTCCCCGGAGACGGAGGGGTCGAGGCCCGACTGCGGCTGTGCCTCGAGCGGTGGGCCGCTTCGGTGGGGATCCGCGGCTCCCCTCCGCCTCCTCGCCCGGCGAGCGCCTCCAGAGTGACGGCCACGACCTCCCTCTGGCGGGGTACGATCTGCACAGGAGGTTCCTCATGCGTGTCCCCTTCCTCGCCGCCCTCGCCCTGGCGGGCTGTCCCGGGGAGCCCGAGCCCACCGGTCTCGTCTGGTACACCACCTGTGGCGACCCCGTCTGCAACGGCTACGGTGGGCCCTACGATGGTGTGCCCGCCTGCGGGACGTCCACCGAGGGTGCAGCCTGCACGGAGGCGGGCGCCGAGTGCGACTTCGAGAGCGACTGCAACGCGCTGCTCGTCTGTGCGGCCGACGACCCCAAGGACCAGCCCGGTGGCTGCCCCATCTCCAAGAAGGCCGTGAAGCGCGACATCGCCTACCTCGACGGCGCGGACCTGAAGGCCGCGGCCGACCAGGCCCTCGCCATGAAGCTCGCGCGCTGGCAGTACACCTGGGACGAGCCCGGCGCACGACCGCACCTCGGCTTCCTCATCGACGACGCCCCCACCTCGGCGGCGGTACGAGCGGACGGCGAGCGGGTGGATCTCTACGGCTACACGAGCCTGACGCTCGCGGCGATCCAGGTGCAGCAGGCCCAGATCGAGGCCCTGCGGGCCGAGGTGGCAGCGCTGCGCGAGACCTGCGGGAAGCCCTGAGGACCCGTCAGAACGACCCGACCAGGCGGATGCCCCGGCGCTCCTGCCCGAGCTCGGGCACCACCTGCAGCAGGGCCTTCGGACGGGCGGCCTTGTTCGCGCGCTGCTTGTTGTGGCCCATCACCCACAGAGGCACGCCGGTGGAGAGGAGCGGCGCAGAGACGATCATGTCTGGTCCCAGGTTCCGCTCCCAATGGGATCCCAGCGTCAACCACCGGTGGCGGGCGCGGGATCCGCAGCCCGGGCGTGTCCCACACACGAGGTGGGACACGCTCGTCCTCCGTGTCCCACAAGGTCCACGGAGCCCGCACGGACCGCGTGGGACACGCCCCCGAAGCGTGTCCTACGAAGCCCGCGGCGCGTCGTACAACGGGTGAGCCTGCAGGACCCGCTTCATCAGCCGCTCGTCGATGGCGTCCGCCTCGAAGACCACGGCCTCCATGAGCGCCTGAAGCGCGAGCTGGTTCATCCGACGCGGGACGCCCTGGCTCGCGTGGAACAACACCCGGACCGCGCTGTCGTCGAACACGTTCTGCGGCCCGGCTGCCGCGAAGTCCATGTGGAAGTCCACGTAGTTCCTTGCATCCTGGATGCCGAACGGACGGAGCGTGTGCGCGTACGCGAACCGCGTCTGCAGAGGGACGAGTTGCGGATCCCGAAGCACCTGTAGGACCTGCTCCGTCCCCGCCAGCAGGATGCTCACGTGGTCGCTGCCGTCGGCGGCGCCGTCCGTCAGCCGGCGTACCAGGTCCAGCGTCCCGGGCCGCATGCCCTCTGCGTCGTCCATGACGACGACCGGGTGCGTCCCGTGCTCCTCCTCGTGGTGCGCGAACGCCTCGACGATGTCGTCGAACATGTCGGTCAGGTGCAGCCTCGGGCGCAGCCCCAGGCGTCGGGACAGAGCGCGCAGGAAGCCCGTCGGGGTCGTGGGGATCTGGTTGAACGGGTGCACCGTGTAGCGTCCCTGCGGCAGCTGCTCGACGAACCGGCGGAGGCAGATCGACTTCCCGACACCGCTGGGTCCGGTGACCAGGGCGAGCCCGCGGAGCTCGCTCCAGAGGGCGAGGCCGTGGAGGAGGGCGCGTTGGCTCTCGGAGTCGAACATGGAGCTCGCAGGGACATTCTTGCGGAACGGGACCCGGCTGAAGCCGAAGTGGGTACGCAGCTGACGCTGGTGGGGGTGCGGGAGGGTCGGCGTGTTCACGCTCCACCTCCGATGGCCGCACGGATGGCACGGAGGAACGTGTGGATGTGCTGGTCGCTACCTCCCATCTCGACCGCGAGGTCGACGACGTCCTGGACCGCCCCGGGCTCGAGCGGACCGTAGCGACCGAGGAACTCACGGACCTCGTGGTCGTCGAAGGTCTCGGGGGAGATCCGCGTCCGCAGGACGTCGTAGACGGCCTCGTCGAGTTGTTCACGCTCGCGCAGGGCGACCTCGACAACGTCCTCGAGCTCCACGGGCTCGTGCATCGCGACGAGGTGGCCGAGGAAGTCGACGCGGGGCGACGGAGAGGACGGCTTCGGCTCCACAGGCTTCTTCTGCACGGGACGACGCTGCGGATGCACCTCCAGGGGCTTCACGCGCTCCTGGAAGGTGTCGCCGTGCCAGACCTCGATCGTCTCCATGCGCTCGGGGTCGTAGCGGACCTCGACCTTCTTGCGCGCGAGCTCGGGTCCGACCTGGTACTTCGTCCCGAAGAGGCTCAGGACGCCGGACTTGTCGGTGGTCCGGGAACCCCGGAAGAGGAAGGCCTCGACCAGAAACCGCTCGCCGACGTGCTCGATGTGTTGGGCCCCGGCCCTCCAGCGGTCCCACGGTGCCTGGCCCGTCTCCGTATGCGTGCGCCGGTTGTACTTCAGGTCCCTCCAAGCCGCGAAGGCCAGGTTGAGCTGGTCCAACGTGGTGATCGGCGACGCGGCGACCTCGTCCACGAAGGCCGCCCGGCACAGGCGGTTGAAGGCCTCGATCTTCCCGTGTCCCTCGGGGCGCCGCGGTGGGGTGTAGATCGGCTTCTGGTTGCTCAGAACCGCGATGATCTGGTGCATGTGCTTGCTTCGGTAGGGTCCTCCGTTGTCGTAGTAGACCTTGCGGGGCAGCCCGTGACGCCGGAGGGCTTCGCGGAAGACGAGCTCGAGGGTGGGGAGATCGGAGTGGAAGGCCCACCGTCCAGCGAGAAGGAGCCGGGAGTGGTCGTCGATGAAGGCGTGGAGCCAGGCCTGCCGCATCTTCCCGCCGCGTTGGGGGTCGGGCAGCCAGGGGCCCTTGAGCATGTCGGACTGCCAGAGCTCGTTGGGGAAGGCGGCCTCGAAGCGGTCGAGGTCCTCGGTGCTCGAGGGTCCTGCCCTGCGCTCGGAGAGCCCGTGAGCTGCGAGGACCCGGTGGACCGTCGAGCGCTTCAGAAGGCCCGCGGGGACGAGCTCCATCTCTTCGGCGATGTCGATGATGCGGTCGAGCGAGCGTGAGGGGACGTCCCTCTTGAGCTGGCAGACGAGGTCCTTCTGGTCGTCATCGAGGACCTGCACGCCGGGCCGGGCGCGAGGAGCATCCTCGAGCGCGTCGAGCCCTCCGAGCCGGAACTGGCGGACCCAGACGCGGATCGTCTCTGCGGCGAACTCGGTCTGGCGGCCGTCGGGAAGGGTCCACGTCTTGGCGGCGAGGGTCTGGAGGGCGGCGGTGCGTTGGCCGCGCGGCGGCTCGAGGACGAGGTAGGCGCTGATGATCTTGTAGCGGAGCAGGGCCATCTCGGAGGGTGGCGGTTTCGCGGGCATTCACGGACTCCTGGTCGGGTTCGCGACCAGGGTCGTGGAGCGGTGCCGCACGAACGACGGCACGGTCTGTGGGATCGGGATGGGGCCGGTGGCCAGCATGGGGTGGGACGCAGGTCCACGATCGCCCCCGGTGGAGACGTCAGACGGCGGGTGATTGTGCAGGGGTCATGGGCCACCTCCATCGAGCTCCTTCCAGGAGCGTTCGGAGTGAGATAGACAAGGCGTGCGCTACCTTTTCGTGGAGCCAGACGACGTCGTTGAGCTTCCCGGCATCGTGGACGTCCTCTTGGCTACGGCAGCGCCGTCCTCCCGGCGGTGGGATCCCCGCCGCCGGGAGGACATCGTCGAGAGCCGCGGGTCTGACGCGCTCGAGCATGTGAGCGCGAGCCTGTTGGAGCCAGGCGTCAGCGTGAGGTCTGAGGTGGACGACCCATCGCTGTGCGGTCCTGGGTTCCGGGCGGAGGTCGTCCCAGCCCCAGTGGAGGTCCCGGAGGGCCAGTGAGGTGTGGAGCCAGACGGTGAGCACGGCGACGACGACGTCGAGGGCGTACGGACATCCTGGGCGGTCCCAGACGGGCCTGTCGTGGCGAGTGGTCCCTGAGGCGACGTGGAGCCAGCGCTGCTTGACGAGGAGGACGCCGACGGGCTTCCAGCCGTCGAGGACGATGACGACCTTTCGCAGGGAGCCGTGCGCATGCCAGCCGGGTCCGGGGCGCGCCTCCCGGTACGTGACGGTGACCACGGACACGGTGTACCGGGTCGTGGCGGCTGAGGCGGGGAACGTCCTCGCGCGACCGCTTCGCGGTCACCCTTCGGCCGTTCCCCGACGACGGTGGTGGCCTTCGGCCACCGGGTTCATCCCACGGTCGCTACCGGTCTCACGGATTGGGATGCGGTGGTCGAGGGCGGGACGGATGGGTCTGCCGGCGGTGGCAGCAGGGGCGACAAGACACGATCATGCCCGCGGTGCCGAACACCACGGCGATGGCGTTGCCGAGACAGCCCTGTCCGCCGCCGCAGGGGCTCGCGAGTCCGGCCACCACGAGGAACGTGGAGGGCAGGGCCACGACCGAGCCCGTGACCGTGAGGACCTGCCCCGCGGTCCGCGTCGCGATGGCCTTCGGATAGGGGCGGTCTGCCCGGGCTTCGACCGTGGCGGGCTCGGGGGTGGCGTCAGTGGGCTCACCAGCGAGGGCGGCCGCGAGGAAGCACAGGAGCATCGATGCTCCGGATCGGGAGGCTCTGCGGTATCGCTCGTCCATGCCGAGCGCCACGCGCACCGACGGCACCGACCTCGTTCCGGGGAAGGGGTCCCCAGCCGCTCACGGCGCACACGCTCACCAGCAGCCCAGATAGTAGACCCCATCGTAGTGCTGCGTGCAGCCCTCGCTGCCCATGTTCTCGAGGATCGCCAGGGTGGTGTCGTGGAGCGCCTGGTCCCGGACCGCCTGCAGAGCCGCACCGTTGGCGCTCGGCGCCTGCGCCCTGCCGGCCCGGATCTGCTGAAGCCGCCCCATCAGGACGCCTGCGACGGCCTCGGCGTGGGGCCACCCCATGGCGTCGTCCGGCAGCACCCGGACCTGTTGCATCGTGTTGTTCGCATCGACGACGTACTGGCCCTGCAGGGTGAGCGCATAGGCGTACGTGACCCCCGCTGGCCCGGTCGTCCCGAAGTAGGCGACGTACTGCTCGGGCTGGAAGAACAGCACGCGAGCATCGGCCCCCACGTAGAACAACGTGCCTTCCGGTCCCGCGAACGGTCCCGCGACCTTCCCGGCGGGGTCGACCGCGGGGAGCCCGACGGCCTTCGCGCGCTGCACGGTCGCTGCGTCCGGTGCGGCGACGACGGTCCCTGCCGGGCCCGCGCAGGCGAGCGTGAAGGTGACCACGCACAGGGCGACGAGCGCTGCGACGAAGGGGACGAGGGGACGTCGAGGCAAGGTGGCACCATCCTCGGGTGGAGGTCGTCCTCACGGTACCGCGAGGAGGCCTGTCGGGACAGGTGCGTCGGACGCGTCGCTACGGCGGGCCGTCGACCTCGTCGAGCGCGGCATCCACCCGTTCGGAGATCTCGCCCTCCTCGACCTGCCAGGAATCGGCGGCCCCGCCGTAGTCGCGAAGATCGTCGTCCAGCAGCTCCCGAATCCGGCCCTCGGGTTTGCGGTTCCGCAGGGCCCGAATGCCGTCCGCCAGGGCGTTCCACTTCGTGGACTCGTCGTAGATGTGGTCCTCCAGGTCGAGCAACTTCTCGACCCGCGCCTCACCGTCCTCGTTCGCGCTCTCGGGCTCCTCCGGGCTGTCGTCGAGCTCCAGGACGGCGGTGTAGGTCGCGCCCTCGACCATCTGGGGGACCTCGATGGGCTTCGTCCTCACACCCTCCGGGAGAAAGCGCCCGACGAGGGTGCACGGTGTGCGGAGCACGGGATGCTCGTTCGGCCCGGGCACGATCCGGCCGCTGCACGAGGCGTCGCGCGCACCCGTCTGTCCAACGTCCAGGACGAGAGTGAACATCCTGGCCGGTTCATACGAGCACGTCGTGTGGGTCGCGCCTTCGGGCATGTCCCACCACACCTCCCAGGTCCGCTCGAGGTCGTCTTCGATCGTCTGGCGCTCCGTCCTCCGAGCGTCCCCGTTGTCGGGGCGGCCGACACCGTCGACGAACGCGATGTGCCGTCCCACCTCGCCACCGGTGATCGGGTCTCGGATCGCACATTCGACCACGGCGAGCCCCGCCTGGTCGGCGATCGCCCCGAGGTCGGCCCGGTACTTCAGGCGCTCCGGGGAGTCCGTCTCCGGCGTCGGAGTCTCTCGGGCAGCGCGCTCGGGTACCGAGGGTGCCTGCACGGGGTTCGTCACGGTCGTCGTGCGGCGGTGCGGTCTTCCGTCGGACGGGTGCGGCGCCTCGGCTTCTGTCGAGGAGCCTCGCAGCGCGAACCAGGCGAGGATCGCCAAGGCCAGCGCCATTGCAGCGGCGATCGAAGCACGGCGCAAGGTGTCGCCTCCGGAAGCGAGACCCTAGCAGGGGGGCGCCGCCCAGCACAACCTCCTCACCGCACGGGAGGACCTCCGGGAACGCCTCATGGACGCTCGCCCGCTGTGAGGTTCGGTCACAGCTCTCAGCCACGTGGAAGCTGACAGGGGCACCAGGACTCGAACCCGGGACCTGCGGATTTGGAACGAACCTGGTCCACCCAGCCGAGACGGGCCAGCGGGCCTCCCGTCCGGCAGCGCCGGCCCGCCGAACAGCGGTGGTGGCACACCTCCCGTGTCACCGGTCGGCCATGGGCGGACCAATTAGGCGGGGCGGGCCGTTCGCAGGATGGCGCACCTCATTGAGCACCAATAATACCGCCACAACGACATGGAGGCGGAATGCCGGGGGGCGGAATGAAGGCACTGCCGCGGGTTGCGATGACCGCGGAACTTGCCGAGAGATTCCCGATGCTAGTGGATCAGCTCCGATCGATCGGGTCCATTCAGGTGTATGGCCCACTATCCATTCCCGAGCCACGTAACTACGACGTTTACATCACCGAAGGGCCGTCCAAACCATCGGAGCTACGTCGATCCTATCCGTACTCGGTGTACTTTGTCCCAACCGTGAGCGGGCGTCACAGGACAAGGCTCCGAGCGTACGAGGTTGAGTCAGACGACGGACCGTTGGCCGAACTCTGCGAGCTGGCGGAGCGATCAATGGCGTCCCGCGAAACGGCGGAAGGGCTCCCGTATTCCCCTGACTGGTCGAAGTACCAGGCGGAAGAGAACATCACGCGAGTGCTCATCTGGACGAAAGACGCTCCGCACTGCTTCTTGATTCCGTCAACGGCAAGTCTCGGAGCGCTGCTGGTGGTGCCGGCCGAGCTCGCGACCTCTCCAGCCTCGATCGAGCATTGGGTGCTGGCAGCCTTTCGCTACTTTCAATCGGAACCGGACTCTGATCGCACGTTCGATTCTGTGCCCAACCGATGGGCCGATGAAGCCTGGATGGCGAGGGCGACTACGGCCGCTAATGCGAAGCTACGCGACGCCAGAGAGGAATTTTCCCGTGCGACTCGTGCGTTTGAGAGCCAGGAACGGGAGCTATCGGAGCAGGTGGAAGCCTGCCGCGCGGAGGGCGAGCGGACTGTGAGACGGCTTCTCACATCCAACGGGGATGCTCTCCGGGACGCTGTCGTGGACGCCCTCCAGAAGCTGGGTATGACGGTGACCGTTCCGGCATCAGAGAACACCGATGAAAAGCGGGAGGACCTGTTGTTGGAGCATCGCAACTGGGGCCGCTGGACAGCCAGTGTTGAAGTGAAGGGCTGGAGTCGGCGGGGGCTCAAGATGCCGGAAGTGACGAAGCTCGGCACCCGCGCCCGTCGACGCGGCTCGACTACCGGAATCCTCATCGTCAACGCGGAGTTTTCGCGGCCGATGGCCCAAAGACACGCGCCGTTTCAAGCAAACGAAGAGGGTATCGAGAATGCGCAGGTGGCCAGCGTACTCGTCATAGACACAAGGCATCTGTTTCAGGCCTTGGAGCATGACTACAAGCGTGAGGAGTTGGAGCTGGCGATGCATCACAAGGTGGGGGTGTTCGGCTTCACCGGACCGGCGAGCTGGGACCAGGGAGGGTCGGACGCTTGGCTTGTGGACCGCGATCAGGAAGGGTGAGCGAACGGTGCCCCGTCGATACCCAGGCGTGTCCGATAACCTGGAGTATGTCAAGCACGGGATCACGATTCGGGTGCTTCAACCGAGGCTGACGGCCACCACAGCGGGGCTAGCCAGAATCTGACCGTGTGACCCTCTATGGTGATCAGGTCGGACGGCCCGGCAGGCCGCTGGACTATCCACGGCGATGGGGAGGACGACGCCGCGTTCTGGCACGACGAGCAGGTGCAGTGGGTGTTGAAGGGTCTGCGTCGATGCCAGCCCTTCGGCGCGCTCATGAAGTTCCACGCGCGCCCGACGAAGCGGGGGAACGAGCTCGAGCCCGGCCACGACCACCGGCGGGACATGACCGAGGTGGTGCCGATCGAGTACTTCGACGCGCTCGTGGATGAGCAGGTCCGGACCCACGACCAGCGGGGGTTGCAGGTCGGACGGGTGATGAGCGGCCAGCCCTGGCTCATCCCCGACCCCGCAGAACGGTACACCCTCCACCGCTTCAACATGGAGCGGCTCCGGCAGTGGGGCGTCTGGTGCAACGTCGGCGGGGTCCTCGACCTGGTCCACCGGCGTGCTCGACCGACCTGGACCCCACCACCTCCCCGCTGGCCTCCACCGGAGCCACGGGAGGACCCACAACCCGTGCGTCCCCGGGAGGCCAGCACCGAGGTGAAAGCAGAGTGGCAACCGTCGTTGTGGCCCGGCGGGCCCCCGATGGTGAACGGCGTTCTGCCCGACCTGTTCGGGGGTGGCACTTTCCGGCCGGATTCGCGGACGCTGGAATCGCCGATAACCGGCGGGAAAGCTGACAGGGGCACCAGGACTCGAACCCGGGACCTGCGGATTTGGAATCCGCTGCTCTACCGACTGAGCTATACCCCTAGCCCGCGAAGCGTAACCCGCCGGCCTGCCAGCGCAAGAGGCGCCTGTGATTCCGTCCGACGCTCGACACGTCATGGCCCGCGAATGGCGGTACGATCAGCGACGGGCTGCCTGCCCACGGCCCCGGAGCCCTCGTGGGCGGAGGACCACCGGTGCCGCGGACAGGCACCCCGACCTTCGCCCACCCGCGGCCGACCGTCGACTCCCACCGTTCACGAACCCTGAAAACACCGACCCGAGGTAGGCTCGCGCCATGATCCTCCTGCTCCTCGCGTGCTCGTCTGCACCCACCGTCGCCCCCGAGCCCGTCGTGGCGACCGCGGCGCCGACGAAGCCAGCGGATCCCGAGCCGCCCGAGCCACCCGCGCCACCCGCGCCCGCCGAGCCCGCCGACCGCGTGTTCGTCACCGCCAGCAGCCTCAACCTCCGGAGCGCGCCGGACGGCGCGGCCATCGGCAAGCTCCGGGTCGCGAGCCCCCTGCAGATCCTCGACCGGAAGCCCGGCTGGCTCCACGTGCGCGTCGAGAACGGCAAGGAGGGCTGGGTCGCCGAGGGCTTCGTGTCCCCCGAGCGCCTCACGGCCGCCGCCGCCATCGAGAAGGCCCGCACCGCCCCCGACGCCGAGCGCCTCTCCTGGTGGCAGCGGGCCGCCGCTCTCGACAGCAGCCGCCCCGTGCTCGAAGGCCTCGCGGCCGCCTACGAGGCCGCCGGCGACACCGCGGCCGCAGCGGGCGTGCGCAGCCAGCTCGCCTGGCCCGTAGGGCTCTACCTCCCCTCCGCCCTGCGCGAAGACACGCTGTCCGTGGAGTGGCAGGTCACCTACGACTACACGCCCGACCGCGACCTCCCGCCGGCGACCTGGTCCCGCTACGGCCTCGACGCCGCCGAGCCCTGGTGGGCCCTCACGGCCACCGGAGCCGCCGTCCCCGCCCGTCCCACCCGCTTCCACGTCACCACCCTGAACGAGTGTGGCGGCAGCTCGGGCAAGCTCGTGGACCTCGAGGCCTCCGGCGCCGACGGTCCCGTCGTGGCCCTCCACCGCGGCAACCCGCCCGCCTCCTGGAACCGCCCGGCCGCTGGCGCCCACCCGGACCCGGACACCGCGAGGGCGGCCGTCGCGAAGCGCGCGGAGGGGAAGTCGGAGATCGCCGTGCACCTGGTGCCCGAGGACGGCGCCTGGATCGCCACGGTCACCTGGGACACGGGGCAGTACGGCGAGCTCGGCAACGCGGTCCGGGAAGGCCACCTGCTGAAGGTCGACGGCAGCGGGGTCACGGTCCTGGAGGACTGGACCTACGGCCACATCCTCGCGTCCCGCGACCTCCTGGGCACCGGCGAGCACGTCCGGATCTTCACGGACGGCTGCTCCACCTGGGCCGTCGATGCCCACGGCACCCGCCTGAACGAGACCGAGGGCACCTGCTGCGGCTGCTGACCGTCAGTTCTGCGCGACGCCGGACCACACGGCGAACGCCGCACCCTGGGGGTCGCACATCGTCGCGATCCGGCCACCCGGCACGTCCATCGTGTGCATGAGCTTCCCACCCATGCGGGCCGCACGCTCGCCCGCCTCGTCGGCGGAAGGCACCGTGAAGTACGCCAGCCACGCCGACATCGGCATGCCCGCGGGACGCGCCATCATGCCGCCCCACGCCTTGTCCGCGGACTTGCCGAACATCTGGTAGACGCCCTCGGGACCCATGTCCATGGAGCCCGCGTCCACCCAGCCGAACAGATCGCCGTAGAACGCCAGGGCCCGCGACACGTCGGAGGTCATGACCTCGTGCCACGCGACCCCGCCCATCGTGCTGTCGACACCGGTGGACGGACCCATCTGCGCACCCGAGAACACGCCGAACGCCGCGCCGTCGAAGGCCGAGAGGATCGCGAAGTGACCGGAGCCCGGGATCTCCGTGGGAGGCAGCAGCACGCCCCCACCGAGCTCCTGGCACCTGGCGACGGTCGCGGCGAGGTCGTCCACCCGTACGTGGATCAGCCAGTTGGGCGGCGCACCCATGGCCTTCGCCTCCTCGGCCAGCGTGGACACCCCGCCGATCACGCCCTCACCGTCGGGCTCGACCCACATGTGGTACTCCATCGGGCCCATCGGGACGGCCTTCGTGCCGAAGCCCACCACCTCACCGTAGAACGCGCGCGCGGCCTCCGGATTGGTGGTGGAGAGCTCGTACCAACAGAAGACACCATGGGAATCGGACATCGCGGACCTCCTACAGGGGCCCCCGACCTACCGAGTTGACAGCGTCAATGCCACGATCGGCGTGCAAAGAAGCCGACAACGGACGGCTGAGCCCGGCCCGCTCGGCACCCGCAGCCCACACCGGCCGGCACCAGGATCCGGGTGGCACCGCACGCTGGATCGTCGACGCCCGCCAGCCCGTCGCAGTCGCGATCCCCGGGGTCGTCGCAGGTCTCGGGGGCTCCGGGGAAGACGTCCGCGCGCCCGTCGTCGCAGTCCGTCGCGGGCCCGCCCTGGCCGCACGGCACGGACACGCCGGTGCCCACGAAGTGACCGTCGCCGTCGGCGTCCACGGTGCGCTCCACCAGCGGACCCGAGGAGCCGGGCACCCCGTCGCAGTCGCGATCCACCCCGTCGCACACGGCGTCCTCGGCCCCCGGATGCACGTCGGGGGCGGTGTCGTCACAGTCGCCTGGCTCCAGCGCCCAGGACCCCTGCGGGCACGCGAGGGACCGGGGACCCTCCCCGCCCCAGCCGTCGCCATCGACGTCCATCCAGAGCTCGAGGACGGGCGCACCACCGTCGACGATGCCGTCACAGTCGTCGTCCCGGCCGTCACAGACGCTGTCGTCCGCCCCCGGATGCACGAGCGGCTCGGTGTCGTCGCAGTCGCCTCCGCGGCTCGCCGTCCCCACCGGCGGCACGCACGCGACCGCACCCCCGGCAGACTCCGAGCCCCAGCCGTCCCCGTCGGCGTCCGGCAACCAGATCGACCCGCCCACCAGGATGTCGTCGTCGTCCACGAGCCCGTCGCAGTCGTCGTCGAGACCGTTGCACACCTCGTCGGCTCCGGGATGCACGGCGGCCACGGTGTCGTCGCAGTCCTCGAGGAAGCTCGACCCGTCGTCGTCGCCGTCCGCGTCGAAGGCCTGGAGCCCCCAGCGCGCCGAGAGATAGCGCCCCACCTCGGCGATCTCGGCGTCCGTGAGCTCCCCGTCGTAGATCAGACCCTCCGCGACGCCGATGGCCGCGTTGCGACCCACGCCGGGATCCCGCTCGCCGAGCTCGACCACCGTGCCCGCCTCGCCCCACGTGAGCGCGTTCGTGTCGGTGGGCGTGGGCCCGTCGACGTAGAGCCTCGTGGAGCCCGACGCGTACACGCCCACCACGAGGGCAGGCACCCCCACGTCGTTCCGCGTGCTCGTGAACGGCAGGTGGTCGCCCGCCCGATCGAGCTCCCAGAACGGCCCGCGCGGCATGATGCCGTTGTTCCCGTCGGTCCCGAGCCCACCCTGGCAGCAGGCCCCCGTGTCCGCATCGAGGGTGGCCACGAGGAACAGCGTCTTGTCAGCCCCGGTGGCCTGGGTGGCGAACATCGCATCGTCGACCCCGTCGAAGCGCACCACCGGACGCCCATCGATGCCGTCCACGACCCAGAGCGGCCGGCGAGCGAGGCTCGACTGTGTCGCCATCGCGCCCACGACGGGGACCCAGCGCCGCACGGGCTGCAGGTCGCCGGCCGGGGTCTGGCCCGTGTCGACGAACGCACCCTGATCGGCGCGGATCCAGAACCGCAGGGAAGGATGGGCCGGATCCGGTCGGCCGTCGGTGTCCACCACCGACGCGAGCGCGGACCCGAGCAGGAGCAGCACCGACGACGCCATGGCGGACTCTACCACCCGTCGAAGAGATTACGATCTGCTCGGGAGGTGCCCATGTGGCTCGCACTCACCGTCTGGGGCTGCGCCCGGCCGGCCCCGGAGGACCCGCGGCTCGCGCGAGAGCTCGAGGCCCTCCGTGTGGAGCTGGCCACGCTGCGGTCCCGCGTGGACGGGCTGACCGAGGCCCGACCCGCCTCCACGCCGGCGCCCGCGCCCCCCACGGAGCCGGCGGCGGTGCGGGCCCAGCGCCGGGAGGTCGAGGGTGGCGACGCCGAGGCGGCAGCCCAGGACGCCGCCCAGCTCGCGGAGGCCGTGGACGAGGACCTCGGCAGCCTCGAAGCGACCGTGGAGGCCCAGGCCGCGGCCCTCGCCGAGGCCCGCCAGGCCATCGCGGAGCTCACCACCATCGTGAACAACCACGCCGACCTGCTGGACGGCCAGGCCGAAGACCTCGCCACCCTCGATCGCGACACGCAGCTCGTCCGCGACATGCAGGGCATGGTGTCCGTCCAGGACGGCCAGCTCCGCATCGAGGACGCGAACCTGGTGCTGATCCAGGGGGCGGACGCCGACGGGAAGCCCCGCGAGAACGGTCGCATCCTCACGCAGCCCGCGGTCCTGGCGGGTCGGTGATGCACCTCGGTCACGAGCTGCTCCTCCTGCACCTGGACGACGCTTCGGGAGTCGGGCGGCTGTGGAGCTACACCATGGCCTTCGCCTACAGCGGCGCCGTGCTGGCCGAGTGGCTCGACGACGGCAGCCTCGTGGCCGTGGAGGCCGACGGCTTCGTGCTCGCCCGTCGTGGCTCGGAGGTGGCCTCGCTCGCCGCGGCGGAGGCGTGCATGCCGGAGGAGCCCCGGCCCCTGCGCAAGCTGATCGCCGCCCTGTACGGCTGGAACCCGGTCAACCGCTACCGTCCTGCCCTGGAGGAGCTCGAGGCGGCAGGCTGTATCGCGCCCGTGGCAGACCGGGTGCTCGGCATCCCCTGGCGCACGCGGTGGCCCGAGCGCGAAGGGCACGTCGAGCGCGCCCTGGTGGACCGCCTGCGCCGTCATGTCGGGAACGCCGGGCCCGCGATGCCTCCCCACCGCGACGACGCGCTGCTGAGCGTGCTCCGGTCGGTCCGCCTGCTGGAGAGCGTCTGGCAGGCCAGCGAGCTCGAGCGGCTCCAGCCGGCCATCCACGCGCGCACCCGGATGGCGCCCATCGGGCGGGACGTCCGGCTCGCCATCCAGGAGCACGAAGCCGCCATGGCCGTCGCGACCTGAGCTACCCGGTGGTGGTGAGCTGGTAGCCCACGCTGCGAATGGTCGTGATGCGACGCGACGGGAGACCGGCCGCCAGCAGCTTGCGGCGGAGCTTGCTCATCCGCCCGTCCAGGCCGCGGTCCTCGCCGTCCCAGTCCGCACCGTGGAGCGCGCCGTAGTACATCTCCCGGGTCACCGGCGCGCCGACGTTCTCGGCGAGCAGCCAGAGCAGGTCGAGCTCGCCCGCCGTCAGGTCCACGGGCACGCCATGCACAGAGACCTGCCGGGCAGAGCGGTCCACCTGGAGGTCGGCGTCCGCGTACGTGTCGTCGGTACGGCGGGGGACGTCCTCGGCCGCGACGGCCCCGTTGCGCCGGGCCAGCGCACGGATCCGGAGCTCGAGGACCCGAGGAGCCGCAGGCTTGGCGACGTAGTCGTCCGCACCGAGCTCGAGCCCGATCACCTCGTCCATCTCGCTCTTCCGGCCCGTGAGCATCAGGATCCGTCCCCCCCAGAGGTCGCGGAGCCGCCGGCAGATCGAGAGGCCGGACTCGCCGGGCAGCTCGATGTCCAGCACGACCACATCGGGCGGATCGGCGAGCACGCGATCGACCACGCCCGCACCGTCGTGCAGCACGTCCACCTGCATCCCGGTGCCCTCGAGGTACGCGGAGGTCGCGCGAGCGAGGCCCCGGTCGTCCTCCACCAACAGGACTCGCACACCACCTCCAGGGCGTCGGTCTATCACGGGCGGACAATCCACACCGTCAGGGGAGGTCTGCACCGAACCAAGCCTCGAGCACCTCACCCGCGTTCCCCCCGTCGCACGAGGTGGCCACCGCGTAGAACATGCCGTGCCGCAGGTCACGCGCCACGTAGCGTCCCACCAGGAAGCCCGTGTCCGTGCGGGCGTACAGCTTGCCCCGCCGGAACCGTACGGGCAGTCCGGCGAGGGTCCCTACCCGCGTGCCGTCTCCGAGCCGCGCGCCGAAGCCGGGCCGGAAGACGCCGTCCTGGATGTCCCCGTAGATGTCCTGCCCCGTGACGAGCCCGTCTCCATAGGCTCCCGCGACGCCGTTCTCCACGAGGTCGGTGACCTGGCAGCCCCCGGTCACCAGCGTGTCGAGGACGGGTTGGAGGTCGGTCTCCACCCTCTCGGCCGTCAGGGTGGTGAAGGGAGCGTACCGGGCGTCCCAGGCCTCGGTGGCGGCCGCCGCCAGCCGCGGGGCCTCCGTCGTGAGCGGGTCCCCCGTCAGCACCTGGCTCACCTCGCAGCTGGCGCTGCCGGGGAGGAACACGAAGGGGAAGTCGTAGTGCCTCCGGAACCGCTGGGGGAGCGGAGAGACGTCCGGCAGGACGGGCGGGCTGATGGCGTACAGGGAGATCGAGACGTTTCCCGTGCCGTCGTGGATGAAGTACTCGTACTGCTCCTCCGTCGGGTCGAGGTAGAGCTCGAACCGGGTCAGGCTCACCCCCTCCATCACGGTGGGCGGCATCCCGTACACACCCAGGAACACGCCTCGCGACTCCAGGGTCTCCTCGTAGGTCAGGTCGTCCAGGGAGAGCACGAAGGGCTCGGAGAGGCAGGGGGCGTCCACGACGAGGTCCGTGGCGGACGCGGTCAGGGGCAGCACCAGGGCCGAGAAGGCTGCGAATCGGATCAGGCTCATGTGACCTCCACCCTCACGGTACGCCCCGGTCCCCGTGGACTCAGTGGAGGTCGTGTCGCCCGCCGCGGAGCGCTTCGTGCACTTTCCTGTCCGAAGTGTGAGCGTACCTGTGCGCCGACCCCTCCGACGTGCACGATTCCACGACGGATCCGTCACGGACGACGG
Source organism: Alphaproteobacteria bacterium (assembly GCA_020632885.1). Taxonomy (GTDB): domain Bacteria; phylum Myxococcota_A; class UBA796; order UBA796; genus JACKEQ01. The sequence goes on along the minus strand of JACKEQ010000043.1, from coordinate 9,523 downwards.
GACACTATGCTCTCGGGACCACGCAGGAGGCAGCCCGGGATGCGACGACCGTCGACGGAGGGAGGGGTTCCGGGCGCCCTGACGGGCCGGAACCGGGCCAGCGACGCGCCTGCCCACCTCGAGATGCCCCGCCGTGTGGTGGGGCGGGACGCCGAGCGGCGCGTGCTGGCGGGCCTCCTGGCGCAGGTGGTCCGCGGCGGGCCCCGGACCGTGCGCATCCAGGGCCCGTCGGGCATCGGGAAGACCGTGCTGGCGCGAGAGCTCGCCGGTCCGGTCGCGGCGGCAGGCGGACGGCTGGTCCTCGGCAAGGCGCCCCAGCTCGGTGCACCGCTGCCCCTGCAGGCCGTCGGCGAGGCGCTGGGCGAGGTGTGCCGCGAGCTCCTCACCCTCCCCGACGACGCGCTGGAGGGCTGGCGCGATCGGATCGACCGGGCGCTCGGCGACCAGGGGCGCGCGCTGACGGACGTGGTGCCCTTCCTGGAGGCGCTGGTGGGCCCGAGGCCTCCCGTGCCGACCCGCCTGGGCTCGGACGCCGAGGTCCGCCAGGTCCAGCTCGTGCGCCGCTTCCTCTCCGCCGTGGCGACGGCCGCGCGGCCCCTGGTGCTCGTGCTCGACGACCTCCAGTGGGCCGACCCGCCCACCCTCCGGCTCCTGGAGTCGATCGTCCAGGCCCCGCCCTCCCCGCACCTCCTCACGGTCGCGCTGTACCGTGAGGGCGAGGGTCCCGAGGTGGACGTCGCGCTCGCTCGGGCCACGAGCAGCAGGCCCCTGGACGCCGACCTCGCGCTCGGTGGTCTCGATGTGGAGGCGATCCGGCTGCTCCTCGGCGAGATGCTCGTGGTCCCCGCGGGGGATCTCGGGAGCCTGGCGGCGCACTGCCGGCGGCGGTCGGACGGCAATCCGCTGTTCGTCTGGCGCGACGTGGCCGCCCGGTACGCGAGCGGCGACCTGCGGGTCCAGGACGCCGGATGGGTCTGGCAGGAGGGCGCTCCGGCCCACGTGGGGCTCGCGGAGCTCACGGCGTCCGAGCTCCGGGCCCTGCCTGCCGGGGTCCGGAACACCCTCGCCCACGCCGCCCACCTCGGGTCGGCCTTCGATCCCGAGCTGCTGGCGCACGTGCTGGAGGCGCCCGTGGACGCCCTGGCCGCCGACCTCGAGGTGGCGCGCGCCCGCCAGCTCGTCGTGCCCGAGCCCGAGCCGCAGCCGGGGTTCCGGTTCGTGCACGACCAGGTCCACCGCGCCGCCCACCGGGAGCTGCCGGCGGAGCGGGCCCGCGAGCTCCACCGCCGGGCGTGGGCGCACCTCTCCGTCCACCGCCCCGAGGCCGTGTTCGCCCGCGCCGAGCACCTCGTGGGTGGGTGGTCCCCCGAGGAGGCCGATCTCCCCGACGGGGCCGCGGCGCTCCTGCGCGAGGCGGGCCTGCGAGCGCTCCACAGTGGCGCCTACGAGACCGCCTTCCACCACCTGCAGATGGCGCGGCGCCTGGTGACCCCCGAGGACGTCGAGCTCCTCCTCGACTGCGCCGAGGCCGCGTTCCAGGCGAGCCGTCCCGACGAGGCCGAGGCCATCCTCCGCGAGGCGGGAGACGTCGTGGAGCCCCGCCTGCGCGGGAGGATCGCGAGCCTGGAGATCCGGGTGCACATCGCGGCCGAGCGCTTCGACGCGGCCCTCGACGCGGCCGTCGCCGGGTGTGTGGCCGTCGGCTACCCTGTCGCCCGCAAGCCCTCGCGGCTCTCGGTGCTCTGGAGCTTCATCGTGGTCTGGGTGTCGCTGTGGAGGCGCGGCTACGACGCCACGACCCTGCCGGCGCGGGACGACCCGGCCCTCGACAGCGTCGCGACCATCGCGAAGAAGATCTCGGGAGCCACGGTCTACACGGGCGAGCGCACGCTGCACGCGGCCATCGCCCTCACCGCGGTGCGCGGCTGTCTCACCCACGGGAACCCGAGCTCGGGGCCAGGTGCCTACGCCATGGCGACACGCGCGTTCCACGCCTTCGGGCTCCGGGGTCCAGCCCAACGCACCCTGCAGAGCACCGTGCGGCTCGCGGAGGCCACGGGCCAGGAGGTGGCCGGGGCCCGCTGCATGGCGGCCATCTACTCCCACTGGAGCACCACACGGCAGCAGGGTGCCACGATGGCGAAGGAGGCGTTCGAGACGGTGATCGACGGCGGGGAGGTCGAGTACGCCTGCTACATGGCGAACGCCTGGATCCAGCTCGCGCTCTCCATCGGCGAGCCGCTGGATGCCGTGGTCGCCCAGAGCGAGTCGTTCGCGGTGGCCATCCGCACCAACGCCCCCACGTCCTGGCGCCTGCACCGCATCCTCCAGCAGACCGCCCGCAGCCTGCGGGGCGACACCCGCGACCCTCGCGCACTGGTCGGCGACGGCTTCGACGAGCGCGGTGCGGAGGCCCTGTTCCGCGAGGTCGGCGAGGAGGTGAACATCGGCGTGCTGCACCTGGGCCACGCCATCCTCGACCTCTGGCACCAGGACCCCGCCACCGCGCTCGACCAGATCCGCGAAGCCGAGCGCTACCAGAGCAGCTGGCGCGGCTTCTTCCTCGAGTGCACCGCTGCCTTCGTGGGTGCCGTGGCCGCCGCGGGCCTGGCGACGCGCGAGCGGGACCTCCTGCCCGAGGCGCGGCGGCGGGTGCGCCGCTGGCGGGCGATCGCCGCCGATGCCCCCGACTTCCAGACCCGGGAGGTGCTGGTGGAGGCCGGCCTGGCGGCGGCGGAGGGACGCACGGCCGAGGCCCTCTCCGGCTTCGATCGCGCCGCCCGGCTCGCGCGGGAGGAGCGGAACCCCGCCGACGAGGGCCTCGCCCTGGAGCTCGCCTCCAGCCACCAGCGCGACCTCGGGAACACCCGACTGGCCGACGTCCTGCTGCACGAGGCGCGGGAGGCCTACCGGGCCTGGGGAGCCGGTGCGCTCGTGGCCCGGCTCGACGCCGCGCTGCCGCAGACCGAGCCCGAGGAGGACCCCGGCCAGGCGACCGACTCCGTGGTGCGCGCCGCGCGGATGGCGAGCGGGCGACGGTCGGCGCGCGAGGTGCTCGGCGAGATCGTGCGGGCGGCCCTCGAGACGTCCCACGCCACCCGGGCCGTGCTGGTGGCGGGCCCGCCGTTCCGCGAGGTCGCGGAGGCCACTCCGGAGGGTGTCCGGATCCTGGACAGCGCGGTCAGCGAGGGCCTGCCGCTCGCCGTGCTGCACCTGGCTGCGCGCACCCAGGAGGCCGTCGTGGAGCGGTCGCCGGCTTCGTCGCCCGTGTTCGGGTCGGACCCGTGGATCGCGGCCCACCGGCCCGCGTCGCTGGCTGCCCTGCCGCTCCACGACCGCCCCGGGAGCGCCGACGAGCCCTCCTTCCTGGTGCTGGAGCACGCCACCAGCGAGGGTGCGTTCACCCACCACCGCCTCGAGCTCCTGAAGGTGCTCCTCGCCCAGGCCGCCCTCACCCTCCGCAACGCGCGCCTCGCAGACGCCCTGCGCGACGCGCGCGACACGCTGGACCTGCAGGTCGCCGAGCGCACGGCGTCCCTCCGTGAGGCGGTGGCCCAGCTCGAGGAGGCCGCCCGCCTGCGGGAGGACGTGGAGGCCATGCTCCTCCACGACCTGAAGACGCCGCTCATGACAGTGCTGACGGTGCCGCCCCTGCTGCGTGCGGCGGGCGACCGGGGCATGGACCCCGAGATGGTCGACGTGCTGGAGGAGGCCGGCCGGCGGATGACGTCGATGCTCAACCGGTCCCAGGACCTGTTCCGCATGGAGCGGGGCACCTACGACCTCTGGCCCACGTACGTCGCGCTGGAGGACATCGTGCGGGACGTCGTCCGGCGGAGCGCGCCCGGCCATCCCGGCGTCACCGTCGACCTGCAGGTGGCCGACGGCCTGCCGCTGGTCTGGGGCGAGGAGCTCCTCTGCGACGGCATCGTCCAGAACCTCGTGATCAACGCGCTGGAGGCGGCCTCTCCGGAGGGCCGGATGGAGATCGTCGTCGCGCCGGCAGAGGGCGGGCTGGCGCTCGCGGTCACCAACACGGGGGCGGTACCCGAGTCGATCCGCGACCGGTTCTTCGAGAAGCACGTCACCGCCGACAAGGCGCGCGGCTCGGGCCTGGGCACGTACATCGCCCGCCTGTTCACGGAGATCCAGGGCGGCACGATCACCGCGCGCTTCGAGGCGGGCTCCACCACCGTGGAGGTCACCATGCCCGGCGACCTGCCGCGATGAGGCCCCGGAGCGTCGGAGCCCTGGACCGTCTCAGCGCCGCGCTCGCGGTGGGCACGGCCCTCTGGGCCCTGCTCCTGCTCTCCGCCTTCCCCGAGGTCGACGGGCTCGCGCGTGGCCACGGCGGTTCGGTGCTCGGGCTCGAGCTCGCCACGCTGCCCGCCCACGTGGCACCCCTCGCCGGTGACGCCGCGGAGCCTGCTCGCCGCGCCTTCGATCGTGGCCACGCACTGGACATGGTCTTCCCGCTCTTCTACGGCGGGCTGCTGGCCGCCCTGCTCTGGCGCGGTCGGGGACCCACCTCCGCGCTGGGTCGGGTGGCGGCGGTGCTCACCGTGCCCGCGGATGTCCGTGAGAACCTCGTGCTGTGGGACCTCACCGCGGAGCTCGATGCAGGCGGGGACGGCACGGTGGCCCTGGCGGCCCTCCCGCTCGCGACCTGGACGAAGTGGTCCTGTCTGGCCGCAGCGCTCGCGGCCACAGGGGTGCAGGAAGCCCGGGTCCACGAGCTCCTCGGGGGCACCGCGCTGCTGGCGGCAGGCGCCATCGTGACGCTCGGGCTCACCGGGGCCCCGCTCGTCGCCCAGGTCATGAACGCCTCCCTGGTGGTGTTCTACGCGGCCGCGGTCGTCACCACGGTCCGGGCGGTCACCACGCCTACGCGATAGCGGCGCCCCGAGCAGGAGGACGCCTCACGTGTTGCTCGCCGGGCTCGCCAGCCTCGCCAGCGCGACCGAGCCCACCGACCCCTGGACCGCCACGTGCGTCGAGCGGGGCCGGCGGCCGTGGGGACGCCTGCTCGAGGTGACGGGAGGACCCGCGCGCAACGTGCGCGTGCACCGGCCCCTCCACCTCGAGCGGCTGCAGCGCGCCGTCCGGGCCTCCCGCGCCCCGGAGCCCGGCATGACGCTCTGCACGGGCGACTGGGTCGAGAGCTGGTACGGGGTCGACGTGGTGCTCGAGCAGGCCGGCGCCACCGCGCTCCTCGCGCTCCGCGGTGGGTCCCTCGTGTGGCTCGACGACCAGGTCAGGCAGGTCACAGGCATCGTCGACTACTACGTGCTCGACTCGGACCGACCCACGCCCGTGCCCGTGACCCTCGGCTGGTCGGACACCACGGCGAGCCGCCAGGACAGCGCGTTCCGCATCGAGATCCTCGACCCCGGCACCGGCGAGGCGCTGGTGGCCGTGAGCCCCGAGGACGTCGTGTTCGGCCCGCCCGCGAAGGCCCACGGCGTCACGCTCACGGGCGCAGACCGCCCCGAGGTGCGCGTGGAGGGAGGGACCTCCGCACGGCTCGGCACCCGCGGCACCCTCGCGGCGACGCCCGGCGAGCAGGAGGACGCCCAGCTGGAGGTCGCCCTCGCTCGCGACGCCCTCGATCGGCGCGCCCGGGAGCTCTGGACCGCCCCTCCGGAGGTCGGAACGGCGGAGGCCCGCCCCGTCCGGTTGGTGCTCCAGGGCCGCGCGGCACCCGATCACATCGTGCTGGACGGCCGTCCCCTGCCCCGCGCCTCCGGTGTGGGCACACGCTGGGAGACCGGCGGGACCGCCTGGCGGCCGCTGCTGGGCCTGGACCTCCCGCCCGGCCCGCACACCGTGGAGGTCACGACGTGGGGCGAGCGGGCCGAGCGCACCTTCGAGGCCGACGAGCACACCGTGTACGTCGCGCGCGACGAGGTCCCCGCGGGGTCGACCTGGCGGGCCCGGCGCCGCATCCTCGAGCCCTGGATCCGCGGCGGGCACCTGGAGCTCCGACCCAGCGTCGGTGTCGCGGCCATCGACATGCGCGCCCTCCTCGACCTCTCGGGACAGGTCGACGACACGACCTTCGTGTCCGGTAGCGCCGATGCCCGCGACACGGGCATGGGATCCATCGTGCACCTGCCTGTCCGGGGGCTGCTCCACGGCGGACGCGTCTGGGTGGAGGCCGAGCCCATCCTCGGGCTCGGGTCGGCGGGTGTGCGCACGGTCGCCGTGGACGACACGCCCCTCGTCCCCGACCCCGGCACCCGCATGGCCTGGGCCGAAGGCGACGCGCTGGCCGGCCTCTCCGGCGGGAACCTGCTCCGCTGGGAGGTCGGGCTCGGGATGATCACCGTCCCCCGGCTGGACCGCGCGACCGACACGTCCGGGCCGGCCCAGGTCGGGCTCCGCGCCAGCGGGGCCGCCCAGGTCGGCCTGCACACCGGCCAGCGCTGGACCGTCGACGGTCGCTACCGCGTCGGGGTCGACCCCACGTGCTTCGATGCCGTGAAGCCCTGCCACGCCACGCTCTACGACGCCCGCGTGGCCGTCGGGAAGCCCCTGGGACACGCCAGCCCCTTCCTGGGCATCGGCTACCGCAGCTCCACGACCCAGACCGCCCCCCTGCCCGGTGAGGTGGGGGTCGTCCGCAGGAACACGGTCTCCACGGTGCGGGCGCTGACCCTCGACCTCGGCGTGCGCGCGTGGCCCCGATGATCGCCGCCCTGCTCGCCCCCGCCCTCGCGGGCCCCTGGGACACCCCGTGCAGCGCGCGCGGTCGGCCCACCTGGGGCACCCTGGTCGCGGTGGTGGACCACGCCGCCACCGAGCCGGACGACACCCGCTTCGACCAGGTCCGCGTGCACCGGCCCCTGGAGGACACCCGGCTGGGACGGCCCGTGCGCGCCTCCCGTCCCGGCACCGAGGGGCTGGTGCTCTGCCGGGGCGACTGGGTGGAGACGTGGCACGACACGGACGTGACCCTGGAGGAGGCCGGGGCCGGCGCGCTGCTCACCCTGCGCGGCGGGGCCTTCGTGCGACTCGACGCGGAGCTCCGTCAGGTGCGGGGCATCGTGGACTACTACGTGCTCGACGTGCCCGGGGCACCCACGCCGGTGCCGGTGGCGCTCGGCTGGTCGCAGACCACCGCGAGCCGCCAGGACAGCACGTTCCGCATCGAGGTCGTCGATCCGGGCCGCGGGGAGGCCCTCGTGGCCGTCAGCCCCGACGACGACGTGTTCGCGACGGGGCCCGTCGACCACGGTGTCACCCTCACCACGCCCGGCGGGGAGCCCGTGCGCGTGCCCGGTGGGCAGGCCGCGCGGGTCGTGGACGGTCATGTCCTGACCGGTCGGGCCGAGGACCTGGACGCCGCGGGAAGCGCGCTACAGACCGCGAAGGCCGACCTGGACGCCCTCGCCACCGAGCGCCTGGCACCTCCGGAGCCCCGCGAGGTCCCGCGCGTCCCCCACCGCATCGCGCTCGCGGGCCTCGCCATCCCGGACCGGGTCACCGTCGACGGGGCTGCCCTGCCCCGCACGGCCTGGAGGCGCACCCGGCTCCCCGGCGGCGGGCCCGGACGGGTCGCCGTGGAACCCGTGCTCCTGCCCGAGGGGCCCCACGAGGTCGTCGTGCTGACCTGGGACGAGGGGGCCCGCACGCTGGGCACGACGACCGATCTGCTCGTCGAGCGCCCGAACGTCGCGGCACGGGCCAGCTGGGCCGCCCGGCCCACGCCCTTCGGGCGCTGGGTGCGTGTGCACCGGCTCGAGCTCCGCCCCTCCCTGGGGGTGGGGGACGGCCGGGTGGACGCGAAGCGCACCGTGCTCGCGTTCGCGGGCGACGTGCGGGACGACGTGGTCGACGAGGCGACCCTCACGGGCCCGGCCGTCCAGGCGCGCTTGCCGGCCCGCGTGCTGTTCCTCGGCGGGCGGACGTGGGCGGAGGCCGTCGCGGTCGGTGGCACGGCCGGCGGCGCGCGCTGGCTGTCCGGGGAAGCGCGGCTCGGTGTGTCCGGCGGGAACCGGCTCGTGGGCGAGCTCGACCTCGGCGTCGTGGTGAACCCCCGCCTGGAGCTGCGCGACGGCGCCCCGCGCACGGTCGGGCTCACCGGGCTGATCGCCCCCGGTGCACGGCTCGTGTACGGCGCCGGCTGGCAGGTCGCCGTGGACGGGCGCCTCGCGGGCCGGGCCTGCCGGGACGCGGGCGGACGTGTGGCCGTGCTCTTCGCGTGTGGCGCGGCGTCCCTCGACGCCGGGCTGGCCGTCCAGCGCGAGCTCGCCCACGCCACGCCGTTCGTGCGGGCCGGAATCCGCTCGTTCTACGACGTGGTCGCCACCGGCCGGCCGCCCGACAGCCCGTTCCAGATCGACACGGGCTCCGTGTTCGTGGCGGGCCTGAGTGTGGGGGCCAGCTTCCGCGTGGGTGAGGCACGCGAGGGCCTCTGAGACCTGTCGGGTCATGACCTGACTGGACCGAACCTGGCATCGGTGCAGGATTTTCGCCGTTCGACCGTGACTCGAGAGTGGCACCCCGGCTGCAATGTCGGTGGCATCACCAAGGAGTCCACCATGTTCCTCGCCGCCCTCGTCGCGACCGCCTCCGCCTCCGTCCCCGCCGACCTGGAGTGGACCCCCGCCGCCAGCCTCCCCTCCGGCGTGGAGCGCCTCGCTGCGCGGGTCGCGGGCCTGCCGGTCCTCGACCGGAGCGTCGGTGTGGACGTCGACGAGGCCGCCCCGGTGGGCGCCTTCACGGGCTCGACGGTCCCCGCGGTCGACGCCGACGTGGCCGTCCGCCTCTCCGGCCTCACGGACGCCACCGCCGAGCTCGCGGTGAGCAGCTCCCTCGACCGCCTCGTCTGGGCCGTGGACGGCCGCGACGCCGCCGGCCGCCCGGTGCAGGCCTGGCTGGACGCCGCGAACGGCGAGGTGGTGCGCTGGATCCCCCGCAGCCGCTCGGTCGTCGGCCACGCCTTCCACGACGCGTTCGGCACCGTCGGCAAGGTCGGCCTCCACACCACGGAGGCCGACCTCCTCGTCGCCGACGGCCTCGACGTCTACAGCACCCACATCGAGGGCGGCGAGCGTGTCGAGGTCGCCATGGCCACGCCGGACGACGACGGCGCCTTCGCCTTCCCCAGCGACGACCCCGCGTTCGCCGAGGTGAACGCGTTCTTCTGGGCCCAGACCGCCCTGGAGGACATGGAGGCCCGCTTCGGCGTCGGTCTCGACCACCCCCTCGAGCTCTCCGTGAACGAGCGGGCCGCCGACGGGACGCTCGCCCAGGGCGTGGCCTGGATCGTCGGGGACGTGGACCACTACCGCATCGAGCTCGGTGGGATGGGTGCGGCGAACTTCGCGCACGACCCGTCGGTGGTGGTGCACGAGACGATGCACGGTGTGCTCGCCGACCACGCGGGCATCGGAGACGTCGCCGAGTACCCCATCTTCCAGGACCCCATCGGGCTGAACACCGCGCCCGGTGCCCTCAACGAGGGCCTCGCCGACTACTTCGCCGCGAGCCTGCTCGACGACCCGCAGTCCGGCCGCGT
>JACKEQ010000042.1 GCA_020632885.1 Alphaproteobacteria bacterium | reverse complement strand
AGACGAAGTTCTCCGCGATCTGCTGCATGGCGAAGCCGAGGCCGACCGCGAACACCGCGCCTGCCGCGAACAGGGCGGAGAGATCGAGCCCGAGCGTGTCGAGCCCGACGGCCGCCCCGACGCCCATCACGATGTACTGGGTGAGGCGCGCGATGGCCGCGATGGAGTTGGGGTCGCCGATGTTCCGGCGGGCGAGGACCGAGGTCAGCCCCTGCCGGGCGAGCTTGGAGAGCCACCACGACATGCCGATGACCGCGGCGACCGTCATCAGCGTGATCGGCGTGAGCCGCGAGCCCGAGAGGGTGCCGATCTCGAAGTCCGCGACGTCGCGGATCGTGCGCACCGCCCGCCAGATCGGGAGCCCCGTCATGGCCTCGAGCACCGCGAGGGCCGTGAAGCCGAGCGCCGCGAGCTCACCGATCCGGACGCCCTCGTGGGAGCGGGACGCGGGGTCCAGCCGACGTCGGATGGTCGCGAGCGCCAGCCCGCAGAGGCAGAGCACGAGGGCCGAGAGCAGGGCCTGAGGGGAGTGCAGGGTCACGGCAGATCCTTCGACGAGCAGGCCTAACGCGTCGCCCCCACCGGGACGTCTGGGTGCATTGCGGAACCTCGTTCAGGAAAGATCTTTCAGGATACGGGAGTCCACATGGAGGTGACATGGGCACGACCCTGGATCCCGCGCTCTGGGCGGCCGTCGCGGCTGCCAGCGTGTCGGGCGGCATCATCGGTCTCGAGCGTCAGCTCGCGGGTCGGGCGCTCGGCGTCCGTACGGCAGTCCTGGTGAGCATCGGTACCGTCGTGTTCGTCCACGTGGGCTCGTCCATGGGCGGGCAGGCCGATCCCGCCCGCGTGCTCGGGCAGGTCGTCACCGGCGTGGGGTTCCTCGGCGCCGGTGTGTTGTTCCAGCGGGACGGCACGGTGTCCGGGCTCACCACCGCGGCCAGCGTCTGGCTCATCGCCGCCATCGCCGCGACCATCGCGGTGGCCGGGCACGCCTGGGACGGCCTGTTGCTCGCGATCCTCACGGTCGTCGGCCTGCGGGTGATGCGGGCCCTCGAGAGGCGCCTGCCCTGCCTGCGCGGCACGCCGGTCGCGCGCGAGGCCCAGCGGGGCGAGGACCAGACGGGCGAGGTCACCTCCCGACCAGGGTGATGGGCGCGAGCTGGATGGTCTCGAAGGGCATCTCGACCTTGGCGGCGTCCAGCGCGTCCTTCACGCGCTCGCGGAGGGCGAAGCGCTCGGCCACGTGCTGCTTCTCGTCGTCGATCCACACGCGGAGCTCGACCAGCACGTTGTAGTCGTTGAGAGACTTCACCACGACCTGCGGGGCCGGCGTGCGGAGGTACTGGGGGGCCTCGCAGAGCCCGAGCAGGATCTCGCGGACGCGCCCGATGGGCTCGTTGACACCCACGGTCACCTCGACGTCGATGCGGAGGTGCGGGAAGTTCGTGTAGGACGCCACCTTCTCGTTGGCGATGACCGCGTTCGGGATGGCGAGCATGCGGCCGTCGACAGTGACGAGGCGCGTGGACCGGAGGGTGATGGTCTCGACGCGCCCGTACTCGCCGTCCACCTCGATGAGGTCGCCGATGACGAAGGGGCGGTCCCAGAAGATGAAGATGCCCGAGATGAGGTTCGACAGCGTGTTCTGCGCGGCGAACCCGATGGTGAGGCCCATCACGCCGAGGCTCGTGAGGATCGAGGTCGTGTCGATGCCCATCTGGGACAGCGCCGTGAGCACACCGACGATGGAGAGGACGAACCGGGTGACCGCGCGGATGAACGTCGCGGCGGTGGGGTCGAGGTGCGACCGCTGGAACATCTGGTCCAGCGCGCGGGTGACGACCCAGACGATGCCGTAGAAGAGGATGCCGGTCACGCACGCCGCGAGCAGCCCCGGCACCCAGGCGAAGAACACCTTCGACAGGGCTTCGGGTCCGAAGGTCGCCTTGAAGTTGACGAGGGCTTGCTGCATGGGGTGCTCCCGGTGGGTACGTGGCGGCATGAGCCTATCGAGCACCAACAACCGGCGTCGGGCCCGCAAGCGGTCGCTCCGCAAGGGGTTGCCGCCCGGCGTGCCGGTCTACACGGGCGATGTGGCCGGCGTGCCCGTGAACGTCGCGGTCATCGACTACGGCACCGAGGGTGTCGAGGAGCTCACGGCCAGCTCCACCGACGCGCTGCAGCGCTTCCAGCACGAGAACACGGTCACCTGGATCAACCTGGACGGCATCCACGACGTCGAGAACGTGAAGGCGCTCGGCACGGCCTTCGGGCTCCACGGCCTCTGGCTCGAGGACATCACGAACCCCGCCACCCGGTCGAAGGCGGAGGTGATGAACGACCGGATCCTCGTCACCTGCAAGGCGTTCTCGGTGGTCGACGGCGACGTCACGGCCGAGCAGATCTCGATCGCGGCCGGCAAGGGGTGGGTGCTCACGTTCCAGGAGCGGCCCGGCGACGTCTGGGACCCCCTCCGCCAGCGCATCCGGTCGGGGGGCGGCCGGATCCGCCGCATGGGCTCGGACTACCTGCTGCACGCCCTCCTGGACGGCATCGTCGACCACTACTTCGTGGCCATCGAGACCTTCGAGGCCGTGGTGGACGGCATGGAGGCGGAGGCCCTCGAGCCCACGCGGGCCGTCGAGCTCAAGCAGATCTTCGTGCTCAAGAACGAGCTCGCCGAGCTCCGGCGGGCCGTCTGGCCCATGCGGGAGGCCGTGAGCACCGTGATGCGCGCGGACAGCGGGCAGATCGGCGAGGACGTGATCCCGTACTACCGCGACCTGTACGACCACGTGGTCCAGGTCATGGACATGCTCGAGACCAGCCGGGAGCGCGTGGTGGGTGTGTACGAGCTCCACCTCGCGGTGACGAGCATGCGGCTCAACGACATCATGAAGTTCCTGACGATCGTGAGCACCATCTTCATCCCGATGACCTTCATCGCCGGGGTCTACGGGATGAACTTCAAGGACATGCCTGAGCTGCAGTGGTCCTGGGGCTACCCGTTCGCCTGGGCGCTGATGCTCGGGTCGGCGGCGGCCTGTGTGGCCTTCCTGGTGTCCCGACGCTGGATCTGAGCCTCGCTCAGACCTCGATGCCCAGCGTCCGGCTCGCGCTGGCGAGCTGGTCGACGACGGCCGCGAGGTGGGGACGCAGGGTGTTCGCGCCCAGCTCGGCGGTCTCGACGTCGTAGAGGAGGGAGAAGTCGGGGACCGAGCCTGTCTGGATGCCGCTCTCCCGGAGCGCCGCGCCCACCTCCGGGTCCACCGAGGCCGCCTCGCGGATGGCCTCGAAGCCGCGGGTGAGGTTCTGGCCGGCCTCGAGGATCTCAGAGGTGAGCTCGGGGTGACGGTTGCGGTGGTCGCCCTCCCAGACGATGGGACGGTCGAGGGCGGGCAGGGCGGAGCGGAGGGAGAGGCGCGCATCGCCGACGAGCCGGAGCGCGTGTGCGCGGGCCTCCTCGGGGCTCATGGACGCGAGACGCTCGATGTGGCGCTCGCGGCGCATCCGGTCCCAGCCGGGACCCTGCTCATAACCGCAGGACGTGCAGGTCCAGGCGTCCGGGTGGCTCTCGAGCATGTCGCTCTCGCCGCAGGCCACGCAGGTCTCGGTGCCGACGGGCTCCGCGAGGGCCCGCCTGTACGAGGCCGTGCGGGACGCCGTGAACGCCATCGAGATCCCGGCGAGCACGAGGATCGCGATCATCCGGAACAGTCCTTCCTCCACCGAGCACCTCCGGTGGGACCGGTAATCCGCGAGGCCCGAGGACACGACCGGTTGTCATGCGGCGCGGATTGGCTAGGTCGAGCAGCCAGACCCGGAGACCCGCCATGAAGAGCCGCGCCGCTGTCGCATTCGAAGCCGGAAAGCCCCTCCAGATCGTCGAGATCGACGTCGAGCCGCCCCGGAAGGGCGAGGTGCTCGTCAAGATCACGCACACGGGCGTCTGCCACACGGACGCGTTCACCCTGAGCGGCGACGATCCCGAGGGTGTCTTCCCCGCCGTGCTCGGCCACGAGGGCGGCGGTATCGTCGTCGAGGTGGGCGAGGGGGTGACGAGCCTGAAGGCCGGCGACCGCGTGATCCCGCTCTACACGGCCGAGTGCCGCGAGTGCAAGTTCTGCAAGAGCGGCAAGACCAACCTCTGCCAGGCCGTGCGTGCCACCCAGGGCAAGGGCCTCATGCCGGACGGCACGAGCCGCTTCTCGTACCAGGGCAAGCCCATCTTCCACTACATGGGCACGTCCACCTTCAGCGAGTACACCGTCGTCCCCGAGATCTCGCTCGCGAAGATCGACGACGACGCGCCGCTCCACGAGGTCTGCCTCCTCGGGTGCGGCGTCACCACCGGAATCGGCGCCGTCCACAACACCGCGAAGGTGAAGGCGGGTGACACCGTGGCGGTGTTCGGTCTCGGCGGCATCGGCCTCGCGGTCATCGTGGGCGCGAAGCAGGCGGGGGCCGGACGCATCATCGGCGTCGACATCAACGCCGGCAAGTTCGAGCTGGCCCGCTCCCTCGGCGCCACCGACGTCGTGAACCCCAAGGACCACCCGGGCCGCTCCATCCAGGACGTCATCGTCGAGCTCACCGACGGCGGCGTGGACTTCAGCTTCGAGTGCATCGGCAACGTCGACGTGATGCGGTCGGCCCTCGAGTGCTGCCACAAGGGCTGGGGCGAGTCCGTGATCATCGGTGTCGCCGGCGCCGGTCAGGAGATCCGGACCCGTCCGTTCCAGCTCGTCACCGGGCGTGTCTGGCGCGGCTCGGCCTTCGGTGGCGTGCGCGGTCGCACCGAGCTGCCGGGCATGGTGAAGCAGGCGATGAGCGGCGAGCTCGACCTCAAGCCGTTCATCACGCACACGCTGCCCCTCGAGCGCATCAACGAGGCGTTCGACCTCATGCACCACGGCGAGTCCATCCGGACCGTCATCCACTTCTGAGGCGACCATGGAGCGCGTCGAGAGCCACGCCGTCTCCGGCGGTGTGCAGGAGGTCTGGAGCCACGCGTCGAGCACGCTCGGGTGCACGATGCGCTTCGGCGTCTTCGTGCCCGGCGGGGAGCCGCCCGCGGGCGGGTTCCCGGTGCTGTACTGGCTCTCGGGCCTCACGTGCACCGAGCAGAACTTCATCACGAAGGCCGCGGCCCAGCGGTACGCCGCGGAGCACGGCGTCGTGATCGTGGCGCCCGACACGTCCCCCCGGGGGGACGACGTCGCGGACGACGCGGGCTGGGACCTCGGGAAGGGGGCGGGGTTCTACGTCGACGCGACGCAGGCCCCGTGGTCGGCGCACTACCGGATGTACACCTACGTCCGGGACGAGCTGCCGGCCCTCGTGGAGGCGAGCTTCCCGGTGAGCGCGGCGCGTTCGGTGTCCGGGCACTCCATGGGCGGTCACGGCGCGTTGGTGCTGGCCCTCCGCAACCCCGGGATGTACCGCTCGGTGTCGGCGTTCTCGCCGATCGTGGCGCCCACGGAGGTGCCGTGGGGTCACAAGGCCTTCGGGGCCTACCTCGGGTCCGACCGGTCCGCGTGGGAGGCCTACGACGCGTGTGTGCTCGTGGGGCGCGCGTCCCACCGGCTGCCCGTGCTCGTCGATCAGGGCACCGCGGACGGGTTCCTCGAGGAGCAGCTCCAGACCCACCGGTTCGTCGAGGCGGCCGCCGCTGCGGGCTTCCCGGCGGAGGTGCGCATGCAGGACGGCTACGACCACAGCTACTACTTCGTGAGCACGTTCGTGGGCGAGCACGTGGCGTTCCACGCGGCGGCCCTGCGCGGGTGAGTCAGGCCGCCGCGCTCGCGATCCCCGCGGCGCGGAAGGCCCTGTGGACGCGCTCGTGCACGTCCGTGCCGAACGCGGACTCGAAGCGTCCGTCGAACACGTACGCCTTCACCGTCACCTTCATGGCCATCAGCGGCTGGTGCGGGAGGGTGACCTCCTTGAGGTGCACGATGATGGCGCGCTTCAGGTACACGAAGTTGCTCGAGGCGGTCGCGTCGTAGGCGATCTCCTTGGCGACGTCGAAGTCCTGGTCCATGCCGATCCAGAACTCGAACACGCACATCTGCTCGAGGGCGCCCGCGTTGGCGCAGCTCACGGCGTCGGTCAGGAAGCGGCTGTTGGGCACCGAGATGAGGTTGTCGTCGAGCGTGTTGATGCGGACGGTGCGGAGCCCGATCTCCAGGACCTCGCCGTAGTGACCGCCGAACTCCACGCGGTCGCCGACCTGGAAGGGGCGGTCGAGCAGCAGGATGAGGCCGGCCATGAGGGACGCGAGGAGGTCCTTGAACGCGAAGCCCACGGCGACCGCGACGGACCCGCCGATGGCGAGCAGGACCTCGCTGCTGAACCGCACGACCGAGGCGGCCACGAGGGCCGCGGCGCCGATCAGGATGACGAAGCGCGTGAACGACGTGATCTGCTTGAACAGCAGGCGACGCTCGGTGAACCGGACGCCGAGGTCGTCCAGGGTGCGCGTGATGAACCGGTTGCTCACCCACGCAACGGCGATGACCGCCAGCGCGTAGGGGATGCGGGAGAAGTCGACGAACTCGAGGATCTGCGTGTCCATCAGCTCGCTCCGTACAGGAAGTGCTTCTGGCGGAGGAGCCGGCGGACGGCGGGCTCCCAGAGAGGGGCGATGCGGTAGGTGGCCCGGTCGCGCTCCTCCTCCGCGATGCCGAGGTGCACGAGGTTCTTCGCGTGGGTCCGGGTGGCCTCGGGGCGACGGTTCAGCGCGGCCGCCAGCTCTTCGGCTGTGGCCGCGGCGTGCTGCACGAGGGCGGTGAGCGTGAACAGGAGGTCGTCCGACACCCCCTCGATCTCCGCCGATGTGGGGGCCTCGAAGGGATGCACGGACAGCGCGCGCTCGCCCACCGCACCGAGCGACCGACCCAACAGCTCCGCGGCGTTCTCCGGCGTGCCGCCGGCGGCGTCCGAGAGGAGGCGCCAGAAGGCCGTGCGCGCCCGCTTCTCCGCGAGCACCTCGTCACCCCCGAGGAGGCCCGTGGTGGCGAGCTCCTGGTAGCTCATCGACCAACCGCTCTCCAGGAGCGAACCCTCCAACCAGGCCGCCAGGACGGGGCCGGACGCGGCCTCGAGCCGGATGTGCTCCCGGAACGCGTCGAGGTTCAGGCGGGCGGCGATTCCCGTCAGGTAGTCCCACGCGGGCGCGTGCACCGCGAGCACCCAGAAGTGCCGGTCTGCCGTGGCGGTCGCGATGCCGACGAGGGATCGGAGCGGCCGGTAGCCCCCGACCCTCCGCAGGAACAGGCGCTCCACGTTGCCGATGGCCAGCGTGGTGGGCGGCAGGTCTTCGAGGGCCTTCACCAGGGACGCCTCGTCCGTGGCCTCCACGCCGAGCACGCCGGCCAGCCAGCGGACCATCGCGGCGGGGTCGGTGATCCGGGACGGCACCGCGGTCTCGCAGAGACGGGCCTCCGGCAGGAGCTCGGGCAGGCGCTTCACGATGCGGGTCTTGCCCGAGCCACGGTCGCCGATGAGGGACACCAGCCCCCGCCTTCCAGACTCCCGCCACTCCGCGTGGGCCGCGACGATCTGCGCCTCCGCCTCGGGGCGCGGCATGCCCTCCCGGCGCAGCGCGTCGAGCTGCTGGACCACCTCGGTGGACACCGCGATGGGCTCGGAGGCCTCGGTGCGCTTGATCTGGGTGCGGGCCAGGGCGGACTGCAGCCACCCGAGCCCCGAGCGGCCCTCCACGATGCGGGACGCCACGCTCAGGGCCATCTGCATGCCCACGATCCCGAGCGCGACGACGAGCCTCGGGAGGGCGACGATCCGCGCGAAGATCCCGGTGCCGACGGGCGTGGCGGCCCACCGGGCGACCCCCGTGTGCTCGGGCTGCCGGGCGAGGGTCGAGACGGCGAGGGGACCCCAGGCGAGCACGCCGACCGCGAGGAGGCTCCAGAAGGCCGCGCTGGACAGCATGGACGCGAGATCGCGGAGGCGGTCGGCGTCAAGGAGCTCGACGGACACGAGCTGCGCGAGGCGCGAGAGCGCCCACCACCAGGCCAGGGCGCGGAGGGACCGGACGGCCAGGGTCTCGGTGGGGTTGGTGACGAACCGGAGGGACGGGTGGGGGTCGTCGGGGCTCGAGAGGGACGCCCGGGCCACCAACGGTGCCGCGCGCACGACCCCGCGGAGGATCCAGAGGTAGACGAGCACGCCCACCACGCCGTCCGAGAGCCGGGTGTAGAGCACGATGCCCACGGCCAGATCGAGGGCGCGCAGGGCGAGCTCGCCGGCCTGGTCGGTCGCGCGGCGGATGTCGCCGTCCACGACGAAGGTGGCGCCCTTCTGGGCGGCCTCCGCGAGGCGTTCGACGAACCCGGGGACCTGGCGACGGGCGGCCACCCAGATCGCGGCGAGCACGAGCAGCTCGGCGCTCCCGACGATCAGGGCGCCGAGGACCGAGAGGTCGCCGAGCAGGGCGGGGAGGCCGAGGGCCCAGATGGCCGCCGAGCGCCCGGCGGACCGGGCCTGGCCGGGGAGGGCGGCGAGCTCGCGGCCCAGCTCGGGAACGAAGTCGCGGCGCGCCTGCGTGAGGGCCGTTCCGGAGGCCGAGGTGCGCAGGGATCGGCGCAGGTCGCGGGCGTCGTGGAGGATGGCGTACAGCGTGTCGCGGTCGGCCCGGGCGCGCTGTCCGCGGCTGGCGAAGGCCTCCTCGAGGTCGCTGCGCGACTTCGCGAGCGTGGCCGCCTGGTCGTCGGGCAGGGGGAGCTCGGAGATCGAGTCGGCCTCCGTGCGCCGGTGGCGGGCGTCGGCGAGCAGGGCCTCTTCGGTGTGCCGGGCCTCCTCCAGGGCGTCGTAGAGGTCGCGGACGAGGGCGCGGGTGTCGAGGTAGGCCTGGTCGAGGCGACCGGGGCGCTCGGGTGCCAGCATGCCGAGGGCCCGAGCGGCCGCAGCGGCCTCCGTGAGCGCGCCGAGGCGGTCGCGGAACTGCTGGAGGCGGGCCTCGGCGGCCGTGCGGCGCTGGGCCTCCTCCTCGTAGACCGTGGCCACGGAGGTCTGGAAGGCGAGGAGCTGGTCGCTGATGGCCGAGCGCTGGCCCTCGCGCTCGGCTTCGGCCTTCAGGACCTCGGCGGCTCTCCGCGCCTCGTCGGCCCTCTGCTGGGCGGCGGCTGCGTCCTCCGCGGCCTTGCCGGTCGCGAGGTCCAGGCGCTTCTTCACGATCTGGAGCTCGAGCTCGGCCAGGGCGCGCTTCTCGGGGGGCGCGGCCTCCACGGCGGCGGTCGCGCGCTCCACGGCGGACTCGAGGTCGGCGAGCTGCACGTTGGCCGGCAGGGTCACGCCCGCCAGCCGGCGCCGTGCCTCCTCCAGGGTGGCGTCCTGCCGGGCCTGGGCGGCGCGGTCGAGGGCCTCGCGGGAGGCCGTCACGGCGGGATGATCGCCCAGCAGGGGGGCGACGGCGAGCACCACGGCGGCCGTGTCGGGGTCGGGCGTCGTGGGGAGGGCGTCCACGGCCGTCGCGAGCAGGGTGGGGTCTGCGAGGAGCCATCCGCGCCAGGCGGCGCTGCGGATGTCCTCCAGGCGGGAGCGTGCGGCGAGGGCGGCGTCGCCGGCCGCCACGGCGTCCTCGGTGGCCCCTTCGGCGGTGGCGGCGTCCAGGGCGCGCTGCCAGCGGTCCAGGCTGTCGCGCCAGGCGGCGGTCGCCAGTCCGGGTGCCCTGTCGAGGAAGGCCTGGCGGCTCGCGATCAGGCGGGAATCCAGGCGTCCCGCGGCCTCTTCCGCATCGAGCGTCGCCGCCAGGGTCGCACGGTGCCGCTCGAGGAGATCGGGGTCGTCCAGGGCCGGAGACAGGGCCCGCTCCGCCTCCCGGGAGCGGGCGGAGGCGTCGAGCTCGCGCTGCAGGCCCGCGAGGACGGCCCTGTCGAACAGGTCGAGCTGGGTGCGCAGCGGCCAGGCGTCCGCCAGGGTGCGCGAGCCGTCGAACACCCCGGAGAGGGCTGCGGCGCGGGCTTCGGCCGAGGCTCGGCGCGCGTCGAGCGAGGGCAGGACGACCTGCTCGAGCTCGCCTCGGGTGGCGTCGGAGGGCGTCGGAGCAGCGCCGGCCGCAGCGAGCCAGAGCAGGAGCATAGGGGACCTCGGAGTCAGGTGTCCGCGTAACCCCGTCAGGTCCCCATGCGGACCCGGAGGGCCAGGTAGAGCGCGAACAGCACGAGCAGCACGGCGCCTTCCTCGCGCGAGAGCTCCTCGCGTTCCTTCATGAGCAGCAGCGCGACGACCGTGCTGGCGGCGAGGAAGGGGTAGTCGAGGGTCAGCAGCATGGGCGGCACCACGACGGGGTGGGCGACCGCCGCGGCGCCGAGGCAGAGCCCGAGGTTCGTGATGCTGCTGCCGAGGATGTTGCCCACCGCCATGTCCGTGGTGCCCCGGGATGCCGCCCGGATCGAGACCACCACCTCCGGCAGGCTCGTCGCTGCGCCCACGAAGATGCCCACCAGCGTCCCCGGGATTCCGACCGTCTCCGCGATGGTCACGCCGTGGTCCACGACCAGGGTCGCCCCGCCGACGACCGTGGCCAGCCCCGCGAACACGACGAGGCCGTCGCGGGCCCCTGGTGGGATGGGCAGGCGTCCGGTCAGGGACTCCGTCCAGTCGGGGCCGTCGGACGTCTCGGGGGCCTCCGGTGCCTCCGGTGTCGGCTCGGGCGTGGCGGTGGAGACCTCGTGCCGCACGACCATGGCGAGGTAGGCGACGAACGCCAGCAGGAGCAGGGCCCCGAAGGGGCGGGTGAGGGTACCGGTCGCGAAGCCCCAGGCGAGGACGGCCGTGAAGCCGAGCAGGACGAAGCCGTCTCGCCGAATCGAGCCCACCGACACGGGCAGATCGCGCATGAGCCCCGTGAGCCCGAGCAGGGCGGTGAGCAGGAACAGGTTGCTGCCCACGATGTTCCCGAGGGCCACGCCCGCGGCGTCCTCGGCGGCCGTCCCCCCCGACGCGATGGCGCCGGTGATCGTCGTCGCCAGCTCCGGGAGGCTCGTCCCGATGGCCACGATCGTCAGCCCGATCACCAGATCCGAGAGGTGCAGGCGTCGGGCGAGCCGCGTGGCGCCTGCGATGGCGACATCGCTGCCCGCGAGGAGGGCCAGCACGCCGAGGCCCACGATGGCCAGGTGAGAGGTCATACGTCCTCCGGAGCGACGTTGGCGACCGTTCGGCCTGGCTCTATGCTGGCGGCGGAGGAGCTGCCTCGATGACGGTCTTGTTGTTGGCCATGGCGTGTCGCGGAACCGCCGTGCTGCAGCCCTACGCAGAGGGCGATGCGGACGCGGACTCCGATGCGGACGTGGACTCCGATGCGGACGCGGACGCGGACGCCGACGGCGACGCCGACGCCGACGCCGATGCCGATGCCGATGCCGACGCCGACGCGGATGCGGACTCGGATGCGGACGCGGACGCCGACGCCGACGCCGACGCCGACGCCGATGCGGACGCCGACACCGATGCGGACACCGACGCTGACGCCGATCTGGACACCGACGCCGACGCCGACACGGGCTTTCCACTCACGCAGGTCTGGGACTGGTCGATCCCCGGGCAGTACACGTTCGACATGCCGCCGGGGGTCGTCACCCTGGAGGCCACGGCGGTCGGCGCGGGTGGTGGGGGCGTGCTCGCGGCGCCCTGGAGCAACCGTCGGGGTGGGCGGGGGTCGCTCTCCGGTCTCACCCGTCCCTTCGCCGAGATCGGCGTGTGGAGGGTGATCGTCGGGGGCGGCGGGCGTGCGTCCCAGTGCGGTGGTGCCACGACGGGCGCTGGGGGTGGCGGTCTCTCTGCGCTCGTCTCTCCGACGGGCGAGTACATCGTGCTGGGCGGTGGTGGCGGCGGTGCGTCGGAGGGCGGCCGGGGGTGCGACGCGGACGGCGTGTGTTCGGGCGGGAGCATCTTCATCGGGATGGGCGGCGGCGGAGCCCCCAGCAATCCCGGGGCGCCTGCGGGCAGTCCCGGGGGGGGCGAGTGGGGGTTCGCGGGGGGCGCAGGGGCGCCTTCGTCCTGCGGTGGGCAGGAGGGTGACGGCGGCTACGGCGGCGGCGGTGGAGGCGGAGGGACCCAGAGCGGGTTCGGTGGTGGCGGCGGCGGTGCGGGGTGGACCAGCGGACCCGGTGGCACCTCCGGCCAGGGGGGGCGTGGGGGCACGAGCTGGCCTCCGGGGCAGTCCGCGCCGGGAGGCGCCGGGGGGCTCCCCGGGCTTCCGGGTGACAATGGGTACGTCAGGATCGAGCTCTGGTTCGGGCCCTGAGCCAGGCGTCCCTGTCGTCTTACGCTTCGTCTTCCGCTTCGAGCTCCGCCAGGGCGGCGGCGGCCAGGGCTCCGGCCACGCTGTGACGCTCGGTGGCCTCGTCGCCGGACAGCGCGCGTCGGCGCATCTCCTCGGGCACGAGCTCGGTGACCTCCTCCTCGTCCGGGCGTTCCGCCATCGGGAGGGGCTCGAGGGGGCCCGGGTTCCAGAGGAGGCGGCGGGCCGGGGGGGCGTCCGCGACGCGTGCGGCGTCGAGGGACAGGGACTCCAGGGTGACGAGGTCGGTCTCGTCGTCGCGCTCCAGGAGCACGGTCTGGACGTCGCTGGCGGGCCGCTTCAGGCGCGTGGCGTCGGGGTCGTCGAACACCCGGCCGGGCATGTGGGTCATCGGGGTCTCGAGGGAGACCAGGAGCCCGTCCGCTTCGTAGAACGCGGCCAGACGGGGCATCAGGTCCGCCGCGCCGGGCGCGACGTGCTCCAGGTGTCCGGAGACCAGGACGGAGAAGCCCCGGTTGATGCGGTCGGTCGCGTCCGCGATCATCTCGGGGTCGCCGTAGTCCAGCACGAACGCGAAACCGTCGCGCTCGACGATCCGGGCGAGGAACCTGGAGTCCTCGGCAGCACGTAGCGTCAGGCGTTGCACGGGTTCCGTGTATCCCGTCGTGCCGGGCGCGCTCCACCCTGTGTGGTGGCGCGGCCATGGTAAGCAGGTGGGGCAGGAGGTCCTCCCGATGTTCCCACCGTTCACGGACGAGCACGATCAGCTGCGGGCGCTGGCCCGCGACTTCGCGGAGCGCGAGATCGCGCCCAACAGCGCCGCATGGGATGCGGCGGGGGAGTGGCCCCACCGGGAGATCTTCCGTCAGCTCGCGGAGCTCGGGCTGCTGGGCATCCGGTACCCCGACTCGGTCGGCGGGATGGGGCTGGACTGGTGGTACACGACAGCCTTCGTGGAGGGTCTGGGGCATGCGCGGAACGGTGGGGTCGTGATGTCGATCCTGGTCGACACCGACATGGCCACCCCGATCATCGGTGAGATCGGGACGGAGGAGCAGAAGCAGGAGTTCCTGGCTCCGGTCGTGCGTGGCGAGAAGATCGCGGCGCTGGGGGTGAGCGAGCCGGACTGCGGGTCGGACGTCGCCGCCATCCGCACGACCGCGAAGAAGGACGGCACGGACTACGTGATCAACGGTCAGAAGACCTACATCACGAACGGGGCCATCGCGGACTTCATCACGCTGGCGGTGCGCACGGGCGGCGAGGGGCACGGGGGCATCTCGCTGGTGCTGTTCCCTACGGACACGCCGGGATTCTCGGTGGGTCGCAAGCTCGACAAGCTGGGCACGCGGAGCGTGGACTCGTGCGAGCTGCACTTCGACAACTGCCGGATCCCGCAGCGGTACCTGCTGGGCCACGAGAACGCGGGCTTCTACTACATCATGACGAACTTCCAGGGAGAGCGTCTGGTGGCCGCGCTGACGGCGATCCACTCGATGGAGCTGGCGCTGGGCGACGCCATCCGGTTCGGCTCGGAGCGGAAGGCGTTCGGTCGTCCGGTGGCGAAGTTCCAGGTGTGGAAGCACAAGCTGGCGGAGCACCTGGCCTCTCTGGAGGCGGCGAAGGCTCTGACGTACCAGGCGGTCCAGCGCATGCAGACGGGTGAGGACCCCACGAAGCTGGTGTCGATGGCGAAGCTCTTCTCGTGCGACCTGGCGCAGCGGGTGATCTACGACTGCCAACAGCTCCACGGCGGGGCCGGGTACATCGAGGAGTACCCGATCACCCGGCTGGCGCGGGATGTGCGGTTGCTGACCATCGGCGGTGGCACGTCGGAGGTCATGAAAGAGATCGTCTGGAAGTGGACCGAGATGGGTGGGTGACCTCTCGTTTCCTCCGCATGGAAGCTGGATAACGTGGGTTGCGGTGCGTGTCCAGCGTGCCGCAGGATGCCACGATGGAACCGCGATTATCCGCATGCATGTGTACAGTTGTGTGTACAGGGCGTCCTCGGCTGGATCCTGTACACACGCTCCCGGATAGTGGGCTATCCAGGTCGCGGATCGTGGAGATCTTCTGCTGTCCAGTGGCTCTCGGCGCCGCCGAGGATGAAACCGAGCGCCCGCGTGATCCAGGGGTCCGAGACGGCCCGAACCAGGGCGTCCTCGAGCGCGGATGCCGCGACGTCGTGGAGGGCCAGGGGGCGGCGCACGGCGATGTGCGGGTCGTCGGGATGGAGGCGCCACTCGAGGTGGATGGCGTCCTGGTAGGGGCTCTCGACGGCGAGCTCGTCGAGGGGGATGAGGAGCGGTACGACGCCCCGTTCGGCGAGCGAGTAGCGTCGGGACGCCCTTCGTTCGGCGGCGACGTCCGTGTCCGGGTCGCGGACGCCATCGGGGCCCTCGAGGAGGAGCGAGTGGGCCAGGTTGTAGAGCCGGCGGGTTCCGCGGCCGGCCGCGCGTGTCGCGGAGAGCTCGTCGAGCTTCCTGAGGAGGAGGTGGAGGAAGAGGGTCTCCGGATCTCGAGCCTCCGTCAGCCCGAGCGTGTTGCCGCGGTTGCTCTCCGTGGGCGATGCCTTGCGAGTCGGGCCGTGAACGGCGGCGATGAGAGCGAGGGCAGCGAGGATCGGCCCGAGATCGGCCACGTCAGGCCTCGACGGATCGAGATGGTCCTGGAGTCGGTCGTGCAGGAACCACCAGGGTGCCTCCTGGCGTAGACGTCCCTGGTGCGCGTCGGAGAGGTTCATGAGAGGGGCGGCATCGAGCCAGGCCGTGAGGGCTTCGGGGTGGATGCGGTCCGAGAAGCCAGGTGTGCCCGCCGTGACGTACCCGGCGACGTCGCTGGGGAGCGGGACGTCGTGGGTGGGGCCGGGCAGGAGGACGGTCCCGAGGTCCAGGTGCTCCGGGATGGGGACGGGGCACCACCGCTGCCAGAGCGCCTCCTGGTCCCGTAGGCCGAGCGTCTCGCGCAGCCTCCTCATCCGTCTCGACCCGTCCAGCGTCATCCGAGCTGCCCGCTCCAGGTCTGCGGCGAGGGCGGTCTCGCACCACTCGATGTGGGTCTTCGGCGCACACCACAGGGTCGGGACGAGCCTCGACGTCCCTCCGTCGGGAGGCGGCTGATGGAGGGCGGTGAACGCGAACCTCCACGCCACACGACCCGGGGGCGAGCGCTCGCCGAGGTAGACGACGGGCCATTCCGTCGCCGGATCGAAGCAATAGCGGACAAGGAGGAGCTCCTCGGGGGAGATCGTCATGTTCTCGTCGTGCATGGCCGGTCACTCTGTGTGCAGGAGGTGGTCATGTTCCCACCAGTCCCGAGAAAGGTGTGGATGGAGATCCCGGTGGATCGCGTGGCGGAGGTCGCGACCGTGCTGGACGCGCCGAGATCGGCGGCCCCGCTGACGACCTGGCGCGAGGTCGCCGATGCGGTGGGGGTGTCCGAGGACACCCTGCTCCGGAAGCGGCGCAAGGCCGGATCCAGCCAGGTGGCGTGGTTCGCGACTGAGCACGAGGCGCGTGAGTTCTGGAAGCGGCTGACGCAACCCGACGCCAGCCAGCGTCCCGCCGGCCGCACGCTCTCCGACGTCCAGCGCGGCAGGAAGCGGTGAGCGTGCGGTGGTTCGCAGACTGGCCTGGCGTGGCGGCGTACCTGGAGCACCACATCACCACGGCGCTCCTCCCCTCCGGATACTCGGTGCTGGTGGAGGTGGGCGCCGCGGAGGGCGGTGCTCACAGAGCCGTCGGCGGCTTCTGGGTCCTCGCGGAGCCGGGGTGGGGGCCGCTCCTCGCCAGGCTGCTCGCCACTGAGCTCACGAGGCTCGGTGGGCGATTCGAGGGCGAGGTCCGGGTGAGCGTCGGGGAGGCTCGCACCTTCCTGCTGGCGGTACGGGTGGGCCCGAGCGTCCCCGAGGAGCCCGTCGAGGCGAGCAGGTTCCTGGTGGGGGAGATGAAGCGCCAGCTGCGGGCGCAGAGTGCCAGCATGAACAAGATGTTCAGGAACTCGGCGTACGTGATCCAGGCGGCTTCGGGCGTCATCGACCATGCGCGCGGGGTGAGGCCTGACGCCCCGGCTCCTCGGCCCCGCCCTTCGAGCCTGGAGGTCCTGCTCGACTCCGGGCTCGCGGCCGAGCTGGTGGAGACCCTGGGCAAGCTGATGGCCCCTGTCGAGCCCATCGCGAGCCCCGAAATGCCTGCGGCGGAGGCCCCGGAGCCCGAGCTGTTCGACGCGTGGAAGATCGGGCGGGACGGCTGATCTACCGATCTACCGGCGACGCAGACGGTAGGTCTGGGTGGACGACCGCTTGCGGGTGGAGCTTCGCTGGAGCAGGCCCTGGAGCTCGAGGCGCTTCAGTGCGGCGGTGAGGGTGGACCTCGGGATGCCCGTGGAAGCCGCGAGGTCGCTCGGCCTGTGCCAGGCACCATCGTCCAGCGCGGCGAGCAGGACGGCGTCCCACGCGGAGGCGGGCCGGCGTGTCTCTCTCGCCGTGCTGGAAGCGACCTGGACCTGGACGTGACGCTCGGGGTCGACCTGGATGACGACCTCCAGGGCGCCGTCCACGACCTCGGCGCGGGGGTACAGCCCGACGTCCCGCCCGAGTGCGACCACACGGGGCCAACCCGTACCCTTGGCTGCGCAGAGCCCGATCCGGTGGAGGGCGCTGTGGAGCACCGGGTTCCTGGCGCCTTTGCCGACCAGGGCGCCGTTCTCGACGTTCGCGCGCGTGGGCTCTCCGGGTGAGGCGACGAGCATCGCGTCGGCGAACAGCTCGATCTCGATGGCCCGGTCGAGGTCGTAGTCCCGGTGGGCGAGCGCGTTGACGAGCAGCTCCCAGAGGATGGCGCGCACGGTGTCGACGTCGCTGGGCCGGTTCGTGGGCGAGAGGGTGAGGGCGTGCTCGTCGATCACGGCCGCCAGCACGGGGAGGAGCGGAGGAGGGTGCTGCCGGAACGGCGCCTCGGGGAGCTCGTCGCGATCGACGTACATGCCCTGGTAGCGCCACACGTCGATGGACAGGGCCTCGGGCCGGTCGACGTCGGGCTGGACTGCGAACAGGACGCGGCCGAACACGGTGAGCTCGCCGTATTCGTCGAGGAGCCCCGAGGAGTCGCCGGGGGTCAGGGTGCCCTGAAGGGCGATGAGCCTTGGGTACCAGCTCATGGTGACCTCGACTTCTCTTTAGCATGTCATCTCACGCGGGCAAGCAGTCCACCCATGTAGGCAGGGATCCGTGGTGAGACGTCCTACGCATGGAACGACTTCACAATGGGAAGTGTAGTGTGGCAAGCAAGCAGGTCCCACGGCGACCGAAGGGGTGCTACCCCAGGTTCCTGGGCACGAACAGGTTGGCCAGGATCCCTTGGGCGGTGTCCTCCCGCCCACGCTGCAGCGCGGTCTCGGCCCGCTCGATCTCATCGACGGCCTTCCTCGCCTGCTCGATGAGCTTGTCGCGCTCCTTCGCCGTCATCTCGGACGCGACGTTGAACCCGCTCGCGTCGCGGAGGGTGACCGGTGAGTTGGACGGCGCGCCGTAGAGGACCATGCGCTGTTTCGGTCGCTGCCTCGCGATGTGCCGGAGCACTGCGTCCACGGTGGTGTAGGTGCCACCGTTGGGCGGACGGAGTCCCATCACGAGGATCTCGAGGCCGCAGGACGGGATGCGGACGCCAGCGTCCTTGCGCCGCTTTCGCCATCCCTTGAGCAGCCGGGTCGCCCGCCGGACGGTCGGGGATCTGCACGCATGCATGAAGGCCTGGTGGTGCTGGTGGGGATCCGACTTCACCCAGGTGCCCGAGGCCTTCTCGGGGATCATGTAGCCCGCCCGGGTCCTCACGGCGGGGACCAGGTCGATGCGCAGGTCGTGGTTGAGGTACTCGACGCCGACGCTGTGGTCCTGGGAGCGCACGTTGACGTGGCCCTGGGAGACGGCGGGCCCCCGGACGCGCTCCACGCTGGCACGGAGCCTGGACAGCGTGTTGGAGGGCGTGCGACGCTTGCCTGCCGTGGTCCGCAGGGCGTCCTCGTTCAGGACGACGAGGAGGTCGTAGTCCTTGAAGCCCCTCAGCGCGGTCCCGCGGGCGTGGGACCCGTGGGCTTGGATGTCGAGGACGTTGAACTCGTGGGCGTGGTCTGCGTCGTTGATCGCGCGGACGAGGCTCTGGGCGCGCGCAGTCGCCATCTCGACCCTCTTCTTGTCGGGTCGGAGATCGTGTTGCTCGATGGCGCGCAGGATCTGGTCGATGGTCATGGGAGGTCCTCCATTGTGGCGTTGGGTGAGGTGGATGGCAGTCCGGCGGTCGGACGAGAGCCAGCGGCCGGTGGCGTGCCACGCTGTTGAGTCGGCAGTCCCCGGTCGTTCTGGGTTCCCGCCTGAGGGATCGATGGGTACCCCCGACACTCCGGGGGCGCGTGCCCAGGGCTGCGGTCCGCCAGACGGAGTAGGGCGCGGAGGCAGAGGGTGCTCGAGCTCGCAGGGGTGGGTCGTGGCGCCGTGGCCCGAGTTGTGTACCGGACGACGTCCCGCTGATGACGTTGCATCACTGAAGTGTCAAAGAAGAATTTCAGAGCCTGCTATCGTGCGTCACTGTCGTTGGCTGCGATGCCCAGGGAGCCCCCAAGCGACGTGCTCCTGTTGCTTTGCGCGCCCCGAGGCAGCGCTCGTTGCGAAGTAGATGGCGCAGCTCCGGATGGGAGAGATGCGAGGGGCAAGACTCGCTGCTCTCACCGGACGTCCACGTGGGCGGCACGCCACGCGTCGTACGCCTGCTCCAGCAGGTTGCCGACCACCACGGCCTGCTCGTGCATCCGATCGACATCCCCACGAATCCAGGGTCGCTCGTGCCCGGGGAACGGGGTGGGGATGCTGAACGTCGACCAGCCTCGCGCGAGATCGATGGTCCTCACCGGCGTCCTTTCGTCCGTAGGCGGGAGCTTCATGGAGAGCCTCGCGTTGATGGTGCAGCGACGGCCGCTCCCGATCCTCAGCGTCCAGACCGCTCCATCCCGCGAGATCGGCAGCATGGTTCCGGTGCCGTGACCTGGGCTCCACCCGCGCCGCAGCAGGACGGCACGGATGGCCTCGAGCTGGTCTCCGCGGAAGTCCTTCTCTGGAGGATCCTGCCGGGCCTGGCTGCCGAGGTGGTGCAGGTGCTCGAGGCTGCGTCCCATGAAGCCGTAGCTCTCCCCGGGCACATCTGCGCCGCCGAGCAGCCTCGACAGGGTGGCGTAGGTGAGCTCGGCGGAGTCGGCGACCCCCCGGGGATCCTTCGCAGCGTCGGGATCGCTTCCGGGCCGTCCGACGCGCAGCAGGACCGTGGCGAACGCTCGGTCGCCCCGTGGGTCGCTGTCCTTCAGGACGACCCGGTACTTGGTGATCTGGTCCTTGCCCAGCGTGGTGCCGGTCTTGTTCTCGATGGCGAGGATGGCGTTGGAGATTCGCGAGACGACGGCGATGTCGAGGTTGCCGGCGTTCGCGAGGAAGGGCTCAAGAATCACCTCCACATCCCCGGCTTCCGACAATCGGTCGACGGTCTCCGCGACTCCGGGCGCCGACGACGCGCGGAGATTCGCCAGGATCGCCCGGCGATGGTCCTCATCCTCGAGGAACAGCGCGACGAGGGCAGACAGGGCGCCCTCGGAACACGCGAGGCTGCTCAGCAGATGATCAGAGCTCAAGGGGTTCTCCTCCGTCGTTTCGACGATAGAAGCGTACGACACTACGGGCCTCGTGCGCCTCTTTGGCCACCAGCTCCGGGTCGAGGGTCGACCTCGAGCGGGAGGGCCTCCGCCAATCGTGTCGGTTCTCGCGGATCGAGCGCTCCGGTTCGTCCGACGTGCTGGCCTCGTGGACGAACGGCCAGATGGCCGAATCGAAGCAGCTGGTGAGTAGTCGGGCTTTTGGCGCAGGCTGCGGGGGGATCCGTGCAGGGCGCGTCCGGCGGCGCGCCGGCATCCTGGGCCTCGTGGATCTTGGGCAGCAGGAGGGCGAGCACCCTGGTGCAACGAGGTCTCGTCGTCCCGCACCAGGGGGATCGGGAACCTGGCCTCTGTGCCAGGGTCTCGAGGGACTGCTTGCCGGACGCGGTGACCATGCAGGGCCGGCGGTAGTACGCAAGGCCGCCCGGGCCCCGTAGCGCAGGCAGCTCTGGTGGACACTTGGATGCCGAGGGCCTGCTGGATGCCGCCCCCTTGCGTAGTTCCGTCGCGACACTCGGTCGCGAACAGGCAAAACCGAGCGGACTGGGCGATGGAGAGCCAGGCGGGGGTGGGCGGTGGAGAGGAGGCTCTGGAGGTCGGGGGCGCTGAGGCGACACGACCAGACGGGCCTACCGGTGACCGCGGGCAGGGCGAACGTCTTCCCGCCCTCAGGCATAGTTGTACGGCACGTTGTCGAGCGCCCGGACCTGCCGATCGACGCGGTCCCACCAGGGGCTCAGGGTGTCCGGCGGCGTGGGCGCTGGTCGACCCGCATGATCTGCGATGTAGCACGATGCGATCCAGCCGATCAGGCCGCCGTTGTCGGCGGTGGCCTGGAGGGAGGCGAGCAGGCGTGGGGCCGACGGCGGGTGGACGAGGAGGAGGCTCCCGGCGACCAGCTCGTAGGGGTGCTCCAGAGGCTCCCGGCGCCTCCAGACGGCGTCGAGCTGGTGGGACAAGCGCCCCGCCCAGGTGACCTTCCGATCCACCGCCCAGCCCGACTTCAGCGCGACCGCGATCGCGAAGATCTCCGGTGTCCAGTGTTCGCCGATGGCCTCGATCGGGGCGTGCTCGATCCGGGCGTCGAGCACCGCGAGCTCCTCGGCGTTCAGCGTCCCACCCAGTCTGCCCTTCTCGATCAGGGCGTGGAGCCGGTAGACATCCTGCCGCCGGAGATCGGCCGGTTCTTCCAAGTAGTCCCGGGCAGCGGCGAAGGCGGCCAGGGCCTGATCCACCAGCGACGGATCCCGCCGTTCGTGCGCCAGGAAGCACAGGGCCTGGCCCTTCGTGCCGAGCAACGCGCCACGCTGCCAGTCGCGGATCTGCAGGTTCGCGAGTGGGTCTGGTGCAAACTCCGCGCGGCTCGAGCGCCACTCCTCGAGCTGGCCCACGGCCTGGAGGGCTTCCTCAGCCTGGAGTCGGTTGAGCAGGCCGACGGCGTAGCGGTTGTGGTAGTGGACGACCTCGTCGGCGTAGCGCGAGTGGCCGGTGGCCACCGCCCGGCGGCTTCGTGCGACGTTCAGCGGCGCGGGGAGCAGGCCCTGGTGGTTCCCCATCGCGAGGCGGATGCTGTCGACGCGGAGCTCGAGGAGCTCCACGGCGTGGTGGGGAACGCCCTTTCGGATCAGACGATTGGGGCTGAGCTTCGAGAGGAGGCGCTCCGCGGCCACCTCGTTTCGTTCGTCCTCGACCAGGCGCTCGGCGACGTCGAGGTCCCGGTCGGCGATCTCGAAGACCTTGTCTGGGACCGACCGGGCATGAGGGAGTGTGATGTGGGCGTGCGGGGTGTCCATGAACCACGCCCAGGCCTTGGCCATGGTCTCGATAGCCCTCCGGGCTGCCACCTCCCATGCGCGAGGCCCCACGGCGTTCAAATCCTCGACGTGGAGCGCCGAGTTCGCGTCCTGCCGGACCCTCGACATCCGACGAGCAATCTCTGGGGGAACCCTGGCGCCCAGGTTGTCGAGCCGCTCGAACAGCTTGGGTTTTCGTCCGGAATGACGGATCCCGTGGCGCTGCTCGATGGCGTGCACGAGTAGCTCGAGGAGCTGGCGGCAACGCACCAGGGCGATGTCGGGCTCGCTTCGCAGTGCGTTCTCGGCTGCCTCGCCCCACACATCGACCTGGGGGTATTGGGGGGCCATCGAGAAGTTGATGGATGGCATTCGGTATTCCTTGGAGGTGGCTCTTCAGGGCGGCTTCGAGGGGGGAGGCGAGTGACTGCAGTCCATGTCGAGGTGGGTGCGTTCACGAAAACCGAAAACGCGGGACCTGGATCCGGCACTCCGCGCTCCCACGTCTTCCGTCAGCCGCGCTGGAGGCTCACCATGTGGGGGAGTGCACGCTCTGCTGCGGACGCCTTCGCATCTCTCCTCGCCTCGCCCGTGAAGCATCGCCCGTCGGGTAGAGTGCGGGTGGCCACGAAGGGTCCGACTTCGCCGCTCTGGCCGGTGATGTGGAAGGCGTCGTTGGGCAGACTCTGCCTCCAGATCGCGATGGTGTACTCGTGCAGCGCGGCACTCGGGCTTTGGGTCGGGCGGCGTGCTCGAGGAGCCCGGCCGGCCAGTGCGAATGCCACAGGTGCACCAGTACCTCAACCCCAGCAATGCCCCCAGAGAGGAACGCAACTCCGAGCAGCGCGTCGACGTGGTCAGAGATGGCCTTGCCGGCTGCCACCTGCCCCTGCAGGCGCTCACCGCGCCCGACCCGCAAGTGGGGTAGGACACCGACGTCGGTACCGATCCGGGTGAGCACCGGCTCGCTGACCAGGTCCTTCCGTGCCGCGTCGAGTTGCTTGGGGTTCGGGTAGGGCAACCGCCAGAGCTCCTTGGCGACCACGACCTCCAACACCCGGTCGCCAAGCCACTCGAGGGGTTCGTGGTGCGGCTGCTCGCCGTCGCCGTTCTCGAGGGGCCACGCGCGCCGGGTCAATGCGGCGTCGAAGCGCCGGGCAGAATCTGCGGACGTCCGGTTCGAGCAAAGCTCGCGGATACAGTTGGGGAGCGAGTCGAGCTCGGGCATCACTGGCCTCCAGTCCGGGTAGGTGTGCCGAGCGACGCGAAGAAGGCCGCACAGTGGAGCACGTCGGCGCGGAACGTGGCGGGGTCGACGTCCCGGTCCTCCCCGCGGCGGTGCACGACCAGATTGCGGTTCGCGTTTGCTCGGCCCAAGCGGCGGAACAGGCTTCCGTGGTTGGCGACGGCCTCCCGGATTCCGGCGTCCAGGACACAGGCAGTGGCCAGCGCGAACACCCGCTCACCGATCGTGGTCGAGTCCCGTCCGACCTTCTTCCGGAGCTCCGCCCAGCCTGCCTGCAGGTTCTCCTCCAAGAGCCTCCCTGACGCGTCGAGCAAGGTCCGATGGCGGCGGATCTCTTCCACGGACGGACAGTCGGTTGCCATCCGGAGAATGGTCCGCGCGTGGCTCACGCCCACATGGGTGCCCGTATCGAGTACATCGGCCCACCCCTGGCAGGTGGCCCGCCAGTCGGTGTCCACGACGCGGTGGAGCTCCTCGTTCACGAAGGCCTCCCGAATGGCCCGTTGCAGCACATCCGGGCAGGTGGCCAGCGCATGGCCGAGCTCCCGCCTGGTGGTGCGTTCTGCGTAGCGCTCGAGTTCAGGGTAGTCGGAGAAGCCCCTCTCCTTCAGCAGGAACGGCATTCGCTCGGCGCGGGTCTCCAGCTCTCGGCAGTGGAGAGAATCGCGTGCATCCTCGGGCAGGTCGTCGAGGGCGGACTCGCCGCGAGGGTCGAGTCGGGTGCGGATCCGCGACAGAGGTGTGATGCTGGGCATCCACACCGCGGTGCTCTGGTTGCGGATCGCGACCGGAACCCAGCAGGATCCCGCCACCCACCGCGCCGGGCTGGGTCTGATCTGCCGGATGACGCCGGGTTGTCCCTCCACGACGATCCGGGCCCCGCACCACCGCAGGAAGGCCAGGTCGTCCCGCGCGGCAAGGTTTGTCAGCGACTCTGCCACGTCCCGACGCGACGGGGGGGCGTCGACTCGCCCACTCCGTCTGCACAGCCGCGCCCCGCTGGGTTCTGGAGGACGCTCGTCGGTCCAGAGCTCGGGTAGGGGATGCCCTCGAACGGGGTCCCACACGGCCCACCCGCCCTCGATCTGCAGGTCGACCACCGCTGGTGTGTCGTCCTGCTGGACGATGGAGAAGCCTTTGAGGCCGTGCTGGAGCCTGCCGCGAGAGATCAGGTGTCCTGCGGCCGACGAGATGAAGGTCTCGGCGAGTTGCAGGTGGTGGGCCAGGTCGGCCACACGGGTGATGCCCAGCCTCACGAGGTCGAGCACGGCCCGCTCGAGGGGATCCAGGTGCACCAGGCTGTTCGGCTCGAGGACGATGTGGATGGGGATCCACCAAGCTGGCCGCTCGCACCAGATGAGGTCGTTCATCGCAGGCTCCCGAGATGGTGGACCAGACGCACCACATGGGGCGCTTGCCGCCGGAACTGTGGAGTCGTGAGCTGTTGTGCGCACCCGAGGACGACCAGCTGACGACGCGCGCGGCTGATCGCGACGTTGAGCCTGTTGGCCGAGGTGAGGAAGCCGGGTCGCCCGTCGGTGCGGGTGGTGAGCAGGATGACCACGTCGTACTCCCGCCCCTGCACCGAGTCGATCGTGCGCACGCGGACGCCTGGTTCTCGCTTCTCCAGCTCGAGGCGTTGACGGTTGTAGGGGGAGATGAGCGCGATTTCCTCCTCGGGCGTACCGGCGTCGAGGAATGCGTGGACGACCTGGAGCGCGACCTCGATCTCCTGCCGATTGTGCTCCTGGCAGCTGCCAGGATTCGGTACTTCGACCCAGTGCAGCGGTGCATTGCCGAACTGGCCTGTGGCCGGCGCGCGTTCCGAGGCCAGGGGCCCCCTGAAGTGGCTCGCGAGTCGTTCGCCATGCGGCTCGTAGAAGAGCCTCTCCACGAGGCTGCCGATCTGCTCATGCATTCGGTATTGAGTAGAGAGTCGAGCGGTGCACGCCATCGGGAGCAGGCTCCGGAGCCACCCGAAGGCCGACACCTCGGTCACCGGCTCTGCATCGGGATCGCTCTCCAGCTCTCGCTGTACGGCAAGGTCCAGGATGGGCGGAAGCTGGCGCTCGTCTCCAATGAGCACGATACGGCGGCCCTGCACCATCGGGATCAGGAGCTCGTTGGGGGTCGCTCGTCCCGCCTCGTCGATGATCACCCAATCGAAGGGCAGCTCGTGCTCTCGGCGCGCGCGGGCCGACATGCTGCAGGTCGCGGCGATGGCGTTGCGGTGCCGGGCAACGATCTCGCTCCAGGCCTTCGGAGAATCCCTGAGCTCGTCGGCGAACCGCGCCACGACCGCCTCTGGCGTGGCGCGCGCTTGGGCCTGGAGCTCGTCGTGCACGTCGCGCAGTCCACGGAACAGGGCGTGGGCGAGCTCCTCACGGGATGGCTGACCGTCCACGGGCGCTGCAGCCGCCTCGATGGTGGCGGGGACGGCAGGGACCCGCGACCAACAGGCCTCCAGCTCGGTCCGAGCCGTGCGGAGTCGGCGCTCCCGGCGCAGAGCGTTCGGGAGCTGGCTCGCTTGGGCCACCTGGCGCACTGCGGCTTGCAGCGGGGCCCGCACGTCGCTCGGGATACGGGCTTCGATCGCGTCCCACCACTGCGACAGGTTCGCGGGATCGGACGGCAGATCAGGAAGGGGCTCGAGGTCCGTGGAAGGTGCGGGCACTCCCGATGTCGACGAGAGCAGACGCCTTGCCTCCGATCGGAACCGAGAGGGGACGAGCGGATTGGTCAGGTCCCGAATGGCGCCCAGTGCCTCGTCCAGGGCGCCTCGCGCGAGCTGTCGGCGTGTCTCCGCGAGGATGCCGTGCAGGGCAGCAAGGTGCTGATTCTGCTCGCGGCGAGCGTCGGTCCCCACGCGCTGTCGTAGTCTCTCCAGGATGCTGTCGCGCTGCGTGGCCTCCCGATGTGCGAACTCGGCGCGCTCGCGGTCGTCTCGAGGGCGACGGTGCACGCTCTCGAGCATCACACCCGCATCAGCAGGGAGCCGGTCGGCGACGTTGTTCACAGCCTCGTTCTGGACCGAGGTGAGCAGGATCCGCAGTGGCTGGCCTGTTCGGGATGCGCGCAGTCCCAGCTGCCGCACGGCCTCGGTGATGACCCGGGTCTTGCCTGTTCCAGGTGGCCCCTGGATGGCGACCACATCCTGGCAGCCGAGGATGAGCTTCAGTGCCCTCATCTGGTCCGGGTCGAGCGGATCCTGGGTGGCCCGTTCCAGGTCGACAGGCAGTGGCGCGCGAGAGCAGTCCGGGTGGGCCAGCACCGAATGCAGCTCCGGGTTCGCGGTCCTTCCGGCGCGAAGGTCCTCCTCGGCGGCGAGCTCGCGCCGCCGCTGAGTCAGGGTTCCTCGGTTGGTCGTGGCCCTGAGGGCGCTGCCCTCCGGGAGGAGGTCGTCTCCCACCATCTCGATCACACCCGCCAGGGTTGTCGCGGTGACTGCCCGAATGCGGGTGACCGTGCCAGCCAGGGAGCCGTCGATCTCGACGGACTGGGAGATGCGCTGGGGGCGGTCGGGGTCGGGGTCGGCGCCGAGCCAGGCGAGCATCCCTGCGGGAGTGAGTTGCGCTCGAAACGCCCAGGATGCGTCGCTCTGCTCGACTTCGTGGGCGCTGAGGGGATGGGGAGCGCGCAACTGGGTCTGGGCCGCCTCGAGCGCGGCGGCGCGCTCCGCGTAGGCGCTCCAGGCCTGAAGGGCGCCGGAGCCCGAAGCTGTGAGGGCGTCTAACGTGGCGCGCTGATCCGGAGGGGCATCGGAGCCCCAGGTGATGCGCGCCTCACGGGGTACCAGCCAGACAGCATTCGGGCGAAGGGGGTAGCCCGTCGCGTGCCAGGGTTGGTGCACAGCTTGGAGGACCAGGCGTGCCTCGTCGCGCAGGAAGCTCAGGAAGCGACCGTCGGCCAGCCACAACGTGAGCCAGGGCTCGGCGGTCGGTGCGGAGGCGACACCCGCGACCATCACGGCGCGATCGCTCCGGCCGAGGGCCAACGCACGAAGCAGCATCCCTCCGCCCAGATCTCGAGGCGCTCTGCCATCCGGATCCTCGAGGACGAGATCACCGCGCAGGAGGGGTCGTAGCGGAGGGTCGAACGGGGTGAGTGTGGCCTCGTGCCCGATGCACTCGAGGGCCCAGAGTGCCTGAGGCCTGTCGTCGACGACCGCCTGCACACCCGCGTCGACCTGCAGGCGCTGCGGCGCGCCCTGTCCGTGTCGATCGAGGATCTCAACCTGGAGACCCGACGGATGAGGACCGAGGTGTGCCACCCAGATTCCGCGGTGCGCTGCCTGTGTCCTTCCTGCGTAGGCCTGTCCCCGGTTGAGGTGCCTTGCGATGGTCATGGTCCCTCCGTTCGAACTCGAGCTCGGTAGTCGCCGCGCAGCCAGTCGATCGCGATGGCGAGCTGCTCTCCCTCTGACACTCTGGACGTGCTCTCACCGAACTCTCGGACATCCCGCGGAAGGCGAAGCCGCGCCTTCTCGCACCGGGCCACGGCGTCGGCGCATTGCTCGGGTGGAAGGACGTTGTGGGCGCGTAGGTAGCAGAGCTCCTGGAGCAGAAGAGCGAAGCCGAACACCGCATACTTGTTCGGCTTGTCGCTGTCGGCCTGGTGCTCGAGGCCCTCGAGCGCACCAGCCAGCATGCGTCGGGCATCGCCATCGGAGATCCGGGGCAAGATTGCCGGGTTCCTGCGGAGGGCCCGCGCAAGGGCCTTCCCCCAGGAAGGGGCGCTCTGTCGTCCTGTGGGCGACACGTCGAGAAGCAGACGGAGAGATGACGGCTCCCCATCTACGACTCGAGAGAGCAGGTCGAGACCGTTGTGGTGCTTCACGAGACCCGCTGCGTCGAGTCCGCGGGTGTGCACGCCGAGTCGGGAACGCGCCTTCACCAGGTCGTTCTCCAGACCAGGGAGGGCGATCCGAGCTCCCCCGTGCCGCTTCGGGGCGCGTCCCCCGAGCCAGGCATCCAGGTCATCGGCTACGGCCTCGAGCGCAGCTCGGTCGGTGGCCGGCAGCGCGTCTGCGTCGGTGCGCTCGATGGCGTCCGCCGCGCGCGTCACATCCTGCAGCAACGTCTTGGCCCTATCGACCACGTCGACGGGGCTCTTGTGCTTCTTGCTCTTCTTCCGGCCTGCGGAGGACAAGAGCTGGCCGAGCTCGTTCACCCAGGAGGCGATCTTGGGGATCAGATCGGACGGGATGTAGACCTTGCGGTCAGGGGGAGGATGGGTATCGTCCTGGGTAGAGGGGGCCGTCGTCCCGGATTCCAGCCGGAACGGAAGGGCACGGAACAGATTGCTGTCGTGCGCCCGGAGCTCTCCGGTGAGGCCGCCCTGCCCGTAGCACCAGTCGAGTCGAACACTCACCCAGGTATCGCGCTCGAGGGGGAGGGGTGGTCCGTCGACGACCAGGCGGTAGGGCGTCGACCGTCGGCCCTCGAAGAACGGGAGGCTGAGTGCAGCGAGCCCGCGCGAGAGACAGATCACGGGTTCGCTCTCCGCAGAAACCTGTTGACCAGGCCGAACCCGTCGTGCCTCCAGGAGAGAGACGCGCCGACGCTGTCGGTCGACGCTCGCCTCCAGCTCGAGCGCTTGCAGGTGTTCCACCCACGTCGGCTTGCCGAGCTCATGGAGCGCGCAGAAGCGCGCCGCTCCCAAGGCGAGTGCGCTATCGGACAGGGTCCTCCTCGGGAGTGCCGAGACGGCGTCCGGGAGGTCGTGGACGATTCCGTAGGTGACGACCGCGACCGGGACCCGTGTGTCTTCCTGAAGAACCGCTTCGATGGCGGCTCCCACGTCCGCTTCCTGAGGGGGGGTCGGTTCGCGGATGGCACCCGTGGTGGGATCCACAACCCAGGAGGGACCCAACGCACGACGGAACCATGCGCCGACGTTGTCGTCGTCCGGAATGGTCGGCGGGGGAGGCTGTACGCCCGCCGCCCCCCGGACCCATACCAGCTCCGGATCGCCCGTGCGGGCTTCGTGCTCCTGGTCGATCTCGTGGTCCAGCATCGCCAGCTCCAGCCCGAGTGCGGTTCGGACCACGACGAGCACCGGCCCCTGAGGGATCGGCTCCACGGCGTCGGCTTGCAGGGCGGCGGCCATGCAGCTGGGGATGAACCAGCGTCGGCCGAGCTCGCGCTGAAGGCGCCGCAGGGCGTGCTGTCCGAGGTCGTCGGGCACCACGACCGCGGTCCGGTGATCCATGAGTGGGTGCAGGAGCGCGCCGAGCCCGGTGGGTTCCTGCTCGAACAGGGCTCTCGGCGGATGGAATCCGTCGACGTGGCTCGCCGATTGGCCGCAGGCCCACAGCGAGGGGTCGTCGGCGTCTGGCATCGCCGCGATCGCCAGGCCGAGCGCTTGCGCGTGGTCGTCCCATGCTGCGGTGATCCGACGATCCAGAGCGCTGATCGCGCGTGCCGGGGGCTTGGGGCGTTCTTCTCGTCGGTTCTCCGAGAGCCATCCCGTCAGGAGCGTCATGGCGCTGCGATGGGCGAGGACCACGTCGGGTCGACCTTCTGGATCGGTCGCGTGGAGGGACATCGGAGCGTCGCACAGTCGGTGCTCCACGCTCGTCCCCGTGGAGGTGGCACGCCTCATCTCCAGACGGACACCATCCTCCTCCAGAGCCACCGTGACGTCGCGACGCTCCGATGCGGTCTCCTGCACCCACGTCCTGCGTGTCGTGGACAGGCGGGTGCTGGAGGGCGGACGATCACGGCGGATGGTGAGGGGCGTCGGGACCGGGGTCCACCGTTCGTCTTCGTCGAGCAGCCTCCAGACCGCGACGCACCGCAGCTCGCTCCAGAGGCGCTC
Organism: Alphaproteobacteria bacterium; assembly: GCA_020632885.1. Lineage (GTDB taxonomy): Bacteria > Myxococcota_A > UBA796 > UBA796 > JACKEQ01. Next base: position 7,983 of record JACKEQ010000042.1, on the reverse strand, counting down.
GGGCTGAGTCCAGTCTGCGCGAAACCTGTCTTCTTCCTGTGCGAGCAGCCGGCTGGCCCTCCAGACTGCGCGGTAGTGCGGATGCCCCAGCAGCGTGTTCGACGGCGACTCACCGGACCGGGGACGACCGACGCCCTCGAGCTCCGGGTGGTCCACGATGGAGAGGCACGCGCGGAGCAGCCTGCGTTGCGCCACGACCCTGGGGTGTTCGGAGCGGACGGGAGCGACCGTAGAGCGCAGCATTCGAGCCACAGCGCGTGCAACATGCTTGACGAGACGGTTCTCCATGGTGTCGAACCGCGGCACCCGCTCCACGGCGAGCAGGGTCTGGCGCGGGCCCGCCTTCTCCGTCCAGGCGCGTCCGGGCCGACGCGCGATGTTCCGCAGGCACGCCGTGTCGATCTGTCGAATCCCTGCGAGCGGGGTCTCGCGGCGCACCCGGCCCAGCCGCCGTGCGAGTCCCTGAGCCAGGATCTCCAGCCGTGGCGCCAGCAACGGTGCAAGCTGCGCAATCAGGGTGGGTGGTGGATCTGAAGCGGAGTCGAACACCTCGCGCACCCTGTCCAGTCGGGAATGAGCGAGCACGGGTACGGGCCTGAAGTCCGATGGGCTGAGGCGGGTGAGGGCGTCGAGGGCAGCGCGGTTGGCCCACAACAGCGTCAGGAGTACATGCTGGTCGGTGGTCACGCGTGCCGGACGGTCCCGTTCGTCAGGGGGTGGGAGGGCGACGTACATCACGACCTGCCGTACAGGTCGGGAGCACCCTCCCAGCGAAAGAACTCACGGCTTCTGGCGTGCGCGAAGGGTTGCGCCAGCCCCTCGGGGAGCTGCGACTGGAGCGCATCCAGGCCGTCTCGGACTGCACGTTCGTCGCACTCGAGGCCACGGAGGCGAGGCAGGATCTTCATGGTCCACTGGTCCTCCCGAGCCTGCTCGACGCTCCCACCGCCATGTCGGGGGTAGTTCGCCAGGTAGGCGTGGATGGCCCGAAAGACGCGGTGACCGAACGGTCGCCCCACCGCCTGCATGTGATGGTTGATGCCGTTGAGCCACTCGTGGTCGGCGTCCATCTCGAGCTTCTGTTGCCAGCCGCGCCACGTGGTCCACGCCAAGCGCTGCTCGGCGGGATTGCTTCGGCTCTGCTTCATCAGTGTCATGGACCGGGGAGCGGGAAACGTCAGCATGCTCGCGCGGTCGATCACCTTGTCGGACAGGGCGAGGGTGGACTCGTCCTCGTTCATGGTGCCCACGAAGAGCACCTTCGGGTCCACGAAGAGCCCGTGCGCCGGTCGGCCTGGCCCCACGTCCAGCTGCACGCTGGCACGATCCCGTCCCTCGTCACTGGCCCGTCGACGCGCCTCGAGCTTCGAGAGCAGGTCGGCGAAGTAGTACTCCACCCGGGCGAGGTTCATCTCGTCGAGCAGGACGAGCACCGGTCCCTGACCCAGACCCTCCCCGTCGGTCTGCAGCTGCTGGAGAAGTCGCGCGAGGGGCTCTGCCTTCACCCGTCCGTCCGTGTAGTTGAAGAAGCCGAACAGGTCCTGGGGGCTGTCCCAGCCTGGCTGCACTGCGATCTCCAGGAACGGGATCCCCGCGAGGTCGGCGTACAGGCGAGGAAGCTCGCTCTTGCCGGTGCCACTGATGCCTGCGAGCACCGTGAGCGGCGCGAAGTCCGCGACCTTCAGGGAAGTGTGGAAGGCGCGCAGGAGGCGGGCGTGGAAGTCGAACCCGGCCTCGTGCACCCCCTTGGCGAGCTGGTCGAGCCAGACGTCCTCCGTCACGAACGGGGCCACGGGGGCCGGGTGGGGGCACGCAGGTGTGCAGAGCGAAGCGAGGCGCTCGTCGTCCTCGACCGCCCGGGGACGTGCATCCTCGATCCGCTTCTCGAGACGTTCCGCCTCGGCCGTCAACACGCCCACACGACCCTCCAGCTGCCGCACGTCACGAGAGAGTGTCTGGTGGGCTCCGCGCAGTTCGTCGACCTCTGCGGCTAGGTGCGCAGCCTCGGAGCGGGCTCGGGCGGTCAGGGTGTCAGCCTCCTCCCGTGCCGTACGGAGAGCCAGCTCTGCCGGCTGCCGGAGGGACTCCTCCATCTCGGCGCGCCAGGTGGCGTTTCGCGCCTCCAGGTCCTCGACGTTCCGTTCCGCGAGCCGCGCTCGGCGTTGTTCCTCGGCGATCACGTCAGCGCAGTCGCGATGCGTGTCGATGAGGCCCTCATGCTCCCTGCGCATCATCTCCAAGGCCCTCTGCAGGCGTTCCAGCGCTTCCTGGCTGCGGCGTGCCTCGTCGCGATGTTCGCCTGCGACGATCTTGCGCAGCTGAACGAGGCGCTCCTCCTCCCACTCCCCGCGGTTGGTCGCTTCTTCCGCCTGCCACGTGACGCGGCTGTTTCGGGCTTCGACCTGCAGCGCCAGGATCTCCCGGTCTCGGTCGTCGAGCATGGTGGCGAGCCTGGCCGCTTGGGCTCGCGCAACCTCCAGCTGTCGCTGTTGCTCGTTGCATCGATCCGTCAGTGCGTCGAGACGCATCGACCGCTCGCTGGCCGCCGCCATCTCCGCCTCATGGGCCCGGAGAACATCCTGTAGTCGGCGGGCCTCTGCTGTGCTCCCCGTCGCTTCCCGGCGGGCCTGCTGGGATACGCGCTCCGCCCGTCTGCGGGCCTCGTCCGCTTCGTCGCGTTCCCGCTGGAGCTGCGCGAGCTGGTGCTGGTCGACTGTGGCGCGGTGCGCCTGCGCGAGCTCCTGTGCCTGTGCCGCGCGGACCTGTTCGAGCACCTCACACCGCCGGTGGAGGGCCTGCAGCTCGTTCTCGAGTGCCTGGCGCTGGCGGACGGAGGTGTCGAGGGCGGTGAGGTCCTGCATGCGATCGCGGAGCCGATCGACGTCGATGTCTTGTGCCACCAATCGACTCGCCTGCCGTGCCTCCAGTTCGGCGATCCTGGCCTGTTGTTCTCGGAGCTGGTCCCGGGTGGTGGCCAGCTCCGTCTGGGCACCCAGGAGCAGGGACTCGAGCTCCTCCGCACGCTGCTTGAGCACGGGCAGCCCACCGGGTCCGAATCCGGCGACGTACGCCTGGAGCTCCTCGAAGCGATCGTCAGCCCGCCCGTACGCTTCCTCGAGCTCGGTGATCTGCTGCTGGAAGCGGTGCGCGATGACCGTCCGCGCCGCCGTCTCCGCAGCCCGTTCCACCATGGACGCCAACCGCGCCTCGGTGACCCGCTCGTCCAGAGCCGTGGCCAGGGTGCTGGCGTGCCGAACCTCCCCGCGGACATCCTCGAGGAGGGCCCGGAGGTGATCCACTCCCACGCCATGGTCGGACCGCACGGCGTCGAACGTGCCCTGAATGCGCTGGTTCAGCAGGTTGAACAGGGCGTCCTGTTCCGATCTCACATCCGTCCGGATGTCTTGGCGCAGTTTTTCCACCTCCCTCGCCGCAGCCGCGCTGGCAACGCTCGTCAGGCTCTGTTGGGCAAGCTCCGTGCTCAGGGCATCGACGCGTGCGCGGAGGTGTTCGACGTCGCTGGTGGGTGTTGGGGCGGGCTGCTTCTCGGATAGTGCCCGAGAGGTTGGTGTCGGAGGCGCACTGGTCCACCCGCCGGTCCATCATGCGGAAGCAATCAGAAGCCGCAGGAGGACCAGAGGATGGCCAGTACGATCAGTTTGCGACACGTGGAGGAGTTCGTCGACGCCATGATGGACGGACGGGACATCAAGGCAGTGCTCCGGGAGGGGCTCGTGGCGGTGCTTCATGCCGTCATGGAGAACGAGGCGACGCAGGTCACGGGCGCGGAGTTCGGTGAGCGTTCGGAGGAGCGCGTCACCCGCAGGAATGGGACGCGAGAGCGCTCGTTCCAGACGGGTCTGGGGACCATCCAGTTGCGCATCCCGAAGGTCCGGTCGGGGCACTACACGCCCTCGTTCCTCCCGGCCTACAAGCGGTCAGACGACGCGGTCATCGCAGCCGTGGCCGCCTGCTACCACCAGGGTGTGTCCACGCGGAACGTCGAGGCGATCATGCGTGAGCTCGGCGTGGAGAACATGAAGAAGAGCCAGGTCAGCGACATCGCCAAGCGGCTCGACGAGCAGGTTTCGGAGTTTCGGCGACGCGAGCTCGGGGAGTTCCCTTACGTCTGGCTGGACGCCCGGTACGAGAACGTGAGGGAGAACCACGCGGTGCGGAAGGTGGCGGTTCTGGTTGCCATCGGCGTACGGCGAGACGGGATGCGTGAGGTCCTGGGCTTCGACGTTGCGCGCGTCGAGAACGAGGCCTTCTGGGAGGACTTCATCGGCTCCCTGCAGGAGCGCGGTCTGCGTGGCGTGAAGCTCTGCGTGAGTGACGCTCACGGAGGTCTCCGGGCCGCCATCGAGAAGCGTCTGCCCTCCGCGAAGTGGCAGCGGTGCCGGGTGCACTTCATGCGCAACCTGGCGAGTCGCGTCACCAAGCGGCACCGGGCGCCCTGTCTTGCCCTCGTGAAGACCATCTTCGCGCAGGACAGTCACAAGGCCGCCCTCGAGCAACGCACGGCTGTCGTCGAGGCCTTCCGCAAAGCCAACCAGCGGGACGCCGCGGACTTCCTGGAGAGTACGGACGACATGCTCACGTACATGGAGTTCCCCGAGTCACATTGGCCGAAGCTCCATTCTACGAACGTGGTGGAGCGTCAGAACCGCGAGCTGAAGCGCCGAACGCGGGTCGTGTCGATCTTCCCGAACCGAGCCTCGCTCGAGCGGCTTGTGGGAGCCCTGCTCCTCGAGGAGCACGAGGAGTGGCTGGTTGCGCGTCGGTATATCGCGGAGGTGAGCATGGACGCGCTCTATACGCCCGCCGAACAGCTCGGCCTGACCGAGGAGAACGGAACGGACCCCACCCGGCTGTTGGCAGCGAAGTGATGCCCGCCCCTGCCAGTGCAGCCGCGACACGGCCGCCGGGTGCTCTCTCTCCTCGGGTTCAGAGCAGGGGGGCCGGCCTCCTTCCCGTCGCCGTCATCGTCGACCCGTGCCGGGTGCGATCGACGCTGACGGCGACGGGCAGGGGCCTCGGGGAGCGAACAGAGAAGGCCCAGAGACAGGGAGACGAGGGGAGCGGTCATGGACCTGCCGGCCAAAGCCATCCCCAGACCACGTCCTGGACGGCAGGTCACTCACGATGCGTCATGACCCCGGGGCGGCGTGACACGTCGGAATCCACAGCCCCATTCACCAGGACCGGCAACCAGAGCGACTGCGACACCAACTTGACGGGCACTACTGCTTCTCGCTCATCGGTTCTCCCTGTTCGCTCCATAGGACGCACGCCGCTCGGGGCCCCGGACGATAGACCCTCAGATTCCCGACGCACTACAGCAGCACGCCCTCGATCAGTGGGAATCTCCGACGTGCGACGCGCGGGTCGTCATGGCGGCGATCCACCCGCCGTTCACGAACTCTGAAAACACTCCGATTTCCGGCCGCTGCAGACGGTGGGGGGGGCGCGCACGGATCTCCACGGCGTCGTGTTCACGAACTCCGAAGATGCGAAAACCTCGGCAATGCGGACCGCGGCCACATCCGACACCCGGAGCACGGGCCCACCCCGCGAGCGGCCTTCCGCTCTGGCTCCATGCCTCGATGCAGTCCCGCGCGTCGTTCTCGTCCCAGATCGATCCTGCTGGCCATGCGAACCTCCGGGCCCGGGATCGTCAGGTGCACGTCATCGCGCTCCACGGCTTCGCTGATGGGGCACGTAGCGACACCAGGCGGTGTCACCGTGGCCGCTGCTCGATCGTGACCATGAACCAGTGGATTTCGGCCCCGTCCGGAAGTTCGGTGGCTCCGACGGGAAGCCGGGGCCCTCGGTATTGGCCTACCAGCAGGCGGTCGCCGCTTCGGGCTGCCACGCTCACCCGGTCGACCTCCACCGTCCTACCCAGGAGGCCGGTGAACATTTGTGCTGTGTCGTCGTGTCCCACGGCGGAGACCGCGTCGGCTGCCAGCTCCCGTGCCGTCTCCAGCGAGACCGGCTCGATGATCGCCCTGGTGGTCAGGGGCTCTGCCAGCATGTTCAGGCTGAAGGCGTTGACGAGCCAGAGTGCAGCGATGGCCTGTTCGTCCACCACGAAGTCAGCGCGCCAATCCCCCCTCTCGAGCAGGCGCTCCACCTCCGCCACAGCGTCACGCAGGACCCTGGCGAGCTTGGCGGGCTTGCTGAGGTGCTGCCGCGCTCCAGCGTGGGCCAGCTGGTTGCGGGCGTCCGTGACCCGGGCCCAGAGCTTGCCCAGTGCCTTGCGTGTGGGCCGTTCGGAGGCGATGGCGCTCCGCAGGCGCGCTTCGGCACGCCCCCTCGAGCGCAGGTCCAACCATGTCGTGTCCTCGTCCGCCGCCAGCTGCATGTTCACGAGCAGCTCCCTCAGAATTCCAAGAGCGTCGCTGGTACGGTCGGCGTCATCGAGGGCTCGCACGAGCCGAGCCTCGAATCGGAGCCGCTCCTCGTCCAGGACGTCCGGCTTCGTGCGAAGACCGAACAGTGGGCCCAGGTCGACGAGCGCCGCACGAACGGCATGCTTGGCGGTCACCATTCCCGCCAGTTCGAGTGGGGAGTGGTCGGCTTCTCGGATCGCAGCCAGGGTCTGGGCGGCATCCGCCAGGGCTCTCCCGATGTCCCGAGGCCAACCGAGCGCCAGGGCGGGGCCGACGTTTCGGAGCGCGTTGGCGGCGTCGAGCTCCGCGCCCGCGACCGCATCGGCAGGGGCGAGTGGAGCGAGGTGGCGCCCCACACCCTCCAGGAGCTCGCTGATGGGCCGAGTGTCCAGGGAGCGTCGCAGCGCTGTCGATGCCGCGGCCCACCGGAACATGTCGAGCAGCGGCGTGACGTTCACGATGGGCGACACCCTTGGGCAGGGGCTGCCCAGCTGGTTCATCATCTCCTCCGGCGCGTCGGGGTCGTCCACCGCGCCGAGGTCTGCGTAGGTGGCGAGCCGAACACTGACCCGGGGCCTCAGTGCAACGAGCAGGCCTCCGGCCAGCAGGATCGCCACCTGTACGTGGCGTAGACCTTGTGTAATCTCGAGGTACACCTCGTCCCCGTCCTCCACCTCCGAGAGAATTCTGTCCACCACCGACCACAACCCGTCCTGGCTTCGTGCGAGGAGGTATCCGTCGAGGCCCCAGGTGCGCCGGACGGACTCCATCGTGTCCTGCCCCGCGACCGCGCGAACTCTCTGCGCCAGTTGCTCGTGCGGTCCAGCGAGGAGTTCCGGCGTGACGAAGCCGTGGAAGCGAACGCCCTCGGCCGGTACCAACCCGAATGACAGCAGGGCTGGCAGGACGAAGGACTCCACCTCGTAGCGTCCATCGTGCCGGTAGACCGCTAGCCGCGGTTGGTTGCCGAAGGTGTAGAAGCAATGCGTGGTCATGGCCTGTCCGGGCAGATGGGCGATGGAGCGTACGGAACATCGAGGTGGCCCGGCATCACCAGTACCTCCATCCCAGGTGTCCGAGAACAGTACCGGGAAACGTCATGGTTTACGGAGGTAGATCATGGGAGCGTTTCACACAGACCTCGCGTTCGGGGCAAGGGGTGTCGCCGAGGCGGTTCGGCTCCTCTGGCGCCTGGCCGGCACCCGAGGTGTGCAGGACGTGCAGGAAGAGGTCCGCTGGCAGCGACTCGGGGTCGATCTGCTGTGGGATGTCGGGGGGCGACGTGTCGCGGTCGAGGTGAAGCGCGAGCGCCGGTTCACGGGCAACCTCGTGCTCGAGACCCTGGCGAACTCGGCACGTCGTCAGCCCGGCTGGTGGATTACCTCCCACGCCCACCTCGTCCTGTACGGGTTCGCGGACACCGGCTCCTGGTGGCTGCTCCACCTTCCCCGGGCGCGGCGGGCCGTTCGTGACCGTGCTTTCTCGCGGCTGGCGAGCGTCCAGGCTCGAACCACAGGTTCCCACGAGACGAGCTGCCGCCTGCTCCCGCTGGCCGTGGGCACGTCGCTGGGGGTGGTCGTTCCCGCTG
>JACKEQ010000041.1 GCA_020632885.1 Alphaproteobacteria bacterium | reverse complement strand
TCGGAGCGGCCGACGGCGCGGGGATCCGGGAGGCCGACGGTGCGCTGGTCGACACGGTGCTCGAGACGGTGGCCGGACCGGCCGACGGCGCGGGGGTCGGGACGGGAGACAGCGCGACCGGCGGAACGGCAGACGGCACGACCTCCGGGCGGACCTGCTCGGCACCCATCGGGAGTCGCGTCGCCGGTACCTCGGGACGCGTCGCGACCTCGCTGCCGACGTTCGCCTCCAGCGCCACAGGCGCGACCGGGGCGAGCGCCGTGGGCGGAGCGACGATCGGCATCACGACGGAGGTCGCGAGCGGCTCGGCGGGATCCGCAGGGCGATGCTGATCGGCCTGGGGCTCCGGGCGGACTCCCCGGGTCTGGGCGTGCTCCACGTCCGCCACGGGCGCGGTCACCGGGCGTGCGGCCTCGGGCGCCCGGACGACCGGCAGGGGTGCCCCCTGGAGGGACTGCGGACGCCCGGCGACCGGGCGCGGACCGGGCGCGACCACGCGCTCCGGGCTGTTCGGCGTGGACGTCCCGATCGCCGGGACCGGACGCGTCGGCCGCGGGATCCACAGGCCGTCGTCGAGCACCAGGGTGCCGTCGCCCACGTCGGTCGCGTCGAAGGGCGTGAGCAGATCCACCTGCATGGGCTCCGCGGCGACGTCTGGCACGGGTGCGCGGACCTGGGTCGGCACCAGCTCGACGTCCGCGGCGCCCTCCAGCGAGAGCTCGAAGGCCCCGTCCAGGGGAGCGAGGCCCTCGGGGACGTCGGGGACATCGGCGTCCACCGGGCGGGACGCCCCGAACAGGAAGGCCGGCAGCTTGGGTCCGAACGGCATCATGGCTTGGCGACCTCGATCGGCTTGGAGAGTTGTTCCATCAGGTCCGCCGCCTTCTTCGGCGGAAGGGCGGCGAGGAGCTTCCCGGCCTTGCCGGGGCTCATGCGGTCCACGACGGCGACCGCGAGGTCCTGGTCGAGGGCCTCCAGGATCGGCGCGCCCTGGCTGGGGCGCATGCTCTGGAGCATCCGCACGAGGTCGTCGCGGCGGGTGTCCTCCACGCCCTCGATGCGCTCGAGCTGATCGGCGATCTCGGCCCGGATGGCCTTCAGCTGCTCCATCCGCTCGTCGAGGCGGGCCTCCACCTTGCGGAGGTCGTCCTCCTTGGCCGTGATGGCGGCCTCCCGGCGCTCGAGGGCGGCCTCCCGGCTCTCCAGGTCGGCGGCGAGCTCGGAGAGCCCACGGGGCGTGCGGCACTCCTCCTTCGCGTTCGCGCGGCGTGCCTGGGCCGCCGAGAACACGGTGGCCACGATGACCGTGCCGATCGTCGCGAGCCAGCGGCGGGTCACGAGGACCTCCGGCGCCACCAGGCCGCGATGCCGAGCTCGTCGAGGGCCTGGTTCGCGGGGCGCTGGGCCTCCGCGTCCGCCCGGGCCACGTTCACCTCGTGCACCGACTCCACCACGCGACGCGACATCCGCGCGGCGTCGTGCCGGCCGCGGCTCTCGCGCACGGCCCGGCGCTTGAGCTCGAGCGTGGAGAGGTCGTGCCGCACGCCCACCTCGAGGTGCAGCGCGAACAGGTGACCCCGCGCGAGGTCCTCACCGGAGTGGATGTTCGCGTGGTTCAGGCTGTCCCGCACCTTCTGCTGCGTCGCCTCCGCGATCGCCTGCTGCTCGGCCTCCGCGGCCCGTGCGACGGCCACTTCCATCTCGGCCTGCCGCTCGCGGATCTTCCGCACCCTCACCAGGGTCTTCAGCGCATCACCAGCCATCGTCCGTCCCCCTCACACCCTCCTCATCGTCTCCGCCGACGTCCGGGTTGAGGACAATCCACTCAAGGCCCACGGGCCCCCTCCCGACCATGGGGATCGCGGAGGTCCTGCGTGAACGCGTTCCTGAAGTCCTGGGGTATCGACGGTGACGTCCTGCTCGCGGCCAGCCTGATCGGGCTGCTCGCGATCATGCTCGTCCCCCTCCCCGCCCCCGTCCTCGACATGCTCCTCGCGGGCAGCATCGGGCTCGCGATGCTCCTGTTCATGGCGGCGCTCTACGCCGAGAAGCCCGTGCGCTTCAGCGTGTTCCCGACCGCCCTGCTCGTGGCGACGGTGTACCGCCTGGCGCTCAACGTGGCGTCCACGCGGCTCATCCTGCTCAACGGCTCCGAGGGGTCCAACGCCGCCGGCAAGATCATCGAGGCGTTCGGCCAGTTCGTGGTCGGCGGCAACTACGTGGTGGGCGGGATCCTCTTCGTGATCCTGGTGCTCATCAACTTCGTCGTCGTCACCAAGGGTGCCGGCCGTATCGCCGAGGTGGCCGCGCGGTTCACCCTCGACGCCATGCCCGGCAAGCAGATGGCCATCGACGCCGAGCTGAACAGCGGGATGATCGACGAGCACGAGGCGAAGCGGCGGCGGTCCGAGGTCGCCACCGAGGCCGACTTCTACGGCGCCATGGACGGTGCCTCGAAGTTCATCCGCGGCGACGCCATCGCCGGCATCGTCATCACGCTCGTGAACGCCTTCGGCGGCACGATCATCGGCGTCGTCCAGCGCGAGATGCCCATCGGCGACGCCTTCTCGACCTACCTCATCCTCACCATCGGCGACGGCCTCGCCGGCCAGGTGCCCGCGCTCGTGGTGTCCATCGCGGCCGGCCTCCTCGTCGCGCGCGTGCAGCCCGAAGAGACCCAGGGTCTGGCGGCCCAGATGGGCGGTCAGGTGTTCACCGACCCGCGTGCGCTGGGCATGTCGGCGGCCGTGCTGGGCGCGATGGCGCTCATCCCCGGCCTGACGATCCCGTTCGCGATCATGGCCGGCCTGGTCGGCACGCTCGCCTACCAGCAGCGCCAGCGGGCCGCGGAGCCCGAGCGCCCGCTGATCGAGAAGAAGGAGACCGCCGAGAGCACCACGGTGAACCCCAAGGACCTGCTGCCCGTCGAGCCTCTGGCCCTCGAGGTGGCCGTCGACCTGCTCTACCTCGTCGACGACCGTCAGGGCGGCGAGCTCCTCGAGCGTGTGCAGTGGATCCGGCGGCAGTTCGCCGAGGATCTGGGCGTGCTGCTCCCACCCGTGAACGTCCGGGACAACCTCGACTGTGCGGACGGCGAGTACGTCCTCCGGCTGCGCGGGGAGGAGATCGGTCGCGGTAAGGTCACGCCCCGGCAGCACATGGCGATGGACCCCGGGGGGGCGCGCACCGGCCTGAACGGCCTGCCCGGAAAGGACCCCGTCTTCGGGCTCGACGCGCTCTGGATCGCCGACCGGGACGTCCTGAAGGCCCAGCGGCTCGGGTTCACCGTGGTCGACGTGCAGACCGTCATCACCACCCACCTCGTCGAGCTCCTCCACGTGCACGCCCACGAGCTGCTCGACGGCAAGCAGCTCGACGACATCCTGCAGCGGATCTCCGAGCACGACCGGCGCCTCGTGGACGAGCTCGTGCCCGACAAGCTCAACCGCCAGGGACTCCTGCGGGTGATGCGGAACCTCGTGAAGGAGCACGTCAGCGTGCGCGACAGCCAGACGATCCTGGAGGCCGTGAGCGAGTACGTCGACCGCACCCAGGACCCCGACCTGCTCACGGAGTTCGTGCGCCAGCGGCTCTCCCGCCACATCACGCACGCCCACACCGACCCCGAGGGCATCATCCACTACGTCGCGCTCTCGCCGGACGCCGAGCAGGCCATCCTCCGCGGCGTGAAGGCCACCGAGGGTCGCGCGCCGTCCCTGGTGCTCGACCCGTCCCAGGCCCGGAAGCTCATCACCGAGCTGCGCGAGAAGGTCGAGGGCTACCCGGGCCCCGGCCAGGCGGTCGTCCTCTGCCCGCCCCTCGCCCGGGGCGCCCTGCGGCGGCTCATCGAGCGCGTGCTGCCCAAGATGCCGATCCTCTCGAGCGCGGAGCTCCTCCCCGCCGTGAAGCTGGAGAGCGTGGGGACGGTCGAGCTCGCCTGACATCGGCCCGAAAGCGCAGGGTGCCACGCCTCTCCGGCGTGTCTGCTAGCATGACGGCATGCTGATCTTCTCGCTCGCCCTCGCCCAGGACATCCCCAACGGAAGCTTCGACGACGGGGACCACGACGACAACCCGCCCCAGTCCTGGGCGCGGGTGAACGGGAACTGCAAGCTCAAGACCGACAAGGACGGCCCCATCGGCCCCGGCGGGAAGTCCCTCGAGGTCGAGAAGGGCGACGGCCACTGCCGCAGCTCCACGTTCACCGTCACCACCACAGCGCTGACCTTCCGGGCCTCCGGCAACAACGACGACGACTGTGACTTCCCCGGTGCCACCGTAGGCGTGCGGCCGCCGGGTAGCGGGCCGGCATGGGCCGAGACGTCGAACGGCGAGCTCGTCTGGGGCGTGAACGCCTGGCACATCCCCCGCACGCTCGACATCACGGCCGCCTGCGGTCAGGACGTCCAGGTCCACATCGAGACCACCTGCGGCAACAACGACAAGGCCGTGCACGTGGACGGCTTCGCCCAGGACTACAGCCGCCCCTGCGACCAGTACGTCGACATCGACGGGGACGGCTTCTGCCCCAACGGCATCGACGTGAACGGGGACGGCGACTGTGCGGGCCCGCTCGACACGCGGTCCGCCACCATCGTGGACTGCGACGAGACCGGTCCGGACGCCGCCGCCCGGAGTGTCGGGATCCAGGAGACCTGCGACGGGATCGACAACGACTGCAACGACCTCGTCGACGACGGGCTGCCGGTGGTCGTGTCCTGGGCCGACGCGGACGGCGACGGCGAAGGCGACCCCGCCACGCAGGGCGACGGCTGCGACGTGCCGGCGGGTCGCGTGGAGAACGCGCTCGACTGTGACGACGGCGACGACACGATCAACACCCAGGCAGTCGAGGACTGCGACGGCACCGACTCGAACTGCTCGGGTGACGAGTCGGACGCCATCGACGCCGTGTCGGTGTACCCGGACGTCGACCTCGACGGGGTCGGCGCGGGCGCCGTAGCGGTCGACGGCTGCGACGTCTCCGGATGGTCCACCGTCACGAACGACTGCGCGCCCACCGAACCCGACGTCCACCCGGGGGCCACAGAGGTCTGCAACGACGTCGACGACGACTGTGATGGCGCCACCGACGAGGATCTCCAGACCTACTACTCCTACGTCCCCGATCCCGACGGTGACGGCTACGCGCTGCAGGGCGCGGCCACGGTGGAGTCCTGCCACGCCACGCCGCCTCCTGGCCACATCCTGCTGCGGACGGACGGCTACGACTGCGACGAGAACGCGGTGGCCATCCATCCCGGAGCGCCGGACACCACCTGCAACGGGGTGGACGAGGACTGCTCGGGCATCGCCGACGACGGACCGGGCGTAGTGTGGACCACCTGGCACCCGGACGCCGATGGCGACGGGTTCGGCGACCCCGACCCTCTGGCTGCCCTGTCCACCTGTGACGGCGCGCCAGCGGGCTACATCCAGGACGATACCGACTGCCTGGACGACCCCGCCAATGCCCTGGCGGCCTTCGCGCACCCGGGGGCCGTCGAGTACTGCGACGGCGTCGACAACGACTGCGACCTCCTCGTGGACAGCGACGACGACGACCACGTCACGAGCACGTGGTGGCCGGACGGCGACGGGGACGGCTTCGGAGACGGTGATCTGCCGTCCTTCGAGGCGTGTATGCCCACCGTGCCCGCGGCGACCAACGGCGGCGACTGCGACGATACCGACCCGAACGTGAGCCCGCTGGCCCTCGACGAGGACTGCGACGGCGTGGACGACGACTGCAACGGAACGGCGGACGATGCTGCGCCCTTCGTCGACGTCTACCTCGATGCCGACGCCGATGGGTACGCGGGTCCGTTCGCCCACAGCGAGCAGTGCCCGGAGGCCGGGGCCTTCCTGCACCCGGACGACTGCAACGACGCCGACGCCTCGGTGCACCCTGGCATCGTGGACGACGACTGCGACGACCTGGACGACGACTGCGACGGGGTTCCGGACGACGATGCGCCGTCCATCGCGGTGTACCAGGACCTCGATGGCGATGGGCATGCGGGCGACACCACCGCGGACGAGCGCTGCCCGGAGGTCGAGCCCGTGATCACGGACTGCGACGACGGGCGCGCGGACGTCTTCCCGGGCGCTCCGGAGTCGTGCAACGCGGTGGATGCCGACTGCGACGGGATCCCCGGTGAGGAGCAGGTCGATTGCCCGGCCCCCCCGCCGGTCGCGCCCCCGCCGGACTCGGGCTGCGGGTGCAGCCAGGATCCGGGCCGGCCAGCGTGGCTCTTCGGGCTGCTGCGTCGACGGTAGCCCGGCGGGCAGCGGGCATCCGCGGCGTCAAGCCCCTGCCGGCCGCCGCATGAACAGCGTGAACCGACTCCCTTCGCCCACCGTGGACTCCGCCGCGATGCGGCCCCCCATCTGGTCCACCAGCATGCGGCAGACCGCCAGACCCAGGCCCGTCCCCCCGTGCCGGCGGGTCTCCGAGCCGTCCGCCTGCACGAAGCGCTCGAAGACCCGGGGCAGCACGTCCGCCGGGATGCCGACCCCCGTGTCCTCGACCACCACCCGGACCCGCTCGCCGTCGACGGACCCGTGGACGCGGATCGAGCCGGAGTCGGTGAACTTCTGCGCATTCGACAACAGGTTCACGAGCACCTGCCGCAGGCGCGTCCGGTCCGCCAGGACCTCCACGTCCGGCACGTCCACCGCGAAGGCCACGCCACCCGCGCCCAACGTCGGCAGCAGCCCGCGCGCCTCGTCCACCACGGCCGCCAGCCCCACCGGCTCGAGCCGCAGATCCAGCTCCTGGGCCTCCACGCGCGTGAGGTCCAGGACGTCGTCGATGAGCCCGAGGAGATGCCGGGCAGCGGACTTCACGTTGCCGAGGTCCGCGCGGAGCTCGTCGTCCTCCAGCGCCTCCTCCACCATCTCGGTGTACCCGAGGATCGCGTTCAGCGGCGTGCGCAGCTCGTGGCTCATGTTCCCGAGGAAGACCGTCTTGGCCCGACTGGCGAGCACGGCCGAACGCTCAGCCGCGACGAGCTCGGCCGTCCGGGCCTCCACGCGCGCCTCGAGCTCCTCGTTGGCCAACACGAGCCGATCCTCGAGCCGCGCACGGCCCACGCTCAGCGCGCCGAACCCCGCCGCCATGGCCAGCGTCAACAACGCCAGGATGGACACCGGGATCACGGGGTCGGGCACGGCCACCGCGATGACGAGGAGGCCGCCGGCCACGACCCCCATCATCCCCAGGAACCCCCGCCAGGTACGCAGGTAGACGGGCGCGATGGCGACCACGGGCACGAGCCCGAGGGCGTCGTCGAACCCCACACGGTTCACCACGGCCACGAGGGCGAACCAGACGTACACGGCCAGCCCCACCATCTGCCCGAGGAGATGGAGGTTCTCCCTACCCCAGGTCGTCCGCTGCGACGCCAGCACCGACCCGAACGCCAGCGACGACAGCACCAGGCGCGCCACCATGGAGTCGTACGTCACCGGGCTGTCCCACAGGAGCACCCCCATCAGCGGGAGCACCACCCCCACGAGCACGAGCAGGATGCGCTGGCTCCGGATGCGCTCGTGAACGGGGTCCGTCATCTCGACGGCATCGGCCGCCCTCCTCGAGGCGAGGATACACGCTCAGAACGGCCAGAGTGCGTCCAGCAGGCGCATGAGCCACCCGGGGCCCTGCTTGTCGGCCACCACACCCGAGCCGGTCACCTGGATGACGGGCCGAGCGACCAGATCGCTGCGCACGGTGTTGTCCATCTGGATGTCGCGGGGACGGATGGTGCCCTCGAGCGTGAGGTACTGGGTCTCCCGGTTGAGCCGGAGCGTCTCGTAGCCCCAGATGCGCAGGTTGCCGTTGGGCAGGATCTCGATGACCTCGCAGGTCAGGATGGCCTCCATGGCCGACCCCCGCTTGGTCTCGCCCTGGCCGCTGAACTCGCTCACCAGGCTCGCCGCCAGCTTCAGCTTGGCCGTGTCCTCGCTGTCCGAGAGGTCCGCGAGGAGCCCGGCCAGCGCGTCCACACCGCCCTCCACCGAGCTCCGGCGGCGCGTGTTGGTGGTGGCGCCCACCTGGGTGTCGAGGGACTCCTCGATGCGCACCGTGATCAGGTCGCCCACCTGCCGGGCGTTGCCGTCCATCCCCATGAGCTGACGGGCGTTCACCTCGCGCCACAGGGACCCCGGCTCACCGGGCGGCGGTGCGGGCGGCGTCACCACCACCGGCGGGATGGGTGGCGGCGGCGCCGGACCGCGGCGGGCGTCCGCGGTGGACAGGACGAAGAGGAGCGTGATCATCGGATCTCCACGGTGCCGGGATCCACCAGGACCCCCGTGAGCACGGCCCCCGTGGCGGGGTTCACCGCGCGTGTCTGTTCGGCCGTGCTGGCGTCCGCGAGCAACCGACCCTCCACCCGCAACACGAGCGCCCCCCGCTGCACGACGAGCTGGACGGGGTCACCGCGGAGCGCGTCGGGCACGGTCTCGACGTCGAACGGCCCCACGGCCGCACCGGCCACGAGGTCCCTGCGCGCGCGCATCCGCCGGGCGGGCTGCAGCGGCGGGGTGTCCCAGGCCACCCAGCCCTCCTCGACCTCCACGGGGTCCCCCGCGGCCACGGCCTGGCCCACGACCCACCCACGCCGCTCGAGCGCCAGGTGGGGACGCACCGTGAACGAGCGCACCACGGCGCCCTCCACACGTCCCACGAGCCGCAGGAGCGGCGCCTCGCGGCAGGGGTTGCCCTCCACGGTCCACTCCGCGTCCGGCAGGTCCACCGGCGCCACGCCCAGGTCCAGCACCGTCGCCCGGGTCCCGGGACAGACGGCCTGGACGTGAGCCGCGAGCGCCAGCGCGACCGCGGACATCAGCGCTTCAAGCCAGACGCGACCTGCAGCGCCTCGTCCGTCGCCTGGACGACCTTGCTGTTGAGCTCGTAGGCCCGCTGGGCCTCGATCAGCTCGATGAGCTCGGTGGCCACGTCCACGTTGCTGGTCTCCACCATGCCCTGCGCCACCCGGCCGTCGATCCCGGCCTCCCAGCGACGCGGCTCGCCGGACTCGGCGGTGGCGGCGTAGAGGTTGTTGCCGAGCGACCGGAGGGTGTTCGGGTTGTCGACGGTGACGAGCTCGAGCTCCCCGAGCACGACCTCCGACATGCCGTCGCCGCCCGCGAGCGTGACGCTCACCGTGCCGTCCGGGCTGATCCGCACGTTCTGGGTGTCGTCCGGGAACACGATGTCGCCCGCCACACGCAGACCGCCCGCCGTGATGAGCTGGCCGTCCGCCGAGCGGGTGAACGTCCCGTCGCGCGTGTACATCCGGGCCCCGCTGGGGTCCTCCACCGCGAAGAAGCCCTTGCCCTCGATGGCCACGTGGAGCGGGTTGCCCGACTCACGCAGGCTGCCCTGCTGGTGGTCGCGCTGCATGCCCGCCACCCGCACGCCCCCGCCGAGCTCGGCCACGACGCCGGTGTCGGGGTTCGAGACGGTCGTGAGCTCCTGGTAGAGCAGGTCCGCGAAGGTGCCCTGCGAGCGCTTGAACGCCGTGGTGCCCACGTTCGCGATGTTGTTCGCGATGTTCTCCAGACGGAGCTGCTGCGCGGCCATGCCGCTGGCTGCGATGTACAGGGATCGGCTCATGATCAGCTCCCGGACTGGTTCATCATGGTGGTCATCTCCTCGTCCGTCTGCATCGCCTTCTGGAGCATCTCGAACTGGTGGCTCGCCTGGATGAGGTCGACCATGGTGCGCATGGGGTCGACGTTGCTGCCCTCGAGGTGGCCGCCCGCGACGGGCGTGTCGACGTCGAACATCGGGCCGGTCGCCCGCCAGAGGTTCCCGCCCGCGTGGGCCAGCGCGCCGTCCATGCGCGAGAGCCGACCGAGCTCGCCGGAGTCGGCGGTGGAGACCGTACCGTCCTCCGAGATCCGGAGCGTCTCCCCCGGAGGGACCGTGATCGGCCCGTGCTCCCCCAGCACGGGCCAGCCCTCCCGGGTGGCGAGCACCCCGTCGTTGCCGACCACGAAGGAACCATCCCGCGTGAACAGGATGGAGTCGGCGGTCTCCACCGCGAAGTATCCGGGTCCCTGCAGCGCCACGTCCGTGGGGTTGCCGGTGGCCTCGAGCGGCCCGTTCCGCCGGATCGGGCGCACCGTGGCCACGACGGCGTAGCCCTCGTCCAGGTGCTCGCCCTCCCCGTACGACTCGAAGGCCACGCGGCCCGCCTGGAAGCCCGTCGTGGAGACGTTGGCGGCGTTGTTGGCCACCACCTCCATCGTCTTCCACATGGCTCGCGCGCCGGAGAGGCTGCGGAACATGCCGTCGCTCATGGGCGGTTCCTCCCCTTGTCGAGGTCGTCGAAGGTGATCTGACCGTCGAGCTTGCCGCGCAAGGTGCGCCTGGCAGCCGAGAGGATCTGGGAGACGCGGCTCACGGTGACGCCGTACACAGCGGCGATCTCCGCACCCGACATCTGCTTGCCGTAGTACATCAGGATGACCTGGCGCTCGCGGTCGCCGAGCTCGTTCACGGCGTTCCGGAGCAGCGTGCGGGTCTCCTCGCGGTCGTGCTCGTCGTCCGGTGCGCGCGTCTCCGACGGGATGACCTCGGTGAGCGGACGCCCCTCGTCGTCGTTGGCCATCAGCGACACGTGGGTCACCGACCGCACCTTGCCGAGGGCCTCGTGGTACTGCTCGAGGGTCATCCCGAGCTCGCGGGCACACGCGATGGGCTCGGGGTCCACCCCGGTCCGCCCGCGGAGCTGGTGCCGGACCGCGTCGATCCGCTTCGCGAGCTGCCGACGGCGCCGGGAGAAGCTGTCGTGGGTCCGGAGCGCGTCCACCATGGCGCCGCGGATGCGGTACTCGGCGAACGTGCTGAACTTGATCTTCTGGTCGGGGTCGAAGCGGTCGAACGCCTCGAGGAGCCCGATGGCCCCCCACCCGGCCAGGTCGTCGACGCCGATGGCCGAGTCGGACGGCAGCCGGTCGGCGATACGGCGCGCGATGAGCAGCACCTTCCGCATGTACCGGTTGCAGATCTCGTCGCGCGTCAGCCCTTCGACCCGTCGGGGCTGCTCGATGGTCTTGTACGCATGCGGTGCCGCCAAGGTCGCACCTCCCGTGTGGTGGTGCAATCGACCGTGCGGGCCCGCCCTGTAGCGAATTCGACGGCCGTCAGTAGACCGTCTCCTCCGTGTCGGTGGTGTCGCCGCGCAGGGCGTCCCAGGCCACGAAGTGGTGCAGCGGACGGACCGTGCCACCCGAGCCGGCCGTGGACAGGCGCGCGTGGAGATCCTCTGCGGACGGCCTCTGGAGGGGATCGCCGTGCAGGCAGCGGCCGAGCAGGGCCCGCACGTCGGCCTCCAGGTGCACGAGACCCTCGAAGGCCCCGGTGGATCCCGCAGACGGGAGATCCCCGAGCAGCATGGCCCCGGCGACCACCCCGAGGGCGAACACGTCCGCGCGATCCGTCACCCCGCTCGCGTCCTCCTGCTGCTCCGGGCTCATGAACTGCGGTGTGCCCATCACGGCACCCGCCCGGGTCTGGTGGCGATCCGTCGAGACGTCCGAGCCCACCTCGCCCTCGTAGAGGGTGCCGTCCTCCGCCGCGAGCTTGGAGATCCCGAAGTCCAGGAGCTTGAGGCCGGGAGGATCGCGGGTGAGCATGATGTTGGCGGGCTTCACGTCCCGGTGCACGACACCCTTCGCGTGAGCGGCCGCCAGCGCCTCCGCGAGGGTGGCGAGCACCCGGATGGACGCCTCGGGCGACATCCGGCCCCCAGCGCGCTTCAGGGCCGCCTGGAGGGTCTCGCCGCGCACGAGCTCCTGCACCTGGTAGAAGGTGCCGTCGTCCTCGATGTCCACGTGCAGCATGCGGACGACCGCCGGATGGGCCACCGTGGCGACCGTCTCGGCCTCCCGGAGGAACCGCTCCAACATCGAGAGCGGCGTGCGGCCCGAGCTGCGGATCACCTTCACGGCCACCTCGTCGCCGGACGACGTGTCGAGCCCCTCGTACACGGCACCCATCCCGCCGGCCGCGATCCGCGCGCCCACCGCGAAGCGCCCACCCACCACGCGCCCCTCGAGGTCGTCCGCCGCAGCCTCACCCTGTGCGAGCCGCCGGAGGGCCGCCGTGAGCGCGCGCGACCGGTCCTTCACCTGGTCCTGGAGCTGACGGTTCAGGCGCTCGACCTCCTCGGTGCGGCGCGTCAGGGCCTCCACCTGCCGGGCCACGCGGTCCTCCAGCGTCCGGTTGAGGTCCTCGAGCTCCTCGCGCTGCTCCTCGATCGTCAGGGTCTGCCGGAAGTCGCGACGGCGCGCGCCCACCAGGAACACCGCGAGCACGCAGCAGAAGGACGTGGTGAGCACGCCGATGCGGAGCAGGCTCACGCGGTGGTCGGGGTCGCTCTGCATCGCGAGGATGGCGGCGCTGTAGGCCACCAGACCCACGCCGTAGGTGAGCAGCACCCGGCCGACGGTCTGGGACACGAGCAGCGCGATGCCCATGCAGGCGCCCGCGTACACGGTGATCTTCGGGTGGTAGAGCTGGTCGAGCCCCACCACCGCGCAGACGTGCACGAGGTACGCCAGGCTCGAGAGCAGCGGGAGCTCCCGCTGCACCGCGGGCCCGCCGCGCAGTACGAGGCCCGTGAGCACGAAGCCCCCGAGCGCGCTCACGAGGTACACCGCCCCCATCGCGTGCCGGAACAGGATCTCCTGCGCGTCCACGCCCGCCGGAGCAGGACCGAGCTGCGCGGCGAGCAGGAGCATCGACGCCGACATCAGCGGGAGGATGAGCCGCAGGCGACGCTGGTTGCCCTCGGCCTCGTGGGCGTCGAGCTTCTGGCGCTGGGCCGGCGTGAAGTCGCCGCCCGTGAGCCACGAGCCGGCGCTCTGGAGGGCGTCACGCATCGACCACCCCCGCGAGCGGGCCCCGCAGGTCCACCGTGTGGATCGGGGCCTCCCGCACGCCGTCCGCCGCACAGATCGCGTTGGCCGCGAGGCGGCCGCTCGTCGCCGCCGCCTCCATCAGGAAGGCCGGGAACGGCAGGCGCACGTGGTCGCCCGCCACGAACAGGTTCTCGACCTCGGTCACCACCTCCGGCCGCGTCGCATGATCCCCCGGCGCGAAGCGCGTGAAGTTCGACTGCGCCATGGCCTCCACGTGCAGCACCCGGGCCTCCGCGAGCTCCGGGAAGGCGCGGCGGAGCTCGGCGAGCAGGGCGTCCCGGTAGGTCTCCACGGGCCCCTGGAGCTCCGGAGGGATCGCGTAGGCGTGGCACTCGACCACCGAGCCACCCGTGCGCTCCGCCCAGTCGACGTAGGGCTGCTGGAAGTGCGAGTAGGTCGCGATGCTGTCGGTCCACGTGTAGCCGGCGACGGTGTAGAAGGCCGTCCTGGCGGGGTCCACGGGCTTGTCGAGCCAGAAGCGGACCACGGCGTACGGCTCCGCTTCGCCCTCGAGCCGCGCAGCCCGCGCCAGGTGGGGTGCGTGGGCCTCCAGGCTCGGTGCCAGCCCGCGGAGCCCGCGGACCTCCATGGCCAGCACCACGGCGTCCGCCTCCACCACGGACTCCTCGACGGGGCCGGTGTCGACGGTCGCCACGCCGTCCTCCACCCGCACGGACAGCGGGCGGAGCGGGCTCTCGGGGGGCGCCTGTGTGGGACGTCCATCGGCGTCGAACCGCCCGCCGTGGCAGGGACAGGCGAACCCGTCGTGGCTCACGCGCACCGGACAGCCCATGTGGGTGCAGCGACCGTCCAGGGCCTCCACGCCAGACGACGTGCGCCGCACGAAGGCCGTGCCGCAGGCCTGCCAGTCCGCTCCGAGCGCCTCCACCGGCACCGCGCAGGGGGACCCCGCGGAAGCGCCAGTCCGTACGCCCCTGGCGCGCCCGTCCTCCCCGAAGACCACGGCGTTCACGGGGGTCGACGTGCGGATGTCCACACCGAGCTCCGCGAGGTGGGCCCGCAGCGGCTCCAGCACGGCCAGGTGCACGCCGCGACCGAGCACCTCGAACCGGAGACCCTCGGGGTTCCCGAGCATGTAGAAGTGGAAGAACCGTACGAGCTCGGCGGCCGAGAACCCCTCGAGGGCGTTCATCGACGCCTGGCCGAACGGGCGGAGCACGAGGTCCGCGAACGGCCCCTCCAGCACGCCCTCCTTCACGAAGGTCTCGGCGTCCAGGCCGTCCCAGCGGGCGAACGTACGCTCGGGGTCGTAGGCGAGCAGGGCGTTCATGCCCGGCCGGTCGCCCGCGACGTCCGCGAAGCCGAGCGAAGGCGAGCGCCCCAGGACCTCCAGGAGGTCGAGGGGGAACGGCAGCATGCCGGCCGCGAAGGGCTCCTCGCGACCATCGGCGAAGAGCACCGTGTAGGACGGCTGGGGCACGAGGTCGCGGTCCGCGCCGGCCCGGGCGAGCAGGTCGCGGAGGTTGTAGTACTGCGAGAAGAACCCGTGGAAGCCGTGCTCCATGGGGACCGTCTCCCCCAGGACCTCCGCGGGCCAGCCGGCCAGCTTGCCCCCGAGGTCGGGAGCGGCCTCCAGGAGCACCACCTCGTACCCGCGCTCGGCCAGGGTGGCGGCAGCGCTCATGCCCGCGAGCCCACCCCCGACCACCACCACCCGCCGCGCGCGCTCCGGCGTGTCGCGCGTGCCGTCCGCGAAGGCCGGCCACGCGCGACGGCGGGGCTGGATCGCCGCGATCCCCGCGGCCGCCCCGGCGGACGCCAGGGCCCCCGTGGCGGCAGCAACCTGCAGGAACGAGCGGCGACGCATGGGCCGGGGTAACCCGGGGGGATGCGCCTCCGCGACCTCGGCATCGTCCCCGGCATCCACCCGCCCGGCCCCCTCAACGCCATCACCGACGTCCCCGACGTCCGGGTCGGGCACACCACCCTCGTGCGTGGCGAAGGCCGGCTCGTCGTCGGCGAAGGGCCCGTGCGCACGGGGGTCACGGCGATCCTCCCCCACGGGGGCTCGATCTACCGGTCGCGATGCCCGGCCGCCATCGGTGTGCTCAACGGGGCCGGCGAGATCACCGGTCGGTCCCAGGTCGACGAGTACGGCGTCCTCGAGACGCCCATCGTGCTCACGAACACGCTGTCCGTCGGGGTCGCCCACCGGGCCACCGTGGACTGGCTGGTCGCGAACGACGGGCTCGCCGACGACTTCGTCATCCCCGTGGTCGCCGAGACCTACGACGGCTTCCTCAACGACATCCGGGGTCAGCACGTCACCGGGGCCGACGTGCTCGCGGCCCTCGATGGAGCGACCGACGGGCCCGTCGCCGAGGGCAACGTGGGTGGCGGCACCGGCATGGCGCTGTTCCAGCTCAAGGGCGGCATCGGCACGAGCTCGCGGGTGCTCACGATCGACGGTACGCCCTACACCATCGGCGTGCTCGTGCAGGGGAACTACGGTCGCCGGCACCACCTCCGGATCGACGGACGCCCCCTCGGCATCGAGCATCCCGAGCTCGCCCCGGAGCGGCCCGCGGTCGTGGAGGGGTCGATCATCGTGGTCATCGCCACGGACATCCCGCTGTCGGACCGCCAGCTCGGGCGGCTCTGCCGGCGCGGCATGCTCGGCATCGGCCGCACCGGCGGCATCGGGGGCCACAGCTCCGGCGACCTGCTCATCGCCTTCTCGAACGCCCCGTCCGCCCGGGTCCCGCGACCGGCGCCCGACTTCCGGGACCTCGGTGTCCCCCCGTTCCTGAGCACACCGCGACTCCACGACGCGTTCATCGACCCCGTCTTCGAAGCGACCGCCGAGGCGACCGAGGAGGCCATCTTCAACGCGATGGTGGCGGCGGAGACGATGGTGGGTCGGGACGGGCACGTCCTCCACGCGCTGCCTCACCACTGGCTGCGCTGAGAGGCCCTCGCAGCGCCCTCTGCAGGCGACGACGCTGCGTGAGCGCGAAGGGCACCGAGACGTGCGAGCGGTCGCGCCAGATGGGGATGCCCTCGAACACCGCACCGCAGGCGCCCCCGCCGTGGTCCGGGCAGGTGTCGGCCGCCACCTCGGCCACCCAGACGTCGGGCGCCTGCGCGATGTCCCGGATCACACGGTCGTAGGCGGGGCGCTCCCGGGGCACGAAGTGACAGTCCGCGGGGTCCAGGCCCCGCACGACGCTGCGGGCCAGGCAGGGGCTCACGTCGCCCGGGAGCACCGGCACGCCCTCGAGGAACACGGTCTGGGCACCCGCCGCACGGGACGTCTCCACCACGCGCGAGAGCCCGGCGCGCCAGGCCTCCTCGGTGGGTCCGAGCACACGGCCGCCCACGAGCACCACCGCGGGCCGCAGGCCCGGCAGCGCCTCGAGCACGTTCTCGAACCACACGGCGCACTCGGTGTACTCGCGCCCGATGACCGCGAGCCGTCGGGCCTCACCGATCGGGCGGCAGGAGGACTTGGTGAGCGTGGTGAGCCGGATCTCCCCGCGCTCGGCGAGCTTTCGGAGAGGTGGAGCCCACTGGGCGGCGTGGCTGTCGCCGAAGAGCACCACCCGCGGCGCGTCGGGCTCACCCGTCGTACAGCGCCGGGCGTCGAACGTGATGTCCTCGTGGTCGGCGTTACAGCCCTGGCGGTACAGCCGGGGCTTCGTGGCCCGCGCCTTCACGAGCTCGCGGAGCTCCGGGGTCGCCGAGAGGGTGTCCGCGTGGTCCAGCGCCACGAACGACAGACCCACGCCCGCCGCCGTCAGCAGAGCCCCGAGCGCCAGGGAGGCACCGGTCGGCTGCAGGCGCGCGTGGCCCCGTAGCGGCTGCTCGACGACGTGGAAGGACGCCCAGGCCAGCAGCAGCGAGAGCCCGAGACCCGCGAGGACCTCGATGGACGTGGGCTCGCGGAGCAGCCAGACCGGCAGGAGCACGAGCACGGGCCAGTGCCAGAGGTACCACGCGTAGGACAGGCGCCCGAGCAGCCTGAGCGGCCCGATGGACAGGGCCTGTTGGACGGGACCCACGCTCCCCGCGCCCGCGACGAGGAGCACGGTGGTGCCGAGGGTCGCCGGAAGGGCCGCGACTCCGGGGAACGGTGTGTCACCGGTGTAGAGGAACCCGGGCAGCACGACGGCGAGGGCGCCGGCGACCGACCACGCGGTGCCCCGCATCCACGCGAGCCGCGTGGGTGCCCAGAGCGCGCCGAGGGCCCCGAGCGCGAGCTCCCAGGCGCGTAGGGGCGAGAGGAAGAAGGCCCACGAGGCGTTCGTCCCCACCGCCCACGCGGCCGCGGGTAGCCCGAGGAGGACGGTGGCCAGCACGAAGGGCACGGTCTGGCGCACCCGGAGCGCGAGGACGAGCGCCAGGGGCCACAGGACGTAGAACTGCTCCTCCACGCCGAGGGACCAGGTGTGCAGGAGCGCGTTCGACTCCAGGTCGCCGAAGTAGTCGCCGGCCTCCCAGGCGAAGCGGAGGTTGCTCGCGTACAGCGCGACAGATTGGGCGGTGCGCGCCAGATCCCGCTGCTCGTCGGGCGCGAGGACGCGGGACCCCACCGCGAGCACCGTGACCACGACGGCGAAGGACGCGGGCAGCAGGCGTCGCACGCGGCGTCCGTAGAACCGGAGCAGGTCGATCCGCCCGCTACGCTCGTGCTCCCGGACGAGCAGGGTCGTGATCAGGTAGCCGGACAGCGCGAAGAACACGTCCACGCCCACGAACCCGCCGGTCACACCGAGCCGGGCGTGGAACAGCACCACCAGGAGCACGGCGACGGCGCGCAGCCCCTCGATGTCGGCCCGGTGCTCCATCCTGCGCGGACTAGCGCGTCGGTCGCCGAGGAACACCGGCCGCCGGCCGGGCCGAAGCCCGCTGGTTAGTCGATCCCTGCGTGGAACCCGACCTCCGCCAGTTCTCCATCGACCGCTGCCTGGGATCGGGCGGCTTCGGTGAGGTGTACCTCGCGACGATGCGCAGCCCGGGTGGCGTCGAGAGCGAGGTGGCGCTGAAGGTCCTGCACCGCGGGCTCGACCCCCGGAGCCAGCCCATCCAGCGGCTCCGCGACGAGGCCCGCCTGCTCGGCACGCTCAACCATCCCGCCGTGCTGAAGGTCCACGACCTGGTGCTCCTCGACGGTCGCATCGCGCTCGTCACCGAGTACGTCGACGGGGCCGACCTCGATGAATGCATCCGGGCCGGCCTGCCCCTGCGGGCCACGCTCGAGGTCATCGCCCGCACCGCGGACGCCCTGCACGCGGCCTACACGAGCACGGGGCCGGAAGGCGTGCCGCTCCACCTCGTGCACCGGGACATCAAGCCGAGCAACATCCGGGTGGGCCGCCACGCGGACGTCCGGCTGCTCGACTTCGGCATCGCGAAGGCCGCGGACGCGCGCCGGGAGGCCCGCACGCAGACCCACGCCGTGCTGGGGAGCCCCTGGTACATGGCGCCCGAGCGGTTCGACGACATCCACGACGACCCTGCGAGCGACGTCTACGCACTCGGCGTGACCCTCCACGAGGCCCTCTCCGGCGCCCGGCTGTTCGAAGACCTGTCGCCTCGCGAGCACTTCCGGCTGGCGATGCAGGCGGCCGACCACGACGCCCGCATCCGGTCCGCGTTGGCGGGTCTGGAGTGCCCCCCGGACGTCCGGGAGCTCCTGGCTTCGCTGCTCGCGTTCGACCCCCGGGCCCGTCCCACGGCGGCGGACCTCGCGGTGACGCTCGACGATCGGGTGGAGGACCTGCCCGGCCAGACCCTCCGGAGGTGGTGCCGCGACGCCCACTGGCCCACCACCCCGGCCGGCGAAGGCGAGCTGCAGGGACGGCAGATCACCGAGCAGCGCCTGTCGGGCGCCATGTACACCCCCGCACCGACATCGCGGGAGAACGCGCCGGCATCCCGGGAGAGCGCGCCGACAGCGACCTTCGACGACGACTCCCGAACCCTGGATCTCGACCTGGCCGAGGTCACGGAGGTCGCCGCGGTCCCGGAGGTCGCCGAGGTCGTCCGCGAAGGCGAGCTGGACGTCGTACCCGTCGACGCCTCCGTGCCGCCGGCCCCCCGCGCGACCCGGACCCGTGGGATCGGCCGTGCGCTGCCCCTCACCATCACCCTCGTCGTGCTCGGGGTCCTGACCGCGTCGGGCGCGGTCTTCGCGGGCCTCTTCCTGGCCGTGCCGTTCATGGGCACCGTGCAGCGTCCCCCCACTCCCTGGAAGGAGGGCGACACACCCACACCCTGGGGCCCCTCCGACCTCGCGGAGCAGGTCCTCGGGCCCCCGGACGCCACCGATCGCGCCCTGTACGAGCAGCTCCAGGCCGAGGGCCTCTCCAACTCCGAGAAGATGCGGCTCATCGGCGAGCTCGCGAGCGAGCGCGCCGGCCAGGACGCCCGCCCCTGGATCGACGCCGCCACAGCGGCGGCCGACGCCTTCCAGGCCTCCGACCACGCCCACGACGCCGCGATCTTCGTCGACTTCCCGGGGCCCGCGATGCTCTTCGGCGAGCGGGCCCCTGGCGGCCATCAGGTGGGTCCGATTGGAAGCGGGACCTGGGAGGTCCGCATCGGGCCCAACCTCCTGGCCCTGCAGCCCTGCGGTACGGTCACCGTGCTGCAAGGGGAGACCGCGTACGTGGTCGTGGACGCGAACGGACGCTGCAGCCGCTTCCAGTAGGGAGTGGGTCAGCGCGTGGGGAGCAGGACGTCGTTCCGGCGTGCCGGCGACCCGTCCATCACGCGTCCACCGCGCTCCACGTGCTCCCATCGCAGCCCGACCGTGCGGAGGTCGGGGTCGTGGTTGGAGAAGGCAGGACCCGTCTGGACCTGGAGGTGCAGGTGGGGCTGGCTGGTGTTCCCGCTGTTCCCACATCGCGCGAGCGGCTGGCCGCGGGCCACCGTGTCGCCGGGACCGACGCGCAGGCTCCCCCGCTGCAGGTGGGCGAGGAGCAGGAAGCGCTCGTCGGCGAGCCGGACGACGAGGTGGTTGCCCGCGAGGTTGTCGCGGTCGACCTCGCCGATCGGCATGTCCGGCAGATCCGCGACCGCGGCGACCACCTCGCCGTCGGCCGGTGCCAGCACGTCCGCCCCGAAGCACGCCCAGCCCTCGAGGGTCGCGGGATCACCGACCTGCTCGCTGCCGCCGGGTGCGAGCACGATGTCGACGGCGTCGTGCTGCTGGGGGATGGGCGCGTGGTGGTTGAACAGCGGGCTGCCGCCACCGTGGAAGACGACTGCAGGCTCGGCGAACGGCGACGCGAGCTGCACGGTGGGCTCGGCGGGACCGGAGAGCCCGGTGATCAGGTCCCAACCGAAGACGCCAGCGACCGCCGCGAGCCCGAGGGAGCCCGACCAGGTGGCCGTCCGCAGGGGCACCAGCGCAGCGAGCACCCCGAAGGCCGCGGTGACCACGATGTACACGCGCACCTCGCCCAGCGAATCACCGACCTGGATGGGCAGGACGGCCAGCCAGACCGCGACCGCGCCGAGGAGCCAGGCCGGCGCGCGGAGGACCGCGTGAGCCCGGGCAGATGCCGGAGCGTCGCGAGAGACCGGGGAGGGGCCCAGCCACCCACGCCAGCTCGCCAGGGCCCGTCCGACGACGAACACGGGGACCCCCGCCATGCCGAACAGCAGCCAGACGTTCCAGTGGGCGCCGAGCATCCTGGCGAGCAGGAGCCCCCCGAGCCCCGCCGAGACCGCGAGCAGCGAGGCCCCCTCGAGCAGCCGTGTCCGCATCGTGCACCCCGATTGGAGCCCGCAGTATGCCGGCCAGCGCGGATCCGGTCGAGGAGCCCGTCGAATGGACGGCGCCGGGGAGCGTACGTGCCGCATGCATCTCCTGACCACCCTCGCGCTCGCATCAGACTGGGACGAAGCCCACCGCCTGGGGGACATGGCCGTCTGGACGAGCGCCACAGCCGAGGCGCGGGCCGCCGCGTGGGCCGAGGTCGAAGCGGCCCCGGAGCGCGCCGGACCTCCCCGGGACGACGTGCTGCTCTGGGTCGTCTACGAGGCCCCCCCGATGTGGGGCGGTGGGCCCGGGGACCACGTGATCCAGCTCGACCTCGACCAAACGGCCCACCGCTACGTCGCCCTCTGGCTCTGCACCCTCGAGGGCCGCTCGGACTGCGACCTGCGCGACGTGATCGACCGGACCACAGCGCTGCGGCAGTCGTCTGCACGCGTCCGAACGGGCGACCACCCGTACCTGGACGCCCACTTCCGCTGGCGGGACCTCGCCGCCTGCTGCCCCAATCCAGTGGAGCGTCGCCTCCCTGGCCCCTACGACGGCTCGGGCAGCGAGATCGTGGTCGACGGCCGCACGGGCCGCTGCGAGGTCTGGATCGGTGCAGATCTGGAGCCCCGGGAGGTCCTCGCGCAGCACACCTGCCCCGCTCCTCCGCCCACGTCCCCGATCGCGATCGTGACATCGAAGCCCACGAAGCGACCCGACCGCCGCATCGACGTCTACTCCGCGTTCCCGATCCCGCGCGTCTGGGCGGGCGCCACCGCGTCACCGCGAGGGCTGGAGCCCGCGATCGGGGCGTCGATCGGGGCTGGCAGCACGCTGGTGGCGTTCTACGAGACCACGCCTGCGGGTCGTTTCTACGGGATCGGTTCGCACTCGCTCCTGGGCGACACCTACGAGCACGAGCGGGGCCACGGCATGCGCTGCCGGGTGCTGCACCGCCACTGGGTCCGCCCGGGCCTGCTCCTCGGTCGCACCGTGAAGGACGGCCTCCCTGGCTGGCGCGTGCGTCCAGAGGTCACGTTCGGCGCCTACGCCAACCTGGTCGTCGGGCTGCCGGTCTCCTGGACGCAGGACGCGGGATGGAGCCTCGGGGCACGACTGGGCCTGGCGCTCGCGCTGCCCTGACGGTCAGAGGTGCTTCAGGGCCTCGCGCCTGGAGAGCCCGGAGAGCCCGTCTGCATGGGCCTCCACGAAGGCCCGGACCGCATCGGGACGCACGCGACCGTGCTGCCGGAGGGCCCACCCGATGGCCTTGCGGATGAAGGAATCCTTGTGGTCCATCCGGCGCACGCAGTACCCGAACAGGCGGTCCTCGTCCGCGGCCTCCCGCCACGTGAGCTGGTGCAGGATGGCGGTGCGCGCGATCCACATGTCGTCGTCGTCGATCCAGGCGTCCATCACGGGCGTGAGCTCGGGGTGCTTGCGCACCATGGCCCCCACGACGTGGGCCGCCAGCGCGTCCACGGAGTCCCACCAGGACTTCGTGCGGATGAGGTGCTCGACGGCGGGGAGCTGGTCGGGCCCGAGCTTCTTCGCCCAGCGACGGAGGTCGTCGATCGCGATGTATTGGAGCTCGCGGGCGGGGTCCTCCCACAGGGCCAGGGCATCGGCGGCGAGGTCGTCGCCCGACAGACCCTTTCCAGCCGCGATCCAGGGCTTCTGAACGGCTTTGCGGTCCGTGGACGTGACGCCCAGGAAGTCGAAGTGGCCCTTCAGGTAGGCCTTCATGGCCGGCGCCCGCGAGGGGTCCGCCACGGCCTCGAGGTCCGCACGCAGGACGGTCGGGTCGCGCCGGCTCACCACCATGTACCCGGGACCGTTCGAGGCATCACTGGCGCACCCCGTCGAACTGGCAGGCTGGGGTGGAGCCTGTGAAGGTGTCGCCGGTCACCGTGATCTGCAAACCGCCTCCAGGGACCACGATGTCGAACGTGGATGGCCCGATGACCGTCGCCACCCCCCCGAGCTCGGGGATGTCCCAGTAGAGGGGCTCGTCGTTGGGGATGAAGGTCCAGGTGGTGCTGAAGTCGCCACAGTCCGGCGAGGACACGGTCCACGCACCCTCGAGAACAACGTCGCCGTCGAGCCCGGAGAGGTCACCGTGGAACCACGGAGCGAGGGCCGACTCCGGTGAAGAACCGAACGGACAGGTGGCCTCGGCGCCCACGAACACGCCCCGGGCGCCCTGGACACGCGCACTGATCCCGAACAGGAACGAGCCCGCGCCCGGAAGGTTGGCGACGAAGCGAGGTCCATCGAAGGCCCCGATGCGGTCGCCGAACAGGTCTCCGTCGCGGTCTCCTGCGACGAGCCCGCCTCCAGCCCGCCCCTGGAGGGCGTAGCCGAGCGCCTGTTCGCCCACCACCCCGTTCGCCTGGCCAGCCCGGTAGCCTCCACCGACCCACCGGTGCTTCGCCCCCACCTCACATCCCTCCGACACCAGGAGGTCGGTGGGGACCTGCAGGGCCGACTCCAGCGTGGTGGGACGAAGTCGCGTCGGGGCGGACGGGCTGATCGGGCTGCCCGTGGGGTAGGCCGCGTTCGCGGCCTCTGCGGCCCGTTCGACAGCGGAGACGTGGGTGAGGTCCCGCACGGAGTCGGCCAGGGCCGGTCCGCAGGCGCTGCTCGGGGTGGTGTTCCCGATGAAGACCGCGGTGGCCGAGGCCAGGTCGAGGCCGGCGACCGACCCCCCCTCCGTCCAGGTGTTCGTGGGGAAGACGAACATCAACCTGTCGAAGATGTCAGCGCTCGAGAGGACCACCACCACGTCGGTCAGGCCCAGCCCGACGCCCGCGTCGGCGTCATCTGCGAAGGCGAGGAGGTCGAGGGCAGCTCGCTCGACGGGGAAGCGGCCGCTGCCGAACGCCCCGGACACGGGGGAAGAGCTGGCGACCAGCCCAGCGGTGTCCACATCGACCACCGCGACACCACAGGGCCCCGTGACCTCGACGGAAGACGCCCACGCCCACGCGATCCAGAGCCACATGCTCCCTCCAGGGTCCGCAGTCTACCTGAGCGGAGCGGGCCCCACTCGTGAGGAGACGAGGAGCGTCACTGGCGCACCCCCTCCAGCTGGCAGATTCCGGTGAACGGGGTGACGAGCTGGCCCGTGAACGTGTCGCCCGTCACGGTGAGCTGCGCAGCGCCTCCCGAGACGGTGAGGTCGTAGGTGGACGGCCCACCGACCGTGGCCACGGCACCGAGCTCCGGGACGTCCCAGTACAGGGGCTCGTCGTTGCGGACGAAGGTCCAGGTGGCGGTGAGCACGCCGCAGTCCGGCGAGGACACGCTCCACGGGCCCTCGAGCACGTCGACGGGGTCGAGCCCCGTGAGATCGCCGTGGAACCAGGGAGCGAGGGCCGTCTGTGGTGACGTGCCGATCGGGCAGGTGGCCTCGGCGCCCACGAACACGCCCCGGGCGCCCTGGACACGGGCATTCACCCCGAACAGGAAGGCACCGAGGGCCGGGAGATCCGCGACGAACCGGGGACCGTCGTAGGCTCCGACGACAGCACCGAAGGCCTCGCCGTCGCGGTCGCCGCTGACGTGCCCACCGCCCAGCCCGCCCGTCAGCGTGTAGGCAAGGGCCTGCTCGCCGAGCACGCCGTCCGCCTTTCCCGCGCGGTAGGCGCCGCCGAGCCACCCGTACGTCTGCGACACCTCGCATCCCGCGGCGACCAGGAGATCCGCAGGGACCTGGAGCGCGGCATCGAGCGTGGACGGGCGGAGGCGCGTGGGTGCGCCGGGGTGGACGGGGGCACCGAGCGGGTAGGCCGTGTTCGCGGCCGCCACCGCGCGGTCCAACGGCGTGAGCCCCGTGATGTCCAGCACGGAGTCCGCCAGCGTCGCCGGGCACCCCGGGCTGGTGGAGAAGACCTCGGTGGCTGCGAGCAGATCGAGGTCGGGCGGCAGTGGCCCCGAAGACGACCAGGTGTCGATGGGGAACAGGAAGCCCAACGCCAGCTCCGTCTCGGCGGTCGCACCGAGGACCAGGAGGTCACCGGTACCGAAGCCGCCACCTCCCAGGTCGAGGTCGTTCTGTGCCGCGAGGAAGTCCATCGGCAGGCGCACCGCGCCGTAGCGTGCGTACCCGAAGTCGCCCGCGTAGGGCAGCCCCACCTCCTTGCCCGACGGATCGACCTCGACCCCGGTGACCACACCGCACGGGCCCACGACCTCCAGGGTGGTAGCCCCGGCCCATCCTGCGAACACCACGAGCCACATGCTCCCTCCAGACCGCGAAGTCTACCGGGAGCGGCGGAAGGCTGCGCTCAGCCGGTGCTGCCGAAGCCCCGGGAGCCCCGCGGTGTCGACTCGAAGTCGTCCACGACCTCCCAGTCCACCCGATGGACCTCCGCGAGCAGACACTGCGCGATGCGCGCGCCGCGCTCGAGGGTCCAGGGCTCCTGGCCCAGGTTGACGAGCGGGACCTTGAGCTCGCCGCGGTAGTCGCAGTCGATGGTGCCGGGCGCGTTCAGCACGGTGATCCCGCGCTTCACGGCCAGCCCCGACCGCGGACGGACCTGGAGCTCCCAGCCCGGCGGCAGCGCGACCGCGAACCCACAGGGCACGAGGACGCGCTCACCGGGCTGGAGCACCCAGGGCTCGGCCACCGCCGCGTGCAGATCGGCTCCTGCCGCACCCGCCGTCTGGTAGTCCGGCAGGGGCAGGCCTTCCCCGTGGGGGAGGATCTTCACGCGGACGGGGACCCTCATCTCACATCGCCTCGAGGGCTTCCTTGCGGGAGAGCCGGATCTTGCCGGAGCGGTCGACGTCGATCACGCGGACCAGTACCTCGTCGCCCTCGTGCAGGACGTCGGTGACCTTGTCGACCCGCTCGTGGGCCAGGTGGCTGATGTGCACGAGGCCGTCGGTGCCCGGGAAGATCTCGACGAAGGCGCCGAAGTCCACGATGCGCTTCACGACACCCACGTAGAGGGCGCCGATCTCGGCCTCCTGCGTGATCTCGCGGATCATCTGGATGGCCTTGTCGGTGGCCTCCTGGCTGGTCGACGCGACGTCGACGCGGCCGGAGTCCTCGACCTTGATCCGGACGTCGCACGCCTCCTGGATGCCGCGGATGACCTTGCCGCCGGGCCCGATGATGTCGCGGATCTTGTCCTGCTTGATGTGCAGGGTGGTGATGCGCGGCGCGTAGGGGCTCATCTCGGTGCGCACGGACGGGAGGGTCTTGAGCATCTCGCCGAGGATGTGCAGGCGGCCGTCGCGCGCCTGGGCCATCGCCTTCTTCATGATCTCGCGGGACACGCCCTCGACCTTGCAGTCCATCTGGAAGGCCGTGATGCCGTTCTTCGTGCCGCAGACCTTGAAGTCCATGTCGCCGAGGGCGTCCTCGTCACCGAGGATGTCGGAGAGCACCGCGAAGTCGGCTCCCTCCTTCACGAGGCCCATCGCGATGCCCGCGACGGGCTCCTTGATCGGGACACCGGCGTCCATGAGCGCCAGGGTGGTGCCGCACACGGTGGCCATCGAGCTGGAGCCGTTGGACTCCATGATCTCGGAGGTGGACCGGATGACGTAGGGGAACTCCTCGAACGTGGGGAGCACCGAGAGGATGGCGCGACGCGCGAGGGCGCCGTGGCCGATCTCGCGACGCTTGGGCCCGCGGAGCGGACGCGCCTCGCCCGTGCAGTAGGGCGCGAACACGTACGTGAGCATGAAGTTGCGCTTGTGGTCCCGGTTGTACGGGAGCTCCATGCGCTGGGCGTCCGGCTCGGTGCCGAGCGCGATGTTCACGAAGCCCTGCGTCTCACCGCGGGTGAAGATGGCGGAGCCGTGGGCGCGGGGCGCCATGCCGACCTCGCACCAGATGTCGCGGATCTCGTCGGGAGCGCGGCCGTCGATGCGGGTGCGCGTGGCGATGACCGTGCCGCGCATGGTCTTCTTGACGAGCTTCTCCCAGGCGCCCTTGGCGTCGGCCGTGGCCTGGGCCACAGCGTCGTCCGCCATGCCGGCCGTGACCTCGGCCACCGTGGCGGCACGGGCGGCCTTCATGGCCTCGCCGCGCTCGTGCTTGCCGGGGACCGCGAGGGCCTCGACGAGGCGGGCCTTGCCCTTCTCGGCGACGGCGGCCACGATGGCGGCGTCGAGCTCGCGGGGAGCGGGGACCTCGACCTTCTCCTTGCCGGCGGCGGCGCGGAGCTCTTCCATGCAGGCGATGAGCTTGCGGATGGCGTCCTGGCAGATGTCGAACGCGTCGAGCATCGCGTCCTCGTCGGCCTCGCGGGCGCCGCCCTCGACCATCGTGATGGCGTCCTTCGTGCCGGCCACGATGAGGTTGATGTCGGCCTCGCGTGCCTCGTCGAACGTGGGGTTGAGCTTGAACTCACCCTTCACGCGCACGATGCGCACGCCGGCGATCGGCTGGGTCATCGGAGCGTCGGACACGTGGAAGGACGCCGCCATCCCGCAGAGGGAGAGCACGTCGGTCTCGGCGTCCTTGTCGTAGGACATCACGGTGGCGATGCCCTGGAGCTCGGCCCGGAAGTGCTTCGGGAACATCGGGCGGATGGACCGATCGATGACCCGGCTCACGAGGGTCTCGCGCTCGGAGGAGCGGCCCTCGCGCTTCAGGTAGCCGCCGGGGATGGTGCCGTTGGCGCCGTTGCGGTCCTGGTAGTCGATGGTGAGCGGCAGGAAGTCGAACACGCGCTCGGCGGCCGCACAGACCGTGGTGCAGAGCACCATGGAGTCGCCCTGGCGGACGATGACGGCGCCGGACGCCTGCTTGGCGTACTTCCCGGTCTCGAAGGTGATCGTGTTGCCGCCGATCTCGACGGACTTCACCACATGATTCATGGAGGTTCTCCTCGGGCGCACCTGCGCCCTCGCGTGCACCCGACACCTCCACATTCGGACAAGCCTACCGGGCGGCGGGAGAAGGCTCCCGCGGCCTGGAAGACCTGTGAACGAGGGGCCGCGTGCGGTGGTTGTCTTGGTTGGCCGCCGGAACGTCCCGGCGGGACCCTGAAAGAACGAAGGGCGGCCACGAGGGCCGCCCTGTCGCGTCAGCGGCGGAGGCCGAGACGCTGGATGAGCGACTGGTAACGCGCTTCGTCCTTGTTCTTCACGTACTTCAGCAGCTTGCGCCGCTGGCCGACCAGCTTCAGGAGGCCGCGCCGGCTGGCGTGGTCCTTCTTGTGCGTCTGGAAGTGCTCCGTGAGGTACTTGATACGATGCGTGAGCAGGGCCACCTGGACCTCCGCCGAGCCGGTGTCGCCTTCGGCGGTCGCGAACTCGTCGACGATCGAGGACTTGTCCTGTGCCGTCAGTGCCATGGAAATCTCCTTTGTCGTATGCGAATCTCCGCAGCGCGGTGGGCCATGGCGGGTCTGCCTGAATCGGCGGACCACCCGCCGTGCCACAGAGATCGTCGGGCTGTGTCTATGCCGGAGGCACCCGATGTCAAGCCGCCCGCTGGACCCTCACGTGGCGTGAGGGTCCAGCGTGCTGGCAGGAGGAACCCATGCCCGAGCGGACCATCGGCGAGATCGCTCGCCTCACCGGCGTCACCGTGCGCACCCTGCACCACTGGGAGGACGAGGGCCTGCTCGCTCCGTCGAGGAACCGCGCGAACGGCTACCGCTCGTACGACCAGGCCGACCTCGACCGGCTCCACGCCATCCTCACCTGGCGCACGCTGGGCTTCCCGCTGGACGAGATCCGCCAGCTCCTCGACGACCCTGCCGGCGACCCCCTCGAGACCCTGCGGCTCCAGCGGGCGCGGCTCGTGGAGCAGCTCGGAGGGATCAACGCGCGCATCGCCGCCGTGGACGCCGCCATCCAGCGGCGGATCGAAGGGGTACCGCTCGAGGACACCGACCTGACGGTGCTCTTCGAGGGGTTCGACCCCGCGGCGTACGAGGCGGAGGTCGCCGAGCGCTGGGGGGACACCGAGGCCTTCGCGGAGAGCCAGCGGCGCACGTCGCGCTACACGAAGGCCGACTGGGCCGCCATGCGCGAGGACCTGGCCCGCGTGGAGGCCCGCCTGGCCGAGCTCCTGCGGGCCGGCGTGGCGCCGGGTCACCCGGACGCGCTGCAGGCGGCCGAGGCCCACCGGCAGCACATCTCGCGCTGGTTCTACGACTGCACCCCCGAGATCCATGCCGGGTTGGGCGAGATGTACGCGGACGACCCACGCTTCGCGGCCCACTACGACGCCCTGGCCCCAGGCCTGGCGGTGTTCGTCAGGGAGGCCATCCGCGCGCTGCACACGCCGCGCGGCAAGGCGCTCTAGCGGCGGCGGAGCCAGGACAGCCCGAGCTCCACTGGCCCCACGCCCGCCCGGCAGAGCACGCCCACGGGCGGCGCCTGCGATGGCGCGGGGTCCGTGTCGCTGTCGGCGTCGCTGTCGGCGTCACTGTCCGCGTCGGCGTCCGTGTCCGCGTCGCTGTCGGCGTCCGCGTCCGCGTCCGCCTCGACGGAGCCGCCCGTGTCGCCGGAGTCGCACGGGCCCACGCGCGTGTCGTCGCAGTCGTCCGGGTTCGTGACCGCACCCGCCAGGCACGGCCCGGTGCCCTGTGGGCTTCCGGGGTCACCGAGCCCGTCGCCGTCCCGATCCGCCCAGCTCGCCACGGTGACCGACTCGTCGACGTACCCGTCACAGTCGTCGTCGCGCAGGTTGCACGCCTCGGGGGCCTCCGGGTGCACGTCGGGGTCCGTGGGTCGGCAGTCCAGCGCGTCCGGCCAGCCATCCCCGTCGGTGTCGGGGCTGGCGGGCGTTCCCGCGGCGCCCGACATGCAGGGCACGGTGGGGGGCGCCTGGAGAAACGTCCGCAGGACACCCGGGTCACACGACGTCAGCACGATGGGGTCGGTGGTGACGGGGTCCGTTTGGGTCCAGTTGTTCCGCGGGTTCCCCTGGATGACGCTGCACGTGGACACACCCTCGGTCGACCCGTTCACGTCGAGGTCGCCGCGGATGATGGAGCGCTCGAGCTCGACGCGCGCACCCGCCGATGTGGAGGCGAAGAGCTGGTCGCCCGTGCCCACGATGGTGGAGTCCAGGATGCGCAGGGTGTTGGGGCCGCCCGCGATGAAGTCGATCGTGTCGCGCGTGCCTTCGTTCAGCAGGAACCAGCTCCGCGACACCGTGAACGTCGCGGGCTGCGAGAGGTACATGCCGCCCACGCTGGAGCCCGCGTCGGTGGTGTTCCCGCAGAGGAGCACGTCCTCCAGCCGGCTGCCCGCGCCAGGGTCGCGGACGTCGAGCGCTCCGGCGTTGTCGCCCAGGTTGCCGAGGAACCGGGACCCGGTCACGGCGAGCGAGCCCCGGAGGGTGTGGATCGCCCCCCGCCCGTACCCATCGCTCGCGTCCTGCTGCAGGAACGACGACCCGTGGATCCCCACCGGCGTGTCGGTCGCCTGCACGGCCCCACCCTGGTCCGCGACGTTGCGCGCGAAGGTGGTGTCCTCGACGACGAGGGAGGCCAGACCCTCGACCCACACGGCCCCCCCGTAGCGCCCGCGGTTCCCGTCGAGGTGGCTGCCCTCCACGACGAGCGTGCCCCCGCCGGTGACGTGCAGGGCCCCGCCGTCGGAGGTGGAGACGGCGCCGTGGATCCAGCTCCTGCGCACCGCGAGAGCACCGGTGGTGACGGCCTGGATCGCGGCTCCCGTGCTGCTTGACGTCGCCCGGATCTCCACGCCGTCGAGCTGCAGGCCCGCGGAGCCCGAGACACGCACGCCAGGGGACGTCCCACCCCCGTCCAGCACGAGGTCGCGGAGGGTCAGCGTCCCCCCCTGCACCACGAAGAACCCGTCCTGCGAGGAGCCCTGGGTGAGCACCGGCGGCACGGGCGCGATGCCCACGATCTCCGTGTCCACCGTGACGTAGAGGGATGCGAAGGACACGTCGATGTCGCCCGTGACGCAGATGGGCGTCTGGTGGGAGGAGACGGCGATCGCGAGGTCGTTGTGCGTCCCGACCGTGGCCACACACGTCACGGCAGGGGCGGTAGCGAGCCAGAGGAGCATGACGCGGAGCATACCCCGTGGGCCCGGCTCCAGAGGTAGAGTGCACGCGAGGTCCACATGCTCCCCCTCCTTCTCGCCTGCTCCCCCGGAACGCCGCCACCTCCTGTAGCACCGGAGCCCGTCGGGGAGGGCTCGGTCGCCCCGGTCCCGCGCGCGGCCACCGCGGACGGCCGGGCGCTCCGGGTCCCCACGGACGCGGGTGAGCTCACCGTGCACGCCGTCCACCACGGAACGATGGTCCTCTCGCTGGGGTCCACGACCGTCTGGGTCGACCCCTGGTCCCAGGGAGACCTCACGGGGCACCCGCCTGCAGACGTCCTGCTGATCACGGACATCCACCCGGACCACCTCGACGCCGACGCCATCGCCAAGGTCACCACCGACTCCACCATCGTCGTGGCGCCGAAGGCCGTGGACGATGCCCTGGAGCACCCCGTGGCGCACGTCCTCGCGAACGGCGAGAGCGTCACCGTCGCCGGCATCGGGATCACGGCCACCCCGATGTACAACCTCGTCCGCGGACCCGAAGAGGGCGGGCTCTTCCACGACCCCGGGCGCGGGAACGGCTACCTGCTGGAGGTGGGCGGGCGTCGGCTCTACATCGCGGGCGACACCGAGTGCACGCCCGAGATGAAGGCCCTGAAGCAGATCGACGTCGCGTTCGTCCCGATGAACCTGCCCTACACGATGCCCCCCGACGAAGCGGCCGCCTGCGTCGCGGCCTTCGCACCCCGGCTCGCCGTCCCCTACCACTACCGGGGCTCCGACCTGGCGGTGTTCGACGCCGGTCTCGTCGGCACGGGTGTCGACGTCCAGCGTCTCGCGTTCTACGGGGAATGAGGCCGTGATCTGGTCGATGGCCGCGCATGCGTGGACCTCGGGGTTCCCGATCCACGACCAGCACCCGAACGACAACGGCAACGTGGGGAGCGTGCTGGCGGACTTCGACGGTGACGGGCGGCTCGACATCGCCTGGGCCTCCCGTCCGGCTCACCTCTACGTCGCCCCGGAGGATCCCCCGCGGACCTGGGTGGCTCCCCTCGTCTACACCTTCGTGGGCTCCGGGCCACCGGACGTCGCCCGCGGCACGCCCGTGCTGCTCCGCACCGGGTTGCCGAACGGGGTCTGGTGGGAGGACCCCCGCGGCCTCTTCGCCGCAGACGTCGACGAGGACGGGCGGGTCGATCTGGTCGAGGTCACCGAGAAGGAGATCTGGTTCCACCGCAACGAGGGGGGCCTGCAGTTCACGACCACACCGCTGGGCGTCACGGCCACGAGCATGGAGGGAGCCGCCCTGGTCCGCGGAGCCACGGGCATCGACGTGCTCGTCGCGAACAACAACGTCCTCCTCCTGCTGGACGTGGACTGGGCCGCCGGCACCTTCACCCAGATCCAGGTCGGTACCGGAGGGAGCTCGGCCACGGACTTCATGACGGCCACCGACCTCTACGGGAACGGCACCGTCGGGGTGGCCCTCCATGGCGACCACGGCCTCGAGGTGTGGCAGGGCGACGGGCCGAGCAGCCTGACCGAGGTGCCGACCCCCTTCGACGGGATCGCCCGCACCTACAAGGGGCCCGTCGTGGCCTGCCAGCTCGATGCGGACCCGGTCCTCGAGCTCCTCACCTCCGACCGCTTCCGCAAGGTGCGGCGCTACGACGGCAACGGCATCCTGTTCACCGAAGGTCTGAACCCGTTCATCGACTCCGTGGGTGCGGTGGCGTGCGGCGACTTCGACGCGGACGGCACGGTGGAGATCGTGGTCGGCGAGGACGACCAGCTCGCCTTCTTCGCCCCCGAAGGCGACCTCCTCGGCGAGAGCAACACGTCCGGTGGCGGGAAGGTGCTCCAGACGACACCCGTGGACCTCGACGGTGACGGCGACCTGGACGTGGTGCTCACCCACACCGACAACTCGGACAGCCTGTTCACCAACGACGCCACCGGGCAGGACACCTTCCAGCTCGCCATGCGCGAGTCGCTGCCCGGTTGGAGGTGCGGCGGCACGTACCCCACACCCGCGGGCCGCACGCGAGACGCGCTGTTCGCGACCGCCACGGTACAGGGGCGCCGGCAGGTGCTCGACGGCGGGACGGGCCGGGGCACGACACCCCCGCCGATCCTCCACTGGGCGCTGACCGGATCCCCGGATCCCATCGAGGTCGTGTACCGGCTGCCGAACGACCCCGCACCGACGACGATCCGCATCCCCCGGAGCGCCTACCAGCCCGGCCAGGTCTGGGTGGTGAGCGACCGGGACCACGACGGTGACGGCATCCCGGACATCCTCGAGGACGCCGGCGATCCATCGCGGGACTCGGACATGGATGGCACGCCCGACCGTCTCGACCTGGACAGCGACGGCGACACGACCTGGGACGGCGCGGAGGCGGGCGATCCCTGCAACCCCAGCGACGCCTGGCGCGCCCCGCCAGGCTGGGTGGGGTCGATCCCGCTCGGCGCCGGAAACCTCGGCGGTCGGGTCTCCCACCTCGTGGACGACTTCGACGGGGACGGCGCCTGGGACATCGTGGTGGGCCGCAGGCCGGACGGCCACACGACGGGAACCCCGCCGACGGTGGAGATCGCGTGGGGCGACAGCGGCGGTGGCGTCTCGCCCTGGGAGGTCCTGCTCACCCTGCCCTACGTGTCCGGGTCCATCCTCGACGAGCCGAACGGGTTGTTGGCGGCCGATCTCGACGAGGACGACGACCTGGACTTCGTGATGGTCACGAACCGTGAGCTCTGGACGTTCCAGAACGTCGGGCATCGTGCGTTCGTGGCCACGGTGGCGGACTCCACGGGCGGCACGGGCGCGGGTCTCGCGGACCTGCGCGCCGACGGGGTGCTGGACGTGCTCGTGGGGAGCGGCGACAGCATCATCGCGGTCTCCGACCCGCTCCTGGACCCCAATCCGGACGACGTGGTCTCCCCCAACGGCGACCCCGGCGACGTCCTCATGGTCTCGGACCTCGACGGCGATGGCCACCCGGACGTCGCGCGTCGCACGCGGAACGGGACCGCCAACGTCTGGCGCACCGATGCAGCCGCGACGTTCTCCGCCTGGGGCGCCCTCCCCGCCACCGCCGACAACCTCGAGCGCAGCTCCCTGGCAGCGTGCGACTTCGGGACTCAACCGGGGAGGCTCGACATCCTCCGCGCAGGCGCCGAGTCCACGGCGGCGTCCGAGGGGCTCTACCGCCGCTTCCGCGCCAACGCGCTCAGCTGGACCCAGGCGGACCTCCTCGGCGACATGGGCTGGGGCGGAGTGAGCTGCGGCGACTTCGACGCCGACGGCGACATGGATGTCGTGCTGGGGACCCCGAACGGGACCCGCCTGCTCGGGAACAGCGGGATGGAGACGATCGAGCTCTCCACGGCCGGGCATCCACTCGGCACCGTTCCGGTGGACTGGGACCACGACGGTGACCTCGACCTCGTGGTGGCTGGACGGAACACCGACCCCTCCGAGGAGCTGCTCTTCCTGAACGCGCGGCACCACGAGCCCACTGTCCAGATCCGCCTCCGCGAGGCGGGGCCGCTGTTCGGGTGTGCGGACTTCCGCGAGGACCCGTTCGCCATCCCCCCGCACTCCCGTGACACCATCGGCGGACAGGCTGCCGTGGGCGGTGTGCGCCAGGTACGCTCGGGCGGCACGGGCCGCGGCGTCACGTCCGTTCCCGTGCTCACCTGGGGCATCGGCGCCAGCGCGGATCCCATCGTGGTGACGTACGGGTTTCCAGGCGAGCCGGCCGGCTCGAGGACGGTGTCCTTGCCGAGGGCGGAGGTGGAGGCCCACCAGGGTAGCGCGTGGGTCGTGCTGGACGTCGATCCCACGGATCTCGGCTGCGAGGGCGACGCCGACACGGACGCGGACACCGACAGCGACACGGACGCGGACACGGATGCCGACTCCGATGCCGACACGGACGCGGACACCGACACCGATGCGGACACCGACACCGATACGGACACCGACACCGATGCGGATGCCGACACCGACACCGACACCGACACCGATACCGATACGGACGCCGATTCAGACGCTGACGCCGATGCGGACTCCGACTCCGATGCGGACACGGATGCCGATGCAGACGCCGACGCAGACGCAGACGCAGACGCAGATGCGGACACCGACGCCGATGCGGACACCGACTCCGATGCGGACACGGATGCAGACACCGACCCGCAGGAGAGCCCCGTGGAGCCACCGCCCGGGCTGACCTGTGCGACGGGCCGGGCGACGGGCGGATGGCTCTGGGTGCTCGGCCGGCGCTAGATGCGGGGGACCCCGACCCGCACGGGCTCCCTGCACCCCACGGACTGATGGAAGTTCAGGATGCGCGTGCGCATGGGGTTCGTGATCTC
This sequence comes from Alphaproteobacteria bacterium, assembly GCA_020632885.1. Taxonomy (GTDB): domain Bacteria; phylum Myxococcota_A; class UBA796; order UBA796; genus JACKEQ01. Next base: position 6,694 of record JACKEQ010000041.1, on the reverse strand, counting down.
CGCGTCCCGGCTCACGAGCTTGAGCCCCGCGACCGTCTCGATGGGCTCGAGCGCGATCATGCCCACCTCCAGATCGGAGACCCGGAGGGTGCGCTCCTCCATCTCGCCCTCGGCGGCGATGCGGGCGCCCGAGAGCGCCTTGAGGATGCGGGGAGTCAGGCGCTTCTCGAGCTTCAGGAGGAGCTGGCCCTTCGTCATGCCGAGCGTGGCGAGCCGGTCCGCCTCCACGGCGAGCCCGAGCACGATGGCGCCCTTCCGGAACGGCGCCAGGGAGTCGAAGGCCTCGAGCTCCTCGCGGGTCGGGCGCACCAGGTGGGCCCCCACCATGGCCGCCGCGTTCTCGAGCCGCGGGATCCTGGCCAGGAGCTCCTGCCCGATGGCCGCGTGCTTCACGAAGGCCTCGCTCGGCGTCTCCGCCACGATCGCCTCCTGGAGCTCGCGCTCCGACACCGCGATGCACCCGATGAACACGAGGGATGCCGCCACCTTCAGCTCCCATGCGGGCTCCATGCCGAGCGCGTCGCCCATGGCCGTCGCGATGCGCACGACCCGGCTGGTGGTCCGGAAGGCGATCGGGTGCGCCAGCTGGAGCACCTCGGTGAGCGTGGAGACCGCGCCACCCAGCGTCTTCTCGAGCAGATCCCGCTCCCGGGCGTCCCGCTGGAAGCGCTCGAGGGCCTCGCGCACGCCGCCCGCCAGGGCCTCGGGGTCGGTGGGCTTGCGGAGGTAGCGGAAGATCGACCCGTCGTTCACGGCCTGGATCGCCGCGTCGATGCTCGCCTCGCCCGAGAGCACCATGCGCACGGCGTGGGGCTGCATGCGGCGCGCGCGGATGAGGAACTCCGCACCGTTCATGCCGGGCATGCGCATGTCCGTCACGATCACGGGGTAGGTCGCCGTCTCCAGCTTGGCCAGGCCCTCCTCCGGTCCCACGGCCGTGTCCACCGAGAACTGGCGTCGCAGCTGGCGCCGGATCCCGGAGAGGACGTTCGGCTCGTCGTCGACGAAGAGCACGTCGAAGCTCATGCAGCCTCCCTGGGTGCGAGGGCCCTGGCGAGGAGCGCCTGGGGCGTGCCGTCCTCGAGGGGCGGCTCGGTCTGGCGGGCCACGGCGACCATCACGGGTGCCGGGAGCCCCCACACGCCGAGCAGATAGCCGCCGACCACCGCGGAGGATGCGCCGTAGCGGGCGCGTTCCTCGCGCGCGCGCTCCTCGGCCGGCAGGTCGAGCAGCGGGGCGTAGTCCTCCGGTGCTTCGCCGAGGAGCACGAGGGCGCCCACGTCCCGGAGCATCGCGGCGAGCTCGGTCTGCTGGGCGACCTCCGGATCCACGTCCACGAGGAACGGCCGGACGCGCTCCACGGCATCCCGACCCCCGGCCAGGACACGACCGACAGCGGGATGATCCGAGCCGCTCCGCAGCACCCCGGCCACCGTGAGGAGCGCGCGGACCATGTCCATGCCGAGCAGCGTGATGGCGCGCTGCACGGAGGCCACGGGCGTCGACAGCCCCACGTAGGCGGAGTTCGCGACCCGCAGCACCGCGGTGCTCATCCCGGCGTCCCCGCCGATGACGGCGGCAAGCCGCGCGGGCGTCCCCTCGGGGTCGTCGAGCACCGCCATGGCCTCCGCATAGGCGCTGCTCGGGGTGGGCACGCTGTCGAACGTCCCCGCGAAGGCCCGGATCTGCGCGCCCTGCAGGAGGTCCAGCATGGCGTCCATGCGCTCGAGGGCGGCGATGAGCGCGTCGGGCCTGCAGGGCTTGTAGAGGTACTGGTGCGTCGGGCCGACGGAGCGCAGGAGCGCGTCGCGGTCGGACTCTCCGGAGAGCACCATCCGCAGGGTGGCCGGCCAGCGAGCACGGACCTCCTTGAGGAGCTGCACGCCCGACATGCCCGGCATCCGGATGTCGCTCACCACCAGATCGGCGGGTTCGGCGGCCAGTGCCTCCAGGGCCTCGGGCCCCGAGGTCACGAAGCGCATGTCCCAGTCGTGGCGTCGCGGACGGAGCATCCTGCGGATGCCGGCCAGGACGTTGGGCTCGTCGTCGACGAAGAGGACCCGCATCAGGCTGCCGGGGCCTCGCGCGCGTTGCGCGGCACGAACACGGTGAAGGTGCTCCCCTCCCCCTGCGTGGAGCGGACGTCGAGGCGGCCACCGTGCTTGCGGACCACCACGTCGAAGGCCAGCGCCAGCCCCTGGCCGGTGCCCTTCCCCACGGCTTTCGTGGTGAAGAACGGATCGAAGATGCGCTCGCTCAGATGCTCCGGCACGCCGACGCCGTTGTCGGTGACCTCGAGCTGCACACCGTCGTCCACAGCGGAGGTGCGGATGCGGATCACCCCGCGCTCACGGCCCGCTTCCGCGATGGCGTGGGCCGCGTTCACCACGAGGTTCAGGAGGACCTGGCTGATCTCGCCCGCCACGCACGCCACCTTCGGCAGGTCGCCCGCGAGCTCGAGCTCCAGGTCGGCCACGTACTTGTACTCGTTCTTCGACATCGCCACGGTGGTCTTCACGACGTGGTCGAGGTCCGTGGGCTCCTTGGTGTCGCAGGGATGCGCGTACTCCTTCATGGCCCGCACGATGCTCGCCACGCGGTCCAGGCCCTCGAGCGACTGGCGGATCGCAGCGGGCACCTCCTCCGCGTAGAACTCGAGCTCGGCGTCCTCCCTGGCCCCGTCGAGCCGCTCGGCCGCCTCGGCCTCCACCGCCCCGTCCGCCACCACCGCGGCCACCTCGCCCTGGTAGCGGGCCATGGCCTCGAAGGCGTCGGAGAGGAAGCGCACGTTGTCCGAGATGTACTGGGTGGGCGTGTTGATCTCGTGGGCGATGCCCGAGGCGAGCTGCCCGAGCGACTCCATCTTCTGGGCCTGGGCGAGCTGACGCTCGAGCTCGCGCTGGTGGCGGGCCGCGTCGATCTCCTCGCCGATGTCCTGGAACACCGCGACGGCCCAGAGGGTCCCCCGCGCGATCTGCAGCATCGGGCGCGCGTTCACGCGCAGCATGGCCGTCTTGTTGGCCTTGGTGCGCACGGTGAGCTCGACGTCGTCGCAGATCTCGCCCTGGAGCGCCCGGGCCAGGGGAAGCTCGGACGGCTCCAGGCGCCGGGTCCCCTCGATGTCGAACACCTCACGGTCCGGCCAGCACACCTCGAGCGGCACGAACCGGCTGGCGAGGGCGTTGCGGGCGGCCGCGTTGTACAGCACCAGGTCGCCGTCCATGTCCACCACGACGACCCCGCTGGGCATGCAGTCGATCACGGACCGGAGCAGCTCCACGCGCTCGTCGTCCGCATCGGTGAGACGCCCGAAGAGCGCGCCGTTGGCGGTCATGGGTGCCTCCGCACGAAGAAGCGCAGCCGCTCGGGCCGCTCGCCGAAGCTCGGCAGGCGCACGGTCTGCACGCAGCTCCAGGAGGCCGCGAGGCCCTCCTCCAGCGCCGTGCTCCCCGTGGAGAGCACGACGGCCGCGCGCCCCCGGAAGCGGGCGAGCACGTCCGGGAGCACGCCGCTGTGGGCGTCCACGAGCAGCACCTCGGCCGAGAGGGCCGTCACGGCGCGCTCGGGCTCGAGGGCAAGCACATGGGTCCAGGTGGACAGATCGTCCAGGCGCCGCGGGGACTCCGTGGTGAGCATCTCGACACCACGGTCGGCCAGGAGCCGCGACCAGAGCCCGCGACCCGCACCCACCTCGAGGACCGTCTGCCGTCCGACCCAGCTCGCGATCGCCTCGACGGCGGCGATGGTCGGGCACGTGGTGGCGACGTTGGCCTCGAAGAACGCGCGCCGCCGGCCGGTGAGCCCCTGGCCGGGGCCGTGCACACTGACGGCCATCCAGGGGTCCTGGTCGTACAGCTCCTCCTGGAGTCGGTCGAGCTGGGCGTCCACCCGGAGCAGCTCCAGGCGGGCCTCGAGGCAGTCGGGGTCGAGCTGCAGCGCGATGTGCAGATCCTCCCGCGCCTGCTCCAGCTCACCCATGCTGATCGAGATCCGGGCGCGCCGCACCCAGCGCTCGGGATCCGAGCGCGAGATCTGGATGGTGCCGGTGAGATCGAGACGGTCGGGGTCGTCGAGGACGGTGCTCATGTGGGCTCCATCGGCAGGTCGCGGGGGGTCCCTGAAGGGTTTCTGCTCATCCGGCGCTGTTCTCGAACGCCGGCTCGAGGGGCAGGGTGGCCAGGAAGCGGATCTGCGCTCGGGGCCCCCGCTCGATGACGAGATCGCCGCCCATCGCGCGCAGCAGGGCGTCCGCCATGGTCAGCTCCAGGCCGAGCTGGATGGGCCGCTCGTCGATGGGCTGCTGCAGACCCTCGCGGAGCCTGCGCACGTCGTCGTGCTCCACGCGGTCGGGCGGACCCTCCACCACGAGAGACGCCGCGCGCACGCGGCTCGTGAGCAGCACGCGCAGCGTGTCCCCCGCGACAGCGCCCTTGAGCGCCTGGGAAGCGAGGTTGGACACCAGACGTCCCACCCGGGCCTGGTCGGCGAACACCAGGCCCGTCTGGGCGACCTCCGCGGAGAGCCGAACGCTCGTGTGGTCGCGCATGGCCTGCTGTAGACCGAGCTTCACGACGGCCTGGAGGTCCACCGGCGCCGACCGGAGCTCGAGCGTGCCCTCCGTGATCTGCGAGAGATCGAGGATGTCGTCCACCACGTGGAGCAGACGGCGGCTGGAGTCCTCGATGGCCCGGGTCTCCCGGACGTCGTGCTCGGTGCCGATGTCCTCGAGGACCTCACCGAGGAGCTCCGAGTACCCCATGATGGCCGTGAGCGGCGTGCGGAGCTCGAAGCTCATCAGGGCGAGGAAGCGATCCTTCTTGGCGCTCGTCCCCAGCGCCATCTCCAGGGCCTCGAGCACCGCGTGGTACTCGCGCTCCAGACTCGGCTGCCGGGGGTCGGCCCCCTTGGACGCGGTGCTCATCGCGTCGCGGAAGGCGTACGCGAACCCGGTGCCCGAGGCGATCGACAGCCCGGCGACACCGCACCACGCGGCCGCCTCGAGATCGCCGAGCGCACCCGCGCGCACCCCGAGGAGCGCCACCACCGCACCCGGACCGGCGGCCCACTGCAGGGCGTCCTTCGTGCCCAGCCACGCGTACGCCACGAAGGGCACGGAACCGAGGAGGAGCAGCAACCCTGCCGGGGCACCCGCCACGGCCACGGGCAGCACGGAGGCCGCCACGATCGCCGCGCAGAGGACCTGGCCGGCGATCGCCGTGCCCTGGGTGGCCACGAGGCGCGGCGAGAGCGCGAACAGCGAGCCCAGGAACAACATCGTGAGCGTGGCCGCATAGTTCGTGGACAGGAGGCCCCACACGCCCGTCCCCACCAGCAGTGGCGACAGGGCCACCAGCGCCCGTTGCGGCAGCGTTCCCGGGATCACGTCGTAGACCTGTGTGCGAAAGCGGCGCGTACCCGTGAGCTGTTCGGTGGGCATCGGCACCTCCCGCGACCCCGGTCGGCACGCCTGGGGGGCGGGTTGAGCTTCGGATCGCCCCCCACGGCACCCCTAAAGAACCGCGCAGGGGTCCCGATGGGGGCTGCGAGGGAGAAGCCATGGACCTGCACGCTGAAGAAGACGACCTGTTCGAGGGCATCGACGAGGACCTCTGGTTCGGGCTCGACGACGGAGAGTCCGCGGATCAGGCGGCCGCGAGCAGCCTCGCGGCCGAGGTGGCGCGGATCACCGGCCTGAAGCCCTTCCCGGCGGTCGCCCGGCGCATCGTCGCCGAGCTCTCCGTGGAGGACTGGAGCACGCACCGCGTGGCCACGATGATGGAGAGCGACCCGTCCCTGGCGGCGACGCTCCTCAAGATCGCCAACTCCACGTTCTACGCGGCCAACGGACGCACCAGCCAGGACGTCCGCGAGGCCGTCGTGAAGCTCGGTGGCCAGCGCGTCCGCGAGCTCGTGATGGGCCTCGCGACCCTCCAGCTCCTCAACGGACGCGGGCGCCTCGCGCGCCGCTGCCGCGATCACTGCGCCGGCACGGCCGCGATCAGCCGCGTGCTCGCGGGGGTCGTCGGCATACCGCCAGGCTCGCTCTTCGTGGCGGGCCTCCTGCACGACGCCGGACGCATGCTCCTCATGGAGTCGGGCGAGATCGAGTACGCCAAGCTCGAGAGCCGCGGGAAGGACGAGGTGCCGCTCATCGAGCGCGAGACCCTCGGCTTCGACCACGCGGTGCTCGGCGGTCACGTGCTCAAGGCCTGGGGCATGATGGAGCCCGTGCCGAAGCTCGTGGCCTGGCACCACCACCCCGCGCGTGCGTGGAGCGGTGGGGGCGAGGTGGCCACCCAGCTCGCGGTCCTCCGGTTCGCGGACCACATCTGCGACGCCATGGAGAACCCCGAGCAGGATCCCACCTGGCGTGAGCTCACCGAAGGTCCAGAGGGCGAGTGGGCCGGGCTCTCCGAGCACCGGGTCACCACCCTCTGGCGCATGCTCGAGGGTGCGCGCGCCGAGACCCTCGCGATCTTCGCGTAGGCACTGCCATGGGCCCGAACGCGTCCGGCCTCCGGATCGACGACACCTTCGAGATCGTCAAGAACCTCGGACGGGACGGCGTCGGGAGCGTGTACCTCGCGCGCTACAAGGGCGACTGCCTGGTGGCCGTGAAGCTGCTCGCCGCCCGCGGCACCAGCTCCGAGGAGCGGTTCGCACGCGAGTGCCGCGTGCTCATGTCCCTGCGGCA
>JACKEQ010000040.1 GCA_020632885.1 Alphaproteobacteria bacterium | reverse complement strand
TGTTGCCGTCGCCCGCGCCGCCGCCACCGCCGAAGACGCCGTGGTCGAAGAGCGAGTAGAGCAGCGGACGCCCACCGAACCCGCCCACCGCGCGGGTCCCGATGGAGCCGGGCCACGAGTTGCCCCCGGTGCCGCCACGCCCACGATGGCCGCCGCCACCGCCGCCCGCGTTGTGGCAGTTGCCGCCGCCTGCACCCGAGCTGCGGTTGCCCCGGCCGGTGATGTCGGCGGTGAAGTCCACGCCGAGCCCCTCGCCCTTCCGGCCCGCCCGCACGTTGCGGTTGGGGTCGGCGGCGTCTGTGTTCGGGTAGTCGAGGGCAGAGCACCCGTACGTGCCGCCCTGGTTCACGAACACACCGCCGCGGTATCCGGCGCCGTCGGTCTCGATCTCACCGCGCACGTCGAGGACGCCGTTCGCCAGGAACGCCACGACACCGCCCTTGGTGCCGTTCCACGGCGAGGCCTGGATGTGCCCGGCCGGGCGGACGGTCACGCTCGTGTGCTCGGGCACGGTGACGATCTGCGCGCGGTTGGCCTCCACCCCACGGAGGAGGGGCTGGTCGAACGTGACGACGTTGCCCGCGATCGCGGTGACGCGCGCCAGCTCGTAGGCCCCCACGTCCGCCGTGGAGATGTCGATGGCGGGCGACGCGTCGTTGCCGCTCGTGAAGGCGTTCCGACGGGTGCGGTGCACGAGCACGAGGCCGCCGACCGTGAAGCCCGCGGTGGAGTCGACCGTGACGTTGCTCGAGCCCGCCGCCGACGCCGCGGTGACGGCCGCATACGCGTTGATGGTGCGCGTGTCGTTGACGTTCAGGGCGCCGTCGATGCCGGTTCCGGTGCCGTAGACGTCGACGCCGGCGGTGGCGATCGCAGGCAGGAGGAGGGAGAGCGCAGGGACGAGGGAGCGCATGGAGGATCCTCGGGACCGCGGAGAGCGGTCGGCTTCCTGGGAATGTACCCGGGTGGCGCGCGTCCGTCGGGACCGGGAGCTGACGAACCGATGACGTCGCGCTCACATCCTGTGTACGCTGGCGCGATGTCCGAGCCCCGCGTCGTCAGCCCCGGCTTCCACGCCCGCGTCTACGCCCGTGTCCGCGAGGTGGAGCCCGGCTACGTCACCACCTATGGTGACGTGGCCGCGGCGCTCGGGACGCCTCGTGTAGCGCGCCACGTGGGCTGGGCGCTCTCGGCGCTGGACGACGACTCGACCCCGTGGCACCGCGTCATCAACAGCCAGGGCCGCATCAGCTACCGCGGTGACACCGGCAGGGGCGAGCTCCAGCGCGCGCTGCTGGAGGCCGAGGGCATCGTGTTCCGCGGGGACCGGGTGGACATGAGGTCCTGTCGCTGGAGGTTCGAGCCGGGCTGACGCGACGGCCGTCCGGGCGTTAGCCGTGCTGCCCGGAGGCCCGATGCCCAGCGACATCGCCGACCGCCTGCTCTTCGTGGTGGGCGCGCCCCGCTCGGGGACCACGCTCCTGATGCGCATGCTCAACGCGCACCCGGACATCCTCTCCCGCCCCGAGCCCCACCTGCTCACGCCGCTCGCGCGCCTCGGGTACTACGGGCGCGTCCAGGCGGCGCCCTACGACGTGTTCCAGACCCAGAGCTCCATCCGCAAGCTCGTCGCCGACCTGCCCAACGGCGAAGAGGACTACCTGGACGCCCTGCGCGCCTACACCGACACGATCTACGGCCGCCTGCTCGAGCCGTCGGGCAAGCGGTACTTCGTCGACAAGACCCCCGCGTACGCCCTGGAGCTGCCCTTCGTCACCCGGCTGTACCCGCGGGCGAAGTACCTCGTGCTCACCCGGCACCCGTTCGCGATCTTCGCGTCCTACGCGGCCTCCTTCTTCGATGACGACTGGGACGCGGCCCACCGCCACAACCCCCTGCTCGAGCGCTACCTGCCCGCGATGGCGCGGTTCCTGCGCGAGAGCCCCGTGCCCCACGTCCACCTGCGCTACGAGGCGCTCGTGGCGGACCCCGAGGCCCACATGCAGGACGTGTGCGCCTACCTGGACCTCCCGTTCACGGCCTCCATGATCGAGTACGGCAAGACGCAGGTGGAGGGCCAGGGCCTCGGCGACCCCATCGGAGTGGACGCCCACGACCGCCCCGTCACCCGGAGCGTCGAGAAGTGGACCCTGGCCGTGAAGGGCCGTGCGGACCGGATCGACCTCCTGAAGCGCGCGCTGGACCTCGTCCCCGACGAGGATCTCGCGACCCTCGGCTTCTCCCGCGACGATCTCTGGACCCCCCTCGAGGGTGTGGACGTCGCGAGCGCCGAGTCCGCCCGTGCGGCCGGCAGGAAGTGGGACCGCTACCACCTGGAGCGCCGCGCTCTGGTCACCCTGCGGGCCAACATCCACCGCAACGCACTGGGTAGACTGCTGCGCACCACGCGGGACGTCTCGGAGATCCTCCTCCGCGACCCCTGGACCCCGGGCGTGGACGAGGAGGGACGCTGATGCTCCTGTTCATCACCACGGCTCTGGCCGGCGGCTACTTCTACAGCGACTCGGGGATCGTCGCGACGGGCCGCGGGGGCGCCTGGATCGCGGGCGCCGACAACCAGTTCGCCCAGTACTACAACCCCGCGGGCCTCATCCGCGTGAAGAACCCCACGTTCAACATCGGGCTCGGGTTCGTCCAGCAGCGCACGACCTTCGAGCGGGTGAACGACGACGGCGTCACCCTGCCGGCCGTCACCAACCAGGCCCCGCCGTACACGGTGCCCCAGCTCGGGTTCGCGTCTCCCCTCGCGGAGGGCAAGCTCGGCAAGCTGGCCTTCGCGTTCGGCATGGTGAGCCCCTACGCGCCCAGCGCCGACTACGACCCCACGGGACCCCAGCGCTACACGGTCGTCGACACCGAGATCTACCAGTTCTCCTGGGGTCCGAGCATCGCGTACCAGCCCCACCCGATGGTCACCTTCGGGCTCGGGCTGCAGGCCAAGGCGCTGATCCTGGAGCAGTCGCTCGTGGTGGCCGCCAACGGCGAGGACAACCCCGCCGGCGACATCGGCGTGCGCGCCAACGTCACCGACGCGTTCACGCCCAACATCAACCTCGGGCTGCTCGTGGAGCCCCACGAGGCCGTCTCCTTCGGGCTCGCCGTCCAGCCCGCCACCACGTTCCGCGCCAAGGGGAGCGCGGTCCTCGACCTCACGACCGGCGGCATGGGCGCGGCCGTCGAAGGGGACGTCGACCGCTTCCAGGACGGCCGCTGCGAGCCCGACCAGGTGGACCCCGTCTGCGCGAACCAGGACGGCATCGGGCTCGAGATCAAGCTGCCCCTGGTGGTCCGGGCCGGCGTGGCCGTGCGTCCCGTCGAGGACCTCGAGATCGAGCTCGCCGCGGTGTGGCAGAACTGGGCCACCCTCACGGACATCCTCCTCACCGACGTGGACCCCGAGCTCATCGTGTTCGGGAGCCCTGCGGAGCTCGAGAGCGAGTTCGCCCTGCCGGCGGGCCTCCGCAACACCACGAGCATCCGGCTCGGCGGCGAGTGGCGCGCGAGCGACCTGGTCGAGCTCCGCGCGGGTGGGTTCTGGGAGAACGGCGCGTTCCCGGCGCAGCGCATGACCGTGGCGCTGTACGACCCCTCGAAGGTCCAGATCGGCGGTGGAGCCAGCCTGTACCCCATGAAGGGTCGGTTCCGCTTCGACGTCTCCGCGGCCAAGCTGTTCTTCCCGAAGCTCACGGTGACCGACTCCGAGATCCAGCTCGTGAACGTCGACGTGCTCGGGTTCAACCGGCCTCCGGAGACCATCGGGAACGGCACCTACAGCTCGAAGGGCTGGGTCGCCGCCGCCCAGCTCAGCATCCTGTTCGGGAGCCTCGAGTGAGGGCGGTCCCGGCGCTCATCGTGGGGGGCTACCTCGGCTCGGGCAAGACCACGCTCGTGTCCCACCTGCTCGCCCACGCCCATCGGGAGGGCGTGAAGCTCGCCATCGTCAGCAACGAGTTCGGCGACACCGGCATCGATCGGGCCCTGCTGGACGCCGGCGAAGAGGGCTTCGTGGAGCTCGACGGCGGGTGCGTGTGCTGCCGCCTGTCCGACACCCTCTCCGAGACCCTGGAGGCCATCCTCACCACCGCGAAGCCGGACCGGCTCGTGCTCGAGACCAGCGGCGTGGCCCTCCCCGGCGAGGTCGTCGTGCAGTTCTGGCGGCCGCCCCTCCGGCAGCTGGTCACGGACGAGGTGGTCGTCGTGGTGGTGGACGCCGAGCGCGCGGGCGGCGAGCTCGACGAGACCTTCCTCGAGCAGGTGGAGGCCGCGGACCTCGTCCTGCTGAACAAGTGCGACCTCGTGGACGAAGCGGGTCTGGACGCCGCCGAGGCCCGTCTGAACGCGCTCTCCGGAGGCCAGCCCCTCATCCGGACCACGCAGTGCGAGGTGGATCCGGAGCTCCTCTACCCGCCGGACCCCGAGGGGCTCCGCCAGCGACGCCGCGACCCCGACGCCACGCCCCACGCTCACACCCACGAGGCCTTCAACACCACCGAGCTCGCCTTCCCGGACGTCACGCCGGCGGATCGCATCCTCGCCGAGGTGGCCGCGATGGGCGCCGTCCGCGCCAAGGGCTTCGTGCGCACCCCGGAGGGCGTCCGCGTGCTGCAGGGTGTGGGGCAACGCATCCAGCTCTCCGTCCCGCCGAACCCCGTCGACCCCGCGTTGGTCGGCCGGGTGGTCGTGATCCACCGCGTCGCCGGCGCCGTCGCACACCACCCATGAGCCAGCTCGCCATCTCCGTTCCCGAGACCCTCCGGGAGGGTCGCTACGTCGTAGGCGAGCTGCTCGGCCAGGGCGGGATGGCGGTGGTGGTGAAGGCCCACGACACCGAGCTCGGGGTCGACCGGGCCGTGAAGATCCTGGCGCCCCACGGGGCCCACCGCAAGAGCCTGCGGCGGCGTCTCAAGGCCGAGGCGCGCGCGATGGCCCGCCTGAACCACCCGAACATCCTGGCCATCCACGATGTCGGCACCGAGGATGACCTCGACTACGTGGTCATGGACCTGGCGCTGGGCGGAAGCCTCCAGGACGTCGCAGAGCGCGGCCCCATGGACCCCTGGGTCGCGACGAGCTTCATGGTGCAGGTGCTCTCGGCGCTCGGTGCGGCCCACGCGCAGGGCATCGTGCACCGCGACGTGAAGCCCCACAACGTCCTGCTCGACCTCAACGGGCGCGCGATGCTGGCGGACTTCGGCATCGCCCTGCTCGCGGGCGAGGACCGCCGCACACGAACGGGCGTGGCCATGGGGTCGCTCGCCTACATGCCCCCCGAGCAGCGCCTGGACGCCGCGAGGGTCGGCCCGACCGCGGACCTGTACGCCGTCGGCAGCTCGCTGTACGCGATGATCACCCGCAACAACCCCGTGGACCTCTTCCTCGCCGGACCGAAGAGCGAGCGCTGGGCCGGCGTGCCCGACGCGCTGCGCCCCCTGCTCCAGAAGGCCGTGAGGATGGCGCCCGAGGAGCGCTGGCAGGACGCCACGACCTTCGCCCACGCCCTGATGGAGGCGATCCGCGGTGCGGGCATGGACCTCCCGTCGATCCACGGGATGATGGGCTCCTTCGTGGCGGCCGACCGCACGGCGGCCCCGACGGGCGGACCGGCTCCGACGCGCGACCCGACGCAGGCGGCGCTCGAGTACCTCGATCAGCGCGTGCCCACCGTGGCGGCGGTCGATCTGCCGCCCCTCGAGCCCGCGGACGGCCCGTCCACCCTGGCCGGCGCCGAAGCGGAGCCCGGCGGTCGTGCCTGGATGCTCCTCCCGGTCCTGTTGTTGCTCGTGGGCGCCGGGTCCGTGTTCCTCATGCCGATGGTCACCAGCGCGCCGCAGGATCCCGTGGCGGTGCCCATGCCACCGCCTGCGCCCGCGCCGGAGCCCGCACCTCCGCCGGAGCCCCCGCCCGCGCCAGAGCCCCCGCCCCCGCCGGAGCCCGCGCCCGCCCCCGTCGCGGAGCCCGCCGTCCAGCCTGCAGCGGTCGCCCCGCGGCCCAGCGGGGGCGCGTACGCCGGGTCCTGGGTGGGATCCCTCAACGGCATCGCCGTCCAGGTGGCCCTGCGCGGGCCCGCCAGCGACGTGCGGGGCACGGTCACCACGATGTTCGGCAAGAACCGCTCGACCTCCGAGGTCCGCGGTCGTTGGACGATCGGCACACGCACCCTCGAGCTGAACGACGCCCCTGGAACCCCCGAACCTGCCGCCTACACGCTCGTCCTCGACGCGGGTGGAAGGGCCCTGCAGGGGGAGGTCCGCACCCCGCGTGGTATGCGTCGTCTGATCCTGGAGAGGCCCCCCCTTTGATCCTGACCCTCTCGCTCGCGCTCGGGTACGACCCCGAGCTCAACATCCACACCACCGTCGGCATCGGCGGCGACCCCGACGACGTCCCGATGGCGTACGGCGGAGGTGCGTTCGTGGCGTTCCCCACCGTGCGCACCTTCCACCTCGAGCTCGGCGGCGACTTCACCCTGACCCGCCAGCGCGGCAGGTTCACCGATGTCACCGCGGGCGCGCGCCTGTTCTTCTGGAACCCCGAGCTCACGGTGCTCTCGGCGTACGTGCACGGCGGGCTCGGCTACGAGACCTCCCTCGGTCCCGTGGTGCACGGCGGGCTGGCCCTCGATCTCGAGGACGGCGCGGACATCCGGCCGCGCGTGGGCGTGGGGTACATCGCGGCGCCCGGTCAGGTGTCGCGGGTCGTGCTGCACGTGGGCGCCGTGTTCGGTCGCCACGCCCTGGAGCCGCCCCCGCCTCCGCCCCGCATGCCCGCCCCCCTGCCCCCGCCGCGGCCCAAGGTCACCGGCAAGGAGCCCGGGATGCTCTGGCTGCCGGACCCCGTCTGCGAGTGGCTCCCGACCACGGAGGCCAACGCCGAGATCGAGAAGCTCGGCATGACGATCCAGACGCCGCGCGTCGTGAGCACACGGCTCCTCCGCGCCCCCGAGGCCCCTCTCGAGCCCGTGCTCCTGCCGGAGGTCGACCGTGGCCCCCGACCCGGGCGGATCGTCGTCTCCACCTCCGACCACGATCACGTGCGGGTGGGCGACGCCGACGTGATCGTGGAGGACGGGGCGGCCGTCGGCCGGGCGCCCCAGGGCATGGCGTGGGTGACCATCACGGGTGGCGGGCGCCTGCTGCGCCTCCCGGTCTTCGCCGTGGACGACAACGCCATCTGGCTCCCGATCGACCCCCCGGTCTCGCGGCGCATCCCGTTCCGCTCGGGCCGCTCGAGCCTCGCACGGGAGGCCCTCGACCTCGTGCAGCGGCTCGCGACCCTCCGGGGCGACTGGAGCTACCACATCCAGGGCTCGTACTCGGTGGAGGGCAACCTGGACGCCAACACCCGCCTCGCCGAGCAGCGTGCGGCGTCGGTGCGCGACGCGCTCCTCGCTGCGGGCGTCCCGGAGGAGGCCATCGTGATCGTGCCCGTGCAGCCGCCCGATCCGCGGCTCCCGGTCGACGACCAGCGGTCCGCTGTCGTGATCCCCGTGGAGGTCCCGTGATCCTCGCGTCCCTCGGCCTCGCGCTCGCCGCGGAGAGCGCGCGTCCCGTGCATCCCGGCGACACCGTCGCATCGCTGGCGGCCTCCCTCGGCGATCCCGCCCTCGCCGCGAAGATCCGGGAGCTGAACGGGCTCGCGGCGGGCGAGGAGCCCGTCGTGGGCACCGTCGTGCGTCTCCCCGACCCTGCCGTCGTGGGTGAGCAGCGCGCCTTCCTGCTGTCCCTGTCCGGCAAGGCCACGCGCCAGGCGCCCGGTGGGCAGCCCGAGCCCCTCGAGACCTTCGTGCCCATCGACAACGGCTGGACCGTCTGCACGCTCGAGGGCTCGCGGGCCACCGTGCGGCTGGCGTCCACCTGCACCAACGACGGCCAGGCCTCGGACGACCTCGTGATGCTCGAGCAGACCTGCCTGGTCGTGGATCTCTCGACGTCCTCGAAGCAGGGTCGCTCGACCGTCGTGCGCGTCCTGACGGGCTCCGTGGGCGTGCTGTCCCAGGAGGACGCCCGCGGGCACGTGACGATCGTGACCCCGTCCGGCATCACCTCCGGCCCCGCTGGCGGCTTCCGCGTCACGATCGAGGAGGAGGCCGCGCGCACCGAGACGCTCGAGGGCACGGCGACCGTCGCCGGCTCCGGGGCCGAGGTCTCCCTCGCGCCCGGCCAGGGCAGTCGGGTGAAGACGGGTGAAGCCCCGTCCACCCCGGTGAGCCTGCTCGTCCTCTCGGAGCTCCTGGAGCCCGAGGCCGGCGACGTCCTGCTGCGGCCCCAGTTCCGCTGGAGCGCCGTGGACGGGGCCATGGGCTACCGGTTCGAGATCGGGGCGGGTGCCGACTTCCGCGAGGTCCTCTACCAGGAGGACGTCCCGGATCCCCAGCACGATCCGCTCACGCTCATGCTCCCCTACAACCAGCTCGACGGGGTGTGGTGGCGGGCGTCCGCGTTCGACCGGTTCGGCTTCGAGGGGGTGCCCGCGCCCGCCCGTCTGGCGCGGTTCCCCCCCGCCCTGCGGTGATCGCAGCCGGTGGTCCCGGTCATTCGTCCACGGAAGCCATGTGAAACCGATCCCGGGCCGTCAGGACGGTACGATCCAGGCATGCGTCTGGTCGCCGATCGCTACCGCATCGAGTCCGAGATCGGTCGGGGGACCGCGGCCGTCGTGTTCAAGGCGTACGACGAGCGCACCCACCATGCCTGCGCGCTGAAGGTCCTGCGGACCACCCGCCGTCCCGACGAGACCTGGCGCCGCTTCGAGCGCGAGGTGCAGCTGATGACCGAGCTGCGCCACCCGCACATCCTCCGCGTGTTCGACTACGACCTGGAAGGACGCCGCCCCTGGATGGCGATGGCCTGGGCGCGCGCGGGCTCCGTGCGCCAGCACCTCGATCGGCGCGGTCCCCTCCCCCTCGGCGACGTCCTCGTGCACGCGGTCGAGATCCTCGGAGCCCTCGACACCGCCCACCGCGCCGGGGTCATCCACCGCGACATCAAGCCCTCCAACCTGCTGAAGACGTCCTCCGGCCTCAAGGTCGCGGACTTCGGCGTGGCGGCCCTCACCGCAGAGCGATCGGCGAACGGGGCCGTGGGCAGCATGGGCTTCCTGGCACCGGAGGCCGGCACCGACGCGCTGTCCCCGCTCTCCGACCTGTTCAGCGTGGGCGTCACGCTCTTCGTCATGGCGACCCGGGGCAACCCGTTCGATCTCGTCAGCGATGGCCCCCGCAGCGCCCGGATGCGGCAGCTGCCCGTGGAGCTCCGCGAGATCGTGCACCGGGCCACCCGTCGCGATCCCCGCGAGAGATTCGGCGATGCCCGCGAGATGGCCGTCGCGGTGCGGGAAGCCGTGGCCGGCGCATCCTTCCAGCCCCTCGTCGAACGGGCGATGGAGCGGTCGGTGGGTCTTGCCGAAGCGGCCGCCACCGGCTACGCGGACGGGTAACTCTCGATCGAGGGACCCCATGAAGGTCAGCAACAGCCTCCGTAGCCTCAAGAAGCGTCACAAGGACTGCCAGGTCGTCCGCCGGCGGGGCCGCGTCTACGTCATCTGCAAGAGCAACCCCCGCTTCAAGGCCCGTCAGGGATCGGCCAAGAAGAAGTAGATAGGTAGCCCTCGATGGCTACGGTCCTCCAGCTCCCGCCCGAACAGGGTGGCCTCGTGTTCGGTCCCTTCGAAGGGATCGTGCAGCTCGGGAGTGACCCCCGCCGCAGCCAGATCCAACTGGACTCGCGGCACGGCATCTACCCCCTTCACGCCACCCTGGCGCTCACCGCGTCGGGTCCCCACCAGTTCGCGCCCGCCGAGCTCGGAGCCAAGTGCTTCCTGGCCCAGGCGGGCTCGCAGCAGGTGTGGCCCGTCAACGGTGCCGTGCAGGTGAAGCCCGGCGACAGCATCATCCTCGGCACGCCTGGCGGCCCGCGCTTCACGCTCGTGGAGCAGGCGATCAGCGTGCGCGGACCCGTCGCCGGTGCGGGCGCGGCCATGGCGGCAGGAGCTGCAGGTGGCGGGCTCCTCGCCGTGCTGGACGGGATCTTCCAGCCCCGTCATCGCCGCCGGAACCAGGGCCTCGGTCAGGGAATCGCGGACGAGGTGGCCCGGCGCGCCCAGGCCGAGCTCTTCCGACAGGGTCCGCTCCGCGAGCTCTCCTACATGTACCGGCGCGCCAGGATGGGCGCCCTGTTCAGCCCGTACGCCATCGTGGGCGGCATGATCACCCTGTTCAGCATGATCGGGGCGGGGTCCGTCACCTGCTTCGGTGGCCTCCTGGCCCTGTGGTCCCGCCTGTTCTGAGTCGCCGATGACCCCCGACCGCATCGCCCTGGGCGTCGCCCTGCTCCTCCTCGCCGCCACCGGCATGGTCGTGGTGCGTGGTGTCCCCGAGGCGCGCGTGGCCCCCCCTGTGGCCATCCCGGACGCCCCGCCAGCCCCCGAGCATCCGTGGGCCGCCGTGCCCCTGGAGAAGGTCGGGGAGCTCGCGTGGGGCACCGTGGTCCCCGGTCGTGGCACCGAGCCCCGCGACGGTCAGCTGGTCGAGGTGAGCTGGACGGGCTGGCTGGCGGCCACGGACGAGAAGGTCATGCTCGCCGACCACGAGCGCCTGGAGCTCGGACCCGACGCCGTCCTGCCGGGCATCCACCAGGCACTGCTCGCGATGCGGCCGGGCGAGACGCGCCAGCTGCACCTCCCGCCCGCGCTCGGGTTCGGGCAGACCGGCCGTCTGCCGACCATCCCCCGCGACGCGCCCCTGGTGGTCGAGGTCACGCTGCACGGGGTCGAGGAGGTCCGCCCCGTGCCGGAGATGCCGGCGGCCGCCGCCACCCTCGAGGAGGACGGTCTGCGCCAGGCGATCCTGGTCGAAGGCTCCGGGAGCCCGCCACGCGCGGGCGACACGGTGGCCCTGCACGTCACGACCTGGCTCGAGGACGGCACGCTCGTGAGCTCGACCCTGAGCCACCATCGCCCCGTGCGCGCCAAGGTCGGCATCGGTGAGCTCATGCCGGGTGTGGACCGCGTGGCCGTCAAGCTGGCGGTCGGCGAGGTCCGGAAGGTGGTCGTGCCGCCGTCCCTGGGGTTCGGCGACGCCGGCATGGGGCCCGTACCGCCCGGCGCCACGCTGATCGTGCAGGTCGAGCGGGTCTCGATCCAGTAGACTGCTCGCCATGTGGATCCCCCTGCTGTCGCTCGCCTGGGCCGCCGAGCCCGTCAACCCCTTCGAGGAGGTCGACGAGAGCGAGCTGTTCCGCCTGGACGAGCGCCTGGTCACGGTCGCATCCCGCTACGCCCAGACGGTGCGGAAGGCGCCCTCCATCGTCACCCTGATCACCGCGGCGGACATCCGCGCGCAGGGTTTCCGCACCGTCAGCGAGGCCCTGCGCACCCTGCCCGGCGTCTACATCTGGAGCTCCGCCGAGGGGCGCGACCTGGCCGCCATCCGGGGCGTCATCAGCCCGGACAACAACAAGCTCCTGGTGCTGGTCGACGGCGTGCCCTTCTACGACGGGCTCTACACGCACGGGTTCATCGGCGACCCCCTGCCGATCAGCGCCATCAAGCAGATCGAGGTCATCAAGGGCCCGGGTTCCGCCATCTACGGCACCAACGCGTTCACCGGCGTGGTGAACATCGTCACCTGGGGTGGGCGCGATCTCGAGGGCGCCAAGGTGCGGTTGCTCGCAGGCAGCGGGAACCGCTGGGACCTCACGGCCTCGGGCGGCGGCCGCCGGATCGTCGGTGGCACCGAGGTCACCGCGAGCGGATTCGCGCGCATCTACAGCCAGGACGGCTTCGGCATCGACGTCACCCCGGCCGGCGACCGCAACGCGAACGGCTACGATCCCAAGCGCGGGCTGAACGTCGGCGGCCAGGTGAGCGTGCAGGGCCTCCGCATCCAGGCCCACCACCAGGACGCGCGCAGCCGGTTCCGCGAGGTCACCGAGCTCAACGACCCCTACGACGCCCTCGCCAACGACATCGACGCCTTCGGGCTCGCGTACAGCAACACGTTCGTGGAGGCGCGCTGGGGGCTCGACGCCGGCCCGGCCACGCTGACGCCGTTCGCGATGGTGCAGTGGTACGACAACCCCGGCTCCTACTACTTCACCCGCGGCTTCGACAGCACCGACCCCGCGAACATCCGGCAGCAGTACAGCCTGGTGGAGACCGAGAAGACCACGACCCGCTGGACCGTGGGGCTCGACGCCGAGGCCCGTCCGGGCATCGACCACCGCATCGTCGCGGGTGCCGGTCTCGAGAACATCACGGCCAACCGGGTGCTGGACGTGCGGTACGACGACGGGGCCGACTTCCCCGTCCTGCACGACAACTTCACGGTGTTCGACTCCTGCGGCACGCCGGCCGGTTTCGCCGACATGCGCCTGCAGCTCGACACCTACCCGGCGGGGCCGTGCCGATCGCCGAGCCTGCGCACCATCTACGCCTACACGCAGTACACCTGGACCGTCAGCCCCTCCGTGGAGCTCACGGCCGGCGCGCGCTTCGACAACCGGCTCGCCCCCGTGAACACCCTCCCGCCCGACGGCGTGGGGGTCGCGGGCAACGTGAAGCAGGCGTCGTTCATGAGCCTGTCGCCCCGCGCGGGCATCCTGCTGATCCCGAGCGACACGTTCACCGCCAAGCTCCTGTACGGACGGGCCTTCCGCGCCCCCACCGTGCGCGAGCTCCTCGTGGTGTCCGCGTACGACGACGGCGACCAGGAGTACCCGTCCACCACGGGCAACTTCCAGCTCAAGCCGGAGGTCATCAACACCGGCGAGGTCGAGCTGACCGCCGAGCTCGACCAGCGCTTCTCGGCGCGGTTCGACGGCAACTACTCGCAGCTCTCCTCGGAGATCGACAAGGTCGACCCCGGCCTCTACTGCAACCTGCCCGGCCAGCTCTCCGTCATCGGCGCGGAGGCCGAGATGACCGGCAAGGTGGGCGCCGTCCGCGCCGACCTCGGCTACGCGCTCACCCTCGCCCGGTACGGCGGCAACGACAACGACAACAACTGCCAGGACGGCGACCGCAACGAGTTCGCGAACGGCGACAACCCCTACCAGGGCCGCCGCCAGTACGAGTTCCCGCCCCACATGGTCAAGGGTCGGGTGGGGGTCACCCTCGCCGAGGGCATCCAGCTCACCGCGCTCGGCGAGCTCTACAGCAAGCGTCCGCGGAAGGAGTGGGCCACCACCGACGTCCTCGACATCCCCGTCGACGACGCGCCCGCCTTCGGGCTCCTGCACGCCACCGCCAGCGCCAGCGGGCTCGGCTCCCGCAAGAACATCGGCATGAACGTGACCATGCGGAACATCCTCGACACGCAGATCGGCACCGGCCAGTACCGCGACGACGCGGCCGACGTCGGGGTGGACTACCAGGGCCGCACGCGCATGCGGTACATGGACGGCTACACCCTGGAGGGTCGCTCGCTCACGGTCGGTGTCGAGGTCGGCTTCTGATCAGCGCGGTCTCCGCTCAGCCGAGACGGACCGTCGTGACCCACGTGGGGTCCGGGTCCATCCAGAGCTGGAGCTCGATGGCCATCCAGGCGGGTCGATCCCCGTGGGTCCGCCCCGCGAGCACCTCGTCGAGCCGACGCAGCGGGAACACCTGCCCGACGAGCGGGTGATCGGCGTTCGTGGCCGCCCGGAACGCCGGGTCGAACGCGAAGCTGTCGCCCCACGTGAAGCTCACCTGATCCCCGGGCAGGTCGGCGAGGTCCAGCAGGTGCACGGCGAGGCCCGGGGCAGCCCGCGCCTCGGTGCGCTCGCTGCGACCGAGCAGCCCGTAGTGCGGTCGCTCGCGGACCGGACGGCCCCCGGCCGCGACGAATCCCTCGCGCAGGGCGCGCTCGACGCGATGCCGGGTCGCGACGTAGGTGGGGTCGGCGTACCGCGCCGGCAGGTGGACGGATCCGCTGGCCAGGAGCTCCGCCCGCCCGCCCGCGTCGAGGTCCAACATGGATCGGAAGGCCGGGCCCCGGCAGTAGTGCGCGAGCTGTTCGGGACGCATCGCCTCCCATGGTAGACCGGACGCACGGAGGAGGCGTGCGACAGCTCCGCGTCGACGACACCATCGGCGACTGGGTCGTGGAGGCCCCGCTCGGCCAGGGCGGCATGGGCAGCGTCTACCGTTGCCACAACGCGCTCGCGCCCCGCATCCGGGCCGCCGTGAAGGTCGTGCACGAGCTCCCCGGCGAGGACAGCGCGGACCGCGAGCGGTTCGTGCGCGAGGTCGAGGCGCTGGAGGGCCTCCAGCACCCCGCCATCGTGCGGGTGAAGGGCTGGGGGGCCACCGACGACGGCGTGCTCTGGCTGGCGATGGATCTCGTGGAGGGCGAGGACCTCGCCGCCCGCCTCGCGCGCGGCCCGCTGGACCCCGACACCGCCCGGCGCACCTTCCGCGACATCGCCGCCGGACTGGCCCACGCACACGGGCGCGAGGTCTTCCACCGCGACATCAAGCCCGCCAACGTCCTCCTCCTCGAGGACGGCTCCGCGCGCATCGTGGACTTCGGCATCGCGTTCCACGACGGGCGCACCCGCCTGTCGATGGCGGGCATCATCCCGGGCACGCCCGCCTACCTCGCCCCCGAGGTGTTCGGGGGCATCCCCGTGCCGCGCGCCCTCGACGTCTACGCGTTCGGCCAGATGCTCGCCGAGGCCCTCACCGGACAGCCCGCCTTCCCCGAGCCCGACGGGCTCACGACCACCCAGCGCATCGCCCACGTGGCCGGCCGCAAGCTGGCTGGAGCGCCCCTCGACGCGCCCGGTGCCCCGGCCGACCTCCGGGCCATCGTGCAGGCCACCACCCACCCCGACCCCACGCTCCGGCAGCTCGACATGGACCTCGTCGTGGCTGCGTTCGACGGGGAGCCCCTGCCCACCGTCCACCGGCCGGAGACCCTCTCCTTCGAGTGGGACACCGTCGCCCCGGAGCTGGCGACCCTCGGCGACGAGCCGCCCGAGCCGCCGCTCGCCACCGCGCTCCCGGAGGAGCTACCCGAGTCCGGCACGCTGGCGTCCGTGCCTGCGCCTGCGCCCGTGGCCGCCGAACGCGACGCGCGCCCCTTCGCAGTGGTCGTCACGGCCGTCCTGGCCCTCTCGCTGCTGGCCCTCTTCGCGCTACGCCCGACGGGCCCCACGCCCCGTGGGCTCGTGGTCACCGGAGTCCCCGCGGATGTCCCGCTGGCCGTCTGGTTCGACGGTGAGCGCGTACAGCCCGAGGACGGACGGTACGCGCGGCTCGCGGACGGTCCGGTGGCGGCCTTCGCCGCCGCAGGCGCCCACTGCGATGTCGATGGCCTCACGCCGGGCGCGTGTGGACCGTGCTGCGCTTGCGGAACGGCCACGATCACCGAGCCGTTCGGCACCCTGGCCCTCGCCGCACCCACCACGCCCGCCGTGATCGGCGTCACGGTCGGCGACGC
Organism: Alphaproteobacteria bacterium; assembly: GCA_020632885.1. Lineage (GTDB taxonomy): Bacteria > Myxococcota_A > UBA796 > UBA796 > JACKEQ01. Next base: position 27,512 of record JACKEQ010000040.1, on the reverse strand, counting down.
ACCGGACGCGCGGGTCGAGGTGGACGGTGTGCCCGCCAGGCCCACGGGTCCGGGCGCGTTCGCGGCCGAGGTGGCCCCCGGAGCCCACACCGTCGAGGTCGTGCGCGGGACGTGCGCTCCGGAGGCCCGTGGATGCGGGGGAACCTGCCCGGTGGGCTGCCGTTCGGTCGTGCGCGAGGTGACGGTCGCCTGCCACGCCCGCCAGGACGTCCCCGTCGAGGCCGCCCCACCCGAGGAACCCGCGGCACCGGCGCCCGCGGCCACCGCGTTGGCCGGCAAGCGCGTGAAGATCCTGTACATGCGGGGCGAGCGGGACGTGGCGATCGCGCTGGAGCGCGCGTTCACGCGCGAGGGCGCATCGGTGACCGTCGAGCCGTCGGAGAACGCCCCCCGCGAGTACTTCGGGCGCGTGGTGCCCATCGGGCTGCAGAGCACCCCGGCCGCCGAGCGCGCCGCCAGGGCCGGCCACCGCTGGTCCCGCGGGGTGGTCGAGGAGGCGACCGGGAACGCCGAGGTCCCCTTCGACGTCGTGTTCTGGGCGGCGAGGAGCTGACCGACGTCCGACGGACGTCACCCCGCGTCCACGGAAGAAACCCGATCTTCGACCGGCACGTCCCGTGCTCCTGCCTCCCCGCGGAGGTGCCCGATGGAGCTCGTGGAGATGGGGATGCAGGGAGTCTGGACGGCAGCCGCGCGGTACGCGCTGCTCGAGCGGGTGCGGCGCCAGGCGGACGCGAGAGACCTCGCGTTGGTGGGCTTCGACGTCGGTCGTCGTGTCCGCCTGCTGCTCGTCGGTGACGGGCGTGGCGTACGCACCCTGGCGTCGGGGGTGAGGTCGGGCACCGTCCAGGCGCTGGGGTCCACGCAGACCCTCGGTCGGCCCGTGTACCGCCGGGCCGTCGACCCGAAGGAGGCGCTCGTCGCCCTGCACGCCGAGGCCGTGGAGCCGGGCACGGACCCACTCGGGACGCCCTGGTCGTCCCACCGCGACCTGCTCGGCTACCGGTCGGCCCCCTTCTTCGACGCGGGCTGGTGGGCCGGCAGGGTCGACCCCGCCTGGGTCCACGAGCGGTGCGGGGGTGCGGCCCTGCCCCCGCGAAGGCCCCGTCCTGCTGGGCGTGGCCTGGACCTGCCGCTGCGGGTCTCGGCGGCCGTGCTCGGCGTGCTGCCCGCCGACCGGAGGGCCTTCCGGCTCTTCAGCCACCTGGCGCGCTGGGACGGAGCCCGGCAGATCGACATCGCCGATGCCCTGATGCTCACGCCGCGGCGCATCCGCCAGCTCCAGGCCGAGCCGGAGCCCCGCCTGCGTGCCGCGGCGATGGCACTCGCGGACCGGCGTCTGTGCAGGGTGCCGTGAGCTCAGACGGTGATCGTGCCGCCCTCGAAGCCGCGCCAGCGGCGGTCCACCATCCGGACCTCGTGGGGCAGCCCCTCGATCGCGGGCTCCGGGTGGGCGGGGTTCCCCGGCAACACGAGGCGCATCCCGACGTCCGAGAACAGCATCATGGGCTCGATGGCACGCACCGGCCTCGTCGGCGCGGCAGCGAACACCGCGTCGACGGCGCCCTCCACGGCGGACGCGCCGAGGGTGGCGAGCTCCACGAGCGACCACCAGGTGGGCGGAGCCGTCGGGAACCCCTCCTGACCCAGCTCCACCGCCTCGGACGGGCAGATCCAGCGGCTGTCGGTGGTCTCGACGTCGTCGTGGCGGCCGCCGCCAGCCGCCCGGGCCACGAGGAAGCGGGTGTCGTACCGCCGGGGCTCCGCGCGCGGCGTGATCCACCACGACCACGGCACGACCCGGTCGAGGTCGACACGGGCCCCGTGCTGCTCGAGGAGCTCGGCGAACCCGAGCTCTCCGCGGTGGAGCGGACCGCGCGTGGACTCCGGGGGCTCGGGATCACCGAGCCAGATGCCGGCCTCCTCCCAGGTCTCCCGCACGCCCGCCAGCAGCGTGGCCCGCGCGACCTCGGGATCCTGGGCGAGCGCCTGCATCGCGGCGTCGCCCCCGCGGATCGCCGGATGGGCCGGAAGCGCGTCCTGGGGATCCACCCGACCCCCCGGGAACACCCACGCGCTCGGCAGGAAGCCCGACCGCCGGTGACGCTGCACCATGAACACCTCCATGCCGCTGGCCGTGCTGGCGGGCCGGAGGAGGAGGATCGTGGTGGCGGGATGGGTGGGTGCGTTCATGGACGGCGCGTAACCAACCGGCCCAGCGCGTGGACCCAGCCGCCCGTCCCGCCCGTCGCGCAGCCCCCGATGGGTTGCTCGATCACGATGGGTGCAGGCGGAGGAGCCACGATCGGGACAGGGCCCGGTGGATCGCAGAACCCGTCCTCGTCGTCGCGATCGCGGAAGTCCGGGATGCCGTCGCAGTCGCGGTCGCCGGTGCCCTCGACGGCGTCCGTGGGTCCGGCGCCGTCGCAGTTCAGGTCGCGGAAGCAGGGCAGGCCGTCCAGATCGGGGTCCGAGAGGCCCTCGTAGCCGTCCGACAGCCCGTCGCCGTCGCTGTCGGTCTCGAGCACGTCGGGGATGCCGTCGCCGTCGGTGTCGCCTGCCCCCTCGTCCGCGTCGGTGAGCCCGTCACCGTCGCTGTCGTCGTCCAGGTAGGCGGGGACCCCGTCACCGTCGGGGTCCGCGACCCCCTCCCGCGCGTCGGGCACGCCGTCGTCGTCGGAGTCGGTGTCGCGGAGGTCGGGGATGCCGTCACCATCGGAGTCCACCGTGCCCTCGACGGCGTTCGGGATCCCATCGCCGTCCACATCGGGGTCCGAGGTGTCCGAGAGACCGTCCCCGTCGAGGTCGCCCGCCCCCTGATCCGCGTCGGGCACGCCGTCGCCGTCGCTGTCGTCGTCGAGGAACGCGGGCCACCCGTCGCCATCGGCGTCGTCGAGCCCCTCCACGGCGTCCGGCGCACCGTCGCCGTCGCTGTCGTCGTCGTCCACCGAGCCGTCCGGCCCCTGGAGCTCCAGGGCGTCCGCGATGCCGTCCCCGTCGGTGTCCAGGTCGTCGCCAGGTGCGCCCGGGTCGGTCTCCCAGGGGTCCACCATGCCGTCGCCGTCACGGTCCTCTGCACCGTCCGGCAGACCGCCGCCGTCGCTGTCGACCGCAGTCGGATCCGTGGTGCTCGTCGGGTCGGCGTCCAGCCGCACGCAGCCGGTCAGCGCCGTGTCGGGCAGGAGGGTGACGATGCCCGCCTCCACTCCGTCGAGGAGCCCGTCGTCGTCCGAGTCGCAGTCGAGCACGTCGGCGAGCCCGTCCCCATCGGAGTCCTCCAGGCTCTCCTCACCGTCCGGCACGCCGTCGTCGTCGCTGTCCGCGTCCACCGGGCTCGAGCCGGCCAGGAGCTCCTCCGGGCCGGTCCATCCGTCGCCGTCCGCATCGATGCGCAGGGGGCCCTCGAAGGACCCGACAGGTGTGGGGCACACGCTGGCCACGCCCCCCGGGCACCCACCGACGTCGAGGAACGGCGCGTACACCGACGTGCCCGTGACCGCGATGGACCGGATGGGGGTGGTGTCGGTGACCCCGAGATCCAGGAGGGCCGCCCGCGGGAGGGCCAGGTCCACGAACGACCGCGTCCCGTCCGCCACCAGGCGACGCCCGTCGGCCACCGGCGCGATCACCACCGGCGGGCCGTACGCCGTGAACGGGAGCTGGGTGCCGGGAGCCCCCTCGGCGTTCTCCCGCGCGAGCAGGCCCACACCGGGCTCGAACAGCACCAGGAGGTCGATCACCGCGTCGCCGTCGAGCTCCAGGAGGACGCCGTGGGCCTGCGCGGCGTCGGCGGGCGCGGCGAGCTCCATGCGGACGTAGAGCGCACCGGCGTCCCCACCGAACGCCATCCGTCCGATCAGATCGCCGCTCGCGGCATCCCCCGCGCCCTCGAGCGCCAATGGACCCGCGGGGACCGGGGAGACCCACGCATCGGGCCACGCCAGCGCGGTCGACAGGAGCAGCACGTACGGCATCGGGCTCCGAGGTGAGCGCGGGGACAGCCGTTCCCCGCCGTGAGCATGATACCTTCGCCCGCGATGCTTCTCACGTCCCTGCTTCACGCTCTCGCCGCGCCCCCCGCCACAGTCCTGGAGCACACGCTCGACGTCCGGGTCGACTACGGCGGGCGCCTCGCCACCACGCAGACCTGGAAGGTCCGCATCGACGACCCCGCCGGATGTGTCGCCGGCCTCCTGGCCCCCCCGGGGCTGGACGGCGCGATGGACGATGCGGGCGCCATCGTGCTGCGCGATCTCCTCGTCGTGCCGGAGACGGCCGCAGTGGGCGACGTGTTCACGCTCGTCGCCACCGGGTCGGAGGGGGCTCAGCCCCACAGCGGGCTCTTCGAGACCGCGCCCGACCTGCCCACCGTGCGTGCGGAGGTCGTGGTCACCTCCCTCGGCCGTCAGCCCCTCACCGTGTGGGCCGATCCCCTCGGCGATCCGGTGTGGAGCACGCGCCGCGGAAAGCAGGCCACCATCACGTGGGCCGAGCTCTCTCCGGCCCAGCAGGCCCGCACCGTCTGGAGCACGTGGTCGGACTGGCTGGAGGCCGGCGAGCAGCTCGAGGCCGACGTCACGAAGAAGCTCGCCACCAAGGTGGAGCTCGGGCGCGACCTCGCGGCGGACGTCGAGTCCAGCAACCTGCCGGAGCTCGTGCGGCGCACGCTCGCCCACGTGGAGCTCGACCTCACGGTGACCGGCGACTACGCGACGGCCAGGACGGCCGGGGAGGTCACCAGGTCCCGGAAGGGCACGGCCGCCGAGCGCGGCCTCGTCATCCTCTCCATGCTGCGGGCCGCGGGCTACGAAGCCCAGCCCGCCATGCTCCGGCGCGCCACCGCGAAGGGTGCTTTCCCCGTCACGGTGCCGGGTCCCGGGATGCTCGACACCCCGGTGGTGATGGCGCGCGACCGCGCCGGGAAGACCGTGTGGATCGACCCCTCCAGCGACTCGGTCGCCGTTCCCGCCCTCCCGGCCGCCATGGTCGGCGCCACGGTCTGGGCTCCCGGCGACCTCCCGAGCCGCCGGGTCGCCCCGGGTGTCGTCGACGGGAACGTCGTCCTCACGACCTCTGCGAAGATCGAGGCCAACGGCGATGTCGTCTGGTCCACCGACGTGTCCGCGGACGGCACCGGTCTCGAGGCCATCCGGAGCCTGCTGCACACGCTCGACGACGACGGTCAGCAGAAGGCCCTGCGCCGCCTCGTCGAGCAGGGGCGTCCAGGGCTCGAGCGCTTCCAGGCCACCACGGCCGGCACGGTGGACCCCTTCAAGAAGCTCACCATCACGCTCTCGGGCCACGACGCCGGGGTCTTCCAGGCCTGGGGCGGCGGGATGAAGGGCGAGATCACGCCGGTCCTCGGGGCTGCCATGGCGGGTTGGCTGCCGCCGAACATCCGGGTCGTGGAGATCGTGGACATCACGCCTATGAGCACCCACACCGTCGCGGCGCACGGTCGACCGGGACCCGCCTGGGACGCCACGGCGCAGATCGATCGGGTGGTCTCCCGGAACGGAAACCGCCTCCGCATCGATGTCGACGCGATCCGCCCGTACGCCGCGAGCACGAGCACGCAGGACGCCGGGGCCGCCACCTTCCTCGGCGAACGGGCGAAGGAGGGCGTGGAGATCCTGCTCTTCCCGCCCGCCGACAAGAACGTCGTGAAGGGCGTGCAGGGCCTCGACCTCCCCGACGCCGAGATCCGCGCGCTGCAGGCCCTCCTGTGGTGGACGGTCGACGACGACCGCCAGGCCCGCAAGCTCCTCAAGAAGGCCCTGAAGACCCATCCGCCGCTCGACTTCGTCGACCCCTTCCTCGAGCGCGTGGGCCCCGATCCCCGCCCCTGGAAGGCGCTCTACGAGCTGATCCCGGAGGAGGACAAGGCCACGAAGGTCGCGTTGGCCCACAGGCTCCTGGAGCCCCACCCGGCCATGGCCCTCGAGCTTTCCCAGCCGCTCCAGCAGCACGGCGATCCCAAGGTGGCCGTGCCGGCCCTGCTGATCGCGATGGAGGTCGCCCCCACCCAGGAGGTGCGCAACAGCCTCGCGGGTCGCATGGAGTCCATCACCGACGGTGGTGAGCTGCAGCGCGCCCGCCTGATGCTGGCGGAGTTCGACATCGCCCACGGCCAGAGCGCCGCCAAGGCCACCGAGAAGCTCGAGCCCACGAGCGCCCGCGCGCGCATCGTGCGGCTCGCGCCCATCGCAGCGGGCCTGCCGCGCGCCGAGCTGCGCGACCGGGTGGCGAAGCTGCGGAGCGAGGACCCCACGGACGTGCACGTCGCGGCCCATGGCGCCCACCTCCTCGGAGCGGCCGGTTTCCGCGCCGAGGCCCTCGACGCCGCGCTGGACGCCGCGCGCCTCGCCCACGACGACCCCCGGCTGTGGTCGGAGGCCGCCCGCTACGCGGTGAAGGCCGGCAACCTGCAGCTCGCGCTGGAGGCCGCCCACCGCTCGAGCGATCTGGCTCCGACCGGTGTGGAGTGGGCGGGGCAGCTCCACCACCTCGCGACGCTGGCCCGCGACGACGCCATGGAGACGCTGGCCCGCAGGCGCGACCCCGCGCTGAAGCGGGGCGACTGGCCGCCCACCCTGGACGACCTGACGGCTCTCGCCGGCCAGGACGAGCTCCTCGCCGTGCTCCAGTTCCACGAGGAGGAGGTGGCGGGGAACCCGGTCTACCTGGCCCTGCGCGCCCAGCTCCGCAACGACGCCGGCTTCCGGGACGAGGCCGCGCGCGACAGCATCAACCTCGCCCGCGTGCACGGCGAGCCCCAGGGCAAGGCCCTCGCCTTCGCGGCTACCGCCGGGCGGGTGTTCGGCACGGGCGCCCTCTCGCTGCTCGACGACGTGGACGACCCCACGGCGCGGCTCGTGCGGCTCGACTACCGCCTGATCACGGGCTCCGGTGATGCGCGTGCGGACGCCCGCCTGCTCGCCGACGAGCCGAGAGCCCAGGAGATCCTGCTCGCCATCGGGTCGCCCGCCGACGCCGCGGCCAAGGTGGAGGGCTGGCCCGCGGACCTCGCCGACGAGCGTCTGCGCACCCCGAACGGCTACCGCGTGAACCCGGTGCTCTCGGCGGCGCGGGGGGTCTCCGCCTTCTCGCATGCCGACCGTCAGCTGGCGATCGTCGTGGTGAACGGCGAGACCGACGTCCTGCCTCCCCCGCTGTCCGCCCTGTTCAGCCGGGCCGATCCGCCGCTCGACGTGACGGCCGAGGGTGCCGAGCTGTTCGCGCTCCGCGACGGGTACCTGCCGCTCTACGCGGCGCGTCGGAAGGCCGACGGCCACACCACCTACGGGCTCGGGTTCACCCCGGAGGCCGCCCGCCGCGCGCTGCGCGACGCCCCGTAGGGTCGACAAGTCGGCGGTCGTGCTACGGTCTCGGTATGGAAGCCCTGCGCGCGCCCGCGTCCTACGCGGAGTACCTCGAACAGCAGGACCTCGCGAAGTCCATCTGGGTGCGCGGCGAGGTCTTCGCGATGTCCGGGGCATCCCGGCGCCACAACCGCCTCGCGACCCGCCTCCTGGGCGAGCTCTACGGTTCGCTCCGCGACACCCCCTGCCGACCCGTGAACAGCGACCAGCGCGTGCGGGTCGACGAGGCGGACGCGAGCTTCTACCCCGACGTCACCGTGGTGTGCGGGCCGGATGCCGTGTCCCCCGTGGACGCCGAGGCGCTCACGAACCCCGCGATCGTGTTCGAGGTCCTCTCGCCCAGCACCGAGGCCTACGACCGGGGCGGGGAGTTCGCCGCCCTCCAGCGGCTCCCGAGCCTCACCCACTACGTGCTCCTGTCCCAGGATCGGCCGCGCGTCGAGGTGTTCGAGCGGCAGGGTCCCCAGAGCTGGACGCTCACGGTCGTCGAGGACGGCGCCGTCCGACTGCCCCATGGCGTCGTGCTCGACCTGCCCACCCTGTACGCGGACGCATGATGCCGCGAACCGCGCGTGAGCCCTGATGTCGGGTAGGGTGATGGGGTTCATCGGCAAGCTCGACGCCAGCCTCGCGGTCACCCGGCCGCTCTGGCACTGGCTCGGCCAGGTCGCGCTGGTGGTGCTCGGGGCCCACCTGGCCGCCGACCACCTCGACGGGGCCATCGGTCGGTTCCTCGCGGACGTCCCGGTCGCGTGGCCCGACACGTCCACCCCGTTCACCGTGGGGCTGTGGACGGCGGTGGCCCTCGAGCTGCTCGTGACCATCTGGGCCGTGCGCACCCTGAGCCGCACCGCCGAGCACCGCGTCGCCGGCGTGAAGGACTGGGCCAGCCGGTGGTCGGTGCACAACCTCGCGGGCCCGGTGTTCTGGCTCCCGGTGAGCCTCGCGGGCAGCTGGGTGATCGCGATGGCGGTCGAGGACCTCTTCCCCCTCGAGCAGGCCGCGCACGTCGTCGGGACCCTGGTGGGGCTGCTGGTCGCCTTCCGGCTCGCGGGCACGGGCTTCCTGCAGCTGGTGCTCAACGCCCCGGTGCCGAAGCGGCGCGTGGAGGGCTGGGTCTACGTGCTGCCCCTCGCCCTCGTGGGCTGGTTCGCCGCCCGCTACGGCCTCCCGATCTGGGGGTGGTTGCCGTGAGGTGGCTGTTCCGGTTCGGGTTCGTCGACCTGTTCGTCGTCGTCGTCGCGGTGGTCGCGGTGTGGAGCCGGACGCCGGTCGGCGCCCTCGGTCAGTGGGGTGTGGCCTGGGTGCGCGGCCACGACACGTCCACCACCCCGAGCCTGCTAGCGTTCTTCCGCAGCGAGGCGCCCGTCGCCGAGTGGGCCGACCAGCCGATCGCGCTGCCGGACACCGCGATCGACGTGGGCGACGGGCTGCCCGAGCCCTACCGGAGCGCCGTCCGCCACGGTCTCCCGGACCCTCTGCCCGCGGCTACCCTCGCGCTGGTCGGCGAGGGCACCGACACGCCCGCGGACCGCCTGATCGCCTGGCTGGACGAGCACTGGGAGGGCGACCCCGAGGGGGCCCTCGAGCGCGCGGCCATCGGCGACGAGCTCCGCCAGCGGGCCATCGAGCGCGCGAGCGCGACGGGCGTGGAGGACCCCGAGCGGTTCGCGAACCACCGCCGGTTCCTCTCCCAGCAGGCCGAGCGCGACGCGGCCGCCCTCGTGGACGGCGTGATGGGCCTGTCCGTGGTGCTGGACCTCCGCTGGCCCGTCGACGACGACGTGCGCATCAGCAGCCCGTTCGGCTACCGCATCCACCCCGTGCTGAAGACGAAGAAGCTCCACAACGGCGTGGACCTCCCCGTGCCCATCGGCACCCCGCTGCACGCCGCGCAGTCGGGTGAGGTCATCAAGGCCGGCGAGGACAGCGTGAGCGGGAAGTTCGTGATCCTGCAGCACGCGGGCGGCATCTCCACGGCGTACTGCCACATGTCCGAGCTCTTCGGGAAGAGCGCCGGAGACCGCGTGTCCAAGGGCGAGACCATCGGGAAGTCGGGGAACACCGGGCGCAGCACGGGCCCGCACCTCCACTTCATCCTCCGGCTGGACGGGGAGGCCATCGACCCCGCACCCTACCGTCGGGGCGGACCCCGCTGAGGTCCGTGCGTACCATGCGCTCCCTGCTCCTCGCGGGGGGCATCGTGTTCATCCTGGCCGGACCCACGTGGATCCAGCTCCTGGGTGGCTACCTGACACCGCTGGCCCGGAGCTGGCGGATGTACAAGCTCGTCGGCATCGCGAACTGCGAGGTGCGGTACGAACGGAGCCTCCCTGACGGCCGCACCGAGCCCGTCGACAGGATGGCCGTCCTCGGAGCCGAGCGCCCCCGGAACCACGGCATGTACCGCCTCGCGAACGCCCAGACCGTGCGCCAGCACAGCCAGGCCCTCTGCAAGGCCCTCGGACCCGGGGCGGACCTCCGCCTCCACGCGCGCTGCCCGTCGCTCGAGGGCTGGACCGTGATCGACGAGGGCCACGCGAGCGTGTGTCGGTGATCGCCCTCTGGAACGGCCTCGTGGACCGGCGTGGCAGCACGCGGGCCATGGGTCTGCTGCGGATCGGCCTGGTGCTCGTGTGCTGGTCACGGTGGGCCGGCGAGCTCGTCCTGCACCACGACACGGACCCGCTCCGCACCCTCCTGTCCCTCGCGTTCTTCACGGCGTCCACGGCCCTCCTGCTGGGCTGGCAGACCCGCGTGGCGAACGTCCTGTTCGCGGCCGTGCTGTGGTGGATGTACGCCTGGTGGGGCTTCGAGAAGGGCGTGTCCACGTGGATCCACCACCACACCTACATCCTCGTGGCGTCCGTCACCTGGCTCGCGTTCACGCCCTCCGGCGGGTCCTTCTCCGTGGACCGCTGGCTGGCCGTCCGCCGCGCGCGGGCCGCGGGTGTGCCCGCTCCGCCCGAGGAGGGGCCCCTGTGGGGCACCACGCTGCTCGCCGTGCAGTGCTCGTCGGTCTACTTCTTCAGCGCCGTCGACAAGACCACCTGGTGGTTCCTCTCGGGGAACCACCTGGTCGCCGTGTTCCAGTACCTCTACACGGGCTCGGACCCCATCACGATCCCCGGGTTCGCGGCGACCTGCGCCGTGCTCGCGGTCGCTACGGTGGTCGTCGAGTACGTCCTGCCCATCGGCCTGTTCGTGCCCTCACTCCGCAGGTGGCTCGTGCCCATGGGCCTCGTGCTGCACGCGGTGTTCTACGTCGTCCTGCCGGTCGCGACGTTCAGCGTCACCATGGTGCTGCTCTACCTCGCCTACCTGGACCCGCAGGCGGTGCACGACGCGGTGGACGACCTGCTGGACCCGCCTACTCGATGACGACGTTCGCGAAGTCGACCATCAGCGCCTCGAAGGCGATCTCGCCGGCCTCGAGGGTGCGGATGTTGATCGCGGTCGACAGCTCCAGGGGGTCCTCGACCGGCATGATGGCGGGGGCCCCGCCATCGAGCACGCGCTTGGCGAGCTCGGCGGCCTGCCGACCGATGCCCTCGGGGCTGGGCGTGACGGCGAACGCCGCACCCGCGGTCACCATGTTCTCGGTGTCCGCGAGGAGCGGCTTGCGGCGGCGCCGCATCTCCTCCACGGCCGTGCGGAAGGCCTCGGGCGTGAGCACCCCGCGCTCCGGGGAGACCCACACGGCGTCCTGCGACTCGGCGAGGCTGTTGAACGCGCGCCGGAACGTGCGCGGGCTGTCGACCTTCTCGATCGTCAACCGGAGCCCGACCTCCTTGGCTGCCGCGTTCAGGGCCTCCTCGTCCTCCGCGGTGATCCCCGTGCCGCGGATGACGCCGATGTCCGTGACCGTCGGGAAGTACGCGCTCACCTGCGAGAGGTAGGTGACGGGTGCGACGGTGGCGTGGATCCCGGTGACCTGGTTGCCCGGCAGGCCGTAGCGCTCGGGGTCCAGCACGGCCGCGTAGATCATGGGCGTGTTGGGCATGAGGTTGCGCACGGTCCACGCGGCCTTGGCGCCCAGCGCGAAGACGACCTCCGGCTCGGCGGCCTTCAGCGCGAGGATCTCGACCTCCGCCTCGACCCAGCGGCCGTGGATGTTGATGGTCTGCACGGGCACGCCGACAGCGTCCGTGAAGGCCGGGACGGGGTCGAGGTACGGCCCGATGTCGCCGCTCACGATGACCGTGACGTCGGGGCGGGCGGCGAGAGCGACGGTGGCGAGGAAGGCGATCAACGGAAGAGAGCCGGGGTCATCTGTTGCTTGCGGATGGTGAACATCTTCGCACTGTAGCCGTCCACGCGCACCTCATAGGTGCCCTCGGGCAGCCGGATCTGCAGCTTGGTCTTCCCTCGCGGCGTGCCGTTCACGTACACCACGAGGCCCTCCTCCGGCGCGTTGACCACGAGCGTGCCGAGGGTCGCGGGGTCTGGCTCGGTGGGCTGCGGGGGCGGCTTCGGAGGCGGCTGGGTGACCACCGGAGCGGGATCCGGCTGCGGCACCGGGGCCGGCTCGGGGTCGGGCGGCGGCGGCACCGGCGTGGGGCGCACGGGGTCGGGCTGGGGCCGCACGGGGACGGGCCGAATGGGCTGGGGGCGCACGGGCTCCGGACGCACGGGCTCGGGCTGCACGGGCTCCGGGGCGGGCTCCACGACGGGCGCGGGGTCCGGGGTGACGGGCTCCACCGGCTTGGGAGGCGGCGTGGGCAGCGTGGGCGGGACGGGCTGCTGGACGGGGACGGGATCCGGCACGGCCGGGCCGCCCTTGTTCCAGGGCTCGAGCCACAGGAGCGTGCCGAGCACCACCACGGACGTGACGACGGCCGTGGCCACCACGGCGAGCCCGAGCACCCCCACGCCCGCGACCGCCGCACCGGTCGTGGTGAACTGCGTGGACGTGTAGTCGGAGTTGGGGTTCACAGCCCCGGGACGGAGGGCGACCTGGCTCTCCATCGTGCCGGACACGTCCTCCACGGGCTCGAGGCCGCCGGCGTGCGGGATGCGGTCGGTGTGCGTGGTGAGGTCCAGCTCCCCCGAGTAGCCGCGCATCTTCTCCTGGAGACGCTCGGTGATCCCGGGGTCGACCTTCTGGAGGAAGCGCGCGATCTGCTCGCGCTTCGGCAGCCCCCCGACGCTCTCGGCCACCTTCACGAGGTCCTCGCGGAAGTCCGCGGCCGACTGGTACCGCTCGCGGGGATCCGGCGCGAGGGCCTTGTCGTGGACCTTCCGGAGCATGTCCTCGTCCGGCAGGTCGCGCACGGACGGCATCTCCGGGATCTGGCCGTGCAGCAGCCGGTGCACGATCTGGACCTGGTTCAGCCCGAAGAACGGCCCGTAGCCCGCGAGGAACTCGTGCAGCGTGAGCCCCACGGCGAACAGGTCCGCCCGGTGGTCCACGTTGCCGCCCGTGACCTGCTCGGGCGCCATGTAGCTGAACTTGCCCTTCACGTGGTCGGTCTTCGTGCGCTCCAGGCGGTCGGAGGCCTTCGCGACACCGAAGTCGATGAGCTTGGTGTCGCCGTGGATGGACACCATCACGTTCCGCGGGTTCACGTCGCGGTGCACGATGCGCATGGGCTTGCCGAAGGCGTCGCGCTTCCGGTGTGCGTACTCCAGCCCCTCGAGCACGTCGCAGAGGATGCGGAGGGCCACGCGCACCGGCACGCGCTGGCCGCGCTCGCGCAGCGCGTTGATCATCGCGCGCACGTCGATCCCGGGCACGTACTCGAGCACCAGGAAGTACTCGTCGCCCTCCCGCCCGAACTCGTAGACCTGCCCGATGCACTCGTGGTGGAGCTCGCTCGTGATCCGGGCCTCGTCCTTGAACATCCGGATGAACGCGTCGTCGCCCGTCTTGTCCGTCTTGATGCGCTTGATCACGACGAACCGGTAGAAGTCCTTGTCGCCCATACGCTGACGCGCGAGGTCGACCTCCGACATCCCACCGATGCCGAGGCGCTCGAGCAACACGTAGTTCCCGTATTTGCGGGGGTAGTTCACCAAGGGGCTCCGGGTGCATCCTATCCCAACCCCGGGCCATGGGGGCTGCGGGGTGGGCACCCGGACGATACCGACCGCTCCCTGGAGGTCGGATGATCGCTCTGTTCTTCACCCTGCTCGCGCTCGTGACGCCCGCACACGCGGCCGACGTGGACTGCAGCAACCCGCGCAAGGCGACGGATTCGCTGTTCGTCTGGACCCGTCCCGGCTCCTTCGACCCCGCGAAGGCAAGCGCCTGCATGGACCTGCCCCCCGGCGCGAACGGCTCGCGGCTCGCCGTGCAGCTCAAGCAGGTCCTCGACGCCCGGGGCCTCTGGGTGCCCGTCCCCTCCATCCCGAACGACCCCGCCTACCGGAACGCAGACGGCGAGGCCGTCGTGATGCCCATGGAGCGCGAGTTCCCCGCCCTCGTCGTCGAGCAGGCCCCCGACGGCCGCTGGGTGTACGCGCGGTCCACGATGGATGCCGTGCCCGAGCTCTACGCCGCGACCTTCTCGCCGCTGAGCCAGTGGTTCCAGTCCGCCCTGCCGCCCATCTTCTACACCCGGCTGCTCGGCATCTACCTCTGGCAGGTGCTCTACGGGGCCGTGCTGGTGGCCCTCGCGCTCGTCGTGGGCACCGGCGCGCGCATGGTGCTCAAGACCCAGGTGCTGCGGCTCGTGAAGCGGATGGGCCTGACGCTCGACCACAACGACTACGCCCGCACCAACCGCCCCATCGTGCTGCTCACCATCGGCGGCGTGCTCTACTGGGGGCTCGCGGACCTCCAGCTCGGCATCCACCTCTCGGGCTTCCTCCGCCACCTGCTCACCGTGTTCATGGTCCTCGCGGGGCTCGTGCTCGCGTCGCGCGCGGTGAACGTCGTGGCGCGCCTCGCCCAGGGCTGGGCGGCCGGCACCGAGAACCGCCTCGACGACCAGCTCATCCCGCTGCTCCGGCAGGCCATGCAGGTCCTGGTGCTCGTGCTCGGCGTGCTCTACCTCGCGGACGCCGTGGGGATCGACGTCTGGAAGCTCGCTGCCGGCGTGGGCATCGGGGGGCTCGCCTTCGCGCTGGCCGCCCAGGACACCGTGGCCAACGTGTTCGGCTCCGTGAACATCTTCGTCGATCGGCCCTTCCAGATCGGCGACTGGGTCATCATCGGGAGCGTCGAGGGCGTGGTGGAGGAGGTCGGCTTCCGGTCCACCCGCGTGCGGACCTTCTACAACTCGGTGGTCACCATCCCGAACAGCCAGATCACCAACGCGAACGTCGACAACATGGGCCTCCGCCCGCGTCGGCGCGTGAAGATGATGATCGGGCTCACCTACGACACCCCGCCCGACCTCCTGCAGGCCTACGTCGAGGGCGTGCGCGCCATCCTGGCGGCCCACCCGTTCGTCCAGCGCACCTACGAGGTGCACGTCTACCAGTTCTCGTCGAGCTCCATCGACATCCTGGTCTACTACCACCTCGTCGTGCCCGGCTGGACCGAGGAGCTCGACTCGCGCAGCCAGAACATCCTCGAGTTCATGCGGCTCGCCGACGAGCTCGGCGTGTCCTTCGCCTTCCCCAGCACGTCCGTCTACGTCGAGTCCACCCCCGACAAGCCCCTGCCGGCCCGTCCGCTCCGGCCCCTCGACGAGCTCGGTGACGTCGCGAGCAGCTTCGGCCCGAACGGCTCACGCGCGCGTCCCGAGGGTCCACACTTCCCGGTCGGCTGGTCCGTGCAGGCGCGCGGCGAGCGCGAGCGGGGCAGCGTGGGGATCAGCGCCCAGGAGTGACGGGGGCGGCGGGGACGGGCTCGCAGGGGGTCGAGGCCACCGCGAGCTCGCCCAGACAGGCCTCGGCGGCGGGGCGCACCTCGAAGCATGTGGACGCTGCCGTGAGCGCCACGCTGCCTGCACCCGGTTGGGACGAGGTGGCCCCCTTCAGAGCCGCCCGTGTCTCGCACTCCACGATGTCCACGTCCACGGCGGGTGTCATCCACACCGTCGGCGGGCAGGCCGGCGCGGACTCGAACCGCACGCGCGTCGCGGGCCCGCAGCGGGTGGTGGAGGGGTCGCCATCCGCGAGGACCTCGTGCACGGAGGCGCCGAGGGTGGTGTCGTGGAGGTCGTGCACCCGCGAGGCCCGCACGGGCGCGGCTCCCCCGAGGTCCACCCGCAGAGCGCCGAGCTTCGCGTGGTCGGGCCGGTCGAGGGACCAGCTCACGATGGGCCCCTCGCGCCGGGACTTCTCGGGGGACCTCACGGTGGCGGACGACGCGAACGGGCCGAGGGTGAGCGTGATGTCGAGCTGGTCGGGCCTGCCCTTCCAGGTGGCGCCACCGCCCAACAGGAAGACCAGGGTGCGGTCCGAGGCCGGGATGCCCCCGCCGTCCTGCGGATCCTCGTGGACGAGCTCGCCCTCGTAGCTCAGCCGGACCGTGGAGACGCCCGGCTGCACGACGAGATCGGCCGTGCAGTGCTGGTCGACGACATTCGCCCCGACCGCAGAGGGCACCGGCAGGGTGAGCGGGGTGGGACGCGGCTTCACCAGGCACGGCACGAACTCCCCGCCGGCGTCCGTGAGCCGCACGCTGGCCGCGGCAGCCGAGGGCCTGCCGCCGTCCCGGCCGCCCGAGGTGACGGGCACCGAGAACCGCACGACGGCCTTCTCCCCGGGGTTGTCGAGCACGTAGTCCGCGCGGACCTGGACCTCGTGGAGCGAGAGGATCTCGAGGTCGAGGGTCTCGGCCACCAGGCGCACGTCCGTGGCCTCCACCTCCACCTCGCCGATCGGCGTGCGTGCCGTCCACGTGGGCGGGAGGGAGGGCGGGAGGGCGAGCGCCGTGCCGAGCCAGAGGTTCATCCCCGCCTCCGTAGCCCCGCGAGCAGGGGGAGCGCCAACCCGGCCGCCCCACCGCCGGGTGTCCGGCACCCGCAGGCCCCCGTGTCCACGGGCTCTTCTGCAGCGCCGGTGTCCGTGTCGGCGTCCGTGTCCGCGTCCGTGTCCGCGTCCGTGTCCGCGTCGCTGTCGGCGTCCGTGTCCGCGTCGCTGTCGGCGTCCGTGTCCGCGTCCGTGTCCGCGTCCGTGTCCGCGGCTGTCGGCGTCCGTGTCCGCGTCGCTGTCGGCGTCCGTGTCGCTGTCCGTGTCCGCGTCACCGTCGGTGGCGCCGGTGTCCGTCAGCCCCGTGTCGGCGGGGTCCGAGCCCCCTGGAGCCGCGTTCTCCCCCACCACCACGGACCCGAAGAGGTGGCCGGGCGCGTCGCCCACGAAGACGGCATACACGCCGGACCCCTCGTTCGGCACGGTCACCGACAGGATGTCTCCGGGTGCGGTGTCCGTCAGGGTCGCCACGACCACCCCGTCCGCCGGTCCCGACGGCACGCCGTCCGCCCGCACCACGACCACCTCGCCGATGGGCGTGACGAACGGGTTCGTCCAGGCGAGCCCCACGGTGTCCGGCCCGTCCGTGACCGCGAGGTCGCGCACCCGGTAGTGACCGTCCGGATCGGCGAGGCCCGCCACGCACACGGCGTCCAGGGACCACCCCCCGAACGCGAGCCCCACGTCGCTCTCCAGCGTGAAGCCGAGCTGCCCGGCCGTCCCGACCCACGGCCGGAGGTCCACGCGGAACGGTGTCCACGCACCGTCGAACAGGTCGCTGTCGGGGTTCTCCCAGAGCACGTCGCCCGCGAACCGGAACGTGGCCCGGTCGTAGGGCTGCCCCTCGAAGCTCGCGAACCTGCGCGCCTCCAGCCGGAGGAGCGTGCGTCCGCCGTCCCGGTCGAGGTCGACCAGGGGCGAGAGGGCGTGCTGGCCGTTGCTGTTGGCATACGGGACGTCCAACCCGGTCGCGAGCACCTGACTTCCGTCCCACGCGTCCGGCGGGTGGGGCCAGGCCCCTGCGGGCACCCCGACCTCCCACTCGTCCGTCCAGCCGGGGTCCGCCGGACCGTCGAGCACGCCAGGGCCCGTCGTCCAGCCCTCCAGGCCCGATTCGAACGACGAGCACGCGAACAGCTCGGCGTCGCCGACCTGGAAGCGGAACCCGCCCACCTCCGGCACCCGCACTCCGTCCCAGGCGATGCTGTAGCTCACGTGCTCGCCCACCGGGACCCGCGGCAGGTCCACGGTGTAGTGCGTGCCCGAGCGCACGGGCACGAGCTCCGTGAGGGTCCCGTCCTCGAGCTCCACGGTCACCCGGGCGCTGTCGGGGTCGAACGTGCTGCAGGCGGGCGCGACGGGCAGCAGGTCGAAGGCCACCGTGTAGCCCGTGGCCGCGCTCGGCTGGCTCTCGAGGGGCGCGTGCTCGAGCACCGCCAGCCCCATCGACCCGCTGCCGAGCCCGTGCGCATCGAGGCGCGCGAGGAGGTCACAGGCGTTCGGCGTGCCGTTCGTGAGGTCGCCGTCGTCGTCGTCCGCGAGGAGCGCCGGCTCGGTGAGGTCCGCGTAGGTGGGCCCGTACCGCAGCAGCCGAACCAGGAACGCGTCCGTCCCGGCGACGCCGTCCGGAGACGCCGCAGCCCGGTCCGTGCGCAGGTTCCAGAGCATGGACCCGAAGATCCGGCCGCTCTGGTGGGCGCTCGGCGAGAGGTCGTCGGGCGCGACGCGATCGGTGTCGATCTCCCGCAGCGGCCCACCCAGCACGTAGTGCGGCGCGATGACGGGGTCTCCGCTGGCCGTGGCGGCCATGTAGTCCGCCGCACCCTCCGCCAGCTCGACGGACACCTCGCCGCCCAGCAGCCCCGCGATGTGCACGCCGTGGCCGTGCTCGTGGCGCACGATGTCCACGGTCTCGTTGGGGGGTTGGCAGTTGGCGTTCCCGGTCCCGAACCGGAACCGCCCGCCCGTGAGCTGCCCGTTGCACACCGCTCCCAGCCCGTCCGGCTCGGCCACCGCGACGATTCCGAGCCAGGGGTGCGTGGGGTCGAGGTCCCGGAGCCACTCGCGACCCGCCAGCATGTGGTGGCCCACGGTCGCCACGCCACGGTCGAGGGGGAGCAGGCCGTCGGCGGTCACCCCGTCCACCCGCAGCGGCACGCCCGAGCTGTCGGCGACCCGCACCTCCGGCCCGTCCAGCACGACGTCGAAGGGCGGCGAGAGCGCGAAGGACCCGTCGGCACCGGTGATCTCCGTGGTGGCCCCCTCCAGCCGCACGTGGGCCAGGGGGACCTCCAGCAGCGGACCGTCGGGGTCGCGCGCCCACGCCTCCGCGGTGAGGTCGAGGGCCGTCAGAACCCGCGCCACCACGGCCCCCTCGCGGTCCACCCAGGCGTCTCCCTCGCGATGCACCGGCACGACCCGCACCCGATCGCCACGGGAGGACGCCGCCAGCAGCTCGCCGGGCCGGGGGTCCACGCGGGACGGCACCCGATGCAGCACGGCCCGCACGGCCTGGATGCGCCCTCCGGTCACGAAGACGTCGATGCCGTCGTGGAGCACGGTCACCCCGTGGGCCTCCCGTCCGAACCGCACGGCCGAGAGCCGCTCGTCCCCCCGGCGTCCGAGCGGCACGAGCTCCTCGGCCGGCACACCCGCCAGGGCGGCGACGTCCGCCACCAGCGCATCCAGGTCGGTCTCGGGCAGCGGAGGCCCCACGAGGTAGCGCGGGGTGTGGTCCCGGGGGTCGAACCGCACGCGGAAGGCGCCCCAGCGGGCCCGGAACGCACGCACGTCCGGCCGGAGCCCGAGGGTGTGCTGGAGGCCGGGGCGAACCGGGGTGTGCGGCGGATCCGTCGGGAGGAACGCCAGCCACACCGGGAGCATCAGCGGCGCCGCACCGCGTCCGTCAGGGCGTCCGCGACCTGCTGGAGCGTGTAGGGCTTGGAGAGGAAGCCGGTCATCCCGGCGTCCAGGCAGCGCTCCCGGTCGCCGGCCAGCACGCTCGCCGTGAGCGCGATGATCGGCACGTCACCGCCGAGCGCGCGGATGCGCCGTGTGGCCTGCAGGCCGTCCATCCACGGCATCTGGCAGTCCATCAGGATCACGTCGAAGTCGCCCTCCCGCCAGGACTCCACCGCGGCGGCCCCGTCGCCCACACAGGTGGCCTGGGCCTGGAGGAGGTCGAGCATCTTCAGGATGACCGCACGGTTCACCGGGCTGTCCTCGGCCACGAGCACCCGGCGACCGGCGAAGGAGGGCCGCTGGGACTCCGGCATGGGCGTCAGCCGGCGGCGGCGCGAGCGGATCCGGTCGATGGTCTTGAGGATCTCGCGGCGCGAGAGCGGCACGCCGATCACGACGCATCCGTGGGCCGTGGGCGCCAGGTGGGCCGGGTAGGTCACGAGGAGCGTGGGCATGCCGTCCTCCTCGGGGTCCAGCCGGTTGGCCACACGGGGGTCCACGACCGCGAGCGTGATGCCCGTGTGCTGCAGCGCCTGAGCGCCCGGCCAGGGGACCAGCTCGAGGCCGGCGTCTTGCAGGTAGCGGGCCGCCACCTCGGCCTGGCGGGGGTGGGAGAGGTGCACCGTGGCCTTCGCGAACGCGTGCCCCGCCACCGGCAGGGGCCGCCCGGAGGCCGGGAGGAAGAAGGTGAACGTGGACCCCTCCCCCACCACCGAGGCCACGGACAGGCGGCCGCCCATGTGCTCGGCGAGCTGACGCGAGATCGTGAGCCCGAGGCCGCTGCCGCCGAAGCGGCGGGTGGTGCTGCCGTCCGCCTGCCGGAAGGAGTCGAAGATCCGGGACTGTGCGTCCACCGGGATGCCGATCCCGGAGTCGCTGACCTGGACCTCCACCCCCCCCTCGACCGCGCGGGCCACGATCTCCACCGACCCCTGCTCGGTGAACTTCACGGCGTTGGAGACGAGGTTGGTGAGCACCTGCTTCACGCGCTTGGGGTCGCCCGAGACCTGCATGGGCACGGACGCCTCCACGCAGCACACCAGCTCGAGGCGCCGCTCCTGGGCGGGCGCGCAGAACATCCGGGCCACGGTCTCGATGAGGTCGTGCAGATCGAAGCCGATCTCCTCGAGCTCCAGCTCGCCCGCCTCGATCTTCGAGAAGTCGAGGACATCGTCGAGGAGCCCGAGGAGCGTCTCGCCCGCCTGGAAGAGCGTGGTGGCGAGGGACCGCTGCTCGCCGGTGAGGCCGCTCGCGAGGAGCAGCTGGGCCATGCCGAGCACGCCGTTCATCGGGGTGCGGATCTCGTGGCTCATGTTCGCCAGGAACTGCGACTTGGAGCGGTTCGCCTCGAGCGCCCGGGCCTGACTGCGCCGCAGCTCCGCCTGCGTCTTCTCCATCTCGGCGATGACGTGCCGATGCATGGACTCCGAGCGCTCGCGCAGCCCCTCGAGCTCGGCGCGGTGGGCCTCGCTGCGGGCGAGCCGCTGCTCCAGCACGCGCACGCGCCGCTGGAGGGCCTCGAGATCCTCCTCTTCGCTCACGCAGCGCCTCCGAGCGCGATGGTGATCAGCGTCTCGTTGTGGAAGGTGGCCACGCCGTTCCGCACGAGGAACTCGCCGTAGCCGTAGAAGCCCGCCACCGGGAGGGCGCCCGTGAGCGCCGTGATGCGGTCGATCTCCTCGGCGGTGCGCGTGCCGAGCACGTGCTTGCGGGCCGCGCAGGAGAACGCCAGCATCAGCGCCGGGCCGTGGGCCGACTGCAGCGCCTCGCGCACCGAGGCCGAGGAACCCTCGAGGATGCCGTGTCGGTCCGCGTCCGAGAGCCGGACCGTGGCGCCCGCCGGCACGTCGCCCGCGAACACCACCCGCCCGCTCGCGTCGTACGCCATGGGAGCGCGCAGACACAGGCCCCCACCCGCCTGCTCGACGCACAGGGGGTATTGCGGCACGGGCTCGTGCTGGTCGCCGAAGTACCGCTGGAAGAACCCGAGGGCGGGCTCGCCGTCGATGGAGATCACGACGTTGCCGTCCACCTCGGTGACCGTGCCGGGTGTGCCCACGGGGTTCCAGCCGCTCTGCACACCCACCGCCACGGGCCCGTCGGTGCCGAGCCAGAGGAGCGGCAGGGCGTCCTCCATGACCTCGAACCCGCAGAACTGCAGCGTGCGCCGGAAGCGCCACTGGTCGCCGGCCGTCGCCCCCACGAACACGACGTCGCGCGGGGCCTGACGCGCGATGGACTCCACCACCGCGGTGCCGCTGACGCAGATCCCGGGGGGGAGCGCCAGGCATGTGCCGCCCGACCCGATCCCCGCGAGCGCGCGGGCCACTCCGCCGTCGAGATCGTCGGAGAGGGGCCGCCCGAAGGACGCTCTCGCCTCCACACCCGAGAGGAGCACGAGGACGATGGAGTCCTCCAGGAACCCGCCGCGGGAGGAGATCTCGCCGTCCGTGGTGCAGCCGATCATGGGCAGACCCGGAGGCAGGCCGTCCCGCAGGATGCCGAGCATCTCGCCGTGGTCGTGGATCATGGCCGCGAACACCACCGCCGCCGTGGGCGTGCCCTCGAGGCCCGCCAACGCCGTGGCGAGCACCTCGCGTGCGGCGTGGGCGGTGCTCGGATCCTCGCTGTGCCCGATGCTGGCGCGCATACGATGTCCCCCTCCGGCTCCCGATCGGTCCACAGGTCCCCCGCTGGAGCATACCCCGCGCGTCCGGGCCACGGCCCAGCAGGACACCGATGGGCTATGCTTGGCCATGCTCTGGAAACCACCGGTCGACACGAGCCTCGGCGCGCCGCGCACCCCTCACGTCCTCCGCGCCGTCGCGATCGGGCTGGGCGTCGCGATGGCCCTCGCCTGCGGCGGTCTGGGCGCCAGCCAGGGCGAGCGTCCGCGGATCCGCCCCAACCCCGACGCCAACGACATGGCCGAGCGCGCCCGCCTCGAGCGGGAGTACCAGCGTGCGGAGGCCATCCTCAAGGAGCGGATCAAGAACAACCCCGAGGATCACCACGCCCACCGGCTCCTGGGCGACGTGAACCTCACGCGCGGCCAGGACTACCGGAAGAAGTGGAAGGCGAACGTCGCGCGGGCCTTCGACAGCTACGCCAGGGCCGTGCAGCTGAAGCCGGACTCCTGCTCGTACTGGTCGCGGGTCGCCGGCACCGTCGCCATGGCCTACGAGGACGAGTCCACCCGGATCCCGGGCACCACCCTCGCGGAGCTGCCGCTGGAGGCGGGTTGGGCGGCCTGTCCGGGGCCCGCCCTGGTGGAGATCGAGCTCCGGCGCGACCCCACCGAGGACGCCGTGGCCGCGTGGACCGAGGCCAACCCGAAGAAGACGGAGATCGAGCGCATCCTGGAGCTCCAGCCGTGGGTGAAGGAGGCCTGGGACCGGGCGCCGATCAGCAGCGTGGCCTGGATCGAGGACCACGAGCCCGTGCCGCTCGCCGGCGGTCTGCCCTTCGTGGTGGTCGAGCCTCCGCTGCAGGCTCGCGGGGTCGGGCACGACTACCACCGCGGGGTCTCCGAGCTCGAGCGCTTCACGACCGGCCGGCTGAGCGGAGACCGCGTGATCTTCACGGACCGCCGGTTCCCGAAGAAGCTCCCGCGCAATGCGGTCGTCAAGGCGCCCGCCTGCCAGTTCAGCTCCTGGCGCGACAACGACGTCACCGGGGTCGCCACGGGTCAGTGCTCGGCGAGCGCCTTCCTGCGCGGCCAGTCGGCGCTGTACGCCCCCGAGTCCCTCGAGGTCGCGGGTCCCGGGCACTACAAGAAGACCAGCATCGGCCCGTCCATGATCCCGGGCGACGAGGTCCTCTGGGACAGCGTGCGTTGCCTGGGTGGCCCCGTGCAGCGGAAGTTCGAGTACACGCCCACCTGCCCGGTCGCCTACGACAAGCCCAACTGGCTCGAGCGCTCGCTCCCGCGCGACAAGGTCCTCGGGGCCCGGAGCGACGCCCACGCCGAGCAGCTCCTGCGCTCGGCCGCCATGAAGCCCGTGTGGGGCGAGGAGATCACGGAGCGCGCGCTGCGCGGCGACTTCGGGGTGGGCATGCCCTACTCGCTGTTCCGCTACGTCCAGGAGGACACCAAGTGGTGCGAGGGCCGCCGGCTGCTCACGCGCCACATGATCAACGGCGGTGAGCTCGAGTGGACCTGCGTGCACGGCGAGAAGGCCTACACGTTCGTGGACATGACGCTCACCTGGTTCGGCACGCGCGCCGAGTACCAGGAGTCCATGAAGATGGCCCTCGCGGACATCGCGGAAGACGACGGCTGATCACGCGGTGCGGGCGAGCCTGAAGCCGACGAGCGCCGAGCCGCCCTCCGCGACCACGTGGGACGCCCCGCAGCCGAGCCCGTCCGCGCGGGACGCGTACGTGCCACCGCGCGCCACGCCGAAGCCCGCCGGCGCCGGCCCCTCGACCCAGTCCGCGACGTTGCCGCCGAGCCCGCGCACACCGTAGGGACTGCTGTCCGCGGGGTGCTCGTCGACCGCGGCGGGCGTGGACGAGCCGAACCTCGCGAAGCTCACGTCCACCGCCGTGCCCCACGGGAACGGCCGGCCATCGACACCCCGGGCGGCCTTCTCCCACTCCTTCTCGGTGGGCAGACGCCAGTCGTGGCCGTCGAGGGACCCCCGCCACCGGGCGTACTGCCGGGCCCCCTCGATGGGCACCCCCACGACGGGCCACTCCTGGGACCAGCGCACACCCCGGGCGTCCTCGCCGATGCGCGGCGAGCTGCCCTCCCAGGTGAGCGCGGGACCCACGCGGGGTGTGCAGGCCTGCAGGCGCGCTTCGTCGCCCGTGCGGCGGAGCGCCGAGAGGAACTCGACGTACTCGCGCAGGCGGATGGGCGTGCGGCGCACCACGAACCCGTCGCACCAGCTCCAGCGACCGTCGAGCAGGAACCAGCCGGGCGGGACGAGCGCGTCCTCCCCGCCGAGCTCCCCGCGCGCGGGCACCCGGATCGTGGCGGGCCCCTCGGCGTCGGGCGGCGTGCCGTGCCAGCGCGTGCGCCGGTCGATGCGGACGGGGTACCGGACCTCGGTCTCGCCGCGCAGGATGATCACCCACGACCCCATGGGCAGCGTGACGTCACGGAGCGGCGTGACCCCCAGCGAAGCCACGGGCTCGGGCCACAGGCGGCCGTCCCGCTCCTCGTAGCGGTAGAGCTCCACCGCGAGGTCCGCGGGCTCCGTGAGCAGCGTGAGCCGCCCGTTCCCCTCCCGGTAGCGCGCGGTGCGCCCGGCGACGTCGACGTGGGCGAGCAGATCGAGCAGCCAGCTCGCGGGCTCGTTGCGGGCGGAGGCGCGGACATGGGCGGCGCGCAGGCCCTCCACGAGGGCCGGATCGTCTGCGGGCTCGCAGAGGAGACCGATCAGGCGGTCGCGCTCGATGGCCTCCGCCGCCGCCTCGTCGGACCGCGCCTTCCGCTCGATCTCGGCGGCCTCGGCGAAGCGCCCGTCCGCCCGGGCTGCACGGGCCCGCTCGAGGGCCGCGTCGACCGCGGTGAAGTCCACCGGGACCACGGGGCGTTCCACCGGTGGGGGGGGAGGCTCGGCAGGCTCGGCAGGCTCGGCGGGCTCGGCGGCCTCCAGGACCTCGGACAGGAACGCGAGGGCGTGAGCCGGCCGGTCCGCGGGTGCCGCGGCCGTGGCCCGCTCGCACACCGCCACCAGCGGGGCCGGCACCTCGCGCTCGTGGGCCCGACGGTCGCCCGCCAGGATGGCCTCCAGCGTGGGGTCGACCGCGATGCGGTTGAACCACGACACACCCGAGAGGGCCTCGAACAGCAGCACGCCCAGCACGAACACGTCCGACGCGGGCACCACCTCCTCGCCGCGGACTCGCTCCGGGGACCGCCAGGCGGGCCGGGGCTCGTGGGCCGGGTCGGCGAGCACGACCTCGCCGCTCGCTCCGAGCAGGATGTTGTCGGGGTCGAGCGCCTCCACGACGGCACCCGCCCGATGCCGGCCGCCCACCATCCCCGCGAGGGGCGCGAAGGCCGCGAGGACCTCGTCCACATCGGGCTTCGCGCGGGCCAGCGTGGACCAGGAGCGCCCGGAGACGCTCGCCTCGGCCGGCAGCACCGAGCGACCCGGCTGGAGCATGCCCGGGCCGACAGTCTGGTGCATGGGGGCCCGGGGTGCCTTCTGCACGGGGGTCTCGCTGGCCTCGCCCGGCTCCCAGACGGTGTGGTTGTCGCTCGGCATCGCGACGGGCGCGGACGGGAGCCCGGCAGCCTGGGGCGCCAGGGCCACCAGGGCCGCGGTGGCCTCGCGCGACAGGCCGTAGCGATCGGCCAGCTCGCGTGCGGTGGCGGCGGGTTGGCTCGCCAGCGCCACGCGGCGCTTGCGGACGCCGGTGCGCACACGGTCCTCCCAGCCGTACTTCTCTACGAGCAGGAAGAGCTCGACCTCGAACGCGTCCATCTTCGGGCTCCAGGGGAGAAGCAGCCTATCACCGGGTGCTGTGGAGATCCGTCCACCAGGCCTCGAAGCCCGGCGTCGCCACGACGGCCTGCAGACGCTGGGCGATGAAGTCCGTGGTGGTGTCCGTCCAGACCTCGAGCAGCCCGACCTCCTCGAGCCACGCGGCCAGCGTGCCGTCGCCCGTCTCGTCGAGCACGGCGGCCACGCGGGCCTCGGTGGTCGCGACGAACTCGGGGTCGTGCACCGTGTTCCGGATGGCCGCGACCACGACGTCGAAGATCTCGAGGGGACGCGCCTTGTCCGCCTCCGCCACGAGATCGCCCACCGGAGTGTCGAGCAGGACGTCCAGGACACCCACCCGAAGCTCCGCGAAGGCGTCCGCGTGGGCCGGATCGGCGATGTGGTCCGCGATGCCCTTGAGCGCATCTCGGGTGGCACCGGCCACGAACTCCTTCACGCGCTCGTCGAGGCCGTGCTCGACCTCCTCCTTCACCACGCCCACGACCGTGTCCGCGAGGTCGGCCACGCCGCCGAACAGGCTCCGGGACCGCTTCGCCGCGCGCCCACCGATGTTCTTCAGGAGCCCGCCGTCGAGCTGGGACATCCTCTTTCGGAAGCGCACGAGCATCGTGGTGAGCACCTCCGCGACCAGGTTCCGCATGGCGGGCTGATCGAGGATCCGGAGCGTGATCCCGCTGTCGGGAGCCCAGGGGTGCTGCAGGACCTCGCGCAGCGGACCGTCCACCTCGGCCGGGAACCAGTCGCGCGCCAGCTCCTCGTGGGTGCGCCACTCGCCGATGCCCTTCTCGAGCCGCGCCGCCACGAACGACCTCGCCAGATCGCCCCGCGAGAAGGCCTCCAGCGCGGTGGCGAGCTGCGATGCCACCCAGCGCGGATGGACGATCGCTTTCAGCGGGGTGGCCGTGGTCTCCTCGACCAGCAACCTCGCCAGGTCCGCCAGAGCCCCGCTCTCGGGGTCCCGAAGCCGCTCCAGAGCCGCGTCCATCGCCTCTCCTGCACTGTGACGTCGACAAGCCGGTGAGGTAGACTGTAAGTGCACCGGTAGGCCGGACGTTAGCCCGTCCGGCACTCGGGGACCCGTTTCCCTGCCGGTATCGGGGAGAGCATGCCGCTACGCACCGGGACCCGACGCACGCCCAGCCTGGGCTCCGCGCTCGCTCGCGCGGCCCTGGCGTCCGTCGTCCTGTTCGCTCTACCGGCCTCGGCGAACACGATCGCGCTCACCCCGCTCATCCCCAACGGGGCGGACGCGCGTCGCGTGCAGGACGTCCGGCAGCTCATGAGCTCCGAGCTCGAGTTCATGTCGAACGTGTCGGGCATCAAGGAGCTCGAGCGCCTCCCGCCGGCGCTGAACCCCATGTGTCTCGACGATCCCGGGTGTCTCGGCGGCATCATGGGCTCCACCGGCGCCGACGCTCTGCTCACGGGAACCCTGACGGATCAGGGTGGCACGATCGTGCTCGACCTCGTGTACTTCTCGCGCGGTCGCGTCCAGCGGCGGCAGGCCTACACGGTGCCCGCCGACGCCACGGCCCTCGCGAACCAGATGACCAACATCCTGGGCGAGATGCTCACCGGCGCCTCCCAGGAGGAGGAAGCACCCACGTCCATGTCCGCGCTCACGGACTCCGACGACGACTTCTTCATGGCCTCCGCACCCGCTCCACGTCCGGTCCCGGCACCGCAGCCCCAGCAGGCCGCCATGGGCTTCGGCATGAACGACGGCCTGGTGGACGCCGGGCCCTCCGCCGAGGAGCTCGCCTACCAGGCCCGTCAGCAGGAGATGGCGCGCCAGCAGGCCGAGGCCCAGCGCCAGGCGCAGATGCGGGCCCAGCAGGAAGCC
>JACKEQ010000004.1 GCA_020632885.1 Alphaproteobacteria bacterium | reverse complement strand
ACCTCGGCCCAGCGGGCGTTCCGGGTGGCCCGGGAGCCCTCCAGGCGCTCGTAGTAGGGCAGGAGGGCCGCGGAGAGCTCGAACCACGGGTTGCCCGAGCGCTCGAGGTACCAGACGCTGGTGTCCATCAGGGCCCGGCGGCGGGCGGGGTCCGAGAGATCCGCACCGGACGTGTAGAGCCGGGTGATGGCGTTCTCGAGGCGCTCGTCGTAGGTCTCGCCGCGCTGGGATGCGAACCAGTTGTCGAGCTCCGGGATGCGCATGCTGTCGGGCAGCGAGAGCAGGCGGTCGAGGAAGTAGCGGGTGATCGCCATGTCGACCTTGAACGCGTAGCGCTCGTCGACCGCGTCCAGACCGTCGGCGAACGCGGGCCGGTCGCGCTCCTGGAAGCCCTTGGCCCGGTCGGCGTCGCGCTTGTTGGACTCCTTGGCGAGCCGGTAGAGCTTGAGCCCGGTGTCGAACATCACGGAGTGCGAGCGGAGCTGGGTGGCCACGTGGTCGCGGGCCGCCGTGCTGGACTCCTCGGCCTGGAGACGGTGGATGGTGTCGAGCACCGTGCCGTACTGGGCCGTGCG
Source organism: Alphaproteobacteria bacterium (assembly GCA_020632885.1). GTDB lineage: Bacteria > Myxococcota_A > UBA796 > UBA796 > JACKEQ01. Next base: position 528,701 of record JACKEQ010000004.1, on the reverse strand, counting down.
TGCGGGGTCTTCCGCGATCCAGGCCGCGAGGTCGCGCTCGAACCGCCACTTGCGACGGTTGGCGTCGATGCGCCGGAAGGCGTCCAGGTTGCCCTGCATGTACTGCATCTGGTTGTTGAGCGAGAGGATGCGGGGGTCCACGATGTTCGCGGTGCGCTCGTCCTGTTCGGCGAAGCGGTTGAGGATCTCCAGCACGTCGGCCAGCGTGGCGATGCGGCGGGGGTAGGCGGAGTCGCGCGCGAAGTCGATCTCGGCGGCGGACTTCCAGCGGTACGTGCCGGACGGGTAGCCCGCGACCATCACGAAGCCCCCGGCCTCCGGGGCCTGCTTGGCGGGCGGGAGGAAGGCGGCGGGCTTGAAGGGCGCGTTGTCGGCCCGGTAGGCGGTGGGACGGTTCTCGGAGTCCGCGTAGGCCCGGAGGAACGCGAAGTCGCCCGAGTGGCGGGGCCACTGCCAGTTGTCGGCGTCGCCGCCGTAGTAGCCGACCGACCGGGGCGGCGTGTAGACCACCCGGACGTCCTTGAACTCCTGCTGGGCCACGAGCTTGTAGCTGGCACCCTGGTCGAACGCGATGACCTCGCAGTGCACGCCGGGCCGCTCGCAGCGCTTCTCGAGGGCGCGCGTGTGGTTGTCGATCCGCTTCTGCCGCTCCTCGGGCTCGACCTTCTTCGTGCCGGCGAGCACCTCTTCGGTCACGTCCTCCATCGAGAGGGTGACCTTCACGCTGAACGTGGGCCCGGCCCAGCGCTCGTCCTTCCGGTCCGCCGCGTAGAATCCGGTCTCGAAGAGGTTCTCGCCGCGGTCGCTCGCGTGCCGCATGGCCTCGCCGACGCAGTGGTAGGCCGTGGCGATCAGGCCATCGGCGCTGACGAAGGCGCCCGAGCAGCGATCGTCGAGGTCCACCATGGCTGCGAGGGGCCCCTTGTCGACCTTCGCGAGCCGGTCGGCCGGCATCGTGGCGCCCTGCTTCTTCAGCTCCTCCGCCAGCAACGGGAGCTGGTCGGGGAGCCACATGCCCTCGTGGGCTTCGGCCTGCATGGCCGTGAGAGGGAGCAGCAGCGCCGTGATCACCTGGACCTCCTCGCGGTCCCCGCGGAGCCGCCCCGGGGATTTAGCCCGGCGCGCGCGGATCAGCACCTCCGTCAGGGGCGGAGGAGCAGGGTGGCCTTGGCGAACAGGCTGCCCTCGTACCCCGACTCCCCGTTCACCACGCTCCCGCCGAGCCAGATCGCGGTTCCCGGGTTGGTGAGCCAGGTGAGGAGGAGGGCGTTGTACAGGCGGGGATCCCGGTCGGTGCGCCGGGACCCGTCGAGCACCCAGCGGGCGCCCAGAGCCCGCGAGAGCTGCACGTTCACCCGGCTGCGGGCCAAGAGGCTCGTCTGGCGCGGGCCGGTCGCGGGATCGAAGGTGTTCAACGTGAGCGTCGTGGCCGTCTGGATGCCTGCCGTCGGGCGCAGGGTCAGCGTGGCGGACGAGTTGCTCTGCAGCGCGGGCTCGAGGCGGAGGTAGTCGACCACGCGTCCGGCGCTCGTGGAGAGGGCGACGTCCACCGCTGCGCCGAGGTTGCCGGCGTACGAGCCACCGGCCCCGTAGCCGTCGACCAGGGCGCCCCGCTCCCGGTAGGTCTGCACCCAGGCGCTCGTGGCGAGCAGGTGTACGCCGTTCAGGCGCACCTCCAGGCCGGACCCCGCGGTCCGGAAGCGGTCGCCGTTTCCCTCCTCCACGAGGTCCACCCAGGCGTTCGGGGTGACCGTGTCGACGAGCCCCGCCGCGGGCGTGAAGGTGTGGTCGAGCCACCCGCCGCCGTCGGTGCGGTCGGACTGCGTGGTGTACCCGAGCTCGTTGCGGTAGCCCGGGCTGTTCGTCGCGAAGTACACACCGGCGCCGGTGCCCACCCCGCTGGCCCGCACGACCCGCCCGGTCTGGCGGGTCCCCCAGAGCGAGGTCTCGCGGTCGCCGGTGAAGGCGTGCTGCAGGGCGGCCGAGCCCACCCAGCGGTCGCCCATGGGGACCTCGAGGTCCACCCCACCGAGCTGGTGGGTGCCCCCGCCGCCCAGGAGCCGCTTGTCGGCGAGCGTGATGCCGGCGAACCCGCCGTCGAAGGCGTCCACGCGGGCCCGCGCGAGGGTGGAGCTCGCGAGCGCCCCGGCGACGTCGTCCTCGCCGAAGCCCGGCGTGGCGGCCTCGTTGAAGGAGGGCAGGGGAGCGCGGTCGAGCACGTGGAGGGCCCCGATGGACGCGGGGCCCTCGCGGCCGCTGATCTTCACGCCGTACAGGGGGGCGTTCATCGAGCGGGTGTACAGCGTGTCGTTGCCGTCGAGGAACCAGTCGATGCCGTCGAGGAAGAACGGCCGACGCTCGGGGAAGGCGTACGCGAAGCGCGCGTTCAGGCGGATGTCGCTGATGTCGCTCTCGACCTGGCTGAAGTCCGGGTTCAGCGTGGCCGCCAGGCCCACGTCCGGCGTGATGCCGAAGCGCGCGTCGAGGGACGGTCGCACGATGTCGAGGGGCTTGCGGCCCTCGGGGGCGGGGAGGGGGGTGTTCGCCGTGATGGCGGGGATGATCTCCCATCCACTGCCCCGGGGTGGGGGGCGCACCTGGGTGAGGTGGTTGGCGGTCTGGAAGATGCGTGGGGCGTTCCGCTCCTGCTTGGGCCACCCGTACTTGGCGCCTTCGCCGGGGATCTTGCGGGTCACCAGGAGGCCCCAGGTCTGCCCGTCGTCGCCCGCCGGGAACTTCAGCGACCGCCAGGGCAGCGCGACCTCCAGGGTGTAGCCGTCCTCCGTGAGCTGCCCGCGGCTCCGGAGCAGGGTGTCCCACGCGACGTTCCAGTCGCCCGCGTTGTGCCGGATGTCCTGCTGGATGCCCAGCGCGTTGAAGTAGAAGATGTAGCCCGAGATCCCGTCCAGGAAGGTGTCGAGGTAGATCCCGATCTGGTCGTCGATGTTGATGTCCTCCCGAGGCGTGACGTGGGCGCGGATCGGGTAGTCCGCCCCCGAGACGCGCACGCCGACGTAGAGGTGCTTGTCGTCCTGCAGGAAGCGGACCTCGGTGGTCCCGGGAGGTGCGCCGCCGTCGACGGGCTGGAAGCGCTCGAAGCTCCCGTAGGCGGGCGCGGTCCTCCACACGCCCTCGTCGAGGTGCCCGTCGATGACGGGAGCCTCGGAGGCCCTGTGCACGACGACCTGTTCGGGCGCCGCCATCGCGGCCGCGAACAGCACCACTCCCCCCTCCCCAGCGGGGGTCTATCCCCTGTGCGGACCGCGCGGCACCGCACCAGCACGCCCCGGCGCGCCCGAGCCCCTCCGGGGCGCTACACTCCCCTGCTCTGGAGACCCCATGCACCACACCACCGTTCCTCCCCTCGCACAGATGCTCCGCAACCTCGACGGCTGGCTGGAGCAGGGGATCGCCTTCGCCGCCACGCGTGAGATGGACCCCGAGCTGCTTCTCGAGGCGCGCCTCTACCCGGACATGTTCCCGCTCCGCCGGCAGGTCCAGGGCGCGTGTGACTCGGCCAAGCTGCTCTGTGCGCGCCTCGCGGACGTCGAGGCGCCGCGTCACGAGGACGGACCCCAGACCCTTCCGGAGCTGCGGGCGCGGCTCGCCGAGGTCGTCGCCTTCATCGAGGGTATCGAGGTCGCCGCCTTCGAGGACGCCGCCGCCAGGGAGATCACGCTCCCGTTCATGCAGGGCATGGCGACCACGGGCCACTGCTACGCCACCGAGTTCGGGCTGCCGAACTTCTACTTCCACGCCACCACGGCCTACGCCATCCTGCGCCACGTGGGCGTGAAGCTCGGCAAGCGGACCTACATCGGCCACATGACGCTCCACCCCGCCCGGTCCACCTGACCGGCGGCCTGCCGGTGACCTACGTCGGGCTCCTGCGGGAGAACCGACCCTTCCGGCTGCTGTGGCTCGGTACCGTCGTGAGCTTCCTCGGCGACTGGCTCACCACGGTGGCCACGATGGAGATCGCACGCCAGCTCTCCGACAGCTCGCTGGCCGTGGCGGGCATCCTGGTGGCGAAGACCCTCCCGATCTTCCTGGTGGCGCCGTGGGCGGGTCCGCTGGCCGACCGTGTCGATCGGCGCTGGCTGCTCGTGGGCACGGATCTGCTGCGGGTCGTGCTGGTGCTCGTGATGACCGCCTTCACGATCGCCGGGAGCTTCGGGGGCATGCTCGTGGCGCTCACGATCCGGACGGCCGTGGGCGGCGTGTTCATCCCGGCCCGCACGGCGGCCATCCCGGACCTCGCGGCCGAGCGCGAGCTCCCGGTCGCCATGGCGCTGAACGCCGGCACGTGGTCCGTGATGCTCGCGGTGGGTGCGGCGCTGGGCGGGGTGATCACCCAACAGCTCGGCGTGGTGGGGGCGCTCGGGGTCGACGCGCTCACCTTCCTCGTGTCGGCGGCGTTCCTCTGGTTCCTCCCGCCCCTCCCGCCGCGCGAGGAGGGCACGGCCACGCCGGACACCACGTTCGTCGAGGGGCTCCGGTACCTGCGTGGGCGGGTGTACCTCACGGTGCTGCTCTGCCAGAAGGGCATGCTCGCGTTGTCGGGGGCGGCGCTCGTGATCCTGCCGATCTACGCGGGCGGGGCGTACGCCGGGTACGTCGGTCCGCTGTGGCTCGGGGTGCTCTACGCCTCCCGGGGTGTGGGCTCGGCGTTGGGGAGCATGGGCATGCGCAAGCTGGTGGGCGACAGCACCGAGCACATGCAGCGTGCGCTGGTGCCGGCCTACGCGCTGTTGGTCGTCGCCCATGTCGGGATGGCGTTCGCGCCCACCTTCCCGCTCGCCGCAGCGGCCATCGCGCTCGCGATGGTGGGGATGGGGATGATCTGGACGTTCTCGGGCACGCTGGCCCAGTACGCCACCGAGCGGCACGTCCGGGGACGGCTGTTCTCGCTGGAGTTCGGGCTCTCGATGCTCGGCACGACCGTGGTGAGCGTCGCCACCGGCGCCGCCCTGGACGCGGGGTTCACGCCGCGAACAGTACTCTGCGTGGTGGCCGTCGCGCTGGTCGCGCCCCTGCTGCTCTGGGCCGCTGTGCTGCGCTGGGCCCACGACGCCTGAGATCCCTCGGATGTCAGCCGGAGAGCTCGTCCGCGAGCACCGCCAGCCGTACGCTGGGCTCGGCGTCGGGAGGGAGCCCGAGCGCCGCGAAGCGATCCTGCACGCGGGCGAGCTCGGTCCGGGCGCGCTCGCCGCTCCCGAGCCTCCAGGCCGCCCGGCCCACCACGATGCGAGCCAGACCGGCGAACACCACCGCACCAGTGGGCTCCACGAGTGCCAGGGCGCTCTCGGCCTCGGCCAGCGCGGTACCAGCGTCCCCCCGGTCCAGCGCGACCTCGGCGATCTTGATCCGGAAGGCCCCCTCGAGTCGCGCATCGCCCATGGCGGCCGCTTCGGACACGGTGTGGACCCAGCACGCCACCGCAGCGTCCAGGTCGCCCTCGTCCTGGAACACACAGCCCAGATTGCCCTCCGAGATCGCGGCGCTCACCCGCATGCCGGTCAGGCGCTTGAGGTGGATGGCGCGCTCGAGCGTCCGTCGGGCCGCGGGGAGATCGCCGGCCACCCGCTGCGCGTTGGCCAGGTTGCTCAGGGCGAGCCCGAGCCAGATCCGGGACCCAGCGGCCACGAGGTGCTCCACCGCAGCACGACCGTGCGAGAGCGCGAGGTCCACGCGGCCAGCGTCCTGGTGGACCGTGGCGATGAGGTTGTGGAGACGGCCGATGTCGACCCCGCTCCCGACATCCAGCGCGATGCCCAGGGCCTCCTCGAAGTGGCGCTTGGCTTCGTGACTCCGGTTGAGGTCGTTGGCGACCAGTCCCGACTGGATGAGCGCGCGGAGCTGGCTCTCGCGGTCGTCGAGCGCCCTGGCGAGCGACAGGCCGCGCGTCGCGAGGGCCTCCGCCTCGTCGGAGCGACGCTGGCTGAGCAGGCACGAGAACCTCACCCGCCACACGGTGCACAGGGCGGCGGCGTCGGGCTCCAGGAGATCCTCCGCCTCCGCCAGCAGCTCGAAGGACGTGTCCACCCGCTTGTCCCACATCGCCACGAGCGCCTGGCGGGCGAGGGCCCGGGCGAGGAGGTCGGGATTGCCATGGGCTCTCGCGATGTTCAGCGCGTCGCGGGTCCATGGGGTGTCCATCCGCTGATCCCACTGGCACTCCATCACCAGCACGGCACACCGGGCGCGGAGCGCCTGAGGGACGTCCGGCCGACGGAGGACGGTGCGCGTGACGGGCTCGACAGCGTCGTGGGGGCCCGACATCCGTACGTGCTCGAGCCACGCGGCGAGGCACCTGGCGGCCAGCTCGGCGTCCCCGACGCGCTCCACCGCCAGCCGGAGGTCCGTGGCCAGGGTGCGGAGCGCTTTGCGCGGAGCGGAGCCCGCGAACCTGCGGACATCCGGGACGAGGGCCTCCGCGGACTGCGCAGCCCAGCGGGCGTGCCGTGCCGGGAGGTCGTCGGGTGCGCGAGCCGCGGCGAAGGCACGGATGGCAGCGAGCAGGCGGAAGTCGTCGCCGTCGCGCTGGACGAGGGACCGTTCGGCCAGGGCGGCGAGGAGGGCCAGCGTGTCCGTCCGGCCGTGCAGGGCCCGAGCGTCGGCCGGGGTGAAGCGATCGGCGAAGGCGGTCAGGTCCACCCACAGGGCGCGCTCGGGAGCGGGGAGGAGCATCCAGCTCGCCAGGATCGATGCTTCCAGAGCCGGATCTCTCGCGACGTCCGACGCGACGGCACCGATGCCGAGCAGGCGGACCCGCGGCCCTGCGAGCACCAGGGACAACGGGTGGTGGTCGAGGGACGCCGCGAGGTCTGAGAGGTCGTCCCCCGCCGCCATCCCGCTGTGGTGGGCGAGCAGCCGGGTGGCCTCCTCACGCCCGAGGGGTCCCACGTCGATCGCGTGGGACTCCCGGTGGCGGGTGGTCTTCACGACATGCAGCGTGGGCACCTGATCGAGCAGGTCCTGCAACCAGTCGTGGAGCCCCGGGTCCCCCGCCTCCACCGACTCCACGGCGATCAGCACGGGTCCGAGCTCGGCGAGTGTCTCGGCGAGCGGGATGCCCCTCAGCTCGAGCCCCAGGGCATCTGCGATGCGGGCCTCCAGCATCTGCCGGGGGCGTCCGCCGTGTACCTCCACCACGGCCCGCCGTGCGTACCGGGACCAGGAGCGGGAGAGGAGCCACCCCTGCAGGGCGTGGGACTTGCCGATGCCCGCGGGCCCCGCGAGGACCGCGCTCCGGCCAGAGCCCAGCGCGCGGTCCAGGGCGTCGAACAGGTCCGTCCTCGCGATGCCGGCGCCCGTGAGGGCACGCGCCGCGACCCGGAGCTCCGACGCGAGCGCGCCAGCGTCGCCGGGGCGTGCGGTGGGGTCGGGCGAAAGGCAGCGGCGAGCCAGGTCCGCGAGCTCCTGGAGGGAGTCCGGCGCGTCGGGCACCTCCGGGGTGATGCCGGCGCGGAGGGCGTGCAGCGTCGCGACTCCGTCCAGCCCCTCGAACGGGGGGCTCCCCACCAGGGCCTGGAAGAGCAGGGCTCCCAGGGCGTAGACGTCGGCCCTCGCAGGGTCGAAGGGGGTGGAGTGGGTACGTTCGGGAGCGAGGTACCTCGGGGTGCCGCGCGACGATCGGGCGCTCGTCCCCACGGCCTGGGCGAGACCCCAATCCAGGACCTGCGGACGCCCGTCCGTGTCCACCAGCACGTTGCTGGGCTTGAGGTCGAGGTGGGCGAGGGCCTCCCGATGGGCATGGGCCACGACGTCCGTGACGGAGGCCACCAGCTCGACGCGCTCGGGGAGGGTGCGGGCACCGAGGGCGACGTCGAACGTATCACCGCAGACCAGGGGCATCGTGAAGTACCAGCGGCCGTCGTCCAGCGCGGCGGCGTCGAACACCGGGACCAGGCTGGGGTGGCGGAGCCGCGCGGCCACCCGCGCTTCGGCCAACAGCTCCTCGGGAGTGCCGCGGCGCAGGACCTTCAGGGCCACCTCCCGATCGAGGTCGCGGTCGAACACCCGCCGGACGTCGCCCGAGCCCCCAGAGCCCAGCGCCCCCCGATCCTCGTAGCGTGGATGCACGATACGCGGGTCGTACAGGGCCTCTCGGACGGGAGCCGTGGCGTCGTCGGTCACTTCAGCCCCCGAGCGCCTCGGCGAGGATGGTGGAGGGCTCGGCCACGCAGGTCATCCAGAGCTGGTGCACGGCCCGCGTGGCTCCGACGTGCAGGAGACGCCGCGCGGCCGCGGTGTCCGGGAAGTGCGCCGCGCTGGGCTCGATGAGCACGACGTAGTCGAACTCCAGGCCCTTCACCTGATCGAGCTCGGTGACCTCCACGCCCGGCGCGAAGGTGAAGTCCTGCTGGCTCACACGGCGCAGCCGGGGGACCTCGCCCGCCCGCAGGCCCGCCGTGTAGACGCCCGACAGGTTCTGGTCGGGGGTGAGCAGGACCACCGACGCCATGGGCTCGGCGCGCAGCAGCTCCTTGAGGGCGTCAGCCAGGAAGGCCACGGCCGCGCCGTGATCCGTGAACCGGAACAGCTCCACGGGCGGGCCGGAGCGGGTGACGACGGGCATCTCGTCGTCCTCGCGCAGGGGACCGAGGAGGCGCATCGCGAGGTCGACGATGGGCGCTGCGCTGCGGTAGCTGATCCGCAGGGTGTCGACGCTCGTGCCCTCGACGCCGAGGTGCCGGAAGAAGTCCGCCCAGCTCGTGAAGCCGGACTCCTGCATGACGTGCTGCTGGGTGTCGCCCGCCAGCGTGATGGACTGCTTCTCGTCGAGACAGTCGAGCAGGACGCGCACCTCGGTGGGCGAGAAGTCCTGGACCTCGTCGATCGCGAGGTGCTTGTAGCGGAGCGGACGCTTCTTCGCGTTGCGCAGAGGGCCCACGCGGAGCTGCCAGGCGCGGAGGAGCAGGGGCTCGTCCTCGACGTCGATGGCCGCCTCGACCTCCCGGTCGCCCTCGATCCACGCCATCAGCTCCTGGGCGCGGTCGTGGCTCCACTGGGCGGCCTTCTCGAGCTCGGCGCGCGTGAAGGCCCCGGGATCGCGGCGGTCGAGCACCTCGGCCAGGAGGTCCACCCCGGTGACGGCGCTCATCCAGTCGTCGAGGGCCTGGTCGGCCGTGGACTCGCCATCGACCCGGCGGACCTGCTCGCGCAGCACCTCGAGCATGGCGGGGTGCTGCTTCAGGCGCACGGCGACGGCCGGCGTGGTCTCGCGGGCGTTCTTCGGGAGCATCGGGAAGTGGCGGGTGCGGGCCTGGTGGGACCACGAGCGGAAGTCCATCACCACCGCGCCCGACACACCGAGGGCGGGCAGCACGTGGCCGACGTAGTCCTTGAGCGCGCGGCTGAACACCAGGAAGAGCGTCTGGGGGCTGTCGTAGGAGGGGTCTTCGAAGGCCATCCAGGCGATCCGGTGCAGCGCCACCGTGGTCTTCCCCGAGCCCGCCGTGCCGCGGATGACCACGAAGCCCGAGCGGGGCCGGGTGATCAGCTCGAACTGCTCGGCGTCGATGAGACCCGCGATGTCCGGGAGACGCTTGTCGCGCCGGCGCCGGTTGCCCTCGAGGTCCGTGCCCAGCCGGCGTCCCGCGGACTCCCCGGCCGCATGGGCGCGCAGGGCGGCCCCCTGGCCTCCCGCGAGGCGCGTGGACTCGCGCGCGCGGAGCTCCCAGCCGGTGTCGCCGTGGACGAACGTGCCCTCGGGGCTGTCGACCCGCTCGAGCTCACCGCGCTCGATGGTCAGGGTGCGCCGGGAGCGCACACGACCCTCGACGTACCGGTCGCCGAGCTCCTCCTCGTACTCCTCGCCCTGCTGGTAGCGGTAGAAGATCCGGCTGATCGGGGCGTTCCGCCAGTCCACGATGCGCAGGCCGTTGTCGATGCGCGTGGCCTTCCCGAGGAACACGTGGCGCTGCCGGCCCTCCTCCTCGAGGCAGACGTGGGCGAAGTACGGGCAGCCGGGGTCCACCTGGGGCCGCTCGCGGGCCTCGCGCAGCTGGACGAGGAGGTTGTGCGCCTGGTCGTACTGCATGAGGAGGGCGCCCTTGTCCTCCTCCTTGGCCTTCGGGAGCTCCTCGCGAAGCCGCAGGAGCTCCTCGACGATGGGCTTCTCGGAGGGGGGGAGCTGGTAGGGGTTCTCCTCGAGGAGGGTGGCGACGCGCCGGAGGTGCCCGACCTCCTCGCGCACGATGGGGTGCTCCTCTGCCAATGCCCCTCCTTCGCGGCGGGTCCGGGCCGCGGGCGAACCGATCGATTAACGCTCGCCCGGGGGCACGTCGACGCTGGAGGGACCCTTGAGCGAGGACCGGTTGATGGAGCTGGAGGTGAAGGTCGCCTACCAGGAGCACACGATCGCGCAGCTCGACGAGGAGCTCCGCAAGATGATGGACCGCGTCGAGATGCTGGAGCGCCGCCTCCAGGAGGTCGTGGCCGAGCAGACCGCCCTGCAGGCGTCCCCGATCGACGAGAAGCCCCCGCACTACTGAGGTACCCATGCAGCACGACGTCACCGCGATCGACGGCCCCTGGACGCTCCTGGACGGGCGTGCGGAGGTCCACATGGTGCCGGTCGCCAAGGACAACCTCGTGTGGGTCGTGGTGTGCACGACCACCCGCGAGGCCGCCGTGGTCGACGGTCCCCCCGACGCCTCCGGGGTGCTGGAGCTCTGCGAGCGCATCGGCGCCCGGCTCACGACCGTCTGGAACACCCACACCCACTGGGACCACATCGGCATCAACCAGGACCTCGGGAAGCGCGGGCTGCTCGCGGGGATGGCGGTGTTCGGTCCGGCCCGGAAGGCGGCCGACGTCCCCGGGCTCACACACCCGGTGGACGACGGCGACACGGCGCGGGTCGGGGAGGTCGTCGCGGACGTCTGGCTCACGGAGGGACACATCGACGGGCACGTCTCGTACGTGCTCGACGGGGCCGTGCTCTGCGGAGACACCCTGTTCGCGGGAGGCTGCGGCTACCTCTTCGACGGCCCGCCCGCGAAGATGTACGCCTCGTTGCTGCGGCTGGCGTCCCTCCCGCCCTCCACCCTGGTGTTCTGCGCCCACGAGTACACCCTCGACAACCTCGCGTTCGCGACCTTCATCGAGCCCGGCAGCGACGCGCTGACCGAGCGTGTCGCCCGCGATCGGGCCGTGCGGGCCGAGGGCCGCGCCACCGTGCCGTCCACCATCGCCCTCGAGCGCGCCACCAACCCGTTCCTGCGGCCGGGTGCCCCCGCGCTGGTCGCACGTGTCGCCGAGCTCGGCGGCGACGTGTCGAGCCCCGGCGCGGTGTTCGCGTCCACCCGCGAGCTCAAGAACCGCGGGCTCCACAAGGGCTGACGCCTACTTCCTGGGGCGCGCGCGGCGGAAGACCGCGCGGGTGGCGTTGAAGAACGCCGCACCCACGAAGCTCAGGAACACGAGGGCTCCGAGGATCGGCATCAGCAGCGTGAAGGCGTGCCGGATGGGCGTGAGCTGCATCCACCGGCCCCCGGGCGGCACGCTCGCGGTGGGGCCGTCGATCCACGGGTTCGGGAGGAAGGTCACCGTCGTGCCGGCCCGGTAGGACTGCCGGAGCTCGACGCGGGTCTCGAAGCTCTGGCGGTGCCACATGGGGTCGATGACCCGGTAGCGGAGCTCGAACCACTGGTACCGCTTGGCGGCCGCGTCCGCGAACACCTTGGCGAGGTCCTTGGACTTCTTCTTCACGTAGCTCTTCCCGCCGCCCGCCTCCGCGAGCCACGAGAGGCTGACGTGGTCGATGCCCTGGTTCTCGAGGAGGCCGTCGATGCGGTCGTCCGCGTACTTCCCGCAGAGGTTCGCGCGGCTCGGCGTCACGGTGGTGCTCTCGGGCTTCTCGCCGTTCCGGTACTTGGACCCCAGGCCCACCATGTAGAGGATGGGCTTCACCGTGCTGTTCTTCGCCCGCGCCTGGCGCACCACCTCCAGGGTCTTGGTGAGCCGGAGCACGTTGTCGCCGCACGTGTCCGAGGCCTCCTGGTTGTTGAAGCCGTCGGTCAGCACGATGGTGGTGGCCTGGGCCGCGCGGGCTCCCAGGAACTCGGCCACCTCGGGCTCCCGCAGGAGCTTCGTGGTGCTCTCCCGCACCGCGCCGTAGAGGTGCGTGAAGCCGCCGCGCGGCTCGAGGTACTCGTCGATCTGGCGCAGGTACTCCTTCTTCGCCCGGATGACCTTCACGGTCTCGCCGTCGAGGGGGCGGAGTTGGTCGGTGAACATCATCAGCACCACCGCCGTGCTGGTGTCGCCGGGCGGGTAGAAGGCGTCGAGCACCTTCTGGCTCCGGAGGGCCTGCTTCACGCGGTCGATCCGGCGTGCCGTGCCGTTCCCGTCGATCAGGTTCATCGACGACGAGCCGTCGATCACGACGATGAAGAGCTGGCCGGCGCTCCGCGGGTTGTGCGGGATGAGCTCCATGTTCGCCTGGGGCGAGCGAGCGTGCTCCACCTCCACCTGATCGGCCGAGAGGGCGACGGGGACGGTCTGGAGCGAGGTGGGGTCGCGCAGCACGAAGGACACGTGGACCTCCGCGTTCGCCCGGTCCACCTTGGGGCGGCAGAGGTCCAGCTCGTCGATCTGGGCGTTCGCGCACTCGTAGTCGGTGGTGAGGATGTCGATGATCATCTCGGACTGCTCGTCCTTCCGATCCTCCTCGATGCGGTAGGTGCTCCCGAGGACCGGCGCGGGGTACTCGGAGGTCTGGCAGGACCAGAGCCCGCCCAGGACGACCCACAGGGCGGCCATCCGCCTCACATCTCCTCCTTGGGCAGCAGGATGAACTCCACCTCGCTCACCGCGTCGCCCGAGCCCATCAGGATCCGGTCGCCCATCTTCAGGTCCGACTCGAGCGGGGCCGGCCGCATGGGGTCGTAGTCGAGGCGCACGGCCTCCCCGAGCCGCTTGAGCGTGGTGGGCATGATGGTGAGGCCACGCACCCGGTAGTTGTGGTCCTGGTCCACCACGAACGAGGTGTGGAGCTCGGACACGCCGTGCTCCGCGGGCGCGTACAGGTCCAGCCCGCGGGGGAAGTGGCCCACGAAACGCTCGGCGGGCGAGCCGTCCTCGTGGTCGATGGGCACGCGCAGCCCGTAGCGCTCGGCCGACAGCACGCGGATCCAGCCTGCGTAGAGGTCGTCCGGGATGGGCCAGGCGAGCAGCCCATGCGTGAATCCCCAGACCAACGACCCCAGCGCCGCGCCGGTGTAGAGGTCGCCGCCGAGGGCAGGGTAGTGCCCGAACGCGTGCCAGATGCAGGCCGCCAGCAGGCCGCCCGACGCCCCGGCCCCCACATGGTGGAAGAGCGTGGTGAAGCGCTCGGACCACAGGGTGGCCCGCGGGCGCCCCGTGATGTCGACCCCCACGCCGAACGTGCGCGAGACGAACCGCTGCCCCTTGCGTGCGACCCAGGCCCCGAGCCCGCTCGCGACCCCGGCGCTGCTCCACGTGGCGATCGTGTAGCGCAGGGTGACGATGCTGGGATCCTCCAACAGGTGCGCGTGGGTGACCGTCGGCAGCCACGCGGAGAGGTTGCGCGTCAGGAAGAAGAAGAGCGTGGTGAACCCGCCCGCGACGACTGCGGCCAGCACGGTCCACCCGAGGCGCCAGCGGAGCTCGCGGCGGCGCAGGCTCCCCTCGGCGAGCAGGCTCGCTCCGGCGGCCGAGCCGGCGATCGCCACGAGGAAGGCGAGCCCCTCGAAGGACTGGCTCCAGTACAGGAACGTGCCGTGCACGACGGGCCCGACGACCAGGATCCACGTCAGCACCAGCCACCAGGCGAGGGTGGTCGCGCCTCCGACGAAGAGGGCGACCGCGAGGTGGCGCCAGGCCGTGTACGGGATCAGGAAGATGTTCACGGTCCCATCATACCGCGTGGTTCGTGCTACGCTGAACCCATGCAGTCCGCGACCTTCCTGCAGCTGGCTCCCGAGTTCGGCGGAACGAAGTACGGGCCTTTCCGCGGCGGCGAGATCCGGCTCGGGTCCGATCCCGCCAACAACGACATCTCGCTTCCCTCGGACGTCGGGGTGCTCGCCCAGCACGTCCGGGTGCTCCAGCAGAACGAGACCAGCTACATCGTGGCGCCGGTGGACCGCACGGCCACGGTGTTCATCTGGCGCCAGGGCAAGAACCAGCCCAAGCAGATCTCCACGCCGATGGCGGTGAACATCGGCGACGGCTTCTCGCTCGTCACGCCCGAGGGCTTCCGGTTCTACATCCACTCCGAGGCCCTCAAGCGCGACCGCGAGCAGGCGGGCTCCGGGTTCGCCGAGCGCGCCATGAAGCGCATGCCCACGAGCCGTGGGCTCCTCGAGGAGGTCAAGCGCCGCGGCTTCGCCAAGGTGTTCACGACCCGCCTCGGCAACTCGGCGATGTACGCCTACCGGTTCATCATCACCGGTCAGATCTTCAGCCCGATGTACATCGTGGCCGGGATCATGATGGTGAGCGGGTGGTTCTTCGCCACGGGCGCCACGTGCTCGGCGTTCTCGCTCAACAGCTCGGCCAACGACTACGCGAGCAAGTGGCAGGAGTGCAAGGATCAGCGCGACGGTGTCCAGTTGGGCGAGGACCGCGCGAGCGTGCCGGGCGTCACCCAGTCCATCCTGGCGGCCAACGACTGGACCAGCGCGCTGCGCGGCGATCGCGAGCTCTACCAGGCCTACGCGCGCGCCCTCGACGCCACGTTCCAGAACCGGATGTCCTACGAGGTCCACTACAAGCGGGGCGACTCCAAGCTGGCGCAGTTCCGGAGCGGGCTGGCACGGAACAACACCGACGGCCTCGTGAACACGCTGGCCTACGCGGCCGCCTGGCCCACGAACACCACGTCGCGCGAGTGGCGGGCCATCGAGGACAGCGAGGGCAACGAGGTCTGTGCGCGCGGGCCGCTCGCCCTCACCTACAGGCAGGCCAAGAACCTCGGCCTCGAGAACGTCCAGGTGGACGCGCTGGTCACCGAGACGGTCGCGATCAGCAAGAACATCGCCGAGAAGCAGGAGGCGCTCGCCAAGACCGTGGAGCGGGCCGGGCAGGAGCCGATGTCGTTCGCGGGCACCACCATCCTCGAGGGTGGGGTGTCGCTCGCGGGCGGGCGCCAGTGCATCAGCACGGAGGGCACGGACGACCGTACCGACATCGGGGCGCTCGTGCGCGCCTTCAACCGCGAGCTCGGTCCGAGTGTGCGCGGGCTGCCCGACGAGAACGCCGCCAACTGGCTCACGCTGCGGCTCTTCAAGCTCGCCGCGATGGACTTCACGGTGTACCGCGACCTGAGCTTCCAGACGTCCGCCTCAGCGTCGAGCTTCCTCGGGAACCAGCCGGGCGTGACGTCCAAGCGGCTGGACTTCGCCACCAAGTACTCCGCGAACATCATGGCCCGCGCGGTCGTCACGCGCTGCAGCGCGACGCTCGACAAAGAGCTCATCGGCAACCCGCCCGAGCACCTCGGGAAGCTGCCGGAGCTCACCCAGTGCGCCATCCTCAAGGCGTTCGTCGAGTACGGCCGCCTCGACTGAGGGTCAGTCCAGGAAGCGCGCGAGGTGGGCCCGCGCCACGCTCCGCGCGTCGGCGAGCCAGTCCGAGGTGAGCACCGCCCGCTGGTGCTCCCCGTGGTCGGACATCCAGGCCCCGCTCAGCATCATCCGGCGGATGGCCGGCGCCACGTCCTGCAGCGCGAGCGCCCGGAGCGGATCGGAGCCCGGCCAGAAGCACGGGTGCTCGAGGTCGTAGAGCACGAGGTTCGCCCGGTAACCCGGGCGGATCGCGCCCACGGGCAGGCCCGGGTGCAGGGTGCCGGGTCGCTCCAGGACCATCTGCAGGAGCTCTGCGGGGGTGACCTCGGACTCCGCGAGCAGCGCCGTGCGGCGGGCGGAGACGCGCTGGGCGGCGGCGGCATCCCCACGCCAGAAGTCCGTGAACGCGGGGTCCGCGACCACCCCGAACAGGGGGCCGCTCGCGGTCATGCGGAGCTCCTGCTGCACGTTCATGCCGTCGTTGCACGCGCCGCAGTCGGTCCCGATCACCACCCGCTGGCCGAGCGCCCGCCACCCCCGCGTGTAGGCCGGGAAGCAGTACTGGATCTGGCTCGCGGGGCAGAAGCCGAGCGCGACGCGGGCCGGATCGAGGCCCTCCAGGTCGGCCCGGTCGGCGTACAGGGCGTGGACGAGCAGGGCGGAGGGGGCCGCGTCGAGCCAGCCCTCGCCGCGCAGCCAGCGGATGGGCGTGGTGCCGTGGCGCTCGCGGGCCCGGTCGTACTCCTCGATGGACTGGGCGGCGTGCAGGTGGAGGGGGAGCGCGTGGGTGGCTGCGACGTCCGCCACCCGCCGCCAGAGGTCCGCGCTCACGGTGTCCGTGGCGTGGGGCCCGAGGGCCGCGACCACCCCGGCCTCGCGCAGCCCGGCGTCCGCCGCGATCTCGAGGGTCGCGTCGAGCTGCGCGTCGAGCATGCGCACCCCGGGGCCCGAGAGATCCTGCAGGGTGGGGGCCACCACGGCCGTGATGCCACTCGCGGCGCACGCGTCGGCCACGGCGCGCCCGAAGTAGTAGTGGTCCCAGACGGTACCCACGCCGGCCAGCAGGCTCTCGCCGATCGCCATCCGCGAGAACGCCGAGACCTCCTCGGCCGTCAGGCTGCTCTCGAGCCGGTAGTAGAGGTCCTCCACGACGTTGCCGCGCATGGCGGCGAGCCCGCCGATGCCGCGGAAGGCCGACATCGACAGGTGGGTGTGGGCGTTCACGAAGGCGGGCGCCAGGAGGCCCGGCAGCACGTCCGCTCCGGGGGCGACCCCCGGCTCCACCGCGGTGAGCAGGGGCCCATCCACGTGCAGGGTCGCGGGCCCCACCGTGAGTCCGCCGTCGTCCGTGGGCAACACGACAGCCTGGCTGGCGATCACCTGATGCAAGGTCCCTCCCGGCGCGTCGGGGCGTCCGGGCGACACGCGCCACCCCCTCTTGCCCGTGTGGGCGCTCGGGTGCAAACTGCCGCGCGTCCTGCAGGGCCTCTTCGTTTGCGATAGACTGCCCGCTCGTTCAGCCCCGGGCCCGCGCGGTCCCGACCCGGAAGGTTCAGATGTCCAACACGTTCCCGCCCGACGAGTACCTCACCTCCGACGAGGTCGACACCCTGCACGGTGTGCTCTCCGAGCAGCTCAACGGCCTGCTCAAGCAGTCGAAGGAGGCGCTCCACGATCTCACCGACGTGCGTGCGGCGGACGCGGACGCGCTGGACCTCGCGGTGAGCGAGTCCAACCGCGACTTCTCCCTGCGCCTGGCGGACCGCGAGCGGCGCCTGATGTCCAAGATCCGCCACGCCCTCGCGCGCATCCAGGAGGGCGAGTACGGCGTGTGCGAGTCGTGTGGCGCGGCCATCACGTACAAGCGGCTGCTGGCGCGGCCCGTGGCCACCCTGTGCATCGACTGCAAGACCGAGGCGGAGCAGCTCGAGCGGCGCAAGCAGGTCTTCTGAGGTGGCTCGCGGGGCTGCCGGTGCTCCCGGCAGCCCCATCGAGATCAGATCTCCACGCAGTAGATCTGGATCCCGGCGGCCCCGAGCGCTCCGCATTCCCCACCGTTGGTGGTCCAGCCGTCGGTGTTGCCCCCGACCGGACCGAAGAACGCGGTGCTCTGGAGGCCCTGGGCGCCCGCGGCCGGATCCAGGCTCGTCCAGCCCTGGCAGTCCGTGTGGATGAAGCCCAAGCTGAAGTCCGCGCCGCTGCGGGGGAGGTCGTCGCCGAAGGAGGCCATCTGGCTGGTCGAGTTGATCGCCCAGGTGGGCCTGCAGGGCTGCCGTCAGCACCGATATTGGGGATGTTCGTGACCACGTCGTTCACGATCAGGTCCGTGAGACTGTCGCTGATCCGCTGGCCGTCCGGGCGGAACAGGGGCACCCCGTCCGTGAGGCGGGACAGCAGACCCGGGTGGATGGGATCCGTCGTGTCGGTGATCACGGCGCGGAAGGTGCCCGCCAGGCTCGCAGCGTCGGCCTCCGCCTGGCACTGGGCGTCGAATCCGGAGCGACCCTGGCCCGAGTAGGGGAAGGTGGGCGACAGGAAGAGCGTGAGCTCGGTGGGCGGCGTGGTCACGAGCCCACCCTCGAACCAGCCGTCCAGGATGGTGGCGGGGTCGACCGGGGCCTCGCAGGTGCCCGTGACCGTGAGGAACACCCCGCGGCGACCGGCGATCCGGACCCACTTGCCCGCGAGGAAGCCCCCATCCTCGCGGTCGGCGTAGATCTGTCCGGCACGGTTGTGCACACCGAGGGCGCTCGCCTCGGTGCCGAAGCGCACGCCGTCGGAGAGCTGGCCGCCCATGACGCCGTTCGCGACGTTCAGGCTCGCCGCGAGCATGGCGCCGCCATGGTCGTCCCCCTCCGCGCTCTTGCCGTAGTAGATGCCGCCCGCGTGTCCGGACGCCGTGGCTGTGGCGATGCATCCGCCCGCCTGGAGGTCGTCGAGGACCTCCTGGAGCGCCGTCACGACGGTGCTCGGACGACGTCGCACGTCGTAGGTCTCGTCCAGCAGGGCGGGGGAGGCGCCGAAGCGCGCGTCGTAGCGGGCCTGGGCGTCCGCGATCATGGTGTCGACACGGGCGTCCAGGGACTGGGCAGAAGCGGTGGGCGTGAGCAGAGCGAGTGTGAGCATGGGGCCTCCGGTTGGGGTGGGGGATGCTAGCTCGCACCGCGCTGCTCACAGTCGGGATGACGCGGTGGTGAAATGACGCGCGGAGGCGGTCGGGTGGAGCGCCAGGGCGCGAACCTCTCCGCGGGACCCATCCGCGGGGCTTCGAGGACCTGGCTGAGCAGTCGATCGATCTGTCGTCAGGCTCCTGAAGGCCGGCGCGCGACCATCCGTCGGAAGCCCCGGTGGAACGCGTCAGGAGCGTAGAGGGCCGGGTACAGCGCCATGGACAGCGGCCCGAACGGACCCACGTTCATCAGCACGAGCAGCGAGACGTGCAGCACCAGGCCCACCACCACGTACACGTCGCGGACCCGCCAGCGCACGAGGGCCCTGCGGATGCGGCCCTCCGGCGCGTCGTGGGCCCACACCGCCAGCAGCAGCACCGGTGCGGTCACCTCCCACACCCAGGTGACCGCGGTGGCGAGCTGGGTGACCGGGAAGACCCACGCGGTCCAGGTCATGTCGATGCGCTGCCATCCCGGCTGCTGCAGGATCCAGTAGAGCGCCGAGAAGTCGCCCCCGGGCGTCCAGTACGCCGAGAGCTTCTGCCAGCCCGTGGACGCGTACATGACGACGAGCTGGAAGGCGACCAGGTAGCGCGCCCACATCCCGACGGGACGCGCGCTGGTCCACCGTCCGGTGCGGAGGCGCGCGTCGACCGACAGGGTGGCCGTGGTGTCGCCCAGCACGGCCAACCAGAGGGCGTTCGCGAGCAACAGGTCGTAGCTCCCGGCGGCCTCGGTGTTCAGCCCGGTGACCGCCCGCACGACGACCAGGGTGAGCAGCGCCGTGAGCCGGCCCCCGATCCCGACCACCAGGGCGAGCCCGCAGACCATCCCGGCCGCTACCAGCCCGTGCACGACGGACGGCACGGGGCCCCCGAGCGCGTCGACGAGCCAGGTGCCCGACAGGCGCTTCATCCCGCCGTGGGCGCTGTCCACCCAGAGCAGGTCGACGGTATCCGACCCCACGACGCTCCCGAGGGTCCAGAGCACGCAGAGACCCAGAGCGATGCGGAAGAGCGCCAGCGACGTGCCGGCCTCGGTGGCGGACGTTGCCTCCACCCAGCGACGGTAGAGCCTCAACGGAAGGCCGCCAGCCGGTGGAGACGCTCGGCCTCCCACTCGCCCTCCGGGGCCCTGCCCGCGCGGATGGCATCGGGAGGTAGTGTCCGGTACACGAAGAAGCGCGTGCGGAGCCGGATGGCGTCCGGGAAGTCGTGGGCCGCCTGCTTCGCCAGCCACACGCCGAGCTGCTCGTAGCTCCCCCCGCGACCCTGCCACGCCTTCCACCCGTACCGGAAGATCGCCGAGCGCATCCGGTCCTGGTCGAGCTGCCGGCGGCGCCAGGTCGCCGTGGACGAGCGGGCCACGTAGAGCGGCTCCCAGCCGTCCCCCCGGTCGATGTCGACGTGCAGGAGGGCCGGGTGGCGGTGGGGCGCCACGAACATCCGCCAGCTCTGGGCCGTGCCGCAGAGGCGGTAGTAGGGCCCGAACGGCGCGATGGCGGCGGACTGCACGCGGTGCCAGCCCACCGCGAACCCGTACGCGACGTCCTGGAGGCGGGCGGGGTCCATGGGGATGCCCACGCTGGCGAGCCGACCCGACCAGGCCGCGAACTCCTCCTGGACGGTGGGGTTGCTCCACGCGGCCCGGTCCAGGCCGGAGCCCGCGGAGGGCAGGGCCATCGCGGTGACGGCGAAGACGTGCAGGGCCAGGAGCACCGCCCGGAGGTGCTGCATCACCGCTCCTGGAGCACGAGGCCCGGGACCCGGGTGCCCTCGATGTCCACGACGTCGATGGTCAGGCAGTAGGGCTCACCGTCGGGGCAGTCCGCGCAGGTCACCCCGAGACCCTCGCCGAGCTCGCACACGGCCTCGGCACGGTCGCTCGAGAGCAGCACCCCGGCGTACCGGGTGTCCGCGAGCCCCACCAGCGTGCCGCCGCCGATCCGCTGCCCATCGGCCGAGAAGGTGCCCGAGAAGGCGAACGCATTCACGGGGACCGGCGCGCCGCCGATGTTCAGGGACACCCGGCCCACGGAGGCCTCGAAGTACGGCGCTCCCGTGAAGGGGGTCGGAGGGAAGGGGATGACGGGCTCCAGGGGGTCCTGCACGCTCGCGCCGTCGGTGGTAGTGAGCCCGATGGTGAGGGCGACCTGCAGGGAGCTCGCGTCGGCGGCCCGCACGCCGAGGAGCACGGGGGCGTCGAAGTACAGCGAGAGCAGGGGACCGACGCCGTTGGGCTCGCGCCAGGTGGCGTTCCGCATGTCCAGGTCCCAGGTACCGTCCACCAGGCCCGCGGGACCGTCCGTGAGCGGCAGCCCGAGCCCGGACGTGGTGAACGGGACCTCGCGACGCTCCTCGCAGTCGGTGACCTCGAGCACGTGCGGCGCATCGGGGGCCAGGGGCGCGTCGGGCACGACGTGGAACGCGAGGCCGTCGGTCCAGGCGGTGGTCGTGGGCACCGGGAGCCCGTCGGGGCCGAGCAGCCGGGCCTCGTAGCGGCCCCTGGCGCTCGTGGACGTACGGACCCGCAGAGGGTCGCGGTGGTACCAGCCGGTCGCACCCGGGCCGGGCTCGGTGCTCTGGACGAGGTGCGCACAGCCGGCGTCCGACCCCGTGTCGTCGAACCAGCCCGTCGCCAGGAGCGGCTGCACGGGGTCGTCGTGGCAGGCGAGGAGCAGGACGATCACCGGGCCTCCGCGCGCACGACGTACCAGTGCGCCGGCGAGCCCTGCGTGGGCGCCTCGTTGCGCACGCGCACCCAGAGGGTCTCGTCGCCCTCGCTCGTGCGCAGCAGCCACGGGTCCGACTCGAAGCCGATCTCCCCGCGTGGGTAGGCGCAGTCCGGGTTGTCGGCCCCGCATCCCGGCGAGGCGCCGTCCGCGTCGAGCAGGTGGAGCACGGTGTCTGCGGGGGACCCCAGCGCGAAGGCCTCCACCCAGAGGGCCACCGTGTGGCGTCCGGTCGGGACGGGGACCGCGAAGACGTCGGCGTCGCCGGGCGTGTCGAGGAGCCCGAAGGCCGAGGTGCCCAGGGGCAGCGGGCTGGCTGTGGCCACCGAGCCGTTCGGCTCCACCTCCAGGGCGTCCCAGTCCGTCGGAGCCTTCTGCACGGAAGCCTGCAGGTCGTAGAACCAGCGCCCGTCGCCGTCGCCGGAGCCGTCCTGGTCGCGGACCTGCAGGTCGTAGACGCCGGGGGTGAGGGGCACGTGGAGCTCGGCGTCCGCGGTCTCGTCGCCGTCGACCCGCTGGGCGACCACGCCCGGACCGGCCAGGACGAGCATCGGGTTCGCGAGCGACCCGTTCTCGCGGGCGTCGAGCCGCACGCTCACCCATTCGTCCCGCGCGAGCTCGAACCACCAGCGGTCGCCGTCGTTGGCCACCTGGAACTCCCCGCACGCGTCGGCCTCGAGGGGGAGCGCGTCGGCGTCGTCGAGGGCGTTGTTGGGCTCCGACTCGGGCACGTCGCAGGGCGGCGGGGGCGCGGTGTCGCCGGTGGGCTCCGGGGGCGTCTCGGTGGGTTCCGGGGGCGTGGGCACGGAGGGGTCCGGACGGCACTGGCAACCCACCAGGACCGTCCCCGAGACCAGGAGCGACAGGGTGCGGAGCATGCCCGAGGATAGCCCGATGGACGGCCTGTCGGGCGACAGTGGCGAACGGTGCGGTCACACCGTATCCTCTGCGGGATGAACGCCCTGACCGCCCTCCTCGTGCTCGCGGCCTGCAGGCCGGACACCGGCCTCGTCGACCTGCTGCCGCGCATGGCCGTGGCCCCCACCACCGTGGACTTCGGCGAGATCGCCGTGCCCGCGCGCGAGACGGCCCCCGTGTTCGTCACCAACAACGGGCGCGCGCCCCTGGAGATCACGGCGCGGATCGAGGGCGACGGCACCTTCGACGTCCCGGTCTCCGAGGCCACGGTGGACCCCTCCCAGTCCCTGACGCTGGATCTCGGCTTCCGTCCCACGAGCTATCTGCCCTACTCCGCCGAGCTCGTGATCACCTCGAACGACGCGGACAACCCGGAGGTGCGGGTCCCGCTCGCTGGTGTGGGTGTGGACGGTCCGCTGCCGGACATCGCGCTCGACACCCAGACCCTCGACTTCGGCGAGGTCGCCGTGGGATCCAGCGTCTCGCTGTTCGTGACCCTCGAGAACGCCGGTGACGCGCCCCTCACGCTCGGCACGCTGCAGCAGGCGGGCTCCGGGGCCTTCGAGCTCACCACGGACCCCTCGAACGACACGCTGGGTCCGCGGTCCGAGGTGCCCGTCGTCATCACGTACCGGCCCTTCGGGCCCGCCGGCGACGCCGGGACCATCGCCTTCCCGAGCGACGACCCCGACGAGCCCGTGCTCGAGCTCGTGCTCCTCGGCAACGGTGGGGGAGACTTCGCGTACCCGGAGGCCGTGATCGACTGCCCGGCCACGAGCGAGCCGCCGATCTGGGTGGATCTCGACGGCTCCGGATCCACCGACCCCGACGGGCTGGCGCTCGACTACACCTGGACCCTCCTCTCCCGGCCGGTCGGATCGCAGGAGGATCTGCTGAACCCGACGTCCCCGGTGGCCCGGCTGTTCACGGACCTCGCGGGGCCCTGGGAGGTGCAGCTCGTCGTGGAGAACACCCTCGGCACGCGCAGTGCGCCGGCGCGGTGCACGATCGACGCGGTCCCGGCGGACGATCTGCACGTCGAGCTGAT
Organism: Alphaproteobacteria bacterium; assembly: GCA_020632885.1. Classification (GTDB taxonomy): domain Bacteria; phylum Myxococcota_A; class UBA796; order UBA796; genus JACKEQ01. The sequence continues at coordinate 505,295 of JACKEQ010000004.1, read as the reverse complement.
CTGGGACACCCCGTCGGCGGACCTCGATCTGCACCTCGCGCAGAACGGTGCGGCGCTGTTCGGCGGGTCCGACGACGCGAGCTTCTGCAACGCCGGACCCTCCTGGGGAGCCGCCGGCTCGGACGACGACCCCCGCCTCGACCTCGACGACCAGGGCGGGTACGGTCCCGAGAACATGAACGTGCGCGCGCCGTCGAACGACGCGTACCAGGTGCGCGTGCACTACTTCGAGGAGCACGCGGACGACGTCGTGAATGCGACCGTGCGGGTGTTCTCCTACGGTACGCTGGCCTGGGAGGGGCAGCGCGCGATGGTCGAGAACGAGGTCTGGGACGTGGGCATCGTCAACTGGCCCGACGGGACCTTCGGCGTGCAGTCCGTCGACAACTACGTCGCGCCAGCCAGGAGCTGCGGCCCTTGAGCGACGACGTCGACCCGATCGGCGCCACCATCCGGACCTCCGCGCGTGTCGCGGTGCACCGGAGCTTCGTCGAGCTCGTGGAGGAGGAGACCGACGCCCTGGAGCTCGGGCGGGTGCTCGGGCGTGGCGGGATGGCCACGGTCACGGAGGGCCGGCAACCGGCCCTGCGGCGCATCGTCGCCGTGAAGCACACCGACGAGGCGAGCCCGGACGACGACCGGGACGCGCTCGTCCAGGAGGCCTGGCTCACCGGGGCCCTCGAGCACCCGAACATCGTGCCCATCCACGACGTCCGCATCGTCGACGGCGAGCCCCACGTCGTCATGAAGCACATCGAGGGCGTGTCGTGGAGCAACCTCATCGACCGTCCGGTGGTCGTGCGGCTGCGGTTCAACACGACCGACCCGCTGAGCTGGCACATCCAGACCCTGCTCACCGTCTGCAACGCCGTGGAGTACGCCCACAGCCGCGGGATCCTGCACCTCGACCTGAAGCCCGACAACGTGATGATCGGCGACTTCGGCGAGGTCTGGGTGGTGGACTGGGGCATCGCGGTGGTGATGCGTCCCGACAACTCCTTCGGCCTGCCGGTGGTGGAGACGTTCCCGGAGCCCTTCGGCACGCCGGCCTACATGGCCCCCGAGATGGCCCGCCCGGGCTCGCGGGTGACGCCGGCCACCGACGTCTACCTCCTGGCCGGCATCCTCTACCGCATCCTCACCGGGAAGACGCCGCGGACGGGGAAGAGCGCCGAGGAGGTCCTGCGGCGCACGTTCGAGCCCATCCCGATCGACCCCGACCTCCCGATGGCGGACCTGCTGCGGCGGTCCCTGGCCCTCGACCCCGACGAGCGTCCCCAGGACGTGAAGGCGTTCCGCGAGGGCATCACCACGTGGCTCGAGAACCGCGGCGCCCTCGAGCTGTCCCAGCGCGCCTCCCTCCAGCTGGTGGACCTCGTCGAGAAGATCGGCGCGGAGGCCCCCCGCACCGAGATCTACAACCTGTTCGGCGCGTGCCGCTTCGGGTTCGAGGAGGCCCTGCGCACCTGGCCCGACGCGGACCTGGCGATCGCCGGCCGTCGCGAGGCCATCGAGGTGATGGCGCGGTACGAGCTCGATGCCGGCGACGACCGGGCCGCCGAGCTCCTGCTCGAGATGCTCGACGAGCCCCCACCGGAGCTCGTCGAGCGCTTCCGGAACGTGCGCGCGACGCGCGAGAAGGCCCGGGCCACCCTGTCGCGCATCCAGGAGGCCAACGACCCCCGCACGGCCTGGGGCGCCCGCGCGCTCATCGCCTTCACGATCAGCGCGATCTACGTGGCCACCCCGATCGGGACCTCGCTGCTCGGGCTCCCCCAGGGCTACCTGCGCGAGATCGGCATCGCGGGCACCACCTTCACCTGCACGATGGTGATGTTCGTGCTGCTGAATCGCCGCCTGGTCCGCTCGAGGCTCTCGCGGGTGCTCGTGGTGGGCATGGCGATGGGGCCCGGCATGGTGGTGCTCATGCACATCGGCTGCTGGCTGGCGGGCATGGACAGCCAGCTCGCGGGCACCCTGGAGCTCTTCGTCTACTGCGTGATCGCCACCGTGGCGACGCTCCTCGCGGAGTACCGGATGGCCCCCTCCGCCCTGGGTTTCCTGGTGGCCTACTACCTGGCGATGGCCATGGAGGGCACCACGCTGCTCTGGATGAACCTGGCGAACCTCGTGCTGTTCATCAACGTGCTCATCGTGTGGCTCCCGGCCGGCTTCCGCAACGAGATGCCCGAGGACGTCCCCTGCTGTAAGCCCGGGAGCCCCGGTGCGTTCGGGGTTCGTCGCCCGCCAGCGGTACCGGTGCTGCAGGCGGCCTCCGATTCTGCGACAATGACGGTGCAGGAGACCTCGATGGCCCGACCCGACAGCCCGCCCCGCCCCGACGCCGCGCGCCCGCGTCCCGGATCCGGCAAGGCCCGTCCCACCGCCAAGAGCCGCCCCGCGCCCAAGGCACCACCGAAGCCCCAGGTGGCTTCGGGGAACGGATCGGCGGACCCCAACGAGCTCGTGCTCTCGCCCGCGCCGTCGCGGCCGGCGTCCTCGCAGAAGCACCTGAAGATGGTCCCGCTCAACGGGCAGAGCGAGAACACGTACGACGACGGGAAGGACATGGGTTCCGGGTCCTTCTCGCGGCCCGGTCGCAGCGTGGGCGGTGAAGTCGGCGTGCAGTCGCCGATGGCCCCGCCGATGATGGGCCCGCCGTCCGCCCCCATGGGGATCCAGGGCCCCGTGGCGGGGATGCCCGGTGGCATGCCGATGGGCGGGATGCCGATGGGCGGCATGCCGATGGGTGGCATGCCGATGGGCCCGATGGTGAACGGGCCCATGATGGGCCAGCCCGGGATGATGATGCCCATGGAGGAGCGCGCCACGTCCACGCGCGTCTACATGGTCATCATGGGCCTGGTGCTGATGGTCTGCGCGTCGATCGTCGCCACCTTCGTCGTCGTGCTCGTGGCCTTCGTGGCCTCCAACCAGCCCGAGCCGGTGCCCGAGATCAAGCAGCAGGTCGTGATGGCTGCGCCCACCACGCCGATCGACACCGCCTCCAACAGGGCGCCCGAGCCCGAGCCCTCGCGGCCCACCAAGCGGAACCGCGGCGGCTCGAAGGAGCCCTCCGCCCCGAGGCCGGCCTCCGGTCCCAAGCCGGCCCCCGCCGCCGCACCGCCGCCTCCCGAGGCCTCCGGGGCCCCGGGCCCGGTGTCCGTGACCCTGCCTGCGGGCGTGTTCGCCACGTCGTTCCAGGTGAACTGCCCGGACGCCAGCTTCAGCGAGCGCGGCATGTTCAACGGCGGCAACCGCGCCACCATCGCGAACGTGCCGGCGGGCGGGTGCCACATGGTGCTCGTGGGGTCGGGGAGCAAGCGGAAGTTCAACTTCCAGGGCTCCCACGACTTCAAGTGCTCCGGGGTCGGGTCCGACGTCATCTGCCGGTAGTCAGGCCCCCAGCAGCCCGATCAGATCGGACGACGTGAGGTCCAGCGTGCCGGTCGTGCCCTCGAACAGGGTCGCGGCCAGGGCGCGCTTCTCGGTGTGCAGGTCGAGCACACGCTCCTCGACGGTCCCGGCGGAGACCAGCCGCACCACCTGGACCTTCTGGGTCTGCCCGATGCGGTGGGCGCGGTCCGACGCCTGGTCCTCGGCGGCCGGGTTCCACCAGGGATCCAGGTGCACCACCGTCGTCGCCGCCGTCAGGTTCAGCCCGGTGCCGCCCGCCTTCAGCGAGATCAGGAAGACATCGGCACCGCGGGCCTGGAACCGGTCCACGGCCTCCTGCCGGGCCCCGAGCGGGGTGCTGCCGTCCAGCCGCACCGTGCGCACCCCGCGGCGGTCGAGGGCGGCCTCCGCGAGGTCCAGCAGGCTCGTGAACTGCGAGAACACGAGCATGGCGCCCCCGTTCTCCACGACCTCCTCCACCAGCTCGACCAGGCGGAGGATCTTGGTGGACTCCTCGGGGGCCTCGGGGTCCACGAGGCGGTCGGCACACGCGACCTGACGGAGGCGGGTGAGGGCGGCCAGCACCTGCATGCGGTCGGGGCTCTCCTCGGTCGTGAGGGCGCTCACCGCCGAGAGCCGCAGGCGGTCGTAGGCCACACGCTCGCGGGACGAGAGCTCGATCCACTCGACGGTCTCGGTGCGCTCGGGCAGCTCGGGGGCCACCTCCCGCTTCGTCCGGCGCAGCAGGAACGGCCGGATGAGCCCGCCCAGGGCGCCGCCTCCCATGGACTCGGCGCGCATGAGCTTCTTGCCGAACCGCTCGTGGAAGTGCTCCTTGGGCCCGAGGAGCCCGGGCACCACGACACGCATCAGGCTCCAGAGCTCGAGCAGGTCGTTCTCGACGGGGGTCCCGGAGAGCGCCAGCGCGAAGCCGACGTCCAGGGCGCGACCCGCGCGGGCCCGCTTGGTGCGCGGGTTCTTCAGTGCCTGGGCCTCGTCGAACACGACGGTGGACAGGCGGACGGTCGCCAGCCGGTCCAGGTCCCGGATGAGTAGCTCGTAGCTCGTGATCAGGATGTCCGGGGGGTCGGCGAGCAGGGCCTCGCGGTCGGAGCCCCGGTAGAGCGCCACCTTCAGGCCCGGCGTGAACCGGGCGGCCTCACGCGCCCAGTTGAGGTTCACCGACGCGGGGGCCACCACCAGCGAGAGCCCGCCGCGCTCGAGGATCAGCGCGAGGGCCTGCAGGGTCTTCCCGAGGCCCATCTCGTCCGCCAGCACGGCCCCCGGCGCCCAGGTGGCCAGCCGCCGCAGCCAGGTGACCCCGGCGAGCTGGTAGTCGCGCAGGGTGGCCTGCAGGCCGGGCGGGGTCACGGGCTCCAGGTCGTCCGCGGCGCGGATCCGGTCCGCCAGGTCCGTGAGCTCGTCCGGAACGAACGTGTCGCCGCCGGCCTCCTCGAGGGCGAGCATGGCGCGGGCGGCCGCGAGGGGCGGCAGGCGCGGCTCGTCCTCGTCGGTGGCGAGCCCCGAGGCGTCCCGGAGGGCCTTGCGGAGCCCATCGGCGAGACGGAGCCAGGACCCGTCGGCCAGCTCCACGAACCGCTGACCGGCCCGGATGGCCGAGAGGAGGTCCTTCAGGGGCACGACGCTCTGCTCGGCGCGGAGCTCGCCTTCCACACCGAACCAGTCCCGCCGGCGGCTCGCGCTGGCGCGCACCTGGCTCGCGGTGCCCTCGCCGCGCACGAGGAGCCGTCGCTTGGGCCAGAGGGTGCGGACGGCCGGGTTGTCGCGCAGGGCCCAGACGAGGTCGAGGGCGTCCTCGGGCAGCTCGTGGGTGCCCTCCCAGTCCACGAGCTCGGGCAGCGGGAGCCCCACCAGCGCGTCCCGGACGCGCGATGGCTCGCTGGATGGGGAGCGCTCCACGAAGCGCCGCTCGCCGTCGATCGTGACGGACAGCTCGCTGGGCCCATGGCCGGGGACGACGCGCGGGCCGCCGGGCAGGGGCTCGAGGCGCACGAGCACCCTGAGGGCGCCCTCCGGCAGGGGCTCGAGCAGCAGGACGGGCCGGTTGTCGGGCTCCAGCGGGCGTCCCCGGAGACTGCCGTCCAGCCGGAGCGGAACCGAGCGGTCCATCAGGCCGAGCCGCTCCAGGAGCGGCCCCCGCGCGGCAGCCGGGAACCGGTCGCCGTAGCGACCCATCATCTTGATCACGCCTTCCAGCACGGGGCCGACGGTGACCAGGTGCACCACGGGACCCAGCCGGATGGCGGCCTGGCCGGCCTCCGGGCGCAGACCCGGCAGGGCGTCCAGGGACAGCGTGCGGCCGGCGAGCACGAGCTGCAGGGCGTAGCCGTCCTCCACCCGCACCGCGACCTCCAGCTCGGAGCGCTTCAGGCGCAGGGCCAGCCCGTCCTCGTCGACGAGCCGGGGGTGGTCCACGAGGTGCTCCAGCACGAAGGGGAGCGGGCTCCCGGCCTTCTGCGCGGCATGGGCGGCGCGGTCGGCGGCCAGCGGGAGGTCGCGCGGCTCGAAGCCCGCCAGCTTCTTCGTGCGGAACCCGTCCCGCCGCTTGTAGGGCGTCAGGCCCACGAGGGTGGCATCGGACACGAACGGTCCGAGCGTCTCCACGCGCCACCCGATCTCCTGCGCGGAACGGGGACCCTCGAGGGCCAGGGCCCGGTCGAGCTGCTCGAGGGCGCGCTGCCACAGCGGCACCTTCAGCACCGCGAGCACCTCCTCGCGCACGTCCGGCTGGTGGTGGCCCACGACGGAGTCCAGCACGACACCGGCGACGTCGCGGCGCAGGAAGGTGTCGAGGCTCTCCAGGAGCCCTTCCGCGATGGGCCGGGTCACGGGGTGGTACGGCAGGCTCTGGAGCGCGAAGCGCAGCTCGTGGTCGGGCAGGACCTGGGCACGACCGAAGCTGCCGGGCGGGAACCGCGCGAGGTCCAGGTCGGCGAGCGCCGCGCGGGCGGCCTCCCAGAGCGGGCGCAGGGCGGGCTCCGGCGGTGGGTCGTCACGCCACGCGGACGCGCGCTGCACCGCCTCCCGCTTGCGCATCCGCATCCGCACCGTGCTCGTGACCCGTGCGAACAGGGGCTCCAGAGCCTCGCGGGCGTCCATCTTCCCCTGCTCCACGGCCAGCTCGAGGGCGTCGAGGGCCGTGTCGAGGTCGCCGCGCCCCAGGGACCACAGGGGATGGCGGGGGCTCATCCACCGGCCGTGGTCCAGGAAGGCGTGCATGTCCTCCGCGAGGAGCGCGGGGTCGTTGGAGGCCAGCCAGGCGCGGAGGAGGTGGGGGGACTCGGGGAGGGCGAGCTCCGTCGTCAGGCGCTCGAAGCCGTCGGCGTCGTCGATCCAGGCGGCCAGCAGGGCGGCGACGTGCTCGCAGCGCTCGCCGTAGATGCACGTGCACCGGCTGGTGAGCCGGTCGGCGAGCTCCGCCTGGACCTGGTAGGGGCCCACGCGGCCGGTGAGGACGACGCCGTCGACCGCGGGGTCGTCGACGCGCTGGAGTCGGGCCCGCTTGGCGAAGCGGGCACCGACGTGGCGGTTCAGGTCGATCTCGGTGAGGCGGGCAGGCACCCCGCCCGTCTATCGCGCCTGGCCGGGGGCGGGGCGACCGCCGTTGCCGCGGGGCTGGCCGTTCCCGACGTTGCCGGGGTTGCCGGCGGTCCCACCCTGGCCGCCGCGGTTCGGGCGGTTCGCGGGAGGGGCGGGGGAGGCCGGGGGCGCCGGCGTGTCATCGGCGTCGGACACCGCGTCGTTCGCGCGGGAGAGCTGCTGGCGGAGGTTCGCGTTCTGGGACTTCAGCCGGTCGATCTCGGCCTGGAGACTGGCCACCTGGGCGGGGGCGGCGGTGTTCCGACGCTCGGCCTGGAGGTCCGCCTGGGTCGCCGCGAGGCGCCGGTTCGTCGCGTCCAGGGTGGCCTGGAGCTGCTGGTTGCTCATGCTGGCCTGGCGCAGGCGGCGCTCGAGGTCCGCGGTGCCCGCGAGGCTCATCTCCAGCTGGCGCAGGGTGCGGTCCATGTCGCGGATCTGCTGGCGCTGGCCGCGCAGGTCGCGCTCCTGGGCCGTGATCTGCTGGTCGGCGTTGGCCAGGTTCGCCGTGAGGTCCTGGTTCCGGTTCTGCAGGCGGGTCACGCGCTGCTGGAGGTTCTCCACGCGCTGCTGCGCCTGGGCGAGCTCGGCAGCCTGGCTCTGGAAGGCCGCGGGGTCGATGGCGGCGGCCTGCGATGCGGAGAGCTCGGCGGTGAGACCGGCGATCCGGGAGTCGCGGGAGGCCACCCGACCGTTGAGGGCGCCCACCTGGGCCTTCGTCTGCTCCAGCTCGGCCTGGAGGGCCGCGAGCTCGGCGTCACCGGCGTTCGCGGCGTGCAGCGCCTCGCGGAGGTCGGCGATCTCGCCGCGGGCGTCGGCCAGGTCCAGGGCCATCTCGACCTGCTCGGAGGGCAGCGCCCCCACCGGCATCGCGAGGCCGGGCTCCGCGTGGCCCGTGCTGCAGGCGCCCAGGGCGAGGGGGAGAGGGCGATGGCGAGGGCGAGGATGCGGGTCATGGTGGCCTCCTGGTGTTGCTTGCACAGACGACCGACCCGGCCCCGCCATCGACGCGGTGACGTCACGTGACCCGATCAGGACGCGACGTGATGTCCGGGTGACTGCGACAGACGCGCGCGGAGCTCGGCCTCCGCGGCACGCCCGTTCTTCGTGGCCCCGCGAACGCCGACGATCGCGTGGGCGGGGACCTCCCGGGCCAGGATCACGCCGTTCTCGCTCACCCAGACACCGTCGATCCGGGTGGGGTCGATGTCGAGCAGGACGGCGACCGCCGCCCGCTTGCCCACCTTCGAGCTCTCGTCGCTCGCGAGGTGCACGTGGGTGCGCGCCATCGCGCGGATGCCCTCCGCCAGGATCGTGTGGGCGGCGGCCACGGACGTGCCGTGCACGATGGGCCCGTCGCCGGTCCAGGGGTCCCAGGAGGCCTCCAGGGCCTCCTGCGTGACCGGCATGTTCGCGGTGGAGTGGCCCTGGCAGCACCGGACCCGGTCGCCGTCGCGGACCAGGCGGCCCTTGTTGTTCTCGGCGATGACGCGGTCCAGGAGCTGCTCGGACATCCGGAGATACCGGCACACGTCCTCCACCCGCGCCCAGCCGGCGGCGTCCATGGCCAGCCCGGCCTCGTTGGCGCCATGGCGCAGCAACCACGACAGCTTCTTGCTCTTCTTCACGATCATCGGGTCGTTCATGGTGACCTCCTGCCCACAGCATGTCCCGCCATGGTCATCGTGTCGCATGATGATTTCCGATATAGAATCAGGAATCCTGATGATGGTGACCGATGCTGGACCTCGCCGTGCTGCCGACCTTCGTGGTGTTCGCCGAGACCCTGAGCCACACCGAGACCGGGCGGCGCCTGGGTCTCACGCAGCCCGCCGTGCACGGGCAGATCCGCCGCCTGGCCGAGAGTGTGGGCGAGGACCTCTACGTGCGCACCGGTCGCGTGCTGGCCCTGACGCCCCGCGGGGAGGCCCTGGCGGCCCTGGGGCGCGACGTGCTGCAGCGCTGCGCGGCCTTCCAGACGGGAGGCTCGCTCGTGCGCCTGGCCGCCGGGCGCGGTGCGTGGTCCCACGTGCTGCTCGAGCCCCTCGGGACCTGGATCCGCCAGGAGGGCATCGTGCCCGTGGTCGCCGACGGCGCCGAGGCCGAACGGGCCGTGCTGGAGGGCCGCGCGGAGCTCGGGGTGTCCACGCGACCCGATCCGGAGCGCTTCGGCGTGCTCCCGATCCGCACGGTGAGCACCGTGGTCGTCGCGCCGCCGGGCAGCGTGCTCCCGAGCCCCTGTCGGCTGGAGTCCCTCGACGGCAGGTCCTGGGTGATGCCGAGCGCCGGCCGTCCCCACCGCGTCGTCCTGGAGGCCCTCCTGGCCCGTGCGGGAGCGGGGTTCACGGTGGCCGCGGAGAGCGACGACTGGACCGTCACCGTGCGCTGGGTGGAGCTCGGGCTGGGGGTGGCCGCCATCAACGACTGCATCCCGTCGCCCGGCCTTCCCCGCGCGCCCCTCGAGGACGGCCCCGGTCCAGACCTACTCGCTGTTCTGGCGTCGCGACCGGCGCCCGGAGGCCCTCGCGGCCCTCACCTGAGGGGTCAGCGACGCCGACCAGGCGTGTAGAACGTGAGGTACCACCGGTTGTACGCGTAGGCCGTGGCACTGTCGTAGCGACCGCCGACCGCACCGAGGTCCACGCCGATCCCGAGACCCGAGCTCAGGCGCGTGTCGATCCGCAGGCCCGCCTGGGGCAGGAACCAGCTCTCGTGCGAGCCCACCCCCCGCACACCCTCGCCGCCCATCGAGAGCTGCACGCGCCACGTGCCGCTCGTCTGGCTCCACGTCAGGTGCGCTCCGCCGATGTCGCCGGCCTCCCGCTCCCGGAAGATCTCGAAGAGCCGGCCCGCGTGCAGGCGCGCCCCGAAGGCGCCGCGCAGGGGCACATCCACGCTGAAGAAGGGCCCGTAGCCGTAGGTCACGTCCACACCGGCGCTGACGTGCACCTGGTCGCGGTCGTGGCGGTGCCGGTTGAGGCGGAGCGTGCGGCGAGCCGTGCCGCCCACGGTGGGGTCGTCCGCCAGCGTCTCGAGGAGCTGCATGCCCTCCTCGCGTTCGCCCCGCCGGTAGATCGAGAAGCTGTAGAGCATCCACGACGGCGTGTGGAGCGGGTCGAGCTGGAGGGCGGCGACGGCCCCGTCACGCGCGTCCGCGAACTTCCCGCGGGACCAGGGGATGAGGGCCTCGCAGCAGTACACGTCCTCGACGGAGTCGGCTGGGGGCTCGCACACGCAGATGGGCACGGCCAGAGCCTACCGCACCACGGTGCCCTGGAGGCTGTGCTGCACGAAGGCCGCCGCCTCCATGGTCCACGCGAGGCTCAGGTGCAGGATGATGCCACCCGCGATGCTCCGGCTGTTGTAGGCGAAGACCCCGAGGATGTAGCCGCCGATGATGCTCCCGATCGTCTCCGCGAAGGGCTTCCCGAAGTGCAGCGCCGCGTACATCGCCACCATCGGGAGCACCGCGCTGCGCCCGAGCCAGCGCGCCAGGCCGATCACCAGGAAGCCGCGGAAGTAGAGCTCCACGAAGCTGAAGTCGAACCCGTACACCAGCTCGTAGGGGATGACGGTCCACCACGCGGAGACGCCGAGGTAGACCTCCGCCTGACCGGGCCGGTACGTGGGGTACTGCTGCAGGAACGATGGCTGGAAGGACGCCCAGAGCGCGAGCGGCACGAGGATGCCGATGCACAGCAGGTAGGGACCCGCATCGAAGCCCTTCAGCGTGATGCCGTAGCACGTCCGGTCGTGCCGTCGGTCGAAGGCCAGCCAGTACGCCAGGATGGGCGTGAACCAGCAGAGCGTGGACTTCAGGTTCCAGGCCACCGCCGAGACCCAGACGCGCAGCGGGCCCGGGAAGTATGCGGCCACGTCGCGGTGGTAGGGGAACCAGTCCGCCAGGGAGACCACGAACAGGCCGACAGCGAGGGCGCGCCAGAGGCCGGGGGTGGTGGTGTCGACGCGGCCACGCGCGAAGAGGAGGCCGAGCACCACGGCGTAGGGGATGCCGTAGAAGCCGACGAACGGGAGGATCCGCCAGACGGCCCGCGCGTCCTGGTCCACGGCCACGAAGGCGTCGAACCCGTAGTTGGCGATCACGAGGATCGCGATCCACAGCGCCGTGAGGCCGTACAGGACGGGGTCCCAGTCCTCCCGGACGTGCTCGATGAGCTGTTTCGCGAGCTTCTTCATGGTGGCGGCGGACGTATGCCGCCATCGCCGCTCTGGCTCGCGAGGGCACCGAGCAGCCCACGCACCAGGGCCGCGTCCCCCTCGATCGCGACGGGCGCGTCGGGGTCCCGACGGACCAGGAGGGCCGCCACGGACGGGAGGTCGCCCGTGATGACCGCGTCGGGCCGGGTGGGCGCACCATCCCGGGCCTCCAGGCGCTCCGGGGTGAGGTCGACGGTGTAGGGCACCCCGTCCACGACGAGCGCCACGACCCCCGCCAGGCCCCCGCGGTACCGGCGCATCAGCGAGACGACCATCCAACGGGCCCGGACGGCGCGGCCTTCCGGGGCTCCGAGGTAGGGCGCTCCGAAGGCGCCGAGGGCCAACACGACGGGCTCGAGGCGCCGCCCGGCCTCCGTCAGGGCCCAGGCGTGGCAGGCGGCGGGCGGAGGCAGCTCGATGTTCTCGACGAGACCCGCCTCCTCGAGCTGGTGCAGACGCTCGGAGAGCACGTTGGGCGTGAGCCCCGGGAGCAGGAGGTCGCGGAAGCGCCGCGGACCGGGGAGCAGGTCGCGCACGAGGAGGAGGGTCCAGCGCTGACCCACGAGGTCGAGGGCCTGCGCGACGCCGCAGTATTGTTTGTAGGATCTCATGCTATGTTTTCAGATAGTAACAGGAGGCGGTGTGCCGGTACCGACGGGTGTGGGGCTCTGGTTGTTCCTGGCCGTGGTGGCAGCGTGCCTCGCGTGGCTCGTGGCCGCCGTGGTCCACACGGCTCCCGCGGGGCGTGGGGCGCGCGATGGGGTCCTGGCGGTCCTGGCTGTCGTGGGCTGGCTGGGGGTCGCGTCGCTGCCGGTAGGGCTGGGTCTCGCCGACCCCGCCCACCCCGTGCCCGTCGTGCCGGCGATGATGGGCGTGATCTTCGCGGTCGCGTTCGGCACGGCGGCGTCCCCGCTGGGCGCCCGGCTGGCGCGCCTGCCGCTGGCGGTCCTCGTGGGCTTCCAGGCCATGCGCTTCCCCCTCGAGATCGTCCTGCACCTCTGGGCGGAGGAGGGCGTCGCGCCGCCCCAGATGACCTGGACGGGCGAGAACGTGGACATCGTCGCGGGGATCACCTGCCTGGTGCTCGCGCCCATCGCGGATCGCTCGCGGGCCGCCGCGTGGGCGAGCCAGGCCGTGGGCATCGCGCTGCTCGCGAACGTGCTGCGCGTCGTGGGCGGGTCGGTGCTCGGTCGCTACCCGGACCCGCTGCTGATCCCGTTCCAGCTCCCGGCCTTCTGGATCGCGCCGGTGTGCGTGTGCGGGGCGCTCATGGTGCACGCCATCACCCTGCGGCGTCTGCTGGGCTCCTGACCCGCCAGACGTGCAGGCGGGCCTCGCGGCCGCGGATGGCGACCTCCCCGCCGTCCTCGAGGGCGCCGCGGTCCGTCAGACCTGCCGCCAGGGCATCGGAGACGAGGATCACCGCACCCAGCTCCTTGGTGAGGCCCTCCAGCCGCGACGCGGTGTTCACGGCGTCCCCGATGACCGTGAAGTCCTGGCGCTCCTCGCTCCCGAGGCTGCCGAGCACGACGGGCCCGCGGTGCAGGCCGATCCCGGTGCGCCACGGGGCCAGACCCTGGTCGGCCCAGGCCGCGTTGAGGCGCGCGAGCTCCTCCTGCATGGCGAGGGCCGCGGCGAGGGCGGCATCCTCGGGACGCTCGAGGGGCAACACGCCGTCGAACACCGCCATGACGGCGTCGCCGATGAACTTGTCGACCACCCCGCCGTGCCGGTGGATCGCGGAGACCATGGCCTCGAAGTACACGTTCAGGCGGGCCACGAGCTCCTCGGGGTCGGTGGCCTCGCTCCAGGTCGTGAACCCGCGGATGTCCGAGAACAGCACCACCACGTCCTTCCGTACGCCGCGGGCGCCCCCGGCGAGCACGTGGGCAGCGACCTCGTCGCTGACGTAGCGACCGAACGTGCGCCGCACGTGCTCCTTCTCGGCAGACTCGGTGAGCACGTCCACCGCGAGCCGACGCGCGACCACCGTGACCGCGGCCGCCACGAGGCCCACGAACACGAGCATGAGCGCCTTGTTGCCCCAGACGAACCAGCCGGTGAGCTCGTTCGCGAAGGTGGGGTCGTGCACCGGGAGGCCCAGGTACGCCGGGCGCGCGAGGGCGAAGCAGCCGAGCAGGGAGGCCGAGGTCCAGCCCGCCACGAAGATCGGCAGGCCGGGGCGGAGCAGGGTGGCCGCGAGCACGATGAACACGGCGTAGAGGAAGGGCATGGGGCCGATGAGGAACGTGCCGGCGCCGTAGGGCAGCCCCGCCGCATGGCTCCCCAGGAAGAGGAGGGTGGGCATGGAGCTGTACAGCGCGAAGCCCACGGTGGCTGCGGCGCCGGAGACCAGGTGACGCCGGGCGAGGGCCATCAGGGCGACCGAGGTGAGCGCACCCCATGCCGACGCCGCCAGGGCGAGCCGGAGCTCGGGCGGACCCCCGGCGAGCAGGAAGCCACCGATCCCGACACTGCCGACGACCCCGAGCAGGGCGGTCCACACGGTGGCCTGCGCGAGGGCATCGTTGCCCACCCGGAGGAGGTGACGCTCGATGTCGAGGTCAGACATACCGGTTCACGCCGTCGGCGCGGAGGAACCCGAGCAGCTCCATGCCCTCCTCGCGGGCCAGGTCCACCGCCAGGGTGCTCGCAGCACCCACGGCCACCACCGTGCCCAGCCCGGCCACGCGGGCCTTCTGCACGATCTCGAAGCCCGCCCGGCTGCTGACCAACAACGCGAACGCGACGTCCGCGGCGTGGTTCATCCGCCATCCGAGCACCTTGTCGACGGCGTTGTGCCGCCCGACGTCCTCGCGCACCACCACCAGGCTTCCGGAGCCGTCGAGGAGCGCGGCACCGTGCAGGCCCCCGGTGCGCCGGAAGCCCTCCTGTGCGGCGGCCAGGCGGGCGGGGAGGGCGGAGAGCACGGTGTGGTCGAGGGGAACGCACACGGCCGGCCCCGGCGCCCGGACGCGGACGGCCTCCAGGCTGGTCTTGCCGCACAACCCGCACGCGCTGGACGCCACCACCGCCCGCTCCGCCCGCTGCAGCCGGGCGCGGTGGGCCTCCACGCCGGCCGCGAGCCGGCAGTCCACGACGTTCGCCGCGACCGAGGCGAGCCCCGCGAGGTCCGTCCGGTCCTCGATCACCCCCTCCGACGCGAGGAACCCGAGGGCGAGCTCCTCGTCGTGGCCGGGCGTGCGCAGGGTCACCGCCAGCGCCCGCCCCTCGACGCGGATCTCGAGGGGCTCCTCTACGGCGACCTCGTCCGGGGACGGCACGCCCTCGCGCACCACCACCCGGGTCTCCCAGGTCATCCCTGGAACCGCGCGCAGCCGTCCGGGAACGGGAAGCGCCCGCCCGCGGCGAGCTGCGTGCCACCCCACTGGAGCGTGTCGCCCTCGGCCTGGAAGCCCCCGAGCCCCGCCCAGAGCGGCTCTGCGGCTTCGATCGCCTTGCGGATGGCGCTCGTGGTGCGGAACGGGACGTCGGCGTCGGGACGGGCGGCGCGCAGGAGCTGGCCCGGGATCTCCCAGGCAGGGCGGGCCTCGCCCACGAGCGGGTGGTCCGGGAGCTCGGGCGAGAAGCGGAGACGCCGGTCGAGGCTCGCGAGCGTGCCGCCGCCGCGCTGCTCGTAGAGGGACTGGGTGGGCAGGACCACGACAGCCTCCCGCGCCTCGACCAGCATCGAGGGGTCGAGGTGGGTGGCGGCGTGCACGCGGACCTTCGCGTCGCTGAGGCCATCCAGACCGGACAGATCGGCGTCGAGGGCCACGAGCACCCCGTCGGTGACGGGCGGCTCGTCGGCGAACCCGGCGACGCGGGCGCCCTCGGTGCCCGGACCAGGCAGGAACGGCAGGAGCCCGTTCAGCGGGCGTCCCAGGGCCCCGCGCGCCAGGTGCACGCGCGCGAGCGGGATGCTGACGGTGGCGTCGGCCCAGATGCTCACGATGTTGCGGGCCCGTCCGAGGAGCTCGGTGAGCCACTCGACCTGCCCGCGCGCGAGGCCCGTTCGGATGACGATCTCGCGCAGCTCGGCACGGGGGAGGTCGTCGAACCCGACGGTGTGGGCCGCGACGAACGAGGCGGCCACCGTGCGCTCGGTGATCAGCCCTTCCAGGACGGCCTCGAACAGCGCCGGCATGCCCTCGGGGGCCACGGGCAGGAAGTCGTCGACGAGCCGCGTGCCGAACACCGCGGACACGGGACGTCCCGGCAGCCAGGCGGCCTCCAGGGCCGGAGCGAGCTCCGGAGCCACGACCACCACGCGGGTGCCGCGATCCTTCGCGGCCGCCACCACCCGAGCGAGGGCCGGGGCTGCCTCGGGGTCGAGCCCTACGAGCAGGAGGACGTCCGTGCCGATGCAGTCCGCCAGCGTACACGTGGCCGCGGGGGCCCCGAGCAGGGGGGCCAGTGGCACGGCCGGGTGCGCGGGACCCCGGCGGTACAGGCGTGTCGACCCGAGGGTCCGCGCCGTGTGGCCCAGCGCCCACGACGCCTCGAGGGAGCTGCGGTCGCCCACGATCCAGGAGCTGGCCTCGGCGGCGTCGCCGATGGCCTCGCCGACGAGCGCGAGGGCCTCGTCCCACGCCACGCGCACGAGCCCGCCGTCTCCCGGCCGATGCACGAACGGGAACGGGATGCGCCCGAGGGCCCGCAGGTCGGCGGTGTCCCTGGCCCGCAGGGACGGGAGCCGGGTGAGGTCGGACGGCGTGAGGGCCGGACCGGTGTGCCGACGGAGCTCGCGCAGCCGGCGCCTGCAGAGGTGCACGCCGGGCAGGACGTCGTCGGAGAGCCCGGCCGACCCGAGCGCGCAGCCGTCACACACACCGTGACGGAGCACGCGCCAGGCCCACCCGAGCTGGTCGGCGTTGGCGGAGAGGGCCGCGAGACCCTCCCGGAGGGGGCTCGGCCCTGCGGACCCCACGCCGAACGGCACGAGGCTCGCTACACCGGACGTGCCTTCGACGGGTGCGGGGAGCTCGGGCGTGCCGTCCGCCAATCAGGCCTCCAGCGCCCCGAGCGCAGCGCCCACGGCGTCGCCCTCGTCGCCCATCCAGCCGATGGCCTCGGGGCCGTCGAGCGAGGCGTACCAGGACATCAGCTCGGGATCGACGGGGAGGACGACGACGCGGTCCTTCTCCTCGAGGAGCAGCTGGGGCACGGCCGCCCGCCCCTCGACGGGGAGCTCGGCCACGTACCAGATCTCGGCGCGCTTCCCGCCCTTCTCGACCTCGAGGCGCCAGACGCCGTCGAGGGCGCCCGACAGGGCCTCGAGGGCGGGCTGGTCGCGCCGCTCGCGCCGGGTGGTGCCGCGGAAGGCCCGGCGGAGGGTCCAGCCGGCGTCGTGCGCGCCCTTCACGACGGCGACCACGTCACGGGCGCCGGGTCCGCCGAAGCGTGCGCCGGTCGTGCCGTCGGCGAGGGCGTCCGCAGCGGGGCCGCCGAGGGCCGCGGCCACGCGGAGGGCCAGCGTGGTGGCCTCGGGGACGCGGAGACCCTCGGGAGCCAGGCTGTCCGCGGAGTGGAGCAGGTCGTGCACCCGGTGGCTCGCGTCGGCCGGGAGGTCCGTCCAGGCGCGTGTGGCGTGGAGGAACGCGTCACGCAGCTTGCGCAGACCCGCGAGGGCCTCGTGCATGGCGGCGGAGGCGGGGGCCTCGGGCGCCTCGAGGAGCGCGCGCACGGCGTCCATCGGGTCCGGTCCCGCGGGCTTCTCCTCCCGGGCGGGCTTCTCGGCCTTCGGAGGCTTCTCGGCCTTCGGAGCCTTCTCTGCCCGGGCGGGCTTCTCGGCCTTCTCGGCGCGGGCGGCGCGCTCGGGCACCTCCACGGGGGCCACGCGGTCGAGGGTGGAGAGGAGCTCCACGTCGGACGGCTCGCCGTCGAGGGTCGCGAAACCGGCGCTGGCGAGGGCCTCGCGCAGCGGCGCGTTGGCCGCACCGGGGGCGAGCACGACGAACCGGTCGCAGAGGTGCGGCAGGCGGGCCGCGATGCGCGCGGCGACGTCGGCGGGGTAGGGGGTGTCGGCGCGAGGGACCACGACGAGCATCCGGCTGTCGCCGTCGAACCGCACGGTCCAGGCGTCTCGCCCCTCGGGCTCGGCCTCGCGACCGAGCACGCCGCGGCGGAGCCCGGAGAACCGATCGGCGGCGGCACCCACGACCGAGACGGCCCTACGGAAGGCCTCCTCGTCGAAGGTGGCGGCCAGCGGGGTGCCCGCGTGGGTGGCGAGCACCGCCGAGGTGGCCTCGCCGCCGGTGGCCAGGGCGCGCGCCACGAAGGCCGCGAGCCACGGGGCAGCGTCGGTGCCGGACGTGTCGACCTGATGCTGGAGCGCTGTGGACGCGAGGGCATCGGCCTGGTCGGGGTGGGCGGCGGCCCACGCATCCAGGGCCTTGAGGAAGGCCTGGCGACGGTGGGGCAGACGGCGACCGAGGAGCTGACCGAGCGCGCCGTCCTCGGCGGACGGGGGCTCCTCACGAGCGGGGGCGGACTCCTTGCGGCGGCCGAGCCCGAGAGACTGGCGGAGGCGACCCTCGAGCCGCGCCAGGCGGGCCTCGCGGTCGTCTGCGGCGAGGGCCTCGGTGAGGTCGAGCCACACGCGGGCCAGCTCGGCGCGACCGCCCTTGGCGCCGCGGAGGAGCTTGCGGGCCTTCGCGGCGTCGCCGGCCTCGGCGGCCTCGAGGGCCTCCTGGATGGACGGAGCGGCAGCAGGCGGGTCGTCCTGCCGGCGCGGCTTGCGCTCCGGACGCTCACGGTCGCGGCCCGCCGGTGCGGTGATGATGCGGGGGGCCTTCTCGCCGAGCGCGCGCAGCAGGGACTTCGCGGCCCCGACCTCCGCGCCCGACGCGACCGGGGTGGTCTGGCAGAGGGAGATCAGCGACCGGGCCTCCTGGACCGCCCTCTCCTCGTTGCCCATCGCCTTCTGCAGGCTGGCGATCGCCCAGGCGGCGTCGCGCTGGCCGGGGATGTCCGTGAGGTTGCGGGCCCGCCAGACCCCGATCTCGGCGAGGAGCGCCTGGCGTGCGCCGTCGTCGGTCGCCGCCTGCACCGCGGGGTTCCATCTCTCGAAGGGCATTGCTGCTCCGGGTCGGTCTTGAGGGTGTCCGGGCCCTTAACGCCCCGGGGCCGGGGTGGTCGCCCGGAGATGGAGGAGCGCACGGACGATGTGGGGATCGCGATCCAGGGGTGGGAGCGCGGGGTCGAGCTCGGGACCCGCGTAGGGCATCGGGCTGCCGTCGGCGTGGACCGGCAGCGCCTCCTTCCGCGAGCGGAGCACGCCCACCGGCGAAGGCCTCGGTGGGGGAGAGGGGGTCGATCACGTCGGGCTGGATGCCCCAGGTGGTGGCGTCGTCCGTGCGGTGCAGCGCACGCCCGTCCGGGAGGGCCCAGCGCAGGTGGGTGATCTGCATGGCGAACCCGAGCTCGTCGTCGGTGCGGAGGAGCTGCCCGGTGCCCTTGCCCGTCGTGCGGCTGCCGATCACGCGGGCGCCGCGGGCCTGGAGCGCGCCGGCCAGGATCTCGGCGGACGACGCGGTGGCGGGGTCCACGAGGACCACGATGGGCAGGCCCTCCCACGGGCTCCCGGGGCTGGCGGAGGCCCAGCCCTCGGGCCGATCCAGGTCCACCCGCGTGCGGACGGTGAGCAGGGGACCGTCAGCCACGAAGCGGTCGGCGATGGCCAGCGCGGACTCGAGGTCGCCCCCGGCGTTGCCGCGCAGGTCGAGCACCAGCCCGCGCATCGTGGCCCGGGCCGGCAGGAGGTCCACGAAGGCGTCCGTGGTGCGCGGACGGAAGGCGAGCACCCGGATGTAGGCGATGCCGGGCTCGATCCACACGGACCACCCGGGCCCGGAGCGCTCCCACCCGGCCACCGTACGCTCGGGAACCGTCGCACGCACGAGGGGGACGCTGAGCTCCACACCCTCCCGCAGGAGGCCGAGGGTCACCGACGAGCCGTCAGGACCCCGCATGGCCGAGGCGGCCGCCTCGGCGGTGGCCACGGTCGCCCCGTCCACGGTCACCACCCGGTCGCCCACGTGCACGTCGGCCCTCCAGGCGGGCGCGTCCTCGACGAGCCGCCGGACGACGACCCCCTCGGGCGCGTCGTCCACCACCACGCCCACCACGCCCTGGACGACACCGTCGTGGTGGCGCTGCCAGGCGCCGACCTGGGCGGGCCAGACGGGTGCCGTCCACTGATCGACCCCGGAGAACACGGCCTCGACGAGCTCGGCCACCGCGGTGGGCTCGGGGGTGCCGGACGCCACCGCGCGCTCCACCACGAGGTCGATGGCGGCGTGGAGGTCCTCGGTGCCCTCGATCGGGACGTCCACGGGACCGTCCAGCATGGACAGATCGCGCAAGCGGGCGATGCCGGGCGCCAGGAGACGGTCCGAGGGCGGTGGGTCGACGTGGACCTCCAGGAGGGTGTCGATCGCGCGGTGGGCCATGTCGCGCGTGATGCCCTCGTGCTCCCGTGCGGTGCGGGCGCGCTCCTCGTCGATGTAGCGCCACCGGGCCAGGGTGGAGGTGGCGAAGGCGCTCCAGCGGGCCCGCTCCTCCGGCGTGCGCGCGGCGTCGTAGAGCACGGCGGCCGCCCGGGCGATCTCCACGCCCGGAGACTGCTTCAGGAGGTCGGTGGTGAAGCGCTGCCAGGGTTCCTCGAAGGCCGCGGGGTCGTGGGCGCGAGCGGCCACCAGGATCTCCGCGATGGCCACCGCGGATCCCTGCTCGGTCGCGTTCGCCAGGGCCTCCAGGAGACGGTCGGTCTCCTGGGCGCGGAGGGCGGCGCGCTGGGCCTCGAGGTCGGCGGGGAGCTCGACGGACACGGGCTCGACGCGCGGTGCGGGCGCGGGCTCCACGGTGGGCCCGCCACATCCGAGGGCGAGGAGGAGGATCACGTGCCGGCGGGCACCGCGAGGGCCCGGAGGAACAGGAACAGCGAGGTGGCGGCCATCAGCCAGAGCGTGAAGATGGCGAGCACCACGGGCCCGAGGGTGACGGCCTGGAACAGGAGGATCCCGACCGGCTCGCGCTGGTGGCGGGGCCAGACGGCCTCCAGGCGGGCCGTGAGCGCGGCAGGCTCGATGGGACCGTCCGGGCCGTGGGGTCCGTCGTCGATCGTGATCGTGGTGCGGTCGGGGAGCACGATGTCCCAGGGCACCGGAGGATGC
This sequence comes from Alphaproteobacteria bacterium, assembly GCA_020632885.1. Taxonomy (GTDB): domain Bacteria; phylum Myxococcota_A; class UBA796; order UBA796; genus JACKEQ01. Next base: position 484,908 of record JACKEQ010000004.1, on the reverse strand, counting down.
TCGGCGTCGGCAGCACCGTCGTCGAGCAGGGGCTGCCCGCAAACGCAGGTCCCCCGCGCCCGCCGGCCCTGCTCGAGGCCCGCGCGCAGCGTGTCCCAGGCCGCCAGGTGAGGGTGGACCGAGGGCTTCCGCGAGCCGCCCTCCTGCTCCACCTCGACGGTCGCGCCCGTCCAGGTCTCGATGCGCAGGCAGGTGTCGCAGGCGACGCGGGTGCTCACTTCCGGGCCTTCGTGGGCTTCCCGTCGGGCGTGAACTGCACCCAGGCGCCCACGCGCTCGTCGTCGCGGTAGGCCCCCTGGGCCGCGAGCTGGCCGTTGTCGTGGTACTCGCGCCACTCGCCGTTCTTCCGTCCCTCCACGTAGCGGCCCTCGGACGCCAGCACGCCGGGCCCGTGGTAGCGCTTCCACCAGCCGGTCTCCTTGCCGGCCTGCATCTCGCCCGTGAAGCGGATGGAGCCGTCCGGGAACCAGCCCTGGGCGCGGCCGTCCTTGCGGCCGTACGTCCAGGTGTCCTCCTGGCGGGGGGTGCCGTCGTCGTAGAACGACCGCTCCACGCCGTGCTGGACACCGCCCTCCCAGCCGAGCTCGCGGACCTTCACGCCGGTGTCGCTCCAGTGCGTCTCGGTGCCGTGGCGGGCGCCCGACATGTAGGACTGCTCGCTCGCCAGCTCACCGTTCGGGTGGAAGGACTGCACGCGACCATCGAGCTGCCCGGCCGTCCAGGAGGAGCGCTCGGCCATCCGGGTGCCCTCGAAGAAGGTCACCCACTCGCCCTCCTTGCGACCCTCCACGTACGATCCGATGGTCTCGGGGTCTCCGCTCGGGAAGAAGGTGGTCCACTCGCCCTGCTGGGCTCCGGCCTCGTACTTCCCGATCGACTTGGGCTGGCCGTTGTCGTACCAGACCGTCCACTCGCCGGAGCGCGCTCCGTTCTCGAAGCGCCCGCGCGACTCGAACTGGCCGTTGGCGTGGAAGTAGGTCCAGCGCCCCGTGGCCTTCCCGTGGTCGTACTCGCCGTCGAACCACTTGGTGCCGTTGTCGTGCCAGTGCTCCCACGAGCCGTGCAGCTTGCCCTGCGCGTAGTCGCCCTTGCGCTCGAGGGTGCCGTTCTCGAACCAGAACGACCAGGTGCCGGACTTCTCGCCGTCCTTCCAGGGCCCTTCGCTGCGGACCTTCCCGTTCTCGTGGAACCGGCGGGACGGACCCTGCTTCACCGTGCCGCCCGGCAGCGCGCAGTAGTGCTCGCGCACGTCGCCGTCCACGAGCACCGTGCCCTTGGGGCAGGTGAGCGCCGCGAGCGCAAGTCCTGGGAGCAACCACAGCATCGGCGGGGGACTAACCCGCGCAGCCGCCCGCTGTGATCCGCGGGGTCGTGTTGGGGGCCACGCAGGTGTCCTGCGCCTCGAACCACGTGTTCATCGCGTCCCGCAGGAGGGGCCCCTCCTCGAGCACCGAGAGCCCCTCGAATGCGGGCCCGAGGTGGTCGCCGCCGCCGAAGAGGAAGTCCGTGGTGACGATCGAGTAGGTCCGGGCGGGGTCGAGGGCCGCTCCGCCCACCGTGACGCTGCCGTCGCAGAGGCGCCGGGTCTCCCAGCCCTCGACCGTGCCGTCGCCGTTCAGGTCGGTGCCCGCGGTGAGGGCGGGGTCGAACCCGTAGGCGAGGCCGGCCACCTGGAGCATGCCGTGGGCGCCGGAGCTGCCGATGTGCAGGAGCCGGTCGAGCTGGGCGCCGGTCATCTCGAGCCGCACCAGGCGGTTGTCGAAGGGCATGACGGCCTGGAGGTGCTCGCGGCGGATCGTTCCTGCCGGGAGGTTCGCGCGGAGCCCGCCCGCGTTGGTGATCGCGATGTCCACGCCGTCCATCGCGGCGAGCATGGCGTCCGCGACGAGGTCGCCCACCGCGGACTCGCCGCCGCGGTCGCGCCCGAGCTCCTCGGTGGTGCAGCCCACCTCGTCGCACAGGCTGCCCGCCTCCGCCTCGAGGCGCTCGACCAGGGCGATGGCCTCGGGGTCCGGGGCGAGCTGGCGGCCGCCCACGTCGATGGCGGCGGTGGGGAAGGGGGCGTCCGTGCAGCCGGGATCGACGGGGTCGTGCTCCAGGAACCAGGCGGGGTGGATGACGCTGGCGTCGACGTCCACGCCGTCCGGGCCCACCACGAGGTCCAGCCGGCCGATGGCGTGACCGTAGGCGCGCTGCTCGAGGACGAACGTGTCGCGCACGCGGTGGTGGAGGAGGGTGTGGGCGTGACCCGCGATCAGCACGTCCAGCGTGCCGGGCTCGAGCTCGGTGAGCAGACGGCCCACCTCCCCGTCTGGCGTGCACGGCTCGCCGGGGTCGTCGTAGGCCACGGGGTCGCACTTGCCCGTGAGGTGGCCGACCGCCACGATGACCTCCGCGCCGGCCTCCCGCATCTTCGGGACCGCGTCGCGCACGGTCTGCACGACGTCTTCGAAGGTGAGGTCCGCGACGTTCACGAACAGCGTGGTCTGCGGGGTGTCCTGCGTCGAGAGGCCGATGACGCCGACCTTCACACCGGACCGCTCGATCACCGTCCAGGGCAGGAAGCCCTCCGGCGACCAGCGGTTGCCCCCGGCGTCGCGGATGTTCGCGGAGAGCCAGGCGTACTCGGCGAGCCGACCCCCGCGCTCCAGGGCGCCACGCTTGGGGTGCTCGCCCTCGAGGCCGCCGTAGTCGAACTCGTGGTTGCCCACGGCGGCCGCGTCGACCCCCATGAGGTTGAAGGCCTCCACGGCACCGCGGCCCTTCGTGGCGTTCACGGGCCAGCTGCCCTGGAAGACGTCGCCCCCGTCGAGCACCAGGAGGTCGGGGTGCTCGGCGCGCAGGGCGTCGAGGGCACCGGAGAGCCAGGGGAGGCCACCGAGCGCGCGACCGGGCTCCTTGTACTTGGGCTGCTCGTAGAGCCCCCCGTGGAAGTCGTTGAGCGCCGCGATGTGGAGGACGCGAGGCTCGGACGGACGGGCGGGCCCCCCGGACTTCTTGCACCCCACGAACGCCAGGGAGACGAGCAGCAGCTGAGCGGTTCGCATGGGGACCTCCGTGCCCGCGGGTATCCCAGCAGACGGCCCCGGATCCACCCGTTATCTTCGGGCACCCCGGAGGCGACGGAGTGGAGACCGTCTCGCGGCGCGCGACCGCCGCGCTCGACATCGTGGTGTGCCTCTGGGCGCTCGGGCTCGCCAGCCAGGTGCTGGTGACGTGGTGGGGACGCCTGACCTACCCGTTCGACCTCGAGTGGATGGAGGGCGGCATGCTCGTGCACGCCTGGCGCCTCCGTCACGGGCTCCCGCTGTACACGGCCCCCTCGCCCGACTGGATGCCGTTCATCTACCCCCCCGGGTACTCGGCGGTGGTGGCGGCGCTGGGCGTGGTGGCGGGAGACGTCTCGCCGGGCCTGGCGCGCTCGGTGTCCATCGCGGGCTCCCTCGCGGCCGCGCTGGCGGTGGTCTACGCGGGCGGCCGGCTCGGGCGCTCGTGGGCCGGCGGGGTGCTCGGGGCCTGCTTCTTCCTGCTGACGTACGCGGACAGCGGGGCGTTCATGGACCTCGTGCGTCCGGACGGCCTCGCCACCGGGCTGCTCGCGTGGGCCCTGGTGCTCGGGCTGGAGCGCGACCGCCGCGCCACCGTGGCGTCCGGGCTGCTCCTGGCGGCGTCGTTCACGGTGAAGCAGCACGCCGCGGCGTTCGGGATCCCCATGGCGCTCGGGATCTGGGCGGACCGGGGCTGGCGGGAGGGCCTCCGGTTCGGCATCGCGAGCGCTGGACCCGCGCTGGCGTACGTGGCCCTCATGGAGCTGCTGTCGGGCGGGTGGTTCCTCGTGTGGGTCGTGGACGTCGCGGGTGCCCACCCACTCGTGATGGAGCGCTGGTACCCGGGCACCATGGGTGAGGTGGGTCGCGACCTGCCCTGGCTCGTGCTGTTCACCACGGTCGCGATGGTCGCCGGGACGGCGAAGCTCCAGCGGTCCCAGGCGGCCCGGGTGGCCGTGGTGGCGGCGGCCGTGCTGGTCGGCTGGCTCTCGCTCGGGGTGGGTCAGGAGATCGTCGCGGTGTACGAGCTGTTCGGCACCACGCCGCAGTTCCGGACCGCACCCCGGCTGGACTTCGGCGCCCGCACGTTCTGGGTCGCCCAGGGAGCCGGGGTCGGCGCGGGTCTGGCGGGTCTCGCGGGCTTCGCGCTCCAGCGCCGGGTGCCGGGCCGGTGGGCCTACGGCATGGGGGTGGCGCTCGTGGCCTTCGTGCTCGGTGGGGTCATGCGCGCCCACCACGGCGGCTACCTCAACGTCTACATCCCGATCCACCTCGTGCTGGCCATCGCGGTCGCCGTGGCCATCGGGAAGCTCCGCGCCTGGCGGCCGGGCCTGCTGGTGGCGGTGCTCACGCTCGTCCCGGTCCTCGTCCAGCTGCGCGCGGAGGACGCGGACCTGTTCGACCGCGCCACGTACGTCCCCGACGCGGCGGACGTGGAGACCGGCATGGAGTTCGTGGAGGCCCTGCGCGCCTGCGACGCCCCGGTGCTCGCCCCCATCGACCCCTGGATGGCGGTCATGGCGGGCCACACACCGGCGTGGCACCTCATGGGCCTCTGGGACATCGACCATCCGCGCGGCCCCATCGCAGAGTACGCGGCGGACGTGGACGTGGTCGTGCACGAGCAGCGGTGGTCGTGCGTCGTGATGGGCGACGCCCCCATGCGCCACGGGTTCCGCGAGTCCTACACCGAGGCCTGGCGCCCGACGACAGGCGGGGGTCGGTCGCTCCGTCCACGGACCGGTTGGCCAGCCCGTCCCTCCTCGATCTGGAAGCCGATACCCCGCGGGCCGTCGGAACCCGGCCCGTCGGGGGGCTGACGGGAGCGGCGATGGTGTATAAGGAGGCGCCTCGGGCGGAGGGAGGCTCGCAGATGCAAGACACGCAGTTCCGGATGGCCTGTCCGAAGTGCAAGTCGTACAGCTTCACGGTGCGGCGCGACCAGCGCGCGTACGTGCACAAGTCTCAGCCGTTCGAGCTCGTGTTCTCGTGCCGGTGCGGGAAGCAGCTCTTCGGGGAGCAGATCCAGGAGGAGTACGACCGCCAGAAGGTGATCTGGGAACAGGAGGGCGGCCCCGTCATCGTCGAGGAGGAGCCCCTCTCGGAGGCCGAGCAGGAGCGCCTCCACGAGGAGGAGCGCCGCAAGGAGCAGCTCCGGAAGGCGATGGAGTACCGGCGGAAGTACCTCGCCGAGAAGCGCCGCCAGAAGGAGGAGGACGAGCGCGCCCGCCGCGAGGAGGAGGACCGTCGCTGGCGCGAGAAGGTCGCCATCGTCGAGGCCGAGGGCCAGCTCCTGCGCCCCACGAAGCCCAAGCGCACCACGCGCCTGTCGGCGCTCACCGCCGTGCCCGAGGCCCCCGGGTCCAAGCCGCGCGAGGACGAGCGCCCCCAGGAGCCCGTGCGCAAGGTGGAGCCCGTGTCGGCTCCCGCTGCTGCCGCCCCACGCCCCGCGCCCGTCGCGCCCGTCGCGGCTCCCGCGCCGTCGGCGGTGGCCAGCCCACCCACGCCTTCTCCGGTCCCCCTCGACCCCGACGACATCGAGGTCGACCCCGAGCACCCGCACGCGGAGTTCATGGCGTACTTCCTGGCGGGCTCGTTCTTCGAGCACTTCCCGGACGCCGTGCCGCCGGACCGCAAGTCCCCGGACCTCTGCGTCTGGCCGCCCTGCGAGAAGGCGCGGCGCAAGAAGAGCAAGTACTGCTCGCGCGAGTGTTCGAACAAGAACGCGCGCTGGCGCCACAAGATGCGCAAGAAGACCTGAGGTGTCGGGCGGGGGCCAGAACGGATCGATCCGCCACCTGCCCCTGCCGATCACGTGGTTGGCGCCGGAGCTCGCAGCGCTCGAGCTGCCGGAGGAGCGCGCGTCGTCCTGCGCGTCTTGTCCCATGGCGGGCGCGCCGTTCGACCCCGCGGTGCGCTGCTGCACGTACCACCCGTCGCTTCCGGGCTTCCTGGTGGGTCGCGCGCTGCGTCGGGCGGACACCGGCTCGGAGAGGGTCCTGGCACGCCTGGAGGACCCCGACGGCCGCACGGGTTGGGGGGTCCGCGCGCCCCGCGCCTGGCAGCGGGAGTACCGTCGCGACCGCGAGGTGGCCTTCGGTCGGCGGGTGAGCTGGCGCTGCCCGTACTGGGTCGAAGGGCCCCTCTCGTGCAGCATCTGGCGCGACCGGAACGCGGTGTGCCGCACCTGGCACTGCAAGCACGACGATGGCCTGCCGGGGCACCGGCTCTGGGTGGTGGTGCGCGGTCTGATGCACGCCGTGGAGGACGCGCTGGCGCGGTTGTGCGAAGCGAGGCTCGGGGCGCCCGACCCGGACGCGCCGGTCGAGGTCTGGGCCGGCTACTACCTCGCGTGCGCCGAGCTGGTGGACCGGCTGGAGGCCGAGGACCTCCTCGCCCTCGAAGACCCCGAGCTCCTGTCGCTCCGGGCGCGTGTCCGCGAGGTCCACGGTGCTCTGCACGGTGAGGTGCCGGACGTGGTGGCCCCGCAGGTCGCGGAGGTCCGCGAGCACCCGGACGGGGTCGAGCTGGTCGGCTACTCGCCGTGGAACCCCGTGGTGCTGCCGCGATCGGTGTTCGTGCTCCTCGCGGAGCTGGACGGCGAGCGTCCCTGGCGGGAGGCCCTGGAGCGCGCCGTGGCCGCGGATCCCTCGGTGCAGGCGGGCTGGGTGGAGCTCCTCTGGCGGCACGGGGTCGTGCGCCGCAAGTCGGACCCCGATGCGACCTGGGGCTTCGAGGGCGACGACCTCGACCCCGACACCCTGGATCGGGTGCTCAGTTCCGGTTGACGGTCGACACGTGGTGAGCGTCGAGAGGAGGCAACGCCCGCGTGAAGCGGGCCGCGCAGGCCGCCTTCGCGGCCGGAGCAATCAGCTCGGATGCTCAGTTCACCGTGAGGGTGGCGTAGCCCACGAGGTCCGGCCGGCGGTCCGCGGTCTCGAGCACGGCGCGCAGGCCTTCGGTCTCGGGTGTGTTCGCCACGAAGATCTCCTCGCCGAACCGGTGTGCGAGGCTCTGGTAGTAGAGGCGGGCGTCGATGTGGAAGGGGGCCGTGAATCCCGTCGTGTCGACCATCCACTGGACCGTGTCGCCGCCGGACGCGTAGTCGGGGTCGCCGTCCGTGCCGATGGGCCCGACCCGCGGGATGTTCACGCCGTTGGGGTTCCACCCCTCGGGCAGGAGGCGGTTGTCCTTGACGTAGCCGGCGCCGCGGAGGAGACGGTAGGTCGGGTTGCCGGCGAGGTCGGCGAGCACGGCCTCGTAGATCTGGACCTGATCGTCGTCCGTGATGCTCGCGTGGTGCGGCGGGATGGGTCCGCCCTGGCCCTCGAAGGGCGCCACCTGGCCGTTCACCAGGATGCGCCCCGTGCCGTCGAAGTCGCCCGACAGGAACACCGTGGCGCCATCGGCGTCGGTGACCTGAACGCGCAGCCACGCCCGCCGGAGCGGGATGCCCGTGGGGAACTTGTGCCCGACCGACGTGATGATCTGCGTGTCGAAGGTGAGCGAGGAGCCCGAGAGCGCGCTGTCCTGGAGGGTGAGGTTCGCCGTGCGCCAGGAGAGCTGGGCCCGCGCGGCCGCGATGGTGGCGTCGAAGGCCGCGGCGGGCGCAGCCGGGTTGAAGATGTCGGGGTTGTCGCGAAGCAGGGCGGGCACGAGGGTGTTGCCGCCCACGAAGACGTGCCGGCCGATCGCCCGGTCCGGGAGCGACGGGTCGTCCGTGCCGTCCGCGTTGCGCGCGATCGGCGTGGCGATGGTGGCTTCCTGGTCGGTGCGCGAGGGGAGGTGGCAGCTCTGACAGTCCGAGCTCGCGTACAGCGAGTTCAGCATCTCCAGGAGCGGAGCCTGCTCGACGACGGAGCCCCCGTTCGGCGTGCCGTCCGGGTCCAGCGCGTCGGTGATGAGCGTGTGGCACGTCGCGCAGAGGCCGGCCTGGTTGATGTGCGAGCTGAAGCTGGGGGACCAGCCCGCCGCCTCCATCGCGGTGCCCACCGGGTTCGGGTGCGGCCCGTAGATCTGGCGGTCGCCCAGCACGGTGTAGTTGCCCTTCCACGACGACTCGGAGCCGAGCCCCGTGGGCTCGATCTGGTGGCACAGGGCGCAGCTCACGCCATCGAGGGCCAGCTGGCTCGTGTTGGTCCCGGCCATCAGGGTCTCGACGCCGGGGGACTCTGTGCCCTCGAGCACGGTCTGGCTGTAGGCCATCGGGGCGTGGCAGGCCATGCACCGCTTCCCGATGATCTCGGCGGCACCGGGCGTCGCGGCGATCTCGGCGCTGACCACGGCGCGCCAGATGGGGTCGCGCCCGGCGTTGGCCATCATGGAGCTCTGCCAGAGGTCGAACGCGGACACGGGCGCGCCGGAGTCGTCCCGCATGGCCGTGCTGGACGGGTGGTTGCTGTGGCAGCCCGCGCAGGAGTGGGAGGTCGCGAAGTGGCTCGTCTCCCCGGGCAGGATGGCCGGGAGCTGGAGCGCCTCCCGCGGGTCCGGCGGCGGCAGCGTGGGCTCCGGAGGTGGAGACGTGTCCGTGGGCGTGGGAGGGTCCGTGGGGACGTCGGTGGCCGTGGGCACGGGCGGATCGCCGGTGCACGCCAGGACGTAGAGGAGAGCCAGAACAGAGACCCTGCGCGACATGCGGCCAGCCTACCACGACGCGTCGTGGTATTCCCCTGCCTCTGGAGGGTGGATGTCGCTGGAGCAGGGATTCAAGGACGCGTTGGCGTGCTGGGCCTCCGGTGTGTGCGTCGTGACCACGAAGAGCGCGGACGGCCTGATGTACGGCCTCACCGTGTCGAGCTTCTCGAGCCTCTCCCTCGATCCCCCGCTGATCCTCGTGTGCATCGACAACCGCAATCGCTTCCCGGGCATGGTGGAGGACAGCGGCGGCTTCGCGGTGAGCATCCTGCACCTCGGGCAGGAGTCGGCCTCCAACTACTTCGCGCGCCCGGGACGCGAGCCCACGACGGGCTTCGTGGAGATCGAGGGCGACTACACGCAGATGGGCCAGCCCGTGGTGCACGGCGCCATGGCGTGGCTGGCCTGCGAGCTCCACAGCGCCGTGCCCGCGGGCGACCACACCATCGTGATCGGTCGGGTGGTCGAGACCTACGCCGGCGAGGGGCAGCCGCTGCTGTACTACAAGCGTGCCTACCGAACCGTCACCGACTGAGCCCCTCCGGGGTGGGCGGGCGGGCAGCTGGCTCGCCGCGGGTGCATGGGTGGGTCTGGTCGGTCTGGCCGTGCTCGTGGGGCTCGGGCGGCTCGACCGGGCGCCCGGAAACCTGCTCACGGGCCTGCTGTTCGCGCTGCCCTACCTCTGGCTGGCTCACGCGGGGATGGTGTTCGCCCTGTGGTCCGCCGTGCCGGACCGGCGCTCGCTGCCCGCAGCCCTGGCGGCCTCGCTGCTCGGGGCCCTCGTGCTCTGGGGGCCCGGCCTGGCCGCGTGGAGGGCGCCCGAGGGCGGCGACACGGTCCGGGTGCTCTCGTGGAACGTCCAGCGTCTCTGGGGGCCCGGGGAGGCGGAGGCGCCCGCGTGTGTGGCGGCCACCATCGCGCGCGCCGAGCCCGACGTGGTCGCGCTCATGGAGGTGAGCCGGGCGAACCTCGAGGCGCTCGGGAGCCTCGGGCTCGAGTGCGTGCACACGACGTACCGGTCGGGTGGGGGCCCCGGGCGGGGTGGGCTCGCGGTGTGCGGGCGGCAGGGCTGGCGGGCCTCGGGCAGCGGACGTCGCTTCGTGGACCGGGAGGACTGGAGCTACCTGGCCGCCGAGGTGCGCCGCGGGACCCACGTGTTCAACGTGCTCGCCGTGCATCTGGCGCCTCACCACTTCGGCGCGCCGGCGTCGGCCACCGAGGAGGTGGCGGCGCGTCAGGCCAACCAGTCGCGCGCGGTGGTCGAGACCCTCCAGCGCCTCCACGATCCCACCGTGGTGGCGGGCGACTTCAACAGCACGCGCGACTTCTGGCTCCACGCCGAGCTGCGCGCCCACCTGCAGGACGTCTGGGAGCGCGGCGGCATCGGGTTCGGCGCCACCAAGCACGTGTGGGGCTGGCTGCCGCTGCGCATCGACTTCGTGTACGCGAGCCGGGACTTCGCGGTGCGGGGTGCGGACGTCCTGGGTGCATCGTGCAGCGACCATCGTCCCGTGCTGTCGACGCTCGCACTTCCCCGTTAGGTCGTACGGCATGAGTGTCCCAAGCCAGTCCTTCGGCAACGAGCTCAACGTCGGTCCCGTCTTCGGGATCCCGGTGCGGTTCTCGCCGTGGTTCCTCCTGCTCGTCCTGATGGTGGCGGCGCGCTCCAGCTCGCTGCAGGCGGGCGTGGTGGTGCTCGTGTGCTTCACGGTGAGCGTGCTCGCCCACGAGCTCGGCCACGGGCTGATGGCGAAGAGCTACGGTCTGCGCCCGGCCATCGTGATCCACGGCTTCGGCGGATGGTGCGAGCGGGCGTCGATCTCCGATCGTCGCAAGAACCTCCGCATCGTGGCGGCCGGGCCGGGTGTCAGCCTCGGGCTGGCCCTGTCGTTCTGGGTGCTCGACCAGATCCTGCCGGCGGCGGCGCCCTCCCTGGTGCACCTGGCCGTGGGGTACATGGCGTACGCCAACCTCTTCTGGGGTCTGTTCAACCTGCTGCCCATCGTGCCCATGGACGGCGGGCGCATCCTCCAGCTCCAGCTCGGCTACCACATGAGCCAGAACCGCGCGGACGGCGTCACGGCGTGGGTGGGCACCGGGTTCGCCGTGCTGGGCGTGATGTACGCGTGGTCGATCCAGTCGCTCCTCATGCTGTTGTTCATGGTCTACCTGGGCTGGCAGAACGGGCAGCAGCTCGCCTACCACCCGTTCGCCCGCACCTTCCAGGCCCGGGGCCGGCTGTCGCCCGCGTCCACGGGCACGTCCGGCTTCGAGCTTCCTCCGGTGCTGGCCGCCTTCGCCGGTGCCATCGTGGGGGCGTTCGTGGCCGTCACCGCGAGCGCGGGGGCGACGGGTCTCGTGCAGGTCGTCCTGATTCCGGAGCGCGTGCTGGCCGGTGGCGCACCGTGGTCGCTCCTGACCGCCCCCATCGTGCACGGCCCGTGGGACTGGGCGCCGCTGCTCTACGCCCTCGTGGCCCTGTGGGCGTTCGGGCCCACGGTGTCGCGCGCCTATGCGGACGACCGGAAGCTCGTGCTGCTGTACGTGGGCTCGCTGTGGCTCGGCAGCCTGACGGCGCTGTTCCTGGCGGGTCCCCTCGGGGTCCCGATGCTGCCGGTGTACGGCGCGGGGGCGGGGTCCACGGCGCTGCTCGTGGCGTGGGCGCGCTTCGCGAAGGCGGAGCCGGTGTTCCCGGGCCTGCCGATCCTGCCGCGTCAGCTGGCCGTCTTCGTGGTGCTGGGTGAGGCGGCTCTGGCCCTCACGCACCTCGTGACCTGGGGCTGGCATGCCCACGTGGCGGGCGTGGTGCTGGCGCTGCTCATCCCGCCGCGGAAGCTCGCCGACAACGTGGTCGAGCTCTTCCCGCAGGGCAAGCAGGACGTCTGGCACTGATCACGCGGGCTCGAGCGCGCTCACCCAGAGGTGCACACCAGTGGCGGGGTCCTCGGCGGACACGCCCTCTCCGAACGCGACGAGCTTCAGGCGGGCCACCGCGTCCTCCAGCTCGAGGAGCTGCAGGCCGAGACAGAGGGCCGTGCGCCAGTCGCGGGCGATGACCCTCAGCGGGACCTCGATGTCGGACGTGATGGTCCAGATCCTCTCGAGCATGGGTACCTCCTGTAGAGACGTACGCAGGACGTGCGTCTCCCAAGGTCCCGGCTCGTGAGCGGATGTCGCGGGCCGTCACGTCGGCGGGGTCATCCGAGCCGGGCGACGTAGAGGCGGCCGGTGATCGTGGTGATCCCGGCGGCGGCGAAGCGCGGGGGCGCGCTGTCGGCGTGCTCGTGGATGCACTCGGCCTCGGGCCAGAGGGCCTTCACGGCCTCCTCGGTCACCGCCCAGGGCGGCCCGTCGGCCTTGGTGGCGTCGTAGTCGAGCGTGTTGAGCAGCAGGGTGCCCTTCCCGCCGAGCAGCAGGCGCTGGTGGGCCACGTAGGCCTCGCGCTGGCTCGGGTGGAGGGCGACGAGGGCCGCGCGGTCCCAGATGCCCGTGATGGGCCCGACGGAGGCCGGGGTGGTCTCGAAGAAGTCGGCGAGCAGCAGGCGGATGCCGGGCTTCTCGAAGCGGTCGGGCCCGACGGCAGCGAGCCCGTCGCGGTCGGCCACCTCGCGCACCGCGATGGGGGAGAGCTCGACGCCCACGGCATCGAAGCCGCACCGGTGCAGGTACTCGAGGTCGTGGGTGGCGCCGCAGAGCGGCACCAGGATGCGACCGCCCTCGCCAAACGCGCCATGGGCGTTCTCGCAGAGGTGGGGGTTGGGCTGGTCGAGGTGGAAGCCGCGCTTCCCCTCCTCCCAGGACTCGAGCCAGAACGAGGGCTCCACGGGACCTCCAGGTGGGTCCCGTGACCCTAACGCCGCCGTCGGGTCAGCGCGCCGGGGTGCGCGTGCTCCTCGTCGACAACTTCGACTCCTTCACGTTCAACCTGGCCCAGGCCCTCGGTGCGTTGGGGGCGGATGTCCGGGTGCACCGCAACGACGCGGTGGACGTGGAGCTGGCGCGGGGTCTGCGCCCGACGCACCTGATGATCTCGCCGGGGCCGGGGCGACCGGAGGACGCGGGCGCGAGCGAGCCGATCCTGCGGTGGTTCCTGGGGCGGATCCCGGTGCTGGGGGTGTGTCTGGGCCACCAGCTCCTGGCGCAGGTCCATGGGGCGCGCGTGGTCGTGGCGGACGAGCTGGTGCACGGCAAGGCGAGCGCGGTGCTCCACGACGGCCGCACGCTGTTCGAGGGGCTGTCGAGCCCGACACCGATGGCGCGGTACCACTCGCTTGTCGTGGAGGAGGCGTCCCTGCCGGTGGGTTTCGAGGTGTCGGCGCGGACGGCCTCCGGGATGATCATGGGCCTGCGGCACCTGCCGTCGGGTGCGGAGGGCGTGCAGTTCCACCCGGAGAGCGTGCTGTCTCCCGAAGGACCCGCGCTGCTCGCGAGGTTCCTGGCCTCTGGGGAGCCCCGGGGGCCTGACAGCTCCTACTTCCGATAGTGTGCGACGAGGGCGTCCCAGCCGGGGTGCACCGATGGGTCGTAGGTGGGGCTGATCAGAGCTCCACCGTCGGCCACGATACCCCCTACGTATTCGGCCCAGTCGTTCATCTCCGGCGGGAAGGCGCTCACATCCGGGACCGTTGTGACGGGGACCTGCGGCGCCTCCACCCAGCCCTCGGTGGTCACGCCTCCGACCAGGACCGGCAAGAACTGGTTCGGAAAGAAGTAAATCCCTCCGGACTCTTCGCGGACCAGGAGCCACAGGCTGATCGTGGTCGGCTCGTCCGCGACGTAGATGGGGCTGATCACCGCCATGTCGTCGTCCACGACCTTGGCGATCCTGCCGCAGACGGCGACCGTCTCTCCGGGGCTCATCGGAAAGCCGTCGTACGGCAGGAACATTCCAGCAGTAGGGGTCGGGAAGGAGCCGCGCAGGATTGCCAGGTCTCGGATCTTGAGCGCCTTGCGCTCGACCACCTCGTGGACCTTCCCCGTGAGGAGAACCGGGCAGTGGCGCGTTGCGGAGGTGAGTGCCGCTTCTTCGGCGGGCGTCCAGTCGCGTGCGCTGGCGACTCCCTGGAGGGTCAGGACAATGAGCATCGTAGGACCGCCGGTATGAGGCGACAGGCTGAGATCGGAGGATCCTACCGTAGGGACGGCGCCCGCTGGGCGCGGACCGTCAGGAACCGCCGTAGAGCTGGCCGTTCCACGAGAGCCCGAGCCCGAAGCCCACACCGAGGGACGTGCTGCGCGCCCAGACGTCGAAGGACGTACGGGCCTCCAGCGCCAGGTGGTCGGTGAGGAACGCCATCGCCTGCGGCCCGATGCTCGCGCTCTGCCGGGTGAACGGGTCCTGCCCGCCGTTCCGGTCGGCCGCCTGCTGGACGAGCGGGTCGCTGTACTTCTTCTGGTAGACGAAGCCCGTGAAGTTCCGGATGGCGTCCGCGCGCACCATGCCGATGAACGGCCCGGCCTTCGCCCCCACCGTCGCCCCCACGGCCAGCCCGTCCACGAAGGCGCGCGTCGTGGTCCAGTTGCGGAAGATCTCCGTCCGGTGCCGGTAGCCCACGGCCCCCTCCGCCCACGCCTTGCCCTTCAGGAACGACGCGCCCGCGGACAGCGTGGGGGTGAGGTCGAGCTGCCCGTCGCCCGGACGTCCACAGAAGTCGCGGTAGATGCTGCCTTCACAGATGTGGTCGACGTTGTAGAGCGGCAGCTTCATGCCGAGCCCGAACGCGATGGGGTGCTTCTTCGTCAGCGCCACCTGCGGCATGAGCTCCATGTCGCCGCCCCGGTAGTTCGTGGACGTGCCGTCCACGATGTTCACCGAGTCCGCCGCGGAGAACGCCACGCGGCTCACCGTGAACGGCAGGCGCGCCGCGATCTGGATGGGCCACGCCTCCGACACGCCCACCTCCGCGTAGATGCTGTACTGGTGCCCGAAGAAGGCGTTCGTGCCGAAGTCGCCGGTGGCCCCGAGCCCCGACTCCGCGGGCAGGACGTACTTCGTGGTGCGGTAGTAGTCCGCGCCCGTCTTCACGTACGCGCTCCCCTCCGCCCGGGTCCACGGACCCGCCAGCGCCGCCCCGATCAGGCCCCAGATCATGCGCGCACCGTGAAGATGACCTGCATGCCGCCGTCGTAGCCGTGGGCCTGGTCGGTGCCCTCGGCACCGGTGGACTGGCGACCGGACTCCGCCGTGACCCGCACCCGCGCGGTGATCTCGCCCGTCAGCCCCGTGAGCGTCGTGCGCCAGAGCGTCCAGCGGTTCGCCCCCGGGCTGTACGTGATCTCCACGTCCTCCCAGCTCTCCCCGTCGTCGTAGGTGATCTCGACGCGCTCGATGGGGTCCTCACCCGCGTGGGCGGTGCCGAAGATCAGCACCTCCCCCGTGTGCACCGTGCCCTCCCGCGGCTCGAAGATGAAGCCGTTCACCTGGTAGATCGCGTCCTGCGACCAGCCGCCCTCCTCCCAGAACCCCGTGTAGGAGCCCTGGATGAAGTCCACGGAGACGGGCCACTTCACGTTCTTCGTGCCGTAGCGACCCTGGCAGATGAAGCGGCAGGGGGCGCCGTGCGTGGCCGGCAGGGGCTCCCCGTTCATCTGCCACACCAGCCAGAGCTTCTCGTCCGTGTGGTCGGAGTAGGGGATGGACGTGTGGTACTGGTCCGCCCCGCGGAACACGATCTCGTTCGCCGTGGGGGCCTCCACACCGAGCTGCGCGAGGACCTCGGTGAACGGCAGCCCGCCCCAGACGGCGTTGGAGATGAGCGTGTTGCGCGGGTTCCCGCCGATGCACTGGAGGGTGTGCTCGAGCTCGATGACCGGGAGCCGTCGAACGTCTCGAGCGTGAGGGTCAGGAGCGTCACGTTGTCGGCGCGGATCTCGCACGACCAGGTGGCCGGGTTCACGGACGGCTGGAGCGCGTACTCGTAGACGTAGAAGCCCTCGTTGGGCGTGACGGGCCGGATTCCGTCGGCCGTGGCGAACCCTCCGGGCTGGGGCTCGACCTGGACGTCGAGCTGGTCGCACCCCGTGGCCGCCAGGGCCGCGGCGGCCCCCTTGAGCCAGTTGCGACGGGTGATCTGCGTGGACATCGCGCCTCCTCGCGGCAGGGTATGCCACCGCGGGGCCGGCGGTTACCGGTTCTCACACGGAATGTCACGGGGCCTTTACCCACGGCCCGGAAGTGTGCAGGCTTGGTCGACCAGGAGCGTTCATGCTTGGAGACGACCTTCGCATCGCCATCGCCGCCGCCGAAGAGCGCGCAGCGGCCTCGAAGCACGAGTTCCTCACGCTCGAGCACCTCCTCTACGCGCTGCTGCACGACCCGCGCGCGTCCGAGGTGCTGGAGGCGGTGGGGGCGGACCTCGACCAGCTGGAGTCGGAGCTCGACCAGTTCCTCGACAAGCTGGAGAAGCTCGAGATCGAGGGCGAGTACCGGCCGATCTGGACCATCGGGTTCCGCCGGGTGCTGCAGCGGGCCACCAACCACGTCCAATCGGCCGACGCGGGCGAGGTGGACGGTGCCAACGTCCTCGTCGCGATGTTCGCCGAGACCGACTCCCACGCGCTCTACCTGCTCGATCGCCAGGGCATCGAGCGCCTGGACATCGTGAGCTACATCAGCCACGGCAAGCGGAAGGACGGGAAGCGCAAGCGCGTCAGCCCCATGGGCGCGGACGGCGAGTCCGAGTCGCGGTCGCCCGACGAGGCCCTCGCGGACTTCACGGTCGACCTCTACGAGCGCGCCCGCGAAGGGAAGATCGACCCCTGATCGGCCGGGAGCTCGAGCTGGAGCGGGCGATCCACATCCTCGCCCGCCGCCGGAAGAACAACCCGCTGTTCATCGGCGACTCGGGTGTCGGGAAGACCGCCATCGTCGAGGGCCTCGCGAAGGCCATCGTGGAGGGCGACGTGCCGGACCTCCTGAAGGACGTGCACATCTACGCCCTCGACATGGGCGCCCTGATGGCCGGCACCCGCTACCGGGGCGACTTCGAGGACCGCCTGAAGGGCGTCATCCGCGCGCTCGAGGAGAACGACAAGGCCATCCTGTTCATCGACGAGATCCACATCCTCGTGGGCGCCGGTGCCACGTCCGGTGGCTCGATGGACGCCTCGAACCTCCTCAAGCCCGCGCTCGCGAGCGGTGTGCTCCGCTGCATCGGCAGCACGACGCACGAGGAGTACCGGCAATCCTTCGGGAAGGACAAGGCGCTCGCCCGCCGCTTCCAGACGATCGACGTCGACGAGCCCAGCATCGACGACGCCATCCAGATCCTCCACGGCCTGGCTCCCCGCTACGCCGAGCACCACAAGCTCACGTACACGGACGCCGCCATCGAGGCCTGCGTGAAGCTCTCGGCGCGGCACATCACGGACCGCCGGATGCCCGACAAGGCCATCGACGTGCTGGACGAGGTGGGGGCGGCCAACCGTCTCGCCGCGAAGCCCACCGTGGACGTGCACGAGGTGGAGGAGGCCATCGCGCGCATCGCGCGCATCCCCGCCAAGCAGGTCACCACGGAGGACCGCGACAAGCTCAAGAACCTCGAGCCCGACCTGAAGCTCATGATCTTCGGTCAGGACGAGGCGATCGACGCTGTGGTGAGCTCCATCAAGCTCTCGCGGGCCGGCATCGGCAGCCCGCGCAAGCCCACGGGCAGCTTCCTGTTCGCGGGCCCCACGGGTGTCGGCAAGACCGAGCTCGCGCGGCAGCTCGCCATGCAGCTCGGCGTGGAGTTCCACCGGTTCGACATGTCCGAGTACATGGAGAAGCACAGCGTGTCCCGGCTCATCGGCGCACCCCCGGGCTACGTCGGGTTCGAGCAGGGCGGTCTCCTCACGGACGCCGTGCACAAGACGCCCCACTGCGTCGTGGTGATGGACGAGATCGAGAAGGCCCACAAGGACGTCTTCAACATCCTCCTGCAGGTGATGGACCACGCGACCCTCACCGACAACAACGGCCGCAAGACCGACTTCCGCAACGTCATCCTCATCATGACCACGAACGCCGGTGCGGCGTTCTCGGGCACGAAGGCGATGGGCTTCGGCGGGAAGGACGGTCCGTCGAAGTCCGAGGAGATCCTGAAGAAGGTGTTCCCGCCGGAGTTCCGCAACCGGCTGGATGCGGTGGTGTACTTCAACGACCTGCCCGAGCCGGTCATCCTCCAGATCGTCGACAAGAACCTGCTCGAGCTCGAGCAGCAGCTCACCGAGCGCGATGTCACGATCAACGCCACGGACGCCGCCCGGTCGTTCTTCGCGAAGCAGGGCTACAAGCCCGAGTACGGCGCCCGCGAGATGACCCGGGTGATCCAGCAGCACGTGAAGAAGCCGCTGGCGGACGAGATCCTGTTCGGCGAGCTCGCGAACGGCGGGCACGCGGAGATCGACTACGTCGACGGGAAGGTCGTGCTCAACGTGGTGCGGCGGAACCCCGAGCCCGAAGCGGCCCGGGAGACCGAGGACGCGTAGGCCTCAGCCCTCGGGCTCCAGCTCGCACTGCAGCGGGTGCCCGGCCTCGCGCGCCATGTCGTGCACCTGGGCCATCTTGGTCTCGGCGATCTCCCGCGTGTAGATGCCGGCGACCCCGACGCCCGTGTTGTGGACGTGCAACATGATGCGCGTGGACTGCGCGGACGACAGCCGGAACACGGTCTTGAGCACGAGGACCACGAACTCCATCGTGGTGTAGTGGTCGTTCAGGAGGAGGACCTTGAACTTCTTGGGCTCGTCCACCTTCCGGCGCTCGAGCACCGAGCTGTCGCCCTGCTCCTTCCGCTTGTCCGACACGGCACCCTCCGGGTAGGTGGTCGAGATATCCACCGGAAGACCCATGCGCAGCCTCCCCGTCCTGCTCCTCCTGCTCGCCTCGTGCGGGGGGCGCTTCCGGCTCGACCCCCGGAACCCGTACGAGGTGCTGCGCACGCCCTCTACGGTGACGTTCGCCGAGGGCGTCACGGGCAGGATGGAGGTGACCTACCCCGAGCACCGCAGCCACGGTCCGTACCCCACGGTGGTGTTGGTGCCCGGCGCGGGGCCCGTGGACGTCGACGGCACCCTCGAGAGCGGCCTCGGCGCGATGCCGTTCGGTCGCCTGCTCGCGGACACGCTGACAGAGCGGGGCTTCGCGGTGGTGCGGTACGGCAAGCGCCACGTCACGGACGCGGGTCGCTCGGACCTCCCGAAGTACATCGCGGACCAGGACCAGCGCACGTTCGCCGCGGACCTGCGCGCCGTGCTCGCCGCGTCCAGGAAGCTCGATGCGGTCGACTCCGATCGGGTGTTCCTGCTCGGCTTCGACGAGGGGGCCGTGGTGGCCGCGGAGGTCGCGCGCCAGGAGCCGGTGGCCGGCCTCGCCCTGATCGGTGCGCCCGGACGGCCGTTCCGCGAGCGCCTGGAAGGCTGGTTCGCCGGAGATGGAGCTCTACCTCGAGCGCTTCGCCTGGCAGGGCCAGCTCGACGGGCGACTCCTCGCGCGGGCGCTGCACGCCAACGCCGCGGAGCCCGTGCTCTCCACGTCCCGGATGCTGGCGCTCTCGTTCACCCGGGAGAGCGAGATCGCCGTCCCGTCACCCCTCGTGGACCGCGACCGGGACGGCATCCTGAGCCTCGACGGCGAGGTGGAGCCCGCTGTGCCGGCCCTGGTGGACTACGCCTTCACGCTCGGTCCCTATGGCTACCTCGCCGGCGACCGCGAGCTCCCCAGCATCCCCGATCAGCTCGAGGGGATCTCCGTCCCGCTGATCGCCCTTCAGGGCGAGAACGACGCCTTCACCCGCCCGGTCGACCTCGAGCGGATCCGCGAGCGCAGCGTGGACCTCCGCCGCGAGGACCTCTTCGTGATCGTGCCGGGTGCAGGGCATGCCCTCGGCCCGGCGAGCCATCCGGTCGACGACCTGCACCGTCCGCCCCTTCCCGGCGCCCTCGATCCGCTGGTCTCGTGGCTCGTCGAACAGGCCCGGTGAGACGCCGCGACGTCCTTTGACACTGGCGTGACATTCGAGTACGCCAGAGGGGTCCCGACCTCGCGGTCCTGTCCTCTGGAGCGTCCATGCGCCGTCCTCTCGTCGCCCTCTCCCTCCTCGGTGCGTCCACGCCCGCCCTCGCCTGGCACGGCTTCAGCGCGGACGGCTCGTACGCCATCGGCCACTCGTCCCAGCTGGGTCTCGATCCGGACGCTCCCACCTACGGCTTCCGCACGCTGGCCGACCTGCAGACCGACCTCGCCCTCGAGGAGGGTGTGGTGGACTTCGGCGGCGACCTCGACGAGGGCTCCTCGGCGTACACCATCCAGCG
The DNA here is from genome assembly GCA_020632885.1 of Alphaproteobacteria bacterium. Lineage (GTDB taxonomy): Bacteria > Myxococcota_A > UBA796 > UBA796 > JACKEQ01. The sequence continues at coordinate 464,935 of JACKEQ010000004.1, read as the reverse complement.
GAATCCCTTCCGCGTCGCCGGTGTGGACCGCACGTCGTTCACGATCTGCGCCAACGGGTACGTCAACTTCACCGGTTCCGAGTGCACGTTCATCGTGCAGAGCGGCACGGGTGGCGGCGAGCTGGTCTACGGCACCTGGGTCGACCTCGACGTGGGCGGTGGCGGCTCGGTGCACGTGTTCGAGAGCACCTCCAACACGGGCGACATCGTCGTCCACTTCGAGGACGTCGCGCACTACGGCACCTTCGGTACCCCGGCACGGGCCACGTTCCAGATGGTCTTCGAGCGGGCGACGCAGCGGATCCTCGTCCATCACGGCACCATGGGGTCCGACACGTCGACCGCGGCCGTGGGCATCCGCATCGGCGGGGTGGACACCCCGATCTGGCGAAACAGCCTGGCCAGCATGGACCTCGCGGTCCTCTCCGGTGGCACCTTCCTGTTCGAGCCCGATCTGTCCACGGCGGACGCGGACAACGACGGCCTCACCGCGCAGGACGACTGCGACGACGGCACCTTCGGCATCCAGGGCCCCACCGTCGACGTCGGGCGCGACTCCGACGGAGATGGCTACTACGCCGTCTCCGACGGTGTGCCGGTCTGCTTCGGCCCGCTCCCGGGCTATGGCGAGCTGGCTGGCGACTGCGTCGACAGCGACCCCGGGGCGAACCCCGGCATGGCCGAGGTCACCTGCAATGGCGTCGACGACGACTGTGACGCGGGCACGACGGACGACGCCGACGCCGACTCCGACGGCTTCACCTGCATCGCCGACGGCGACTGCGACGACGACAACGGCGACGTGTTCCCCGGGAACCCCGAGGTGTGCGACGGGCTCGACAACGACTGCGTCAACGGCGTCGACGACACCCTGGCGTTCATGGCGTGGTACCCGGATGGCGACGGCGACGGGAACGGCGCGTTCGCGGCGTCGGATCCGATCTCGCAGACGTGCTCGCTCGTCGACCTGGACGTCGGGACCGCCCTCGGTCAGGTGGTCACCGGGGTGGACGTGTGCTCGGGCACCGACGACGTCGACCTGTCCTGTCAGGCCGGCACGGGGCGCCCGGACGTCGTGGTGGCCTGGACGGCCCCGCACGACGGCACGTTCCGCGTGCACACCGAGGGCTCCGCGCTGAACGACACGGTGCTCGGCCTGCTCGAGGGCTGCCCCTCCGGCCTGGAGATCGAGTGCGACGACGACGACGGCGTCGGGCTGAAGTCCAGCATCGAGGTCACCACGACGGCCGGCACGACCTTCCTGTTCGCCGTGCAGCCCTACGGAGCCGCCACCTGTGGCACGGGCCAGCTCTTCGACCTCCACGTGGACGTGCTCTCGGCGCCCGTCGAGCTCATGCACACCTGCGACACGGTCGCGCCCACCGGGTTCTCCGCCACCTTCGACGACTGCGACGACCTCGACAGCGCGAACTTCCAGGGCAACTTCGAGGTCTGCGACTTCGCGGACAACGACTGTGACGGGAACGCCGACCAGGGCCTCCCGACCAACACGGTCTACGACGACACGGACGGCGACGGGTACGGCGATCCCGGCGTCACCGCGGACTCCTGTGGCGTCCCGGCCGGCTACTCGGCCAACGACCAGGACTGCGACCCCGGCGACTTCGACGTGAACCCCGGCGTGCCCGAGATCGACGGCAACGCCGTGGACGAGAACTGCGACACGTTCCTCGCGAGCCTCAGCGCGGCGGATCTGTCGCCCGGCGACCTCGTCATCACCGGAGATCATGTTCAACCCGGCCGCGGTGGACGACTCGTTGGGCGAGTACTTCGAGGTGCTCGTCAGCAGCTCGCTCTCCGGCGACGTCGACCTCGGCGGCCTCGTGATCTCGGATGCTGCGGGCTCGGACACCGCCATCGCTCCCGGCACGGTCGTGGCGTCCCCGGGCGACCGCATCGTCTTCGTCCGCAACACGGACTCCGGCGTCAACGGCGGCATCTCCGGGGGCGCGTCCTTCGGTCGCAGCCTGAACCAGGGTGGCGACAGCATCACGCTCGCCATCGGTGGCACCACGATCGACACGGTGACCTACGACGCCACCTTCCCGACCTCGGCGCCCGGTCAGGCCCTCGCCCTCAACCCCGACGCCACCGACGCCACCGCGAACGACGACGTGGCGAACTGGTACGTGGAGTACGCGAACCCCTACGGTCTCGGCGACTTCGGGACCCCGGGTGAGGCGAACTCGGCGGACGCGGACTTCGACCTCTACATCGACACCGCCGACAACGGCGACGACTGCGACGACCTCTCGGCTGCCGTGAACCCCGGCGCCACCGAGGTCTGCAACGGGATCGACGACGACTGCGTGGGCGGTGCGGACGACGGGCTCACCTTCGTGTCGTACTACCTCGACAGCGACAACGACACGTACGGCGACGCCGCGAATCCGGTGTCCACCTGCGACGGCGCGCCCACGGGCTACGTCGCGGACTCGACGGACTGCGACGACGCCGTCACCGCGGTGAACCCGGGTGCCACCGAGACCTGCAACGGGATCGACGACGACTGCTTGAACGGCGCGGACGACGGCCTGACGTTCGTGTCGTACTACCTCGACAGCGACAACGACACGTACGGTGACGCCGCGATCCGGTGTCCACCTGCGACGGCGCGCCCACGGGCTACGTCGCCGACGACACCGACTGTGACGACGCGGCCATCGGGGTGAACCCGGGTGCCACCGAGACCTGCAACGGGATCGACGACGACTGCCTGAACGGCGCGGACGACGGCCTGACGTTCGTGTCGTACTACCTCGACAGCGACAACGACACGTACGGTGACGCCGCCAATTCGGTGTCCACCTGCGACGGCGCGCCCACGGGCTACGTCGCCGACTCGACGGACTGCGACGACGCGGCCATCGGGGTGAACCCGGGTGCCACCGAGACCTGCAACGGGATCGACGACGACTGCGTGAACGGGGTGGACGACGGTCTCACGTTCCTCGACTACTACCCGGACACCGACCTCGACACGTACGGCGACATGAGCGCCACGCCCACGTCGTCCTGCGCGCCGGTCGCGGGCTCCGTGCTCGACAACACCGACTGCGACGACGCGGCCATCGGGGTGAACCCGGGTGCCACCGAGACCTGCAACGGCGTCGACGACGACTGTGCGAACGGCGTGGACGACGGTCTCACGTTCCTCGACTACTACCCGGACACCGACCTCGACACGTACGGCGACATGAGCGCCACGCCCACGTCGTCCTGCGCGCCGGTCGCGGGCTCCGTGCTCGACAACACCGACTGCGACGACGCGGCCATCGGGGTGAACCCGGGTGCCACGGAGACCTGCAACGGCGTCGATGACGACTGTGCGAACGGCGTGGACGACGGTCTCACGTTCCTCGACTACTACCCGGACACCGACCTCGACACGTACGGCGACATGAGCGCCACGCCCACGTCGTCCTGCGCGCCGGTCGCGGGCTCCGTGCTCGACGCCACCGACTGCGACGACACGCTCGCTTCGGTGAACCCGGGTGCCACCGACGACACCGTCGACGGTACGGACCAGGACTGCGACGGGATCGACGGTCCGCCTGCCACCGTGTGCTCGGAGCTCGTGGACATCGGCTCCGACCTGTCGGCCACCGGCAGCACGGTGGGTCTGCCGGACCTCGTGTTCCCGGACTGCGGGTTCGGGTCGGGTGGCGCGGGCGACGAGCACCTCCAGTGGACCGCGCCCGCGACGGCCTGCTTCGAGTTCTCCACGCTCGGGTCGTCCTTCGACACGCAGCTCGCGCTGTACGACGCGTGCGACACGCTCGTGGAGCTCGAGTGCGACGACGACTTCCACGGCTTCCCCAGCTACACGTCCCGCTTCACGGCGGATGTGACGCAGGGTGTCGCCTACGTCGTGTCCATCGACGGCTACAACGGCGCCGAGGGCGACTACACGCTCACCATCTCGCCCTGCTTCGACACCGAGACCGTGTGTGACGACGGGCTCGACGACGACGCCGACGGCTTCTTCGACTGCGACGATGCGGACTGTGCGCTCGACCCGGCCTGTCCCGGCGACACGGGCGACACCGGCTTCGCCGACACGGACACGGACACGGACACGGACACGGACACGGACACCGATACCGACACGGACTCCGACGCGGACAGCGACACGGACACCGACAGCGACACGGACGCCGACAGCGACACCGATGCCGACAGCGACACGGACACGGACGCCGACAGCGACACGGACACCGATGCCGACAGCGACACGGACACGGACACGGACGCCGACAGCGACACGGACACGGATGCCGACAGCGACACGGACACGGACGCCGACAGCGACACGGACACCGATGCCGACAGCGACACGGACACCGATGCCGACAGCGACACGGACACGGACTCGGATGCCGACAGCGACACGGACGCGGACGCCGACAGCGACACGGACGCGGACACGGACGCCGACAGCGACGCGGACACGGACGCGGACGCTGACAGCGACACGGACACCGATGCCGACAGCGACGGACACGGACGCCGACAGCGACACGGACACGGACGCCGACAGCGACACGGACACCGATGCCGACAGCGACACGGACACGGACGCCGACAGCGACACGGACGCCGACACCGATGCGGACACGGACGCGGACACCGATGCCGACACGGACGCGGACACCGATGCCGACACGGACGCGGACACCGATGCGGACACGGACACGGACGCCGACACGGACACCGACACGCCTCCCGAGGACGACGACGGCTGTGGCTGCGCCACGCCGGGATCGCCGGTGAGCGGGCTGTTCGCCGTGGGCCTCGCGGGCCTGCTCTACCGCCGCCGGCGGTAGAGGGTCAGCGGATCCGGACGTCCACCCGGACGTCTACGGGCGACGACGGTTGCCCGGGCGCCAGCCAGGTGTCCACGAGCAGGACGAGGTCCTCGGGCGCCGGGCTGGCGTTCGTGTACGTGAGGGTCTCGCCCGTGCCGGGCCGGTCGGCGCAGGTGGTGGCGGACGTCGCGTCGTCACAGTCCGTGAGGAGCGCGAGGACCCCGTCGCCCGGGTGGACCAGGTCGACATCGATGCGCTCACCGGGCTCCAGGCGCACGGCCAGGCGTCCGTCGGGCCCGGCCGACGGGGCGAACGTGCAGGACGGCCCCGGCAGCGCCAGGTCCAGCGCACCTCCAGAGAGGGTCGCGTGGACGATGTGGACGCCCGTGGTCAGGGGCGTGCCGAGGTCCGCACAGGTCGCGGGGAAGGCGTCGATCGGGGTCACGACGTCGAGGTGCACGTCGAACGGACCCAGCGGCGGCAGGGAAGCACGCGAGTCCACCACGACCGTCGCGGTCACGGGATCGGCTGTCGGGTTCTGCCAACGCAGCGGGGCGTAGCGAGCGGCGCCCGCCAGGCAGGTGGACTCGTTCAGGCAGCTCGCCAGGAGGTAGAGCACGACGGGCGCGTCGGCGTCGACGGCGAGCACGTCTCCGGGCGGGACCACGACGGGCAGCATGACGTCGCCCCCGCCGGCCTCCGAGAACGCGCACGCCGCCGGTCCGGGGTCCAGGTGGTCGAGGCTCCCGGCCAGGGTGATCGTGTGCAGGCCGCGCTCGAGGGGCGGCAGGCCCGTCGTGCCCCCACAGCTGTCGGACGCGGGCTCCGCGACCGGGACGTCGCGGCGGACGTCCAGGGTGTAGACGAGACCGCTGCCCACGAGGGGCTGTCGACCACCAGGTACCGCGTGACCGGCGTGTCGGACGCGTTCGTGTACACGAGCACCTCCGGGTGGTCGATCGGCGCCTCGGAGGCGGACGCCACGCACGTCTCCAGGGCCGCACACGACTCCACCAGGTACAGCGCCAGGTCGCCATCCACCCTGCGGCCCTCGATGCGCACGCGCTCCCCGGGCTCCAGCGGAACCTGGAACACGGCATCGGCGCCGGGCGCGTTGGCCCCCGTGCAGCCGTCGTTCCCGGGATCGTGGTCGTTGGACGCGGCGTCCAGGTAGCCGTAGTACGCGCCGTCCACCAGCACCGGCGACCCCGTGCACACCGACGCGGCCGGGACCTGCGTCCGGCCCTGGACCGGCGGGTGCTCGGCGGTGAACGAGGTCTCGATGCGGGCGGCCAGCGCGAGCGGGTCGTCGCCGACGTCGAGATCGGCGCGGCTGGTCCGGGCCAGCGTGAAGGTGAGCTCGCGGTTCGCCGGACGCAGCCCGAGGGCGTCGACGTCCACCGTGTGCTCGCCGTCGTCCTCCAGCGTGATCAGGCGGTGCACGCTCGCCGCGCCGGGCTCGTCGGCCCCGTGGATCTCCAGGGTGAGCACGTGGGGCCCGCTGGCCGGCACCCACTCGATCGTGCGGGACTGCCCTGCAGTCAGGCGCACCCGCTCGAAGCGCGCGGGGCTCGTGATGTCGACCTCCGGCGGCACGGGCAGCACGTCCGCCGCGTCGAACGGCGACCACTGGCCGCCGGGCAGGCTCACGTCCAGGCGGCTGTTCGCGGGCCACGGCATGGCGGCGGTCCCGAGGTAGTGCACGCCCGCGAGGGGTCGGACTGCCGGATGGCGGTCACCCCGCCGAGCGTCACGGTCGGACCCACGCCGAGGAAGGTGGCCGCCGAAGCGTCCCACGGCGTGAGGTCCACGCTGTTGCCGGGCAGAGGGAGCCCGGCGGGGCAGGGGCCCGCGCGCTCCGGCCAGCAGAGGGCCGCGTCCACGACGGGGCTCGCGTCCACGAACAGCCCGCGCAGGACGAGCCCGCTGGTGTCTCGCGTCAGGACCAGGGAGCCCACGCCCTCCGCCGGACCGAAGGGCCCCGTGTCCACCGGACCGATGTCCGTGTCGGCATCGGTGTCCGCATCGGCGTCGGTGTCCGCGTCGGCGTCGGCATCGGTGTCCGCGTCCGCCTCCACGGGCAGGGTGGGCGTCGAGGGACAACCGGCCAGCAGCCACCAGGGGGTCACGGGTCGGCCTGGGTGCGCGCGAGGGCAGGCGGGGGCCACACCGTGACCACCGGCACGACGGGATCGGGCGGAGGCGCGCGGAGGCCCGTCGGCCAGGGCTCCAGGGGCCGCCAGGCCAGCACGCCGACGTCCCCGGCGCGCCAGTCGAACTGGGCGGCCGGGAGCAGGGTGGCCGCATGCTCCCGAAAGGCGGCGGCCCGCTCGCAGTCCAGCGCGTTCAGGTCGCCCGCGCCGCACACGGCACCCTCGGGAGGCACGGGCACGACGCGGAAGGCCTTGCTGGCGGCGCCCTCCACGCGGTCGTCCACCCACACCGGCGTGAAGCGCGCGTCGGTCGCCCGCACGTCGGGGCCGCACCGCTGCAGCGTCACCCGCGCGACGACCCCGCCGTCGCGCGGGAACGTCCGCTGGTTGGACACGAAGTTGCCGAGGCTGTAGAGCACCACCCCGTCGCGGACGTGCCCGCCGGGGTCCTGCACCGTCACCACCTCGGCCGGCTGGAGCACGTGGGGGTGGGTGCCCATCACGATGTCCGCACCCGCTTCGACGAGGCTCTTCGCGGTCGCCCGCTGCTCGCGGTGGGGGCGTGCTTGTACTCACCCCCCCAGTGCAGGCCCACGATGACGATGTCCGCGTGCTCCCGGGCGCGGGCGATGTCGTGCTGCATCTGCCCCGCATCGAGCCAGTTCACGAGCCAGGGCTCACCCTCGGGCATCGGCTGGCCGTTCGTCCCGTAGGTGTTGGCGAGGAAGGCGACCCGGATGTCTCCCGGCAGATCGCGGAGCACCCAGGGCTCGCCGCGCTCCTCCGCACTCTTCCAGGTGCCCGCCGTGCCGAACCCGTGACCGCGCACGGCCTCGAGGGTGGCCAGTGCGCCCCTGCGCCCCTTGTCGAGGCAGTGGTTGTTCGCGGTCTGCAGCACGTCGAAGCCCGCGTCGCGGAGGGCCACGAGCATGGACTCGGGGGCGTTGAAGAACGGGAAGCCGCCGTAGGGCTGGCTGGAGTCGATGGGGGTCTCGAGGTTGCCGATGGTGAGGTCTGCACCCCGGAGCATCGGTGCCACCGCATCGAACACGCCCTGCCAGGTGGTGGTGCCGTCGCCGCGCTGGCTCGCCTTGAGCTGCTCGCCGTGCTGCATCAGGTCGCCCACCATCGCGACGTCCACGGCCCGGCCGTCACAACCCTCTGCGCTCGGGAAGGCGAGGGGCGGGGGCCCTGCGGTTGCGGTGTGCGCAGCGAGCACGAAGAGCAAGGAGCGACCTCCGCGGCAGATCTAACCGGAAGGGGCATGAGCCGTTATGCGGCGTGGTCATGGCACGGAACGCGCGAGACCCCATCGTCGGCACCGTCGTCGCGGGTCGGTTCCACGTGAAGAGGCCGCTCGCGACGGGCGGGATGGCGGCGGTGTACGTGGCGCGCGACGGGGACGGGGGCCCGCGGGTGGCCCTGAAGCTGCTCGCGCCGCCCGCGCCGGGACGCCGAGCGCATGCTCGCGCTCATGCAGCGGGAGGGCGAGGTGCTCGCGTCCCTCGAGCACCCGAACATCGTGCGCGCCATCGACCACGGGCCCAGCGGGGACGGGGGCTACTTCATCGCCATGGAGCTCGTGGACGGGCTCTCGCTCACCGACTGGGTGCGCCAGAAGGTCGACCGTCCGCTCCAGGCCGTGCCGCTGGTGCTCCAGCTCTGCTCTGCGCTCCGCCACGTGCACGGGAGGGGCCTCGTGCACCGCGACCTCAAGGCGAGCAACGTGCTCGTCTCGGCCCGTCCACACGGGGCTCACGTGACGCTCATCGACTTCGGTGTGGCCTGGGTGGACGACGCTCCGGAGATCGACGGCGAGGAGCACCTGCTCGGCGGGGTGCACACGAGCTCTCCCGAACAGATCCGGGGCGAGGCCCCGGACGTGCGCTCGGACATCTACTCCGTGGGCGTGCTGCTCTTCCGGCTGCTCGCCGGTCGGTACCCGTACCACAGCAAGCTCCCGGCGGAGGTGCTCACCCAGCACCTGCACAGCCCGGTGCCCGAGCTGCCGGAGGCGGCCGGGATCCCGCCGGCCATCCGGCCCGTGGTGACGCGCTGCCTGCAGAAGGACCCCGACGACCGGTTCCCCGATGTGCAGGCCCTCGTGGAGGCCCTCTCGGCGGCCGTGGAGCTGCCGACGGCCGCCTTCAGTGCGCCTGAGACGGCGGGGCCGCAGACCTCGCGCCTGGCCCTCGCTGCGGGTGTGGCCGCCGCGGTGGCGCTCGTGCTGGTCGCGCTCTACCTCGCGCTCGGCTGACCCGGCTGGGTGGCCGCGAGGCCCCGGATGTCGGTGAGGATGCGGTGGAAGCCGCGCGTCTGGATGGCCCGGACGAGCCACTGCGGCAAGGGGAGCCCCCGCGTCGAGCTCGATCTGGTGCACCACCTCGGTCCCGGGCCCGTCGGGGTTGGGGCCGATGGTCCAGAAGCCCGTGTTCCGCGGTGTGCGCACGGCACCGTCTGCGAGGACGAGCGGCTGGTCGTTGGCTGCCGTCCACGCGACCTTCGCGAGCTCGGGGCGGTCGTCCACCGTGACCCAGAGGAGCACCTCGCGGTCCGACAGCCCGAAGATGTGCTGGCGCTGGTACACGAGCTTGCGTCCGGCGTCCTCGCGCTCCACCCGGCTCTCTCCGATGGGCCAGATCCACTCGTCGTAGCGCGTGAGGTCGGTGAGCATCCCGCGCACCACGGCGGGCTCCAGCTCCGGCCACCGGCACCGGGCCCACATGGCGGCCCCCTGCGTCTCGGTCTTCTCGCGCTTCCGGATCGTGCACGCCTCGGTCTCCTTCATGAGCGTGAAGGAGTCGTCGGCGTGCGCAGTGAGGAGCAGGGCGAGCACCATGGGACTACCGTACCTCGTCCCGGACGGTCCTCAAGGTCTTCGGCACCTCCGCGGAGGATCCGCGCACCTCGCGCGCCTCGCGGCCCCGCGCCATCACGGCGTCCGCGAGCCAGCGGGCGTGCGCGGGGGGCTCGAGCTCCATGGGGATCCGGAGGGGAGCCCGTCCGTGCACGAGGATCTCGAGTACCGGCCAATCGCCGTCCAGCACCCGGACCTCCCCGACGTCCTCCCAGCGCACGGCCTCCCTGGCGATGCCGAGGTCCACGCGGAGCTCGTGCGGGCCGAGGGTCAGGTGGTGGATCCCACGGGATGTCAGCCGGACGTCGTCGAGCAACAACCAGGCCATGAAGCACCCGACCATCGTGAGGCCCGCCAGGGAACGGTCCAGCGTGCCGGCGAGGAAGGTAGCGGGCGGCGCCACCAGCAGGAGCGAATTGCGCATCCGGCGCCGGGTGGCCTCGGTCATGGTGTGCCGGTACGCGCCCACCTCCACGTGCAGACCGTCGAGATCGGCCTGCCAGCGGAGAGCGGGCGGTGGCTCACTTCGCTCGGGCACAGGCGGGCTCGAACTCGCCCTGACACGCCGTGGTGTAGAGATCGCGGGCGCGCTTCTTGTCCTTCTTCACGTGCTCGCCCGACCAGAGGGCGTCCGCGAGGTCCGCGCACGACGGGGCGACGCCCTGCACGCACGCGTTCTCCAGGAGGCCCGTGCCCCGCTCGGTGTCGGTGGGCAGCAGGTGGGTGCCGAGGAGCCCGCAGGAGAAGGGGTCTCCGAGGTCGCATCCCGCCTGGAGGAGCTCGCCGGCCTTCGCGGGGTCGCGCGCCTCACCCAGGCGGGCGTCGTTCGCGAGGCGGCCGGCGTTGGCGCAGGCCACGGGGACCTTCCTGGAGCAGCCCGACGCCCACACGGCCATCGCGGCCGCCGCGTCCTGGTCGGGGTTCAGGCCGTTCTGGTAGAGCATGCCGAGGTTGTCGCACGCGCCCTTCAGGCCGGCGTCGCAGGCCTTCACGTAGTTCGCCTCGGCCGCGACGGGGTCCTTGGCCACACCCACGCCGAGGTGGTCGATGAGCGCGAGCCCGTTGCAGCCGAGCGCGTATCCACCGTCACAGGCCTGCCCGTAGTACTGGCGCGCCTTGTCGAGGTCCCGGCCGAGGCCACGTCCGTTGTGGTACATCGCGCCCAGGCGGCGACAACCCGAGAGGTCGCCCACCTGGCACGCGGTCTGGAAGAGGGTCTGCGCCTTCGCCAGGCCGGGCTCGCCCTCGACCCCGCGCGTGAGGAGCACGCCCTCCTCGACACACCCGCGCTCCAGCCCGGCCGCACAGGCAGCCCTGAACAGGGCCAGCGCCTCCGCCCCGCGTGCGGGCTCCGCGTCGACCTTCCCGGCCTCGGACTGCGTCATGGCCCACGCCACCACGACGCATGCCGCGTGGTCGCCACCCTGGCACGGGACCTCGAGGGCAGCCCCGGCTGCCTGGAGATCGCCCGCCTTCCACGAACGATCGCAGCTCGGGCCGTAGCCGGCCTCGCACGCGGCGGCGTGGAGGGCCTCCACGCGTTCGGAGGGCACGGAGACCCGGTCCTGCTCGAGCTCGGCGGTGAACGCCTCGAGGGCCAGACCGGTGGCGTCGGCAGCGAAGGCCGTGAGCAAGAGCGCGATCATGGCGTCTCCAGGCGCGTGAGGGCGGCCTCGTAGCAGGACCGCCACGCGGGCATGACGGTGTCGTAGTAGTACTTGCGGAACGGCCATCCCGGCGGGTTCAGGTACGTGGTGATCGCCACCGACGTGCCCTCGCCCTCGGGAGTGAGCGTGAAGCGCGTCACGAACCCCTTGGCGCCCGCGTGGTCCAGCTCGATCACGTGGTCGGGGTCCTTCTCGCTCACCGTCGCCGTCAGGCGACGTCGAAAGCTCATGATCCGGTAGGTGACCCGCGCGGGTCCCTTCGGGGTGACGCCGTGCTCCCAGTCGACCGTGCAGTCGGCGAAGAGCGCCGCGAGCGACGTCGTGTCGCGCAAGCGGGGGGCGATGGTGGCGCGATCGTGGGGGACGATCCCGCTGACCGAGACATCGGAGTCCGGAGCCTGTGCGGCGGCCGATCCGGCGAGGAGGAGGAGGATGGACATCGCTGCTGTGTAACCGGGGGAGCTTGCCGACCCCCACTCCCATCTGGCACGCTCTCCACGTGGCCCGAGAACGCCAACGCAGATCGCTGCTGAACGGTGGAACCCCCATTCCACGTCAGCGGGTGCTCCGCACGCCGTCATCCCTGCGCGTCGTGGGGGACGACGAGGCTCCGCCTGCACCGCGGCTCGTGCGCTCGGAGCACCCACGTCCCGTCATGAAGGTCCACAGCACAGGCACGGACGTACCTCCTGATCCCAGCATGGTGGAGTTCGATCTCACGGAGAGAGAATTCCCGGAGCTGGCGGCGGATTCCTTCGAAGACATCGAGGAGCTCGACGAGCTCGACGACATGGAGGAGCTCGACGAGGTCGAGGAGCTCGACCCGATCGAGGAGCCGGACCACGGCGCGCCCGTCGCCGCCGCCCCGCCGGATCCCTGGGGTGCTGCGCCTCCGTCTGCCCCGGTGCCGCCGGTCGGCGCACGAGCGCAGCCGTCGCAGCCCGTGGAGACGCGCCGCCCGCAGCGCCAGCCCGGGCCTCCGCCGGCCCTCCATCAGGAGGACTTCGTCTCCCAGCCCATCAGCATGCTGGACCTGCCGCTGCCGCCGTCACCGTTCCTGCTGCTCTCCAGGATGGGGATCGCCTTCGCGGGCTCCACGCTCGCTACGATGGGCATCATCCTGCTCCCGTGGTTCGTGGTCGTCGCCCCGCAGATCGACGCTGCCCGCCAGGCCCGCCGGCCCGCGCCCACGTACGTCCAGGTGCCGATGCCGGTCGCCCCGGTCGCCCCGGTCGTGGCTGCGGTGGCCCCGGTCGTGCCGGAGGAGCCCGCGCCCACCGAAGCTCCCGTGGAGCCCACCGAGGGTGGCGACGCTGCGGGCACCGAGGGCGGGGATGCCGTGGCCGACGCGGTGGATCCGCCCGCTCCGGTCGCCCCGGCGACGCGTCCGGAGCCACGCACGGAGCGCCCGTCGCCCCGTCCTGCGCCCAGGGCGGCTCCTGCGCCACGCCGTCCCGAGCCGGCCCCGAAGGCCGCGCCCGCGCCCGCTCCCAAGGCGGCTCCCGCGCCCGCACCCGCACCCGCGCCCGCACCGCGGCCCCCGCGTCCACCGCCGGGGCTCCGGCGACGGCCCGGGCCCTCGCGGGCACGCTCTCGGGCGTGGCGGGATCGGAGGACGTCGTGATGAAGGTCCGGTTCCTCGCAGACGGCAAGCTCTCCGCGGACGTGACCCGGGCGGGAGTCGCCCGGAAGGCCTCCGGCAAGTACACGATGGACGGCAACGACGCGACGTTCGTGATGGTCGAGAGTGGCGGTGGCGCCACGTACTCGGGCAAGTTCTCCGCGAGCGGCGCCACGGGCCGGTACTCCACGCCGGATGGCGAGAAGGGCCGGCTGAAGGTCAAGCGATGAAGGAGCTCCGCACGGGCGACCGTGTCGGTGGTTGGGTGGTCGATCACGTGATGGCGTTCGGCGACCCCGCGCTGGTCGCGGTGCACCGCACGAACGACTCCGCCACCCGGGCCACCCTGAAGATCGGGAACCGCAAGGGGGCCGCAGAGACCCGACAGAACCGCGAGGTCCAGGCGCTCCAGTCCTTCGACCATCCGCGCATCCCCAAGGTGCTGGAGGCCCGGACCGACGACGAGCACGTCACCATCGCGCTCCGCGCGTTCTCCGCCGACGCCCTGGCCGACCGGCTGGTCGGAGGTCTGCCGGACTGGCGCCAGGCGATCGCCTGGCTGTACGAGCTCGCCACCACGCTCCAGCACGTCCACGCGGCGGGATGGGTGCACCGCGGCGTCAACCCGTCGAACATCTTCGTCGCCCCGCGCCACCAGCTCTGGCTGATGGGCTTCGAGCACGCGCTGGCGGCGGAGGAGCGCGTGGAGCTCACGCGCCTCCCGGACGCCGCGATGGCCTACGTTGCGCCGGAGGTCCTCCGCGACCCCGATCACGACGCCGTGCGCGCGGATCTCTACGCGTTCGGGCTCGTCGCCTACGAGCTGCTCACCGGTGAGACCGCGTTCCCCGCGGCCGCGTGGGCCGAGCGTGCGGACCGCGAACGCACGCTGCTCGAGTGGAAGACCCGCGCCCGCGAGCTCGATCCGGGACCCGAGCAGCCGGACTGGCTGCGCAACCTCGTGAAGAAGTGCACGCACCCGGTGGCCGAGCAGCGGCTCCCGGACATGGACACCGTGGTGGCGCTCCTCTCGGCGGCGCGGTCCTCGTGGGAGCTGCCCGAGCTCAAGGGCACCCCGGTGGCCGTGCCCCGCGAGGGCCTGCCGCCTCTGCAGGTGGAGTCCACCATCCTGCAGCACCAGCAGCAGCTCGCCCTCTGGCGGCGCGCCCAGCTCGAGCAGCAGGCGGCCAACCGCACGATCATGGTCTTCGTGGCCGGTGCGCTCGGTTGCGTGGCCGGCGTGGCGATGTCAGCCCTCGTGATCCTCATGACCGAGCTCGCGAAGCTCGGCTGAGAGCGCGTCCAGGTCGGCGGTGTGGGCCGCCAGGGCGTCGGGGTCGAAGGTCTGGCCCTCCCGCCAGTCCGCGAGGCGCAGCTCGGCCTCCGCGACCCAGCTCGCGGCCAGCCCGCGCAGCTCGCGTCGCGTGGCGGCGACCCCGGCCGCCCCGAGCCGCAGGCTGTCGATCGTGCTCCAGGAGGGGTCCGGCACGCGCGGGAGGTGCGGGAGGTCGGTCATGCGGGCGTGGATGCGGGGATCCGCGGCCCAGCGCACCACGGCGTCGTCGGCGATGGCCTGCAGCTCGGGCTGGAAGGCCTTCAGGAGGTCCGACACCCCCGCCTCGCTCGCGTCCAGCCGGGCCAGCCAGGCCTTCACGGCGGGCCGGAGGGTGACGAGGGCGGCCAGGCTGGGCGGATCGAGGGGTCGGGCGGCCACGAGGGCGGGCCGGAGGCCGAGGAGGGCGACGCGTCGGGCGTCCCGCTCGGGGCCCGTGAGCCTCGTGTGGCGCAGGACGTCCAGGGAGGTCGCCTGGCTGCGGAGGTCGGCGGACGTGACCGTGCTGGGGCCCACGAGCGCCGTGTGGGCGCGGGTGCGGGCGAGCACGGAGGTGAGCTCGTCGGGGTCGAGGAGGTCGGCCCGGCTCACGACCACGTCCACCGGCTGTCCGGGGAGGACTAGGAGCTCGAGCACGTCGCGCTCGGTGCGGGTGACGGGCTGCAGGCCGTCCACCACCCAGATCACCGCGTGAGCCGCGTCGAGCACGGGCCCGAGCTGCTCGAGGGCCCGCTCGCGGCTGTCGATCCCGGGGGTGTCGATCCAGGTGTGGTCGCCGTCCGGGATCTCCTCGGGACCCCGGGTGACCCCGCCCAGCCCCGTCCGGCGCGCACCGCCGGTCAGCCGGTTGATCAGCGAGGTCTTCCCGGCCGACGTGCGGCCCACCACCGCGACGCGCCGGGGCAGGGCGAGGGTCGGCACCCCGTCGGTGGGCACCCAACGGGCGAGGCGGTCGAGGAGCACGCGATCAGCCCGCCAGCTCGGCGATTCCCTGGTCGAAGGCAGCGAGCACCCGCTCCCAGTCGGCCTGCCGGGCCTCCGCGCCGCGCACGGCCTCCTCGCGGGCTGCGATGGTCTGCTCGAGGAGCGCGCGCATCTCGTGGACCTCGTTGGCCGCGGCGGCCACCAGCGCCCGACGGATGGGCTCCAGGCCGTCCTCCACGTGGCCCTCGATGTCCTCGCGGGCGGCGTCCGCCTGGGCGACCAGCTTGCCGTCGAGGTCGTGCGCCAGCCGGTCACGGAGGCGCTTGAGCTGCGTGCCGCCGGTCGCGAACAGGAGCACCGCGTCGCTCACGACGTACAGCACGAGCCCCGCCCAACCCACCGGGCCCAGGAGGGCCCCGAGGCCGAGGATGGCGAGGCGCACGCCCAGGCGGCCCGCAGCGCCCTTCATGGCGCCCTCGTAGCCCTCGCTCCAGCCCGCCGCGACGGTGCCCGGCGAGAGGAGCAGGGCGCCCACGGCCACGCTGAACCAGCGCTCCACGGGGTCGACGTCCTTGGACTGACCGAAGTCCGGCGCGGGGAGCGTGAAGCCGCCACCCGAGAAGTCCGAGAGGATCGTGCGGGTGACCTCGTCGAAGTCGGCCGCGTCGGCGGCGAGCTCCTCGCGGAGGTCGAGCAGGGCGGCCTCGAGCTTGGGCTCGAGGGTCTCGCGCCAGGTGGCCATGCGCCCGTCCAGCCAGCCCTCGAGCTCGGTCTTCAGGCGCGCCTCGACGCGGGCACGCCCGCGCTCGGTGAGGAGGTCGAGCCCCGCGAGGCCCCCGAGGTCGAAGCGACTCACGGCCTCGGGGAGCTCCTCCTCCGCGGACGCCATCACGGCCCGCAGGTCCTGCCAGATCACCGTGCGCGTGCGCTGGACGAAGTGGTCCACGGTGCGCTCGATGCGCCTCTGGATGCGCGAGAGCTCGTCGAACCGGGGCTCCAGCTCGGCCTGGCGCGCGCGGAGCTCGTCCACGTCGGTCTCCGCGGTGGCCTGGTCGAGCCGGGCCTGGCGGGCGAGATCGTCGCGGATCCGGACGGCGGTGGCGTGCAGGTGGGCGAGCTGCGCGGCACCCCGCTCCTCGATCAGGAACCGCTCGAGCGCGTCCTCGAAGGCCTCCAGACCCGTTGCGACCAGGGCGTCCTCGTCGGGCGGCAACCCGGGCGGCCTGCGTGGTGCGGTCCCACCGGGCGTGCAGCGCTCCCCGGGCGTCCAGCGGGAAGAAGCGGTCGGTGGCGAGCCCACCCAGGAACTCGTCGGCACGGGACCGCAGGTTGGCGAGCTCCGCCTCCGGGTCGTCGGCGATGGCGTCGAGCAGGTCGACCATCGTGGTCGGGAAGAAGAGGTTCGTGAGCCCGAGGGGCAGGAGGTCGCGCGTGAGTGTCCGGCGCTCGAGGTCCGTCAGGAAGCGGTTCGCCGAGAGCGTGAAGATGACGGCGTCCGCGTCGGGCAGGCTCGCGAGCGTGCGGGCGGTGCGGGTGGGATCGTCGTCGAGACCGGGGGTGTCGAGCAGCACGACGCCGTTCTGCAGGAGCGCCAGCGGCCAGCGCACCACGGCGCGGTCGACTCCCCCGAACCGGTCCGAGACCTCGTCGCCCGCGGTGTCCTCGCTCGCCGTCTGGAGCTGGTACTCGCGCAGGAAGTCCTCGATGGTGTGGGTGTCCACGCGACCGTCGTGGTGCCGGACCTCCACGCCAGGCTCCTCGCCGTGCACGACCTCCGTGAGGATCGCCGGTGCAGGGGTTCACCTTCACGGGGAGCACAGGCCGCCCCAGCAGCGCGTTGAGCAGGGTGGACTTCCCGGAGCTGAAGCAGCCGAGCAGCAGGACGACGAACCGGCCCTGACGGGCGCGGGCCGCCGCCTTGCGCAGCTGGTCCGCGTGGCGGTCGCCGGTGGCGGAGGACGCGAGGGGTCTGGAGCGCGTCGGCCAGCGTGTCGAGGGTGGCGGCGGCGGCTTCCCGGCGACGCACGAAGTCGTCGAGCACGCGGGTCATGGGGTGTCTCCAGCGAGCGACGCGAGGACCTCGCGCAGGTGGGCGGTGCGTGTGGTCACCC
Organism: Alphaproteobacteria bacterium; assembly: GCA_020632885.1. Lineage (GTDB taxonomy): Bacteria > Myxococcota_A > UBA796 > UBA796 > JACKEQ01. Next base: position 447,440 of record JACKEQ010000004.1, on the reverse strand, counting down.
GGCCCAGGGAGGCGTGGGCCATGGCGAGGCGCTCCTCGAGCTCTTCGCGGGCGGCGCGGCGCTGTTGCTCCTCGGAGGCCTGATCGTCGGCGGCCAGGTCCTCGATCTCGTCGGAGAGGGCGGCGAGCTGGTCGTGGAGCAGCCGGGAGGCGTCCTCGCCCATCTGGCGGACCGCGAGGCGGGCGGTGGTCACGAGCTTGCCGCGGTTCTCGGCGTCGGACGGCCCGCGGAACACGGTGCTCAGGGCGAACCCGCCGGCGAGCGCCACGAGCCCGGGGATCCAGAGGCCGAGCACGAGGAGGGCGGCGGCCCCACCGAAGGCGGCGGTGGTGCCGAGACGGTCGGCCCAGCGGGCCTCTCCGCGGACCGGGGCGGGCTGGAGGGCGGGGGCCACGAGGTCGACGCCGACGGCGTCCGGCAGCTCGAGCTCCTCCAGCTCGGCCAGCACGTCCCGCCGCCAGCGACCCAGACGGTCGACCATCCAGGTCTCCACGACGTGCGAGAGCCAGTGGGGGAGCGTGCGCCGCGCGAGATCGACGTCCTCCAGCGCGTGGATCTGGGCCGGCAGGTCGGCCTCGAGGTCGCGCAGGAAGCCCGCCAGGTCGAGCTCGAGCTGCTCGGTCTGGCGGCGGACGATGGCGAGCGTGTGGGCGGCGAGCCGCCGGGAGCGCCGACGGGCCTCCGCGAGGGCCTCGTCCTCCTTGCCCCGCTCGGCCTCGAGGGCGCCGAGGGCCTTGCGCACCTGGGCCTCCTCGCCCGCGAGCTCCTCCAGCCGATGGCCCAGGAGGAAGCGGGCCACCTCGAGCCTCCGGCGCTCGCGCAGGTCGCGCAGGTCGCGCTCCAGCGTCTCGGACCAGGCGGCCGGCGTCGCGGTGAGCACCGGCCAGCCGTCGGGCACCAGGGCCTCGACACGCGCGTACACGGCCTCGCGCTCGGCCTCGGGGTCGTCCGAGAGCCGGGCGAGGAGGTGACCGTCCATCAGCGCCACGGCCCGCGCACCCGGCGCTCCGCCCGCGTGGAGCGCCTCCAGGGCCTCCCGGTCGGCCTGCCCCAGGGGGGCCGTCATCGGCGTGAGGAACAGCAGCGCGTGGGTGGACAGCAGCCGGTCCTGGCTGCCGAGGTCCAGGCCGGGCGCATCGTCGCCGAGCACGACGGGCACGGGCTCCGCGTGGGGGAGCTCGGTGTGCAGGGCCCAGCGGCGGGCCGCCTTGCGCTCGCGGGCCACCAGGGCCACGCGGAGGGGCCCCCCGAGGTCGCGGACCAGCCGTCTCCAGAGGACCGCACCCGCCTCGTCTCCTGCGGCGCAGAGGGCGTCGTAGACCACACGCTCCATCACGACACCCCGAGGAGCTGGGTGGTCCGCTCCGCGAGCTCCTCGTCGGTGAGCGCGTCGGGTGTGGGCTCGCGGCCCGTCAGGCGTGCGTACATCGCGCTGCGCTCGAAGGTCTGGAGCGCGACGAGCCGCTTGTGGGTCCAGGGGGTGTCCGAGAGGAGCTCGGTCCACCTGCCAGGAGACTGGCGCTCGGTGGAGCGCGCGAGCTGCTGGAGGTAGGCCTCGTGGCTGATCTTCGGGTTCACCCCGAGGGTGCCCTTGAGCAGCGCGAGGCCCGCGGAATCGAGGTCCTGGCAGCACAGGAGCCCCGCGCGATCGGCGCTGAGCTCGGCGGTGCGGTGCCAGCGCGACAGGGCGAGGCGGACGCCGAGGGAGAGCGGGGCCATCACCACCTCGAGCATGGGGCCGAGGGCGCGGCGGGCGACGCTGCGCAGGCCGTTCTGGTCGACCAGGACCCCGTAGAGCGTGGTGGCGGTGACCTGCCGCGCGGCGATCTTCCCGAGCAGCCGGCCGAGCATGAAGCGCTGGGTGGACGCGGTGGTGCCGGAGAGCATGAACGTGGAGACGTACAGGAAGGACCGGGAGTCGGTGCCGTAGGCGTTCTGGCGGGACATCGTCGTGCCCGCGGCGATGGCCGGGGGCACCGCGACGCCGAGGATGCGCGCGCAGGCGAGCAGCTCCCGGTACGTGTCCTCCATCGCGTTCGGCCCGATGTACACGCCGTCGTCGAGCCAGTCGGCGCGCTGGAGGGCGGTGACGGTGTCGAGGACCTGCTCGAGCCGGTCGCGCAGGCCGAGCTGGTCGAGGGGGAGGGGGGCCGCGATGGCCCACTCCGGTGACCGGGAGCTGGCGTCGGTGGCGGTCTGGGCGAAGTCCGCCAGGGAGACGTAGTCCATCAGGACACCCCGTCGATGAGGGAGCGCACGGCCCGCGTGAGGGCCTCGAGGCGCTGGGGCTTCCAGAGCACGGGGATGCCGCTGGCGCGCGCCTCCGCCTCCACGCTCGCCGTGGCCTTGCCCGTGTAGAGCAGCGGACGCATGGCCGGGAAGCGGGCCGACAGGTCGCGGAAGAGCTCGATCCCGGTGTGGGGGCCGAGGTGGTAGTCCACCACCAGCACGTCGATGGTGCCGACCTCCTCGGCCACGCGCAGGGCGCCTTCCCAGCCGGGCACGGCGTGCACCTGGAGCTGGCGCTCGGCGAGCTGGAGCTGGAGCGCCTCCGCGATGACGTGGGTGAGCGCGGCGTCGTCGTCCACGAGGAGCACGGTGGTCATCCCGCGGCCCTCCGGTCGAGCCCGATGCCGTCGCCGTCCATGCGGTCGAGCAGGTCGTCCACGATGCGGAGCGTGAGGCCCCAGAGGCGCACGCCGTCGAGATCGACGCAGGGCAGGGTCCAGTCGCGCCCGGCGTACGGGTAGGGGAACGTGCCGCGGCCGTCGCCCAGGAGGAGCCGGTGGAGCGGGAAGAGGTGCGTGGAGGCGACCTCGTCGCGCTGGAGCGTGAACGCGTCGAAGCGGGGGACCCGGTAGACGAACGGCCGCACGAGCTTCGTGGGCAGGTGACCGGGGGTCTCGCGGTCGTCCAGGCTCCCGAGCAGCTCGGCCCGATCCAGGTCGAGGCCGACCTCCTCGAGGGTCTCACGCCGTGGCGGCCTCCTCGAAGGACTCCCCGCTCTGGACGTGCCCGCCGGGCAGGCCGACGTGGCCGCTCCAGGGGTCGCCCTGCTTGTCGGCGCGCCGGATGAAGAGCACCTGGCCCGCATCGTCGAGGACCATCGCCACCCCCGCCGGCCTGCGGCCTTCGGCGGGCAGTCTCGCGGGGGCGCGGTGCAGGGCGTGGCGGACGTCGTTCAGCAACATGTACTCCCGACCTAACCAGCACCCCCAGGAAATACCCCCGGCCGGTGGTCGGTAGTCGGGGTGGAAGATATCGAGACGCCCGCGGAGGACCTGCTCGACGTGGCTGAGACGGGGATCGAGGAAGAAGAGGGACCGGGCACCGTGCTCGGGCGGATCTCCGAGGGGATCCGGTCCTGGGGGCCCGCCATCTTCGCGGTGCTCTTCATCCGCACGTTCGTCTTCGAGCCCTTCCGCATCCCGTCCGGCTCGATGGTGCCCACCCTGCTCGTGGGCGACCACGTCGCGGTCACCAAGTTCTCGTACGGCATCTGGGTGCCGCTCACCCTCGTGGACATCCCGTTCCTCGACATGGCCTGGGTGGTGCCTCGCTACGAGCTCCTGAAGCTCTCGGACCCCCAGCGTGGCGACATCATCGTGTTCCGCTACCCGCAGGACGAGTCCACCAACTACATCAAGCGCATCGTCGGGCTGCCGGGCGACAAGCTGATGGTCCGCGACAACCAGATCTTCGTGAACGGGGTCGCGCAGCCCCGCGAGTACACCGAGAAGTACGACTTCGTGAACGCCGCCTGCCGCGCCACGAAGACCCGCCGGTACGTCGAGGATCTCGGGGGCATGAAGCACGACATCCTCACGGCCTCCGGCATGGGCGGTCCGCTGGCGGACATGCCCGAGATCGAGATCCCGGCCGAGCGCTACTTCGTGATGGGCGACAACCGGGACTTCTCGGAGGACAGCCGCCGCTGGCGCTTCGTGCGCCCCGACCAGATCAAGGGCAAGGCGCACCTCGTCTGGCTCTCCTGGGACGGCTGCAGTGGCGGAACGGGCGGCATCCGGATGGACCGCTTCTTCCAGAACCTCTACGCGCCCGCGCAGTAGGCGCGGTCAGCCGTCTTCCTCGTCGTCCTCCCCGGCCTCCTTCAGGGCGCGCTTCCGACGTCGGGACGATGTGTTGGACTCGAAGGCCGGCGGTACCAGCTCGGCGTTCCAGGCGTGGTGCAGGGCCCTGAGGCGGGCGACGTCGTCGGGGCGAGCAGCCGCCAGGTCCTTCGACTCGGAGGGGTCCGTGGCGAGGTCGAAGAGCGCGGGGTCGGCGCCCTTGTCGACCACGAGCTTCAGGTCGCCCTCGCGGATCGCCCAGCTCGTGCCCAGTCGCCAGTGGTGGATCGCGCGGTGCGGCGCGTCGGTGTCGCCGCGGAGCACGCCGGCCAGATCCAGCCCGTCCAGGCCGGACGGCAGAGGGACCCGCGCGGCCGCGAGGGCCGTCGGCACGATGTCGAGCGAGGACACCATCGCGGCACGCCGCTGACCTGCGGGGGCGACGCCGGGCCAGCGCACCACGAACGGCACGTGCACGCCGCCCTCCCAGAGGCGCCCCTTGCCACCCCGGAAGGGGCTGTTGTCGCCAGCATTCCGCACGCCCGCGCCGTTGTCGTTCAGGAAGAACACCAGGGTGTCGTCCTCCAGCCCGAGGTCGTGGATGGCGCGGTCGATGGCGCCGACCGCCCGGTCCAGCGCCGTGGTCATGGCACCGAGCGTGCGGCGCTGGCCCTGGAGGGCCTCCGGCTGCACCGCGAGGTCCGCCGGATGGGCCTCGAGCGGAGTGTGCACCGCGGTGAACGCCACCAGGGCGAAGAACGGCTCGCTCTGGTGGGCCTCCATGAACGCGATGCTGGCGTCCGCGATGCGGTCTGTGACGTAGGGGAAGGTCTCCTCCACGACGTCCCCGTCGACCCGCCAGGCCGCGAGACCCTCGGGCTCCCCGGGGAAGTACGACCGCTCGCCGCGCAGGACGCCCTCGAAGGCGTCGAAGCCCCTCGCGTTGGGCAGGTAGGGCGGCGCTGCCCCGAGGTGCCACTTCCCGAACAGGCCGGTGGCGTAGCCCGCCTGCTTCAGGCGGTCGGAGAGGAGCACCTCGGTCGTGGGGATGCCGGCCCTGGGGGCCAGGCTGGGGGGCGGGTTGTGCTCGTGGCCGAAGCGCTGCGGGTAGCGGCCGGTGAGCAGGGCGGCGCGCGAGGGGCTGCAGATGGGGGCCGCGACGTACGCGGTGTCGAAGGTCACGCCCTCCGCGGCGATCCCGTCGATGGCGGGCGTGCGCATCGTGGGGCTGCCGGTGAGCGAGAAGTCCGCGTAGCCCGCATCGTCCACGAGCAGCACCACGATGTTCGGCGGTGCGTCGGCGGGGCGGCGGGCCTCGCTTCGGGTGGCGCTGCGGGGCTCGGGGGCGCTGGGCGGGGAGGGGGTGGTGCCGCACGCGAGCAGGGCGAGCAGGAGGATCACAGGCCCCGCTCGAGGTCCGCCAGGCGCTTGGACGTGGCGCGGAGATTGGCCGAGAGCCGCAGGAGCATGTTCCAGAGGATCTTCACGGCGAGCATGGGGTTGCCCTTGAGCATCGCGAAGAACGCATCGCGCGGGATCACCATGAGCTCGGTCTCGGCGGCGGCCATCGCGCTCGCCGACCGGCTCGGCTCGTCGAGCATCGCCATCTCGCCGAAGTTGGACCCCGGACCCAGGCGCACGATGCGCTGGCCGTCCTTGATGATGTCCACCGAGCCCGAGATCAGCAGGTAGAGCTCCGTGCCGGGGTGGCCCTGCTCGAAGATGATCGTGCCCTCGGGGAACCGGCGCGGACGGGTGGCCTGGGCGACGGTGCGCAGCTCGCGCTCGTTGCAGTGCGCGAACATCGGCATGGGCGCCAGGATCGCGAGGCGCGACTGTGCGGAGTCCGGCGTGAACGGCTCTCCGGACCCGAGCTGCGCGCACGCCGCGACCAGCGGGCTGCTGCCGGCGTCGCTCACCAGCGCCGGCCCCAGGCCGTCGAGGTGCTCGGAGACCAGGCGGGTGTTCAGGATGTTCTCGGGGATCGAGCGATGCAGGTGCGAGCTGGCCACGATGAAGCGGTCGCCGTGGGTGAGCTCCATGCACAGGGTCTCCACCCGGACGCGCGGGTGGGGCCCAAGGGCCCGGGTGAACTTCCGGTCGCCGGCCGTGGCCTGCTCGACCTCCTGCCCACGCTCGAACACGGCCCCCTCGTCGCCGCGCGAATGGTCGACCGTGAGCTGGTGCACGAGCCCGCGGCGGACGAGGTAGACGCGCCCGTCGCCCACGTGCCCGATGAACGCCTCGTGCTCGAGGAGCAGCAGGACGTCGAGGGTGATCACGATGCCCTGGCGACGGCGTGCGAAGGCGAAGATCTCCTGGGCGGCGCGCGCGTACGCCTCGTCCACCACGGCCAGGATCCGCTTCCGGAGCTCGGGCGCGGGCGTGCGCACGAAGCGCTGCAGGATGTCCTCGTTGCGCTCGACGTGGGTCCGGACGGTCTCGAGGGCGATCCGGATGCCGGCCCGGCCGTCCGCCCCTCCCGACGGGGCGTCCGCGATCGCGAGCAGGCCATGCCGGGGGAGCAGCAGCACCTGGTCGAGCCAGGCGGTGGTTCCGCCCTTGCCAGGGGAGAACACCGAGGAGGTCACCAAGTCCATGCGCAGTCGCTCCGTTCCGGCCGAGCATAGCGCGAGCGCCGCGCCGACGCCCCCGTGACAAAGGTTGACGTTGCCCGCGGGGGCTGGCGGGTGTGATGGGGGAGCATCGGAGGTGCGTCGTGTGGGCCGCGTGGTGGGCCGTCATCGGGTGCGGGGTGCCCGAGCAGGAGCTTCACCTGCAGGGTCCGGGGGAGGTCCATCTGGACGCCCTGGGGCCCGTCCAGGAAGGGCCCGTCGCGGTGCTCGACGACGGATCGCGCCCGGACGACGTCGTGTGGACGGCGGATCCGGAGGCCGTGGCCCACGTGCGCGAGGGCGCCGTGCACGCGGTCGGCCCCGGCACCGCGGTCGTGACGGCGTCCTGGCACGGTCAGACCGCCAGCTACCGGCTCGTGGTGGAGCCCGTGGAGGCGCTTCGCTTCCGGTCGCCGCCGGATGCGGTGGAGGTCGGCGCGTCCGTGCCGCTGGCGGTCGTGGCGGGCGAGGAGGCGCCCGCGGGGGCGCTGCACTGGGCGTCGTCTCACACCGAGGTGCTCACCGTGGCTCCCGACGGCACGATCACCGGCAGGGCCCCGGGCACCGCCTGGGTCACCGTGACCGGCGCCTCGGGGGGCACCGCCATGGTCGAGCTGGCCGTCGTCGCGCCGCCGGCTCCCCGGATCCCCGTCGTCGAGGTCCCGAAGGGGCCCGATCCCTTCCCGCCCACCGGTCCGCAGTGAGGTAGGCGGGCTACAGCCGCTTCTTCGGGTTCTCGAGGCGCTCCACCGCCTCTGCCGCACGGGCGACGTCGGGATGGCCGTCGGGGCCCATCGCGGCCTTGCGGAGCACGCGCAGCGCCTCGTCCTTTCGGCCTGTGACGCGCAGCAGCGTGCCGAGGTTGTAGAGCGCGCTGACGTCGTCGTCGCGGCGCTCGAGGGCCTCGCGGTACTTCGCCTCGGCGGCGTCCAGCTCGCCGTCGAGGTAGAGCGCGAGCCCCTCCTGGACGAGCTCGTCGGCCTCGTGGATGAACTCCACGTCCAGGACGGCCTTCGCGCCGAGGTTCACGAGCAGGGCGGGCAGTGGGCTCACGAGCCAGAACGCGATGCCCTCGGTGGCCAGGAAGATCGCCAGCGGGATGTCCGGCAGGATCGCGCGGCCCTTGTAGGACAGGCGGACCTTCGTGTAGCGGCCGGCCGCGAAGGAGTCCCGCACACGGTCGCGGATGCCGTCGAGGGTCTCCTCGATGCGCTCGGGGTCCACCTCGACCCGGAAGCTCTCGAACGGGCCCTTTCTCTTGTCGGTCACGGGGTCCTCCTGGAGACGACGAGCGCCTCGCGAAGCGCGACCAGGCGGTCGCGCACGGGTTCCAGACGGGCGGCGCAGTCGGCGTCCACGAGCTCGATCCGCGGATCCGCGCAGCGGAGCTGGGCGTCGTCGAGCCCCGCGGCCACGCACTCCTCGACCCAGGCGGGCTTGCTCAGGAACTCCGGGGCGGGCTCGGTGGACGCGGCGTACATCTGCTCCAGCGTGGTGCGTGTGGAACCGTACACACGCCCGCACACGGCGGCAGCCTCTGGAGGCGGTGGCGGCCGCTGCAGCAGACCGCAGGCCAGGGTACAGACGAGGAAGCTCACGGGGCGCATTGTAGCGCTCCGCCGCCCCGGTGCACGCCCTGCCCACCACCATCGCCAAGCCCGCGGGCCTCCCGGTGTTCCCGCTGCACGCGGACCCCGGCTCGGACTGCGTGCTGGCGCGGCTCCTCGCGGACCATCCCTGGCGCTCGGAGATCCGGTGGCCCGAGGGGTTCGCGGGGGGCATCGCGCACCGGCTCGACGTGCCGACCTCCGGCGCGCTCCTCGTGGCGGACGACCCCGACGAGCTCGCGCGGATCCGGGAGGCGTTCGCGGATCGGGCCTTCGTGAAGGTCTACAGGCTGCGCACGGCCGCGAGGGTGCCCTGGGACACGAACCACTGCGAGCGGCCGATCGCACACGCCCGCCGCGACCGCCGGAAGATGGTCGTGCAGCGCGGGGCCAGCACGCCGCACCGGGGCCAGTGGTACCCGGCCGACACCGCCTTCGCGCGGATCCGCGGGGGTCTGTTCGAGGCGCGCATGTCCACGGGCGTCATGCACCAGATCCGGGTCCACGCGGCGTTCCTCGGGATCGCGCTGGAGGGCGACCGGCTCTACGGCGGCGCCCCGTCCGACGGCGGCTTCCTCCTGCACCACATGGGTCTGTCGGGGCCGTTCCACACGACCCCGGTGGTCACGCCCGCCTGGGCCGCTGACGGAGATCCACGCTGACCGGGGCGTGATCCGACGTGTCGAGACCGCCCTCCCGGAGGATGGAGGCCCCCCGCAGGCGTGCCGCGGCGGCCGCGTTGCCGAGGAGGTGGTCGATCCGCCAGCCCCGGTCGAGCTCCCGGGCCCTGCCGCGGTTGGACCACCAGGAGTACGGACCCTTCCCGGGCCCGTGGGCCGCGCGGAAGAGATCCGTCCATCCGGAGGCCAGCACGTCCGCGAACCAGGCCCGCTCGTGGGGCAGGAAGCCCGAGTTGGCCTTGTTCGCGCGGGGGTCGTGGATGTCGTCGTCGGTGGGCGCGACGTTCAGGTCGCCCCCGACGATCACGGGCTCCTCGAGGGCCGCGAGGGGCGCCAGCCAGGCGGACATGCGCTCCATGAACCCGTCCTTGTGGGCCTGCCGGACCTCCCCGCTGCTCCCCGAGGGCAGGTAGACGCTCACCACCTGGATGCCCCCGGTGCGCACACGCAGCACGCGACCTTCGGGGTCCGGGCCTCCGAGGCCGGTCTCGAGGATCTCGACCTCGTGTCGGGACCACACCGCCACGCCGCTGTACCCGGGCTGCTCGGCGGGGTGCCAGAGTGCCGTGTGCCCCTCTGGACGGGCCCACGGAGACGGGAGCTGGGTGGGGCGCGCCCGCACCTCCTGGAGCAGGAGGACATCGGGATCCAGGCGCTGGAGGTGGTCGGGGAAGCCCTTGCGGAGGGCCGCCCTGAGCCCGTTCACGTTCCACGTGGTGATACGCATGCGGCGCACCATGGCATGATGCCCGTCCACCGCGCCATCGACCTCCAAGGAGTACCGTGAGCAACACCAAGTCGGCCATCAGCGGACTGTTCTTCGCCACCATCGTCGGAGCGCTCGGCGTGCTGGCCGCCGGGTGGTTCGGGATGTCGTACCACTACGGCAACCTGAGGCACGAGGTGGCCAAGAAGGTCGTGGCCACGGCGGACTGGCAGCCCAAGCGCGTCGCGCGGGAGGACGCCACGGCCGACTGTGCGGCCGCGAACATGCGGGAGGAGGCCGAGAGGCTCCTGTCCGAGGTGGACGTGTTCGAGGTGAGCAAGGTCGAGCGGTTCGACACGTCACCGAGCGCCCAGCGCGCCCGGGAGCTCGCGCGCTCGGTGCGCGCCATGGAGCCGGCCTCGCGGGCGTTCCTCGAGGCCTACGCGTGCAAGGAGGTGGGGCGGTTGTCGCGCTCCGGGCGCGAGCAGCAGCTCTCCGGTCCCATCCTCACCAAGGCCGTGGGCGTGGCGATCTGGAACGATCCCGAGCGTGCGGCAGACCTCCGGAAGCTCCTCTGGGTGGGCCGCGACGTGCAGGCCACCCCCGGCATCTACGAGTTCATGGAGGGCGCCGAGATCATGGAGGCGGCCTACAAGGCCCTCGCCCAGCGCCTCCCGAGCGGCGAGCTCGATCGCGACATGGACCCCCTGATGGCCGAGATCACCCGGCTCATGGCCAACGAGGAGTCCGCACAGCTCCACTGGCGCGCGGGCGCCCGGGTGCTCCTCGGCGATCTCCTCGGGCCGGACTGGGACGCCAACCCGCCCACGCCGATGCACGCGAAGCAGATCGTCGAGTCCATGGACGAGATCCTCGCGTCCCTCGAGGAGATGCCCAACCTCGCGTCGGCCCCGTACCCGAAGCGCCACGAGGCCATGTCGGCGTGGATCGCGCAGCACGACCTGAGCGCCTGGGGTCCGAAGTTCGCGGGCTACGGCGAGGCCGGCGTCACAGCGGACGCGATGGCGACGCACGCACATGCGTACGGCCGCGCGCTGCTCATCGGGGCCGCGATCCGGAAGTACCGGCGCACCCGCGGCGTCTGCCCGCGCGAGCTCTCGGACCTCGAGGGCGGCATCCTCGAGAAGGTACCCCTCGATCCCATCGCGGCGGCGCCGTTCACCTACGACTCCAAGGCCTGCACGATCACGTCCGCGAAGACCCCGACGGGCCTCGACGCCGTGGTGGTCCAGGCGAAGCCCGAGTAGGCGCGTGCTCGCGGTCGTCGCCTGGGCGTGGGCCCAGGAGGGGGCCCTGCCCTTCGAGGGGCGCGTGCGGGACGGCGTGTTCGAAGCCGTCCTCCACGAGCCCATCGGGGCCACCTTCGAGCCCGGCCTGCACGAGGAGCTCCTCGAGCTCGCGGCCGGCGCGTCGCCTCCGGGCGTGACGTCGGTACGGCTGTTCGGGCGTGACGCGCGCACGGGCGAGACCGTGCCGGTGGAGCCGCGCCTCCCGGTGCCGCCTCCCGTCGAGGAGCAGCTCCCCGCGTTCGCCCCCGCAGACAACCCGGGCGGGGCGGACGGCGCGCTCGTGGGCAAGGCCGTCTACCTCTCGGCATGCCACGGCTGGCTCCACGGCTCGGGCGGCTTCGTGCTGCAGCGGCCCGTGGTGTTCGAGACGGTGGAGGACTTCCACAACCCGGAGGCCCTCGGCCAGATCCTCACCGCCTACCTCGAGAACGCCGGTGCGCGGGTCTACACCGTGAAGGAGCGCGACCCCCAGCCCCTCTCGGTGGTCGTGGACGACGGGGAGCCCGGCTACGCCGAGTCCGGCGGGGGCTTCGTCGACGGGCTGCTCGGCTGGGGGCGCCTCGCGTCCTACCCCTACGGCGTGGATCCCTTCGACGCGGGGGGCACGCGCAAGCTGCCGTCGTCGGGCGGCGCCGTCGCCTCGTGGACGCCCACGGTTCCCGAGGACGGGATGTACGCGGTGTACGTCAGCTGGGACGCCGAGGCGGGCAACGCACCCGATGCGCACTACCGGATCGTCCACCCGGGCGGGGTGATCCACCGCTACTTCGACCAGCGCACCCACGGGAGCACCTGGCAGTACGTCGAGCGCCTCTGGCTCACGGCCGGCACGAGCCTCACGGTGGAGCTCGTGGGCGACGGCGCTCCCGGCGCGATGCTCAGCGCGGACGCCGTGCGGATCGGTGGGGGCATGGGGATCATCTCGCGCGATGGCGCGACGACCGGGCGTCCGCGCTGGGAGAGCGGCGGCATCCTCGGTGCACAGGCCCTCGGCGCGCCCCCGAGCATCTACGACTCCGCAGGGCCCGCCAACAGCGACCCTTCGTCCCGTTCGCGCTGGGCGGACTGGGAGCACCCGATCGGCGAGCCTGCCGTGTACGTCGGGTGGCACAGCAACGCCGGAGGTGGGCGCGGGACCTCGGTCTACTTCGCGGGCGGGGGCGCCGACACGACCCTGCCCGCCGTCTGCAGCGCGGGCCCGGCCGTCACGGGCAGCGGCACCCTGGCGACCCTCGCGCAGTCCGAGCTCGTGGCGGCCGCGCAGAGCTGGGACACCTCCTGGCAGGACCGGGGCGTACGCACGGCGTGCTTCGCGGAGGTCGGGCCCCACCACGACGACGAGATGCCCTCGGTGCTGCTCGAGCACGGGTTCCACGACGACGCCACGGATGCCGCGCTCCTGAAGAGCCCGCAGTTCCGGCGTGACAGCGCGCGTGCCGTAGCGCGCTCCATCGTCCGGTACTTCGCACAGGAGGACGGCGTGACCCCCGTGTTCGCGCCCTCCCCGCCGGACACCGTGCGCGCCACCCACGAGCCCGGCGGGGGCATCCGCCTCGCGTGGAGCCCCGGCCCGACGGGCATCGCGGGCGACCCCGCCACCGGCTACCTCGTGTTCACCTCGGCGGACGGCAGGTCCTGGGACAACGGGTTCGCGGTCACGGGCACGACGACCGTGGTGACCCCGCCGTACGGGGCGCGCTTCTGGCGCATCGTCGCCACCAACGACGGGGGCCAGTCCTTCCCGAGCGAGGTCGTGGGCGCCAGCCACTCGGCCGACGGCTTCGCGCGGGTGCTGGTGGTGGCTGCGTTCGACCGGCTCGACACCGGGCTCCTGCCGCGCGAGGCGATGTCGGCGGGCACGGTGCGTCGGATGTTCCTCGACCACGTGAACGACGGCACGATCATCGTGCCCCACGGGCTCGGCATCGTGGGCGCGGGCTGGACCTTCGACAGCGCGTCGGACGAGGCGCTGCCGCTCCTCGATCTCTCCGCGTACGACGCGGTGGTGTGGGCCACGGGCGAGGAGAGCACGGTGGACGAGAGCTTCTCGTCCACCCAGCAGGTGGCGCTCGCGGCGTACGTGGCGAACGGTGGCGGGCTGGTGGCCAGCGGGGCCGAGATCCTCTGGGACCTCGACGCCCAGGGCTCCTCCGCCGATCAGACCTTCGCCGCCGATGTGCTCGGCGCGTCCATGCAGGCGGACACCGCGTCGACGAACAACGTCTCGGGGCAGGGGGTCCTGTTCGGCCTCGACCTGACCTTCGGCCACCGGGCCTACCCGGTGGAGTACCCGGACGTGCTCTCGAGCACCCGCACCACCATCGCCACCTACGGTCCGGGCGAGGTCGCCGCGGTGATGGGCGACGGGGTCGCCCTGTTCGGCTTCCCGCTCGATGCGGTCGACGATCCCTCCGTCCTGGCCGACGTGTTCGCTGCCGTGCTCCCCGTCCTGGCGGGTGCGCCGCCCGACACGCCGCCGCCCGTGACGCCGCCGCCCGTGACGCCGCCGCCCGACCCCCCGGATCCCCCGGGTCCGACGGACCCTCCGGACCCCGATCCCACGGATCCCCCGCCGCTGCCGACGGATCCGGACGACCGTGCGCTCCCGACCGCCCGGCGGGTGCCCCTCTCGGAGCTCGACGGCGGGTGCGGATGCCGCGCGCAGGGGGTTCGCGCGGTCGGTGGGCTCGCGATGTTCCTGCCGATCGTGGTCGCGAGACGCAGAAGGTAGGTTCTAGCGCCATGAGGGCCGGGCCGGGCGACGGCGGTTGACGACGCTCGCGGACTGGTCGATGGTCTCACGCCAACCTGGAGGACCCATGACGACCTGGTCGGACGTCCAGAAGCACATGCGCGACAACTACAAGCTGCAGGACGACCACCCGGACATGATGTCGATGGTCTGGTCGTACGACGACGGCCGCTCGCAGAAGATCATCGTGCGCCGGTTCGACGCCGCCGGACGCGAGATGATCGAGTTCAAGAGCGCCTTCGCCCGCAAGGGCGACGTCGAGGCGGAGGAGATGCTCGCCGAGAACAGCAAGCTCCCCCTGGCCACCATCGCCCTCTCCGGGGAGGTCTACCTCGTGGTCTACAACGCGTTGCTCTCGCACCTCGACATGGAGGACTTCGACTTCTGCCTGTCACGCGTTGCTGCAGTGGCGGACACGCTGGAAGAGAAGTACGCCCGTCAGGACACGTTCTGACACACTGCAGCATCGCTGCCCCCATCGCGAGGTCATCGTGAAGATCAAGGCCGAATACATCTGGGTCGACGGCTCCGAGCCCACCCGCAAGCTCCGGAGCAAGACCCGCATCGTGAGCGATCCCGACGATCTGCCCGAGTGGGGCTTCGACGGCTCGAGCACCGGGCAGGCGCCGGGCAACAGCAGCGACTGTGCCCTCCGCCCCGTGCGTGTGGTGCCGGACCCCATCCGCGGCGAGCCCCACCTCCTGGTGCTCTGCGAGGTCTACGACGCCAACGGCACCGTGCACCCCACGAACACCCGCGCTCTCCTGCGCGACACGGCCGCCCGCTTCGCCGACCAGGAGCCCTGGTTCGGCATCGAGCAGGAGTACACGATGTTCCGCCGCGGGCGCCCGCTGGGCTGGCCCGAGAACGGCTACCCCGCGCCGCAGGGCCCGTTCTACTGCGGTGTCGGTGCGGACGAGGTGTTCGGCCGCAAGCTCGTCGAGGAGCACCTCGACGCGTGCCTCTCCGCCGGCCTCCTGATCTACGGCATCAACGCCGAGGTCATGCCCGGCCAGTGGGAGTTCCAGATCGGCACGGGCGACCCCCTGCTCGTCGCGGATCACCTGCTGTTCGCGCGCTACCTGCTCTACCGGCTCGGTGAGAAGCACGAGATCTCGATCACGCTGTTCCCGAAGCCCGTCCGTGGCGACTGGAACGGCGCGGGTGCCCACACCAACTTCTCCACCCGCGCGATGCGCGAGGAGGGCGGCCTGGCCGTCATCCACGAGGCGATCGGCAAGCTCGAGAAGCGCCACCAGCTCCACATCGAGAACTACGGCCACGGCATCGAGCAGCGCCTCACCGGCCTGCACGAGACCTGCGACTACCGCCAGTTCAAGTACGGTGCGTCCAACCGCGGTGCGTCCGTGCGCATCCCGCTCGGCGTCACGGCCGAGGGTCGTGGCTACTTCGAGGATCGGCGTCCCAACGCGAACGTCGACCCCTACGTCGTCACGCGCCTGATGCTCGAGACCTGCTGCGCCTGATGCCGACTCTCTCCGCCCGCGCCCACACCCTCCAGGAGAGCCCGATCCGGAAGCTCGACCTCACCGCCATGCGGTTTCCCGAGGTCCGCTTCCATCGGCTCAACATCGGCCAGCCGGACGTCCCCACGCCCGGTCCGCTGCTGGAGGCCATCCGCGCCTTCCAGCCGGAGGTCGTGGCGTACGGGCCGGCGAGCGGCCTTCCTGCGTGCCGCGATGCAGCAGCCGCCTACCACAGCCGGTGGGGCGCTTCGCTGCAGCGCGAGCACGTCGCGGTCACGACGGGTGGGAGTGAAGCCCTGCTCTTCGCGTTCGCGGCCATGTGCGACCCTGGTGACGAGATCCTCGTCCCGGAGCCCTACTACACGAACTACAACGGCTTCGGGACCGTGGTGGGCGTCACCATCCGGCCCATCGCCACGCGGCTCGAGGACGGCTTCGCGATCCCGTCCGACGACGTGCTCGACGGTCTCGTCAACGAGCGCACCCGGGCCATCCTCTTCAGCAACCCGGGCAACCCCACCGGGGCCGTCTACGGTCGCGACGAGCTCGAGCGGATCATCCGCTGGGCGGCCCGGAAGGACCTCTTCGTCATCGCCGACGAGGTCTACCGGCGCATCTGGTTCGACACGCCGCCCACCTCCGCCCTGGAGCTCGGCGCGCCCGACCATGTCGTGATCATCGACAGTCTCTCCAAGACCTACTCGGCCTGCGGCATCCGCCTGGGCTTCCTGATCTCCCAGAACGGCGAGCTCATGGAGAAGGTCGAGCGCCTGGGCCAGTCGCGCCTGGGCCCCCAGCCCCTCGCCCAGCACGTGGGCATCGCGGCTCTCGGCCTCCCCGAGGACTACTACGAGCACATCCGGCACATCTACCGCGAGCGGGTGGACGCGATGATGCAGGCGGTCACCGCGGTGGACGGCGTGCGCGCCAACCGGCCCGCCGGCGCGTTCTACAGCATGCTCGACCTGCCCGTGGACGACGCGGACGCCTTCGCCCGCTTCCTGATCACGGACTTCCGCCTCGATGGCGAGAGCGTGGTGGTGGCGCCGGGTGGTGGGTTCTACGCGGACCCCGCGCGGGGACGCAGCCAGATCCGGCTCGCTGCCGTGCTCGAGCGCGATCGCATCGAGCGGGCCGCCGAGATCCTCGCAGCAGGCATCCGCGCCTACGGGGCCTGAGGTCAGTCGGTGGACTGGACGAGCGCCGAGAGGCGGCGCTCGGTGTCCGCCAGCGAGGCCTCGTCCTCCAGCGACCGGTAGAGCTCCGCGGCCAACGACAGCGCCGTCGCGTTCTGCGGGTTGCTCTCCAGCGCCAGCTCCAGCGCTGCGACCGCCCGGCGCCGGTAGGTGATCACCATCGGAGGCTCCTCCACCTCGGTGGGCGGCGGGTCTCCTTCGGCCTCCGCGGCTTCGGTGGCGGCCTGGAGGGTCTCGTTCACGAGATCCTGGGCCATCTGGGCGAGCAGGGACGCGTAGCGGAGGTTGGCCTCGAAGCCCTTGGGTGCGTGCTTGAGGGCCAGCTTGTACCGGGCTTCCGCCTCCTCTGGCCGCTGGAGGAGCTCGAGGTTCCGCGCGACGAAGAGGTTGTCGTCGTACGTGTCGGCCAGGTGGGGGATCGCCCGCTCGAGCCCGACATGGGCCTCCTCGAGCCAGGCGTTCTCCGAGCACAGGTCGATGTACCGGATCAGGAGCTTCCGCCGGTTGGCGTGGCGCTCCAGGAGCTGGGTGAGGAAGAGGAAGGCCGCCTGGGGACCCTGCTCCTCCTCGATGCGCCGCGAGATGTCGAGGGCGGGAGGCTCCATGAACCCCCCCTGGGCCTCGAGGTCCATGAAGAGCTTGCGGGCCTCCTTCGTGCGCCCGGTGGCGAGCGCGGCATCCACGGCGAGCGCGTGCACACGGGCGTTGGCCACGGCGTCCACCGGCGGACCGCCCAGCGACGCGAGGCGGCGGCGCACCTCCATGGCGATCAGGAGCTGCTCGGCAGCCTCGTAGGCGCGCGCCGATGCCGTGAGATCGCGCGCGATGGGCGTGAGGGCCTCCTCGAGCTCCTCGAGCCGCCTCGCGTCCGGACGCTCGGAAGGGGCCAGGTTGAGGGCCTCGTTGTAGGAGTCGAGGGCCAGAGACGCCGTGGTGATGGGCTTGTCGGCGGTCTTCACCAGCGCCGCGGCGGCGTCGCCGCGGAGCCACCAACCCTCGGCGCTGGCGCTGTCGGGATCGGCGCGCAGCTCGTTGGAGAGAGACTGGAGCACTTCCCGGAGGCGCTCCACCTCGGCAGGGTTCTCGAGCGCTTTCTCGGCCCGCTTCATCGTGGCGCGCGTCTGGGCAGACGCCAGACCCGGTACGAAGAGGAGGGCGAGCAGGCAGAGCAGAGCCGGTCGCGAACAGAACACGGATACCAGTCTACACGACCTACACGACCTCGTCGAGGGCCCACCGTGCCACGCCACCTGGCGTGTCCACCTCCACCTCGTCGTCTGCTTCCATCCCGGCGAGCGCGCGGCCCAGGGGCGATCCGAGCCCGAGCAGCTCGACCTCCTCGCCGTCCAGCTCGATCCGCTCGCCACCCTGCGGGGCCAGGAACAGCGTGCGCTCGACGCCCGCATCGCTCACGGCGCGCACGAGCGTGGCGGGCCCGACGGCCCTGTGCGGCTCGACCACCACGCCCTCCAGCCAGGCCACGAGCGCCCTCAGGCTCTCGAGGCGCTCTCCCTGTCCCGCCGCCATGTACGACGCTTCGAGCGCCCTCGTGTCGTACTTGTTCTCGGCCCGCGACTCCTCGGAGGTCGCCTCGTCACGGGCCAACGCGGTCATCGTGGCGTTCGCTTCGAGGCGCGCCTGCAGGGAGGTGCGGAAGGCGATCAGGATCCTGCCCTTGTCGTGGACGTCCATGTCGCGCAGTATGCCCCGAACCCCGCACCAGGTGAGCCCGTGTACCTCGCAAGCCTCCTCGTCCTCTCCGGTTGTGTGCCCAAGAAGGACTATCTCGCCCTCGAGAGCCAGCTCTCGGCCGCCAACACGGCGCACGCCGCGGAGATCGCCGAGCGCGACGCCACCATCGGGGCCCTCCAGGGTGAGGTGGCCGGGCTGAAGGCCGACGTGAAGCGGCTCGAGGGTGCCATCGAGTCCAAGGAGGCCGCGCTCGCCGACCTGCGCGCGAAGAACGCCGCGATGCTCAAGGACCGTGGCGCCATGGCCGCGGAGGTCTCCGACATGCGGTCCGCCCTCGAGGAGCTGGAGCGCCGCAAGGCCGCGGCCGACGCGCGCCTCAAGGAGTTCCGCGACCTGATCGAGCGGTTCCGCACGCTCATCGACGCCGGCACCCTCGAGGTGAAGATCAAGGACGGCCGGATGCTCGTGGCCATGGCCACCGACGTGCTCTTCGCGTCGGGCTCCGCGGATCTCTCGAAGGACGGCAAGGCCGCGCTCACCGAGGTCGCGAACATCCTCTCCAGCATCCCGGACCGCGAGTTCCAGGTGGAGGGCCACACCGACGACGACCCGATCCGCACGGCCCAGTTCCCGAGCAACTGGTACCTGGCGAGCCGGCGTGCGCTCAACGTCGTGCAGCACATGCTCGACAACGGCATGCCGCCCGAGCGGATCTCGGGAGCGAGCTTCGGCGAGTTCCGCCCCGTGGCGCCCAACGACTCCAAGGAGAACAAGTCGCTCAACCGCCGCATCGAGATCGTGGTGGTGCCCGACCTCTCCCAGATGCCCGGCTACGACGAGCTCCAGGCGCTCCAGTAGGGCGCTCAGGGGGCCAGGAGGGTGCGCCTCCAGCCCCCGCCCTCGCGCGTGAACACCTGCCGGTCGTGCAGGCGGTCGGCGTGACCCTGCCAGAACTCGATGCGGGTGGGCGCGATGCGGAACCCGGACCAGAAGGGGGGCCGCGGCACCGGCACGCCCGCGAAGCGCGCCTCCATCTCCGCGACGGCCGCGAGCAGCTCGTCGCGACCCGCGATCTCCGTGCTCTGCCGGCTCGCCCAGGCGCCCACCTGGGAGCCGCGTGGCCGCGTGGCCCAGTAGGCGTCCGCCTCCTCGTCGGCCACCGGCGTCACGGTGCCCTCGCCTCGCACCTGGCGCTCGAGCCCCTTGTAGTGGAGCAGGAAGGCCGCCCGCGGGGTGGCCTGGAGCTCGCGGGCCTTCTGGCTTCCCAGGTTCGTGTAGAAGGTCAGGCCGCGCGGATCGTGGTCCTTGAGGAGCACCGTGCGCAGGCTCGGCATGCCGTCGGTCCCGATCGTGGCGATCTGCATGGCCTCGGGGACGCGCGGCTCGGTGGCCGTGGCCGCGTCGAGCCACGCGGAGAAGAGCTGCCAGGGGTCGTGCTGCATGGCGCCCGGTATCCGCGTCAGGGGGTCCAGGCCCGCGCGAACATGGGCAGCCAGGCCGCGACCAGCACGTCCCCGTAGTAGACGTAGGCGAGGGCGCCGGCCGCGAGGGTGGGGCCGAAGGGCAGGTAGACGCGACGCTGGGCGACGATGGTGGCCACGATGCCCAGGAAGGCCTGCACGAACGTCCCCCAGAACGTCACCACCATCACGCCGGGCGGACCGAGGAAGGCACCGATGGCCGTGACCAGGCGGACGTCCCCCCAACCGAGCGCCTCGACCCCGGTGAACACGCGGCCGAGCAGCGCCGCGCTCCCGAAGAAGCCCCCACCCAGCAGGGCTCCGAGAGCCGCTCCGCGCCAGCCGATGTCGAGCCAGCCGACGTAGCCGAGGGCCGGCAGCAACACGCCGGCAGCGAGGCCCACGGGAACCATCGCGAGGGTGACCTGGTCCGGGAGGATGCGGTGGCGGATGTCGATGAACGCCCCGACGACCAGCGCGGAGACGAACACGAAGTACACGAGCGCCGCGGCGACGTGCGCGACGTCGAGGTCCGCCGGGGTGGGCACGAAGCGACGCCACGCCAGGAAGGCCAGGAGCCCCCCGAGCAGCTCGACCAGCGGGTAGGTCGGCGCGATCGGAGCGCCGCAGGCCCGACACCGCCCGCCCAGCACGAGCCAGGACAGGACAGGCACGTTGTCCCACGCGGCGATGGGCGTGCCGCAGGCAGGACACGCGGAACGGGGCGCCACCACGCTCCTGTCCTCGGGCCAGCGCGCGATGCAGACGTTCCAGAAGGACCCGATGACCAGCCCGAACACGAACGCCACCCCCTGGTAGAGGGTGTAGAGCGCTACCACTGCAGGGCCCCGAGCACGCGCTCCACGGCACGGTCGTCGACACCCGCGTGCACCGGCAGCGCCAGGAGCTCGCCGGACAGCCGGTCGGCCATGGGGGTGGCGTGCACCTCTGCCCGCCCCTCGAGGGCCTGTTGCGCGTGCAGGGGCCGCGGGTAGTACACGGCGGACTCCACGCCCGCTCGGGCCAGACGCTCGCGGACGGCGTCCCGTTCGGGGGTCAGGAGGCAGTAGACCGGCGCCGTGTTCCCGGGGTCCCGCTCGAGGGCGACCATGCCGGCCGGAAGCCCGGCGTCGTAGCGGGCCGCGATCGCGCGCCGACGGTCCGCCCGCGCCGCCAGTGTGGTGCGCTGACCGAGCAGCATGGCCGCACTCACGGGGTCCAGGCGGCTGTTCCGTCCCACGTGCCCGGACGCGGAGGTGTGCACGTGCTCGCCGGCCAGCCCGTGGTTGCCGAGGTGCCGCGCCCTCCGGGCGAGCTCCGCGTCGTCCGAGAGCACGAAGCCCCCGTCGCCCGCACCGCTCCAGACCTTGGTCGGGTACGTGCTGGTGGCGGTGACCGCACCCCCTGGGGTCGGGCACCCGGCCGCCTGTGCGGCGTCGTCCACGGTCGGGACCCCGGGGAGCCGCGCGTGGCAGGCGTTCCCGAACAGGTGCACCGGGACGACGGCGTCGGGCCGGGGGATGGCACCCAGAGCGGCGGCGTCGAGCAGGCAGCGCTCGTCGACGTCCACGAGGACGGGCACGGCCCCGATCGCGCACACGGCTCCCGCGGTGGCGAAGAAGGTCAGGGCCGGGACCGCCACCCGCGCGCCGGGGCCGATGCCGACGACCTGCAGCGCCAGGGCCAGCGCGTCCGTGCCCGAAGCGACCCCGACCGCATGCCGGCGCCCGAAGACCTCCGTCGCGGCCCGCTCGGCCTCTTCGACCACCGGCCCGCCGACCCAGCGACCCGAGCGCAGGACGTCGAGGATCAGCGCCTCGGTCGCGTCGGCGGCCTGGAGGTGGCGACCCTGGAGGTCGACCATGCGGACGGGCTGCATCAGAGGTCCCGGGCGGAGAGGAGGGAGACCGTGGCCCCTGCCGAGGCGGCCGTCCACGCGAGGGCCCATGCGATCCCGAGCCCCAACCGTGCGGCGGGCACGGGCTGGCCGGCCAGGGTGGCCGCGTGAGCGTCGAGCGTGTCGAGGTCGGGCAGGAAGGGGAGCACGCGGGCCAGACCCGGGTAGCCGGCGTCCGTCATGACGGTGGCCCAGGGCCCCGCGAGGTGACCGATCCACCACACCGCACCACCGAGGGCGAGGGCGGGCAGGGGGCGCAGCAGCACGCCGGTGAGACCCGCGAACGCCACGAGCATCACGACCTCGGCGACCAGGAAGACGCTCCAGGCCACGGGCGGGACGGGTGCGACGAAGAGGGACACCGCGAGGGCGAGCACGCCGGCGAACCCGACGGCGACGACCGCGGT
This sequence comes from Alphaproteobacteria bacterium, assembly GCA_020632885.1. GTDB lineage: Bacteria > Myxococcota_A > UBA796 > UBA796 > JACKEQ01. The sequence continues at coordinate 425,561 of JACKEQ010000004.1, read as the reverse complement.
GGCGGCGAGCCGCTCGAGCCCCCAACGTCCCGGATGGAGCGGACCGGAGAGGAGGAACCGTGCCGACCCGTCGTCGAGGGGGAGGGCGAGGGCCCGGCTGCCGAGCACGAGCGCCATGGCGCCGCTGGCGAGCCACGCCCACCAGAGCGCGAAGTCCAGGGAGCCCCGTGCCGGCGCGCCCATGCTGGTGGCCCCCGCGAACCACTGGCCCGCGAGGAGCACCCCGACGGCACCCGCGAGCAGGGGGAGGACGCGCTCGTCGAGGGCGTCGAGGAACGCGAGGCGCAGCCGACCCGTCATGCCAGGCGACCCGCGTCCAGCGTGAGCGCGTCCGCGCCGAGCGGGGCCCATCGGTCCGGATGGTGGGTCGCGACCACCACCGTGCACCCGCGGTCGCGCGCGGACCGCACCGCACCCACGACGGCCTCGATGCCCGGTGCGTCCAGCGCGGCCAGCGGCTCGTCCAGCACGAGGGCTCGCGCACCCGTCGCGAGCGCCAGGCCCAGCGCGACCCGGAGGCGCTGGCCCGCGGAGAGCGTGCCCGTGGGCCGTTCGGTCAGCCCGTCGACGCCCACCTCGCCCCAGCGCGCCACCCCGCCGGACGCGAGCAGGAGCTGGGTCGCCGTGCGCCTCGGGGGCAGCGCGGCACCGAGCACAGCGCCGAGGCCCGTGCGCGCGGAGGGATCGCGTGCCGACCGGCCATCGAGCCACACCTCGCCGGACGTCGGGCGCAGCAGCCCCGCGACGAGCCCGAGCAGCGTGGACTTCCCCGAGCCGTTGGCTCCCAGGAGCAGGGTCGCCGATCCGGACGTCAGGGCCGCATCGATGCCATGGAGCGCGGTGTGGGGGCCGAAGCGGCGGGAGGCCGCCCGCAGCTCGATCCTCACGTGCCCACCACGGGGCAGGCGGCCACCGGGCTGTTGGCGAGCAGGGCGAACAGGGACGCACCCGGCTCGCAGCGCTCGGCCTGGAAGCGGCCGGACAGGCTGGCGTCGGGGAAGTCGAAGCGGCCGCGGGTGCCCTCGCCGTCGAGCAGCTCCACCTCGCCGCCCTCGCCGATGTGGTCGAACCGGTGGGTCCCGCTCAACGTGACGCCGTAGGTGCGCACGAAGTCGCGCGTGCTGGCGAGGGCCGCCTCGTCGATGCCGTACCAGCTGGCGTCGGCGAGGTGGGTGCGCTCGGCACCCAGGAGCGCCGGGCCCGCCTCGGGATCGCCCGTGTACACGCCCTGCCAGTCCTGCCCGTCCGCTCGCCAGAGCTCGATCAGCACGTGCTCTGCGCCCTCACGGCAGGCCGCCGTGGAGAGGTCCAGGAGGGCCTGGGTCTGGGCGACCGGGTCGGGGTCCGTCGGGAGGTCGCAGGCGAACGTGCTGTTGGAGAGGACCACGGTGAGGTGGGGGAGCCCGCCGTCCGTGGTCTCCTGCACGAGCGCCGTGCGCAGGACGTCGTCGCCGCCCTCCCAGCGGAGGTGGCCCTGTGCGCATCCGAGCGCTGTCCAGAGCACGATCATCCCGTCGCGATCCTTTTTCGAATACACGGGAACCATAGTGCGTCGGAGGGACCGACGTGCGGAGAGTACATCATGGTCCATCTCATCCTCGCTCTCGCCCTGCTCACCGGCTCCGATGCCGTGGCCGGTTCGACGGCGGATGCGAACGACGGCACCGCGGTCCTCGCGGGTGCCCATACGCCGTCCACCCGGTCGCGCGCCCCGAGCTCCTCCAGCTCGTCGAGCACGAGCACCAAGCCCCAGCGGCCGAGCAGCACCCCCGCCGGCTCTCGCGGCTCCAGCTCTCGCCCGGCGTCGAGGCCCACCTCCCGGCCTGCGCCGAAGCCTGCCCCCAAGCCGGCTCCGGCTCCCGCTCCGCGCCCCGCGCCTACGTCCAAGCCGGCTCCGCGCCCGGCGCCCGCGCCCGCGCCGCGTCCGGCGCCCGCGCCGACGTCCAGGCCGGCTCCGCGCCCCGCTCCGGCACCGTCCTCCAAGCCTGCGCCCGCACCTGCGCCTGCGCCGACCACGCGCCCGACGCCGGCGCCGCGTCCGACCACCGGGACCCCGCGTCCCAGCACGGGGTCCTCCAACCCCACGGACATGACGAACCAGGCGGTCCCGAACAGCGCCCGGCCCTCGAGCGGTGCGAGCCGACCCGGCACGAGCCCGTCCTCGCCGAGCTCCCGGCCGGGCACGCGTCCCAACACGCCGATCTCGCGGCCCGGTCCTGCCGGCACCTCGCCGAGCACCCGGCCCAACGTGAGCAACGCGGCCCGTCCGAACTCGCCCGCCACGCGTCCGACCCCGCCGCGCAACACGGTGAGCGGGCGCACCGTGGCGCCGCGGCGGCCCACGCACGGCCCGCCGCCGTCCTCCGCGCGCCGCCCGTACGACCCGCGCACGCGCCCGGCCACCCGGCCGCTCTACCGCACGACGGACCACCGCTACGCGCGTCCGAGCTACCGGTACGTCCGGCCCTATGGTGGAACGACGTACGTGGTCCCCGCCCGCTCGTACTACCGGCCGTACTACACCCGCTGGTACGTGCACCCGTACTACCGGCACGTCTACGCCACCAACGTGGCCGTGGGCTTCGGGTTCTCCACGTACGCCTGGCGTGACACCTGGGCACCCCCGCCGCGTCCCGGCTGGGTGTGGAACCCCGGCTACTGGAACGCCTGGGGCTACTGGTGCCCGGGCTACTGGACCCCGCGTCCGCGGGTGTCGGCGCCGGTCGGCTACGTGTACGTGCCGGGCTGGTGGTCCAACGACGTGTACGTCGACGGCTACTACCGCCGCGCGAGCCGCGCCGGGTGGGCCTGGGACGACGGCTACTACCTCGAGAACGGCGACTACGTGCGCGGTCACTGGACCCCGACGCAGCCCCCGCGCGACGGGTACACCTGGGAGGCCGGCTTCTGGGACGGCGAGACCTGGGTGGAGGGCTTCTGGCGGCCCGAGTACCGTCGCGGGTTCACCTGGGTGAGCGCCTTCTACGACGACGAGGGCGTGTTCAACGCGGGCTACTGGATGCCCACGGTCGACCGTCCGGGCTCGGTGTGGGTGCCGGGCTGGTTCGACGGCAACACCTGGATCGAGGGCTACTGGGAGGATGCCGGCAAGTACAGCGCGGCCGATCCCCAGGACTGGAAGCCCGAAGAGGGCTGGGACGACGGCTGGGAGGCCGGCTCCGGCTGGGGTGACGGCGAGGTCGTCGACAACAAGGCCGGTGCGCCCGACGACGAGGGGCCGATCGCGCTGCCCGTCGCGTTCAGCGAGGCCGACCTCGAGGACGTCACGGAGGACGAGCAGCTTCCTCCGATGTGAGCCTGAAAACATGATCTTCCGTGGGCCCTCCTGCGTCGTGCGCGCCGGGGGGCCCACCTGCTCAGGCCCCCGACGATCCGGGAGTCTGTCGATTCTGCACACTGGGTCGCATTCTCGGGGGATGGTTTGTGCAGCGACGCCTTGCGGGTGGAGCGGGGCCGGGCGACGATGAGAGCAGGAAGACGGTCCGACCCGTCGAACCCGGAGGTCCTCATGCTCACGTCCCTCGCCCTCTCCCTGATGGTCCCCGACGCCGCCGCCTGCGGGGGCTTCTTCTGCAACAACATCACGCCGGTCGAGCAGGCCGGTGAGATCGTGGTGTTCGAGGTGGACCCCGAGGATGGCGCCTCCGGCACCACCACGATGCACGTCCAGGTGACCTACGAGGGCCCGCCCATCGAGTTCGCCTGGGTCGTCCCGGTCCGCGGCACGCCCGACCTGTTCGTGAGCAACGACAGCCTGTTCTCGGCCCTCGGCCAGGTCACCCGTCCCCAGTTCTACACGATGTGGGACGCGGAGGGCGAGTGCATGATCTGGGACTTCGCTCTGGCTGACGCCGACGGTGGCGGCTTCCCGCCCCCCGCGCCCGAGGCGGGCAACGACGTCGAGGTGCTCGCGGAGGCCAAGGTCGGCCCCTACGAGACCGTCGTGCTCTCCGCGCGCAACGAGACCGACCTCGTGCAGTGGCTCCAGAACCACGGCTACAACGTGCCGTCCGGCATGTCGGGCACGCTCGCGCCCTACGTCGCCGACAACCACAACTTCGTCGCGCTGCGTCTGGCGGCGGACCAGGACACCGGCGACCTCGTGCCGCTCGGTCTGCGCTACGCCGGCACCACGCCGTCCATCCCGATCCAGCTCACCTCCGTGGCCGCCACCCCGGACATGCAGCTCGTCACGTACATCCTCGGGCCGCACCGCGCGGTGCCCGACAACTACCTGCACGTCGAGCTGAACGAGGCCGCGATCAACTGGTTCACGAACGGCGACAACTACATGGACGTGCTCTCCCGCGCGGCCGACCAGGCCGGTGGCCACGCGTTCACCACGGAGTTCTCGGGCTCCACGGCGTCCTTCCAGAACGTCTTCTACCAGGACGCCTGGGGCTCGCTGGACCTCGCCAACCAGACCGGCGCCACCGCGTTCATCCGCACGCTCACGCAGAGCGGCATCCCCGCGTCGGCCGCGCTGCTCGACCTGATGCGCGAGTACATCCCGGTGCCCGAGGGCTACGACGACCTGTCGGTCTACAACTGCCCGGACTGCTACCCCGAGCTCGACAGCGTGATGGCGGACTTCGATCCCGTCGTGGCCGCCGCCGCGGTGGACACCCGGATCCTCGAGCCGCTCCAGGCCATCGACGCGATGTTCGATCGCACCGAGCGCATCACGCGCCTCGGGTCGACCGTGTCGCCCTCCGAGATGACCGTGGACCCCAGCTTCACGTTCAACCCCGACATGGACCAGGACGTCAGCAACATCCACGAGGCCCGGCTGGTCTACCTGTGCGAGGAGGCCGAGACCGACGACACCTGGTTCACGGCCCCCAAGAACCTCGTGATCGGTGACACCGTCATCCGCATCCCGAGCAACCAGGACCTCCAGGCCAGCGGTCTCACGGAGGCCCAGTTCCTCGCCGGCCTGCTCGAGCCCGCGGCTTCCCGCATCGAGAACGTGGGCCCGTCGGGTCTGCCGGAGGTCATCTACGACGGCTCCGTCGAGATCCAGCAGAACATCGACCGCCTCGCGGACGACGCCGACGACATCGAGGGCCGCGGCTGCAACACGGCGCCGGGCGGCGGCATGCTGCTCGGGCTCGCGGGCCTGGTGCCCCTGGCCTTCCGCCGCCGGAGCTGAGCGTCACGCCCGCCCGCGGAGGTGCTTGAGCTCCTCCCGGGCCAGCCAGCGCTCCCAGATCGCCTCCCGCTCGTCGGGGGGCAGCAGGGCCCGTTCGCCGAGCGCGCGGGCCCGTTCTGCGATCGGGCGCATGGTGACGGCCGCCGCCACGCTCACGTTGAGCGACTGGGCGAGCCCCCGCATGGGCACCGTGACGACACCGTCCGCAGCCTCGCGGGCCACGGGGCTCACGCCGACGAGCTCCGCGCCGAACCACAGGCAGACGGGCTCGTCCAGCGGGACCTCTTCGGGGGGGACCCCGTCGTCCGCGAGGTCCGCGCACCAGATCCGGTAGCCGGCGTCGCGGATGGCCCGGACGGCCACCGAGGGGTCGGGGTGGTGGTGGAGCTGCAGCCAGCGCTCGGCACCCCGGGCCGCCCCGCGCACGGCGCGGAAGTGTCCCTCCACGAGGTGCACGCGGTGGATGCCGACAGCGTCGGTGGTGCGCAGGACCGCGCTCACGTTGTGCCGGTGGTACAGCGCCTCCAGGGCCACCGCCACGTGGGACAGGCGACCATCGAGGGCCGTGCGGATGCGGGCCAGGCGTTCGGGATCCGTGAGCACCCGCGCTCATAGCACCCGGACGGGATAGACGCGCGCATGGAACTCACCAGCAAGCAGCGCGCCCACCTTCGTGGTCTGGCGCATCACGTCGATCCCACCGTGCAGATCGGCGACCGTGGCGTGTCGTCCGCCGTCGTGGCGAAGGTCGTGGCGGAGCTCGAGAGCCACGAGCTCATCAAGGTCAAGCTCGGCGACACCGACGTCAAGGCGAAGGACGTCGCGCCCATCCTGGCCGAGCAGTCGGGTGCGGCGGTCGTCCAGGTGATCGGGAAGGTCGTGGTGCTCTACAAGCGCCGGGCCAAGAAGCCCAGCATCGAGCTACCGGGCTGACCTGAGGGCCAGCGCCCCCGCGTGGGCGGGGTCGATGCGGAGCACCTCACCGGCGAGGTCGTCGGCGGCCGTGGTGTGCCCGGCGGCCGCCAGCACGGTGGCCAGCCTGACGAGCAGCGCGCGGTGGGCCCCGGAGTCCGGGAGGTAGCCGTTTCGCTCCGGCGACGGGCGGTTGCCGGGAGGTGGCCCGATCCGCAGGCGCTCCATGTAGTCCCACGGGCGCTCGGGCTCCCAGACGGGCGGACCCTGGAGCAGGTCGAGCACCCGGGACCCCGCGCGCTCCACGAGGCCGAAGGAGGCGTCCTGCTCGGCCCGCTCGGCCACCGTGGTCGCGTAGGCGGCGAGCAGGTCGGCGCGGAGCTCGGGCGAGCCCGCGTACTGCAGGCGACCGGCCCAGCGGGCGAGCTCGCCGGAGGCCGCGTCCAGGTCGCCGCGCCCCAGGTGCCCCCGGACCGTGGCGGCGACCACGTCGAGCAGCGGGCCGTCCGCCTCCGTGGTGGGCGGGCTCCCGGGCACCCAGCGCACGCGGCGCAGCACGCCGGGGCTCTGGACCGTCGCCCCACAGGTGCGCTCCACGAGCACTCCGCCGCGGTCGAGGGCTGCGCGCCACGGACAGCCCTCCAGCGGGACGCGCGCCGTCTCGGCACCCGCGGTGAGCAGGAGGGCACCCGCGTCCTCGGTGGCGGTCACAGGCGTGTCGGCCAGGGACCCGAGATTCCCGGCGAGGGCGGCAGCGACGACGATCACGCGGGCAGGAAGCGCTCGAGGCGCTCCTGGGCGGGGCTCCCGGGCGGCGTGTGCTCCCAGAGACCCTCCGCCATGCGGCGGGCGTCCGGGTGGCCGCCACGGTCGGCCGCGAGGGCCTGGAGGTAGGCGTCGTCCCAGGTGGGTGCCTGGATCAGGGCCCCGGCCTGCTGGGCGAGCTCCAGCCCCCGATCGGTCTCCTTGCGGTCCTCGAGGTAGAGGGTGGCCAGCGTACGCACGACGTTCAGGTCGGGCGGACGGGCCCCACAGGAGCCCGGGGCGCACGCGCAGGCCTGCAGGGAGCGCTCGAGCACCGTCATGGCCTTCACGCGGTCGCCCTTCGCGAGCTGGACGCGTGCGAGCAGCATGTGCACGCCGGTGTCCTTGGGGTAGGCGCGCGCCAGCCCGAGCAGGACCTTCTCGGCCTCGTCGAGGGCGCCGTTCATCTCGAGGAGCTGCGCGAACAGCGGGCCTCCCTCGTCGGGCGCGTCGGCCCGGACGGACCGCATCACGCGAAGGCCCTCGGCGGGGTCGCCGGCCTCCGTGAGGCAGAGGGCCAGGAAGCTCCCCGTGTGGTGACGGCCCATGTTCGCGTGGCGGCCGAGCAGCTTGGCGAACGTGCGGAGCTCCCGGCCGGCTGCAGCGGGGTCACCGAGGGCGTAGGCCGCTCGGGCCCGCTCGAAGCGCACGACCGGAACGTCGTCCGGGAGCGCCAGGAGCGCCTGGAGCGCGAGATCTGCGCGACCGTCCTCGAAGTCGAGCAGCGCGCGGGCGAACGGAGCTCCCAGGTCGCCCACGCTGGCCCGGAGGGAGGCGTCGTAGCCCTCGACGACCAGCGCCAGCCGTGCGGCTGCCTCGTCGTCGTGGGCGTCCAGGAAGTCCGCAGGCAGGGTGGGGTCGCGCCAGGACGGGCCGCCGGTGAGCCCGAGCGGATCGGCGGACATCAGGCGGGCCTGCTCCTCCTCCTTCTTCCGCTGCTCGGCGACGGTGCGCTCCTGCCGGATCGCCCGCATCTCCCGACGGGCTTCGCGGAAGGCGTCCTCCAGGCCCGGCTGGCGGAAGGTCTCGGCGACCTCGAGGTGGTGGGAGGTGCGGGGGTCGTCGCCCGCGCGGCACCAGGAGATCGCGGCCTCCAGGTTCATCTTCGCGAGCTCGGCCTCGCAGGCGGACACGATGCCCGCCGCCTCGGGGTGATCGAGCTCGAGCACCTCCAGGCGTGCGTCCGCCCAGCGACCCGCCTCCATGCGCTTCTTCGCGGTGGCCACGCGGTCGTCCGCGCTCGGGAAGAACCAGGACCAGATGCCCATCAGCGCACCTCCACCTCGGTGTGGTCGTCCTCTGGACCGATGCCCGGCATGGGCGCGATCTCGGTGATCTCGCCGCCGTGCGTGGCCAGCTCGCCCTCTTCGCTGGACGCGTCCTCGACGTCGAGGTCGTCGCCCTCCTCGTCCTCGGCGGCCTCGAGCTCCGCCTCGGCGAGCCACTCGTCGACCGGACCGAAGCGCTTGTACTGCGTCATGAACGCGAGGGTGCGGGTGTCGCAGCGATCGACGTACAGCACACCGTCGAGGTGGTCGCACTCGTGCTGGGTGACCACCGCGGGGAAGCCCTCCAGCTCGTACGCCTTGGGCTTGCCGTAGCGATCGAGCGCGTGCACGCGGATGTGGTTGGGCCGCCAGACGCGGGCGCGCATGCCCTCCACCGACAGGCAGCCCTCCATCATCGAGGAGGTCTCCTCACCGATCACCGTGATGATGGGGTTCACGAAGAACTCGGGCTCCCGCTCGCCGTCGAGGGAGAGCACCACCACGCGCAGGCTCGCGTGGACCTGGGGCGCCGCCAGGCCCGTGCCGTCGTACTCCTCCATGGTCTCGAGGAGGTCGTCGCAGAAGCGCTGGAACTCCTCGGAGGCGATCTCCTGGGCGGTGACCGGGCGGGCGACGAGCCGAAGCACCGGATGCCCGAGCTGGGCGACTTTGAGGATGGCCATTGGCGTTCGACCCCGAGGCGTGAAGCTCTTCCCTATCGGGACGAACAGGGCCCTACAACGTCAGGTGTTTCAGGCGTTCGGCCGCATCGTCGTCGGACGGGTGGTCGTCGGACCAGGCCCGGAGGACCTTCGCGGCCTCGTCCCGCCTCCCGAGCCCCTGGAGGAGCTCGGCCAGCAGCAGGATGGGCCGCCGACCGATCCCGTCGCGCGGGAGGGACTGGAGGATGTCGACGGCCCGCGCGTCGTCGCCGTTGGCGTGGGCGAGCTGCGCGAGGAAGACGCCCGTGTGCAGGCGCCTGACGACGACATGGTGGCCGTGGTGCATCACGAAGTCCGTGAGGGCGAGGGCGGCGGGCACGGAGAGCCCCAGCGCGTAGGCCACCCGCGCGCGCTCCAGGCACACGAGGGGATCCGCGTCGGGGAGCTCCAGGAGGTCGAGCACCGCGAGATCCGGGCGCCCGCCGGCGATCCAGAGCGCGCAGCGCGCGAAGGGCACGCCGAGCCCGCGGACGCGGTGGGCGAGCTCCTCCGGGTAGGCCGCGGCCACCGCGTCGAGGGCCGTCGTGAGGTCCCGGGCCTCGAGGGCGTCGAGGTCCACGCCCGCCAGGCCGACCTGCTCGATCAGGCGCGGGTGGGCGAAGGTCGCGTAGCGCGGGGGCGCGGGCTCACCTGCGAGCATCTGCTGGCGGTGGTAGCTCGCGACCCGGAGGACCTCGGCCCAGTCGAACGGACTCGTGAGCTCGAGCGTCACCTGGCGGATCTGGCGGCGCGCCTCGCGGAACCGGGCCGCGTTCTCGGGGCGGCGGAAGCGCGCGGCCTCCGTCAGGCACGCGTTCATCCTCTCCCGATCGCCCTTGCGACAGGCCTCCTCGGCCTCCCAGAGCCAGGCGGACGCCGCGTGCACGTCGAGGGTGACGACCGCGTCCGCGTGGTCGTGGGCCTCGAGCCACTCGCGCGCTGCGCGGTAGTCCCGCTCCGCGACGAGGCGGGCGAGGTCGCGATGGGCAGCCTGGAGACGGTCGAAGGAAGGCATCGTGTGCGTGTCGTGCGTGCGGATTGTACCTTCTGTGCATGTGGATGTTGCTCTCGCTCGCGCTGGCCGATCCGTCGGTGGTCGGAACCCACGTCACGGAGGGGCGGCTGGCGGATCGAATCGTGAACGCGCCCGCCGACGTCGTGCTCCTGTACGGTGGCGAGCAGCGGGGGTCCCAGGGCGACTGCGGTTGCCCGCACGACCCCCGCGGATCGCTCGGCCGCACCGAGGCGTACGCGGAGGCCGTGCGCGCCACCGGTGTCCCGGTGCTCCTCCTCAACCCCGGGAACTGGCTGAACGACCCCGTGGGCGAGGGGAACACGCTGCGCCCGGATGCCTGGGTGCAGGACGACCTCATGGTCCGCGCGATCGAGGCGGGGTCCTGGGATGCCCTGAACGTGTCTTTCCGGGATCTCCCGTTCCTGGGGGATCCCGAGCACGGTCCGCGCCAGCTCCCGGACGGTGTCGTCTCCGCCAACGCGCGCGGGCTCGAGGGTCTGCCGGATCACGTCGTGCTCCCCGCGGGCGACCTGAAGGTCGCGGTCACCGGGGTCACCCTGTGGTCCAAGCCGTACCTGCAGCCGGCCGGGGTGGAGCAGCTCGACCCCGTCGACGCCCTCTCGGCCCTCCTCCCGTCCCTGAACGCCGAGGCCGACGTGGTCGTGGTGCTCGCCTACGGGCTCGGCAAGCGGGCCAAGGAGCTCGCGTCCCTCGACATCGACGTGCTGATCGAGGCGGACGGGCTGCGCACCCGCTACGACCCCGTCGTCTGGGAGGGCACCGTGTGGGTGCGGGGCTACGAGCAGACCCAGGTGCTCGGCGAGCTCCGGTTGACGGTCTCGGAGGGTGAGGTGGTGCGGGCCTTCGATCGGGGGGTCGACCTGGACGGCGACATCCCGTGGCCGCGCGCCTGGCGCAAGCGCTACAAGCGCGATCTGGCCGCGGTGCGCGAGGCGCAGGAGCGGACGTTGGCGCCTTGAGCCGGACCGCGACCCTCAACATCGTCCTGACCGCGATCGGGCTCCTGCTCTGGGTGGCCCACACGGCGGGCGCCTGGGAGCGCGTGCTGGCGGCGCCCGGCGGGCGGGACTTCGGCTCGTACTACGTGGCGGCCCACGCCGCGCGCATGGGCCTCGACCCCTACGACGGCGCGGCCCTGCAGATGGCCGGCGAGCAGGTCGGGCGCCCGGCGGTGCACCCCTACTTCTACCCGCCGCCCTTCCTGCTGGCGGTGGGGTGGACGACCTGGCTCCCCCTGCCGAGCGCCTACCGGGCCTGGGCGGCCCTCGACATCCTCGCCGGGGCCCTGGCGATGGCGATGCTCGCGGCCTGGTGGCGCCCGCTGCACCCGCTCGTGCCGGCTCTGGTCGCGCTCCTGCTGGGGCTCGTCACCGCCATCCCGAACAACACGGTGATGGGGCAGGCGAACCACCTCGTGCTCGCGTTCGTCGTGGCCGGTCTGTGGGCGGACGCACGCGATCGTCAGGGCCTGGCGGGCGTGCTCGTCGGGCTCGGCTGCATGGCGAAGATGAGCCCGGCGCTCTTCGTGCTCTGGTGGGTCCTGCGCGGCCGCTGGTGGGCCGCGGGAGTGTCCGTGGCCACCGCGGTGGTCACGAGCCTGCTGGTGCTCCCGCTGGTGCCCCTCGACGTCCAGGTGCGCTTCTACACGCACGTGCTGCCCCAGTTCGCTTCGGGGGACTACAACGGCCTGTCCATCCCCATCGGCCTGTTCGGCAACCACTCCGTCCCCAACGTGCTCGATCAGGTCTTCCCGGGGCGCGGGGGGGCGCTCTCGGCGCTGGCTCGTGCGTCTTCCCAGGCCTTCTCGCTGGGCGCCCTCCTGGCCCTGGGCGCCCTGTTCCGCCGAGGCCCCTCGGATGGGTTCCGGTGGGCCGCACAGGTCGCGGCCATCGCCGTGCTCATGCTGCTCGTGCCGGTGTACACGTACGAGCACCACCTGGTCTGGGCGCTCCCGGCCATGCTGCTCGCGGCTGTCGGGATCTTCGACGGGCGGGCTCCCCGTCTGCTGGTGCCGGTGCTCGTGCTGGCCATCGCGATCCTCGCCTTCGACCTCCAGACGCTGAAGGCATGGAGCCACCGGCTCGGCCGCGCGGGGATCGTGCTCCAGGAGGCGAAGTTCGCCGCGCTGCTGGTGCTCGGCGCCGCAGCGGCGTGGTGGGGACGTCAAGACTTGTTCGAATCCTGAGCAGGACTTGTTCGTCGACCGGGGGTGTGCGACGATCAGGGTGGGAGGTCGCCATGTTCACCCACGTCTTCCGTCTGGATCACGCACCTGACGCGGTGCTCGCAGCCCATCGCGACGGGCTCGTGGGGTTCGGGCCCTCGCTCCCGGGTGTGGCGTCCGTGGAGCGCCTGACCACCGTCGCCTCCGACCGTGCCGTGCACCTGGCGCACCGCTGGCACGGGGACCCCGCGTGCCTGCCGCGGCTCCTCCGGAGCGTCGTGCCCGCCGATCGGTTCGTCTGGCACGACCGGTCCACGTGGACACAGGACGGCGGCACCTGGGCCATCACGATCGACGTCCTCGGACCCGGGCCCCACCTGAGCGGCTCGCACAGGTTCCTTCCTGCGGCGGACGGGGGCTGTGAGGTCGTGCTGGAGGCGTCCGTGCTCGGGCTCACGCTCGGCGGTGACATCCTCGGCGTCCCGCTGGGTCGCTGGGGGGCCCGGGTGCTGGAGCGCCTCGTCCACGACATGCTGGCCGGCGTGGCGGAAGCGAGCACGACCCGCATCGCCGAGTGGATGTCAGGGCGGCGGGACCGCGATCTCGCTGCCTGACCACGTGCCCGTGTAGTAGTTGCACCACGCGTTCGGGTTGCCGGTCGGGCAGGTGGCGTTCCTCGCGATGGTGCCGCTCCAGCCGCCGCCGCCGAACGCGCGGCTGCCCGTGTAGGTCATGTGCGTGTCGTCGTACGCCCAGGTGACGCTCTGGCCGGCCGCCGTGGACGCGATGGCTCCCGTGCCCTCGCCGAGGTTGCCGGTGTAGAAGGTCCCGTCGGGGTCGAAGACGACGAACGTGTTGAACGAGAAGTCGTTGTAGCCGGGGGTTCCGTCGCTCACGTAGGAGAACGTGAACTGCATGGCCCACTCGCAGGAGTCGTTGGCCGTGCCCGGCGTGCCGTAGTCGTGGCCGCCGTAGGCCTGGCGCGCGATGCACCAGTTCCCGCCGACGTCGTTGGAGACGGCGTCCTCGTACAGCGGATCGACCTGCATCGAGGACCCGTCGGGGTCCGGGTAGGTGAGCCCGTTGTCGTAGTCCACCACGTCGAGCTCGGTGTTGCTCGGCGCTGGCGTGGTCAGCCGGATCTCGTCGTCGCCGTCCCAGATCGTGAAGCCCACGAACTCGAAGTCGTACGTCGTGGCCGTGGAGGTGTGGGGGTACGAGTAGGGGATCCCGCCGTTCAGGAGCTGGTCGCCGTCCGTGACGAGCACGGCGCGGTCGCCGGCCGGCAGGTACACGATCTGGTCGATGGTGAACGACTGGCTGGCGTTGCTCACGACGAGCCCGTTGAGGTCGACGTCGACCCCAGAGGCGTTGAGGACCTCGAACCACTCGCCCGCGTTGCTCCCGACCGCGTTGGGCCGCATGAGGACCTCGGTGATCACGAGGTCTCCGGCTGCGAGGTCGTGGAGGGTGACGAGGGCGTCGGACCCGTCGCAGTTCTCGTCCACACCGTTGTCGGGGATCTCGGTGGCGCCGGGGCTGATGCCGTTGTCGCGGTCGTCGCAGTCACACGGCGTGGTGGTGGCCCAGGCACACTCGGGCCAGCCGTCGCCGTCCACGTCGCGGTCGATGCAGGTGGGGTTCACCGTACCGGGAGACCCGAGGTCGCCGTCACCGAACGTGGTGTACCCGTCGCACCAGTTGGCGCCCGTGTCGTTCGACGTGGCGTCGGTGGCGGTGGGCTCGAGGGACAGCGTGGCCCCCGGGATGTCCGGGAAGGCGGCGTCGTTGTAGGCCACGGCGTCGAGCGTGACCGCGCCGGCCTTCAGTGTGATGGTGTCGCTTCCGTTCGAGAGCCCGTAGCCGCTGGGCCAGTCGTACTGTGCGGTGACGTTGCCGTTGGCGCCGGGATCGTCGTTCCGGGCGATCACGGCGCGCTCGCCGTCGTCGAGCACGAGGAAGGTCTCGATGGCGAACGGGATGTCGGAGCCCGTGCCCTCCACGTCCATCCCGATGAGGTCGACCCGCCCGCCGCTCAGGTTCACGATCTCGAACCACTCGCCGTTCGAGCCCACCACGGCGGGCTCCTTGTGGATCTCCGTGATGACGATGTCGCCGGTCGCGAGGCTCCCGATGCCGTCGAATGCGTCACGTCCGTCGCAGTCCTGATCGATGCCGTCGTCCTCGATCTCGGTGGCCGCGGGGTTGATGGCGGGGTCCGTGTCGTCGCAGTCGGTTCCACCGAACTGGGTGGTCTGGTAGCCGTCGCCGTCGCGATCGAGACAGGACTGGTTGGCCGCGCCGGGGCTGCCGAAGTCGCCGAAGCTGCCGGCCCAGGCGACGGTGGCCTCGCACCACGACGTGCCGCTGTCGTTGCCGGTGGCCGTGTTGTAGGGCGCCGTGGGCTCGAGCACCATGCTGGCACCCGCGGGGTCCGGGAACGTGACCCCGTTGTCCCAGGTGATCGTGTCGACGATCGTGCCGCCCGAGCTGGCCCGGACCTGGAGGAGATCGACGTTGTTGTAGAGGTTGAACACGCCGCCCGGGGGCCAGTCGTAGTCGACGGCCACATTGCCGTTCAGCGAAGTGTTGCTCTCGATGCCGATCACCACGAACTGGCCGTTGGTGACCAGGAGGTTCGTGTCGATGGTGAACGACTCGATCGTGGTGGTGTCCTGGATCCAGGACTCAAGGACCAGGCCCTTCAGGTCGATGGGACCCGCATGGTCCACCCGGAGCTCGAACCACTCTCCCGTGCCGTCGCCGGTGGCGACGGGGTCGATGAGCACCTCGTTGATGACGAGGTCGCCCGCGCCGAGGTCCGCGGCGGTGGTGGTGGCCAGGAAGCCGTCGCAGTCCTCGTCCACGGCGTCCGAGCCGTCTTCCGGCAGACCCGGGTTGATGCCGGGGTCCTCGTCGTCGCAGTCGCAGCTCGCGGACGCGGTCCACGCGCAGTCCACCCAGCCGTCGCCGTCGAGGTCCTTGGCGTCGCAGTCGACGTTCGCCGCACCCGGTGTGCCCACGCCGCCCGATCCGTACGCCGTGCCCCACGCGTCGCACCAGGACGCGGGATCGTCGTTGTCGGTGGCGTTCTGGAAGGCGTCGTCGAGGACGAACGCATGACCCTCCACGTCCGGCCAGGTGGCGTCGTACGTGATGGAGTCGAACACCGTGGCCCCGAACGCGATCGTGAGCGTGGTGGACGGGTGTGTGGCGTCCGGGTTCCACAGCGGCATCGTGAGGTTGCCGTATGCGTAGTCCACCGGCACGCCCCCGTTGGAGCCGGTGTTGGCGTTCTCGCCGAGCACCACGTACCCGCCGGACGGCACGACCACGGTGCCGGAGAGCGTGAAGCCCGCGACACCCGCGGTGACCACGAGCCCGTCGAGATCGACGTCGTTGACGTGGGTGTTGTGGATCTCGAACCACTCCTGTGGGTTGTCCGATCCCACGGGGTCCACCATGATCTCGTTGAGGATCAGCTCGCCTGCCGACACCGAGGCGAGCCCGTCCGTCGCGCCGAACGCCAGGGCGTTGCTCCCGTCCTGCGCGTCGGGAGGGGCGTACGGTGGCGCACAGGCCGCGAGGGCCATGGCCAGGAGGATGGGACGGTTGCTCACGACAGGACCGCGGTGAACGGGTTCTTCCTGTAGTCTGCCACGTCTTCTTCGATCCCGACATCCTGGAGTAGGGCGCGGAAGATGTGCTCGGGGTTGACCACCGTGCCGCCGGGGTCGCGCGCACCCGTCGCGAGGTCCACCGCCACGGGCGCCATGCCGAGATCGCTGCTCGCTCCGAGGACCGTGCCACCGCGGATCCCGGCCCCCGCGAGGAACGCTGCGTTCACGAGATGGTGATCGCGCCCGCCGCTGCTGTTGAGCATCGCAGTGCGCGCGAACTCGGAGAAGCCGATCACCGTGGTGTGGTCGAGCCACGAGTCGCCGCTGGTGCCGTACTCACGGGACGCGAGGTCCTCCAGGATCGCTGCCACCACGTCGAAGCCCGCCTCCAGACGGGGGCCGTGGGCCGTGGCCCACTCCGGGCCGTGGGCGTCGAGGTCCTCGGCGACCATGACGCTCGCGGTGCGCGCGATGCCGGAGGTGAGCGCCGTGACGGCCGCGGCCGCCTGGGCGCCGGCGGACTTCAGCTCGCTGGCGGCGAAGCCGTAGCGGTCGCGGATGGCCTCGGCGGTGGCCGTGTTCGACGAGAAGTCGAAGGCGCCCGCGAGGTTCAGGCTCACGAGGTCCGCGGCCGCGTGACGGGACTCGTGGGCGACCTTCAGGAACGCGTCCGCCTGGGACTCCGGGCAGGCGCGGAACGCCTCGAGGACCTCGTCGATGGCCTGCTGCTCGGCGATCTGCAGGCTGTCGGGTGCGTTGCGGAGGGCGCGCAGCAGGTCGTCCACCGTGCCGACCTTGATGGCGCTCGCGTAGCTCGGGAAGCGATCGTTGTAGGACTCTACGCGCACCGAGAGCTGCGGGATGGGGTCGTTGGCGCCGAGGTGGCTCGCGAGCACGGTCATCAGCGAGGAGCCCTGGGCCTGCAGACCGGCGGGTGGGATGCCCGTGATGAACCGCCGCCTGCCGACCTCGTGGGTGAGCGTGTCCATCGAGAGCCCACGCACCACGCACAGCTTGTCGGCGTGCTGGGCGAGCCGACCGATGTAGGGACCGAACTTCATGGCCTCCACGGACGTGCTCACGAGCTCGCGCCGGTCCGCCGGGAGCTTCTCGAAGCCGGTCTCGATGCGCGTGACCTTCTTGAGGTCCGGGCTGAACACCGACGGGTCCCGCGGGTCGAGGGACATCAGCAGGTCCCAGCCCCCGCTGAAGTAGCAGAACAGGAAGTAGCGGTCGGTGGCGACCTCCTGAGCGCGGGCGGAAGGCAGCAGGATGGGGTTGAAGCCCGTGAAGGCGGAGAGCGCACCCGTGCCGAGCAGGGCGGTGAGGACGTCGCGACGGGTGGGGGTGCGTGGCATGTCAGTAGCTGTAGAAGTCGGGGTGGGTGATCAGGCCGACGCAGACGGCCCGCCAGGCGACGATGCCCGTGCCCGTGCGCGCATAGGCGGTGTTCACGAGCCACTCCCAGCGTGCGAGGTCGGGGTCGTCGTCGGCGAGCGTGCGCCCGTGGAACCGCAGCAGCGCGCGCTTCAGCGTGGCGCGGGTGGCCTCGGGGTCGAGCCCGGGGTCTGCGTGGGGGTCGGCGGGCGTGACGAGCACGCGCTGCTCGACCGGCAGCACGCCGTCGTCGCTGGCCCGCCGCCGACACGTCTGCTTCGCGGCGTCGTCCAGGAACTTCTGGAACAGCAGGCCCGGCGCGAGGTCCTCTTCGGTGGAGTCGAGGAACTCCGGCTTGCCGAGGGTGCCCGAGAGGCGGTCGAACAGGCGCTGATCCGCTTCGACCCACGCGTAGCCCGTGACGTGCTCGATGGCGTCCGAGAGCTGGTCGACGTTCATCCGACGGCGCGGGCGACCCGCGGATCCGACGTCGTCCACGAGCGGCACCTCGGCCACCTCCCGGAGCTCGAGGGACCCCTCCGGGACGCCGCCACCACAGGCCAGCAGGGCGAGGATCATCGCACCCTCCGGTAGTTGTCGGAGGTGACGATGTCGCGGACGAGCGTGCCGTAGTCGAACCCGCTCGTGCGGAAGCCGTCCGCGAGACCCTCGATCCAGTCGGCGTCGCGCGAGTCCGTGTTGCGACCCAGGAGCCACTCGGCCGTGCGGCGGGCCACGCAGCGGGGCAGCCGCCCGTCGGCGACCGTGGTGTTCACGAGGTGCGTCGGGCCGAGCTGGGCGTTCGCGTAGTGGCGGCCCTCCAGGAACTCGTAGGAGCGGAGCATCCCGACGTAGGGGTGCTCCTCGGAGGTGAGGGGATCCACCACGTAGAACTCGCGGCACTCGGTGGAGCAGCTCTCGCCGGTGCTCGCGCACCAGTGACAGTCGTCCGAGGCCACCGGGAAGCCCGTGGGGTCGAGGTAGCCGGCGCCGTAGGGGGTCCAGCGGGCCCAGTGCGCGCCAGCGGGCTCCAGGATGGCGTGGCAGTACTTGCAGCCCGCCCGTGTCGACAGATCCAGGCTCGGGTCCGGGTCGTCCACACCCTCCACGCCGCCGTCCGGGGGCTGGAAGGGCTGGCAGAGGAACGCGTTGTAGAAGCGGTTCGCGCGGGCCCGGTGCGTCTGGTACTTCATGAGGTACAGCGGGGACGTCAGGATCCCCGACTGCTCGGGCCCCAGCTCCACGGGCACCCATGTGTCCTCGTCGGTGAACGCGAGGTCCGGCAGCAGCTCGGGATCGACCGGCACCTCGTTGAACCGCACGTGGGCCGGGGTCCAGAGGTTGTGCCGGTAGAAGTGCACCAGCGGGCCGTTCACGAAGGCCGTGCGGCTCGTGAGGATGTCGGTGTACGGGAGATCCTCCTGGATCACCCGCTTGATCCGGAGCTCGACGTCGCGCGCGATCGACCGGTGCACGGGCGCCTGGTAGCCGTCCTCCTGCACGTGGCCGAGGGAGGGCGTGTCGCACCACTGCAGCTCCGGCCCGCACCCGCAGTACTGGTCGTACCGGCTGTCGTACGTGTTGCACACGGTGCCGAGCGGGCTGACCAGCGCCTCCTGGGCCTCGAACGCGCACACCTTCACGGGGTTCTCGGGGTCCCAGTAGGGGTTCACCCACACCCACCCCTCCTGCACCCAGCCGTTCTCGTCCTCCACGAGCACGAGCTCACCATCGGGGCCGGTCTCGGCGGGCCAGTCGCCGCACTGGATCGGCCCGCCGCGGTAGTGCGGGGCCACGAGGTAGCGCCAGTAGATCCCGCCGGTGGAGATGAGCCGCTGGCGGTTGCTGAGCAGACGGATGTCGGAGACGTTCGGCCACACGAGGCTGCTGTGGTAGCGCACGACCTGGTCGGCGAAGGCCTCGGTGTCGAGCCAGCCGTCGATGTAGGTCTGCACGGGCTCGCCGGCCGCGACGGCCTCGTACTCCTCGAGCGACGGGAGCTCTCCGCGCAGGTCGAGGGACAGCGCCTTCAGCCAGGAGGTGCCGTCGAGCAGCTCTTCGCCCGGCAGGCACTCACCGGGTGGGGGGGCGTCCTGCGCCCAGGCGGCCAGCGCGAGCAGGATCATGGGAAGTCCGTATCCCGCCACGTCCGGATCACGCCGATCGTGGCCTCGTCGAGAGGATCGCCCCCGAGGGGCATGCGGGCGGCCTCGACCTCGGTGAGGATGCGGTCGACGTTCGCGACCCACGCGTCCCGGTCGGCGAGGATGGTCTCCGTGCCGTTGTCGTGGCAGATCGCGCAGCGCGCCCGGTGGAGCGGCTCCACGTTGTCGAGCCAGGTGATGGGGCCCGACGCGGCGGCCGTGAACCGCACGGGGGTGCCCTCGAAGGCGAGGGGCTCGCCGTCGCTGGTCCAGGTCGCGCGCACGACCGCCTCGTGCTCGCCGGCCTCCAGCGCGCTGGGGTCGAGGAGGGCGGCGCGCAGACCGGTGCTGTCGATGCCGAGCGCGACGGCCCGACCATCCACCAGGAGCTCGACGCTCTCGACCACGCGGGGGTGACTGACATCGACGCGCACGGTGGTGGGCGCACCGAGCACCGCGCCGTCCGCCAGCCCGGAGATCAGGGCCACGGGGACGGCGGCCGCGCGGCGTGCGACGCCGCTGGCGTCGAGGGTCCAGAGGCGCCCGCCCACGTCGCAGCCCCGCCAGTCGCCGGAGACCTCCGGGGCGGGCACGGTCTCGGCCCGACCCTCGATCCAGCGCACGTGTGCCGGACCGTCCGCGGTGGCGATCCACGCTCCGGGCGCGTCGGGATGGGCGGCGACGGCCGTGACGTCGCGGGCGACGCGATGCCACGACGCGCCGTCGAAGAGCTCGAGCCGCCCGTCCGCGACGGCCCACAGGCCCTCCGTGCTCCCGGCGAGCGCCTCGGCGGTGACGTCGGTGCGCACGACCACGACGGGGCCGTCGGCGCTGTCGGCGAGGGCGAGGAGACCTCCGGGCACGGTGGCCCAGGCCACGGGCACACCGTCGAGGTGCCCGGCAGTGAGCGCCCCGCCCAGCGGGCTCCCGTCCACCATCGGGTGGAACAGGTGATTCTGGGTGTGCACCCACCAGCTCCCGTCGCTGCGCAGCCACAGCGCCGTTCCCGCGGACACGAGCTCGGTGACGGGTCCCGGGAGCTCCGGACCGAGCGGGGAGGGCAGGAGTCCCCCATCCCCCGCGAGGAGCTCGCCCTCCGTGGCGACGACGGCCTGGAAGTGCCTCGCGGCCGCCACGACGGGAGCCACGGTGGGATCGAGCATCGTGTCGGCCCGGAGGGAGACGAGCCCCTCGGGCGTGGTGACCACAGCGTCGTCGGGGTCGAGCGGGCGGAGTGCCTGGATCCCCGTGGCCTCTTCGCGGACCTCCACGCCCGGGCCACCGGGGGTACCCCCCGTGCACGCGATCGAGGCCGCCAGGATGGGGTAGGATGACCGCATCGGAGGTAGCGTAGCATGGTCCGGCGAGCCCTGTGGCTGGGCGTTCTGGCGGCCGGGGCCTGCAAGGGGCCCTCGGTGGTCGTGGATCCGCTGCCGACGCCGCCAGACCCTCCCACCACGGGCCCGACACCCGTGGATTGTCAGCCTCTGACGCTGCGTCCCGACGGGCGGGCCGTGCCTCCGCTCGGCCTGGTGCAGCTCGTCCCCACCGGGGGCAGTGGCGACTGGCAGTTCACTGTCGTGCCCCCCGAGGCCGGCGAGGTGGATCCGAGCACGTGGGCCTTCCTGGCCTCCGAGGTCCCGGGTCCTGCCACGATCACGGTGACCGACGCGACCTGCGACGGATCAGCGTCCGTGGGCGTGGAGGTGCTGACACCGTTCAGCGCGTCGCCGGAGGCCGCCGCCGTGGCCCCCGGGGCCGTGGTGACGCCCACGTGGACGGGCGGATCGGGAGACGTCGTCTGCTCCATGGACGTCGACTCGAGCGGGGCGGGGCTCTCCGGCTGTACGTACACCGCGGGCAGCACACCCGGTCAGGACGTGCTCCGCGTCACGGATCCGCTGATGGGCACCTTCCACGACGTCCGTATCGACGTGGTCGACGGGCTCACCTTCGTCGTCGCGGGCCACGAGGGGGTCGTGATCCCGATGGGGACGGCGACCTCCGGTCGCTGGATCGCGCGGGCGTCGTCGGGCTCGGGAGTGCTCGATCCCACCGTGCTCGACGGGCCGTTCGCCGTGTCGGGCGGCGGTGTGGAGGCGACGGGGCCCGGCGCCGGGAGCGTGCAGCTGATCGATCGGCACACGGGCGACACGGCGGTCGTCCCGGTGCGGTCGGTGGTGGCGGTGTCCCCGCTCCTGGCCCGCGACGGCGAGCGCAGCGGGCAGGGGGTCGCGCTGCCCCTCGGTGACGTGAACGGCGACGGGTATCCCGATGCCGCCATCGGCTTCATCGAGCCCGGCATCGACCACCACTACGGCGGGTCGGTCGCCGTGCACCGCGGGGGGCCGGGCGGGCTGAACCCCGTGGCCGATCAGGTGTTCGCCGGCGGGGGCATCAACTGGACCCTCGGGCGCAGCGTGGCGGTCGGAGACGTCGACGGCGACGGGCTCGTAGACCTGTTGATGGGCGCGGACCGCGCGGACTCGGGCGCCACGAACAACGGCATCGTCGAGATCCACCGCGGCGTGCAGGGCGCGTTCTTCGAGACCGACGCGCGCGTGCTGATCGGGGAGATCCCGTTCGGACGGTTCGGTACGGCGCTGGCCGTGTGCGACTTCGACGGGGACGGATGGAACGACCTGGCCGTGGGCGCCCAGGAGGCCTCCGACCTCGCCACCGCGCTGCCCGCGGAGGATCAGGGGGCCGTCCAGGTCTTCTGGGGCGGGCCCAACGGCTACTCGGACCGCCCGGACTTCGAGATCTTCGGGCGCCTCCCGGGGCCCACCGGCTGGGAGCCGGCACCCTTCCTGGGCCTCGGGGCCTCTCTGGCGGCCGCCGACTTCGACGGGGACGGGCTGTGTGACCTCGCGGCGGGCGCCCCGGACCTCGGCGTGGACGGCGAGCTCGACGGTGGCTCGGTGTTCCTGTACGCGGGTCGCGACGACGGCAGCATCCTCACCCGCGACCCCGTCCGGGTGCTCGCGGGACCGCCGGGCGAGGCGAGCCAGTTCGGGCGACGGCTCTCGGCGGGGGAGGTCGACGGGGACGGGCGCGCCGACCTGCTCGTGGCCGCGTGGCGCGCAGGGGAGGAGAGCCAGGGGGCGGTCTACCTCTACGGGGGCACCGCGCCGCTCGACGCGATCGATCCCATCCCCACGACCGCCGCCTCCTGGGCCGCCACCGGAGCCGACCCCTTCGACTTCTTCGGGTCCGACGCGCGGCTGGACGACATGGACGGCAACCTCCGCGCGGACGTCGTCGTCGGGGCCTACCGCGCCCAGACGAACCGCAGCGACCAGGGCATGGTGTACGCGTTCGTCGACCCGCCGCTCTCGGGTGTGGTGGTGTCCTCGACGGGCGCGACCTTCGACGTGGACGGGGCCAGCGCGGGAGACCGCCTGGGGCAGGCCGTGGCCGGCCTCGGCGACATGAACCTCGACGGCACCGGCGACTTCGTGGCCCTCGCCGGCTACTCGAACGCCTACGGCATCGAGGTGGGCGCGCCGTTCTTCGCGTCCGGTGGCGACGACGGGACCACCCAGCTCTCGCTGGCCGGGGTGCCCTCGGGCCACCAGATCGGCCAGGCGCTCACGCGGGTCGACGTGGACGGCGACGGCGACCTCGACCTCGTGTTCGGCGCGCCCGACGCGGGGGTCCCGACGGTGGGTGGGAACGCCGGAGCCGTGTTCGCGAGCGCGGCCCAGCCCGATGGGTCGTACGGGCCGCCGACGCTCTTCCTGGGCGGGCACCCCACGCACTCGGGCTCGGACCGCTTCGGGCACGGGCTGGCCGTCAGCGACTTCGACGGCGACGGGTTCGACGACCTCGTCGTGGTCGCGCGCACGGACTCCCGGCTCGGGTTCCCCGGTGTGGAGTTCAACGACGCCCAGGGCTGCGGGGATGCGCTCTCGCTGACCGGGAGCCTCTGGGTGTACCGGGGAAGCGCCACCGGGATCGACCCCACGGCCTCCTTCGCGTGGTTCGGGCCGCTCGAGTACGGCAACATCGAGCGGGTCGCCGGGGGCTTCGACCACGACGGCGACGGGTTCGACGACCTCGTGGTGGGCAGCACGCTCTGGGACGACGTCGGGGGTTTCGCGGTGCTCCGCGGCCGCCCGTACGTCGGTCCGGGGATCGACCTGTTCTGCGACGCGCCCATCGTGAAGGGGAACGAGCGCTTCGACCGGCTCGGCGTGGCCCTGGCCCCCATGGGCGACCTCGACGGCGACGGCTGCGACGAGCTCGCCGTGGGCGCGTCCGGCGAGGAGTTCGGGCGCGACTGGAACAACCAGGGGAGCGTGCGGGTGTTCTGGGGCTCGGGAGGGGCCGGGTGCGCCTCGGAGCCGCTCGTGAGCACGCTGCAGCTCGAGGTGCTCAACACCCGGCTCGGGACCGGGCTCGCTTCGGGCGACGACGTCGATGGGGACGGCGTGAACGACCTGATCGCGGGCGGCGACGAGTACCGCGTGTACTTCGCCGAGCACGGAGCGGCGTGGATGGTCCCAGGCTCGTGGATCCTCCAGGTGCCCCGCCAGCCCTGGCCCGATCATCGCCTGCCGCTGGACTCCGAGACCCAGCGCGCCGAGCTCCTGCCGTTCCAGGGCCTCGACCGGACGTACGGGCTCGTGGGTCGTGACGCGGCCGGTCGGTACGGGGGCTCCGTGGGCATCGTGCGCGTCCAGGGCGAGCCGCTGGTCGCCATCGCGGCCCCCCTCGGCGGCCAGGGCGGTGTGCGTCGGGCCGGAGGTATCGAGCTCCACCGCTGGACCGACGCGGGCCTCGAGACCCCCGCCGCCCGCCTGATCGTCGGCGAGATCCCGCTCGAGGGTCGCTTCGGCTCCGTGATGTCGACCTTCGACGATCACATCCTGGTGGGCGCGCCCACGTCGGGTGTCGAAGGCCTCACCGTGGGCGCGGTGTACCCCATCGCTCTGTAGCGCACCGTGTAGCCCTGGATAGCAGGCTGCATGACCGACGAGCTCCGCCTCACCGTCCCTCCGCTCGTCCAGCCGGACGAGGTCAGCTGCGGGCCCACGTGCCTCGCGGCGGTCCTCCAGTTCCACGGTGTCGACACCGACGTCGCGCGGGTGCGCGCGAGGACTCCGCGCAACCCGGACGGCGGCACGTTCGCGCCGTACCTGGGCCGTGCGGCCATCGCCCACGGCATGCGCGTGTGCTGCCACCCTTTCGCGGTGCAGGTCTTCGACCCGTCCTGGTGGGACCTCCCGCACGACGAGGTCGCCCGGCGCCTCCGCCTGCGCACCGAGGGCCTGAAGCCCGGTCGTCTCCGACGGGTCCACGAGGCCTGGCTCGCGTACATGATGGACGGAGGGGACGTCGAGCTCGGCGAGCTCCGCACCCGCAGGCTCACCGACGCGCTGGACGCCGGTCACCCGCTGATCTGCGGCCTCTCCATCACCTGGCTCTACCAGGAGCCCCGCGAGCGCCCCCACGACAACCAGGACGACGACATCCACGGCGCTCCTGTCGGCCACTTCGTGGTCGTGACGGGCTATGCCGACGGCGGCGACTCGTTCTTCGTCACCGACCCGTGGCCCCAGCCCCCCTTCGATCGTGAAGAGGGCGTGTACACCGTGGGTCGCCGCCGTCTCACCCAGGCCATCCTGCTCGGCGACGCCACGCACGACGCCGTGATCGTCGAGATCCTTCCCGGAGGTCCCTCTTGAAGCCCGTCCGCATGCTGCTCGTCGTCTCCACCGACGCCGACCGCCTCCCCGAGGAGCCCGGGGTCATCTGCGTCACCGCGGAGGAGTACCTGGAGGGCGTGCACGTCGGCACCCGCACGCCCTGCCGGGTGCTGAACCTCTGTCGCGAGCAGGAGTACCTGTCGTCCGGCTACTACGTCTCCCTCATCGCGGACGCCCGGGGCCAGGAGGTCGAGCCGAGCATCGACACCATCGTGCGCCTGCAGGACCCCGCATCCGTGAAGCGCCAGCTCCTCGAGCTCGGGCTCGCGGCGGGCGAGGAGGGCGACGAGGTGCGGGGCCACGTGCTGGGCGGGCAGGCCACCGAGCCGCGCTTCCGCACCATCGGGCGCTCGGTGCACTCGGCGTTCCCGCACCCCCTGCTCGAGCTCACGATGGTGAAGACCGCGCGCGGCTGGCGGGTGCGCGACGTGCGCGCGATCACCATCGGCAGCCTCGACGGGAACGAGCGCTCCCGGCTCGTCGCGGCCTTCTACGGGCGTCGGGCGACCGCGCCCCGGGCGTCGGTCGCGTTCAGCCTGGGCGTGCTCTACGACCAGGCGGGTCCCAACCGTCCGTCCACCACCGACACGATCGAGAAGCTCATCCGCGTCGGCAACCGCATGGGCGTGGCCGTCGAGCCGTTCGGGCTCGGCGAGATCGGGCGGGTGGCCGATCACGACGCCCTGTTCATCCGCAACGTGACGGGCGTGCACGAGCCGAGCTTCGCGTTCGTGCAGCGGGCGGCCAGCCTCGGGATGCCGGTCATCGACGACCCCCGGTCGATCCTGCGCTGCTGCAACAAGGTCTACCTGCAGGAGCTCCTCGGGCGCTCGGGCGTGTCCACGCCCCCCACGCTCCTCGCCACGCCGCGCACGACCTTCGAGGAGCTCGCGGACACCCTCGGTACACCCGTGGTCGCGAAGCTGCCGGACGGGAGCTTCTCCCAGGGCGTGAAGAAGATCGCCAGCGCGGCCGACTGGGAGCGCGTCGGAGCCGAGTGGTTCGCGCAGTCCCCGCTGCTCGTGGTGCAGGGCTACATGCCGACCGCCTACGACTGGCGCGTCACGGTGCTGGACGGCCGCCCGCTCTTCGTGGCGCGGTACTACATGGCCAAGGGGCACTGGCAGATCGCGCGCGCCAAGGAGGGCCACGTGTCCTACGGCAAGGTCGAGGCGGTCCCGCGCCGCACGGCCGATCCCGACGTCGTGGCGCTCGCGTGCACGGCCGCCGGTCTCGTGGGCGACGGCCTGTACGGGGTCGATCTCAAGCAGACGGACGACGGGGTCGTGGTCATCGAGATCAACGACAACCCGAACCTCGACACCGGCTACGACGACGCCGCCGACGGCGACGTCATCTACGAAGACCTCTTCCGCTGGTTCGACGACCGCATCGAGCGCTCGGGAGGCGCGCTGCACGCGGCCCTCGACCGCAAGCCCCTGCGAGCGCCCATCGAGGTCGCCCGCTCGCCCGTCGCCGAGCCCTACAAGGCCTACGAGGTGGTCGGTCTCGAGCTCGAGTACCCGATCGTCGACGATCGCCTGGAGCCCATCGGGGCCGTCGCGGACACCCTGCGCGAGCTCGCCGGGCGTCCAACGAGCGACCTCGAGCTCGGTGTGGTCGGGCTGTCCAACGAGATCATGGACCACGTGCTGGAGCTGAAGACCAACCGGCCCCTCGCGAGCCTCGGCGACTCGGAGATCGTGCTCGCCGAGCTGGTCAAGCGCCTCTCCAGCCTGCTCGCCGTGCGCGGTGCACGCCTGCTGCCCACCGCCATGCACCCGTGGCTCGACCCTGCCCGCACGCGCATCTGGTCGCGGTCGGGCCGGAAGATCTACGCGACGTACGAGCGCCTGTTCAACCTGCGCACGCATGGGTGGGCCAACGTCCAGGCCATGCACGTCAACCTGCCGCTCGGCACGGACGAGGAGGCGGTGGCGATGATGAACGCGGCCCGCCTGCTCATCCCGTACCTGCCGGGCCTCTCCGCGAGCTCCCCGATGTACGACGGTCAGCTCCAGGAGGCCGTGGACAACCGGCTGGCGTGGATCATCCAGCACCAGGCGCGCATCCCGGAGTCCTGTGGCGACATCGTGCCCGAGCACATCTCCACGCTCGCGGCCTACCGCAAGGACGTCCTGGGACCCATGTACGCCGCCGTCGACCGGCTTCCGGACGCCCAGGTCCTCCGCCGCGAGTTCTTCAATGCCCGCGGCGCGGTGTTCAAGTTCTCCCGGCACTCGATGGAGGTCCGCGTCCTCGACACGCAGGAGTGCGTGAAGATGGACGTGGCCGTAGCGGCCTTCACGCGCCACGGGCTCCGCTGGCTCGCGTCGAAGCCCCTGCCGACGGTCGATCAGGGCGTCCTGGTGGCGGACTTCCGGAGCACCGTCTGGCACGGGACGGGGGCGAGGGTCACGGCTCCCCACTTCCTGGCGCAGGGTGGGACGACCCGGGAGGTCCTGCAGGCCGTGCTGGAGGGCGCCCGCACGGTCTGTCCCCCCGACGAGCTGCACTACCTCGACATCGCCGAGGGCGTGATCCGCGAAGGCAGCCTCTCCGAGCGCATGGCGGCGGTCCTCCGTCCCCACGCGTCCGACCCACAGGCGCTGGGCCGGGCGACGCGTCGGCTGTACGACGAGCTGGCCGACTGCCTGGCGGACAACCAACCCTGGGCTGGTCGGAACCTCTGGGGTGTGTGAGGATGCCCATCCGAACGGAGGGTCTCCATGAAGAGCGGTAGCACCTACACGATCTGCCAGTACACCGCGAAGCCCGGCCAGGAGGACGCCCTCCGGGCGCTCCTCGCCGAGCATGGGCCCACGCTGCTCCGTCTCGGCCTGCGCAGCGACGAGCCGGTGGTCGTCCTGGAGGGCCAGGGCTCCGAGAGCCACGGAGCCGCCGGGAAGTTCATCGAGATCTTCCAATGGCGCGACGCGGAGGCGATGCAGCGGGCCCACCGCACGCCTGAGCTCATGGGGATCTGGGAGGGCATCGGGGCCTGTTGCGCGTCGATGGACTTCCCGGACTACCGCGTCGTCTGAGGCTTGACCCGGGGGGCGGGCATCTGGATGATGGTCCGATGCCCTTCGACCTGCACCGTGTCCCACGCACCGATCCACCCGCCGGCAACGGCTTTCGCGCGGGTTCCGCCCGCGTCGACGTCACCCCGCCGCTGGGCGTGGGGCTCGCGGGGGTCGGGCCCACCGCCAACGCGGCACAGGGCACCTTCGGCCGCATCCAGGCGTGCCTGCTGTTGCTCGAGGACGACGCGGGGACGCGCGTCCTGCTCGCTACCATCGACCTGTTCGCGGGCAGCCGCTACCTGCACGAGAAGCTCGGCATCGCGCTCGCGGACGTGGGGCTCACCACGGATCGCATCGCGCTCTGTGCCAGCCACTGCCACCGGGGGCCGTCCGGGCTGCTCGGGGCGCTGTCGTTCGACCGGCTCGCCGGGCCCGCCTGGGTGCGCGACCCTCACTGGGACGCCCCGTTCGATCAGCCCACCGCGGACGTGCTCTGCGGGCGTCTGGAGGCCGCCGTGCGGGCGATCCTGGGCCCGGCGGCGCGCACGCCGGACCTCGTCACCCTCCGGCCCGCGGAGGTCGCGCTCACGGCCCCGCGGCTCTGGGGCTGGGCGAACAACCGCAGCAGCAGCGCGCTGGACGGGAGCTTCGCGAACGTCGACCCCGACACGCTCCTCTGGACCGATCCCGCTCCACTGACCCACGCCGAGAAGCTCGACCTCGCCGAGCGCTTCAACACGGCACCCGCGCCGTCCTGGCTGGGTTCCGGGGCCCCTCCGGGCACGCCGGCCTTCGAGCGCGGCGACCTCCTCCCGGTGTCCGTGCATCCGGTGAGCACGAAGCCACCCTCCGGCCCGGCGTCGCCGCCCTCGGCGAACACCGTCGACGGCGTGCTCCGCGGGCTCCTGAAGGACGGCAAGGTGGGCCCGGTGTTGCCGCTCCTCCCGTTCCACCACGGTCCGCGGCGTCCGATGCGCCCGGGTCCGGACGACCTCGCGCTCGTGGACGTCCGCCTGCACATGCTCGTCGCCCGGGAGCCCTCCGGTCCCAACATCGGTGCCCTCGGCATCTTCGGCGCCACCCCCACCCTCGTGGGCAGCAAGCACGCCATCACGACCCCCGACGCGTACGGTGTGGGCGCGATGATCGCGCGCACGCGGCTCGCCGACCCCGTGCCTGTCGGCATCGGCGGTGGGGCCGTGGGCGACGTGAACCTGGTGCCGCGCAACGTGCCCATGGACGACGTCCGGACGGTGGGCGAGGACCTCGAGGCGGCCGTCGGCATGGTGCAGACCTCCGGGGAGGCCTTCGCGGCCGCCCTGGTGGATGCGCTGGAGCACGCGAGCCTCGCGTTCACCGACGACATCACCCTCGACCCCCGCTACACCGAGGTGACACCGTCGGGTCTCGGGCTCGACCCGCTCGGCCGCCAGAGCGGGACCTCCCTGGGCGGGAGCGAGCTCGCGAACTCGCCTCTTCAGGGCATCTACAAGGAGGGCATGCGGAGCAAGCCGGTGTCGCCGCCCGATCTGCAGTCCCCCAAGGCGGACATCCCGCAGCTCGAGGCTCCCGGAGACCTCTGGCCGCTGCGTGAGGTCCGTGTCCTGGCGGGTGGCCAGCCGTTCTGGACGCTCCTCGCCATGCCCCACGAGTGCTCCACGGCCCTCGCCAACGCGCTCCAGGTCGTGGTGGGGCAGGGGACCGTGCCGGTCACCGTGGCCTCGCCCACGGGGGAGTTCGCTGGCTACGCGAACACCCGGCTCGGCTACACCGCCCAGGCGTACGAGGGCAGCATGAACCTCCACGGGCGCTACACGGGCGACGTGTTGATCGAGGCCTTCCGGGGCGGGCTGCCGGTGGCGGCCCTCGGGCCGGTGGCGTCGTTCTCGAGCACGCCGGGGAGCCTGCCGCTGCGGCTCGGAGGGCACCACGAGCCCCTGCGCGACAAGCCCAACTTCATGGCGCGCAACGTGCGCCTGCATGCCGGTCGGTTCAAGTCGTTCGGTCGCCATCGCCGGCCGCAGCTCGAGGTGATCCCGCAGGGCAACCAGGTCCTCATGCGTGCGGTCGTCGACGGCGTACCCCCGAACGGTGACGTCGCGGACGGCCCGATGGTGGCCGTGGGTCTGGTGGACGCGGCGCGCACGCGCGTCGATCCCTTCCACCTCGGGGTCCTGGAGGCGAACGACGTGCACTGGCCCTTCCTGGTCTGGGCGGACGTGCGGAAGTCCGGGACGATCTGGCGGGTGCAGGTGGTGCTGCCCGGGGTCGCGGGGCGGATCGGGCTCGTGCTCTACGGCCCCATCACGGGCGGTGGCGTGCGGTTCCTGGACGACCAGGGGTGGATCTGAGGGTTTCTGGTGCTCGGGGCTCGTGGGTCCGACCGATCGAGGAGGGAAGATCACGTTGCTGATGGCGATGACAGCGTCTGCGGTGGAGCCCGGTCTCGGCAGGGGAGCGGCGGTGGAGCGGCTCGACGACCACCGCGATCGGGCGGACGACCGCCGGGACCTCCGGGTGCTCATCGATGCGACCGCGCGCTGGAACACCGCGATCCAGACGGGCGATCGCGCCGCCGAGCAGGCTGCCGACACGTCCCTGCGCACGTGGCTGCAGCAGGAGCTGCGCGAGAGCCGTCGGGACGTCGGTGAGGCGCGCCGTGAGGTGCAGCGGAGCAACCGGGAGCTCCAGGGCAGCCGGGTGGAGCGGGCGGTGGAAGGGGGCGCCAAGGACGGTCACGACGTGCGCGACGACCGGCGCGACCGGCGCGACGATGTCGTGGACCGTGGGCAGGCGCGCATGGACCTGGCCCGCACCCGGCAGATCGCCGATGCGCTGGCCGGCATGCAGCCCCGCTTCGATGCGGGCACGGCGAGCGCGGCGGACGTCGTCGCCAAGCGGGGTCTGCTGAACGAGCTGCGGGGCATGGCGTACCGCGAGCTCGGCGAGTCGGGCGAGGAGCTCCGGGAGGACCGACGGGAAGGGCGGGAAGACCGCCGCGAGCGGCGCGAGTGAGCCTCTGTCCTGCTTCGTGGTGTTGATGTATCGGAGGCCTCGTCCGGCTGCCGGTGAGGGTAGGTATCGGCGAATGCCCTGGAGCCCCCCATGACCCTGCTGTTCGCCCTCTCCACCGCCCACGCGTGTGTCTCCGACACCATGGAGGCGTGCATCGTCGTCGGTGAGGTCACGGAGATCACGACCGCCCTGAACGGCGGTGTGCCGGTGATCTCCGAGTCGGGTCCCGTCCGCTTGCAGCCGGACACCATCGCGGCCCAACTGGACGAGCTGACCCTGGTCTATGAGGCCACCGGGTGCTCTGGCGGGCCGTTCGACCGGTGGATCGGCGGGATGTACACAGGGGGCTCCTGGAACGGAGGCTGGGCCTTCGTGGAGACGAGCTGGGATGCCTCGGGCACCGTGGGATCCGGCGCATTCTCGGGCGACCTCTACGACGAGTCCCTGAACGTGGACGCGTCGATCGGGACCGTCTGGAGCGGGTACGACGGATCGGGTCGCCTTGCTGGGGATCAGGATGGGGCGGGGTTCGTGATCGGCCGTTGGATCCGGGTGGCCGGGCGCCGCGGGGTGTTCATCGGGATCTCGGGCGCCTGTGCTGGTGGTCCCACCCCGGACGCGGTCGTGCAGGGCTGGCTCGCCGACGGCACCTTCTGACCCGCCGATCCACGACGGTTTCACATCGCGACCGAACGCCTTTCGCCTGCCGGAGTGACGGTGGGGACAACGGAGGTGAACATGTTCGCGATGCTTCTCGGGAGCGCCCTCGCGGGCGATGTGTGGCTGGTGATCGACACCGAGAAGGTGCACGGGGAGATCCCCGCCACCTGGATCGACGCCAGCGAGGAGCCGGAGGTCGCGGCCCTGGTCGCACAGGTCGCCCGCCGTCCCGTCGGGACGTCCGTCGCCATGCGGACCGAGGAAGGGGTCACGGGCCAGCTCGTCCACCGCGCGACCGTCGAGCCCGGACCGCGCGAGCTGCGCATCCAGCGCGGTGACTTCGCGTTCTCCACGCGCCTCCGTCCCGAGGCGCCCGCCATCTCGATGCAGGACCTGGACGTCGTGGGCGGCGGGCTGTCGCTGTCCCTCGACGATGCGTCCGCCTGGGACCCCCTCCTGCGCGCCGCGCCCACCGTGCTGCTGGCGGGGAAGGGGGAGAAGCCGGTGGTCATCGAAGTGCGGTAGTGGTCAGCGGGGCCTGCCGAGCTCCACCGTCACCGTCCACATCCCGGGCGGCGCGCTGATCTTCAGGAAGTCGTTCGGGTGCGGCCGGTCGCGCGCGGCCGGCACGCTCTCGGGCACCGCGCTCCATCCGACCATCGCGAAGTCGTCGAAGGCCACCCGGCCCCGGGCGCGCACCCGCGGGATCTGGTGGTCGAGGAACAGGCGCATGGCGCGCGGGTTGAGCTCGGGGTCGTTCTCGGGCGTGAGGTCGTCGGGGAGCCGGAAGTCGTAGCGGAACGGCGTCCAGTCGTGTGTGCCGCCCCCGACGGTGCCGACGACCTCCTCGCCGAACACGGTCTCCCCGAAGGATGCGTGGTACTGCACCCGCAGGTCGACGTCGCCGGCGTCGTCCGCCTTCGTCCACCCGAGGAGCGAGATGTCCTTCTCGGGCGTGCCCTCCGCGTCGCCGAAGACCCGGATCCGGTTCCGGAACGGGGCCACCGAGATGTCGAGGTCGGTGTAGGAGCGCACGCTGCACAGGGCGCCCACCCCGCTCCGCGCCTCCCGGCAGGGGAACAGCGAGTCGGGCGTGTGGTCCCAGCGCGCCACCTCGAAGCTGTCCTCGTCGACGTCTTCGTCCTCGAACGTGCCGTGGACCATGAGGTCGCGGCCGAACCGGACCTGGGCGGTGGGGGCGTCGGTGTCGACGCGCAGCGCAGACTCGTCCGGCGCGGCGTGATCCCGGAGGTCCACCACGGCCAGCCCGTCCGCACCGACCTCCACGGGCACCTCGATCGTGCGGCGCTCCCAGGTCACCTCGGCGTCCCGGACGATCCGGCCGACGCCGGACTCCTCCACGACCACGAGCCCTTCCGAGAACTCCGCCATCTGGCGCAACGCACGCGACGCCAGGGGCCCGGTCATCTGCCGCGGACGGAAGTCCTCGAGGTACACCGGATGCACCCGTGCGCGCTGCCAGGCCTCCGGCCCGAGATCGACCTCCACCACGGCCCCGAGCAGCGTCTCGAGCCGCAGTCCGTCGAAGGCGAGGTTGCCGAGCGACCACGCCACGAACACCCCGCCGATCTCGCTGAAGCCCTGCGCGGTGTGCGGATGGTGCCCGATCACGAGCTCCGCCCCTGCGGCGAGCACGTTCGCGACGTGCTCCCGGACGCGCGTGTTGGGCCCGTAGGAGTACTCCACACCGGTGTGGATCTGGACGACCGGATGGTCACCGGCGCCCAGGGCCTGGCCGACCGCCGCCTGGATGTCGCTCGTGACCCCGAGGTCCGCAGCGCCCCCCTTGGTGCTGTCGGCCACGTACGACACGGCGGGATCCCAGCGCCAGCCGTCGATCGACGTGGCGCAGAAGTACGCCAGAGGCAGCTCGCGCACCGCGAAGGTCCAGGGGGTCCAGGCCTCCGCCGGGGTGACCCCCGCGCCCGCGTGGGGCATCTGGGTCGCCTCGACGGTGTCGAGGGTCTGCCGCAGGCCGTCCTGCAGGTAGTCGTAGACGTGGTTGTTCCCGAGGCCCAGGTAGTCGATGCCGGACGCCCGCAGCGACGGGAGGGTCGCGGGGTCGCTGTAGAACACGAACGGCTTCTCGGGGTGCGGCGTGTTCGGCGTGCGGACGAACGGCGACTCGAAGTTCACCGAGGTCCAGTCGCCGGTCGACAGCAGCGGCGCGACGCGCGAGAGGACGTCGAGGGCGCCCGGGGCGGGGTCGGATGCCCGGACCAGGGCGTCCTCGCGGTCCGGATAGGGCTCCTCGTGGGGTGTCGTGCCGTCGACGTCCACGAAGCGCCGCCCGAACATCACGTCGCCGCCGAACACGAGCCGCGCGACGTCGGGCTCCACGGGCTCCACGGCGATGTCCACCGCCACGGATCCGACGTCCTCGGTCCGCGCGAGCCAGGCGGTGCGCACGGCGGGGTGGATGCCGGGCGCCTCCACCTCGACGAGCGCGTTGTGGCGCGGGAGCCCGTCGATCGCGAACTTGCCGTCGCCACCGGTCTGCACGCTCGATCCGCCCGCCGTCACCACGGCGCCGGCCAGGGGCGCACCAGCCGTCGTCACCCGGCCCTCCAGCCGGATGGGCACCGCGCGCCAGTCGTCCCACGCCCGCCCGTCGCGCGCCTCCCAGTCCGTGGGCGCGCAGGCCGCGAGCAGCAGGAGCCAGGCGCGACGCATCAGGGGTCGATCACCGCCACGGCCGGACGCAGCGCGCAGGTGGGCTCACCCTCGAGCCCGGCCTCCGCGATCACCTCGCTGGAGCCGTTGGGCGTGGAGAGATCGATGTCGTCGCCGTAGAGCCAGGTGGTCTGCGTGAGGCCCGCGAACAGCGGGTGGGCGTTGGTCACCTCCAGCGAGAAGCGGTCGCCGAGGTTGTCGTTGGTGGGGTGACCGCAGGTCTGCACGCCATTGTCGACGTGCGTGAGGCCGGTGATTGCCTCCATGCTGAAACCGGCACCCTCGGTCCAGGTCATGTCGTCACCCTGCAACACCAACCCACCACCCGCGGCGGCGAACGCCGCGAGCGCCTGGATCGAGCCCATGTCGTCGGGCGGGTAGCCTGGGTTGCTGAACCATACGACGTCGAACCCCGCGAGGTCCGCCCCCGTGATGCCGTGGGTGGGCTCGTCGAGCCGCGCGACGTCGTAGCCGCGCCCCTGGAGCATGGCCGCGATGGCGTCCGCGTCGCCCGCGAACTCACCGTGGTGGTTGTCGTCGAGCACCACGAGCACGCGCGGAGCGGCCACGGGGCTCACCCAGTCGACGGTGTTGGCGGCGAACCGATCGACGTCCGCGGGCGGGAGGTGCGGGTTGGTGAGCGTGAGGAGCACGACCGCCGTGCGGCCCGAGGGGTCCGGCAGCGGGCAGTCCATGGTGACGCCCTGCACCATCGACCCGTGGTCGATCTGGCTCCCGGAGGCGTCCCGCAACGACCACGTGACCCGGACGTGCGACGTGCCGCACACGGTCTCGGGCAGCGTGGCACAGACCTGGTGGGTGGACTGCATCCACGACCCGATCTGCTCGAACACCGGGCCGATCTCGGCGACCTCGGTGATCGCGGTGTGCGCGCCCCCCGTGGAGTCCGCGAGCCGGCCGAGCTGCGCGTGGTCGGGCGTGTCGCCGAGGCCGATCGTGTAGATCGGCGTGCTCTGGCCGGCGACGTGCAGGGACTGCAGATCCTCGAGCGTGGTGGCGTAGCCGTCGCCCGGGTAGCGGATGTGGTCGTAATCCTGCTGATCCGCCGAGTTGTTCTCGTGGCCGTCCGTGAACACCACGATCCCGAGACGATCGCTGGCGCTGCAGAAGTCCTCGAGATCGTCCCAGACCACGGCCCCGTCGCGGTGCACCACGGCACCCCCGAAGGTCTCGTTGCCCATGCGGACGCCGTCCCAGAGGGCGGTCCAGCCGTTCGAGTCGTCGTTCAGGCCCTCCACGATGGACGTGACGAGGGCCTGGCTGTCGTCCGTGAGCTCGTGGAGCACGCGGGCGTTGGTGGACACGCGCACCAGGGAGGCCCGCCCACCCGCGTCGATCACGTCGTCGACCAGGAGGGAGCTCGCGCCGCGCAGGGTGGCGACGACGTCTGCAGTGGACCCGGAGTTGTCGAGCACCATCGCCACGTCGCCCGACGCGGCGTCCGCACACCGCACCTGCACGTCCTCGGCGGTGGAGGTCCAGGGACCCGACGCGCCGCTCGTGCTCACCTCCACGTCGACCGTGAGCGAGCCGTCCCCACAAGCCAACGGCTGCCCCGCGGCGTCGCGCAGCAGCAGGTGGGTGGAGAGCATGGACCCCTCCGCCGTGTAGCCGGCCCGCGTGCGCTGCAGCCGATGCGCCCCGTCGGCCGTGGGTGGGGAGTTGCTGCAGCCCGCCAGGATCGCGATCACGAACATTTCCCACCTCCGTGCTCAGTGTACCTCTAAACCCCGACGCGGACGTGTCGAAAGGGTGACGTCAGGGATCCGACAGTGCCCGAGGTGGGCGACATGGCCCGAGCGGTCTAGAATGACTGCATGGTCCCTGGTGGTCTGTCGCTGCTGCGCTGCGCCCTGAGCGCGATCCTCGTGGGTGTGCTCCTCCTCGTGAGCCCGCTCCGCGCGGTTCCGTCCGCCTCCGGCCTGCCCACCCCGGCCGGCGTGGTGATCCTGGAGGCGGGTGCCGTGGCGCCCGCGCCCACGGCCCTCCCCAGGGGCTGGCTCGCCGTCGCGTCGGTCCCGGCGAGCCAGATCGCCAGCGTGCCCGTGCTCGGGTCCATCCAGGGAGCCGCCCTGCCGAACGCCGGCGTCACGGTCGTCCGCGCCGACCCCTCGCAGGTGGAGGCCGCTCGCGAGGCGGTGGCCACGCGCTGGGCCGTGGAGTCCGGCAGCCTGCAGTGGCATCCGCGCGGCGGTCTCCTCGGCGTCTTCGCGATGGCGGTGGCGTTCGTCCTCGGCGCCCGCCGCTGGTCCGAGCGCGCCGGGATCCTCGTGGGCCTCACCGGCCTCACCGTCGGTCTCGCCGCGAGCTCCGTCTGGGTGCCGGCGTCGGTGCTCCTCGTGCTGCCGGTCGCCTGGCTCGTGGCAGACGTGAGCTACGCCGTGGGCATGTACGCGTGGGCCGAGGCCCGCATCGCCTCCCGTCCCACCCGCCGTCCCGCGTCCGCGCCCACACCCCTGCCGGTCGCCAACCGCTAGCGTCCGCCCGCCCCAGGAAGCCTGCCCACGATGGTGGACCTCTTCCCGACGTCCGTGCTGGACAACTCCATCCTCACGTCGGTCCTCCTCGGGCTCCTGATCACCTGGATCTTCCAGGAGACCCTCGGGTGGAACTTCACGGGCCTCGTGGTGCCCGGCTACCTCGCGAGCATCTTCGCCATCCAGCCCGAGACCGGCGCGGTCGTCGTGATCGAGGCCGGCATGACGTACGCCTTCGTGTACTGGCTGTCGGACCTCACGCCCACCCACTGGCCCACGTCGCGGTTGTTCGGCCGCGACCGCTTCTTCGCCCTCCTGCTCGGCTCGGTCACCATCCGGCTGCTCGTGGAGGGCATCGGGCTGGACGCGATCGCCGCCTGGCTCGACCGTCCGCTGTCCCCGGCGCTCCACTCCATGGGTCTCCTCGTGATGCCGCTCGGTGCCAACGCCCTCTGGCGCACCGGGATGGGCCGCGGGGTCCTGCGGCTCGGCGTACCCGTGCTCCTCACCTGGTTCCTCCTCACCTGGGTGCTCCTGCCGTACACCAACCTCTCGATGACGAGCTTCGAGCTCACGTACGAGGACCTCGCCGTCGACTTCGTCACGTCGCCGAAGGCCTACATGCTCCTGCTGGCGGGCGCCTGGCTCGGGTCGGTGACCAACCGGGAGTACGGGTTCGACTACGGCGGTATCATCGTTCCCGGGCTGCTCTCGGTGTGCTGGCTCTGGCCGGCCCGCGTGGCGTCCACCTTCGGCGAGGCCTTCCTCGTCTGGGGGCTCCTGGCGCTCCTCGTGCGCCTTCCGGCCGTCCGCAACGCGAACCTCACCGGCGGGCGGCTCATGGTGCTCGCGTTCGTGTCGATCTACCTCGTGAAGCTCGGGCTCGGCTGGGCGGTGGGCTTCGCGTGGCCGGGTGCGCGCATCCACGACCTGTTCGGCTTCGGCTACCTCCTGCCCACGCTGATGGGCCTGCGCATGCACAAGCACGGCGAGCCCTTCCGGTTCGCGGTGCCCACGCTGGTGTGCTCGCTCGCGGGCTTCCTGGGGGCGGGGACGCTCGGGTACGCGCTCGCGTGGCTGCTCCCGCCGCGGTTCGAGGTGGCCCCCGCGCCCGCCGAGGCGGAGGTGGTGCTGGCCGCGTACGCCAACCAGGGGCGCATCCCGAGCCGCGCGCAGATCCAGGACACGGTCTCGGGCGG
This sequence comes from Alphaproteobacteria bacterium, assembly GCA_020632885.1. Classification (GTDB taxonomy): domain Bacteria; phylum Myxococcota_A; class UBA796; order UBA796; genus JACKEQ01. The sequence continues at coordinate 387,559 of JACKEQ010000004.1, read as the reverse complement.
GGACGGCTTCGGCACGCTGGTGCGGCGCGCGGGCAGCGGGCCGGCGCTCGTGGCGCGCGTGGGCAGCCCGGGGCTCGCGCAGGCGGTGCTCGATCTGGCCCCTGTGCTCGACAGCCGCGCCGTGTTGCTCTGTGCGCCGGAGGGTGCGGGCTGCGAGGTCGGCTTGCGCGCGCTCCAGCGCGAGGGAGCGGTGTGGCGCGTGGAGGCGACCGTGGTGTCCTACCTCCAGGCGCGGGGCGACGACCTGGAGGGCGTGGACATGGCGGCCCTCACCTCAGTGCTCCCGGACCTCACCCTGCGCGCGGGTGCGGCGGAGGTCACCCGGCTCGGCCTGGGCGCCTCTGCGCGGGCACGCGACGGCGCCGACAGCCGCGACGCGCCCCTCGTCCGGCTCGACCCCGACGAGAACGCACCGCCCTTCCCCCTGGGGGCACAGCGGGCCGTGCGCTTCGAGCTGGCGGCGGCCATGGCGCGCTTCGCGGCGGGCGACGACCTCGGCGAGGGCATGGCCCGGCGCTCGGCGGCATGGTTCGCGTGGGGCGTGGAGCGCGAGGGCGACGTGCTCGTCCTGGCCGGCGAAGGCGTGCACGCCCAGGTGCGCCGCGGTGCGCGACCGCTCGTGGTGCACGTGCCCGAGGCCCAGAACCCCGGTGTGCTTCCGTTCGCGCTGCAGCTCGCCTCGGCGCTGGAGGCCCGGGCCATCCTGGTCGACGCGCCGCCGGCCATCGAGCACGGTAGCGCCGCCGGCACGCGGCCGGCCCACGCCCTGGCCACGGGGCTGTTGGAGGCCTGGCCGGACGCCCGGGTCCTCGAGATCCGCGGCCTGCGCGACGTCTACGACCTCGAGGGGAGCTGGGGCTGGAGCGTCGGGCGCGAGGCCTCCGAGACCCCGGCGCTGGTCGCGGAGGTCGAGGCGCTGCTGGGGTCCGCCCCCGTGCCCTACCAGGCCACCCTCGACGATCAGGTGCTCCGCCGCCGGGACACCCCGCTGCGCTGGGCGCGCGACGAGGGCGACCACGTGGTGCTCATGGTGGACACGCGGCTCCGGCACCGGTTCGTGGCCTTCGACGAGCTGGAGGGGCTCGAGCGTCGCTGGGCCCTGCTCGGGCGCTCGCTCCCCATGCCCGAGTGGGCGGCGCTGTGGGACCTCCCGATCCGCGAGATGCGCACGCGGCGCGAGGTCGAGCGGGTGGAGGGCCGGCTGCAGCGGGCCGGGATCGGCATGCGCCTGCGGTGTACCCGGTCGGATCAGTGCGGCTGGGTGGAGCTCGAGCGCTGCGAGGACGGACGCTGCGAGCGCACGTGGCTGCCGCGCTACCGCGGTCTCCCCGAGGGCGATCCGCTCCTGCAGCCCGCTGCCATGGGGCGGGAGTGAAGCGGCTCGCGGGGTGGTCCGGCTGGCTGGCGCTCCTGCTCCTGGCCACCTGGCTGCTCGCCGATCGGGAGACCCACCGGGCCGGTGAGGGCGACGTCTGGCTGGCGTACGTGCTGGACCCCGGGGGATCGGTGTCCCTCGCGGTGACCGGAGGGACGGCCGTGCGGGTGCAGATGTGGCTGGAGACCCCGGCCGCCTGGGCCACCGATCCCCGGGCCACCTACCCCGTGCAGCTCGGGTGGCGGGCCTTCGACCTGGCTGGCGAGGAGCTCGCGAGCGGCGCGCCCTGGACGTCCTCCCGGGCGGGCTGGGCGCTTCCCGAGCAGCCCGACGACCCCCTGCTCCCCGTGGCCGTCGGGCCCCGCTACGACCGGCAGGTCGCCGACCCGCGCACCTTCGAGGTGGACGTGCCCGTGGCCACCGCGCGCCTCGAGCTCACGGCACTCCACCTGCCCCCGGGCGGACGGGCGCTCGTGGTGGCCTTCGAGGAGGGCACCCGCGACACCGTGGACCAGGTGCGCTTCGTGGTGGGTGCGGACGCCGAGCGTGCCGAGAAGGCAGCGGCACGCATGGGACCCTGGGGGTGGGACGAGATGCCGCTGGACTGGCGACAGCGCGCGTCGCGCTCGCTCTGGCGGCGCCTGGCCTCGGTGTCCCAGGCGGATCGACCCGTTCGCGTGGCCTCTGCAGACGCCTGGCTCCCGATGGACGACGCCGCAGCGCTCGGGTTCGCGGTGCCCCCTGGCGGTGCTGCCGCCTACAACCTCGAGGGTGAGGTGGTCTTCGACGCCCGCTGGACCGCCCCGGATGGCCGGGAGCCCCGCCCGACCCGCACCTGGCTGGAGGTGGTGGGAGAGGGGCTCGGCGAGGTGAAGGACCTCGGGCGGGTGACGGAGGTGGGTCCGCTGACCTTCCCGCCCGGCACCCGCGAGGTGCGCATCGCCCGCGATCCGTTCGACGAGGAGGGGCCGACGCTGCTGAGGGCCTCTACGACGGGGCCGATGCGCGACAGGGCGTGGGGCGACCCGCCGCGGCTGGAGCTGGAGGGGGGTACCCAGCGGCTCGGGCCCGACCTGACGGGCCTGATCTACTGGCGGGCCGACGCCGGCCGTCCGCTCCTCTTCGGCCTGCCCGCAGACCACGAGATCCGTGTGGTGGCCCGGCCCCGCCTCCCCCCCGGGCGACTTCCCGGCCTCGGGCCTGCGGAGCCGGAGCCCTCCGGCGCCGTGGTGCTGGAGCGGGTGGGCCGCGACCGCTGGACCCGCGACCTCCCCATCGCCGCCATCGCGTCGCCCTACGAGCGCTACACTCAGGGCGATGATCCCTCGTCCGCCAGGGTCTCCGAGGAGACCGAGTGGTACCTCGCGAGCACCCCGGATCCCTCGGCGCTCCTGGTGTGGTCGCAGGGCCCTGTGGACGTGCAGGTGTTCGTGAAGGAGCGGGCGGCCCCGTCGGACGTCCCGGAGCCCGGCTACCCGGTCGAGAGCCTCGCGGAGTCCCTGCGTGCCCGCTACCTGCCCTACGCGCGCCGTACCTGGCGGGCCCGCTACCCGGCCGGCGTGGAGGAGCTCGCGCGCCAGGGTCGCGCCATCCGCATCGACGCCCAGGTGCGTTGGACCTGGAGGAGCACGGGTGGCGCGTCGGGACTGGAGTACCGGGTGCTCGAGCTCCCGCCGCCCTTCGAGCTGGTGGCCGAGCCGAAGGAGGGGGGCACGCGCAACCGGCTCCGCCGCGAGGAGCAGACCCTCGTGATCCCGCCGACCGGACGCCTCCTCGTGGACTACCGGGTGCCGCCGGACCGGGTGGGCAAGGAGGTCACCTTCACCTTCGAGGGCCGGAAGGACGTGCGCGAGCTGCTCTCGGCCGCGGGCACGCTGCGCTTCGAGCGCCTGCCGCCGGGCCCGCTGCGGGTGGCGGTGCGCGGGCCGGGCGTGTTCCTCGCCAACGCGCCGGGTCCCCAGCCCTGGGCGGTGCGTCGCATGTGGCTGCTGGAGCCCGGGCGCGCGCGCACGATCCCCGTTCCGCCCGGCGGCGAGGGCCTCTCGGTGCACGTGGCCCGCCGGAAGGACGAGTCCCACGGGGCCCTGGTGTGGCGGCTGGTCGGGGAGGGCGTGGACGGGCTGCCCGTGGCCGATCGACGCCGCGAGGGCCGCATCGCGCTCTCGACCAGCGCGGGGCCGGCGGAGGTGATGTCGCGGGTGGAGGACACCTGGACGAACGTGGAGCCCCTGCGGCTCTGGCTCGGCTCGCGGCTCGAGGGGGCGGCGGCGCTGGAGCTCTCCCTCGAGGAGCGCGACGACCCCGTGTGGATCTGGGTGTCGTCGACCTGGGCCACGGGTGCGGCGCCCCTGGACGAGCGGCACTGGGCCATCCCGGGCGTGGGGGGCCGATGATCCTCCTCGGGCTCGCGCTGGCGACGACACCGTGGGAGCGCACGGGCGAGCTGCGCGTACGGGACGCCGACGCCCTGGTCGTGCCCGATGTCACCCAGCGCGCCGAGCTCGGCGCCCTCGTCCGGGACCTCGTGCGCGCGGCCCCGTCGGGCGCCGTGCCCGCCGGTCTCCCCGAGCGCGCCTCCGCCCTCGGGCTCTCGTTGGACGTCAGCGACGGCATCGCCCTGCTCGGCAGCAACGCGGGGTGGGGTCTGCTCGCCGTCCGCCTCGGGCCCGCCAGCCCGTGGGTCGTGCAGGCACCCCACCCGTGGTTCGACCTCGGCACCGGCGAGCTCACAGGGCTGTTGTTCGCCGAATCGGACGCCCGGGCCGCCCTGTTCGCCACCACCCACCGCAAGCTCGCCGACACCACCGACGCCGCCCACCAGGCCGAGGGCGGCTTCCAGACCCTCACCCTGGCCCTCGTGGACGCCCTGGAGGACCCCGTGCTCGTGCAGATCCACGGGTTCGGCGGGGGACACACGGGCGCGGACGTGGTGGTGGGGGGCTGGGGGGCCGCCTCGCTCACCGAGGGCCTCACGACGCTCGGCTGGGTCGCGGCCGACGGGAAGGCCGTGCCGTCCCTGGCGGGGTCCACCAACCTCCAGGTCCGCGCCCTCGCGGGCCGGGCGCCCGTCGCGCACCTGGAGCTGAACAAGGCCACCCGGACGGCCCTCCGCGACGACCCCGCTCTCCGCGCGCGCCTCTGGGCTGTCCTGAAGGCCTGGGCACGATGATCCTCGCCGCGGTGCTGCAGCTCGCCTCGGCCTGGGAGGTGCGCTGGTCGGCGACGACGTGGGAGCGCGAGGCCGACCGGGAGGGCATCCTCACCCTCGGGCCCGGCATGCCCCTCCGGCTCGCCGAGGAGGTCGTGGTCACGCGGGCGGACGGCACGCCGGTGGCCCTGCGCGCAGGCGAGGACGGCTGGTGGATCGACCCGGAGCCGCTGACCCGGTACCTGCTCGGCCCGCCGGGCACTCCGGTGGCGGTGGTGGACGAGCGGCAGTGGCTCGCGGACTGGGCCGCCTGGGAGCACGACGCGGCGCGGGCCCTCGCGCGGGCGGACGACGTCCCGGCCCCACCGGACGGCGCGGGGGAGCTGGCGGCACGCGTGGCGGCCCGGGCCCGCGGGGTCGGGCGGAGCGTGGCGCTGCTCGGGCTGCTCGTGGACGTGGCGGAGCACCGCGGGGTCTCGGACGACGGGCGGGACCAGCTCGTGGCGGACGCCGCATACGTCGTGCCGGCCGGCGAGACCCTCGTGGTGGAGGGTCGGGGCCTCGTGCGCATCGGCGTGCGGCCCATCTCGGGCGGCTTCGAGCGCGTGGAGGTGGCGGTCGAGGGAGAGAGCTGGGAGATCGCGTCGACCGGGGCCTCCTCGGTGTACCGACGCTTCCTCCGGGCCCCCGGTGCGCCGCCGCTCCAGGTCCGTGGCGACATCCAGCAGCCCGTGGAGGTGGTCGTGAGGCGGGAGCGCCTCCGCCGCTGGCTGCTCCTGCCGGCCCACCAGCGCCGACCGGCGGAGGGCATCGCGGCGGTCGAGTGGGACGCGCTCCAGGGCCTCCCCGCGGACTTCACGCCGTGGCTGGACGATCTGGACCCCGCGGTCGCGACCTGGGCCCGGGTGCGGTCCATCGAGCGGGCGTCGGGTGCCGAGCTCCTCGCCCTCTGCGACCCCGCGGTGCCGGGCGACCCTGCCGTCGCCCACGCCGTGCTCCGGCGCGCGGCCGACCTCCCCATCGACGTCCCGCTGGCCTGGCTGGAGACGGTGGAGGGTCCCGATCCGCGCGTCCTGGCAGACTGGTTGGACGGTCAGCAGGGCACCCGGCCCCACGGCGTCGCCCTCCTGGAGCGGGCGCGGCGCGGGCGTCCCGCCGACCGTCCGCTGGCCCGGGACGAGGTGCGCCACGCAGCCCTCGCGACGCGCTGGGTGGGCCTGGAGGCGGACCGCGACGCGGAGGCCACGTGGCGCTTCGCCCCGGACGGCCTGGGCGTGCCCCGGAACCGCGTGGAGCCCGGCCAGACGGCCCGGTTCACCGTGCAGACCGCTCACCCCGACCTCCGGCAGGCGGTGCGCTGGGTGGCGGCTCCGGGCACCCGGCTCACCCTCGACGGCCGTGAGGTGGCGGGCGAAGGCGAGCTCCACCACGCGCTGGCGGCGGGCGTGCACACGGTGGAGGTCCACGAGGGTGCGCTCCTCACGCCCACGCGGGGCTGGGAGGGCGGGACGCCGGGTGTGGGCTGGCGGGCCGTGCCCCTCCCGGCGACCTTCGTGCTGCCCGGGCGCGGTGCGCCCCTCGACCTGCGGGTGGCGGCGGACGGTCCGGTGACCCTGGTGTTCGACGACGGTCGGATCGAGCGGCTGGAGGCCGGGGGCGAGGTGCGCGCGGGGCCCTACGCGACGTCCGTGCGGGTGGAGGGGGACGGGAGCGCGGGCCTGGCGGGCCGGATGCTGCGCGTGGCCTCGGAGGAGCCGCCCGAGCCGGACCTGGAGGACGCCCTCGAGCGGATCCGGGAGGCCACCCGGCAGATCGACGCGGGGCACCCGCGGGCCCGCGCGGACCGGGCGGTCGCGCTGGCCATCCTGGGTCGCCGTCGGCTGGCGTGGACCGACGTGGCCGCCCTCGCCGAGGTGGACCCCGATCTGCACCGCGAGGCCTGGGCCCACGTGGCGACGGTGCCCGTGCTCACGCGCCTCGAGGGCCCGCTGGACGCCGCGACCGCGCGGGCCTTCGGGGAGCCGGACGCCGCTCGGGCCCTGGAGGCCCTGGAGCGCGGGGAGCGCGACGAGGCCGTGGTGATCGCGTCCACCGCGGGGGAGGAGGTGCTCCGGCGCGCGCTGGCGGGCCTTGCGTGGGTGCCGGTGCAGCGGGCGGACGCCGGGGGCGGACTGATCCCGGTCGAGCTCGAGGGCCCCCCGGAGCGCGAGGGTGTCTGGGCGGCCGTGGAGGACGCCCTGGTGCTGTCGCCGTGGCCGGCGGACGAGACGGTCGTGGTGCGCGAGGGTGCCGTGGACCGCGTCGTCAGCCCGCGGCGGGGTCTGGTCCTGGAGCTCCACTGCCGCGACCTGGCGCTCCGGGGCGCGCCCTGCGCGCTCGAGGCGTTCGGGACGACCACGCCGGGTGCGGTGGTGAGCGACGGCGGGGACGCGCGGGTCGAGGTGGACGGCAACGTCGCGGAGATCGGCCCCGTGGACCCCGACCAGGTCGTGGTCGTGCGGGCCTCGGACGCCGGAGGGCTCGTGCGGGCGGGCGTCCGCAGGCTCGGCCTCGCGGTGCGCGGGAGGACCGCGATCCGCGTGCCGGACGACCGGCTCGCGCGCATCGAGGTCGTCTCCGGGGACGTACGGCCCGTGGCACCCTTGCTGGCCGAGGAGGACGGCCGCCTCGTGGTGCACCCCCGCGGCCAGCTCGTGCTCCAGGGGTCGGGCACGGCGCTCGTGACGCTCTCGGAGGTGCGGGACGAGGACGATGACCTGGAGCTCGAGCGGCCCGCACGCCCCATGCCCACGTCCCTCCTGACGGTCGACGACCTCTGGCCCGAGCTCGCCCGCCCGTCCCACCGCGACGTCCCCCGCGGGCCCACCTGGAAGGCCCAGATGGCCGGGGTCGTCGCGTACGACGGCCAGTACCGGGAGCGCTGGACCACCGCGGAGATCGAGGTGGGCGCGTACCGCACGGAGGGCCGCGGGTGGTCCTTCGGCGAGGTCTGGGTGCGCGCGCCCGGCGGGCTCGGTGCGGTGGGCGAGGTGGGCCGGCGCAGCGGCCGGTCGCTCGTGGGTCTGCGGGGGTGGGGGTCCACGACCTTCCTCGGCGACGCGGGCGAGATCGGCGTGCAGGCGCACCTCCGCACCCAGACCGGCCCGAAGCTCGCCTGGCTCCGTGCGGAGATCTGGCCGCGCCTGTCATGGGTCTCACTCCAGCCCCGACGTGTCGTCGACCCCCGGACGTGGTCGCGCTACCGTCTCGTCCACTACGCCGGAGTCGACGCCCGCATGACCGTCCTGTCGGAGCCCACGCGCGATCTGCGGATGCGGGTGTACGCGCAGGCCGACAGCAACGCCGGACCCAGCCTGGACCGCATGACGCTGGGCTCGCGGGCGGACGTCCTGGTGGCGCGTCACCTCAGGCTCTCCGCGGAGGGAGCCCTCGACCTGGTCTTCAAGGACCTGGATCGCGACGCGGGTCGTCTCACGCCGCGCCTGGCGGTGTCGGCGGACTTCGACGCCTGGTGGGGCCCGCGGCGCTTCCTGCCCTTCGCGGAGGCCACGGCCAGCGGCATCGGCGATCTGTCCGGCCAGGCGGGCTTCTCCGTGCACTGGACCCGCTTCCGGGGCCTGCGTGACCCCCCGCCGACGCGCGACCTGTTCCGGACCGCCCGGGAGGGCCGGTGAGCGTCGGCGACCGCCTGAACGTGCTGCTCCGCCGTGCGTTCGCCGAGGAGATCGCGGAGGTGGACCGCATCGCCCGGCGTGTCGACGCCGCCACCGCGCTCCTGAAGGCGATCGACGGCTGGCAGCAGGAGTCCCACCGCTGGGCGACGTCCGCAGAGGCCCTGGCGGAGACGCTCGTGGGCGCCACGCCCGTGCAGGTGCGCGCGCTCCTCGCCGCCTGGCTGCGGCGCCACAGCAGCGTCACCCGCCTGCCCGGCGACCTCACGGCGCTGGGGCGGAACCTCGGGCTGGACGCCATCCAGGAGCGCGTGACCGCACGCCGCGACCGGCTCGGCACGCTCACGGAGCTCGCCCTGGTGGCGCTGGTGCCGGCCCTCCAGAACGACCCCGAGCGCAGGCCGGCGGCAGGCGCGAGGATGCGGCGGACCCTCCGGAGCCACGAGCGTCCGCAGACCCGTCGGCGCGCGGCTGCCTGCCTCGTGGAGCTCGTGGCCCTCGAGCCGGACGCCACCTGGAGCGACTCGGTGCGCCGGGAGCTCGTCACGGCCTCGACCTCCGGCGACGACGTCTGGGTGCGGCGCCAGGCTGTGCCCATCCTCGTGCACCTCGACCCCGACGGGCGGGACGCCCTCCTGGCAGCCCTCCAGCGCGACACGACCTCGGACGGCGCCCTGGTGCGCGCCCGCGCCGTCGAGCTCCTGGCGTCCATCGGCGACGACCGGCACCTCGTGGCCCTGCTGGACGACCCCACCGAGATCGTGCGCTTCCACGCCGTCGATGCCATGGTCGCCATGGACCGCCGCGACCTCGTGCCCCAGGTCTCCGCCCACCCGGAGCCCCGCACGCGCGCCTGGGTGGCGGACCGGCTGGGCGGGCTGCCCGGCTGTGAGCGCGAGCTGGCGGTGCTCGCGCGGGACACCGAGCCCTTCGTGCTCCGGTTCGCCCTGCGCGCCTCGGCCGTGCGCGCCCGCCTGGGGCCCGTGCCCCGCGACGTCGTCGAGGCCGCGGAGGCCGCCCGCGCCCACACGGAGGTGCGGGTCCGGCGCGACGCCGAGCGCGTGCTCGCCTGGGTCGCCCACCACGCGTCCCCCGCCCGCGCCCTGGCGGAGCCCCTCGCGGCGCTGGAGGAGGGCGAGCGGCGCACCGTGCGCCTGCCGATGGGCGTGCGTCCCCTCGACCTCGCCATCGCGCTGCGCCCCTACGCGCTGGACGGCTTCGGGTTCACCCTGCGGCCCGGGCGCCGCGGGGTCCGCGTGGTGCGCGGGGACGTCATGGCCGTCACCGCCTGGCGGGTGCTGCACGAGCTCCGGCACCCCGCACCGGCGAAGCGCCAGGGGCACACCCACGCCGTCGGGCCGCGCCTGGAGGGCCCCATCCAGGTCCCGCCGCTCGGGCTCGCCGAGCAGTCGGCCACCGGCGTGCCCGGCCAGCGCGTGCAGGTCGACGACGACGACTGGGGACCCCACCTGCCCACCGTCGACGACTACCGGCGCGCGCTGCGCTGGGGCTCGTCGATGGTCGTCAGCAGCGCTGGGGTCGTCGAGGTGCACCGCCCGCGCGGGCTCCTCGCGCGCATGAAGGCCCGGGTGGCCCTGCTCTGGCGGTACGACGCGCTGCACCAGGAGCGCATCGCGGCCCTCGAGCAGCGCCGTGGCGAGCGGTTCACGCGCCACCTGGAGGGCATGGGCTTCGAGCACGGCACGCGGGCGTACGGCGTGACGGGCTTCCTGCCCTACCTGCTGTCCACGTCGGGGAACACGCTCCTGCACCTCGGCATCATGCTCGGGCTGTTCTGGGGGCTGATGTACGGCGCCAACGTCTGGCTGCGCACGCGGGTCATGCTGCACCGGCGCAGGCTCGGCGTGGTGCTCGGCGGCTGGGGCACGCGCGGGAAGTCCGGCACGGAGCGCATCAAGGCCGGGATGCTCTCGGGGGCCGGGGTGCCCTACGTGTCCAAGACCACGGGCTGTGAGGCCATGATCCTGCACGGTCCGCGCGGCGGGCGGGTGCACGAGATCTTCCTGTTCCGCCCGTTCGACAAGGCCACCATCTGGGAGCAGGCCGACGTCGTCCGGTTCGCTGCGACGTCCGGGGCGCGCGCCATGATCTGGGAGTGCATGGCGCTGAACCCCCGGTACGTCGACATCCTCCAGCGCGGCTGGATGCGCGACGACATGTCCACGCTCACGAACGCCTACCCCGACCACGAGGACGTGATGGGGCCCACGGGCATGGACGTGGCCCACGTGATCGGCTCGTTCTCCCCGGCCGGGAGCCCCGTGTTCACGGCCGAGGAGAACATGTTCCCCGTGCTGCACGCGGAGGCCCGGCGCTTCGGGAGCCTGTGCACCGCGCTCACGCCGGCCGAGAAGGAGCTCATCCCCACCGAGCTCATCGCGCGGTTCCCGTACGCCGAGCACCCCGCGAACATCGCCCTCGCCGCCAGGGTGAGCACCGAGCTCGGCCTGCCGCGCGTGGAGGCCATCGGCTGGATGGCGGACCACGTGATCCCCGACCTCGGCGCGCTCATGGTCTACCCGGAGGTCGACGTGGACGGGCGGAAGGTCGTGTTCGTGAACGGCCACTCCGCCAACGACGAGCTCTCGTTCACGCACTCCTGGCGCCACACCGGCTTCGCAGCCCACAGGGTCGCCCAGTCGCCCGAGACGTGGCTCGTGGGCGTCGTGAACAACCGTGCCGATCGGGTGCCGCGCTCGCGCGTGTTCGCCCGGATGGTCGTGCGGGTGGCGGGCGCCCACCGCTTCCTCGTGATCGGCACGAACCTCGCGGGCTTCCGGGGCTTCGTGGCGGACGCGGTGGAGGAGCTCCTCACGGGTCTCGACCTCACCGAGGACGACGCCTGGCTGAAGTGGTCGGAGCACATGAAGATTCCGGACCCGCGCGGCTGGCTGTTCTACGCGCTGCGCCAGCAGGGCGTGGACCCGTCGGAGCTCTACGACACCTTCGAGGCGCTGCAACCCGCGGGCTCCTTCGCGGAGGCGAAGAAGCAGGTGGGCGGGCTGGCCCTCGACCTCGTGCGGTCCACGATCCCCGAGATCGGCCCGTGGGTCGAGGTGGAGACCGCCTGGTGGCTCGCCCTGCGCGGGGCCGACACGAACGCCCGCCGCAAGGCGCTCCTCGGCGAACGGCTCCAGCAACGGGTCGTGCTCCTGCAGGACAGCGGGGCGAGCGGCGACCAGGTGGTCTCGGCGATGGCGGGGCTGGCCCCACCGGGCGTTCCCGTGCGCGCGATGGGCATGCAGAACATCAAGGGCACCGGGCTCGACTTCGTCTACCAGTGGGTCCGGTGGCGCACGCTGCACGCCGAGCTGCAGTCCCTCGACGAGGAGGCGGTGAAGACCTTCGGGGTGAAGCGGCTGACCTCCGTGTTCCTCTGCGACGCCGTGCTGGAGGCGCTGGCGCCGCGCGGGGACGCCGATCTGCTCGTGAAGAAGGTGACCGAGCGGAGGGCCGAGCTCCTCGCCAACCGGTCGGCGCGGCCGTCGGGGAGCGCGCTGGGGCGGGCGGTCCGCAAGTGGGCCTGGCGCGCCTACGACCCGGTCGACGCGATCTGGCGGCGCCGGCGGGCCCGTCAGGTGCTCGCGGATCTCGCGATGGAGCGCATCGGCCACGACGAGGCCGAGCTGATCCTGGCCGAGCTCACCAAGCGCCAGAAGTAGCGGTCAAGGCAGCACCCACACGGCGGGCGCCGTGCTCGTGCCGTCCACGAGGTTGGCGCGCACGTACGGCGCCACCTCGCTCACGATGGAGCAGTGGCTCACCGTGCGGTCCGCGCTGACGTCGTGCTCCACACAGGGACCGTCGATGCTGCTGCAGTCCATGGGTCGCCCGATGTAGGGGCCCGCGAAGGCCTCGGCGGAGCAGTCCCACGGAGGGGCGACCGTGTGGCGGTAGCTCCAGAGGGCCTCCACCCGTCCCGCGAGCACGAGGGGCTCGTCGGCTGGAGGCACGAAGGGGTCGATGAGCGCCATGCGACCGATCAGCGGCCGTCTCGAGGTGACACCCGGCTCGGCGTGGAGGTCGATCAGCGTGGCGTTCACGCCGCCCCAGGAGTAGCCCAGCACGTCTACCACGGCCTCGTCGGCATCCGTGACCGCACCGTCCCCGTCGGTGTCGAGCACCTCGAGCATCGCCTCGCGCGCCAGCCGCAGCTCCCAGGTCCGGAAGAACGGGTCGCCCTCGTTGCGGAGGACGTTCGGCAGCCCCTCGCAGAGCGCGGTCACGAAGGGGTTCCCGCCGTCCTCGTCGGCGCCTGCGCCGTTCAGGCACAGCTGGTGGCGCACCGTGGGCGGTGCCGGCGGCGGGAGGGGCTCACCGGTGTCGCCCGTGGGCGTGGGTTCCGTCGGGGACCGGGGCTCGACGGGCGCGCACGCCAGCATCAGGGTCGGGAGCATCCCACCTCCGCGCACCTCGTATCTTGCGCCCGTGGGCGGGCCTCTCGCGCTACCCTCGCACCAGGAGGTGGCACGGGCATGCAGCCGGACGTCCTCGAGGCCCTCGGGCGGGTCTTCGAGGCCCCCGACTCCCACGAGACGCGCCTGGTGGTGGGCGATCGGCTGCTCGAGCTCGGCGACCCCCGCGGCGAGCTCGTGCAGCTCCAGCATGCGGGAGGCCCACCGACGCGCCGGGCGGCCTGGCTCCTCCGGAAGCACCGTCGCACCCTGCTCGGGCCGCTGGAGCGCGTGGCCTTCCACGACGCGGGCTTCCGCCTCGGCTTCGCCCACGACGTCATCCTGCGGTCGTCCGAGCTCTACCGGCTCGACCGGGATGGCATCGACACGAGCCCGTACTGGTCGACCGTACGGCGGCTCGGGCTGGCCCGATCCGCGCGGGGATGGGCGCTCGCGCAGGATCTCCCGGGCCTCGACGAGGTGCGGACCCTCGGGAACGACGCCCTGCTCGACCTGCTCACGGGTCCCACGCGTGCCTGGACGGGGCTGGGGCTCGAGGGGGCGACCCTCCGGGATCCGTTCGGGGAGGCCGACGCGGCGCTCCTCGAGGCGCTACCGGAGCTCCCGAGGGTCCTGCCGTCCCTCCGGAGGCTCACCGTGGACCCCTCGGGTCTCCGGGAGGCCCAGGACCTGCTGCCCGCGCTGGACCTCCGAACGCTCACCGTCCACACGACCTGGATGGACGCACGCCTCGCTGCGCTGGTGCCCCCCGGGCTGGAGCGTCTCGTGCTCTCCTGGCCCGCGTGGTTCGGGCGGTCGTCCTGGGAGCTCGAGCTCTGCGGGCGGACCCTCCTGATCCGGCGTCACGCGAGGCTCCCGGACCCGCCGGTAGCGCTTCTGCGCCTCCTCCGGGTCACCCACCGCCACTTCCCGTTCACGCGGGTCGTCATCGAGGACCACGCGGGGTGGACGGCACCTCCGGGCCGGATCGCGCAGCTCCGGCTCCACCACGACCTCCGCGAATGCATGGGTGTGCGGGAGGTCTCCGCGCCTGGTTGGTGGACGGGATAACGGGCGTTCGGGAGGGACGATGTTCGGCACGAACGCGAGACCGGCGTCACGGGACACGCCCGAGGTGGTGGCCACTCTGCAGCTCCGCGGCACCGAGACGGGTCTCATCGGGTTCGCGAACACGCAGATCTCCGACTTCGGCATGCGTGGGAGCGACCAGCCGTTGATGGGCTTCGACGTGCTCTGGGGCGTGTCGTTCTTCGTGGTGTTGGCCGTGTCCCTGGTCCTCGGGGCACCCAACTGGATCGGCCTCCCGCTCGCCATCGCCACGCTCGTGGGCTGGCGGGTGTCGCTCCCGTGGCTCGAGGCCCCCGTGTGGACCCTCGAGCTCCGCCGGGGGTCGGTGGTGCTGCTGCGCGACCACACCGAGGTCGATCAGGTCCCGCTGGAGCGCCTGGACCTGCGCATCACGGCCGAGCGTCTCGTGCTGGACGGAGGGTCGGAGAAGCACGTCTGGGAGACCTTCAGCAACCCGGAGGAGGTGTTCGACTTCGTGGCGACTGCGAACGAGGCCCAGGTGGCCCACGGCACGGAGCGCGACGTCCCGGAGGCCATGCGGCGGGTGCTGGAGACCTAGGCAAGGCCCGCGCAAGCGGGCCGCGCAGGCCGCCTTCGGCAGCCGGAGTGTCAGCTCAGCGCGGGGGCAGCGTGTTCGCCCGGACCGCCTCGTCGAGGTCCAGCAGGAGCTCCGTGTCGGCCTGGAACGAGACGACGTGCACGGTGCGGGGCTCGCCCGAGCGGGCGTCCACCACACGATCGACCTCGAGGAGCCCGAGCCGCGTGAGGTAGACGGCCTCCCCGTCCAGCAACGAGCTCGCGATGGTGGTCTGGAGCGGCGAGCCGATCACGGCCTTCCCGTCGTCCAGGGCGTCCTGGAGGAGGGGGCTCGCCTTGAACCAGATCCGGCAGCCGTGGTCGTCGCAGGTGCTGTCGAAGTGACCGAGACCGGCGAGCTCCACCCGCAGGCGCACGGCCAGGTCGGAGACGAGGTGCTCGCGCCACGCGGGGTCCGGGAGGTCCACGCGGTACCAGGTGAGCGGCTCCTCCTCCTCGCCGGGGAGGCGGAAGAGGGTGAGCCACCCGTCGAGCACGTGCGCGTCGAGGCTGTCCGCGGTGCGGAGGCGCCCGTTCACCGGGGCCAGGGCGCGCACCCAGTCGAGCTCCGGGGCGGTGCAGAGGGCCTTGATGGCGTGCCTCAGCGTGGGCCCGGGCGTGAGGGCGTCGTAGGGGAGCTTGAGGGTGCTGGGTCCGGACCACTCCACCCGTCCCAGGCTGGGCCCATCGGTGATGAGGGACGGCTGGATCTTCGTGGTCCAGGCGATCCAGGCCTCGAACTCCTCGAACGACTCGAAGTCACGCCCGTCGTACAGCGCGGCGTACAAGCTCCCACCGTCGCCGTCGGGCGCGACCGTGCACCGTCGCGGGTCGATGAGGTGGCGCTTCTGCCTCTCGAAGAGGGCGATCCACTCGGCTTCGGTCATCGCTCCGTCGGGGGGAGGCCGCGCGCATGGGTCATGAACGCGGGGGGCTGGCGGCCCCTGGGGTCCATCCCGTAGCGCGTCCAGTCGCGACCGACGACATCGACGGTCTGCTGGTCGTTGCGGGGGTCGAAGAACACGTCGTCGTGGGTGTAGGCCCCGTCCCGCACGCGCTCCTCGATGGCCTCCAGCAGGTCCCAGCCGAGGAGGGCGTAGGCGGGCACCTCGGTGCGCTCGTCGAAGCGGAGGTAGTAGTGCGGCGAGCTCATCCAGTACACCATCACGGCCGTTCCGAGCGCGCAGCGGTCGGTGTCGACGACGATGCCGTGTAGGACGGCCTCCCGGTCGGGCTCGTCGTAGACGGCGGCGAAGCGGTGGAGCTCGAAGCGGTCCATCTTCGCGGGGTCCTTCTCGGCTGGCCGGTCGCGCAGGGCCGCCAGGCGCCGCCGCTGGACCTCGGTGGCGTGGATGGCGGGGCCGGGGTCCACCTCGAGGTGGGCGAGGGTGGGGGATTCGCCGATCACGAGGGTCTCGAGGGGGTTGTGGCGGACCTCGACGCGCGCGAGGTGCTTGTTGGGCGACAGGTCGAGGGACCGTAGCTGGTTGTGGGACGCCCGGAGCTCGCAGAGGGCCGTGGCGCCGGACGTGTCGAGGGCCGACAGCCGGTTCCCGCCGCAGTGGAGCCGCCGGAGCGTGGCGACGTCGCCCAGCTCCAGGGTCTCGAGGCGGTTGGCGTGGCAGTCGAGCCGCTCGAGGGCCGGGCTCGGCCCGAGCACCAGGCTGGTGAGCTGGTTGCGCGCCACCTTCGCGCGCTCGAGGGCCTTGAGGGGCGTGAGGTCGAGGGCGTCCAGGTAGTTGTGGCTCGCGGCGAGGGACCGGAGCTCCGGGGCCGCAGCGAGGTTCAGGGACGCCAGGCGGTTCCGCCCCGTGGCGAGCGTGCGGAGGGCAGGGAGGCCGGCCAGGGGCAGCTCGGTGAGCTGGTTGTCCTGCACGTCCAGGTGGCGCAGGCGGGGCGCGTTCAGGGCGAGGGACACGAGCGCGTTGCGGGACACGTTCAGCTCGGTGAGCTCGGGCCCCGTGCCGAGATCGAGCACCATGAGCTGGTTGCGGGATGCGCGGAGCACCTTCAGCTTGTGGGGATCGCGCACCAGCAGGCCGGTGAGCTCGTTGCCGGAGGCGTCGACGAACCAGAGCTCGGGCAGTCCGCGCAGGTCGAGCACCATGAGGTCGTTGGCCGCCACGTGCAGCACGCGGAGCCGGGAGACCGGCGCGAGGTCGAGGTGGCGGAGCTCGTTCTCGCTGGCCTCGAGCCGCTGGAGCGCGGGGACGCCCGCGAGGCTCAGGTGGGTGAGCTGGAGCCCGGTGACGTCGAGCTCCTCGACCTTCGCGAGGCCCGCGAGATCGAGGGAGAGGTCGCCGACGGGCTGGGCCCACCGCAGGCGGGGGCCGAGGGCGCGGAGCGACAGGCGCGTGAAGTGGCCGTCGTCCACCGTCGTGGCCACCTGGCCGGGGTCCTCGGGCGGCGTGAGCAGGACGTCCAGCACGGCGTCGGGCGCACGGTCGAGCATGTCCGCGAGCTGCGCGACGAGGGCCGCCTCGGCGTCCTGGAGCTCATCCATCCCCACCTCCGGCCGGAGGATAGCGCATTCGCCATGCGGCGAGCGGGGTTGGAAGGCGGGCCACCACCCGGCATAGGATACGCCCGTGAAGCGCATCTACCGAGGGACCGGGCCCGCGGACGCCTGGCTGGTGAAGCACTGGCTCGAGCGCAACGGCGTGGCGTCCCAGGTGCGTTCGGACCTCGTGGGCCTGGCGGGCGAGATCCCCTCCCATGACGCCTGGCCCACGGTGTGGGTCGCCGACGAGCTCGCAGACCGGGCGTCCGAGCTGGTGCGCGCCTTCGAGGGGCCCACCCTGGTGCATCCGCGCTGGCGCTGCCCCGCGTGTGGCGAGGACAACGAGCCCAACTTCGGGTCCTGCTGGAGCTGCGGGGGTGACGCGCCATGAGCGTCTCGATCGAGCTCCAGCGGCGGTACACCGGGGCCCTCGACGAGGTCTGGGACCTCGTGTCCAACACCGACGCCTTCAACCGGGTGGCGGGCTTCGGGCTGCGGTTCTCCCGCGACGACGAGGGCCGGATGATCGGTCGGATGCGCGCGGCCGGAAGCGACGTGACGTGGGAGGAGCGTCCCATCGACTACTGCCACGCCTCGTGGTTCACCTCCCAGCGCGACTACGACAACGGTGCCGTCCGCGCGGCCGAGGTCACCTGCCGCTTCGCCGAGACGGAGGGCGGCGCCGTCGAGGTGGACTACCGGCTCGAGCTCCAGGCGCGGTTCTGGCTGCTCACCCCGCTCCTCTGGCTGATCGGGCGCCTGGTGGTGCGACGCCAGCTCGTGGCGGGCTTCGCGAACGTGGAGCGCGCGCTCCGCGGGGGGCACCAGCTCCTCGACCCGCCGCCCGCTCTCGGCCCGGCCGCCCGAGAGGCCATGGAGGCCGGCCTCGCCGCGGTGGACCCCGCCCTCCGCACGTCCCTCCGGAACCGCCTGGAGAAGGCGCCTCTGGTGGTGCAGGACCGCCTGCGTCCTGGCCTCGTGGCGCGCCAGGACGGCCACGATCCCGCCCGCGTGGAGCTCGCCATGCTCCAGGGCGTGCGGGCCGGCCTGCTCGAGCTGCGCTGGCTGGTGCTCTGCCCGCGCTGCCGGGGCGACGAGACCGATCGGGGTGTGGTGGACCTCGCGACCCGCGACCAGCACTGCCCGAGCTGCGGGATCCGCTACGACGGCGCGCTCGTCGACAACGTGGAGGCCGTGTTCCGCCCCGCGCCCGCCATCCGCACCGAGCGCGCACCTGTCGACTGCGTGATGTCGCCGAGCCGCACGCCCCACGTGCTCGTGCAGTGCCCGGTGGGGGTGGGCGAGGAGCTCGGGTTCCACGTCACCCTGAAGGAGGGCACCTACGTCCTGGAGGCCGGCGACGTGGCGTGCCTGGTGCAGGTGCGCGAGGGGGGCCCGGACGTGGCGACCCTCCACGTCGAGGTCGGGCCCGACGGAGCCTTCCCGCAGTCGGTGGTCATCTCGCCCCGCAAGGTGGACGTCCGGGTGACGAGCCACCTCGACGCCCGCGCCCGGGTCGCGTTCTCGCGGCGCTGGCGTCCCACGTACGGGCTGACGGCCTCCAGGCTGCTCTCCACCCCCGAGCTCGCCGCGCTCCTGCCGGAGGCGATGATCGCGCCGGGGGCGGGCACGCGCTCGTACCGCGCGAGCGTCCTGGTGCTCGAGGCGGAGAGCGTGGACGACTGGGAGGAGGCCCTCGCAGCCCTGGAGGACCTCGCCGACGTCGCCTCCGAGGCGGGGAACCTCCTGCTGGTGGCGGCGTTCCGTACGATCCCCGCCGTGCTCGCCGGTGCGGAGGCCCTCGCGGGGCTCAGGCTCCCCCTGCGCGGCGCCATCGGTGCCGGCGTGGTGCTCGAGCTCGAGCAGGAGGGCCAGAAGAGCGTCGTGGGGCAGCCCGTGGAGGAGGCGCTGGAGGTCGTGCGGTCCCTGGCCGCCCCGCAGCTCGCGCTGGCCACGGACGAGCCCGAGGTGCTCAGAGCGCTCGCGGACAACCCGGCGGTCGTGCAGCTCGTGCGGCTGCAGGGCCATCCCGCCGTGCTCGCCTTCGCGGCGTCCATCGACGGCCCGAGCGTCGTAGCGCCCCGCGAGCCCGTCGTGCCCGAGCTCCTGGACGTCCCGGAGGTGCTCGGTGCCTTCGAGGTGGTGCGGGAGATCGACTCCGGCGCGTCCGGCCGGGTGCTCGAGGTCCTCGACCGGATGGACAGCACCCGCTTCGCCCTGAAGACCCCGCTGCGGCGCTTCCAGTCCGACGCCGAGATGCACGCGTTCCTGCGCGAGGGGCTCGTGGCCAAGCGTGTGAAGCACCCCAACGTGGTGGGCTTCCGCGACCTCGGCGTGGAGAACGGGCAGCCCTACCTGGTGATGGAGTACCTCGAGGGGCGTCCGCTCGCGGCGCGCCTGGAGCTCGGCGGTCCCCTCTCGGTGCGCCGCACGACCCTGCTGCTCGCGGCGCTCCTCGATGGCCTCGAGGCCGTGCACGACGCGGGGCTCGTGCACCGGGACATCAAGCCCAGCAACATCTTCCTCCTCGACGACCCCAAGGCCGCTCGGGGGGGCGTGAAGCTGCTCGACCTCGGGCTGGCCCTGCCCGAGGGCCGTGGTGCCGGGCGCATCGCGGGAACCCCGGACTTCATGGCGCCCGAGCAGCTCGTGCTCGCGCCGGTGGATCCCCGCACCGACCTCTACGCGCTGGGCCTCGTGGGCTTCTGGTGCGCTTCCCTCCGCCTCCCGTTCGAGGGCGTCACCGCAGGCCAGCGGGCCCTCTCCCGGCTCAACGCCCGCGCCCTGGACCGCTTCCCCCGCGACCTCCTCGGCGACCTGGCGCCCGTGCTGTACCGCGCGGTGTCCCTCGACCCCACCGATCGGTTCCCGTCTGCCGCGGCCATGCGGAACGCGCTCCCCCAGCTGGGGTAGCCGTCGGGCGATTGCGGTGCTACAGTCGGTCCGCCAGGAGAGACGCCCAATGACCAAGCACATCGTGCTCCTCGCCGCCCTGCTCGCGGCCTGCAAGGACAACCCGACCGAGGTGGTGGACCCGACCGATCCGCCTCCCCCGGTCACGCCGGTCCCCTGCGACGGCTGGGAGCAGGCGCTGGTCGACGGTGACCTCGCTTCGGCACACACGGCCTTCGAGGCCTGCCTGACCGCGAACCCGGACGACAGCACGGCGCACATGGGGCGTGGGCTCACCGCGCTCGGCCTGATCTACGACAGCCCGCCGGTGCGCCAGATCCTCACGACCTGCGGCGAGAGCCCCGAGCTCTACGAGCCGATCTTCGGTGACGACGGCGTGCTCGCGGCCTACGAGGAGGGCATGGCGGGCACCGCCACCCTGAGCACGGCGGACCGCCAGGTGGACGGCAACACCACCGGCAGCGGGTTCCTCCAGTCCATCGGGTACGTCTACACGTCCCCGAGCTGGAACGTGACCGTCGCAGACTCGTTCCGGCAGCGGGAGTCCCTGACCATCGGGCTGGGCGAGACCCTCTACCGCTTCTCCGACAGCACGTCGGTGCCCGTCACGGTCGGGATGGTGGTGGACGTGACCGCGTACGACGTGTGGGTGAGCGCCTACCGGCCCTGCGACGACGACCCCGACCACTGCTACGGCTACGACATGCCCGGGCAGCTGGCGGGCACCCTCACCATCACCGACATCCCGTCGGTGGGGGGGACGCTGGCGTTCGACTTCGACCTGCACGTGCCGCGCTACTGCGATGCCTGCACGTCCTCCGAGCTCCACCTCGTGGGGAGTGTGGCGGACGACGTGACGGACCTCGAGCAGCTCGCCTACGACTTCCCGTTCGTCGAGGCCGTGGAGGCGTCCCCATGCCTGTCGGGCTCCGACTGCGACTACCGCACCGAGGTGCTGAGCGTGATCGCGGACATCTGTCCGGCCGGCACGCAGGACCTCGCCTGGAGCCAGGCGCGCGTGCTGCGCGACCTCTTCGCGTCCATCGGCGACGACTTCGAGGCCGCGGGCGCGGACCCCGATCTCGCGTTCTCCTGGCCGTCCGACGCCTGGTTCTTCATCGACCACGACCTGGCCTTCGGGCAGACGGACGCCCTGGCGCTGGCCGCGCTCTCCCGCGGGATGGCCGCCAGCATCACGCTCGGCACGAGCTACGACGTGATCGCGCCCACCACGACGCTGGGTTCCCGGACGTCCGCCTACACCGGACCGGACTGGGACTGGGACCTCGAGACCTGCGCGCTGGACCACGCCTACTGGGGCATCCCGGTGGGCGACCTCGTGGCGGAGCTCGACACGCACGCGGGCGCCCTGCGGGCGGACGCCGACATGGACCGCCTGAGGGCCGAGCTGCTCGCGGCGTTCCAGGACCTCCGCGCGGCCGGGGCGGCCGTCCCGACGTCGCCGGGCTTCCTGGACTTCTCGCAGACGCCATCCTGGACGGCCTCGATCGACAGCGACATCGGCGTGGTGATCGCGAGCCTGCAGGGCACCGACGGCACGCTGCTCACCGCGCCGGTCTACGAGATCACGCTGGACGCGTTCCTGAACGACCCCACGAGCCGCACGGACGCCCTCGCGAGCCTCGGCGTGGCCTCGCTGTTCACCACCGGCACCGACGAGAACACCTGCGAGGTGGAGATCGTGGGCGCTGACGGGGTGCCTGGCTGGCTCGCGGCCGAGAACGGCGCCTTCCCGGTGACCGAGGAGATCGTGGACGCCGGCGTGGTGCCCGGGTGGGCCCAGGAGGGCGCCATCGAGAGCATCCTCGATGCGGACGACATCCCGCTGTTCATGGGGCCGACGGCCCGCACGCTGATCGAGGACGGCACGCTCTGACGGTCCGACGGGTCCGGGCGCTCGCCGGCCTCGTGCTGCTCGGTGTCGCGCTGCTGGCGCCGGGCGTGCGCGGCCTGGACGTGCGGGTGGATCTCGTCGCGCTGTACGGGCGGCTGGCGCCGGACGCGCCGCGGCCGCCGGACCGGCTGCTGGTGGATCTCCCCGGGGATGCCGACCTCGCCGCCCTTGCGGCTCGGGTCGCGGCGCTGCCGGGGGCGACCCGGGTCGTCGCGGCGGACGAGGCCGGAGCCGACCTCGGGGACCTCCCGCCCGAGGAGGTCCCCCGCATCACGCACGCCCTGCGGGGCAAGCCCGCCACCGACCGGCGCATGCTCACCGTGGACGGGCCCGTGGAACCGGACGCCGTGCGGCGGGTCACGGGAGGCCGGGTGGTGGGCGCCACCGTGATGGACGCCGCCCACGCGGCCGCCGCCGCCCGCGAGCTCCGCTGGCTCGCCGGGGTGCTCCTCGTGGGGCTGGGGCTGGCGCTGAGGCCCGCCCTGGGCGCCTGGAGGGAGGTGTTCGTGGTGCTCGGGTCCGTCGGGGCCGGGTGTCTCGCGCTGGCCGGCTGTGTGGGCTTCCTGGGGGCCTCGCTGGGCGGCCCGAACCTCCTGCTCCTCCCGCTCGTGGCGGTGCTCGGGCTCGCCGACGCCGTGCACCTCGCGCACGCCGCAGGTCGCTCGGGGCGTGCGGAGGCGGCCCTGGCGGCGGTGGCCCTGCCGTGCGCTCTGACGTCCCTGACGAGCGCGCTCGCCTTCCTGGCGTTGCTCGTCAGCCCCTCGCCGGCGGTGCGCCAGTTCGGGCTGCTGGCTGCGGTCGGGATGGGGCTCGCGTGGGTGACGGGCCTGGTGCTGCCGGCCGCCGCGCTCACCTTCCGGGCCCCGGTGCGCCCGCCGGTCCCGTGGGTGCCGCGCGCGCATCCAGGCGTGTTGGGGGCCGTCGTCGTCGTGCTCCTGTGCGGTGCGGGCCTCACCCGCACCGACCTGCGGCTCGGGGGCGAGCTCCCGGGGGACGACCCCGTCCTGCTGGAGACCCGGGCGGTCGACGCGGCGCTGGGTGGCATCCATCCCGTGCGCATGGTGCTCGACACCCGGACCCCCGACGGAACGGCCGATGTCGACGCGGCTCGTGGGCTCCTCCGGCTCCACCAGGGCCTCGAGTCCGACCCGGCGGTCGGGGCGGTGTTCTCGTACGCGGACGTGCTGCGCTGGATCGCCAGGGGCCAGGGGATGGAGCCCGCGCGGCTGCTCGTGTCCGGTCCACGCGGGCGGGCGCGGGGCTTCGAGAAGGCCCACGCGGAGGCCGTGGCGCGGTCGGAGAGCTCGCCGGTCGCACTGTTCGACGCCGACCGGTCGGCCTGGGTGCTCCACGTCCGCCTCCGGGACGCCGGAGCGGCCGCGTGGGCCGAGACGCTCGCGCGTGCGCAGGCTGCCGCACGCCCCGTGGGCCGGCTGTCGGTGGAGGGGTACCCGGCCCTCGTGGTGGCAGCCCGGGAGCGCATCGTGCCCGAGCTCCTGCGGGTGATCGGGGTGAGCGCCCTCGCTGTGCTGGTCGTGCTCGGCCTGCGCACACGGAGCCTGCGGACCACGGCCATGGGCGTCGGGGTCCTCTCGGGCACGGCCCTCGGCGTGCTCGGCACGCTCGGGCTCCTCGGGGTCCCGCTGACCCACACCCATGTGTTCGTGGTGGCGCTGGCCGTGGGCATCGCGGTGGACGGGTGGATCCACCTCGCCACGTCGGACGACCCGCACACCTCCGACGCCGTGGTCTGGAGCGCCTTCGTCTGGGTCGTGGGCTTCGCCCTGCTCGGGTTCTCCCACTTCCCGACGGTGCGCGGCATGGGGGCCGTGCTCGCGGTGGCCGTGGCGGTGAACCTGCTCCTCACCCTCGCGGCGGCCCGTCAGACCGGCAGGATCACGCTGTAGGCCACCGTCTCCACGTCTCCCGCGGCATACCCGTGCCGCTGGTCGCCGCGGAACGCGAGCACATCACCCGGACCGAGGTCCCAGCGCTCGCCCGCGGCCGTGAGGGTGACCGCACCGCGCTCGCAGGTCAGGTACTCGCGCGTGCCCGGCGTGTGCGGGGAGCCCGCCCAGGTCGACCCGGGCGCGAAGGCCATGCGCTCCACGACCACCCCTGGCAGGGCGTCCGGGAGGAGGGCCCGCACGCTCACGCCTCCGCGCTGCTTCCCCGGCAGCTCATCGGCGCGGTAGAGGCGTCCGCTGGCGCGCGGGGGGCTCACGAGCTCGTCGAGACCGATGCCGAACGCGCCGGCGACACGCACGAGCACGGAGAGGGTGGGGTTCGCCCCCCCGGCCTCCAGGCTGGCCAGGGTGGGTCGGGGAACGCCGGAGAGATCGGCGAGCCGCTGCTGGGTCCAGCCGCGGATCTCGCGGAGCTGACGGATGGTTCGGGCCGCGTTGGCGGCGGCTTCCTCGGGGGACGGCATGAAGACCTCTGATGCTGCGACAACCGGATGTCGGTAAACGGACAACATCGCTGACGACATACCATCATGCGGCGAGAGTGTCGTCAGGAGGTACACGATGAAGACAGCACTCGTCACCGGAGCCAGCCGTGGGCTGGGAGAGGCCCTCGTGGACGCGCTCGTCGCGCGGGGGGTGCGCGTGGCCGGCGTAGCGCGTGATGCGGTCGCGCTGGAGCGGATCCGGGCCCGGCACGGAGCGGCGTTCGTCCCCATCGCGGCGGACGTCGGTGAGCCCGGCGCGGCGGCCCGCGTGGCCGGGGCGGCCCTCGGGGCGCTGGGGTCGCTGGACCTGCTCGTGCACAACGCGTCCACGCTGGGTCCCGTGCCCCTCCGGCCCCTCCTCGAGGTCGGGGAGGACGACCTCCTGGACGTCCTCCGCACCAACCTCGTGGGTCCCCACGCGCTCACCCTGCGGCTCGTGGGCGCCATGGCCCTGCGCGGCGCGGGTACGGTCGTGGGCATCAGCAGCGACGCCGCCGTCGAGCACTACCCGGGCTGGGGGGTCTACGGCGCGTCCAAGGCCGCCCAGGACCACCTCTTCGGCACCCTGGCGGCCGAGCAGCCCGATCTCCGCTTCATCACGGCGGATCCGGGCGAGATGGACACCACGATGCACGCGGCCGCCATCCCGGAGGCGGATCCTGCCACCCTCCGACGTCCGGCGGACGTGGCCAGGGCGCTGCTCGACCACCTCGACGTCGCTGGCTCGGGCCGCGCGGCCCTGGAGGTGGCGTGATGACCGCCGCCCTCCTGCCGCGCTCGGTGTTCGTCCAGCGGCTGCTGGTCGTGGATCCCGCGTCCGGACGCACCGTGGACGCGGGCTTCGCGGACCTGCCGTCGTTCCTCGGTCCCGGTGACGTGCTCGTCGTGAACGATGCGGCCACGCTGCCCGCCAGCCTGCCGTGCACCCTCCGCGGGCTCGCCTGCGAGCTCCGGCTCGCTGGGCCGGACGGCTGGGTGGTGCTCTTCGGACCCGGCTCCTGGCGGGACCGCACCGAGGACCGGGCCGCTCCGCCCGAGGTCGGGGTGGGGGAGATCGTGCGGGTCGCCGGGCGCGACGTGCGCGTGGAGGCCGTGTCGGACGTCTCGCCGCGGCTCGTGCGGCTCCCGCTCACCCTGGAGGAGGTGCTCCACCACGGGGTCCCGGTGCAATACAGCTACGTGCCCCGGCCGCTCGAGCTCCACGAGGTCCAGACGCCCTACGCGGAGCGCCCCTGGGCGGTGGAGATGCCGAGCGCCGGACGGGTGCTCACGCCGCGGTTGGTGGCGTCCCTGCGGGCGGCCGGGGTGGCCGTCGAGCGCCTGACCCACGCGGCGGGCCTCTCGGCGACCGGGGACCCCGCTCTGGACGCGGCCCTGCCGCTGCCCGAGCGCTACGAGGTGCCGGAGGCGACCTGGGCGGCGGTGCAGGGTGCGCGGCGCGTCATCGCGGTGGGGACGAGCGTGGTGCGGGCCCTCGAGAGCGCGGCGCGGGGACGCCTCGCGGGCACCACCGACCTCGTGATCGGGCCGACCACCCGCCTCCAGGCCGTCGACGGGCTGCTCTCGGGCATGCACGAGCCGGGCGAGAGCCACTTCCAGATGATGGCGGCGTTCGTGGACCTGGACGTGCTGCGCGACGTGGTCCGCCACGCGGTGGAGGCGGGGTACCGGAACCACGAGTTCGGCGACAGCAGCCTCCTCCTGCCGGAGGCGCGGTAGAGTGCCGGCGTGAGCCACCTCTACCGCCAGCTCCCTCCCGTGGACGCCCTGTGCGCCGGGCCCCTCGCGGGGTTCCCCCGCGGCGTCGCCCTCGCTGCCGCCCGCCAGGTCCTCGAGGATGCCCGGGCTGAGATCGCCTCCGGGGTCACGGTGCTCCCCGACCTCGACCGGCTCGCGCTGGCCCGCGCCCGCCTGCTCTCCGAGGGGCGCATCCGGCCCGTGATCAACGCGACGGGCGTGGTGGTGCACACCAACCTCGGCCGGTCGGCGTGGGGTCCGGAGGCGCGGGCCGCCGCGACGCGCGCCATGGGGTACTGCAACGTCGAGATGGACCTCCCGTCCGGTCGGCGGGGCGGGCGCCTCGAGGCCATCGACCGGCTGCTGGCCGCCCTGGTCGGGTGCGAGGCGGCCCTGGTCGTGAACAACTGTGCGGCCGCCGTGCTCCTGGCGCTCACCGCCGTCGCCCGCGACCGCGAGGTCGTCGTGAGCCGCGGCGAGCTCGTGGAGATCGGGGGCTCCTTCCGGGTGCCCGAGGTCATCGCGTCCGGTGGAGCACGGCTGGTCGAGGTCGGCACCACGAACCGCACCCGGGCTGCCGACTACCGCGCCGCACTGACCGAGCACACGGGCGCCCTGCTCACCGTGCACCCGTCGAACTTCCGGCAGATCGGGTTCGTGGAGCGTCCGTCGCGGGAAGCCCTCGTGTCCGTGGGCGCGGAGGCCGGGGTCCCCGTGCTGGAGGACCTCGGGAGCGGCGCCCTGGAGGACGGGTTCGGCGAGACCGGCGTGCGCACGGCCGTCGAGGCCGGCATGGACCTCGTGCTGTTCTCCGGCGACAAGCTCCTCGGGGGGCCCCAGGCAGGCGTCATCGTCGGGAAGGCCCGCTGGGTCGAGCGCCTCCGGAAGCACCCGCTCTACCGGGCCCTGCGGGTCGACAAGGTCACCCTGGCCGCCCTGGAGGCCACCCTGGCCGCCCACCTGGCGGGGGGCGCGGTGCCCACGCCCGCGCGGCTCGGGGCGGACGTCACGGAGCGCACGGCCCGCTTCTCCCAGCGCCTCCGGGAGGCGTCCGTGCCCCACCGCGTCGTCCCGTCCGAGGGCCGGGCGGGGGGAGGCGCGCTGCCCGAGCGGGCCCTTCCGTCCGTGGCGGTGCGGTTCGACGGCTGGGCGGACGCGGAGGCCCGCGCGCTGCGGGTGGGCGAGCCCTCCGTGGTCGCCCGCGTGTCCCAGGACGGGCTCGTGTGCGACCTCCGCTGCGTGGACGTGGACGACGAGGACGCCCTGCTGGCGCGGCTCGTCGAGGTTTGTGGCAGGGCAGGATCGCCGCGATAGAGGGGCTCGGATGACCCAGGGTTTCTACGAGCAGCTCGGTGTCCCCGCGGACGCCGACGCACCGACGCTCCGGAAGGCGTACCACCGCCAGGTGGCCCGCCTCACCAAGCGTACGCGTCAGCTGCGGGAGCAGGGCGGCGACACCACGCAGCTCGAGCTCGCCCGCCAGCAGCTCGAGGAGGCCTGGGAGGTGCTCTCGGTGCCCGCACGTCGCCAGCGCTACGACGTGATGCTCGGGTTCCTCGAGGGGGAGGTCCCCGGCGATCTCGACGCGGCGGCCCTCTGGGGCCGGGTCGGGAGCGACCTCGTGCCGCCCGCCCTGGCCGCGGCCACCCGGCTGCTCGCGAAGGTCACCTCCCTCAAGGTGCAGCCCGTGGGCGAGCCGGACGCGGCACCCGCGCCCACCCCGGCGCGGCCGGCTCCGATCGACTTCACGCCCACGGCCGTCCCCGCGGACACCGCGTTCTCGGAGGCCATCACCGAGGCCCCGCCGGACGTGGCCGCCGCTCCGCCGCCCATCGTGCTCCCGCGCCCCCGGCCGGTGGTGCAGGTGGCCGAGAACCCGTCTCTGAAGGTCGTGGAGGGGTCTCCGCGCGCCAGCTCGGTCATCGTGCTCCCGGCCGACACCCCGCGCCAGAAGACCCTCACGCCGGCCGAGGTCAGCGCGCTCGTCGACATGCACGGGTACTCCGGCCGCCTCCTGCAGGCCGTGCGCGAGGCCAAGGGCGTCACGCTGCCCGAGGTCGCTGACGCCACCCGCATCAGCCTGCGCTACCTGCAGGCCATCGAGAGCGACGCCCACGAGCGCCTCCCGAGCGCCACGTTCGTGCGGGGCTACGTCAAGGAGATCGCCCGCATGCTCAAGCTCGACGAAGAGGCGGTCGTGGCGGGCTACATGCGCAGGCTCTCGGGGACGTGAGCCGGGGCGGACGCCTCGACGTCGTGCTGGTCGAGCTCTTCCCGGAGCACTCGCGGAGCCGCATCGGGGCCCTGGTGAAGGACGGTCACGCCAGGGTGGACGGGGTGGTGGTGACCCGTCCGTCCCACAAGGTCCCGCCTGGCGCCGTGGTGGAGCTGGATGTGCCGGAGGCCGTCCCGGTGGGCGTGGTGGCCCAGGACCTGCCGATCCACATCGTGTACGAGGACGCGGACGTCGCGGTGATCGACAAGGCGCCCGGGCTCGTGGTGCACCCGGGGGCCGGGCACGCGGACGGCACGCTGGTGAACGCCCTGCTGCACCACCTCGACGACCTCTCGGGCATCGGTGGGGAGCTCCGGCCCGGCATCGTGCATCGGTTGGACCGCGGCACGAGCGGGCTCATCGTGGTGGCCAAGAACGATCAGGCGCACCGGCACCTGGCCGCCCAGTTCGCCGACCACAGCGCCGGTCGGGAGTACCTGGCGCTCGTCGTGGGCCGGCCGCCCGCGCTGTCGGGCACGATCCGCTCGTTCCTGGCGCGCCATCCGCGCGACCGGGTGCGCTTCGCGTCCGCCGACGACGGGCGGCTCGCGGTCACCCACTGGTCCGTCGAGCGCACGTGGGGCACCGTGGTGCTCGTGCGCTGTCGCCTGGAGACCGGGCGCACGCACCAGATCCGCGTGCACCTGTCCGAGCACGGGCTCCCGCTCCTCGGCGACCCTCTCTACGGCCGCGCCCGCCCGCCCGCGTCCATCCGCGACCTCGTGGACCCCGACCGTCCGCTGCTCCATGCGGAGGTCCTACACTTCGAGCACCCGGACGGTCGCCGGCTCCGGTTCCACGCGCCGTGCCCGGCGGACTTCCAGGCCGTCCTGGCCGTGCTGGACGCCTGAGACACGAAGGCCGCCCGGGCGGATGCCCGGACGGCCTCGTCAGCACCCGAGCCGAGGCTCAGGGGCAGTTGGCGTCGGCGTCCACGTCCGCTTCCGTGCGCTCGGTCAGCGGGAGGCCGGTGAGCTGCGTGGCGGAGATGTTGGTGACGAGCGCGGACAGGCAGTAGTCGCCCGAGTTGTCCGCACAGGCCTCGCAGCTCACGCCGAAGGGCGCCGCGAGCTCGCAGACCGCGTCATCGTCGCCACCGGGGGCGGCGATCGGGATGAGGTCACGCGTGTCGATGCTGCCGGAGAGGGTGGCGCCCGCGATGAGCGAGCCGTCCGGAGCGAACGCGCCGTTGACCTGGAGGTCCTCCAGCGTGAACACCGCACCGGCGATGTCGAGCGTGAGGTCCTGCGGGCCGACCTCGAAGAACGGGTTCGCGGAGAACGCCGCCTGCGGGAACGGGATCGTGGGGACGCAGAGGTCCTGGCCGAGCGGGTTGGCGCCGTTGCCGAGCGCACCCATGAGGGTGATGTTCGTGGCGTCCACCGCGGCCACACCGATCAGGATGTCGATGTTGTGGTCGGTGAGCTGCTGCTGGAGCACGGGGCCCACGCCCGGCGGCTCGATGAAGATGGCGGCGGAGTCCTGGCCGATCTCGAGAGCGTAGGTCTTGTTCTCGACGTCGGGCAGGTTGACGCTCGCGCCCACCGCGCTCGTGGTGAAGCTGGTGGAGGGCATGTTCGCGCCGTCGCAGTAGGACAGCGTGGCCGTGTAGTTGGTGGACGGCTGGAGCGGCGCGCTGGGCTGCCAGATGTAGGTGTTGCCGATCCACTCGCCGCTGCCGGCGACGTCGCCGTTGGGGCCCGAGACGGTGGCGGACGTGGACGTGTCGGCCTCCGTGAACTCCCAGGTGAGCGTGACGCGGTAGTACACGTTGGTGGCATCAGCAGCAGGGAAGGAGCTGGTGATCGTCGCGCAAGAGGGCGGCGGGGTATCGGACGCGGTGGGCTCGGGGTCGTCGCCGGGACAGGCGGCGGCGAACATCAGGCACCCGATCAGGGCGAGGCTGCGCTTGGTCATGGGGTCTCCTCCGGAAATTCCGACGCTGGCACGTCGAGCTACGCCATCTAGCCAAACGGCGCCGCGACCGTCAACCGGTTTGCGCGCCGTGGGCGGGGGGTCAGCGCGAGGGCGGCGCCTGCGGCATGAGCCCACGCACGCGGTAGGGCCGGATGAACACCTCTTCCCGGGGGCGCTCACCGGGTGGACGTGCGAGGTGGCGATCGACCTTCGCCACCAGCGTGCCACTGTCGTCGAAGGCCACCAGGTTCTGGCGCGCCTCCTGCGCGCCCTGCACGTCGCCCCACGCGTGGCGGGCGATGGCGAGCAGCGCGTAGGCCTCGGGGACGTACTCGGACTCCGGGAACCGGCGCACCAGGACCTCGGTGCGCCCCTGGACCGCACCCCAGGCCTGACGGTCCTCGTAGAAGCGCGCGATGCGCAGCTCCTTGCGGGCGAGCCGGTTGCGGGCCCGACCCAGGTACTTCTCGACCTCGGACGCGTACGTGGAGCCCGGGAAGCGCGCGGGGAATCCGGACCAGATGTTCACGGCGCTGCGGGTGGCGGTCTGGTCGCGGCCGGCGGCGAGGGGCGCCCGCTTGTAGATGGACATCCCGATCTGGAAGGTGACGTAGTCGAGGTTCTCGTGGCGCGGGTGGTACGTGGCGAACTCCTCGTACGCGAACCGGGCCTGCTCGTAGTCGTGCTTCTTGAAGTAGACGTCCGCGATGGCGAGCTGCGCCTTCACGGAGATCGGGTCGTCGCGGTGGTAGTTCCGGACGCGGTTGAAGTCCTCGAGGGCCTTCGTGTAGTAGCCGCGCCGCATGCTGCGCAGCCCGCGCTCGTAGATCTCGACCGGGCTCATCTTCGCGTAGCGGGATCCCACCCCGGACCGCACGGACTGGGCGGATGCGGGGACGGAGGCGAAGAGCAGGGCGGCGATCAGGGCGAAGCGCAAGGGGTCTCCGGGGGGACGTGCCGTATCGTGGGTGCCGGGGCTTGTCGCCCGTGCAGGCCGTCCTTAGCTTGCGGCGTCCCGCAAGGAGGCACCGTGCCCGAACGCGAACTGCCCGTCAGCTTCAGCTCCTTCGTCATCAGCCTGGCCGGCTCGGCCATGGTGCAGCTCGGCGAGGCCGCCGACCCCGGCACCGGGAAGCGATCCCGCGACCTGGGCCTGGCGCGCAACACGATCGACCTGCTCGGGGTCCTCAAGGAGAAGACCGCGGGCAACCTCGACGACGAGGAGCGCAGGCTCCTCGACAGCGTGCTGTACGAGTGCCGCACGAAGTTCATCGAGGCCAGCAAGGCGTAGGCATCGCGGGGGTCTACGGCCGGGAGGCCTGGATCATTGCGTGATGGGGCTCGCGAAGAGGCCGCGCAGCCCTGCGACCACGAGCAGGCTCCCGTCGGCGCTGTAGGCGATCTGCGCCGCGCGGAGGAGGTCCGCGTCCTCGGGGTACGGGAAAGGCACGTCCTGGCGGGCTCCCAGGGTGCCGGTCGCGAGATCCACCGTGCAGGTCTGGTACCACGGGTTGTCCGAGCCGGGCGCGGGGTTCCGTCCTCCCCAGGCGACGATCGAGCGGCCGAGAGGGTCGGCGGCGATCTGCACGTCCGTGTAGGTGAAGCGGCAGGGGCCGCCCCAGGGACCCAGGAGCTCGGGGGGGAACACCTGGGCGAGGTTCATGGTGAGGGCATCGGGGGTCTGGGAGAGGATCGCGCGGTTGGTCGAGGGGTCCCAGAACCACAGGTGGTGGCCGATGCCCGTGCCCGCGAGGCCGAGGGTGTCGGGGTCGTAGAGGGTGCCGTCGATCAGCAGGAGGCCGTCGGGGCTGGCGACGATCCGGGGATCCAGGGCGTACGCGAAGGGCTCCCGGCGGCTCGTGAGGAGGTCGAAGAGCACCACCTCGCCCGCCTCGGAGCGCAGGAGCGCGGTGTCGTCGTCGGGCAGGAAGAGCACGTCGAGCGGCTGCCCGGCGAGGTCGGAGAACCGCGTGAGCAGCGCACCGTCTCGGCGGTCGTAGAGGGCGCCACCGTGCGCGAGCCACGTCCCGGACGGGCTGTACGCGAGGTGGTCGCTGCACGGCTCGCCGCACGCCCAGGCCGTGACGTCCTGGGTCACGGAGTCGACCTCGACGCGCACGAGGCCTCCGGGCGCCTCGATCATCCCGGCGTACACGGCTCCGTCGGGGGCCGCGGCGGCCGAGAGCGCCACCACGCCGGCTCCGGAGAGCGCCGGGGCCGCGACGGTGGGCGGAGGGGGCGGACGCTGCACGACCAGCGTGTGGTCCATGCCGTCGGACGGGCAGTACGGGCTCTGGCGGCGGACGGTGTAGGTGCCCTCCTCCATCGGGAGCGCGATGACGCTCTGCTCGTCGGGCGTGAGCGCGAGCACACCCGAGAAATCCCAGGCGATGTCGAGCTGGATGGCCTCCCCGTACCCCTCGGGATGCCGGCCACCTCCCATGTGCGGGACCTTCAGGAGGGCGCCGGGTGGGTAGGACGCCTCCGGGACGAACGGCCAGTAGTCGGTGATCTCGTAGTCGCACCCGGGGTCCTGGGGCTCTTCAGGTCCCTTCAGGAGGCCGCAGCCGGCGAGCAGCAACAGCAGGGGTCTCATGGGCGCACCGCCGTCGTGGCGCCCGGGAGCACGCGGTAGAGGTGGTGGTCGAGCACGAAGACCCCGGGGAGGTCGGCGTGCAGGGAGGTGTAGAGCACCGACCCCTCCAGGAAGCCCGTGGCGACGAGCTCTGGCGGCACCGCGGGGTCCGGGCTGTAGCGCCAGAGGTCGCCGAAGCGGTCGTCCAGCACGTAGAGGGCGCCGTCCCGGACCGCGAAGTCGCGCCACGGCACGCCGATCCAGCGGCACCCGACGGTCTGGGTGTCCGCGCCGCACTGCGGGGTGTCGTCCCAGAGGAACAGGTCGGGCCCCCCGCGCTGCAGGGTGCCGTCGAGCCCGAAGAGGTCCAGGCGGGGCCGCACGCGTCCCGTGTTGCCGATCCGCGCGGCGAGCTCCGGGATCTGCGCCTGCAGGGAGTCGGTGATGCGCACGATCCCGACGTCGGTGATCACCCGCGCGACGCCGGTGACGGGGTCCACGCGCATGTGGGCGCCCGCCAGCGGCACTGCATCGAGACCCCCGCCGTCGTCCTCCCCGTACGTGTCCCAGGGCCGCGAGCCCACGATGGACCCGTCCAGATCGACCTCCAGGAGGGTGGAGAAGCCATCGAAGACGTCCCCGTCGTACTGGGCGAGCGCGACGAGCCCCGTGAGGTCGGCGTCGTGGTCCATCGCGTGGATCGCCCCGAGCGCCGTGGAGCCTGCGAACGTCCAGGTGGGCCAGACGCCCTCTCCGGGCTCGAGCCCGGGCACGACCGCGCCCAGGCTGTCCGAGCGCATCTCGGGGTTGCGGTCCCACAGGGTGACCGTGCCCGGGCTGTCGTCGCGCGAGACCTCCTGGCGCACGAAACCGCCCGGCCCGCCCTCCACGCACCGCCAGGACTCCTGCGGGACCCCCGGACCCGCGTGGGTGGCGAGCGGCAACACCCTGGCGCCCGCGCCGTCGAGGAACACGCGGCGGGTGCCCAGGAGACCGGTGGCGTCGTAGACGGGGTCCACGAGGGCCTCGCCGGCCCAGAGCTCCACCCGCGTCCAGGTGGCGCCGGCGTCGGTGGTGTGCCGGAGCTCGAGGATCTCGCCCGTGGCGTCCACACCGACCACGGCGGTCGCCCAGATCTCCTGCGGACCCGGGCCCAGCGAGACGCGCTGGAGGTGGAGGGGGAGGTGGGTCCACGTGCGCGCGAAGTCGGGGCTCACGCTGATGCCGGAGTCGATCTCGCCCTCGCCGTAGTCCCAGCCGGCCACCACGAGCCCGTCGGCGTTCATGGCCAGATCGGTGATCACCTCGCCCGGATGGACGACGGGGACGTCCCAGGTGGCCCCACGGTCCTCGGTGCCAGCGAGCGTCTGGCCCGGCCCGCTGCCCTGCACGACGAGCTCGCGGTCGCCGTCGGAGGCCGCGATGCGCGCGCCGAACAGGCCCGCTCCGAGGGCGTACGCGTCCGGTGCGCCCCTCCAGGCCCCGTCGAGATGGGCGTACACGCGGCCCGTGTCCGTGACCGCCACGCGTGTCCCGTCCGCCAGCGACGCCTCGTACGCGCCTTCGGGGAGCCAGGGGTCGTCGCTCCCCGTGAACGACGGCCGCTCGAGGGTCTCCCAGAGGTCCGAGGTGGCCACCCAGTAGGGCTCCTGGCCGGCCTCCCCGACCTCCAGCGCCAGCCCGACGCGCCCGATGGCCGCCGCGACCTCCGCGGCTGGCAGCACACCACCGCGCCGCCAGGCCCGACCGTCGTCCTCCGACACGATGGGCGCGAGACCCGCGTAGGCGTGCACCAGCCCGGCCTGCAGGGCATCCGGCCGCCAGACCCGCGCGCGGGTCTCCGTGCAGGTGAGCTCGATGCGCTCGGTGTCCAGGGGGACCTGCACGGGCGTGGGGCTGCCCTTGCAGGCGAGGGCGAGGCCCGGGAGCACGAGGTGTGGCTTCATGCACAGACCCTACCCGATGCCGGGCGGGCCGTGCTTTCAGGCAGGGTTTCTCAGAGCGTCATGCCGCCGTCGACGTCGATGCAGCGACCCGTGAAGTAGTCGCACTCGAGGATGAACCGGACGGCCATCCAGATCTCCTCGGTGGACGCCGTGCGCCGCAGCGGGACGGCCTTCAGCATGCCCTCGAGCACCTCCGGGCGCATGCCCTGGAGGATCGGGGTGTCGACGAAGCCGGGGGCCACAGCACCGGTGCGGATGCCGTAGCGCGCGAGCTCCAGGCCCCAGAGCTTGGTGTCGGCGACGAGGCCGGCCTTCGCGGCGCTGTAGTTGGTCTGCCCGACGTTGCCGTGGCGGGCGATGGAGCTGATGTTCACGATGCAGGCGGGGTTCGTGCCGGTCTGGACGCAGTGGGCGGCGAACTCGCGGGCGCAGAGGAACGGGCCGGTGAGGTCGACGGCGATGACGGCGTTCCACGCGTCGAGCGACATCTTCTTGATCTCGCCGGTCTTCTTGTCCGGACGCACGAGCAGGCCGTCGCGGAAGATGCCCGCGTTGTTCACGAGGGCGTTCAGGCCGCCCATCTTCTCGGCCGCACCCGCGATCAGGGCCGTGACATCGGCCTCCTTCGCGACGTTGGCCTCCATGGTGTGGAGGGTGCCCGGCAGCTCGGCCGCGAGCGCTGCGGTCTCGGCCATGGCGTCGGCCGAGAGGTCGGCCACGGTGACGGTGGCGCCCTCGCGGCAGAGGTTCAGCGCGAACGCGCGGCCCATGCCGCTGGCGCCGCCGGTGACGATGGCCTTCAAGCTGTCGATCTTCACGGGATACTCCGGGGTGCGGTGGCTGGCCGCCATAACCGGAGGGACGCGATGTGGTGGGTGCTGGACGTTCACTACGCCCACGATCGGAGCGTGGTGGCGGGCGTGGGGGTCACATCGTTGGACGCCGCCGAGGGCGAGGAGGACGTCGTGGTCGTGTGGGGCGCGCCCGCGGACTACGAGCCCGGCAGCTTCTACAAGCGCGAGCTCCCGCTGCTGCTGGCCTTCCTGCACGGTCGTGAGGTCACGGGGGTCGTGGTGGACGGGTTCGTCTGGCTGGGCCCGGACCGCCCGGGGCTCGGGCTGCATCTGCACGAGGCGCTGGAGGTCCCCGTGATCGGCATCGCGAAGACCGGCTTCCACGAGGCGGACGCCGTGGCCGTGCCGGTCCTGCGGGGCGACAGCGCGAAGCCGCTGTGGGTGACGGCGGTGGGGGTGGACGACGCGGCGTCGGTCGTGGCCGGGATGGACGGCCCCTGGCGCATCCCGACGCTGGTCAAGCGGGCGGATCGGCTCGGCCGGGACGCCTGAGCAGGGCGTCCACCCGGGGAGCCACGTCCTCGCCGGCCTCCGCCGCATGGATGGCCGCGCAGACGGCCGCGTTCACGGGCGTCTCGACCCCATGGGCCGCGCCGAGGGCGACCACGGCGCCGTTGAGGAGGTCGACCTCGGTGCGGCGTCCGCGCTGCAGGTCCTCCCACATGGACGAGCGGGCCTCGGGGTCGATGGCGACCATCTGGCGCGCGACGCGCACGAAGACGGGGGTGGGCAGGCGGAGGATCCAGGGGACCACGCGTGGCGGGACCGGCAGGAAGGGCACCGGACGGATGCCGGCGGCGCGGAGGGCCGCGAGCCCTTCGGTGATCTGGGCGGCCATCACGCGTCGCCAGCGCCGGTCGCGGAGCTGGACCGCGAGGGGGAGCCCGGACAGCGCGTTGAGGGCGTTGTTGAGGTTGATGAGCAGCTTGCCCCAGAGCACGCCCGGCATGTCCGGATGCAGCTCGAGATCGAGGGCAGCAGAGGCGAAGGCGTCGACGACCGGGCTCGCGAGGCCGTCGGCGGCGACGAGGTGGCCGCTCGTGCCCTGGTGGAAGCGCCCGTCGCCCATGCGGAGGACGTTGAACGGCACCATGCAGGGGACTACCACGTGGTCGGGCAGGACGTCCCGCAGCACGTCCGCGTTGCCGACGCCGTTCTGCAGGCTCATCACGAGGCGTCCGGTGGGGAGCACGCGGGCGAGGGCCGCCGCGGCCTCGGGGGTGTCGAGTCCCTTCACGGCCACGAGCACGGCATCCCGGTCGGCGAGGGCGTCGGGCGACGTCGCGAACGCGGGGGTGTCGACCCTCCAGCGGCTCCCGCCGTGGTCGGTGAGCGTGAGGCCGTGGGTGGCGAGCTCTTCGGCGAGGCCGGGGCGACCCACGAGGAGCACGTCGTGGCCGGCGTGCGCGAGGCGTCCCCCGACGTAGCAGCCGATGCTGCCGGCGCCGAGGACGCCGAGCTTCACTCCTGGAGCCAGGGGCGGAGGCGCTCGCGGAGCTCGTCGGTCCAGGGCGTGGGGCGGAAGTGCTCGGGGTCGACGCGCACGACCGTCCGGGAGCCCTGGGCGCAGATGCGGTCCTCGTCCATGGGCATGAGCCGGAAGCCGAAGGTGAGGCTGGACTTGCCGAGGCGCTCGATCCAGACGCGCACCCGGACCTCCTGCTCGCCCCGCACGGGCCCGACGTACTCGATGTGGTTGGTCTTCACGAGGTGGAAGCGGTCGGGGGACGAGGGGTCCTGCATGCCGCCGAGCCCGAGCACGCGCCAGAACGAGCCCAGCGTGCGCTCGAAGAGCAGCAGGTACCGGGCGTTGTGAAGGATGTGGAAGGGGTCGAGGTCGTCGAAGTAGACGCCCATGACCTGCTCGTGGAACCGCACTGGACCTCCAGGGGAGGAGGTCTATCCGGTCGACCTGCCCGAGGGTCCCTCAGGCTGCGTGCGTGGCCGCCTGGCGGGTGGGCCAGCGCTGGTCGAGCATGGCCGCCACCGCCGCGACGTCGTGGTGGTCGGCCGCCGTGCCGAGGGATTCGGCCCAGCGCAACGCCTCCTGGCCCGCGCTGTGGCGCTCCCGGTGCCGCTCGCCCGCGAGCACGCGCCAGGCGTTCATGGTCCCCCGGACGTGCTGGAGCTGTGTGAGCACACCCGCGAGCCCCACGCCGTCGCGGAGCGCCCGGTCGGCGCCGCGACCCTCGGCGTCCCAGGTCGCGCAGGCGGCGTCTCCGACGAGCAGGACGTTCCCCTGACCCGCCTGCCGGCACATCACCGTGGCCGTGCGGCCCATCGGTGTCGCCGAGACCACCGGGGCGTCCAGCAGGCCGTCCAGGGCGAGCGCCACACGACCGGCCAGCTCGATCGGCGAGCGCCGCGCGAGGTTCGCCTGGTAGGCGCGGTCGCCCACCTCGACCACGGCAGCGTCACCCTGCGCCCAGGCCACGACGGGAGTG
The DNA here is from genome assembly GCA_020632885.1 of Alphaproteobacteria bacterium. Lineage (GTDB taxonomy): Bacteria > Myxococcota_A > UBA796 > UBA796 > JACKEQ01. The sequence goes on along the minus strand of JACKEQ010000004.1, from coordinate 349,757 downwards.
TCGCGGAGCCCGACCAGCGCCTGCGGGGCGAGCGTGCCGGCCACGCGGACCAGGAGCCGGTGGCGCGAGCCGTGGGTGATGCGGGGCGCGAAGGTGTCCGCCCAGCGCGCCCGCACGGCGCTCCGCGCACCGTCGGCACCCACCACGAGGTCCACGGTGCGCTCGATGCCTTCGGGCAGGTCCTCGAAGCCCGTGTCCCACCGGAAGGTCACACCTGCACGCGCACAACGGTCTCGCAGGGCACCGACCAGGCGGCCGCCGCTCACCACGCGTCGCTCCGCCACGCCGGGCACGGTCCACGCGCGCTCGCCGACGCGGATCCCGCGATGGCCGTGGAAGGCGCCGAGCCCACCGAGCCCGAGGGCGTCGAGCGTCCGGGTCTGCACGCTCGCCGTCCATGCCGGCAACGTGCCCTCCTGCTCCCGCTCCACGACGGTCACCCGCGCGCCCGCCGCCGCACTCTGCGCCGCGAACGCCAGCCCCGCCGGCCCTGCGCCTGCCACCAGCACCCTCATGTCTCCCCCTGCACCCTGCATCGGCACGCGGAAGACGGCGCTACAGCGGAAATCCTCAGGATCGGCCGGTGCCCTCGACCACCACGTCCAGCGCCCCGCGCGCCAGGGTGAGGGTGAGCCGGTCGCCGGGAGCCACCGAGGCCGCGTCGGTGACCAGGGCCCCCTCGGCCCGCCGGGCGACGGCGTAGCCCCGCTGGAGGACCCGCAGCGGCGAGAGCGAGTCGAGGCGACCCGCGAGGCCCGCCAGACGGTCGCGCCGCTGATCGAGCCCCCGCCAGACCGCCCGCTCCAGCCGACCCCGGAGCTGCTGGAGGTCGCTGCGACCCCGGGCCACACGCTCCCGCGGATGGCGGAGGCGGCGGGAGAGCCCGTCCACGCGCTGCCGTCGGTGGTCGATGGCGCGGCCCACGGCCCCGGACGCCCGGCCCTCGAGGTCCGCCAGCCAGCGGGCGAGCTCCCGACGGTCCGGGAACACCACGTTCGCCGCGGCGCTCGGGGTCGGCGCGACGGCATCGGCCACGAGGTCCGCCAGGGTGGTGTCGATCTCGTGCCCCACCGCGCTCACGACGGGCACGGGGGAGCTGGCGATGGCGCGCGCGAGGGTCTCGTCCATGAAGGCCAGGAGGTCCTCCTTGGACCCTCCGCCGCGGGTGACCACGATCACCTCGCACCCGCCGTGCTCCCAGAGCAGCTCCAGCGCGCGCACGACGCTCGCGGGCGCCTCGGGTCCCTGCACCTTGCAGCCAGCCACCAGGATGCGCGCCGCCGGGAAGCGCTCGCCGCTCACGCGCAGGAAGTCCGCGATGGCCGCCCCGTCTGCGCTCGTCGCGACGCCGACGACGCGCGGGAACCGCGGCAGCGCGCGCTTCCGGCCGGGGTCGAGCAGCCCGTCCCGGCGGAGGCGCTCGGTGCGGGCGCGGATCTCCTGCTGCAGCCAGCCTTCACCGGCGGGCTCGAGGACGTTCGTGTAGAGCTGGACCTTGCCCCCGAACAGCCCGAGCTTGCCGGTGCAGCGCACGCGCTGGCCGACCTCCGGGCGGAAGCGGCTGCCCTGCCAGGCCGTCTTCCACATCACGCCTCCGAGCGTGGTGTCGCCCTCGCGGAGCTGGAAGTAGCAGTGGCCGGAGCGGGGCACCTGGATCTGGCCGACCTCCCCCTCGAGCACGATGCGCGGCCAGAAGCGGTCGAAGCTCCGCTGGAGCTCGACGGTGAGCGTCTTCACGGTCCAGACGCGGCTCATCGGAGGAGCTTCTCCAGGCGCACGGAGTCGGGCGCCAGGATGCGCTCGGCCTGCTCGAGGGCCTCTGGCTGGTCGGCGGCGAGGTCGTGCTGCTCGCCGGGGTCGTCCTCCAGACGGTAGAGCTGGCCCCCCGGGGTCCCGGGGCGCGAGACGAACTTCACGCCGTTGTTGCGCAGCCCGAGCTGCACGGTGCCGTCGGGGGCCCGACCGACCAGGGTGCAGCCGATGGTCTGGCTGCGTCGGCCGTCCAGGAAGCCGGCCAGGTCGACCCCTTCGTTCTCCTTGGCCTCCACGCCGAGCCAGGTGGTCGCCGTGGTGGAGAGGTCCATCAGGCGGACCTGCTGGGGCACGCGGACGGGCTTGCCGACCCCCGGGAGGCGCACGAGCAGCGGCACGCGCACACGGTCGTCGTACAGGCCCCCGTCGGTCCGCACCGGGGTGCCGTGGGTGGCCGTGATCACGATGAACGTCTCGTCCCGCACGGGCTCCACGGCGTCCAGGATGCGCTGGATGGCGGCGTCTGCACCCTCGGCGGGCAGGTGGACCCACGCGAAGAAGGGGTAGTCGAGCTTGCCGGCGAGCCAGGCGTCGAAGCGGTCCACCGTGGGCCCTGCCGCGCGTCCGTCGCCGTCGCCCAGCAGGTGCCGCGCGAGGTCGAGCCGCAGGAGGCCCGACACGACGGGGCTGAAGTCGTCGTCGTACACCCGGAAGCCCTGGGAGAGGCCGCTGGAGTCGGCCAGGGTCGCATCGGAGACGAACGCGCCCGTGGCGTAGCCCTCCTTCACGAGGAGCTCCGCCAGGGTGGGGTAGTGCCAGCCGAGCACGTCCTCGGCGAAGAGCACGCGGTTGCGCAGGGGGTGGAGGCCCGTGTGCAGGGCGGTCGCGCCGGGTCGGGCGGCGGGTGCGGGCGTGACGGCGTTCCCGAACACGGCGCCTTCTGCGAAGCGCGCCTCGAGTGCGGGAGACGCCTGCGACCACCCGCCCACGGTGACGAACAGCACGTTGCGGTCGTCTGCGAGGGCGTGGGGACCCCCGGTGTCGCGGAGGGCCTGGAAGGCGCCCGCCACCCCCACGACGAAGGCGCCGAGCCCGAAGGCGGCGGGCAGCCACGGCACGCCGGCCCCCCGGCCGAGCTCCGCGCGCCGCAGGAAGTAGCGGGCGTTGAAGTACACGACCCCGGTGAAACCGAGGGGCATCGCCGCCATGGCGAAGGCCGCGGGGGCGCGCTCGTCGGTGTAGATCCGCGCGGCGGCCTGCCACATGTAGTACCCGCAGAGCAGGAAGCCCGTGAGGGTCAGGTGCGCGGACAGGGCGGTGCTCGGGCGGGCGCGGTGGAGCAGCAGGTGGAGCGGCGAGGTCACCGCGCCGATCGCGAACCCGAGCGCTCCCATCAGCACCATGGCGACGACGCCGAGCATCGCGAACTGGACGAAGGACAGCGCCAGGGACTGGCTTGCCGCGAGGGCCACCATCTCGAAGCTCCCGGCCACGAAGCCCAGGCCGACCGACGCGAGCGCGCCGGCCCACGCGCGCCGGGGTACGGCCCAGGACTCCATCAGCCCTCCCTGTTCAGGAAGGCCTCGCGCGTCTCCTGGACGAGCATGGCGTACAGCAGGAGCGCGCCGATGGGGAGGCAGATCGAGGGTGCGAACATGCCGCCGACGATGACCGCGATCACCCAGGCCCAGAAGTCGCCCCGGCGAAGGCCGACGGCCGCGGCCACCATCGGGACGCCGAAGGCCGCGCAGAACGCGCCCATCCCGAGGCCCATGACGACCAGGAAGACCTGCTCCTCACCCTGTGCCGCGGCCAGCCCCAGCCCGACGTAGGTGACGGCCATCAGCGCACCGAGGAGGATGTAGATCAGGCCGACGGCCGCGAGGGTCCACGAGGCCAGCTTGACGAGGGGGAGGTCACCGCGGGACGGACGTTCGTCGTGCATCGTGTCGGCATAGTCCGGCCGTCACGGCGCGGCACATCCGGCAGCACGGGGATACCCCGTGGCATGCGCACGCGGTCCCTGCTCGCCGTCGGACTCGGTGTCGCCGTGCTCGTGGGCGCCTGGTCCGCGCTGCCCGACGTCGCGACCGTGGTGACCGCCATCGAGTGGATGCGCGACGCCGGACCGAAGGGTGACCTCGCGTTCCTGGCGTTCTACGCGGTGGGTACGGTGCTCCTCTTCCCGGCCAGCTGGAACACCGGGGCTGCCGGGTTCCTCTACGGGCCCTTCTGGGGTGCGCTCATCACCAGCCTGTACTCCACGGTGTTCGCGGCCGTCGCGTTCCAGCTCGGGCGGACCGTGCTGCGTCGGCGCGTCGAGGAGCGGCTGGCGCGGGACGCGAGGTACCTCGCCCTCGATCTCGCGATCGCCGAGCGGGGGCTCCCGATGGTGGTGCTGCTGCGGCTCTCGCCGATCTCGCCGTTCAACCCCATGAACTACCTGCTCGCCGCCACGCGGGTGCGGTTCCGGGACTTCGCGCTCGGGACCTGGCTCGGCGGCCTGCTCCCGGCCGTCGTGTGGTCGCGGGTGGGCGCGTCGGTCGTGGACCTCACCGCTTTCCTCTCCGGTCAGAGCACGGGTCCCGGATGGCTCCAGGCGCTGGGCCTCGGAGTGACCGTCGCGATCACCGTGCCCATCACGCTCCTCGCGCGCAGCGCGCTCCGGGAGGCGATGCGGTCGCCGCTCGCGTCCGCGGAGGCTGTCGCGAGCGCTCAGCGGACGGCCGTCCGCCAGCCTTCGAGCGCCTCGGGGGTGGCCGCCGCTCCCCCGCACACCACCACCAGGACGGGTCCCGGCAGCTCGTCGTCGCCGTAGGCCACCGCGAGGGCCGCGCCGCAGGCGGGCTCCACCAGCACCCGGTGGTCGAACAGGAAGCGCTCGAGGGCGTCCACCGCGGCGCGGTCCGACACCTGGACCGCGCGGACCCCGTGCTCGACGGATCGGACGCGGGCCTCCTCCGCGACGGTCTTGGCGCCCAGGGTCAGGGCGATGCTCGTGATGTCGGGGAGGGTGACGAGCCGGCCTGCGGCCAGGGCGGCCGCCAGGGACGCGGTTCCGTGGGTCTCCACGGCGACCACGGGCACGTCCGCCCACCCGACGTCGCGCAGGCCCTGGAGCACGCCGGCGAGCAGGCCGCCCCCTCCGACGGACACCACGACGGATCCGGGGGGTGAGGGCATGGCCTCTGCCACCTCGTGCACCAGGGTGGCGTTCCCGCGCCAGACGGCCGGGTGGTCGAAGGGATGCACCAGGAAGCCGCCGTCCGCTGCGAGCTCCGTGGCGTGCTCGTGGGCGTCGTCCCAGACCTCGCCGTGCACGCGGACGTCTGCACCTTCCGCGGCGATACGCGCCTTCATGAGCTCGCCTGTGCGGCGGGGCACCACGACCACGCACGGGATTCCGACCTCGCGGCAGCACACGGCGACCGCCAGGCCCGCGTTGCCGCCCGACGAGGTGACCACGCGCTCCGCGCCGGCGGCCACCGCCTCCTCCACCATCGCACCCATGCCGCGCTGCTTGAACGACCCGGCGGGCTGGGCGCTCTCGAGCTTCAGCCAGACGTCGGTGCCGCGGTGGGCCGACAGGGGCGTCGAGCGCACGAGGGGGGTCGGGATTTGCAGGGGCATGCGGTCCTCCGGCGGGCCTCTATCTGCTACGTTGGCGCCGTGACTCCGCTCCTCTACGTGGTCGTGGGCTCCATGGCCCTGTTCCTGTCCACGCGGACGTTCCTGGACGCCCGGGAGGACCCCGCGCGGCGGGCGTTCCTCGGCTTCGGGTGGGCGCTGGCGGTGTGCTACTTCGCGTTCGCCCTCTCGTTGCTGCCGGGTCTGCGGTTCTTCCGGGTGCTCTACATGGGGGCGGCGTGCTTCGTGCCCGCCACGGCGCTGCTGACGTTCGACCAGGTGTTCGACCCCCAGGAGAGCCGGACGCCCACGCGCAGCATCCTGGCGGCCACGACGGTCGTGGGCCCGTTGCTGACCGTGGCCCACACGGTCCTCGCTGTGGACGGCGGGACCACCGCGCCGCAGATCCTGGCGGGCGCGCTGGGGTTCGTGGTGCTCGGGGTGGCGCTGGCGAGGCTCTGGGAGGCCCACCAGCACACGAGCCTCGATGTCGAGCGCGTGCGGCTGAAGTACCTCATCGGCGTGACGGTGGGGGCGGTGGGTTTCACGCTGCTGGAGCAGCTCACGCGGGTGCTCACGAGCCCTGGCACTGTCGATGGGTTGCGGCTCGGCGCGCGGGTGGCGGCGCTCCAGGGGCCGTTGCCGCCGTTCTCCGTGATCTTCGCGGGCGTCGCGCTCTACCTGCTGCACCACATCCTCGTGCTCTCGCGGCTCCTCGACCTCCACGAGCTGTCCAGCCGGATCTTCGCGCTGCTGCTGTCGGCCGGGATGCTCGTGCTGATCGACGGGCTGACGTTCCTGTGGGTGGACACCTTCTCGACCTACCCGTTGCACACGACCTTCCAGATCTTCCTGGCATCGTTGATGTTCCTGGCGGCGTACGAGCCGATGCGGCCGTACATCGCGTGGGCCAGCGGGCGGCTGCTCAACCAGCGGGGACAGCGGCTCCAGGCCACGCTCGCCAACCTCGTGGTCACGCTGCCGTCCGTCATCCGGAAGGAGGCGCTGGCCGAGATGTTCCTGTCGAACCTCCACGCGAGCGGGCGGGTCTCGATGTGCTCCGTGTACCTCTGGGATCCCCGCATCGCGGCGTTCTCGTGCGTCTCGTTCCGCGGGGGCACCAAGCGTCCGTTGAAGGCCGTGGCGGCGGGTCCGTTCACCGAGGGTCTCGTGGAGGGCGCGCCCTGGTACGCGCGGGCGACGGTGGCCCGGAAGGCGCGGACGGAGGAGCGGGCAGCGGAGGTGCTGGCGTTGCTGGACGCCATGCGGGCGGACCTCGCCATGCCGTTCGTGAAGGGGAACGTGGTGCTCGGGTGGTTGAACCTCCGGGACGAGGAGTGGTCGGACGGGTACAGCGCGGACGAGATCCTGAAGCTCGAGGAGGTGGCGGCGCTCGGGTCCGTGGTGCTCGGCAACATCAGCGACTTCCAGCAGATCCAGGAGCAGAGCCGGCTGGCCGCACTGGGCCAGATGGCAGCGGGTCTGGCGCACGAGATCCGGAACCCGCTGGCTGGCGTGAAGGGTGCCGCGCAGTTCCTGCAGGCGGAGGCGCTGTCGGGTGACAGCAAGGACATGCTGCAGGTCATCATCGACGAGACCAACCGGCTGGACCTCGTGGTGCGGCAGTTCCTCGACTACGCCCGTCCGTTCGAGCTCGATCGGCAGCAGGAGCACGTGAACGCCGTGGTGACGCACGTGCTCACGCTGCTGCGCGCGAGCGGGGTGCCGAGCGACGTGGAGGTCGTGGAGGAGCTGGCGGGCGACCTGCCGGCCATGTCGCTCGACAGCACGCGGCTGTCGCAGGTGCTGCTGAACCTCATGCAGAACGCGCTGCAGGCGATGCCGGAGGGCGGGCGTCTCACGGTGGGCACGCGTCGCGTGCCGACACGGCAGGGGCCGGACGTCGTGGAGATCGTGGTGCGCGACACGGGCACGGGGATCAGTGCCGAGAACATGGAGAAGCTGTTCATCCCGTTCTTCACGACGAAGGTCTCGGGTACGGGGCTGGGGCTGCCGATCTGCCAGCGCATCGTGGATGCCCACGGCGGCGACCTGGACGTGCAGTCGGTGGAGGATCTGGGGGCGAGCTTCATCGTGCGGCTGCCGTTCGCCGAGGCCGAGCCGCCACCGGTGACGGAGGAGGTTGCGGTCTGACGCAGCTGGACGGCCGGTGCGCTGGCAGTGCCCCGTCGAGCTTGGCGCGTCGTGAACGCGTTCAACTAGGGAGAAGGTACAAACGACGCAATGGGCGTCCAGTTCAAGGTCGCCACGTCACGTGGCTGTTCAGAACGACTGTGCTGCCAGAGCACAGGACGAAGGGCGTATCGGGCAGGCCGATCAGCGCGGGCTTCTCTTCGGTCTCGAACATGTCGATGGGACGCCTTCTCGTGGTCCAGTGGTTCCGAAAGTTAGCCTTTTCCGCCAGCCACCGGACGCCCAGGCGTGACCCCTCGGACCTTGCTTGATACGGTATCGGTCTCGCGGATGTGACGAAGCACGAGATGGGACATGTGGCCGGGTCCGGGGATCTGCAACGGCCGATCGAGGACAGGTACGTCATGACCCAGGGGATCATCCGTCCAGGCTCACCCATCTCAGACCTCCACCTGGATGAGGGCCACGCCGTCGACTGGTTGTGCAAAAATCGCCCTGAGGCCTGTGTAATTCTGTATCTTCGGTGTCCGTGATCCGAGTATTGCTCCCAGTCGTCCTTTTCGCCTTGACGGCCTGCAGGTCAAGCGGCGTCGAAACAGATGATGTCTTGACGCTCGCCCTGTTGGCCTGTGAGACCCAGCGTGACGACGACGACAGAGCGATCTGTATTGCCGTCGCCTACGGCCTTCCGCCTGGCATCTCGGACTATTGGGTCGAACGTTGGCCCGATGCGGATTGGGCCGAGGTCGGAAACGTCGAGGAAGTCGGGTGCGGGTTCGCTTCAGGACAATCCATGGTCGTTTGGCCTGACGACGCGTTTCGTGAGCCGAGTTCGGCAGAGTGGTTCGCGGATACGATCAACGACTGCGAGCCCCCGTAAGCGTTGACGCCTGGGTGTCGCCGCTCACGATCAACATGGCCACGCTCACACCCGCCACGGTGCGGGAACCGCGGCGGCACCGACCCTCGAACGGGCCCCGTTCCCGTTTCCCACCAATGAGGATCCACGGGAACGAAACGGCCCACCCCGAGTCCGTCCGGCAGACCCGGCCGTCGTTATCCGTCCAGGCGCGTCGCCACCCGCGTCACCTCCCCGGACAACTCCAACGCCTCGACCCGGCACGAAACCCCGTCGTCAGGACCCGGGCGTGGGGCCCAGCAGTCACAAGCTCGAAGGCGCAGGCAGACTCGCGCACGAGGGCCCATCCGCCCTCTCCGTCCCTCCGAACCCCCTCGTGCGCGATATGCCGCCCGCGCCGAGGGCCGGCAAGGCCGCCAAAGCGGCCGCGCAGCGACCGGAGGGAGCGGAGTAAAGAGCTCCCCGCCGGGAGGCCGTCCGTCCACGCACGCCTCCGGAAGGCCGTGAAGTCCGACCTTTCCACACCCGCAAACCCGCGAAGTCCGGGCAGCCCGCTGTCCGTCCAGGCGCGTACGGCAACGTCACCACCCGGATCACCCTCCCCGGACAACCCCGACGCCTCGACCCGGCAAGGAACCGCGTCATCAGGACCCGGGCCGTGCGCCCAGCAGCAACAAGCTCGAAGGCGCAGGCAGACTCGCGCACGAGGGCCCATCCGCCTCCTCCGTCCCTCCGCCCTCCCTCCCTCCGGAAGGCCGTGAAGTCCGACCCTTCCACACCCGCAGACCCGGGTCGTCCGGGGCTGCCGTCCGCTCCACGCGGGGGATGGCGACGGACGTGCGAGCGCCCGGGGATCAGAGCTCGACGCGCGAGAGCTCGTCCAGAAGGTACACGTTCGCCGCGATCGCCTTCCGGAACACCCCGAGGTGCATGGACTCGTTCGGGCCGTGGGCCGTCGTGAGCGGGTCCATCACGCCGTTCAGGATCAGCGGCAGGTCACCGTAGCGCCGGCCGAACAGCGCCACGAACGGGATCGACCCGCCCACGCCGACCTGGACCAGCTCGTGCCCCCAGGCCTTCACGTACGCCCGGTCCGCCGCCTCGAACGCCTCCCCCTTCGGCGTGTAGAGCCAGCCCTCGCCGTTCCAGCCCTTCGGCGTCACTGTGACCTTCACGCCGCACGGCGGATCCCGCAGGAGCTCCGCCTCCAGCAGACCATAGAGGTCCTCCGCCTTCTGGTCGGGGGCCAGACGCACCGAGAGCGTCGCCGAGGCCTTCGTGCGCAGCGCGTTCTTCTTGCGGTCCGGCGTCGGCAGGGTCGTCGCGACCACCGTGATGGCCGGCTGCCACCACATCCACTCGGCGATCGACCGATCCCGCACCGGCAGCGGATCGACCCCGGGCAGCAGGTGCGCCCCTCCACGGATGACCTCGGCGCTCAGCGGGACCGTCTTCGCCGCCGCCTTCCGGGCCGCGTCGACCTCCACGAGCCCGATGCGCGGCCGGCCGTCCTCGTCCACCAGACGCCCGACCAGCTTCACGAGCCCGAGCGACACGTCCGGGACCATGTTCCCCCACAGCCCGCTGTGCCCGTCGGCCTCCAGCGCCTCGCAGGTGACCTCCATCTCGATGAGGCCCCGCAACGACACCGTGAGCCCGGGGATCTCGGTGGACGGGTTCTCGCAGTCGGTGAGCACCATGACGTCGCTCGCGAACGCGTCCGGGAACGCGTCCATGTAGCGCTCCAGGTTCGGAGACCCGATCTCCTCCTCGCCCTCGATCAGGAGCTTCACGTTCACCGGCAGCCGCCCGTGCTCCGCCATCCACGCCTGGATCGACGCGAGATGGCTGACCCACCCACCCATGTCGTCGGCGGACCCACGCGCGTAGACCCGACCGTCCTTCTCGACCATCGTGTGGGGGTCTGTACGCCAGGGCTCGCCCTTGACCGGCTGTAGATCGAGGTGACCGTAGATCAGCACGGTGGGCAGGCCGTCTCCGGCCCCGAGCCACTCGGCGGCCACGCAGGGCAGGGCGTCGTCGAGGGACAAGACGCGGGCGCGCTGCATGCCGAGCGCCTCGAGGTCGTCCCGGATCCGGGCGGCCAGGCGTCGCACGTCCTCGGCATGGTGCGGATCACACGAGATCGCGGGGATCTCGAGGTACCGGCCCAGGGCCTTCAGGGTGTCCTCGAAAGCGGCATCGGCACGGGCGGCCACGGCATCGGCGTTCATCGATCCTCCAGGGCGGGTCCCAGGGTATTCCGTCCGCACGAGCCGGGCCGGTGCCGATAGGCTGCACTCGGAGGTCCCTTGCTGCTCACCCTCTCCCTGGCCCTCGCCGCACCCTCCCTCCGCATCGACTCGCGGTACCTCGCCTCGGGCGGGCCGGTCGTCGTGGAGCTGGACGAGGTCGACCCGCTCCTGGCCCCCGAGCTCGCTCGCAGCGTGCGCCTGCGCGGCCCGGACGGCGAGATCGTGCGCTGGAGCGCCTCGCTCCTGGCCCGCGATCAGGGCGCCACCATCGAGCTCCTGCCGGACGCGGGAGCCGGCGTGCACGTCCTGGAGCGCTGTGTCACGTACAGCGAGGAGGGCCACCTGCGCGCCCCCGGTGAGCCCGGCCAGCCGGCCTGCTACGCCGTGGAGCGCGTGGACATCGTACCGGCCGCCCCGCCAACGCTGCCCACCGGCGTCCGCTTCGAGCGCGGGCTCGACGCCCTGTACGCCGAGGTGCCCTGGGACGCGGGGCTCCGCTACAGCCTGGAGGTGAAGGGAGTGGGCCGGGTGGGCGGGCAGACCGTGCCGATGCCGGAAGGCCAGGCCCGCGTGGGCCTCGGGGCCGTGCCCGGCGTGCCCGCACCGGAGCGACGCGTGCTCCCGGGAGCCAACCGTCTCCAGGCACGGCTGGTGGTCTCTCGCGGAGCCCATGATGTCGCAGGGCCCTGGGAGCGGCTCGAGCCGCTGCTGATCATCGAGGAGCTCGGTCTCGACGACCCCACCACGACGCGACGGATCCCCCGCTGGACGAAGATCGCCGTGAGCCCGCCGGACACCCCGGTGTCCGAGCTCATGAGCCTCTGCGGGTCGCTCGGGCCGTCCGGGGACGCCGTGGTCTACGAGGACGTGCACGACGTGCGTTTCTGGGACCTGCAGGGCGGACGGGCCCACTGGACGGCCGCCCGCGGCGGCCAGGTCCTGCTGGACGGCGAGGTGCTGGACGGCATCGCGGGTCCCGTGAGCAGTGTCCTGGCCACCGCGACCGCCACCCACCTGCTGGCCGGTCGCACGCTGGTCACCGTCCAGGACGGCGCGATCACCACGGCACCCCTGCCCCCCGCCATCACAGGTGGCACGCCGTGGTTGCAGCTGGTCTCGGGGAGCCCGTCGGTGCGGGTGGCGCTGGGCGACCAGGTGCTGAGCGAGCCCTTCCGCGACACCCAGGAGGCCCCACCTGCGCGCGCCACCGTCGGCACGGCGGGCGAGCTGGTGACCCGCGGCGGTGAGGTGGCCGTGAAGGACACCGGCGGACAGACCGTATGGCAGGCCTTCCCACCGAACCGCTGGGTGGCCGATGGGGAGCTGAAGGTCGCGGTGACCGTGGGCTCCACCCTGCGCATCCAGGGCTACGCCTGCACCGGGGAGGGACTCGGGGTGCCCGAGGTCCTGCGGTAGTCACTCCTTCCGCGCGGCGTCCGCCGCCGCCCGACCTGCCTCGATCGCGAGCCTCCGCTCGGCCCTCAGGCGCTCGACGACGGGCTGGGCGGCCTCGGATGCGCGCGCGCCCACGGCGTCCAGGGCGTCCAGGAACGCCGTGTCTGCGGCGAGAGCCTGCTCGATGCGCTGGATGCGCGCGTCGATGTCCGGAGCCGGCGCGGGGACCTCCGCTGCACCGAGCAGCCACGACGGCGGTCGGCGGGCGTCCCGGAGGCGCAGGGTGACCGCGCGCTGCTCGTGCTCCGCGACCGGGGCCAGGGAGTGGAGGGCATCCCGGTCCGCACCGTCGCTGGCGTGCAGCGTGCACGACCCCGCGTCGGCGACCACCTGGAGCGTCGCGACCCCGTGCGCGTCGGTCTCCCCGGTGGCCCCGCAGCCCGCGACCACGGCTCCCGGTGCGGGTGTGCCGTCCTCGTCGAGCACGGTCACCTCCACCTCCCCCCAGGTGGCGCGAACCACCTCGCAGGTCGCGCTCGTCACGTCCGGACCGGCCTCCCAGCGCGCGCTCACGAGGGCCTCGCCGTCCGCGGAGAGCCGGGCCTCGCCGTACCGCGCTTCGGTGACTCGGGAGAACCAGCCGTCTGCGACCTCACGGTCCTGGAGATGCGCGTGCTCGTCGCCCAGGAAGCAGAGGACGTGGACCTGACCGAGCTCGTCCGCGAGCAGCCCGTTCACCTCCACCAGCGCCGGAGTCGGCCGTGACCCGGGGGAGGCCTCCGGTGGCGTGTACACGACGTGGCGTCCTTCCTCTGGCGGCGCCGGCTCCGGACCCGGGTCGGGTGCCCACCGACGGAACGCGAACGGGAGCAGAAGCGCACACAGGACGAGCACGCCGAGAGCGCGCCTCACCGCGGCCGCTCGGGGAGCTTGCCCGTGAGCCTGGACTCGCGTTGCAACTTCATGGAGAACTCCCGCTCGACCCGCATGCCCTGCAGCACATGGCGAGCCTCCACCGACGCCCGTTCTTCAGCAGCGTCGAGAGCGCGGAGGTACTCGGCGTCCATCCGGGCGATTCGCTCCTCCGAAGCGCGGTCCTCCTCGGGAGTGCGGACGCGGTCGGAGCCAGGGAGGAACACGGCGGAGCCGGGCTCGATGTTCGCGAGCTCCTCGGCGCTGGGTGAGCGGGAGGGAGTGCGGTCCTCGTCGTGGAGCTGCACCGTGATGTGGCGCTGCTCGTTCTCGGCGATGGGGGCCATCCAATACAGGGCGTACTGCGACAGGCCGCGACTGACGAAGAGCTTGCAGGGCTCGGCGTCCGCGATCACCTGGACCGTGACCACGCCGTCCTCGGCAGCCTGGCCGAAGCTCCCGCAGCCACTGACGATGGCACCGGCAGCGGGGGAGCCGTCCTCCTCGTACACGGTGGCCACGATCTCGCCGTAGGCGATGGGAACGACCTCGCACGTCGTGCTCGATGCGCCCGGAGGAGCGTCCCAGCGCACCTGGGCGACCGCCCCGTCGCTGTGGACGTCGTAGACCTCCTCCTGTCCGCGCCGATCCTCGGTGAGGAGCGTGAACCAACCGTGCCGCGTGTCGACACTGCGGACCGTGGTGTACTCCTCACCGAGGAAGCACCCGACATGGAGCTGGCCGAGCTCCTCCGCCAGGAGCCCGTGCGCCTCCATCGCCGCGGGACGGACCCGCGCGGTCTCTGGCTCGGCTGGAGGCCTGTGGGGCTGCGGGAGAGCACCCCCCACGACGTGGCCCGTGGGCTCGGGGGCGGTCGTGGGAGGAGGGTCGGCAGCGACGGTGGGGGCGGGCGGCCCGGGCCGAAGGGCGAGGAGGATGAAGAGGACGAGAAGGAGCAGGACGACCGAGCCTGCGAGCAGACGGGGTCTCATCGGGTTCCTCGCGGCACGGCAACGACGGTCACGGCGGTCCTCCGGCGGAAGCCGAGTCTGCCATACAAGACCTCGGCGGCCCCGTCCGCCTCCGCCGCGATCCATACGCTGCGCCCGTCGGGGAGTCCGTTCACCGCAGCCAGCACGAGGCGCGTGGCGAACCCCCGCCTCCGATGCTCCGGTGCGGTCGCCACCATGTGGAAGCGCGCGTCCCGATCGTCCCAGCACACGCCGGCCGCCCCCACGAGGCGTCCGCCCTCGAAGAGGCCATGGAAGGCGGCGTCGTCGCGCTCCAGGACGCCTTCCAGGGCCCAGTGCGCCCAGGCCAGGTCGTCGGGGGCCTCGCTGTCCGCGTAGAGCGGGGCCAGCGCTTCCCGATCCGGCCCGCGCAGACGGCGGATCCGCGGGTCGGGCGCGCTGGCCGGCCGACCCTCGAGCTCCAGGCACCACTGCGTGTGCAGCTCGGCGCCGGGCGGCAGGTCGACGGGCTCCGGCCGGTCACCCTCCCAGACCACGAACGCACGCTGGATGTCGTTGTGGGCGTTCAGGGCGCGCCAGCGGTCGAGCCAGGGCTGGAGGTCGCCGGGCGCCTCCCGCAGCAGGAGGCGATGGTGGAAGCCGGCCAGCGGGGAGTCCGCGCGGTACGCGATGTGGTCGGCCCACGCGGTCCAGCCCACGCCCTTCGGGAGCGTGAGGTGGCTCGTGCGGCTCCAGGGGAGCTCCGGCGACATCAGGGACATCCGGAGGCCGGAGCAATCAGCTCCTGCCGCGCAGGAAGCGGACGAGCTGGTCGGTGAGGTGGCCGTAGGAGGCGTCGTAGTCGGCCTGGCTGCGCCGGATCACCTCGTGGGCCTCGTCGCGGCCGTACACGTGGGTGATCTCGCAGGGCGCGGGGCCGCCGTCGGGGTCCTGCTTGTAGGTCAGGAAGTAGTGGCGCAGACGGTCGATGAGCGCGTCCGGAGCGTCCGCGATGTCGCGCATGCCGCCGTAGGCCGCATCACCCTCGAGCACGGCCACGATCTTGTCGTCGGCCTCGCCGTTGTCGAGCATCCGCAGACCGCCGATGGGCACGGCGCTCATCAGCACGTTGCCCGTGACGTGGGCGGTGGTGAGCACGCAGATGTCGAGGGGGTCGCCGTCGCCGTGCACGTCCCGGCCCGCCTTCTGCGACGCGTAGGCCGCCACGCGCTCCCCACAGTACGTTCGCGGCACCATGCCGTAGGGCGTGGGGCAGATGTTGCTGTACTTCTGCGGACGGTCGACCCGGAGGAGGCCGGAGGTCTTGTCGATCTCGTACTTCACCGCGTCCGTCGGCACGACCTCGATGAAGGCCGTGACCACGTCCGGCGCGCGGGCCCCGATGTCGACCCCGTGCCACGGGTGCGGCTGGAAGAACGTGGTGACCGCGCGGCGCAGCTCGTCGTCGGTGGGCATCACTCCTCCCCGCCCAGCGGGCTCACGTCGAGGAGCTTGAGGCCCTTGGCCTCGGACAGCGCGTAGTCGAGGGCCCAGGGGCTCCCGGAGAGCACGACGGGGTGGCCGTAGCGGTCCTCCACGAGCACGTAGTCGCTGCGCTGCTGGAGCCACGCGAGCCCGGACGGCTCGCCGGCGATCCAGCGGGCCACCGTGAACGGGGCGCGCTCGAGGTCCGCCTTGGTGCGGTACTCGTCCATGAGCCGTGCCTTGAGGACCTCGAACTGCAGGAGACCGACCGCACCGAGGTAGGGGTCCGCCTTCCCGAGGCCCTCGCGGTAGAAGAGCTGGATCGTGCCCTCCTGGGAGAGCTGCTGCAGGCCGTTCTGGAGGTGCTTGCGCTTGGTGGGGTCCTTGAGCTGCACGCGCGCGAAGTGCTCGGGCGCGAACCGCGGGATGCCCTGGAACTCCACGCGCTCGCCCACGTACAGGGTGTCGCCGATGCGGAGCTCGCCGGGGTCGTACAGGCCGACGATGTCGCCGGGCAGGGCCTCTTCGACGATCGAGCGCTCGGACGCCATGAAGGAGTGCGGCTTGCGGAGCTTGATGGTCTTGCCGGTGCTGGCGACCGTGACCTCCATGTCCCGCTCGAAGGTGCCGGAGACCACCCGCATGAACGCGATCCGGTCGCGGTGCCGGGGGTTCATGTTCGCCTGGATCTTGAAGATGAACCCGGAGAACGAGGGGTCTTCGGGGGCGCGGTCACCGTCGACGCTCGGCCGGCTGGTGGGACCGGGGCAGAGCTCGCCGATGGCCTCGAGGAGGGGGCCCACGCCGAAGTTGGTCATCGCGGACCCGAAGAAGAACGGCGTGACCTCGCCCGCGAGGAAGTCCTCGATGGACCAGTCGTCGCCGGCCTCCTGGAGGAGCTCGACGCTCTCGAGGAGCTGGTCGTAGCGCTCCTGCCCGATCCGCTCGACCACCACGGGGTCGTCGAGGTCGAGCACGAGCTCGGGCACGATGTCGGTGCCGCCCGGCCCGACGCGCTCGAAGAGGTGGACCTTCCGCGAGCGGAGGTCGTAGACACCCTCGAACTCCTTGCCCTCACCGATGGGCCAGTTCGCCGCCACCGTGCGGATCTCGAGCTTCTGGGCCACCTGGTCCATCAGATCGAGGGGGTCGAGGCCCGGACGGTCCATCTTGTTGATGAACGAGATCACGGGGAGCTTCCGCATCCGGCAGACCTCGAAGAGGCGCAGGGTGCGGGGCTCGACGCCCTTGGCGTTGTCCATGAGCATGATCGCGGAGTCCACCGCGGCAAGCGTCCGGTACGTGTCCTCCGAGAAGTCCGCGTGGCCGGGCGTGTCCAGCAGGTTGAACCGCTTGCCCTCGTGGTCGAACTGGAGGACGGAGCTGGTGATGGAGATGCCCTTCTCCTTCTCCATCTCCATCCAGTCGCTCACCGCGTGGCGCGCGGCCTTGCGCGACTTCACGGCCCCCGCGATGTGGAGCGCCCCCCCGTAGAGGAGGAGCTTCTCCGTCATCGTGGTCTTGCCCGCGTCGGGGTGGCTGATGATCGCGAACGTCCGGCGCTCCGCGTGCACGCTCACCCCAGCTTCGCGAGGCGCTTCTCCTGACGATCGAGCTTCTCCTTGAGGAACTGCTCGACTCGCGCCAGGTGCGTCTTCTTCTTGTCGGGGGACTTGCTCTCGCGCAGGGTCACGAGCGCGTTGCGGTACTGCTCGGCCCAGGTGTCCTTGCCCTCGGGCGACTTGTCCTTCTTGGACGAGATGCCGCGCTTCCGGAGCTCGCCGAGCTCCATCTTGAGGAAGGTCTCGAGGTCGGCGTCCGCCTTGCTGGTGCTCTTGCCCTTGCTGTGGGCGGACTCCCACTTCTTGCGGATCTTCTGGAAGGACTTCAGGTCCTTCTTCGCGATCTTCACCTGGGTCTTCTGGGCCTTCACCTCGGCGGAGGCGGCCTCGGCGGGTGCGGGCATCACCACGGCGGCGGTGCCCAGCACGGCGAGGAAGGCGAGGACGATGCGGGGGGTGCGGAACATCTCAGCCTCCCATCTGCTCGAGCTTCTGGCGGTGCAGGTCCAGGCGGGACTGCATCGCGGCGCGGAGCTCGGCGATGTGCTTCTTCTTGGCCTCGGTGTTCTCGGCGTCCTTCACGCCCACGGCGGCGTCGCGGAGCTTCTCCATCCACGGCGGCGCATCGTCGTTCGTCTCGCCGCCGCCCTTCTTCTTCCCGGTGGGCTGGCCGTGCTTGCGGAGCCAGTCGAGCTGCTCCTTGGCGTACTCGGCGAGCTCGGCGTCCATCTTGGACGTGTCCTTGCCCTTGGTGCGGGCCTTCTCCCACTTGGAGACGAGCTTGTCGAAGGACTTCAGGTTCTTGGCGTGGTTCTTCACCACGTCCTTCTGCGCGCTGATCTCCTCCTTCGTGGCGGCCTCGGCCACCGGGGCGAGGGCCAGGGACAGACCGAGCACGAGGGCAGACAACATCCGGATCATGGGAGCTCCTCCATCGGGGTGGACGCAACTTCGCACGCTGCGCCGCTCATGCAAGCACCCGGCGAGGGATTTTCGTCCCTCGGTCAGGGGACGGTGAGCACGACCTTGCCCACCGTGGCGTCGCTGGCGACCCGCGAATGGGCCGCCTCCGCCTGGGTGATCGGCAGGACGGCGTCGATCACGGGGGCCACGAGACCGCCCTCGAGGAGCGGCCAGACCTCCCGACCCACGAGGGCGACGACCTCGGCCTTCTCGGCCACCGAGCGGCTCCGGAGCACGGAGCCCCGCACGGACAGGCGCTTCACGAGCAGCCGCCCGAGGGGCAGGGAGGCCACGGCCCCGCCCATGAGGCCGATGATCACGAGCCTCCCGCGGGTCCGGAGCGCTGCGAGGTTGGCCTCGAGGTACGCCCCGCCCACGGGACAGAGCACGACGTCCACGGGACCCCAGGCGGCCACGGCCTCCTGCCAGCCCCCGTGTCGCACGGTGACCCCATCGGCGCCCAGCTCGAGGCAGCGGGCGACCTTGGCCTCGTTCCCGACCGTGGCGAACGCGGGACACCCCCAGACCCGACAGAGCTGCAGCGCCGCAGTGCCCACCCCGCTCGCGCCGGCGTGCACGAGCACCCGCTCGCCGGCGACGAGCCCGCCCTCCACGAGCAGGTTCGTGGCCGCGGTGGCGAAGACCTCCATGACGGCGGCGCTCTCGGCCCACGACAGCCCCGACGGACGCGGCAGGGTATGGCTCGCCGGACAGCAGACCTGCTCGGCGTACCCGCCCCCGGTGAGCAGCGCGACGACCTCGTCGCCCACCGCACGCCCGGTGACGTCGGGCCCGACGGCGTCGATCACCCCGGCGCACTCGAGGCCCAGGGTGTCTGGCGCGCCCGGCGGGGGAGGGTAGTGGCCCGCGCGCTGGACGAGGTCGGCGCGGTTCACGGCGGTGGCCCGCACGCGGATCCGGACCTCGCCGGGCCCGGGCTCGGGCGTGGGGAAGCCGACCCACGCGAGCCGGCCGTCGACCTCGCGGATCGCGTTCACTTCGGGGCCGGACCGGGCAGGGTGGGCGCGTTGGCGAGCTGCCAGGCGACCGCGGCGAGGGTGGCCACCTCGGTCTTCAGGTCTGCGGGGTCGATCTTGTCGATCGTGTCGGCCTCCGTGTGGTGGATGGCCCAGTAGCCCGACATGTCGTGGAGCACGCCGAGCCCGAGCCCGCCGTGGGCCTTCAGGAGGGGCCCGATGTCCGCGCCGGAGTAGCCGGCCTCCACGGTCTGCACGCCGTGGGACCGCACGGGGGCCAGGAGCTCCGCGACCCCCGGCAGCCAGGCCTGCACGTCGGCGGCCTCGTACCAGCGGTCCTCCACGCGGAACCCGAGCGTTCCGCCCATCCCGGTGTCGCTCTCGATCGCGGCCACGTGGACCTTGCCCGCGTTGGCCGCGGCGTACGCCTCGCCGCCCTTCAGCCCGTTCTCCTCGTTCGTGAAGAGCACGGCCCGCACGGTGCGTCGGGGCTTCACGTCCAGCGCGCCGATCCGGGCGACGGCCTCCATCACCGCGACGCACGCGGCCCCGTCGTCCTGGGCGCCCGTCCCGACGTCCCAGGAGTCGAGGTGGCACCCGAGGAGCACGATCTCGTCGGGCTTCTCGGACCCCACGACGTCTCCCACCACGTTCGCGCTGGACACGTCGGCCCGCATCTCGCTGCCGAGGTCGAGGCGCACGGTGACGGTGCGCTGGCGGTCGGACCAGCGACGGAAGCGCGCGGCGGCCTCCGGCGTGATGGCGGCGGCCGGGATGCGCTGGTCGCCCTCGTACCCGAGGGTGCCCGTGTGGGGCACGGCGAGATCGGTGTCGGTGACGCTGCGCAGGAGCACCGCGAGGGCTCCCTGGGCCATGGCGCGGTCGGCACCGGCCCACCGGTACCCGACCGTCTCGCCGTAGCCCTGCCAGGGCGGGTCGAGCACCACGATGCGCCCGCGGGCGCTGTCGCCGATGGCCTCGAGCTCGTCCCAGGACGACGCCACGACCACCTGGGCCTCGATGCCGCCCGGCGGCGTGGGCACGGACATGCCGAGCCCGAGCACGTCGAGGGGCTCGTCGACGGGTGACAGGATGCGGGCCGACTCCGCACCGCGCACCCAGTGGGGCACGTCGACCGGCTGGAGCTGCACGGCGAGCCCGTCCTCCTGCATCTTCTGGCGGGCCCAGCGGACCGCGCGGTCGAGGCCCCGGGACCCCGACAGGCGGGGCCCGATGTCGTCGCAGAGCTCCACGAGCTCCGCCCAGGGCTCGTCGCTCGCCAGGCTCTCGCGGACCAGCCGGTCGACGATGGGGTCCGCGGCGGCCGTGGCGAGCAGCGCGATCATGCCTGTGCGGCCAGCTGGTCGCGCACGGCGTCGTACGCGCCCTCGAGCGCCCTGGGCAGGTGCTCGGCGTCCTTGCCGCCGCCCTGGGCCATGTCCGGACGTCCGCCGCCCTTGCCGCCCACGATGGGCGCGATGGCGCTGATGATCCGGCCCGCGTGCACGCGCTTCCCGGCGAGGTCGCCGGTGACCGCGGCCACGAGCTGGACCGACTTCCCGCTCGCCGTGCCGAGCACGACCACGCCCGACCCGAGCTGGTCGCGCAGGCGGTCGGCCTGTTCCTTGAGGTCGCCGTCGAAGGTGGCTGCCACCACGCGGATGCCGCCGATCTCGCGGGCTCCGGCGAGCAGGTCGCCCGCCGCGGCCTTGGCGAGCTCGCGCTTCAGCTCGGCGAGCTCGCGCTCGACGGCCTTCTTGTCGTCCGCCAGCTTCGCGAGGCTCGCGAGCACCTGGTCGGGGCTGGTCTTCAGCGCGGAGGCGACGTCCATGAGGGCGCGCTTCTCGGTGCGGTAGACCTCGAGGGCGTTCGCGCCGGTGTGGGCCTCGATGCGCCGGACGCCCGCCGCGATGCCGGACTCCGCGAGGATGCGGAAGCTCCCGATGTCACCGGTGGCGTCGACGTGGGTGCCGCCGCAGAGCTCCACCGAGAACCCGGGCACGCTGACGACGCGCACGTTGTCGCCGTATTTCTCGCCGAACAGGGCCATCGCACCCATGTCCTTCGCGGCGTCCATCGTGTGCACGCCCGACGTGAGGCGGGTGTTCTTCAGGATCTCCGCGTTCACGAGGTCCTCGACGGCCTCGATCTCCTCGGAGGTCATGGGCTTGTGGTGGGAGAAGTCGAACCGCAGGCGGGCGGGCCCCACGAGCGAGCCCTTCTGGGTGACGTGGGTGCCGAGCACCTGGCGCAGGGCCGCGTGCAGCAGGTGCGTGGCGGTGTGGTTGCGCTTGGTGTGCCCGCGGCGGGTGCTGTTCGCGACGGTGGTGACGTCGTCGCCGACCTCGATGCGCGCGGTGGCCCGGCCCTCGTGGACGAACAGGCCGCTGCTGCGCTGGACGTCGGTGACCTCGAAGGTGCCGACGCGACCGGAGTCGCCGACCTGCCCGCCGCCCTCGCCGTACAGCGTGGTGCGGTCGAGGATGACGGCACCCTCGTCGCCCGCTTCGAGGTGCGCCACCCGCTGGAAGCTCGTGGACTCGCCCTCGCCGGTGCGCTTCACGAGCGCGGCCACCGTGGCGGAACCGGTGTCGGTGTCGTAGCCGACGAACACGGTGTCGCCGACCTCGCTCGCGACCTCGTGCCAGATGGCGTCCACGGCCTGCTGGCCCGAGCCCTTCCAGGCCGCGCGACCGCGCTCCTTCTGCGCCTCGAGGGCCGCGTCGAAGCCCGGCATGTCGACGCCGACGCCGTGCTCCTTCGCGATGAGCTCGGTGAGGTCGACCGGGAAGCCGTACGTGTCGGAGAGCTGGAAGGCCATGTCGCCCGGGATCGTGCCGCCCTGGCCGGCCTTCTCGAGCTCGCCGTCGAGCAGCGCCATGCCCCGCGAGAGGGTGCGCCGGAAGCGGTCCTCCTCGCCGCGCACGACCTCGTCGATGAACGCGTGGCGGCCGAGCAGGTGCTCGTGGACCTCGCCCATGCCGAGCACGACCTGGTCGACCATCTCGTGCATGAAGGGCGCGTCGAGCCCGATCTTCACGCCGTAGCGGATGGCCCGGCGCATGATCCGACGGAGCACGTAGCCCCGACCCATGTTGGACGGCATGACGCCGTCGGCCACGAGGAAGGTGGTGGCGCGGGCGTGGTCGGCGATGACGCGCAGCGCGGTGTCGACGGTGTCGTCCGCGCCGTAGCGCACGTCCGCGGCCTTCGCGGCACGCTGGATGAGCGGGACGAACAGGTCGGTGTCGTAGTTGCTGAAGTGGCCCTGGAGGGCCGCCGCCACGCGCTCCAGCCCGGAGCCGGTGTCGATGCTCGGCTTCGGGAGGTTCGTGCGCGACCCGTCCGCGTGCTGCTCGAACTGCATGAGCACGAGGTTCCAGATCTCGATGTACCGGTGGTCGTCCGCCGCCGGACCGCCCTCGCGGCCGTACTTCGGGCCGTGGTCGTAGAAGATCTCGGTGCAGGGCCCGCAGGGGCCGGTGGGCCCCATGGACCAGAAGTTGTCCTTCGCCCCCATGCGCTGGATGCGCTCACCGGGGACGCCGGTCTGGCGCCAGATCTCGTACGCCTCGTCGTCGTCCTCGAAGATCGTCACCCACAGGCGCTCCTCGGGGATGCCGTACACGCCGCGGATCAGCTCCCAGGCCATGGGGATGGCCTCGGTCTTGAAGTAGTCGCCGAAGCTGAAGTTCCCGAGCATCTCGAAGAACGTGTGGTGGCGCGGGGTCTGCCCGACGTTGTCGAGGTCGTTGTGCTTGCCCGACACCCGGAGGCAGCGCTGGGAGCTCGTGGCGCGCGTGTAGTCCCGGACCTCGGCCCCGGTGAACAGGTCCTTGAACGGGACCATGCCGGCGTTCACGAAGAACAGCGTGGGGTCGTTCTGCGGGATCAGCGGGGCGCTCGGGACCACGGTGTGGCCCTGGCCCCGGAAGAACTCGAGGAACGAGGAACGGATCGCGTTGGCCTTCACGGCAGCCTCCAGAGTGCGAGCCGCTCAGGTATTCAGGCCCGCGCCCGTCGGCCCGCCGCTATGCGGGCGGATCGTACCGGTCGGGCGAGACCGCGCTGGCGGCCTTGTGGAGCGCGTGGGGCGAGCAGACGGTGGCGAGGGCCAGGCGTGGGCCACCGGTGCTGCCGAGCAGGAACCGCTTGCCGTCCACCTCGACGTCCACGTCCTCCGGCGCTGCGTCGAGCACGACCTCACCGAAGCGGGTGGCGGTGACCCTGTCGGAGGCGACGTCCACGACGAGGTCGTTCTGGGTCCAGACGCGGTGCGCGACCTCGAACAGCACGGGGATCGCGATCATCGCCCAGGCGAAGACGGGGAAGGGGCTGAAGAGGAAGTCCGCGAGGATCAGGAGGGCATCGAGCCCGTCGTCGGCCCACGAGAGGTCCTCTCCGACGCTGGAGCAGGTCGCCAGGCCGAAGAACAACATCGTGAGCCCACCGACGCGGGTCAGCGCGAGCACGGGTCGCTGAGTGCGGTCGCCGAGGAGGGTCTGGACGACCTCGGTCGGCAGGGGGCCCGGTGTCCGCGAGGGGCACGACGACACGGCGTGTGCCGTCGTCGAAGTCGTCGATCTGCACGGTCTCGAAGACCGTGTGGCCGGCGTCCACGACGGCGGTGCGAAGGGCGTGGGCGAGCCGGGCCACATCGTCTTGCTGCATGTCCCCGAAGCTGGTCGCCGCGCATCGCGCGTCAAGGGAGCCCGTGGAGGAAGGCGCCGGCCTCGGCGTCCCAGAGCGCCGGCACGCGGAAGGCGGGCCTGTGGCCGTGGGGGACCTCGACCAGGCGACCGTGCGGGAAGGCGTCTGCGAGGGCGCGGGCCTCCTCGGGGCGCACGCGGCGGTCGTCCCGCCCGGAGAAGAGGAGCACGGGAACGCGGATGTCGGGTGCGCGGTCGATGGGCGCGAGGGCCCACGCGTTGGTCCCGAGCTGCACGCTGCCCCAGAAGAGCAGCAGGTCTGCACCCGGCCGTGCGGGCAGGCCCATGGCCTCGAAGCGGTGCCCGACGGTCGTGGAGAGACGGTCGTAGACGCTGTCGACGATGGCGCCCTGCACGTCGAGGTCGGCGAGGGCGCTCACGACGGCCACGCCGCCCATGGAGAACCCGTAGAGCACGGTGGGTCCGGGATGGCGCGCCTGGACAGCCCGGACGGCGCTCCGGACGTCCTCGGCCTCGCGGGCGCCGATGGACGTGGTGTTCCCGCTGGAGCCTCCGGAGCCCGGGAAGTCCACGAGGTGCACGGTGTAGCCGTGGTCGACCCACCAGGGCACGACGTCGAGGAGCTGGTCGCGGGTGCCTCCGTAGCCGTGGAAGAGCACGGCGTTGCCGGGCCCGCCGGGCACCGTCCAGATGGCGAGGGTCTCGCCACGGGAGGGCGTGGTCCACGCGGTGGACGGCAGCCCGTGGTCCGCCGGGGTGGTCGCGTTGACGGGTCGGGTGAGCCGGACGCCCGTGAGCACGGTCCAGGCGCGGTCGACGAGCGTGAGCTGCTCCGGGGGCGGTGTGCGCGCGCCACCTTCGACGAACGTGGTCATGCCGCGCACCTGGACCCACGCGAGCGCGTTGGGCAGCACGACGACCGAGAGGAAGCCGATGGCCAGGACGGGTCGGACGGCACGCATCACGGGGCTCCTCGACGGAGATCCCGCGCGCTCACCCGGTCCCACGTGTAGCGAAGTCGTCTCCGGTCGAGCTCGCTCCCGCCGTCGCAGTCGATCTCGTACGGCGCCAGCGTCGTCTCCACCAGGTAGGTGCAGGAGCCCCGTCGGAGCACGGCGCAACGGGTCGACCCGCACGGCGCGGGTCCCTCGTAGGTCCACACCTCCTTTCGACCACGAAGCCCATCCCCCACCTCCACGACCATCGTGGGGACGTCCCGCTCCAGCCGGAGCCCGTGCAGGAGGTAGAAGGGCATGAGCGTGAGGTGGTAGGGACGCCAGAAGTACAGGGCGCCGTCCCTGCGCTCGGGAGACTCGTGGGGGGCCAGCCCGTCGAAGCGCCCGTCGCGCAACGTGTACGACACGGGCAGCTCCATGCCCTCCTGCTCCCATCCCTCCTGCCAGATCAGCTCGGGTCGGGAGCGGGTCCCTCCGAAGGCGAACACGACGGGCTCCCAGCTGCCTTCGACGGTCGCGCGGCTGCCGGGAGGGATCGCGAACGCGCCCTCGAAGACCTCCTCCGAGAGCGTCGGCCGCGGGTCGATCCTCCGCGCGCGTTCCTGCTCGAAGGTGAACAGCAGCTCGTCCTCGCCCACGGCGACCCACTGGTCCATGTCCGAGCCGCCCAGGCCGGCGGACGGATCCCCGTCGACGGGCGCGGAGACGAACACCCGCGCGCGGTACCCGTCCCCGGGCGGGAGCCACCAGAGACCCGTGGGATCCATCTTCGGCGGAGGCCACTGCGTCGGACGCGGCGCGGGACCCGTGAGCACGAGGCGGTCACCCCGGCGCTCCCAGGACGAGTCGGGGGTGTAGGGGTTCTCGCGGGGCTCGACGGTCGCATCGCCCCACACGGTGATCCGACCCATCGTGTCGGTGGTCCCGGACTCCTCGTAGAGCGGGTGGTGGATCACCGCATGCGTGCCCGCGAAGAGGAAGCCGGACTCGTCCTGCAGCTGGACGTCGTGGCGCTCGAGACGTCGCCAGCCCGTGTCGCCGGGGCCGCGGGTCCACAGCTCGGAGACCTGGTGCCGTGCGAGGTTCCGGTACTGCGGGGGACCCGACCAGGCCCAGATCCTCGTGGCCGGCGGTCGCTCCAGCAACACCTGGTCGGATCCGGTCCGCACGGGCACGAGGAAGGGGTCCGCATCCCGGGGGTCCGTCGGTCGGAGCCCGACGCCCGGAGCGGGCAGGTCGAGGGTCACCCGAGGCAGGAGGGCCGTGGTGTCGGCGTCCTCGGTGGTGAAGCGGGGTGAACCGTCGACGAACGCGATGCGCTTCAGAGCCTCCGGACGGGGGTCGACACCCGGTTGATACCGGCCCTCTGCATCCGTGACCGCGCCTGCGATCCATGCGCCCGCCACGGGTTCGCCCGCTTCGTCGACCAGCAGACGGGACCCGCCGGACCCGGGTGCGGGCGGCACGGCGGGGAGCGGGACGTCGAACATCGCGGGGAGCCCGACGACGACGGCCCCATCGGCGGGTGGACCTCGCAACCTGGCCGGTCGGGCGGGGCGTTCGCCTGGTGGGACCGCTCGGACCCCCTTCGGGGAGACGATCACGGCCCCACCGCCCTCTTCGCCCACGAACACGACGCTGTCGCCGTCCAGCCAGGCCTCTGTCGCGCCGGGGATGTAGCGCCCCGTCCTCCCGATCTCGAACGCTGCGAGCGAGGTCCACGCGCCGGTCGGGAGGGGCACCGGGACGGACGGGGGCTCGTGGTCGACCGGCGGGGAGCTTTCGCCCCTGGCCGGTGGCGACCGGCAGGCCAGCTCGTCGCCAGCCCGACATGCCCGGTACAGGTGGTGCTTCAGCGCTGCCGAGTACCAGCGGTGACGCGTCCCCTCGCAGGGCGGAGGGGCCTCCCTCTCGTCGAGCCCCGCGCTGGCGCTGGCCTCGGCCTCCCGGTCCGGATCGCAGCCCGAGATGGCGCCTCGAGCGTCGGCCAGGCGCGCGGCGGCGGCGCGGTAGAGCTCCCTGCAGGCCTCCACGTCTCCGGCGTCACAGGCTTCGGGGTCCAGGGCCAGAGCGAGTTGCAGCAACACGAGCATGACGCTCAGTATGCAACCGAACCGTCAGAGGCTCGCGAGGAACTCCAGCAGCCAGGCGCGCTCGTCGGCGTCCAGGCGGGTGAACCGCTCGCGGGACGCCTCGGCCTCGCCACCGTGCCAGAGCACGGCCTCCTCCAGCGAGCGCGCGCGGCCGTCGTGCAGGTAGCGCGAGTGGCCGTTCACCTCGGGGATCAGCCCGAGACCCCAGAGCGGCGGGGTCTTCCACTCCTGCCCGTCGGCCTCGCCGAGGGGCCGACCGTCGGCGAGCTCGGGCCCCATGTCGTGCAGGAGGAGGTCCGTGTACGGCCAGATCCGCTGCCCCTCCAGCTCGGGGAGATCGGAGGAGGACGTGGTGTACGAGGGTGTGTGGCATCCATCGCACCCGATGCGCCCGAACAGGCGCTTGCCACGCAGGACGCCCTCGGTGTCCCAGTCGCGACGGATGGGCACCGCGACGGCCTGGGAGTACAGGACCACCCGGTCGAGCAGCCGGTCCTCGAGCTCGGGCTCGCCACCCGCGGGCTCCGCGAGACACTCGGCCTGCGCGTCGGTGCAGTCGTCCACCGGGAAGAGCGCGCTCGTGATGCCGAGGTCGCCGTTGAAGGCGCCCGCCGACTGGTGGCGGATGTTCGGCGCGTCGCCCTTCCACCCGAAGCGCCCGAGGGCGAGCTGGCCGGTGACCACGTCCTCCCGCCACTGGGCACGCCCTGAGATCCCGTCCCGGTCGGCGTCGTCGGGGTCCTCCAGCGCGAGCAGGTCGTCCTCCGCGATGGCCTCGAGCAACCCGAGCCCGATCATCTGCGGTGCCACCCGCGGCGACACGAGGGTCGCGGCGTCCATCGGACCGTAGGCGAGGTCCTCGAAGGTGTAG
Source organism: Alphaproteobacteria bacterium (assembly GCA_020632885.1). Taxonomy (GTDB): domain Bacteria; phylum Myxococcota_A; class UBA796; order UBA796; genus JACKEQ01. The sequence continues at coordinate 322,276 of JACKEQ010000004.1, read as the reverse complement.
TCGGGTAGGGCGAGCTCCCACGGGGTCCCGTCCCGATAGGTGCCCGGCACCAGGGTGGTGGTGATCACGGGGGTCCCCTCGGCCGGCACGCCGGGCAGGCCGATGTCCTGGAGCTGGCCGCCGTACACGGGGTCCGGCGTGCCGTCCTGCGCGCCGAGGCGGAAGAGGAGCCCCACCATGGGTCCCCGGCCGTCTTCCGGGGGCGCTGCCCGGCCATCCCGGAAGTGGCACCCCGAGCACGACCGCGCGTTGAACAGCGGCCCGAGCCCGTCGCGGTTCTGTGTGGAGGCGGGGGCCTCCACCCAGGCGTCGTTGAAGAAGCTGTTCCCTCCGTAGAAGGCGCCCTCGTTCTCCGGCGACAGGTTCGCGGCAGGCCTGAGGAACGCGTTCGACCCCAGCAGCAGCGTGTTCGTCGTGTCACCACCCGGCAGCCACTCGCCGTCCTCCAGCTCCGCGATGGGGCTGGCGCAGGCGGTGAGCAGGACGGTGAGGGGGAGGAGGGCGCGCATGTTCACTCCGCGGAGGGGATGGTGAGCTCGAAGGTGGTGAAGACCTGCGAGAGCAGGTCCTCCTGCGTGCGCAGGCTGTCGATCAGCGCCTGCACGCGGGCGTTTCCGTCGGCGTTCGTGGGGACGATCTCGTTCTCGAAGGGGTCCTGGAGCGCCTCGGCGAGCGCGAGGCTCTCGTCGATCCGGGCCGTGATGGTGGACGCCAGGTCGGCGTCGACCTCGGTGACCACGTCCACGATGCCCACGCCGGTGACGGTGCCGTACGTGCCGTGCCAGACGTTGCGGATGCCCCGCACGTCCTCGACCATGTCGACCTTCGTGTTGTCGCTGAAGCAGCTGTGCTCGTCCTCGCGGTCGCCGCTGTCGAGGGCGGCCTGCAGGCGCTCGCCGCCGGTCTCGAAGCCCGAGAGGATGATCATGCCGGTGAGGATGCGCGCGAAGCTCGCCTCGGGGTCACCCTCGAAGGACGTGCGGTACGTGGCGCCGGGTGCCCAGGCGTCGTGGACCGCGCCGATGTGGTCGGCGATGAGGCCGGACGTGACGACCAGGTAGTCTGCGCGGCGCTGCTGGTTGGCGGCGGTGCCGGAACCGTCGGTGACGTAGTCGGTGTAGGGACGGTCGCCGGGCCCGGTGTCCGAGTGGTCCTGGCCCCAGAGGAGGAACTCCACGGCGTGGTAGCCCGTGGCGATGTTCTTCTCGCCGCCCACCTCGTTCAGCGCTTCCAGCGTGGCTCCGTCGAGGGGTTCGGTGCCGTTCACGATGCCGGTGTCGGGGTCGCCCTCGACGTAGTCGATGTAGTGCTCGTCCAGGGGCCAGGCGTTCAGCAGACCCTCGGGTCCCGTCTCGGGATCGTCGATGGGGCCCTCGTAGAAGCGGAACACCTCGGTCTGCAGGTAGGGAACCCGGCTCGCGCGCCAGGCGTCCCGGGCGTCTGCGAGGGTGGTGTCGGAGGGCGCCGCCACGAACGCACCCACCGCGGCGTCGAGGGCCTCGGCACCCGCGAGGGTGTCCGCGTACGTGGCCTCGACGATGGCGGCGTAGTTGCTCACCGCGTCGGCGGTGTTCGCCGGGAACACGAAGGCCTCGGGCCCGGTCGGAGTGGGCTCGCCGGTGCAGGCGAGCAGCAGGACGGCGATCGGTGTGGTGCGCAGCATGGGGTCGGGATCCTCCTGAAAATGATTTTCATTCTCAACACGGCGGCTCGGGACCGTCAAGCTCCTTGATATTGAGAATCATTTTCAAGCGGGGTACAAGGGGGGCGGAGGAAGACCATGCGCCGTGCCCTGCTCGCCCTGCTCGCCCTGTCCGCCTGCAAGCCCCCGGTGGCCGCCGTGGACGAGGAGCTGGAGCACCGCAAGCAGGTGCTGGGATCGCTGCATCAGGAGGTCGTCGCCGCGGGGTACGCGGAGGTGGCCGAGCGCGCGGTGGACCTGGAGTCGGCGGCCACGGCGTTATGCGCGACGCCGGACACCGCGGGCCTGGACGCCACCCGGGCGGCCTGGATGGCCCTGCATGGCCCCTGGAAGCGCATGGAGGTCGTGGGCTTCGGGCCGGTCGTGGACGAGCCCTATCGCTTCGGGCCCCTCCTGGACTTCTGGCCCGTGCGGGAGGGCGTGGTGGACGACCTGATCGCGTCGGAGACGGACCTCGGGTACGACAGCCTGCGGGGCTTCGGCGCGAGCACACGGGGCCTCCCGGTGCTCGAGTACCTGCTGTGGCACCCGTCCCTCGAGGGCCCGGCCACCTTCGAGGACGCACGGCGCTGCGGCTACCTCGTGGCCCTCGCGAGCGACGTCAGGCAGAACACGGCGGACCTCCATGTCGCGTGGCAGGAGTACGCCACGCGGCTCGCCGATCCGGGCAGCCAGGCGGACTTCGCGTACGCCACGCACCAGCAGGTGCTCGACGAGTGGGTGAACCGCGTGCTGTTCGCGCTGGACGACATCCGCTCCGAGAAGCTCGGCAAGCCCCTCGGCGACACGAGCGCGGGCGTGCCCCTGCCGGAGGCCGCGGAGTCGCGGTTCAGCGGGCGCTCGCTGATGGACGCACGCGACCTGTACGCGGGCGCGGAGGCGGTGCTGGACGGCGCGGATCTCGGGCTCCTCGACCTGATGCCGCTCGACCGCACGCCGGTCGGGTTCTTCGAGGACTTCGACGTGCGCCGCCAGGCCGTGCGCGACGCGTTCGCGGCGGTCCCCGAGCCCCTGACGGGCGCGGTGTCCAGCGCGCCGGCCACCGTCGTGGCGGCCCAGGACGCCCTCCGCGAGCTCCAGGTCTCCATCCAGAGCGACATGACCCAGGCGCTCGGGGTGACCCTGGCCTTCAACGACAACGACGGCGACTGACGTGCGCTGGCTGGCCGAGCGCATCGACGCGGCGCACCTCACGGTGTTCCGGGTGCTGTTCGGTCTGATCCTGGCCGTCGCTCCCGTGCGCTTCGCGGCGTACGGATGGATCGAGGCGCTCTACGTCGAGCCCACGTTCCACTTCGCCTGGACGCGCTTCGCGGTGGTCCCGTCGGCACCCGTGCTCTACGCGATGCACGGCGTGATGGCGCTCTGCGGGGTGGCCATCGCGACCGGACGCCTCTACCGGCCCGCGCTGGCCGTGTACCTCGGGTGCTTCACGTACCTCGAGCTCCTCGACAAGACGCTCTACCTGAACCACTACGTGCTGGTGACGATCGTGCTCGTCACCCTGCTCGCGGCGCCGTGGCGGCCGGAGCACGCGCGGACCGCCCGCTGGGTGCGCGAGCTCCTGCGGCTGGAGTTCGGGCTGGTCTGGTTCTGGGCGGGCGTGTGCAAGCTCAACCCGGACTGGCTGCTGCGCGGCGAACCGCTGCACACCTGGCTGCGCGCGCGCATGGAGATCCCGGTGGTGGGCCCGTGGCTGGCGCTGCCCGAGACGGCCCTGGTGATGAGCTGGGCGGGGGCGGCCTTCGACCTGTCGATCTACGCGGTGCTCCTCTGGCCCCGCACGCGGCTCCTGGGCTTCGTGCTGCTCACGGGCTTCCACCTGATCACGGGGCTGCTGTTCCCGATCGGCGTGTTCCCGTGGGTGATGATCGCGGGCGCCCTGCTGTTCCTGCCGGACGCCGCCGTCGCGGGGGTCTCGGGGAGGAGCGTGCTCCCGCCGGAGCCGGGCTCGTTGCGGCCCGCGACGGCTGTGGTGATGGCGGGGTGGGTGGCGCTCCTGGCGCTGTTCCCGGCGCGTCACTGGCTCGAGCCCGGCTGGGTGAACTGGAACGAACGCGGGTTTCGGCTGGCCTGGCGGGTGCTGCTCATCGAGAAGACCGGCCAGGTGGACTTCCGCGTGGTGGACCGCGAGACCGGCCGCCGCTGGACGGTGAGCCCGGCGACCGAGCTCACGGTGCTCCAGCACAAGCAGATGCGCACGCAGCCCGACATGATCCTGGACTACGCGCACCACCTGGCGGACCGGAACGCGGAGGAGGGCCGGGACGTCGAGGTGTACGCGGAGTCGTGGGCGAGCCTGAACGGCCGCCGGACCCAGCGTCTCGTGCGCCCGGACGTCGAACTCGCCCGGACGTCCTACGACGACACGGGCTGGATCGCTCCCCTGGACGAGGCGGCTATGTTGTCGGAGAGAGCCCGTTGAGGGTACTATCTCACGATGGAGCTTCGCCATCTCATCCCGTTCACGGCCCCGGTGGCTCTCGTGCCAGGGTGTGGAGCCCAGGCGCCGACGGTGCCGCCATCTGAAGACGTGGTCTGTATGGAATCACGGATCCTGTTCACGACCGAGGATATCGACGCCTTCGTCGACGAGGGATGCGATGTGCTGGAGGGCGACCTCATGGTGCTGCCCACCGAGCCGGCGGTGTTCCCCACGCTCCGTGAGGTGACGGGTACGCTCAGCCTGGCCGGTGAGGTGGCCCTGCCCGCTCTCGAGGTAGTGGGGGGGCTCCAGGCGAATGGCGTGATCGGCCTGGACCTGCCCGTCCTCACGACCTCCGGGGTCCTGGACGCGTCCAGCGCCACCGACCTCGCGTTCCCGGCCCTCGTCGAGGCCGAGACGATCGTCGTGCGAGCGCCCTCGGTCGCCCTCCCCTCCCTGGCGGTGGCGGGTACCCTGACCCTGGAGGGCGTCGTGGGTCTGGAGGCGCCGTCGCTCCGCAGCGTTGTGACGATTCGAGCGGATCAGAGCGATCTCGGCCTTCCTGGCCTGGTGGAGGCGGGGGCCTTGACGGCGCGCTCCGCGAGCCTGCCGCAGCTCCAGGTTCTGGGTTCGTTCGTCGGAGGGCCTCTGCATGCCGCTGTGCTCGGGGAAGCGGGGAGCGTGGATGTACGGGTGTTGGACGCGTCCGACCTCGCCACGTCCCTGCCCATCCTCCGGGAGATCGGCGACCTGGTCGTGCGTCCAGGCCTCCCCTCGGATGTGGTCCTGCCGGGACTGGAGGAGGTCCACGGCACGCTGACGGCCCACGAGGCGGAGGTAGTGCGTGTGCCCGTGTTGACCTATGCGGGCGGGCTGGACGTCTCAGGAACCGCAGTCCGCGCACCGCTCCTGGAGATGGCAGGGTCGGTGCGCGCGGATCTCGCAGGAGTGGCGCACCTGCCGGTCCTGGTGTCGGTCGACACCCTGGCGATCACGGCCTCAGCCGTCGAGCTGGACTCTCTCGAGACGGCCCAGCAGGTGTTCTTCTCCCTGGGCACCGGCTCGGCGAACCTCCCTGCGCTGACGGGGGAGGTGCGTCTCTCGGTGCAGGGGGGGACCGGAGTCCTGGTGGGCCCCGGTGCGCACGCCACTCTGCTCTGGGTGGATCAGGTCCAGGGGGATGTGGATGTGCCCCTCGCGCCCGTCATGGAGCTCCTGTCGATTGGGTACATGGATGTGGACACCCTGGATCTCGCGGGCCTGGAAGGAGCCGGCTCGGTGGAGCTCCGCAGCCTCCCGAATCTCACTTCGGTCCAGCTCCCTGACCTCGTGACGATCGGTGAGATCGCCATCTCCGACGCACCGTCGCTGACCACACTGGGAATCCCTGCACTGGCGACGATCACCGGCTGCGCGACGGTCGGAGGGACGGCGCTCGGCCCGGGCGTGCTTGCATCCCTGCAGGACGCAGCGGAGGCAGGAGGTGGGGGTTTCACCACACAAGGGGTGTGCCCATGAGGCCCGCACCTCCCGCTCCACTCAGGCCTCGGGCTGCACCGGCGGGTTCTGGACCGGCACGCCCTCCTCCTCGGTGATCACGCCGTGGTGGGCCATGATCGCCCGGTGCAGGCGGTCGGCCACCTCGGGGGTGTCGATGAGGAACTGGCGGGCGTTCTCCTTGCCCTGGCCGAGCCGCTCGCCGTCGTCGGTGGCGAACCACGAGCCGCTCTTCTTCACGACACCGATCTCGGTGCCGAGCTCCAGCAGCTCGCTCTCGCGGGACACACCCTCGCCGTAGTAGATGTCGAACTCCGTGCGCCGGAAGGGCGGCGCCAGCTTGTTCTTCACGACGTTGATGCGCGTGCGGTTGCCCAGCACCTCCTCGCCCTTCTTGATGGAGCCGATCCGGCTCACCTCGAGGCGCACGGACGCGTAGAACTTCAGCGCGTTGCCGCCCGACGTGGTCTTGGGCGAGCCGAACATGACGCCGATCTTCATGCGGACCTGGTTGATGAAGACCACGACGCAGTCGCTCTTGTTGATGGCCCCCGTGAGCTTGCGGAGCGCCTGGCTCATGAGGCGGGCCTGGGCGCCGGGCTGGACGTCGCCCATGTCGCCCTCGAGCTCGGCCTTGGGCACGAGCGCTGCGACGGAGTCGACCACGACGACGCTGATGGCGCCCGACCGCACGAGGGTCTCGGTGATCTCGAGGGCCTGCTCGCCGTGGTCCGGCTGGCTGATCAGGAGGTCCTCGACCTGCACGCCGAGCTTGCGGGCGTAGTTCACGTCGAGGGCGTGCTCGGCGTCCACGAAGGCCGCCACACCGCCCATCCGCTGGGCCTCGGCGATGACCTGGAGGGCGAGGGTGGTCTTGCCGCTGGCCTCGGTGCCGAAGATCTCGACCACCCGGCCGCGCGGGAACCCGCCGATCCCGAGCGCGAGGTCGAGCCCGATGCACCCCGTGGGGATGGCGGCGACCTTGGGGGCCTCGTTGGAGCCGTACCGCATGATGGCGCCCTTGCCGAACATGCGCTCGATGGAGGCGATGGCGGCGTCCACTGCTGCGCTGCGTTCGTCGGTCTTCTTGCTGGCCATGGGGCCCTCCTGGTGATGCGTGGGAAGTGGGGGAAGCGGTTCAGGCGAGGTGACGCCGGAGGAGGTCGAGGGCGGCGGAGGCCGCCAGGATCTGGATGCGATCGCGCTCGCCGGACAGGTGCAGCTCGCGGTGCTCGGTGCCGGACGGCGTGGCGAGGGCGATGTGCACGGTGCCGACGGGCTTGTCGGGGGTGGCGCCCGTGGGACCGGCGATGCCCGTGGTGGACAGGCCGTACGTGGCGCCCGCACGCTCGCGGATGCCTTCGGCCATGGCGCGGGCCACGGGCTCGCTCACGGCACCGTGGGCCTCCAGCAGGGCCTCGGGGACCCCGAGCTGCCGGACCTTGGCGGCGTTGCTGTAGGTGACCGCACCCTCCAGGAACCAGGCGCTGGACCCGGAGTGGAGCGTGCACGACACGGCCACCCGCCCGCCCGTGCAGGACTCGGCGGTGGCCAGGGTGGCCTCGCGGGCGAGGAGCTGGCGGGCCACGCGCGCGGCGAGGTCTCCCCCCGCCGTGTCGAACGCACCGGACAGCTCCAGGCTCTCGGCCCCCTCGATGGTGAACAGGTGTCTTCCCAGGCGCCCACCCACCTCGTCGACCACCGCCGCCATCCCGGAAGCGGGCATGCTGGCGGGGAATCGGAGCTTGACGTGGTTCTCGGGGAGCTTGGTGCGGAACGCCAGCACCACGCCCTCGGGGAGGGCGAGCCCGGTGAGCATCTCCTGCAGGTTGGACTCGCCGCATCCGGTGGTGCGGAAGGTGACCAGGTGAGCGGGGAGGAGGTGGAAGCGCTCGGCGATCAGCGGCACCACGCGATGCTCGAACATGCGCTTCATCTCGCGTGGAACGCCGGGCATGAACGCCATCCACGCCCGCCCGGCCTCCACCGCGAAGCCGGGCGCAGTGCCCCAGTCGTTGTCGAGCCGCTGGCTTCCCTCGGGGAGCCAGGCCTGCTTGCGGTTGACCTCGGGCATGACGCGCCGGAAGCGCTCGTACTTCGCGATCAGGTCCGCCAGCGCGACCTCGTCGAGGGCCAGGGGACGCCCGAAGGCCTGTGCGATGGCCTCCGCCGTGAGGTCGTCCTCCGTGGGGCCGAGCCCTCCCGAGCACACCACGACGTCGGCGCGCCCCGAGGCCTCCGTGAACGCCTGCACGAGGTCGGCCAGACGGTCTCCCACCGACGTGTGCCGCACCACGAGGAAGCCCATGTGCGTGAGCTTCTCGGCGAGCCAGGCTGCGTTCGAGTCGACGACCTGACCGGTGACGACCTCGTCTCCCTGGGACAGGATCTCGGCAAGGGGTACGGTGGGGGTGGACATGGGTGACGCTCGTTCTGAACGGGTGTGCAGGTTGTAGCGGCCCGGCTGAAGCGTGTCCAGCAGGGCACGACCAGGAATTGACCGCATTCGCGAGAAGCAGGTATGGAGCTGGAGAAAAAGGGCAGAATCATCGCCCTGGACGTGGGGACCAAGACGATCGGCGTGGCGCTGACCGACGCCCTCGGGATGCTGGCTCACCCCCTATGCACCCTGACGCGGAAGGGCGTACAGCAGGACGTCACGAAGCTGGAGGCGCTGTTCGCGGAGCACGGCCCCGTGGCCGTCGTGGTGGGGCTCCCCTACGAGCTCGACGGCACGGAGGAGCGTTCGGCCCGGCTCGCCCGGCAGATCGCCGACGCGATCACCGCGCGCACGTCGCTGCCCGTGCACCTCGTGGACGAGCGCTACTCCTCCGTGGAGGCCGAGCGCCGGCTGATCGAGGCGGGGGTGTCGCGGAAGAAGCGGAAGGAGATCATTGACCAGGCCGCCGCCGTGGTCATCCTGGAGACCTGGCTGTCCATGCAGCGGATCGCCGGAGGAGAGGGATGAGGCGGTTCTCTGCCGTGCAGGCGTTGGTGGGCGTGTTCGCCCTGGTGCTGGGGCTGGTGATCGGGGGCCTCGGCCCGCGGGCGCAGGTGCGCGACCTCGAGGCGAAGCTCGCCGAGCAGCAGGAGTGCAAGGGCGGGGTGGGGAGCGACATCGCGAACGTGTTCAGGGGCCGTCCCTGGGAGGACGGGGAACCGACTCCCCGCCGCCGCCGGGTCGTGCACACGGAGCCCGAGGCCGCGCCGGACCCCGGCACGCCCGCACCGGAGCCCGAGCCCGGGATCCACATCCAATTCGGGGACGATGCCGAGAAGGCTCAGTCCAAGGAGGAGATCGACGAGTCCCTGGATCTCGCACGCGAGGCCCTGGAGCTGCGCTACGCCCAGGCCCGCGAGGCGCTCCTCCAGGACGCGGACCCCACAGAGGAGCAGCTCGCGAAGGTCGACGCCGCGATCAGCCGGATGAACGAGGATCTCGTCGTGCTCGCGCGGGATCTGGCCACCGTCGCCAAGCGCGACGAGGAGCCCGGACGCCGGGAGGCCATGGAGTTCGCCGCCGACACGATCGACGTGCTGCTGCGCGCGGAGGACGACCTGCGCGCGTCGCTCGACCCCGCGCAGATCGCGGCCCTCCAGGACGAGTCCCTGGACCCCATGTCCTACGTGGACCCGCAGATCATCGACATCCTGGGGGAGCTCAACCGGTGAGCTCCCTCCGCGACATCCTGCTGGTCGGCCGGTTCGAGGTGCTGCGGGCCGTGCGGACCTGGCGGGCCATGGCCCTGTTCCTGCTCTACGGCATCGCCTACGGCGGCGCGTCCTACCTGGCGGTCATGATCCTGCACGCCCTCGAGAACCAGGTGGCCAAGCAGCTCATGGTGGCCACCACCACCAAGCCCGGCGCCCTCCTCGACAAGCTCGTGGAGAGCGAGATGTTCGCGGAGATCGTGGTGGCCGCGACCGGCAACGAGGCGCTGGTGGAGATGGTGAAGGACGTCCCGCCCCTCGCCATCTTCGGCATGTGGCTCGGGCTCCTGCTCATCCCGTTCTTCGCGGCGTCGTCGGCCGCGGAGTGCATCGCGATCGACATGGGCAACCGGGCGCTGCGCTTCGAGGCCCTGCGCACCGGGCGTCTGGAGATCCTGCTCGGCAGGTTCGTCGGGCAGCTCGCCCTCACCGGGGTGGCCACCTTCCTCGCGCTGGGCGTGGTGTGGTCGGTGGGCACGCTGTTCATGGTGGGCCACACACCGTTCTCCCTGGCTCTGTGGCTGCTCACCCTGACCTCGCGGGCCTGGTGGTTCTCCATCCCGTTCGCGGGGCTCGGGGTCGCTGCGTCCGCCATCACCACGTCGCCCGCATGGGCACGGGTCATGGCGATCGGCGCGACGGGCGCGAGCTGGATCGCGCTCGGGTTCGCGCGGTACTTCGAGGGCGGCGACTACGGGATCCTGGCGGACGTGATGCTCCAGCTCCTCCCGCAGGGCTGGATGCGCATGCTCTGGGAGCCCGGGCTCGGCTGGCTGCCGGCGGCGCTGGTCATGGTGGCGCTCGGGCTGGCCATGGCGGGCGTCGGGCACGCGCGCTTCGCGTCGAGGGACCTCTGATGCAGCACGCGCTCCGGTTCGTGGACGTCGTGAAGACGTATGGCGGCAAGCGGGCCCTGGACGGGCTCACCTTCGACGTGCCCACCGGCGGTATCACGGGCTTCGTGGGTCCCAACGGTGCGGGGAAGACCACGACGTTCTCGGTGGTCTCGGGGTTCCTGACGCAGGACGAGGGAGCGCTCGAGATCCTCGGGCTGCCGGCCTTCGACCCCTGGAAGCACAGGGGCCGGCTGGGCGTGCTCCCGCAGGACGCCGAGCTCTCCGATCGCCACACGCCGCTCGAGCTGCTGACGCACCTCGCCCGGCTGCAGGGCATGGGCGGGCGGGATGCCGCGCGCGAGGCGTCCCGGGTGGTGGACGTCGTGCGGCTCTCGGAGCGCGGCAGCTCCCGGATCGCCTCGCTGTCCCACGGCATGCGCCGCCGTGTCGCGGTGGCCTCGGCGCTGCTGGGCTCGCCGGAGCTCGTCCTGCTCGACGAGCCGATGGCGGGGCTCGATCCGCTGCAGGCGAAGTCGCTGCGGGAGGCGCTGGCCGAGCTCCGCGGTCGCCAGACCCTGGTGGTGAGCAGCCACAACCTCGACGAGCTCGAGCGCTTCTGCGACCACGTGGTGATGATCGACCAGGGCAGGTGCCTCCGCCAGGGGCCGATCGGCGCCGTCACCGGGCAGCAGGAGCTGGTCCAGTGGTGGTTGGCGGGCCCACCGCCCCTCGACGCCCTGGCGGCCGCCCTGCCCGACCACAGCTTCACCTTCGCGGACGGCGTCCTCGCGCAGCGGGCACCCTCGGGAGCCGACCTGGACGCCGCGAGCCTGGTGTTGATGGGCGCGCTGGTGTCGGCGGGGGTGGCCGTGCGGGCCGTCCGTCGGGGGAAGGGCCTCGAGCACCAGTTCCTGGAGGACGCGGCTCGCTGACCGTCAGGTGCGGCGGAGGGCCTTGGTGGCCTCGAGCACGAGGAACACCGCGGCGACCACCCCGGCGAGCACGGGCCAGACGGCCAGGGGAAGGGGGGTGAGCCGGAGCACGCCCGCCGCCGGGGTGACCATCACGAGCACGTGCACGGCGAGCACCAGCCCGGTGGCGCCCACCAACCACGGGCTCTCGCGCAGGGGCTTGCTCCACGCCGGAGCCCGCGTGCGCGCGCTGAACGCCATGGCGAGCTCGAGGAGCACGGCGAAGGTCAGCGTGGCGGTGCGGGCGACGTCGATGGATCCCGAGGTCCGCAGGGTGCCCAGGAACACGAGCAGGGCGCCCGCGGCACCCGCGAACATCGCGACCACCAGCCCGACGTACTCGCCCGAGAGGAGCTGCTCGTCCACGGGGCGGGGCGGGCGCTCCATGATGTCCGGCTCGGCGGGCTCGGCGGTGAGCGCGAGCGCGGGCAGCCCGTCCGTGAGCAGGTTGATCCAGAGGATGTGCACGGGGAGCAGGGGCACCGGCAGGCCCACCGCGAACACCACGAGCACCAGCAGCAGCTCGTCGAAGTTCGCGCGCAGCAGGAAGAGCACGAAGCGCCGGATGTTGTCGTGGCTCCGCCGACCCTCGGCGATGGCCTGCACGAGCGTCGCGAAGTGGTCGTCGGCCAGTACGATGCTGGCGGCCTCCCGGGCGACCTCGGTGCCGCGCAGGCCCATGGCCACGCCCACGTGGGCGGCCTTCAGCGCGGGCGCGTCGTTCACGCCGTCGCCGGTCATCGCCACCACCGCGCCCCGGGACTGCAGCGCCCGGCAGATCCGCACCTTGTGCGCCGGAGACACCCGGGCGAACACGGACGCCTCCGCGACCACCTCGGACAGCCGCTCGTCGTCGAGGGCATCGAGCTCCTCGCCCGTGACCACCGAACCCCCGGAGATCCCCGTCCGAGCCGCGATGGCGCGGGCGGTGCCGGGGTGGTCGCCCGTGATCATCACGGTGCGTACACCCGCGGATGCCGCCCGCGCCACGGCCTCCGCCGCTCCCTCGCGCGGCGGGTCCTCCAGGGCGAACAGGCCCACGAGGCGCACCGGGCCGTCTGCGTCCTGCACGCCCGCCGCGAGCACCCTGCGGCCCTCGGAGGCCATGCGCGCGGCCTCGTCGAGCAGCCCGGGGCAGGGGACCGCGAGCCCCGCGAGGACCTCAGGCGCCCCCTTGTAGAACGTCCGGTCGCCATGACGGGTCGCCATGTACTTGCGCTCGGACGCGAAGGGCACGGGCTCGTCGTCGATCGGGAGACGCGCGGCCCCGCGCTCCAGGGCGAAGCCGAGCAGGGCGGTCTCGGTGGGGTCGCCGTGAGACGGGTCCGACGCGTGGTTGCACGAGGCCGCGAGGGACGTGAGCAGATCGGCGTCCGTGGGGGTCGGGGTCCACGTGTCCACCACGGTCATCCGGTTCGCCGTGAGCGTGCCCGTCTTGTCGGTGCAGAGCACGCTCACCGAGCCGAGAGTCTCCAGCGCATCCAGGCGTCGCACGAGGGCCCGCGCGGCGACCATGCGACGTGCTCCCAGGGCGAAGCTGACGGTCACGACGGCCGGCAGCCCCTCCGGGACCATCGACACGCCCAGGCTGATCGCGACCAGGAGGAGCTCGCCCACGGGCAGGCCCCGCGCGATGCCCACGGCCATCACGCCGCCGACCGCGGCCAGCGCGACCCAGGCCAGCCAGCGCGCCAGGACCTGGAGCTGGAGCTCGAGGGGCGTCGGCGGCGGGCGCGTCGTGGTGAGCATGCCCGCGAGCCGTCCGACCTCGGTGCGCGCGCCGGTGGCGGTGACCACCAGCGTGCCGGATCCCGCCGTCACCAGGGTGCCCATCTCCACGATGTCGCCCGCGTTCTTCTCGACGGGGACGGACTCCCCCGTGAGCATCGACGCGTCGACCGCGAGCCCGGCCTCCATCGCGACCTCGCCGTCCGCGGCCACCCGGTCGCCCTCGCCGAGCAGGAGCACGTCCCCCACGACGACCTCCCGCGCGTCCACCGACGTGGGCTGGCCGTCCCGGACGACCGTCGCCGCGCTCGCCGCCATGCGCGCCAGCTCGGCGATGGCGCGCTCGGCACGGAAGGCCTGGGCCACCCCGAGCAGGGTGTTGAGCACCAGGATCACCCCGATCACGATGGCATCGACGAGGTCCGCGCCCGCCGGCCGACCGTGCTCCAGCACCGGGATCGCGATGCTGATCGCCATCGCGCCCACGAGCATCCACACGAACACGCTGCGCAGCTGCTCCGCGACCATGCCCAGCACGTCGGTGCGCTGCTCGGGCAGGGCGTTGGGCCCGTCGCGCTCCAGGCGGGCGCGCGCCTCTGCGTGCGTCAGACCGTGCGGAACCTGTGTCGTGGAGCCACCCATCGGGGCCAGCTATTCCACGGCCGTGGCGCGCGCGATGCGCGTGGACGCGCGCCGCGGTACGAGGACCCGGGAGGCCGCCCATGGCTGACGGTTGGAAGATCCTGGACGTACCGGATGTGCCGGACCCCGCGGCCACCCAGCCGCCCACGCGCATCGACCCCGCGCTGCTCGGGCCTCCCGATGCGCCGGTGCAGAGCCTCTACCCGGTGCACCTCGACGACCCGGAGCCGCCCGAGCCGAAGGCCGCGGATTCATCCCGCGGGCTCACGTGGCTGCTGCTGGCCGCCGTGGTGGTCGCCGTCGCCCTCATGGTCGCAGGGCTCGCGCTGAGCCTGCTCTCCGGGCTTCTCTTCCTGGTCTGACGCCCCGAGGGCGGGTCAGACCTTGCGGACCTCTTGCGCGTCCTCTTCGCCGAGCGCGCTGTCGAGGGACTTGCGGGTGTCGACGTCGATCGCGTCTTCGCGCTGGGCGTCGCGGAAGCTCTTCACGCCCTTGCCGAAGGCCTCGAAGACCTGGGGCAGCTTGCCAGCCCCGAAGACGATCATCACGATCACGAGGATGATCCCGAGCTCCCAGGGACCGAGACCGCCGATGAACGCGACCATGATGCCTCCACGCGGGCCTTCGCCCGATGCTAGAGCGTATCGCTGCTCACGACGGCTCGCTACCTGCTCCCTGAGGAGAGGCTCGGTCGACCCGAGAGCCCCCCCTGCCTGGTACCCACCGCATGAGATGGAGGAGACGCAAAGAACTTTGCTGGGCTGGCACCGGCAGGGGAGGCTGTGAGCGCTCGGGACCGAGGGCGTACCCTCGTTCGGATGCTCAGATCGTAGACTCCACCACGACGGAAGTCAAACCCTATCTGGGAATTCCATTCCATCTGCGATCGCTGCCGGGCACGCGTCCAACACCACCGGCAGAGCCGTCCGCGAAGGGGTGTCCAGGGGCCTGCTCGTCGTCAGGAAGAGTCATGCACCCGCTCCCGGGCTCCTCATGCCGACCCAGAGGGGCAGCACCCGGGAGCGGGTGTGGAGACTCCAGAAGCTGAAGCTTCCATGATTTCCTGGCCGTGCGGCCTCGATGAATCCAGTCTACGACCGCGTGCGCAGCAGTGCAAGCGCGACACGCGAGATCGTGTCGATCATCGGCCTGGCACGCAGGATGTCGCGCTCAGGCCCGCAGCCTCCGCGAGCGGGAGGATCTCGGCGCACCAGGCGTCCGCGGTGGGCGCGAGGATGGGCGGAGGGCTCGTGGTCGGGGTGACGGCGAGCATGTACGGCGAGCTGGTGAGGATGGCGCCGCACACCAGGCGCAGGGAACGCTCGTCCAGCGAGGTGCCCGGCGCGTCGAGGGGACCCACGAGGGACTCGAGGAGCGGGATCTCCTCGGTGGCGAGGGTGCTGTCGGCGAGCAGGTGGTCCTTCAGGCCCTGCACGAGGTCGCCCGTGGTGCCGAGGGAGGCCGCCTGCTCGAGGTAGCCGGAGATCCAGTCGTTCCCGCCGACGTTGCCGCAGGTCGCGAAGCGCGCCTGCCACGCCAGCAGGCCCTGGAAGTCGGTCCCGTTGAACCCGGGCTGGCTCTCGCGCAGGAACACGCCCAGGGTGGCCTGGAAGTCCTCCTCGTTCTCACCGAGGTTCCACTCGGCGGGCGCGCCGCGCCCGAGGTGGGCATGGGCGCTGCGGTAGAGCACGCGCGCGGGCAGGCGGTGGGCGAGGTCTCCCGGGGAGTTGGGGCGCTTCGCGGTGTCCTCGTCCTCGACCGACCACGGGTTCACGACCGGATCGAGGCCGTACGGGCGGGCGTCGCACTCGGACGGGAGGCCCGGGTTGAACAGGGGGTCCGCGGTGATCGCCACCAGCAGGGTCTCGAGGGAGAAGCCCGACGTGACGAACGTGTCGGTGTAGCCCTCCAGGCGGCTGGCCTGCGCGAGGTTGCGGGGGAAGCCGTGGGAGATCGTGAGCCGACCGCCCGTGGACGCCTCGAACACCCGGTCCACGATCCGGGCCCCCACGAGGTACGCGAACGACTGCGCCCCGTCGACCGTGCCGTCCTCGGCCACGAGGAGCCCGGTGGTGGCCAGGCTGTCCGCACCCGCGGCCAGCGTGCGCTCCACGTCCCACACGGTGCCGGTGGCCCCGTAGGGCTGCACGAAGAAGGAGGTGTCCTGTCCGAGCATGTCGGGACCGGCGATGGCGTCGGGCCCGCGGAGGTAGCCGCACGACGCGCTCATGCCCCAGGGCCGGCGGCCGCCGTTCTCACGCGACACCGGTGCGTGCCGGAACATCGCGTACAGCGAGGCCTTGTCGAAGTCGGTGTTGTCGCCGAGCAGCGCGGTCTCGTGGCGCCCGGGGAGCTGCCAGGTGCGATCGAACCGGGCGTCGGGGGCGTCGGTCGTGCTGAACGACGAGTTGTGGCACACCACGCAGTCGAGGTTCCGGTTCAGCCAGGTCTCGTAGAAGCCCTCACCGAAGTTCACGCGCCGGTTGTACTCGAGCTCCTCCAGGCTCACGTTGGCGCCGGTGACCGGGCGGGCCATGCGCGCGTAGAGGTGGGCCTGGAAGGGCACCGCGAGGTCATCGGCCACGATGGCGTCGCGCAGGAGGTCCGCCATCGTGAAGCTGCCCTGATCCCACGGGCTGTTCCAGGGCTCCGCGGCGCCGCGGACGTGCTGGGTGAGGCTGCCGTCGTAGGTGGCCACCAGGCGGTTCTGGAAGCACTGGCTGAACGCCTTGTCGCCGGTGCGCGCGACCGCGAGGGTGTCCGTGAGCCAGAGTCCCCACCAGTCCACGTACTCCGGGCTCTTCGTCATCGCGTGGAGCACCGCCTCGCGGCCGTGCTGGGCGACGAGCCCCGACCATGCGTAGACCTCGCCCGCCCCGAGGGCCCGGCGTCCCCACATGAGCGGGATGGCGCGCTGCACCCACGCCTCGTCGCCGGCGTCGCAGGTGGCCGGGAGCGGCGTGGGCTCGGGAGGGGGCGTGTCGGACGGGGTCGCAGGACCCTTGCACCCGAGGAGGGCGAGCAGGAGGGCGCGCATCAGCTGGCCCTCCCGAGCACGGTCTCGGTGACCCGGGCGAGGGCGTCCCGCTCGGTCTGGGCGTCGCGGACGTCGCCCACCGCGAAGGACTCGTGGGCGAACGGGTAGATGCCGCAGGCCGCGAGGAGCCCGGCGCGCAGCTCGGACGGCGTGGTGTAGTCGTCCGAGGTGCCGTCCGGCCCGATCGACCCGACGATCCCGGACTGGTCGGGACCGATGGGCCCGCCGAGCAGCACGCTCACGAAGCCGTAGGGGTGGTGGTTCGTGCCGGAGCCCCCCTCCTGGCGGAAGGGCGTGCGACCGAACTCGGTGGTGAGGATCACGAGCGTGTCGTCGAGGTCGATCTTGTCGGGGTCGTTCTCGCCGGGCTCGTTGATCCGGTCCACCAGCTCCTGGAGGAGGTGGGTGGTGTTGCGGGCCTGCGGGAAGAGGTGCTCGAAGTGCGTGTCGTAGCCGCCGCCCCCGTCCGCCTCGACCAGCCCGGTGTCCACGACGTTCACGTACCGCGCGGGTGCCGTCGGATGGGTGAGCAGCGCGACGGCGTTCTCGAGGCCCATGGCGCTGTAGGAGCGCCCGGCGGACTCACCGCACGACGATCCGCTGAGGTTCGCCATGAAGTCGTCGCCCAGGATCTGGCGGATGGCGGCACTGGCCTCCACGCCGGCCCGCGCGCTCTCGTGGTCCGAGAGGGCCGCCGACCGCAGGGGCTCGCCGCCCACGGTGTACCTCGACCGCGTCTGCCCGTTGTAGAAGGCCGACAGGGCGTCGAAGGCAGGGGCCTGCGCGCCGACCCGCGACCGGTCGAGGCGCCCGAGGAACGCCTGGCTCGTGGCGATCTTCAGGCTCAGGGGCCGCGCGGACCCCGGGTGCAGCCCGATGGACGAGGCGGCCCGCGTGTTGTCGGTGCCGATGATGTTCTCGGGCTGGAGCACGTAGGCGTAGGGCTCGATGCGCGGCGCCCGCTCCAGCCAGTAGCGCTGGAGGTGCCCGCCCATGCCCACCATCCGCGGGCTCCCGAGGCGCATGCCCGAGAGCATGTGCGGGATGGCGGCCTCGTGGGGCTCGAGCTCGTGGCGCATCACCACCACCCGCGTGCGCGCGAGGACGTCCGAGCGCTGGCGGATGGGCATCGCGTTCGGACCGAGGTGCACCTGCACGCCGGCGCCGTCGGTGGCCCAGGGCAGCAGGAGGTCGTTCGACTGCATGCCGCAGGAGGCGTAGACCTGGCCGCGCTGGCCGGCGAAGGTGTTCCACTGGCCCGTGTGCTCGGGCACCGTGTAGAACGACTCCCATGGGGACATGCCGCCGTAGAGGAAGATCTCGAGGACCTTCTGGGCGCGGACGCCCTCGGGCAGGATCAGCGAGGTCGCATTGTCGGGCGCGTCGCCCCAGGAGCGCGCCCAGGCGCGCCCTCCGAGCAGCAGACCTCCCGCGGCGGCCGAGCCGATCAGGAAGCTCCGGCGGTCCATCGTCCCTCCAACACAAAGCAAGTACGTGGATCGTACCGTGCCGGGAGTCGGGGAGTTGTCAATCCTCGGCGAGCAGCCGCTGCCTGCAGGCCTCCAGCTCGTCGAGGGCCGCCGTGTGCAGCCTCGGGTAGCGCATGTCGAGGGCCTTCAGGTTCTCCGCCAGGATCGTGGCCACCGCGAGCTGCATGGCCGACTTGTCGTCGGCGGGGATCGCGTACCACGGGGCCCAGGGGCGGCTGGTGGCGTTCAGCGCGTCCTCGTAGGCCTCCATGTACTTCGGCCACAGCGCGCGCTCGGAGAGGTCGTGGCGGCTGAACTTCCAGTTCTTCGAGCGGTCTTCGATGCGGGCGAGGAAGCGCTCGCGCTGCTCGTCGCGGGAGACGTTCAGGAAGAACTTCAGGACGAGCGTGCCCGACCGGGCCAGGTGGGCCTCGTGGTCGCGGATGCTCGCGTAGCGGCCCTCCCAGAAGGCCTTTCCGGGGGCCTCGCCCTCCTTGCGGTGCGGCAGGCGCTGGCCGTCGAGGAAGGACGGGTGCACCCGCACCACGAGGACCTCCTCGTAGTAGCTGCGGTTGAACACGCCGATCCTGCCGCGCTCGGGGTTCCGGCACGTGGTGCGCCAGAGGAAGTCGTGGTCGAGCTCGGTGCTGCTGGGCTGCTTGAACGCGAACACCTGGCAGCCCGCGGGGTTCACGCCCGAGAACACGTGGCGGACCGTGCTGTCCTTGCCCGCCGCGTCCATGGCCTGGAAGACGCACAGCACGCTGTGGTGGTCGTGGGCGTACATCACGCGCTGGAGCTCTGCGATCTCCTCGACCCGCTCGGCGAGATCGCGGCGGGCCTCCTTCTTGGACGGCCGGTCGGGCATCGTGGTGGGCGCGTGGTCCATCGAGAACGTCCCGTCGAAGGGGACGAGCCAGGGGCTGGCGGCGGCTTGGTACATCGTGGTCTCCCGCAGGGTCCGCCCACGATACAGGAGGCGGCCGGAGACGACCGATGACCGACGCAGTCCGCGTGCAGCGCGACGGGCCCGTGGCCCGCATCACCCTCGACCGGCCCGAGCGTCACAACGCGATGCACGGGCCCATGTGGACCGCCCTGCGCGAGGTGGCGGAGGGCCTGGCCGCCGATCCGCCCCGCGCGGTCGTGCTGGTCGGGGCGGGCGCCCACTTCTGCTCGGGCATGGACCTCTCCCCGGCCAACCCGCTGCTCGCGCGCCTCGCGCCCGCCGTGATGGGCCGGGACGCCGACGCCCTGCGGGCGGTGATCCGCGAGCTCAAGGCCACGGTGGACGCTGTCGCCGCGATCCCCGTGCCGGTCGTCGCGGCCCTCGAGGGGAGCTGCCTCGGCGGGGGCCTCGAGGTCGCCCTCGCGGCGGATCTGCGCGTGGCGGGGCAGGGGGCGCGCTTCTCGCTTCCCGAGACCCGCTGGGGCATGGTGCCGGACGTCGGGGGCACCGTGCGCCTGTCGCGCCTCGTGGGGCGTGCGCGGGCCGCGCAGCTCGCGCTGACGGCCGCCACGATCGACGCGCAGCGGGCGGAGTCCTGGGGGCTCGTGAACGAGGTCGTGCCGGACGGTCAGGCGCTGGCGCGCGCGGAGGGTCTGGCGCGCCAGATCGCGGCCCAGGCGCCCACGGCCACGCGGGAGGCCCTCGCGGTCCTGCGGTCCTGGCCGGGTGACGACCGGTTCGGCGACGAGACCGAGGCGGGCGTGCGGGCCCTGCTGTCCGGTGAGGTGCTCGAGGGCCTGCAGGCCTTCGCGCAGAAGCGGGAGGCGCGCTGGTGAAGCTCGTCCGTCCGCTGGTGGCCGTGCTGGCCGGGCTCCTGCTCGCCGTCGAGGCGCCCCCGGTCAACCTCCACCTCCTGCAGTGGGTCGGGCTCGTGCCCATGCTCGCCATGATGGGCGACACCCGCCGCGACCGTCGGCTCGGCCTGCTCTACGGGGCCGTCGCCACGGGTGCCATCTACGCGTGGATCGCGCACACCATCGTCACCTTCAGCAACCTGCCGATGCCCGTGGCGGTCCTGATCCTCGGCCTCTTCAGCGTGGCCTTCGGCTCGCCGTACGCGGTGCTCTGGGGCTCGGTGGCCCCTCTGCGCGAGCGGCTCGGATCGGCGTGGGTGCTGGCCTGGCCGTCCCTCTGGGTGCTCCTCGAGTGGACGATGTCCAAGGTCTTCCTCTTCCCGTTCGCCCACGGTGCCGCCCAGTACCGCGTGCCCCTCACCTGGCAGATCGTCGGGATCACCGGCGTGTGGGCCGTCACCTGGCTCGTGTTCTTCGCGAACGCCGTGCTGGGCGAGTGGATCTTCCGGCTCCGCGAGGGCGACCGCGAGCCCCCCGGTCGCTGGGCGCTCCTGTTCTCGGCCCTGCTCTTCGGGACGGTGCTCTACGGTCGATCCCGCTACGAGGCCGTGGAGGCCGGGCTCCGCGAGGCGCCTGTCGTGAGGTTCGCCCAGCTCCAGAGCCAGTACGGCATGGAGGAGCGCTTCGAGATGGGCGCCCAGGAGTCCTTCATGGAGTGGGCGCGCTGGATGGAGGCCATCCCGCCTGGGGTGGTCGACCTCGTGGTGCTCCCCGAGGGCGGCAGCCCCTACATGCTCAACGAGCGTCCCGGACGGGTGAACCGCGCCCGACAGATGCTGATGGATCTCGCGGACGCCGGCGACTACGACCTCATCGTCGGGGCCGGGGCGGCCCGACCCGACGGCGACCGGCTGCTGCTCTACAACACGGTGTTCGCCTTCGGCGCCGACGGCAGGGGTCTCGGGGCCTACGACAAGATGGTGCCCCTGCCGTTCGGCGAGTACCTCCCGCTCGGCGAGTACCTGCCCGGGCTGGCCGACCTCATCGGGGGCATCGGCGACTTCCGGGCGGGCACCGAGCCCGTGCTGCTGCCGGTGGCGGGCATGAAGGTCGCGGCACCCATCTGCTACGAGGCCATCCTCTCGGGGACCTGCCGGAGCTTCGACGCACCCGACCTGTTCGTGAACGTCACGAACGACGCCTGGTTCGGCGACACGGCGGAGACGCACCAGCACGGCATGCTCGCGGCCACCCGGGCCACCGAGCTCGGCATCCCGCTCCTGCGCAGCACGTACTCCGGCGTGTCGTTCGTGGTGGAGCCCCACGGGCACATCTACGCCGAGACCGGGAACTTCCAGAGCGTGCAGCGGCTCGTGGAGCTGCGGAGCCGCACGTTCCCCACGTTCTACGGCCGCTGGGGCGACTGGTTCGTGCTGCTCTGCGCGGCCCTGCTGGGCGGGCTTCTCGCCCGCGGGCGCCGCTGACGGTCAGCGACGGCGGAGGACCACGGTGTGCACCATGCGGTCGTGGTTGGCCCGGCCGTTCCGGTCCTGGACGAGGGCGACCAACCCCACGCCGCTCCCGACCGTGACGAAGTAGGCCAGGAAGCGCTGGAAGGCCTCGAGCAGGGTGGGGGGACGGCCGGACAGGTGCATCACCTCCAGGCCCGTGAGCCACTTGCCCGCCGTGCGCCGTCCACCCGAGCCGAGGACGGCGAAGTAGAGCGCGGCGAGCCCGAAGCGCGCGACCCAGGCGACCCCCGAGGGCAGGAGCTGGCCGAGCTCCACGCGCACGCCGCCGGGCTCGTCGTGCTCGCTGCTCTCCGTGGCGCTCGAGAGCTGGAGCGAGAGCATCAGAGGGGCCTCGGCCAGAAGCGCGGCCGCCTCTTCGCGGTGTCCCTGGGCCAGGGCCACGCGCACCGCCTCCGGGAGACGCGTCGCATCCGAGGCCTCCAGCGCATCCAGGAGCGGCAGGAGGTCCGCGCCGGTGGCCTCGTCCGACATCCAGGCCGTGAGCCCGTCCACGAGGGGCCGCTGCGTGAGGTACAGCCATGCGCCGGTCACGAGGACCGCGAACAGCGTGAGCGGCAGGACGAGCAGCGCCAGGTCGATGGCCATCGCGACCACCCTGCGCGCCGCGCCCGGCAGCTCGCGCTCGGCGAGGTCCGGGGCGGGGTGCAGGACCGAGGGATCGAACGTGGCCATGGGACTCCCGGAACGCCAGGCTGTGCGGCTGGGTGTCGGGTTGTTATCGTGCCGCCCGCCAGAATGGAGTGGAAGGATGAACACAGGATTGCGGCTCGCCCTGCTCGGAGCCCTCGTGGGGTGCGGTGGGGTCCCGAACGACGTCCACCAGGAGGTCCTCGGTGAGCGGGACCGTCTGCAGGCCCGCGTGGCCGAGCTCGAGCAGCAGCTCGAGGCCCAGAAGAAGGTCGCGCGTCCCCGTCCCATGCCCACTCCGCCCCGTGGTCGCGACCGGGGGGAGCTGTTCGAGGCTACCGACGCCAACGTCAGCGACTTCCTGAGCCGGGCGAAGATCACGCGCGACAGCAAGCTCAGCGCGACCTTCAAGACGTCTCTCGGCACCATCCAGTGCAGCCTGTTCCCCGACAAGGCGCCGATGACGGTGGCCAACTTCGTGGGCCTCGCGGAGGGGTCGTTCGAGTGGACCGACCCGAAGTCCGGTGAGAAGGTCCAGGGCAAGCCCCTCTACGACGGCGTCGTCTTCCATCGCGTCATCCCGAACTTCATGATCCAGGGTGGCGACCCCCTCGGCACGGGCACCGGCGGCCCCGGCTACCGGTTCGACGACGAGACGGCGAACGGCCTCGTCTTCGACAGGCCCGGCATCCTCGCCATGGCCAACGCGGGCCCCAAGACCAACGGCTCGCAGTTCTTCATCACGGTGAAGGACACCCCGCACCTGAACGGGAAGCACACCATCTTCGGGAGCTGCGACCTTCCGGTGGTGCAGGAGATCGTGACCACCCCCGCCACCCGCACGAAGCCCAACGACCCCGTCGTGATCGAGCACATCCAGATCGAGAGGAAGTGATGCGCAACCTGACCCCCCTGGCCTCCTTCCTCCTCCTCGCCTGCGGGGGTGGCGGCCCGACCGCGCCCGCGTGCGACCTCACCGTCGACACCATGGCCGGCAACACCTTCGTGATGTCGGAGGCCCAGCCCAACGGGCCCGATCAGCTCAACCCGCTCGCCCGCCTGAAGTTCGTGGACGAGGGCGGCAAGGTGAAGGCGAAGTACACCGCCATGTCCCTCGGCGACATCTACACCTACGAGTGCGAGAAGCAGCAGCAGGAGGGCAAGGACCCCGAGCTGAAGTGCGTGGAGCCCGCCCGTCTCAAGGACTGGTGCGAGGCGCTCTTCGCCCACGACATCAAGTGCACCAAGAAGAAGCTGCAGAAGCTCGGTACCGACGCCTCCGATGCCGACCTCGACAAGGCCATCGAGGAGGCCAAGGCCGCCATGAAGGCCGCCGAGCAGGCCGGTGAGGCCGCGTTCGCCCAGTGGAAGGCCATCCGCGGCAGCCTCGGGAACAAGCTGCAGGGCCAGCTCTTCGCCAAGGTCGACAGCCGCTGCCGCCTGAAGGTGGACGACATGTACTGGACGCTCAAGAAGGACGGCGAGAAGGTGCAGGACACCAACCCGGTGGGCACGAACCCGTTCGTGAAGACCGACACGCCCTACATGTTCGAGCACTGCAGCAACCAGTCCGACATGTTCGACGGCGACAAGGAAGGCTTCCCCACGCTGCCGATCCAGGAGGCGCCGATGAACGAGCTCGGCAAGCCGATCCACTACTACATGATCGGCGAGGCCGGCTCGAAGCCCGAGGACGGCTGCACGTACAGCTACGACACGTATGCCGGCTGGGTGCCCCTCGCGAAGGACCAGGCCGCCGCGCCCAACGCCGACGGTCGCATCGAGTGGCACGCCACCCACACCTTCGACGAGAAGACCGCACGCAAGGTGCAGGACGTGACCATGGGCATCTTCCACATGGCCCGCTACAAGACCTGCGGCGGCAAGAAGGACCTCATCGACGTGGCCTGCCGGGCGACGCGCCTCTGAAGGGGCCTCAGCGTCGTCGGATGGCGACGCTGAAGGGCTCCTCGGTGCCCGCGAGACGGAGCGTGTAGGTCCGGTCGACCGCCTCGCGGTTCCGCCAGACCAGGGGTGCGGACGCGCCTGACCGCCGGGCCGTCCCGGTGGCCAGCACGGAGCTCGGGTCCTCGCAGCGATCGAGGAGCTGGAGGGTGCCCCCGCCTTCCCAGGCGGCGGTGATCTCCACCTCGCCCCCCGCCGGGACGTGCAGGGTGTAGGTGCCGTCCGCGGGGAGGGGGCCGGCCCACCCGCACGACACCTGGACGTCGGACACGAGGCCCGCGAGGGACCCGCGCACGCCTGCGATCGTCGTGTCCAGGACGGGCCCGTCGCAGGAATCCGCGGGGTCGAGGGCCACGGTGTCCACGACGTCGACGGTGGTGAAGGAGGGCCTGCGCTCGGACCACGGTGTCCACTCCGCGAGCACGTGGACCCGGGCGGTCTGGCCGGTGCGGTTCGCCCAGACGACGGGCTGGCGCTGGGCCCCGGCGACGCAGGTGTCCGCGTCTTCGCAGGTGGTGCGGACGGCGAGGCGCTCCGCACCGTCCGCGAACCCGACGACCATGCCCCAGGGCGGCACGTCGACGGGCAGCACGACCTCCGGACCGTCGTTGATGCCCGTGTCGTTCGCGCAGGTCGACACGGCGACGTCGTTGCCTGCGGAGGCGACGTCCACGAGCCACGGACCCGGGGACGGCGCGGGCGCATCGGAGCAGGTGGGAGGGTCGACAGCGAGGTCCGGAGGCTCGATCGGGACGAGGCGGATGCGGGCTGCCCCGCTGGTGTTGTCGACGGTGAGCAGGATGGACGCACCGTCCGGGGTCACGAGGAACCCGCCGCCGTCGCTGGTGCCCGTCGAGCCCACCGGGCCGCCGCCGCAGGCGTTCCAGGCGGACACGAGGAGCCCTGCGTCGGACTCGACGCGGAGGGTGACTCCGGGCGTGGCCGGAACGGACACCCAGCCCTCGGCTCCATCGGGCACGGCGAACGTGGGCCCGCCCTCGACGCGGGTGGACGCCGCACAGGTGGGGGCGAGGTGGAGGAGCGTGTGGCCCCCGCCGCTGACGACATACCGGGTGAGCGTGCTCCGCACCGTCCAGTCCACCGGGACGACCGCGCCGTCGAGGGTCCCGGACCGCTGGCGCACGAGGGTCGCCGCGAAGTCGAGCACGTCGGGATGCAGCCCGAGCTCCGACCAGGGGAGGTCGAGGCTGCCGTCGTCCTCGACGTCGAGCACCAGGGGCAGGGCGGGCAGGCCGGCAGGCTTCAGGTGGAGCTGCATGGGCTCCCCTGCGGCCTCCCAGCGGAAGGAGAGCACACCGTCCGTCTCAGGGGCCTCGAGGTGCACGAGGGGCGTGATGCCGGGGAGCTCGAGCTCCGCGTCGCCCACGGTGACGGGCACCGTCGTGAGCCCCGCCGTGTCGGGCGATCCGACGACCCAGGGGGGCGGGCAGTCCACGACGGTGGGCTGCACGAGCAGGGTGCCTGCGACGGTGACGTCGGCGGCGGGGTCTGCGAGGGCCTCGTCGGGCCGGCTGGCGATCTCGCCGTCGCCCGTGCACACCATCCTGGGGTCCGTGGCGCAGGCGACCTGGTTGGTCCAGCGGTGGTCCGCGAGCCACTGCGCCATGGCGGTGGCGCCGGCAGCACTCACGTTCACGTCCAGGCTCAGCCGCCGGGTGTCCTCCGGAGCCTCCGTGGCGGGCGGTGCATCCGAGTCCACGGGGGCGGGGTCGCAGGCGACGAGGATGACGAGGAGGGCGGTGCGCATGGGGACTCCGGGGGTTCCGGTCACCCTGCCATGCCGCGCGGACGCTCGCTGGATTCTCTTCGGTTGCACAGGTCCCGATGTGGGTCGACCGTCGCGCGGATCCGGGGTGTAGGATGCGGCATGCTCACCGCCCTGCTCGCCGCCTGCTTCTCCGGTACGCCGCCCGCATCACCGCCGTCAGGAGCTGTCCCCATGCAGGCCACCCCGTTCGGCATCGCCTCCATCTCCGGGGGGCCGATGGCGCCCAGCGGCGGCTACGGCCACGGGTTCACCCTCGACGTGACGCGCGATCCGGCCGTCCAGGCGCTGCTCGTAGAGGCCTTCGACGCGACCACCGTCGGGGACGGGCTCACGGTGCGCCAGTGGGTCGAGCGCAAGCGGGCGGGCGACGTCGCGTCGCTCGGGCACCTCCTCGACGTCGAACGTCGTCGCGACACCACCCTCAGCACCTTCGATGCCGAGGGTCTGCCGGTGCACTCGTTCTGGGCTGAGGGCCTGGCCTACTCGGGTGACCGGGTCGACGCGCTCTACGCGTACCTCGAGGCCCACGGCACGCGTGAGGAGTACTCCCCGCCGCCGATCCACCGCGGGCCCCCCGACCACGACCGACCCGACATCGACCTCGACATCCGACCCGTGAAGTCGGAGTAGTCAGCGCGGGGCGCGGGCCGCCCAGGTGTAGCGGACGTTCGCGGTCTCCGCGCCGTCCACCGTGAACACGACGTCGACGTCGAAGTCGACCTTGCCGTCGGCATCGAAGGCCGCGCGGACCTCGCGGGCGTCACCCACCAGCGTCGCGCGCGCGACGAGGTCGCCCGCCCGGGCCTTCGTGTGGGCCACCGTGGCCGCCTTCAGGGCGATGAACACGTTCGGGAAGAGGTCGCCGAACAGCGAGAGCACCACGGCACCCGTGGCGGACTCGCCGGTGGTGTAGAGCGCGCCCGCATGCACCGTGGCGAGGTGGTTGTGCACCTCCGGCCGGCTCACGAGGGACGCGGTGGCCGTGCCCGGGCCCACCTCGTCGATGGTGAGGCCCACGTGGCGGATGAAGGGCACGAGCTTGGGGAGCATGTGGCGGATGGCGTCGGCGTTCATGGGTCCTCCGGGACCCACCGCATAACTCAGATCAGGCGCAGCCCCGCATCCTCGAACACCTCGCCGTACACGGCGTCGCCGCAGCGCACGTCGACGTAGCCCTCGCTCCAGACCTCGCCGACGAAGCTCGTCACGCGGACGAAGTGCCGGCCCGGGGCCAGGCCCGCGACGGTCTGCGTGCCGTCGAAGTTGCGTGCGGAGGCGCGCTTCGCGCCGTCGACGTAGAGGTCGAACCAGGTGTTGTCGAAGGGGGTGACGGACAGGGAGCCCGCCGTGCACACCCGGGGCGCGCGACCGTAGGGCGCGTAGGAAGCGGGACGCACGGGCTGCTCGGCGAAGCGGGACACCACGCGCATGCCGGCACGCTGGTAGACCTCGCCCACGACGACCTCCCCGCAGCCCACGTCGAGGTCCTCGGTGCTCCAGGCGCGCCCCATGAAGTCGGTGACGCGGACGCGGTGGAAGCCCGGGCTCAGGGCGACGGCCTGCTGACCGTCCATCACGCGGCTCTCGACGACCTTGCGACCGTCCACGTAGACGTCGAACCACGCGTCGCGCGGGGCGGAGACGCGAAGCTCGCCGGCGTGGCAGACGGCCGGGGGACGGGCGGCGGGACGCTGGGGACCCTGGTGGTGGCCGTGGTGGCCGGGGCCGGCGACGGCGGTGGAGAGGGGCAGGACGGCGAGCAGGGCGGCGAAGAAGCGCATGGGGTGCCTCGTTGGTGGAATGCACCACAGACGCGCCCCGCGGGCGGTGATTCGTGCGCCGATGTCGGGGGGCGTCAGCGTTCGTCACGGGTGCGCCGCTCCGCGTGACCTCCGCGTGCTACGACGGAGCACCTGGAGGATCCATGTGCGACCTGGACACCGAGCGCGACAACGACGTGTGGCTCACCCGGCGGGGCTTCGTGGGGCTGGGGCTCGCGGCGGCCATGCTGCCGACCGGGGCCTTCGCGGCGGAGCTCGTGAAGTCCGACGTGCAGGTCACCACGCCGGACGGCGCGGCCGACGCGTACTTCGTGCACCCGGCGTCCGGGAAGCACCCGGCGGTCGTGATCTGGCCCGACATCCTGGGGCTCCGGCCGGCCCTCCGCGGCATGGGCGAGCGCCTGGCGGCCGAGGGCTACGCGGTGCTCGTGATGAACCCGTACTACCGGAAGGCGAAGGCGCCCGTGGTGCCGGAGGGGGCGTCCTTCCGCGACCCCGCCATCCGTGAGCTGGTGATGCCCATGAAGCAGGCGCTCACGGCGGACACCACGCGTCGCGACATCCGTGCGGCGGTGACCTGGCTGGACGCCCAGGCGGCCGTGGACACCGCGAAGGGCGTGGGCACGCAGGGCTACTGCATGGGCGGGCCGATGGTGCTCTGGTCGGCGGCAGAGGTGCCGGAGCGGATCCGGGCGGCTGCGACCTTCCACGGCGGTGGGCTCGCGACGTCGGCCCCCGACAGCCCGCACCTCGGCATCCCGAAGATGAAGGGTCGGGCGCTCATCGCCATCGCGGCGAACGACGACGAGCGGGAGCCCGAGACGAAGGACACGCTGCGCAAGGCGTTCGCGGCGGCGTCGATCCCGGCGGAGATCGAGGTGTACGCGGGCACGCAGCACGGCTGGTGTCCGCCGGACTCGGCCGTCTACGACGCGACGAGCGCGGAGCGCGCCTGGACGCGGCTCCTGGCGTTGTACCGGGACGCGCTGTAGACCCGCGCCCGCGCGCGGGATGGCTACCGCTCCGCGTCCGGGAACATCAGGAGCTTCGAGATCGGGCTCGTCGACCGGAAGCACGCGCCCACCGCAGGGCCCTCGCTCCCGTCCATGAACCCGCCCTGCAGCGCGACCTGGCGGTCCAGGGCCTGGGCCAGCACGCCGTCCGGCCCGACCCCGAGCACCGTGCCGACCGGCGCCACGACCTCCTCCGGACCCCGCTTCGCCGCCCGGACCCGCCAGATCCGTCCGTCCACGTCCGTCGTCGCGCCGCCGATCATGTCGAACGCGCGGGCCGCCCGCCCGATCGCGTCCGCCGTGTCGAGCTCCCACTCCACCCGCAGCCGGCCCAGGATGCCCTCGTTGCGCAGCCGACCGTCGGCACCGCGCACCCTGCGGATACCCCAGGCGTCCGGCACGGGGCCCTCGTGGGGCAGGGGAGGCACGGGCGGGAGGCGCCCCCAGCCGTCCACCACGTGGGCCGCCAGGGCCGCCCCCACGGGCAGCGAGCGGTGCAGCAGGCCGGTCATCGTGTCGGAGCGCTTGATCTTCAGGGGCGCGCTGCGCGCGAGCACGTCGCCCGCGTCGATGCGCGGGATGGTCTCGTGGACAGAGACGTGGAGCATGCGGCTGCCGTCGAGGATCTGGGCCTCGAGGGGGAAGCCGCCCCGGTAGCGCGGGAGATCCGAGGGGTGCACGTTGATCGCGTGCCGCGCGGACTCCAGCACGAAGCGCGGGAGCACGTTGATCGCCCAGCCCACCAGGAAGTCCGCGCCCAGCGCGTCGAGGCCGTGGGCCGCGTCCCGGACGGCCGCCGCGTAGGCGGGGTCCGCGCGCATCGCCCGCGGCACGTTCATGTCGCCGGGCTGGATCGGGAGCGCGAAGGCCGGCACGCCCAGCGAGGCGGCCCGCTGCATGACGGGCGGTGCGCCCACCATCGTGAGCACGCCGACCAGCTCGTGGCCCCGCTGGTGGAGGGCGTGCACGAGGTGCTGGAGGATCGGGTCGTACCCGGTGGCCACGACGATGCGCATGGGTCCACCTACGTCGTCGGGCAGATGTCTGCCAGACGCGCCCCGCTCTGGACATGTGTTCACCATGAACATACATGGACCTCATGCCCTACGCGGAGCCCGTCAGCCGGTCGTGCTTCTCCCTGCTGGACGGGGCCTCCCAGCCTGCCGAGCTCGTGGAGGCGGCCGCCGCGGCGGGTGTCGCGCACCTCGGGCTGGCCGACCGGGACGCCGTCTACGGGCTCGTCCAGGCCCACAAGGCCGCCCGTGACCACGACGTGCACCTGCTCTGCGGGGCCACCGTCACCGTGATCGGCCGTCCCGCCGTCGTCCTCCATGCCGAGGACCTCACGGGCTGGCGCTCGCTCTGCAGGCTGCTCACCCTCGCGCGGGCCGATGTGCAGAAGGGCACGGCGCGCGTGGACGTCGCCAGGGTCGCCGAGCACGCCGAGGGCCTCCAGTGCCTCCTCCGTCCCGGCTGGACCGCCGAGCAGGCAGCAGGGCTGAAGGAGGCCTTCGGGTCCCGGCTGGGCGTGGCCCTCGCGCGCAACCTCACCCCCGCGGACACCGTGCGCATCCGCACGGCCCTCGACACCGCCGGTCGCCTGGAGGCCGACCTCGTGGCCACCAACGACGTGCGCTTCCACCGTCCCGAGCGCCGGCCCGCCGCCGACGTGCTCACCTGCATCCGGCACCGCACCACCCTCGAGGCGGCCGGGCGGCGCCTGCATGCGAACGCCACCCGTCACGTGCTCACCGAGGCGGACTTCCGGGCCCGGTTCGCCGACTGGCCCGAGGCCGTCGAGAACGGCGTGCTGCGCGCCGAGCGCTGCACTTTCGCGGTGGACCAGCTCCGCTACACCTACCCGCGGGAGGTCGTGCCGGACGGGTACGACGCGATGTCGTGGCTCGCGGAGCTCACGCGGGAGGGCCTGGCCTGGCGGTACCCCCGCGGCGTGCCGCCCAGCGTGGAGGCCCAGGTGGCCCACGAGCTGGCGGTCATCGAGCGGCTCGACTTCCCGGCCTACTTCCTCACGGTGCACGACACCGTCCGGTTCGCGCGCAGCCAGGGCATCCTCTGCCAGGGGCGGGGCAGCGCCGCGAACTCCGCGGTGTGCTTCGCCCTCGGCATCACGGCGGTCGACCCCAGCCTGGGCACGCTGCTGTTCGAGCGCTTCATCAGCGAGGAGCGCGGCGAGCCGCCCGACATCGACGTGGACTTCGAGCACGAGCGCCGCGAGGAGGTCATCCAGTACGTCTACGCGAAGTACGGCCGCCACCGGGCGGCCCTCGTGAACGAGTTCATCTGCTACCGGCCGCGCTCGGCGATCCGCGACGTGGGCAAGGTGTTCGGGCTCTCCCTCGACCAGGTCGACCGGCTCGCGAAGTCCCTGGAGTGGTGGGCCGACGGCGTCGACGCCGACCGCATCCGGGAGACCGGCCTCGACCCGTCCTCCCTGGCCCTCCGCCACACCGTGGCCATCTCCGAGCAGCTCGCCGGCTTCCCGCGGCACGTCTCGATCCACGTGGGGGGCTTCGTCATCGCGGACGGCTCGCTCATCGACCTCGTGCCCGTCGAGCCCGCCACCATGGAGGGACGCACGGTCATCCAGTGGGACAAGTACGACGTGGACGCCCTGCGGTTCGTGAAGGTCGACCTGCTCGCCCTCGGCATGCTCACCTGCATCCGCAAGGCCTTCGACCTCGTGCGCGGGTACTCCGGCCAGGTCTGGTCCCTGGCGACCGTGCCCTCCGAGGACCCCGCCGTCTACGACATGTTCTGCAAGGCCGACACCGTCGGGATCTTCCAGATCGAGAGCCGCGCCCAGATGTCCATGCTGCCGCGCCTGCGGCCCCGGACGTTCTACGACCTCGTCATCGAGGTCGCCATCGTGCGTCCCGGACCCATCCAGGGCGGCATGGTGCACCCGTACCTGCGGCGCCGGAGCGGCGAGGAGCCCGTCACCTACCCGCACCCCATGCTCGAGCCGATCCTGGAGCGCACGCTGGGGGTGCCGCTCTTCCAGGAGCAGGTGATGGCCATCGCGTCCACCGTGGGCGGGTTCTCGGCGGGAGAGGCCGATCAGCTCCGGAGGGCCATGGGGGCCTGGCGCAAGCGGGGCAACCTCGACGCCATGGGCCGCAAGCTCGTGGAGGGCATGGTGGAGCGGGGCATCGAGCCCGACTACGCCGAGAAGATCTACGCACAGATCCTCGGGTTCGGCGAGTACGGCTTCCCCGAGTCGCACTCGGCGAGCTTCGCGATGCTCGTGTACGTGTCGGGCTGGCTCAAGCGGCACCATCCGGCGGCCTTCGCGGCGGCCCTGATCAACAGCCAGCCCATGGGGTTCTACAGTCCCCGGGCCATCGTGGCCGACCTGCAGCGCCATGGGTTCCGGGTGCGGCCCGTGTGCGTGGTGGGCTCCAGCCACGACTGCACGATCGAGGTCGACGAGGACGGGTCGCTCGCGATGCGGCTCGGCTTCCGGCTGCTCCAGGGCATGGGCGAGGAGCACGGCAAGGCCATCGAGCGGGCCCGTGCGGACGGGCCCTTCCGGTCGCTGGCGGACTTCGCGCGGCGCACGGCCCTCGATCGCGGGCGGCTCTCGCTGCTGGCGGAGGCCAACGCCTTCGCGGTGCTGGGCCCGTCGCGTCGGGAGGCAGCCTGGGTGCTCCAGGGGCTGTGGACAGAGCTGCCGCTGTTCGCGGGGCTGTCGCGCAACGAGCCCGCTCCGATGCTGCCGCGCGCGACCGCGCTGGACGAGCTGAAGGCCGACTACCGCGCCGCCGGGCTCTCGGTGGACGTGCACCCCATGGCGCTGGCCCGCCCGCTCCAGGACCCGGACGTCGTCACCCTCGACACGCTGCCGGAGACGCCGAGCGGGACGGCCGTGCGGTGCGCGGGCCTCGTGTCGTCCCGGCAACGTCCGGGGACGGCGAAGGGTGTGGTGTTCATGACGCTCGAGGACGAGACGGCGATGGCGAACCTGGTGCTCTGGCCGGACACCTGGGAGCGCTACCGTAGGCTCGCCCGGCACGCGTCGCTGCTCGGGGTCGATGGGGAGCTCCAGCGGCAGGGGGACGCGGTGAGCGTGCTCGTGCAGCACGTCTGGCCGGTGCCCTGGCCCGAAGACCGGCCGGCGCCCGAGATCAAGGCGCGCAACTTCCACTGACGTCGTGCGATGTGGCACAGCGCGGGTGGGTGACATCGCGCGCCCGGGGCACGGGAACCCTGCTGTGAGGGGAGGAATCCCTGGCATGGCGCCTGCAGCCCGGACGGCATGCGCAACCTCCTCCTGTTCCTCGCCGCCTGTCCGGCCACACCGACGCCCACCGACGAGCCGCCTGCCACGGCCGAGCTGCTCGCCACGGTGGTCCTCGACGCCGACCCCATCGGGGTGGCCGTCCTGGGGGACGTGGCCGTCGTGGCGGACGTGGGCGGGCTCGTCCCCATACCGCTGGCGACGGGCGAGCCGGGGCTGCCCTGGGTGGCAGACGCGCCGCTGGGGTCCGTCACGGCCGACGGGAGCTGGATCTACGCCAGCCAGCGCACGGCCATGCTGCGCTTCCCGCCCAGCCTGGACACCCCGCTTCGGGTCGACGTCGGTCTGGCCTGGGAGCTGGCGCCGCTGGTCCACGACCCCTTCAGCGGCGACGTGTTCGGGAGGGACCGCACCGACGAGCTGCTGTACCGGGTGGACTTCGGGAACGACGTGTTCGTGGGCACCCTCGACTACACGCCCGACGGGGAGGCCGGCACGACGGGGACCTTCGGCTCCCAGCTCGTGGTGGACGGCGAGACGGGGGTGCTCTATGTCCTCGACGCCGGCCAGGTCTTCGTGGTCGACCCTGCCGGACCGACCGTCACGCCCCTCGCCCTCGAGCGGTCTGCGGAGTCCCTCGCCATCGACGCTGCACGCAGGAGGCTCTTCGTGGCCCTGGCCACCGACGGCAGCGGCGCGGTCGTGACGGCGCTCGACCTCGACGACCTGACCGCGGGTGAGACCGTCGTGCTCGGCAACCAGATCCACCGGATGGTCGTCGATCCCGACAGCGGGCGTCTGTTCGCGAACGTCCGGGTGTCCACGAGCTGGACGACGCGAGTCTATGCGCTGGAGAGCGATCTGTCGGAGGTGCCGTGGGTGCTCGAGCTGGCGGCGGACCCCGTGGCCACGGGCTCGTCGATCCACGCCTGGCCGGCGGTGGGCGGCGGTCGGTTGGTGGTCGCGTCGCCGGCGACCCTGGATGGCGGGCAGTCCCGGCTGGACGTGTACGCGCTGCCCTGACCGTATGTGCGTCGGAGCCCTGTCCGCCGATGCTTCAGGGTGTCAGGTCCGATCCGGGTGAGGGCACCGCCGCTGTCCACGTCCACGAGGGCGGTGGGCATCTCGCCTCCTCGCTCAATCCTCCGCGGTGCTCCGATGCTTCGCGTTGAGAGACGGGACAGGCCGTCGTCCTGGGTCCTCCGACGCGTCACCAGGACCGCGATCGGAGACTTTCTGCCAGGTGGCAGCTCGGTATTTTTCAACGCGAAGCATCGGAGCACATCGGAGCACCGCGGAGGATGAAGAGGGTGAGAGGAATCGCTGCGACCCGATCGGGGTCAGGGCACCAGCGGCAGGTGGAGCACGTAGACGGCGCCGTGGTCGGTGTTGGAGCCGCGGTTCTCGCGGGGGTTTCCGACGATGAGCTCGGGTCCGCCGCCGTCCACGTCACCCACCCAGAGCCCCGTGACGGTCGGGTAGGCTGGCGAGTATTCCCATGGAATGCTCAGGGTGCCGGTGGTGCAGCGGAGATCGGCGCCGGATCGGAGGGTGACGCTGCCGGGAGCGCCGATGACGGGGTCCGGAATGTCGTCGCCGTCCACGTCGACGAGTGCGAGGGCGGTGGGCATCTCGGGCAACGGGGTGCTGAAGAGCGGCGCCGTGTCCCCGAGGCGCACGAGCCCGAGTGTGGGCACTGAAGCGACGTCGGCTGCATAGAGCACGGTGGTGGTCCCGGCGTCCTCGTGCACGGCCCAGACGGCCGGTGTGCCCGCGATGGGAGCCGTGATGACGGGCTCCTCGGGACCATCGGCGTCGACGTGGGCCACCCGACCCACATGGCCGGGGCCGGGTCGGTGTGGCGGCCGTGTACCTACGACGGCCCGTCGACCGTTCCACGCGATGCAGGGCGGATGGTGTACAAGGCGCATCTCGCGCACCGGTTCGTCTGCGGTACGGACCTGGCCACGACGCTGTGGGTTCGCTCGCCCGACTCCGTCCGGGAGCCGATGCCCGAGGACGCGCTGAAGGCCGTCATGGACAGCCTGGCCCGGCCGATCACGCTCCCGGACGGCGATCGCCTGCAGCAGGTCCGAGCCGCCGGTGACCTGTTGAAGTCGGGCGACCCGATGGACACCGCGCGCGCGTTGCGGTCGTTCGCTGCACTCCACGCGGCTCGGCCGCTGTCTCGCGGGGAGTGGCGGACCCACGACGCGGCTGTGACGCAGCTGAGCGGTGAGCTCGAGCTCGTTCGGGGCCTGTCCGCCGACGCTGCAGAGCGTCAGGTGAGGTCTCGGCTCGGCTTGCTCTGACGTCCACATGCATGCGGTACCCTCCTCCCGGAGGGAGCCATGGGAGCCTGGGACGATCTGAGGACGGGGCGCGAGGAGCCGCACCGTGCGTGGGAGGCCCTGGCCGCCGAGCCCCACACTGTGGCCGACGTCCGTGACTGGCTCGAGCGCCTCGCGCCGAACGCGCAGCGCGTGTGGCTGCACCAGCCCACGCGCTCGTGCCCGGGGGGCTACCGCGAGCCCTTCGAGGCCATCGTCGACGGCTGTGAGGACGCCCCGACACCGGCCCTCTGCGACGGCCTCCCCGAGCCCCTGGCCGGAGGGATCGCCTACCTGCTCGCCCGCCGCGGTGTCCTCTCCGTGGACGCCGTGCCCCGACGGGTGCTCGACGAGGTGGTGGCGCTGCTCCTGAAGGCCGATGGGGCGCGGTTCGTCGAGCTCGCGCCCAGCCAGCCCTGGCCCCGCGAGGTCCTCGGCGACCAGCTGCGCGCGGCCCTCGCGGCGGGGGCGAAGGGCGCGCTCTCCGAGGAGGCGGAGGCCTGGCTGGCGGGCCACGACGCCGCTCCCGCGGGGCCGGTGCTCGAGGAACCGCCCTGGGAGCGCGTCACCGACGTCGCCGCCATGATCACCGCGGTGCGCACGCGCCGTGTGGGCTTCCCGGACGCCCGGCTGGCCCGTGGTCTGGCGCGTGTGGCGACCCCGACCACCCTCCGCGCCGGGCTCGGCGGCACCCGCGACGACATCCTCCGCTGGGCGGCGTCCATCGCGGAGGTCCGGGCCATGGACCGACCGGTGGTGCGGGTGGCCCTCGGCCTGGACCCCGTGCTCGCCCCCTCCGACCGTGGCGGTCCTTCTCGTGCGGCCACCCTCATGGCCCTCGCGGACGACGTGCTCGAGGGTGAGGGCGACCGGTCCTGGGTGCTCGAGTGGACCGTGCGCGAGGTGCTGGACCGGGCGTGTACGGAGGACGGAGGCTCCGGCCCGGTCGTGATGAATGGCGGTGCGAGCCTCCTCGGGGAGGCGGACGCCGCGGTTTCGGCGCGGGTATTCGGTGTGTGGGCCCGCTACCGCACGGCCGTCTTCGAGCTCCCCGAGGGGTCGGAGCGCATCCTGGATGCCCGCCGGGGTGTGCTGATCCCGGGGCGCGGCCCGGTGCCGGCGGCCTGGGTGCAGCGCCAGAGCAGCTTCGCCCGCGAGTCGGGCAGCCCGCTTCAGGACGTGGCCTTCGAGGGCATCCACCACATCGTGCACACCCTGCGGGACCGGTTGTCGCCCGAGGCTCTCGGGCTGCTCGAGGCGGCCGCGGAGTGGAGGCTCGTGGTGTCGTGGTGGGTGGAGTCGCGGGAGTGACCGCCCGATCGGGTCACGGCACCAGCGGCAGGTGGAGCACGTAGACGGCACCGTGGTCGGTGTTGGAGCTCGCCTCCTTCCTCATCGAGGCGGTGCTCCGCGGTGCTCCGATGCTTCGCGTTGAGAGACGGGACAGGCCGTCGTCCTGGGTCCCTCGACGCGTCAGCAGGACCGCTATCGGAACCGTCGTGCAGGGTGGCAGCACGGCACTCTTCAACGCGAAGCATCGGAGCACCTCGGAGGATGAAGAAGGTGAGAGAGGAGTAGGCGCGGCCCGGTCGCGGTCAGGGCACCAGCGGCAGGTGGAGCACGTAGACGGCGCCGTGGTCGGTGTTGGAGCTGCGGTTCTCGCGGGGGTTGCCGACGATGAGCTCGGGTCCACCGCCGTCCACATCACCCACCCAGAGCCCCGTGACGGTCGGGTAGGCTGGCGAGTATTCCCATGGAATGCTCAGGGTGCCGGTGGTGCAGCGGAGATCGGCGCCGGATCGGAGGGTGACGCTGCCGGGAGCGCCGATGACGGGGTCCGGGACGTCGTCGCCGTCCACGTCGACGAGGGCGAGGGCGGTGGGCATCTCGGGCAGCGGGGCGGTGAAGAGCGGCGCAGTGTCCCCGAGGCGCACGAGCCCGAGGGTGGGCACAGAAGCGACGTCGGCTGCATAGAGCACGGTGGTGGTCCCGGCGTCCTCGTGCACGGCCCAGACGGCCGGTGTGCCCGCGATGGGGGCAGTGATGACGGGCTCGTCGGGCCCATCGGCGTCGACGTGGGTCACCCGACCTACATGGCCGGTCGCTGCGTCGTAGAGCAGGACGCCGCCATCGGCGAGCGGGTCGGGGAGTGGAACGAGGTGCCGTCCGGGTCCCCAGGAGGCCCCGACGGTGCTGGCGGCGTCGAGGGGCGAGAACATGACGCCGGCATCGAGGCAGAGGTCGATGTCGCCGTCCTGGTCGATGTCGCCGCAGGGTGTGCCGTCTGTGACGCCGGGCACGATCCAGGTGAGCACGCCGGGGCTGCCGATCTGCCTCGCGTCGTTCGGCGACGAGGGTTGCTCGAAGGGGCCGGGCACGAAGACTGTGTTGCCCCACGCGTCGCCGGTGTCGGTGTCGTCGAGCAGGATGAGGTCGGCTTCGCCGTCACCGTCGAGGTCGCCGGGAAGGAGCATCCCGCGCCCCAGCCGTGACGGGTGCGGTGGGTACTGGTCGGGTGCGTCCCAGAACATGGACTGTGCGACGACGGGCGCCTGGGTGAGCAGGGTCTCGGACCCGAATGCGTCTGCATCGACCTGGACGAGGTAGATGCGGGCGTAGAACGGATAGACCTCGAAGGCGTAGAAGCCGTCGGTGGGTGCACCGACCAGCAGGGATCCGTCCGGCAAGCGCCCCAGGGACGTCCCTGTGTTGAGCGAGTCGTTCGGCGTCCCCCTGATGTGCGCCGAGCCGAAGCAGTGCTTCAGGTCGGGGCAGTCGAGGGTCGCGGGCTCACAGACCTGTGGTGTGGGCACAGGAACGGGCACTGGCGTGGGAACCGGCGGGGTGGGAACGGGCTGCGTCGGAGCCGGCGGCGTCACCGGGACCACGCTGGTACCGCATCCGACGAAGAGCAGGGCGATCGCATGTCGCATGGTAGTCAGTGCTCCACGTGGTTGCTGATGGCGTCGTCCACGTCACTCTGGGTGGCGGCGTGGTATGCCGACGAGGTATAGAGACGGTTCAGTGGACGTGTTGCGACACCCTGTGACGTCCAGGTGTCGTACTGTGCCCAGGCACGGGGGCATGTATCCACGTAGAGATCCGACAGCGCGACGGGGGTGAGCCCGTCTACCCAGTAGAGGTGCCAGAACATTCTCGTCACATCCCAGACGGACGAGCGGTTGCTCTCCAGATCGTACCCGCCTTGTACGGGTGCGCGGACACATCCCGCCGCGTCGTTGTAGACCTCGAGGTCATCCACCCAGTCGAATCCGTCGGTACAGGTGTTGGGGTCCGTGTACATCCACGGCGAGCCGGCGCAGTCGAGCTCGAAGTCGTAGTATGGGTCACTTGGGCCGAAGTCGTTGTCCCAGGTCCCGTCCAGATCGATGTCCGTGAAAGTACCTCGGGCCAGGAAGCTACAGTCGGCGCCGTTCTTCGCGTTCCACGCCCAGGTCGCGTAGAACTCCGCCCACCCTTCCCGAACCGCCAGCGCCGTGTACTCCTTCGACATCATGGCCCTGCTGACAGCCGGTGGACCAGGGTCGATCAATTGCCCACTTGACCAGTATCCACCAGAACAATTGTCGGTCGGTGCCGCGCCGTTGTACTGCTCGAGTCCATCCATCCGCATGCCGACCACCAGATGACCACTCTCGTGGGAGTAGAGCCACTTCTGTCGGCATGGGTTGGAGAACTCCACGGAATTGATGTGGCCACCAGGTTGGTTGTTGCCGCCGCCACATGCGAGTCCAGTCGTGTTCTTGACGAAGTAGTGGATCGTGCTCTCGGTGGAGGGCCCGTACTGCTTGGTGGGGTCCGTGCAGGTCCCATCTGGCCCCGCTCCACCGGTCCCCTCCAGACAGCAGTCCCGGTTCGGGCCGTTCCAAATCGCGAACCGGTTGCGCTGCCACATCCAGGAAGCGGCCGCCATCACCTGCCAGGCCAGCGCCGGAGAGGTGGTGCGCTCGATCACGCCCTCCGTCGCGGACGCGGTGAACGCCTCGACGGAGATGGGCTGGTTGCTCCAGGCGGCATTGCCCGAGTGCTCGTGGACCTCGTAGTCCACGCCCTTCACGGAGGCGATCGAGTACACCAGCACCTCGAACTTCTCGCCGCTGGGGTCCACCTCCACGTCCACCCTGGCGCACCCGTCGGTGTCGGAGAGGTACATCGGCTGGGTGGACACCTCGTCCAGCACCTCGACGTAGACGCCCCGCGCCCAGCGGTCCACGCTGTTGTCGGCCCAGAAGTCCTCGTTGCCGTTGTCGTCGTACTCGGTGTCGTAGTCGATGCAGATCTCCACGTTCCGTTTGGCGGTCAACACGTCCTGGCCCGCGAATGCCGGGGAAACGAGTACACTTCGAGCCAGGGCGTGGTGAGCGTCAAGAGGAGGCAAGGCCCGCGCAAAGCGGGCCGCGCAGGCCGCCTTCGGCGGCCGGAGTGATCAGATTCCGCGAGACCGTGGCGGCGTGCGCAGCCATGAGCAGGAGGGGGGTCATTGCGCGTCCCCCGTGTCTTCGAGGCCTGCACCGCGCTCGGGTACCACCCGCGCGTCCGTCGGGTTGCGGTCCGAACCGCGCAGGGGCAGCGTGCGCACCCTGCCGACGTCGGGCATCTGGCGCACCCCGGGCGGCAGGTCGCGCCGGACCTCGTCGCGGATCACCCCGTTCGGGGCGACGGTGGCGAGCTCGTCCTGGCCGATGACCATCGGCGGGACCGCCGGATGCGACCAGACGAGGTGGGCGAGTGTGGCCGACTGTCGCCGCTTCCCGAGGTCCACCTGGACCAACAGGTCCGTGACGTAGTCGAAAGCGGCCTCGTGGAGGAACGCCTCCTCGGGGATGCGGAGGGGCACAACGACCTCCCCGCCCTCCGGGAGCTGGACCCGCGGCTCGCTCCAGCGGTACGACAGCTCGCCCAGCCGCACGTACCCGTGCAGCGCGTAGGACTCGCCAGGATTGCCCTTCACCAGGAGCACGCCAGGCTCCAGCCAGGCGATCGCGTCCTGTGGTGAGACCCCGCACGACTCGAACCCCGACGGGATCTCAGCCGCGTCTATCGACGGGGGGGGCGAGGCCGAGACCTCGGGGAGCAACAGGAAGATCATGGGTGCCTCTGGTGGGTTGCATGGAAGGTACATCATGCGGAGGGCTTCTGCTGGATGAATCCGTATGCAGATCGTATACGATCTCGAAAGTCCACCACGAAGTCGCGGCGT
Source organism: Alphaproteobacteria bacterium (assembly GCA_020632885.1). Lineage (GTDB taxonomy): Bacteria > Myxococcota_A > UBA796 > UBA796 > JACKEQ01. Next base: position 281,939 of record JACKEQ010000004.1, on the reverse strand, counting down.
GCCGCTACCAGCGTGGATGCGAGATCGCCTGCGCGCGTCCTCCCCCGGGCAGAGGGTGGGCGCTGCAGCCTCCGGCGGCGTGAGCGCCGGGGTATCTGAGAGTCAGGAGGTCCCATGCTGTTCGTCACCGCCGCCCTCGCCACCCCCATCGCCGTGAAGGTCGCCGGCATCGAGATCCAGGGCGAGATGAAGCCCGCCGTCGCGTTCGAGACCTACCGGGAGGCCGTCGCCGCCGACCCCACCGCCCACGGGCCCGGCTTCGGCAAGCCCGTGAAGGGCGACGTCGTGGGGTACGGCCTCTCCGGCGTGCTGCCCGGAACGGGCACGCTGAGCTGGGTGCTCCTGAACGGCAAGGAGGGCCCCGTGGTGGGCCTGGACGCCGACGGCAACGGGAAGATCGCCAAAGACGAGCGACACGCGCTCACCGGTGACGGCCAGGTCCGGCAGTCGGACCCCTGGACGGTGGGCGACCAGTCCTTCGAGATCCTGCTCCTCGACAGCGACGGCGCGAACGTGGTCATCGCAGACACCACCGTGCATACCGGCAACGTGCAGCTCGGCGACCGCGAGGTGCGCGTGGAGTGGTCCGTGCGCGGCGGGCGCTTCGGCGAGACCGAGTACGCCGTGGACCTCGACGGAGACGGGAAGATCCTGCGCCAGGGCCTGGCCCCCGAGGTCCTCCGGCTCCCGACGTGGAAGCAGGTCGCCGTCGACGGTCGCCTCTACGAGGTGAGCAGCGCGAAGGACGCCCTGACCTTCGAGGACGCCGGGCCCGCCGAGGGTCCCGGCTACACCACGGTCGTCCCGGGCGAGCCGCTCCCGGAGCTGTTGTTCCGCGACCGTCTGGCGTCACGCGGCGGCTTCGTGGTGTTCACGTCGGCGGCGTGCGGGGCGTGCGCGGATGTGGACCGGATGCTGGCCACCCTCGACGTGGACGCGGTGGACGTCTTCCACGGCAGCGCCGAAGAGGCCCGCACCTGGCGGTCGAAGCACGGTCTGGAGCCCGCAGAGCCCGTCTGCGGCGAAGAGGCGGACGCCCTCTGGCGCGAGCTGCGCATCATCAGCACGCCCGTCACGGTGGAGGTCGGCGCGGACGGCGTGGTGAAGGGCGTCTACCACGGGTCGAAGGCCATGGAGGAGGTCGTGGCGCGCTACTCCGCGAGCGAGTGAGCCCAGGCCCGGAGCGCGGGGCCCCCGAGCAGCTCGAGCTCGTCGAGGGCCCCCTCCGGCACGCCCCGCGCGACCATCGCGCGCCAGCCGTCCTCCAGGAGCGCCTCCCACGCCCAGCTCTCGTCCTCGAGGTGCTCGAAGCCCGGACCCCACCGGTAGATGCGACCCTCCCGGGCCACGATGCCCACCTCGTGAGCCCGCACGTTCGCGAGCGGCACGCTGCCGGCCTCCCGGTCGTCGTCCAGCGTGAGCTCATCGAGCCATGTCACATCCCGCACGTCGCCCATGAGCCCGTCCAGCAGCGGCGACCGCCAGCCCCACACGGCGTCCACCAGCCGCGCGTCCACCCGCTGCTCGAGGAGCTGATCCACGCGGGTCTCCCAGAGCTCGCGCAGGGCAGCGCGCCGCTCGTAGGTCAGCCCGCCCCAGCCCGTGTACCAGCCGCCCTCGTCGTCGTCGTTCATGGATCCAGCTTGAAGAGCTGCACGTTGGCCACCACCACGTGCTCGTCGGGGTGCGAGCCCGCCACGATCTGCCGGAGCGTGCGGTAGTACGCGAGGTGGGCCTCGCGGATCCGCTCGAAGTCCTCGGCGGAGCAGGTGAACACGTTGTAGCTGAACTGCCCCGGCGCGCCAGCCTCGATGCGCTCGACACCCACCCGCGCCCAGTGGGCCTTGAGCAACTGCCCGAGCCCTGGCGCCTGGCGGGTGTCGACGGCCAGGGGGACCGCGCGGAACCGCCCGTCCACACGCTCGATCTGGCCGGTGAGCTCGAGGTGCTCGAGGCACGCGAGCTCCTCCTCGAGCGGGATCCCGAGCCGCCGCGCGATCCACCCGTCCACATGGGCCTTCAGCTCGAGGTACTCGCTCACCTCGAGGGCCCGCAGCACGGCCTGGGTCCACGGGTAGCGCCCGGCCCCCTCCCGACGGGCCTGGAGCCGCTTCCAGAGCGGCACGAGGGTCGGCACGTCCTCCGGAGGCACGAAGCAGGTGACGAGGTCGACGAGCCGCAGGCTGCCGGCCTCCACGAGGGTGAAGAAGTCCGGGAGCCGCGGCTGGGTCTGCCCGGTGAGCCAGCGGGTCACGGCGTAGCGCGAGAGCCCGGCCTGCCGTGCGAGCTCGGAGGTGGGCGTGCGGCCCTTCACGTCCCGCATGAACGCCGCCACGGCCTCGGGGGTCGCGAGGTCGTCGTGCTCCTCGAGCCACTGGCGGGTCTCGTGGCCGTAGAACCTCTCGATGGACCCGCGCAGGTCGAGCCCCGTGCGCTGGACGGCCCGGAAGGTCTCGGCGGCCGTGGGGTAGCGACGCCCGGCCTCCCAGGTGTACGCGACGTTCGACCGGTACCCGAGCCTCCGGCTCCAGGCGACCTGCGACCGCTGGCCCCGCAGGGCCACCAGGAACTCCCGGGCGACGCGCTCGATGTCCACGGTCTACCCGAAGATCCAGTGGGGACCGTCCGGGCTCCAGCCGTAGAGCCGCCGACCGTCGCCCACCCGTTCGTCCACGAACCGCTCGCCACCCGCGACGCGCACGAGCCCTTCCCAGACGGGCCCGACGAGGGGTCCGGCCGCGGACGGGTCGGTGCGGGCGAGGAAGCCCTCGGGTCCCGCGGGGTCGTACGCGAGCCAGAGGAGGGTCTGACGCCACGCGTACGCGGCGTTCTTGGTGGCCCGGAGGCGCTCGATGCCCTCGAGGCGCCCGACGGAGGACAGCCGGTCCGCGAACCACGCGAAGGCACGGTCGCACATGCCGGGGGCCGCGCTGCCGAGGTCGAGCCCGAGGGCCTCGACGAGCGGCGCCACACCGTGGGACGTGAGCACGAGGCTCTGCTCGAGCAGGGCGCCGTTGAGCGCGGTGTTCCGGTTCATCATGAAGTACGACCGCCGCAGGTCGGCGATCTGGTGACGGTCGAGGACCGCTTCGCCCAGCGTGAACGGCGCGTCTGCCGGCACGGGGAGACCCCCGATCGCCACGTCGACCTGGACGGGGAGCCGGTCGAGCCAGCTCCCATGGCGGCCCCGCCACTCCTTCGCGCGCTCCCAGGCGCTTCGGAGGCGCTCTGGACTGGCGTCGCGGCTCCGTCGCGGCACGCGTGAGAGGCAGAGGGCGGCATACGCGCCCTGCTGGCGGCCCTCCTCGGGCTCGACGTCCGCGGGGAGGTCGTAGTAGCGGCCGTAGATCGTGCCGTGCAGCGCGCGCGCCGTGATGCGGGCGGCCTCCGCGAACTTCCGGGTGAAGGTGCCCATGAAGATGTCGGCGGCGATCTCCTCGGTGAGCGGGACGTCCACGCCGGCGGACTTCGCGAGGGACTGCAGCTCGCTGATCATCGGGTTGGGGAGCTGGGTGTGGGGGAACCCGCCGAACGCGAGCCGGGCGATCTGCTCGAGGGTGGCGCGGGACGCACGCGGGCCCTCGACCCCCGTGCGCAGCGGACGCACCGCGGCGATCCAGGGGAGCTCGCCGAGGCGGACCTGGTGCTGGAGGTCGAGCAGGAGGAGACCGCGGCGGCGGCGGAACGCCTGGTCGATGCGACCGACGAGGGTGCGCAGCACGGGGTCGGCGAGGTCGCTGGCGCGCACGGCGGCCGTGATCCGTGGCGCGACGGACGCGAGGACCTCGCACGACCCGATGATCCCGTCGTCCACGAGCTCGTCGAGGGGAGCCTCCCGGCAGGCCTGCACGCGCGCGGCGATGGCGGGTGGCACGTCGTGGCCGTCGAGGGGACCGAGGACGACGGAGGGGTCCACCAGCCCCCGGTCGGCCGGGTGCTCGCGGAGGCGTCGGCCGACCTGCCTCGCGAGGTCGGAATGGAGCGGGCGCGCGGCATGGGCGCGCTCGACCGCGGATCGCTCGACCGCAGCGGGGCTCCCGGGGCGCCCCCGCTTGCGCACGTGGTCGGACAACGCCCCCGCCGCGAGGGTGAGGGGCTCGGGGTCGCGGGTGGGGACGGCGGCCCGGAGAGCCGCCAGCATGCCGCCGAGCGCGCCACGCGGGTCGCGGGGGCGCCGGGCGGTGGGGTGGTCGGCGAGGGTGGCCTCGGCGAGCTCGAGCAGCTCGCGCGCTTCGTCCCACCAGCCTTCCGGGAACCGGGATCCGGGGATCCCGTCGACCGTCGTGGGTGCGAGGAGCGCGGCGAGCTCGTCCTGCAGGGGCCTCCAGGTGCCGAGCGCCAGGTTCATGGCGACCACTTGCGCCTGGGGCTGGCGCACGACGAGCGCGTCGGCGACCTCCCCCGAGGTGCGCACGAACGCCGCGGTGGCCTCGGGGTGGGGCTCCGCCGGCACCGGGGTGAAGTCGAGGCGGTCCATCCAGGGGGCGATGACCTCGAGCAGGTCGAGGGCGGCCTCGGTGTGGCCGAGCTCCAACAGGCGCAGGGCGACGGGGATCGCGCCCTGCTCGGGCACGTCGACGCGGTAGGCCCCGGTGTGGAGACGGGCGATCAGCGCCTCCCGGCCGGCCCCGAGCGCCTGCTCGTTGCGGTCGGCAGCGTCGTCGTGGGCGGCGAGGAGCCTCCCCGTGGCGAACCCGCCGTGGGCGACCTCCAGCGTGACCCATGCCGGCGTGTCCGCGACGGGCGTGCGGGAGCCCACGGTGATCGAGCCGTCCTCCATGCCGAGGATCACCGAGGTCCACTTCCGGATGCGCTCGGCCGCGGAGGCCTTCACGGCGGGATCGGGGTGGGTGGACCAGGTCTCGATGGCACGGGCGAGCTGGGCGTGGCTGTACAAGTGCGCTCCGGGAGATGCCTGGGGGCAGGACTCGAACCTGCGCCAGCCCGGTCCCAGCCAGGTCCTCTGCCGCTGAGGTACCCCAGGTGAGGTGCTCGGGGGCAGGACTCGAACCTGCGCCGACCCGGTAGGAGCCAGGCCCTCTGCCGCTGAGGTACCCCGAGGTGACCCGAGCCTACCCCATGTGCGAGCGCGTGGGGATCGATCAGTCGATTCTGCACAGACTTGCGCAGATCCGGGGCACGGTTCGTGCGATCCCGACTCGACGTACGGACGAACCGGTGCGATGCTGTGACTGCGGAGGGCTCCTGCTCCCCCCGGAGGTCGCGATGTCTCGCCTGCTGCTCGTCCTGCTCGCTGGTTGCACCATCAGCACGCAACAGACGCGCTCGAGCGGCGTGGAGGCGCAGAGCGCCGCGGGACGTGGGGATGGATCCCTGCGCCAGCGGGCCTTCGGTGGACAGGAGGGCGAGCCGTTCCTGGGTGGGCAGGAGGGCGAGCCCCTCCTCGGTGGGCAGGAAGGCGAGCCGGAGCCGGAGTCCCCCGCGCCTTCGCCGGACGCGATGACCGGGAACAGCGACCCCGATCTCGATGGGTTCGACAACGTGGTCCCGCCGCCGTCCGAGGGCGACACGGACACCGGCGACACGGGCGACACGGAGGGGTGACCGCAAGTGCGGCGAAAGCCGCGTGGCCCTCCGCCCGGGGTAGACGGGAGGTGTGGAGGGAGCATGTGGTGGCTCGCGGTGGCGCTCGGGGGGACCCTCGAGCCGGATCGGATCGCGGAGGCGCGTGCGGCGCTGGACCGCAGGGAGGCCGCCCAGACGGCCTGGCGGCAGGTGCTGGACAACGCGGGCACGGCCACGGGGGCCACCCGCAGGCTCGCGATGCTCCAGTCCATCGGGCTCCAGCGCAAGGCGCGCTGGGAGGACATCGCCGCCCGCCTCGACCTGATCGCGGTGGAGGGGGCCTGTATGCGCACCCCGCTGCCCGGCTGCCTGGAGACGATGGCGCGGGTGGGGAAGGTGAACGGCGAGCTCGTGACCCTCGAGCAGCGTCAGGTCGCGACGTTCGGGCCCGACACACCGGCGCCCGACCCGACGCCCCTGGGACCGCCGGTGCGCGAGCGCGTGCTGCCTGCCCACGACGCGTTCTGCATGCCGGACGAGCTGCGCCGCTCGGGGCGGTTGGTGATCGACCCCGCGTCACCGCCGGACTTCCTGACGTCGAAGGGCGCCACGCCGGCGGAGGTGGCCACGGCGGTCGAGCAGGTCCGGAAGCTCGTCGTGGACTGGGTGGAGGCGTCCGAGCGGGCCGGTGACGCGAGCCTCGCGCAGGAGGTCGTCTGCGTCGGGCTCTTCGACGACGTGAAGGGCGCGAACTCCATGGCGGTGGGCGGGAACTGGCTGCTGGTCGGCATCCGCGACCTCTACACGATGTACGGGGTGCACGGCGGCGACGGGCTGGGGGCGGTCGAGTTCACCGTCGGCCACGAGCTCGGTCACATCCTCCAGCAGAAGGCCGGCATGGTGTTCCCGGGGCCCACGGTCCGGGGCGCGGAGGTCCACGCGGACTGCATGGCCGGCTACCTCATGGGCATCGCGGTGCCGCCGGGCACGACGTCACCCGCACAGGCCTACGCGCGCACGGAGGTGCACCGGGTGGGCGACCGTGCCGTGGACAACCCCGGTCACCACGGCACCCCCGAGGAGCGCACGACGGCGTTCGAGCGTGGCTGGGCGGCGGGTTCGATCGCGCAGCAGGGGAGCCAGGGCCTCCAGCAGACGACGACGATGCTGAAGGTCTGCTCGCTCTTCGCGCCGTAGGACCGCCAGGCGGCTAATCGCTCTCCAGCACCACGCTGAAGAACACGCCTCCCAGGCTCCAGTGCAGGACGTTGAACAGCACGAGGAGCTGGAGCCACCCGGGCGCCTCCATCTCGGCGCCGGGACCGCCCTGCATGATGAGCATCGTGCCGCGCGCGCCCGCCAGCAGCATCGGCACGAGCAGCGGGATGAGGAGGAGGGGCAGCAGCACGCTCGATCCGCGGGCCTGGCCGGCGATCAGGCCGAACAGCGTGCCCGGCGCCGCCAGCCCCGCGCAGCCGAGCACCAGGAAGGCGAGGAACATCGGGATGCTCCCCTCCACCGAGGCGTCCGCCATGGCGAGCAGGAACGGGGTGAGCCCGATGCACACGCAGAACAGCATGAGCGTGGTGGCGATGGCCTTGCCGTAGAAGATGGCCCGCGGGTCCACCGGCCAGAGCACGAGGCCCTCGAGCGCGCCGTGCTCGAGCTCGACGGCGTACGACTGGTCGAGCGAGCGGGTGGACGCCAGGGTGAGCCCGAGCCAGAGGGTGGCGGCCGCGAACTGCTCGAAGGCCCGTGTGGACGGGGCCGCGATGCCCACCAGCAGCACGAGTGTGAGCCCGAAGAAGAAGATCCCCGAGACCCGCGCGGGCTGCCGGAGCTCGGTGAGGAGCTCCTTGTAGAGGATGCCGCCGAGCTGCCGGATCATCGGGGCACCTCGCCGTCGCTGACCATCTCGCCGTCGAGCAGCTCGATGCGCCGGTCGCAGACGTGGCGGGCGTAGTCCATCAGGTGGGTGGCCATGAACACCGTGGCGCCCTCGGCCCGCAGGGCGGTGGCCACCTCCGTGACGAGGGCCCGGCCCTTGGCGTCGAGTGCCGTGTAGGGCTCGTCGAGCAGCACCACGCCGGGCTGGTGGAGGATCAGGCGCGCGAGGGCCAGGCGTCGCCGCATGCCCGCGCTGTAGGTGCGGACGGGCTCCTTGCGCCCCGCCAGGCCGACCCGATCCAGCAGGGCCGGCAGGTCGCCCGTGTGGCCCCCGAGCCGCGCCCAGACCCGCAGGTTCTCCTCGCCGGAGAGGTCGTCGTAGAGCGCACCCGCGTGGGAGAGCATGCAGATCCGCGGACGGAGTGTGTGCCGGTTGTCCCAGAGCGGCTGCCCGTCCACCAGGATGCGGCCGTGGTGGACCTTCAGCGCTGTGGCCAGACAGCGGAGCAGCGTGGACTTGCCGCTGCCGTTGTGGCCCGTGAGCGCCACGCCCTCGCCCGCCTTCACCGCGAAGCTGACGCCCGCGACGGCCCAGCGTCGCCCGAAGCGACGGGCGACGTTCTCGAAGGTGATGTCGGCTCCCTGGACCATGGGCTCCCCGTGAGGCCGGGACTCTACCCGACCCGCGGTGACGGCGGGGGTCGTAGCGTGTCGAGGGCCGCCACGAGACGTCGCGCGTCCATGCCGGCAGGGGGCACGTGCAGGAAGCCGACCGGCACGGTGAGGTGCCGGAGCGCCTGGTAGAGCCAGCCGTTGCAGACGTAGGTGCCGGCGTCCGTGGAGCGCTCGCACCCGAGCGCATCGGCCAGATCGAGGGTGGACGGCAGCGTGTCCGGACCCTCGAGGACCCCGCGGAGACCGTCCACGTCGGGGTGCTCGGAGACCGCCCGGCGCGCCAGCAGCTCCACCTCGGGCCCCATGCGGCTCCTGCCCACTCCGATGCCGAGCACGACGTCGGGGCGCACCTCGGCCACCGCCTCCAGGGTGACGGCCAGGCAGCGCACGTAGGACACGGGCATCTCCCGACCGACGATCCGGACCCCGGTGCCACGACCGTCCGCGAACAGGGCGAGCCGCCGGGCGGGGTTGTCGGAGACCTCGCCGAACGGACCGAACCCGAGCACCAGGACGGTCACGCGGGCCTCGTGAAGCGCGCGACCACCTCGAGGTGGCCGGTCTGCGGGAAGAGGTCGACCGCCCAGCACCTCTCGAGCACCCAGCCGCCCGCCTCGAGCACCTCCCGGTCGCGGCCGAGGGATGCCGGGTTGCACGCGACGTACACGAGCACCTCGAGCGGCGCGTTCGCCAGCGCGCGCGCGACGTCCGGGTGGAGCCCGACCCGCGGGGGGTCCACGACGGCCGCCACACCCGGCCCCCCGGCGAGCTCGTCGAGCACGTCCTCCACCTTCGCGACCCGGTAGCGCGCGGACACGCCATTGGCGGCGGCGTTCACGCGCGCGTTCTCCACGGCGTCCGCCACCACCTCGATCCCCACGACCTCCTCCGCGTGATCCGCCAGGGTGATGCCGATGCTCCCCGTGCCGCAGTAGAGGTCGAGCAGCACGCGATGACCGCGGCCCAGCGCCTCCCCGACGGTGGCGTAGAGGACCTCGGTGGCCGCCGTGTTGGTCTGGAAGAAGGCGAGAGGGGCGAGCTCGAAGGTGCGCTCGCCGAGGGCCATCCGCAGCGTGGGGTCGCCCCAGGTGCGCGCGAGCTCGCCGCGAGCGACGTCGGCGACGCCGTCGTTGACGTACCAGGACACGCCGAGCACGCCCCGGCCGAGCAGATCGTCGGCCAGGGCCGCGACGGCCGCCTCACCCCCCGCGGGCGGGGACGCGGTGAACAGGGCCACCAGGACGCCGTCCGCCCCGCGACGGAGCTGGAGGTGGCGCCAGAACCCCTCGTGGGTCCGCGGGTTCCAGGGCACCGGCGCGGACGGGTCGAGGGCGAGGGCCCGTACCCGCTCGAGCACGGCGTTCGCGGCGTCGTCCATCAGCGCGCACCGCTCGACGTCCACGACCCGATCGAACCGCCCCGCGGCGTGCATGCCGAGGAACCGACCGTCGATGGGCTCGCCGGCCGCGTGCCGCGCCGCGTCGAGGTAGCGGGCCGTCCCGAAGGAGAGCTCCATCTTGTTCCGGTAGCCGTAGGCGTCGGGGGCGCCGCCCACACCGTCCTCCCAGGGCGCGGGACCCACCTCCTCGCGGGCCCGGGCCAGCTTCAGGGCGCGCTGGCGCGACAGGGGGAGCTCCTGGAGGGTGCAGCCTCCGCAGACGCCGAAGTGCGGGCAGGGCGGCGCCACGTGATCGTGACCCGGGCGGACGAGGGCCATGCGCGCGCCCTTCCAGACGCCCTTCTTGCGGCCTGCAGGCCGGACGAGCACGCGCGCGCCGGGCGGAGTGGCCCGGACGTGCACGGGCTTGCCGTCCGGTGCGGTGCCCACGCCCACACCCTTGGGGCCGAGGTGCAGGATCTCGGCCTCGAACGGTGGTAGCCGGCGCTTCTTCAAGGGTCCTCCTCGCGGATGGTGGGGCGCCCCGCGCGCCTCTGCTCCTCGGCGGGCCACGGACAGTGGCGGCAGCCGTTGCCGCAGCACCAGCCCCGATCGCTCAGGAAGCGGGCGGTCATCACGAACAGCCCCGTGGTGGGGTCGATGTAGCCCGCCTGGCCGGCGGCGACGGCCCGATCGTGGGCAGCGCGGACGGGGGCGGGGAGCTCGGCGTCGGACATCGGGAGTCCCATCGGTTGCGACATGCTGTAGCATCCGCGCATGTTCGACGTGCTCGACAATCCGAGGGTGCAGGAGCTCCTGCTGCAGGCCGAAGAGGCCGTGGGGCTGCTGGGAGGGGGCGACGACGCCGAGCTTCGCGAGGCGCTCACCGCGATCTACGGAGACCTCGGCAAGCTGGTCCACGGGCTGGCCCGCCAGCGCAAGCCGGAGATCCTCAGGGTACCGGACGATCCGGACGACGATCCGGACCTCGACGACGGGCACGGGATGTCGACCACCTTCGATCCCGACGCCGTCGAGACGTCCCTGGCGGACTTCACCGACGAGGACGACTACACCGCGATCCCCGGTCCCGACGAGCTCATGCGGCACGCGGCGGACCTCGACGACGGCGAGCCGGTGGAGACCATGAGCCTCCGGGAGCTCTCGCGCATCATGGGGGAGCAGGGTCGCTTCTGGGAGCGCGATCTGTCCGAGCTCCTCTCGCTGCTGACGCCACCGGAGGACCTCGTGGACCCCGACGTCATGCCCGAGGAGGCCAGCAAGGTGCAGTGGGCGAGCGGCGAGCTGGCCGGTCGCCTGGCGGACACCCCGGACGCCGTGCAGACCGCCGTGCTCGGCATGCTCGCGGCGCGGGCACGCAACGTGGCCGCTCACCTCGACGTGGACATCGGGCCGCGCATGGCCATCGAGCGCCTCCGCCGCTACCGCGAGCACCAGGATCTGCCGTGGGTGGCGGGCCTGTTGCCCAACGCGCGGCCCGAGGGTCGCACCTGGGCGGAGGACGCGGGCAGCTTCTGGGAGCTCCTACGTCCGGTCTGAGCCCGGAGCTCCGCCTGGCCATCGGAGGCGCCACCACGCTGGTGTTCCTCATCGTGGGGTTGTCGGTGCTGGGCACGAGCCGGCCGCTCGGCGCCTTCATCATGGCGCTGGCGGTGTACCGCGGGGCCTGGGTGGCCTGGGGTCTCGTCGCGTTGCTCTCGCCCGACGACGAGGAAGATGAGTCCTGAATGCGGGCATCGGCGGCCCCATCACCCGTCGTCGACCTCACGGGTGTTGAAGAAGGCCTGCAGGCCCACGTGGACCACGGAGTCGGGTGACCCATCCTCCTCGGACAGCGTGTGCAGATCGTCGAAGAGTCTGTTGAATCTCTGTCTCAGGTCCTGCCACGCTCTTCGAGGCACGGCCGTGACAAAGGAGATCTGGTACTGATCCTGAGGTCGGAGTTCCCAGAGCGCGCGAGCTGCAAGATCGAGGCTCGCCTGCTGTGCATCGTCGTGGAATCCATCCAGCACGGGCGACGGGGTCCGCTCCAGCCGCCACCCTCTCTCCGCCACGCCATTCAGCTGCTGGCAGGCATCCGCGAGCTCATCCTCACTCACCGGGGGCCAAATCCGGGGGCCGATCCACTCCGGCGTCAGCTGGAAGCCCGAGATCGCGGACATCTCCAGAATCACGGGGACGAACCACTTCGAGAGCAGCTCCATCGGAAGGGGGACGGCGCCGTTGGCCATCGCTGCGGCACGGCGTCGCGCCATTCGACGCTCGGCGAGCGGGATCGGAGACTCCGCTTCCACGAGGAGCTCGAAGTAGCGGGCCCCGTCGGCACTCAGGCCGAGAGCATCCGTCCAGGCGTGCGCGCTCGCCAGAGGGATGTGGCGTTCACCCGCCAGGATCATGGCGACAGCGTACCGGGACACACCAGCTCGCCTGGCGAGGAGACTCTGGCTTCGACCCGGGCGGGCCCAGATCCAGGCTCGGATGAGCTCGCGATAGTCGTCGTACGCGAACGGGTCGAAGACCGCGGAATCGTACGGGGTCGGCGGCCTGAAACTGGCGGGGAGGACCCGGCGCAAGGCCGTTTGGACCTGCGATCTACTGACGGATGTCAGGAGGGTCTCCACGTCGGCGGCCCCCACGTTCGACCTCTGGTAGACCGCCGCTCTGTCCTCCTCCGGCATGTCCCGCAACAATCCCAGGGAGCGGACCGCGAGGAATCGCTGGGCCAGGTCCTGTGCCCTGACCATCCTCTCGTGGTCGGCGGCTTCCGCGACACCGTCCAGCGCGAGGAGGAGTTCGCGTTTGGCATCCACCAACCGCGGCAGATCGCTCTCCAGCTGGTTCCAGACGTCGAGGGTCAGCTCGGCCACCATTATCGACCCATGCGAAAGGACGCTGCGAACACTGGATTCAGGCGGTAGAAGCCAAGACGCCCTGCCACCGGAGTCAGCACCTGATGCAGCAATCCTGTTCCTTGGAGGTCCTCACCGAGCTCGATCTCGAGCGCTCCGATCTCCACGGCATCTTCGACCTCTCGGATGATCGGGGCGAGCGCCACGTTCTGACGCCACTCCTTCACCCTGGCGCTGGCGAACGCCCTCACGGTGTCTTCGCCGAGGGGCAGGGGTCGGCCGAACCCGAAGCGCCAGACATCGAAGCACAGCTGGAGGAAGACGCCCACACGATCCGTGGTGCTGTCGATCAACCAGGTCAGTGCGGTCTCGTCGAAGATCTCCTCGTTGGCGTGGAACCGCTGGACGTGGCGAACATACACCTCGCGGACGATGGAGTCCTCCAAGGGGGGCACCCGGATGAAGTCGCGGAAGTGCTTGCCCTCACCGGCGGCGAAGAACTGGGTACGCACGCTTGCCAGGACCGTGACGGAGTCCGTGGTGGCGAGGACCTTCAGGAGCTCGATCAGCCTGCGGACCTGTGTGCCGTCGCTCTCATCCCCCTGTGCGAGCAGGTCAAGGTCATCCACATAGAGCAACACACGCTTGCATGTGACGAGGTGGAGCAGGTCGGACGCTTCCCTGAGGAACACCTCCGCGAGCTGCCGTTCGGTGAGGACACCCTGTTCGAAGACCTGCCGGCTCACCCGCTCCATGCTGCTGCCGAGATTGCCGCTCGAGCCGAGATCGATGGACACAGAAGCGGTCCGAGAGAGCTTCTGCGAATGCTCCTCGGTACGCCGGATCTGGATGCCCTCGACGAGCGGTTCGATGGCGTGGAGGCGTTCGAGGACCTGGTCGAAGACCGCTGCGTGGCCGAGGGAGTCGGAGTCGATCGCCTCCACCTGACCTCTCGGGACCTCGCCCAGAGCTCCCAACAGGGCGTAGAACACCGACTCGAGGGCGCCGCGGGCGGTCCCCAGGTCGTTTGCGTTCACCTGGATCGGCAGGAACGGCAGCCCGAGCTCGTCGACCTCCACCAGCAGGCGACGGGCCAGGTGCGACTTGCCGCACCGTGTCTCCCCGTGGATCGCCCCGATGCGGTCGAGCGACTGGTCCTGGAGGAGCGCGACCCCGAACGCGAGCTCGCGCTCGCGGTTGCAGAACAGGCCTCGGATGTCGTCGGGATCGTTGGGTGGGTTCGACTGGAACAGCCGCGCCAGGTGCTTCTCCGTGCTCACGGCTCCTCCTTCGGCATCATAGCCCGCCATGCGCCGGCATCGAGGCCACAGTTGGCGTCTAGGTCTTGAGGAACGAACGCACGCGGGCGAACCGCGGTGAGCTCCTCACGAGCTCCGAGAGCCTCTCGCTGGCCTTCTCCAGCCCACCGCGAACCATGCGATCGAGCCCGAGACCCGCGCCTCCCTTGAGCCGCACCTCGCCGTCGGGGTGAAGGCTCGCCCCCTCGAGCCGCAGGCTCGCCAGGCTCGCGAGCCGACGGAAGCGCTGGTGGGAGAGCTTGAAGCCCTCGCCGTCCACCTCCATCACGACGGGCTGGGAGAGCACCAGGGCCCCCGGTGGGCCCGTCGCCGCGCCGGTGAGCGTGACGACGGCGCGCGGGTTGAGCACCGCCTGCACGCCATGCTGGAACTTCACGAGCAGCTCGCCCTCGGGCACGAGCTCGACCCACGCGGCGACCTCGGCCAGCCGCTCCACCACGGCCGCCACGAGCAGATCCACGCGCACGGGCTCACCCAGCTGGACGCCGTCCAGCAGGACCTGACAGGCGTCCGCGTCCACCGCCGTGCCCACGCGACCGTCCACGATCACCGCACCCACCAGGGCCACGGCGTCGATGGACGGCTCCTCGCCGCCCGTGAAGGTGAACGCCATCTCCAGCGCACCCCCGCCGAGCGCGATCGGACCGAGGAGCTCGCCCTCCGGCACCTGCCCCTGGAGGCGCACGGTGCCCGCGCGGAACCGCTTCGCCCAGCGCACGACGGGGAGCTGCGCGAGCGCCGACCCCTCCTCGACGAGCTCGATCAGGGCGCGCCCCGCCGGAGGACGGTGCGCGGCATGTCGGTGACGAGGAGCTTGAGCGCCTCGTCATCGGCGTAGAGCTCGTCCACCTCGGGGCAGGCGAGCAGCGCGGCGGACAGCGTGGAGATGAGCGAGCGGCCCTCGCCGGCGGTCCCGAGGCGGTCCGCGACGAACCGGACGACCAGGGCGGGCTCGCCGGAGAGCTCGATCTCGCCGCGCTCCACGAGGGTGACGACGACGGATTCCGCGAACGCGAGAAGGAAGGGGGACGACATCTCCCATGGAGCATACCCCCGCCAGGTCCCGTCGACCTGGATACCAGGAGCCCGGAGGCACCATGTCCGAGCGTCTCGTGGAGACCATCCGCAATTCCATCATCGGCGACGATCAGGCCATCCCCGGCCCGTACGGCCCGCGGCGCGTCACGTACGCCGACTACACGGCCTCGGGGCGCTCCCTGACGTTCATCGAGGACTACATCCGCACCCAGGTGCTGCCGCTCTACGCGAACACGCACACCGAGACGAGCGGCACGGGCCTGCAGACCACGTGCTTCCGCGAGGACGCCCGGCAGCTCATCAAGGACGCCGTGGGCGCCGGTGCCGACGACGTGGTGATCTTCTGCGGCTCGGGGGCCACGGGCGCCATCAACAAGCTGGTGGACGTCCTGAACCTCCGCGTCCCGGCCGACCTGGACGGCCGCTACGGGCTCACCGACGCGATCCCGGCCAGCGAGCGGCCCGTCGTGTTCATCGGGCCCTACGAGCACCACAGCAACGAGCTGCCCTGGCGGGAGTCCATCGCGGACGTGGTGACCATCCACGAGGACGAGAACGGCCGCATCGACCTCGAGGAGCTCGAGCAGCAGCTCGTCCTGCACGCGGACCGCCCCCTGAAGATCGGCAGCTTCTCGGCGGCGTCGAACGTCACGGGCATCGGCACCGACACGCGCGGTGTGGCCGCCCTCCTGCACCGCCACGGCGCGCTGTCGTTCTGGGACTTCGCGGCGGCGGGCCCCTACGTGAAGATCGAGATGAACATGAAGGACGACGGGCCCGACGGCCACCTCGTCTACAAGGACGCGATCTTCATCTCGCCGCACAAGTTCATCGGCGGGCCGGGCACGCCGGGCATCCTCGTGGCCAAGCGGTCGCTGTTCCGCAACAAGGTGCCCGCGTGGCCGGGCGGGGGCACGGTGTCGTACGTGTCGAGCCGCGATCACGACTACCTGCCGGACCCCGAGCACCGCGAGGAGGGCGGCACGCCCGCGATCGTGGAGTCGATCCGCGCCGGGCTCGTCTTCCAGCTCAAGGAGGCCGTGGGCTACCCCACGATCCGCGAGCGGGAGCACGCCTTCATCCGCCGGGCGATCGACCGCTGGAGCTCCAACCCGAACATCCGCATCCTGGGCAACAAGAACGCCTGGCGGCTCTCGATCGTGAGCTTCGTGGTCCGGTTCCGCGACCAGTACCTCCACCACAACTTCGTCGTCGCGCTGCTCAACGACCTGCTCGGCATCCAGGCCCGCGGTGGCTGCTCCTGCGCCGGCCCGTACGGCCACCGGCTGCTCGGGATCGACCTCACCACGAGCAAGGAGTTCCAGCGCGAGATCGCCCGCGGGTGTGAGGGCGTGAAGCCCGGCTGGGTCCGGGTGAACTTCAACTACTTCATCAGCGAGGACGTGTTCTCGTTCATCCTCGACGCCGTCGACCTCGTGGCCAACGAGGGCTGGCGGCTCCTCCCGGAGTACCGTTTCTGCGAGCGCACGGGCCAGTGGCACCACCGGAAGGGCCGACCGGACCCCGCGATGCGCCTGACGGACAACACCTACCGCTGCGGGCGGCTCGAGTACCGGTCGCGGCACGCCACCGAGCCGGAGGCGGCGCTCACGGACTACCTGGAGACCGCGCGGCGGATCCTCGCGGACGCGGCGGCCTCCCAGGCGCCCGAGCCCACCTCCACGGCCTTCGAGTCGCTCCGGTGGTTCCCGCTCCCCCACGAGGTGGACGTGCCCCACGCCGGCGGGCCGAGGTTCTGATGGGCGGGAAGTCGCGCCACGACGAGAAGAAGGCCGCCCTGGCGGCGCTCGGCCGGCCCCTGTCCCGGCGGGCGCGGTCGCGATGCGAGCTCTGTGAGGCCAACCAGGGCCTCCAGCCCGTGCTCCTCCGGGCGTCCGAGGAGCCCGAGCTCGAGAACGTGCTCCTGCTCTGCGGGCGGTGTGCGGATGTCGTGCGAGGCGGGCGGATCGACGCTCCGGACGACCTCCGCTTCCTCGAGCAGGTGGTGTGGAGCGAGGTGCCCGTGCAGCAGGCGGTGGCCGTGCGCATGCTGGCCCGCGTGGACGCGCCCTGGGCGGACGTCACGCGCGAGAACCTCTGGGTGGACGAGGCGGTCCAGGCCCTCGCGGACGGCCTGGATCCCGCATGAACGACGGGGACGGCCAGACCGCGGTCTCCGCACACACGACGGCGGAACCCGACATCAGCCCGGTTCCGCCGTTGTTCTGGTGGTCCGTCGCCATCCCCGCGTTCTGCGTGGTGGTGTGGGGGATGCAGGCGCTGCTCGCGCCCCGCGTCCCTCTCGCGGACGTGCTGGCCTCCCGTCGCGAGAGCGACGGCGACCGCTGACTACCAGGAGGCCTTGTGGATGCCCGGCAGGTGACCCGCGTGGGCCAGCTCGCGGAAGGCGATCCGGGAGAGCATGAACTTCCGGTACACCGCGCGGGGACGGCCGGTGACGATGCAACGGGTGCGCAGGCGGACGGGCGAGCTGTTGCGCGGCAGGGCGGCGAGCTTCTGGCGGGCCTGGAGGCGGGCCTCGGGGGTGAGGCTCGCGTCGTTCGCGAGCCGCTTGAGCTCGGCGCGCTTGGCGGCGAACCGACGGACGAGCTTCTCGCGCTTGCGCTGCTTGTTGATCGCGCTTGTCTTGGCCATGGGGTCCTCTGGACGGGTTCGTTTACCGGGCGAACGTATGCCAGGGGCGGGCCGTGTCAAGGCCGATTACACAGGGCCACGGATCGTACGTAGGGACAGCAGATGAAGTTGGACTGGGTCTGGTTGGCCTTCGCCGCGGGCATCGCGGTGATCGGCGTGGCCATGTGGAACGGGCGTCAGCAGACGACCGTGCTCGTCGACGAGGAGACGGGCGAGCGCGTCGTCATCGAGAAGCGCGCCAAGAACTGCCGTTCGCTCAAGGGAGAGCTCGACGCGCGGGTCGGTGCCTGCCTCGGCGAGCTCTCGGGGCTGCCGCTGTCCAAGAAGGCGCGCCGCGAGATCGACGATCTCGTGAAGGGCGGGCGCGGGCTCATCACGGTGGGCGACTTCGCGGACTACCCGGGCAAGGGTCTGGCGGGTCACGACGACGTGCTGTCGGCCCTCCTGTCGAAGGACGAGGACAAGGCCGCCAAGGTCCTCCGCGGTCAGGAGTTCAAGACCGTCGTGGTCGCGCGCGACCTCGTGGGGGCCGTGGACCACGACAACGTCGTGCTGGCGCTCCTCGCGCACCACAGCCACACGTCGCGCTTCAAGCTCCGCTACGTCACCCAGAACGCCTTCGTGTACACGGTCCGCGAGACCGACATGGGCCTCAAGGAGGAGACCGGCGATCTCCTGCTGCGCGGGCTGCGCGCGCGCCTCGCGGGCACCCCCGTGCCCAAGCAGGCCTGGAAGCCGGACGCCATCCGCCTCATCGGCACGATGCGCACACAGGGTCGGCGCCTCGGGATGCGCCACGTGGTGGGCACCAACATCGAGTCCACCCTCGACGACCTCGCCGACAAGCTGCGCACCCGCTGGGAGCGTGATGTCGAGACCGACGGGCACGGCCGTCTCGAGGACCGCCTCGACGACATCCGCTTCGAGGTCCACGTGGTGATGGAGCGCGCCCCCGTGGAGCCGCGCGACCGCCAGTCCATCTTCGAGCTCTTCGAGATGGGCATCGACGGCGCCATCTTCCAGCACAAGGAGGGCGTGAAGGACCGCAAGTTCTCGTACATGCCCGGCAGCGAGCTGGTCACGAACAGCTACCGCGACGTCGACCGCATGCTGCGCGAGATGGTCCAGGAGTTCGGCTGGCGCGACCGTCGCCCCTGGGAGGACAAGTCCACGGAGCTCGACCTGATCCGCACCGTGCACTTCATGGAGCGCGAGCCGGGCGGCGGCACCGGGGCCGTCGAGCTCTACCGCGGCATGCCCATCGTGGAGATGGAGTCGCTCACCGACGCCAAGATCCGCGCCATGCTCGTCAACGGCGGCGAGTGGTGGCTCACGAACCAGCTCTCGGACAACATGTTCGAGTACAAGTACTGGCCCACGCAGAACCGGCGTTCGGACGACTACAACGAGGTCCGTCACATCCTCGGCACCCGCGACCTCGCCGACGTCTGGCGCTACCGTCAGGACGAGCGCTACCTCAAGGGCTCCCGCCGCTCGATGGAGTGGCTGATGCGCTACGCCATCTACGGCGACGACGCTGCCGACACCACCGTCGACCTCCCGCACCCCGGCGCGGGCAGCATGCTCTTCCGCTACCCGAGCAACGCGGAGTTCAAGGCGCGCAAGACCAAGAAGCAGCCGAACCAGAAGCTCGGCACGGTGGCCGTGGCCATCCTCGGCTGGATCGCGTACGCCGACGCCTCGGGTGACCACAGCTACGACGCCGACATCCGCAAGATGGCGAAGTACGTCGCCAGCCAGCAGACCGACGAAGGCAAGTTCATCGCCTACAACGTCCCGCGGACCCACAGCTACTACGGCAACAAGAACGACATCGTGCCCGGCGAGGCGGCCCTCGCCCTCGGCATGGTCGGCGAGTACTTCAACGAGCCCGAGTGGCTCGACTTCTTCCCGAAGTTCCTCGACTTCTACACGCCGTGGTTCCGGGAGCGGGCCGTCCGCCAGAACCCCTTCGGACGCTGGCCCCACGACACGTACTCGAACATGGACCGCCTCGACCTCGTGCAGTTCGGTCCGTGGTCCGTCATGGCCTCCAAGCAGTACTACCGGCTCCGCGGCGACACCGAGCAGGGCGTGCGCGCCGCGAGCTTCGGGCTCGAGGTCGCGGACTGGATGATCGACAACTACCAGTGGTCGGGCGCCCGCTCGCCGTGGCCGGACTACGTCGGTGGCTACTACAAGATGCCCACCGAGCTCCCGGCCATGCAGACCTTCTGCTACTCCGAGGGCACCGCGGCGGCGTACACGATCGCCAGCCGCTTCCAGCCCGAGAACCGGAAGTACGAGCTGTCCACGCGGGAGGCCATCCGCTTCCTCGACGTCATGCAGTTCGACGCCTGGGACAGCTACTTCCTCGCGCGGCCCCGCAAGGCCTTCGGCGGCGTGAAGTACACGATGAACGAGAACAAGATCCGTACCGACTACGTCGGCCACGGGCTCTCCACGCTCTCGCAGTACCTCGACGGCCGCGAGTACGACCCGTCCGTGAAGCTCGAGGTCCCGGATCCGACCGTCCTCGACCCCGTCCAGCGGGTGCCGGGCAACCCCGAGGCCGGCTTCGTGACGGACCTGGTCCAGCCATGATCCTCGGCCTGGCGCTCGCCTTCGCGGCTCCTCCGGCGCGCGTGGAGGCGGCGCGCCAGGCGGTGGACTGGGACGCCGTGGAGGCCGAGGCGGCCGACTGGCTGTCCCGGTACATCCAGATCGACACCGTGGCCCCGCCCGGCAACGAGCGCGACGGGGCCGTGTTCCTGCGCGGGATCCTCGACCGCGAGGGCTTCGACACGCAGCTCGTCGATCACGGCGACAACCGGGCCTCCCTGATCGCCCGGCTGTCGCGCGGCGGCACCCGTCCGCCCCTCTGCCTGCTCTCCCACATCGACGTCGTGCCGTCCGAGCCGGACCGATGGAGCCGGCAGCCGCTCTCTGGGGCCGTCGAGGACGGGTACGTCTGGGGTCGCGGTGCGATCGACATGAAGGGCATGGGCATCATGGAGGTCGCCGCCGCCGTGCAGATCGCCCGCGGTGGCTTCGCGCTGGACCGCGATCTCGTGATCCTCGCCGTGGCCGACGAGGAGGTCTCCGGCCTCGGGGCCAGGACCCTGGCAGCCGAGCACTGGGACGACATCGGCTGCGAGTACGTGCTGAACGAAGGGGGGCTCGGCCAGGAGGGCGCGCTCTTCGAGGGTCAGACCGTGCACGCGATCTCGGTCGCGGAGCGGGGGGCCCTGTGGGTGCGCCTGGTGGCCGAAGGAGAGCCAGGGCACGGATCGGTGATCGCGGCGGCCGAGGCGCCCCTGCGTCTGCTCGAGGCCATGGAGCGTGTCGACCGCGGCTATCGCGCGAAGACGGTGCTCTCGCCGCCCATCGTGGAGATGCTGGAGCGCATCGGGGCCCACAAGGGCGGGTTCGTGGGCGGGGTGCTCCGCTCGGGGCTCGGCCGGTCGCTGATCGTGAAGGGCCAGCTCGCGGGGAGCAACGCGTCGCTCGTACAGACGACCGTGCACCTCACCGGCATGAGCGGGGCGAGCTCCACGAACGTCGTGCCGTCGACCGTCTGGGCGTCCTACGACTGCCGGCTCCTGCCCGGCGTGGAGCCTCGCGCGTTGCTCGCCGAGCTCGAGGCCCTCACGGAAGACCTCGAGGGGGTGCACTGGGAGGTGCTCTCCGAGCTCTCGAGCAACGGGAGCCCGTGGGAGGACCCCTTCTTCGAGACCCTGTCGACCTACGCTGTCGAGGGGCACCCCGAGGCCGTGGCCGCGCCTCTGCTCTCGCCGGGCTTCACCGACTCGCTGTTCCTCAGGCCCGTGGGTGCGAAGGCGTACGGGTACATCCCGATCGTGATCGACGCGAAGGAGCGCGCCACGATGCACGGCGACGACGAGCGTCTGTCGCTGGAGAACCTCCGGCACGGCACGCGCGTGCTGTTCGGGACGGTGCTGGACTTCGCGGGTGCCCCGGACGGGTCGGCCTTCCTGCCGGCTCTGCGCGACGAGCTCGCCGCGATCCCGCGTGGCACGGACCCCGCGTCCATCGGCGAGGAGCTCGCGCTCCGGAAGGCGATCGACCAGCGCGTCCGGCAACCCGAGGTGATCCACGACCCCGACCGGCGCGTCGAGCTCACCCTCGTGGATGTCGAGAACACCCGTCGTCTCCGGGAGATCGTGGCCACCCACGGCTGGCCGACGGTGGGTGTGTTCGGGAAGGACGGCTCGCGGGACGCCTGGCTCCTCGCGCAACACGCGGACCGCGACCTGGCGTTCCAGGCCGAGGTGTTGGCCCTCATCGAGCCGCTGGTGGCGTCGGGGGAGGTCCGGCCCCGCGACCACGCCTACCTGTACGACCGGGTGGCGGTGGCCGAAGACCGGCCGCAGCGCTTCGGCACGCAGGGTCGGTGTACGGACGCCGGGTGGGAGCCGTTCGCCATCGAGGACCCCGACGGGGTCGACGGGCGCCGGGCGGCCGCCGGGATCGGCTGGGACATGGCCACCTATCGGCAGGTCTTCGACTGCGCGGGCCTCGAGGCGAAGGCGAAGGCCGCCTACGCCGCGAAGGACTGGCCCGTGTGCGCCGAGGCCTATGCCGAGCGGGCCGCCGGAGGCTCTCCGAACGCCGCGGTGCAGTGGTACAACGCGGCCTGTTGTGGTGCTCTGGCGGGAGATCTGGACGGCGCCTTCGACGACCTCGGGCGTGCGCTCGAGGCCGGATTCACGGGCGACCCCCGCAAGGACCCCGATCTGGACGGGCTCCACGCGGATCCGCGCTGGGAGGCGCTCGGTCTCTGAGCCCTCAGCGCGGCCGGGTGAGTCCGTAGAGGGCTCCGTGGCGGCCCCAGAGGTACGCCAGGAGGTCCTCCACGTAGTCCCGCTGGCCGACGACGGCCTTCACGCGGTCCGTGCCGTCCAGGCTGCGGCCGTGCTGGTGCACGTTCTCGCGGAGCCAGCCGAGGATCGGGGCGAAGTCGCCCTTCGCCACGCGGGCGTCGAGGTCCGGCATCTGCTCGCGCAGCACGGCGTGGAAGGCGGCGGCGTAGAGGTTCCCGAGCGTGTAGGACTGGAAGTAGGCGAAGGAGCCCCCGGACCAGTGCACGTCCTGGAGCACGCCCTCCGCGTCGTCCGCTGGGGTGACACCGAGGTAGCGCTGGTAGCGGTCGTTCCAGGCATCCCGGAGGTCCGCGATGGTCAGGCGGTCCTCGAACAGCGCGAGCTCGAGCTCCACCCGCACGATGATGTGCAGGTTGTACGTCACCTCGTCGGCCTTCACGCGGTTCGGGCCCGGCTGGATGCGGTTCGCCGCCCGGTAGAGGCTGTCGACGGTGGCCGGGTGCCCCGGGAAGGTGGAGTCCAGCAGGGGCTTCATCCACGCGAAGAACGGGCGTGACCGGCCGATGGCGTTCTCCCAGAAGCGGCTCTGGGACTCGTGGAGCCCGAAGGACGCGGCCTGATCGAGCCCCGTGCCGAACAGCGCGCGCGGCAGGCCCTGCTCGTAGAGCGCGTGACCCGTCTCGTGCACCGTGCCGCCGAGCCCGCCGAGCAGGTCGTCGTCGTAGACGTGCGTGGTGATGCGCACGTCCTGGTGACCGAGGGAGATGGTGAACGGGTGCTCGGCGAGGTCCATGCGGCCGGTGTCGAAGTCGTACCCGAGCCGCTCGGCCACCTTGCGGTGCATCGCGAGCTGGCCGTCGGTGGGCCAGGTCCCGCCGAGGGTCCGATCCTCCGCGTCACCCGCGGCCTCGATCAGCTCGGAGAGACCGGTCTGGAGGCGCGAGAACGCCGTGCGCAGCGCCTCGATCGACACACCGGGGTCGAACCCGTCCATGAGCACCTGCAGCGGGTGACCGTCGGGATCGATCGCCGCGGCGGTCTCCTTCGCGAGGTCCAGGTGCTCCTGGAGGTGGGGCGCGAAGATCGCGAAGTCGCTGGCCTCCTTGGCCCGGATCCAGGCGTCGAAGCCCGTGGCGCCGGCACGCGCGCGGCGCTCCACGAGGTCGGCCGGCAGCTTGACCGTGCGGTCGTAGTCCTTGCGGAGCAGCTCGACGGCGCGCTGGGTGGTGGCGTCGTCGACGTGGCCGTCCAGGTCCTCCAGGGCGCGCCCGAGCTTCGCGGAGGTGAGGCGCTCGTGCACGAGGCGGGAGAGCAGCGCCATCTGCTCACCGCGCAGGGCGGCGGCCCCGGGCGGCATGTAGCACTGCTGGTCCCACGCCAGGCTCGCCTGGGCTCCGTAGAGCAGCGAGACCTCGCGCAGCTCGGACTTCACGGTCTCCCAGGTGTCTGCGTTGCTCATCGTGCCTCCAGGAGCTTGGTGCGGAGCTCGCGTCGCTCGCGGCCCGAGAGGCCGGAGGAGGCGAGCAGGGTGTCGAGGTCTCCGCCCTGCAGGGCTTCGCGGACGATCCGGAGCTCTTCGCCCGACAGGAAGGCGCCGTGCATCCGGTAGTCCTGGAAGGCCTCCCAGGCGGCAGGCACCCAGGAGCTCACGAGGTCGCCGATGGCGTCGGCGTACACGCGGATCTCGTACTGGGCGTGCGGGTCGGCGCGCAGGGACAGGAAGTGCAGCAGGTTGTGCAGGTCGACCTTCCAGTACCACTGCGTGTAGTAGTTCAGCGACAGGTTCATGCGCGCGAGCTCGCGGGCGACCTGCGGGCTGTCGGGGTCGCGCGGGGCGCCCGTGCCGTCGTCGTTGAGCAGGGTGTCGTAGGTGGCGTACGCCTGCATCGCGTCGCGCCGGAGGACGTCGAGCACGGCTCCCGACTGCTCGGCCGTGAGCAGGTCGCCGCGGCCCTGGCGGTTGGAGGTGGACTGCTCGGCCAGGTGCTCGGGTGCTGGCAGGTAGAACTCGCGGTCCATGATCGAGTAGCGGGCGCTGTACTCGTTGACGTTCGCCGTGCGGTGCCGGATCCACTGGCGCGCCACGAAGATCGGGAGCTTCACGTGGAGCTTGATCTCGCACATCTCGAAGGGCGTCGTGTGCCGGTGGCGCATCAGGTAGCGGATGAGCCCGCGGTCGTTGGACATCGAGCGCGTGCCACGTCCGTACGAGACCCGGGCGGCCTGGACGATGGCCCCGTCGTCGCCCATGTAGTCGACCAGGCGCACGAAGCCGTGGTCGAGCACGGGGAGGGGCTGGAAGAGGCGCTCCTCGAGGGCCGGCACCGTCGGGCGCCGCGTGGGGGTGGGCGGGGCAGCGAGCAGCTCGTCGAGCGCGCGCCTCTCGTCGGTGTGCATGGGTCCCTCCGGTCGGCCGTCTAATCGGCCGGGCGGGCCCCTGCCGCTGCTACTCCGGCTCCCAGCCCACGTCGTCCTTTCGGACGGCATAGAGGGTGTAGTGGACGGTGCGGTCCGCCGTGCGACCGTAGAGGAACACCCGGAAGTGCAGGAACACGAGCAGATCGCCGGCCTCGCCGAGCAGCACGGGTTGCGCCGAGCCGCGACCGTCCGCGCGATCGAAGTTCTTGCACACGAGCCGCATCCGGTTGGCGAAGGTCGCCACGTCGACGGCCACGTCCTCCACGGACGGGTCGGACTCGAAGGCGAGATCCACCACGATCGCGACGGGCTCCTCGATGGTCAGCGTGAGCTCGTGCCCCATGAAGCAGGTCGCGCTGCCGCTCGCCACGACCCGTGCGGGCCCGGACGTCACCTCGATCGCCGGCATCACACCTCCCGGGGTGGCATCCGGATGTTGACGCCCACGCCCTCGGGGACGTATCCTGAGGCGAGCGGGCAGGCGCCTTTCCCTGACGCTCGTACCTCTCTCTCTGGCGGAGTCTCCTCATGGCCCAGCTGACCAACCGCGACGGAGCGCCTCACTCCGGACAGATGTCGAACATGGTCGTCGGCATCGTCGACGACAACGTCGATCCGGACGAGATGGGTCGCATCCGCGTCAAGTTCCCCACCCTCCACCAGGAGCCGCTGTCCTTCTGGATCCGTCAGTCGTCTCCGATGGCCGGCAAGGAGCGTGGCTTCTACAGCATCCCGGAGAAGCAGGACGAGGTCCTCGTGATGTTCATGCAGGGCTCCCAGGAGGTCGGCGTGTGCCTCGGGAGCTTCTGGAACGGCGAAGACAAGCCGCCCACCGAGGCGAAGGACGGTCTGCCGGGTCCGGACAAGACGAAGATCGACGGCGGCCAGTGGTCGAAGGACACGTTCGAGAAGGGCTCGCAGGACCTGTCCAAGAACGACCGTCGGTTCTGGCGCAGCCGCTCCGGCTCGCTCATGGTGTTCGACGACACCGAGGGCGCCGAGACGATCCAGATGTGGGACAAGAACCACGAGCTCGCGTTCGTGTTCGACTCCACCAATGCGCGGATCGTGCTGTCGAACAGCAAGGGCGACATCCACATCCGCAGCAAGAACGACATCTTCATCGAGGCCGGGAACGACATCAAGTGGATCGCCAAGAACAACATCGAGGGCGAGTCCGGTAAGGACACCATCCACAAGGCCAAGATGAACTACAAGCTCGAGGCCGACCAGAACATCGACACGAAGTCGAAGATGAACACGACCATGAAGGCCGACATGAACTTCACCACCGAGGCCAAGATGAACATGAAGGCCGAGGGCAAGATGAACTTCGAGGCCAAGGGCGGCGTGTCCGCCAAGCTCCAGGGCGGTGCCACGGCCATCGTCAAGGGCGCGATGGTGATGATCAACTGATCCCGCCGCGGCGGCTCATCGCGAGGGGAGGGCGCTCTTCGGAGCTCCTCCCCTCACGTGTCTCAGGAGCCTGGTACCTTCAGCTCGCGACGCCGATGGCCCGGAGGCGGTCCATGAGGAAGTCGCGGGCCGTCAGCGTGCTGGGGGTCCCGTCGAACGGACGCATCACCCACTCGGGGTGGGGGTGCACGAAGAACGGCATGCTGTAGCGGGCCTGGCGGGCCAGCGCGGGGTCGCTGGGGTTCACGACGCGATGCGTGGTCGCCGGCAGACGCTCGCCGGTGAGCAGGGCCATCATGTCGCCGGTGTCGACGATCACGCTGCCGGGCGGGGTCTCCACCGCGACCCACTCGCCTTCCCGGGTGTAGAGCTCGAGGCCGGCGGCCGTGGACACCGGGAGCACCGTCATCAGGTTGATGTCCTCGTGGGCGGCCGCGCGCACAGCGCCGTCCGGGTCGGCCGGGACGGGCGGGTAGTGGATCACCCGGAGCACGCTGCTCCCTTCGGAGGTCATCCGCGCGAACAGTCCGTCGTCGAGGCCCAGGTAGCGGCCGACCGCGTCCAGGATGGCGTCCGAGAAACCCTCCAGCGCGTCGAACAGGCTGTCGAAGGTGGTGGCGGCCTCCGGCAGCGGGGTGGGCCAGGCGTTGGGCGGGATGTCACCCGAGATCACCATGGGGTGCTCGGGGTCGAGGTTCCGCCCGACCTGCCAGAACTCCTTGAGGTCCGCGGTGGTGCGGTCCTTCGCGTGCTCGGTGCCGAACGGCGTGTAGCCACGCTGCCGACCGGACCCGCGCTGCTCGCAGGCCAGGCGGTCTGCCAGGGGCAGGGCGAACATGCGGGCGGCGATGGCGTACGCGCTCTGGAGGAGCTCGGGGTCGATCCCGGGATCCTCCACACACACGAACCCGAGCTCCTCGAGCCCGGTGCCGAGGTTGCGGACGAAGCGCGCCCGACGGGACGGATCGTCGCTCGTCCAGTCCGCGAAGGAGACGGTGGGGAGGTGCATGGTCAGGTCACCAGACGAAGGTGGGGGACAGGCTCCTCCTCCGACTCGTCGGTCGGGTCCGGCTCGGGCGGATCGGGGAAGAGCACGAACTGCAGCACGCTCGACCAGGGGAACGTGCAGTCGTACAGCGCGTCGAACGACAGGGTGAGCGTGATGCCCGCCGCGTCGTACCGGGGCTCGTTGTACTTGTGGTAGGCCGCCTCGAGCTTGATCGGCAGCTGGCCCTGGGAGGCGTGCTTGCGAAGCACGGCCTCGGGGACCCCGGAGCCCTCGAGCTGCGTGGGGTCGGCGATGAAGAAGAACGTGCAGCCCAGCGCGAAGGCGATGCGGAAGAGCTGCTCGGGCTGGTTGCCGAAGGGGTCGACGTCGGGGCCGTCCTCGGCGGGCGCCTCGGCGAGCTGGGGCCCTGCGGCGGGCGCCTCGGGGAGCCGCTGGTTGGCGAGGTCGCTGGGGTCGAGGTCGAGGGCGTCCGAGAGCTGCATGAGCTCGTCTACCGTCATGGGGTCGGAACCGCCGAGGATGCGCTTGATCCGGGACCGCTCGATGCCCGACTTCTCGGCCACGTGCGCGGTGTTCAGGCCGCGATCCTTGAGCATCGTGCGAAGCCAGGCCAGCAGGGGCTCGCTGGGTCGGGGCATCCGTCCTCCTGGGCGCGTGGGTAACCCGGCACCGTTTGCGCATCCCGTTGTCGGAGGGCATGCAGGAACGGGAGGTCGTGATGTGGGCTGGGGTCGCTGTGGTGTTGGGGGGGTCGATCCTGGCGGGTGCGACGTTGAAGGGACTGTCGTGGGGACGCCGTCAGCGGATGATCCGCACCGTGGATCCCGAGAGCATCGTGCGGCAGGTCCGTGGCGCCAGCCTGCGCGTGCTCGTCGAGGGTCCGGCCGCTCTCCCGTCCATGAGCCGCAGCAAGGCGAACCGTACCGTGGGCGACGTCCTGGTCACGGCAGACCGGCTGCTCGTCGTGTGCGGGCGCGGGACCCTCGTGGACATCCGGCCCGGCAAGGGCCGCCCGCTCGGCTCCGTGCGCAGCCCGGGTCCCGGTCGCCTCGTGATGGAGGGCACGGTGCCGGCAGCCTCCGGCCCGGACGGCAGCTTCCGCATCGAGCTCGTGGTGGACGATGCGCCAGGCTGGGTCGAGGCGCTCGCACCGTTCCGCGACGCGGACAACGGCGGGTACGGCGGCGCTCGGCAGTCCGCCTGAGGGCTCAGACGCCCGAGGGCTTGGCCATGGCGTCGGTGTACATGTCCGTGGCCATCTGGCGGTAGATGTCCGCCAGGAAGTCCTTCTCGTTGATCTGCTTCTTCACGTCGAGGGACTCGAGGCGGCCCTGGACGGCCTCGTAGGCGCACTGCCAGAGGATCACGCCGAACGAGCCGATCGTGCGGACGTCGCGGCGGTTCCCCGCGATGCGGTTCACCTCCATCAGGCCCTGCGGATCGAAGATCATGTCGTCGACCAGCGCCTCGAACGAGTGCACGGCCACCGACTGCCGGGTGGGGACGTCGAGCTCGTAGGCCAGCAGCTCCACCAGGCGCGTGCTCTTCTCCTCCACGGACGCCTTGGGGTCCGTGAGCTGCGGGTAGTTCCCGATCTGCTGCGCGATGATGTTGATCCGGTCCTTCACGTTCTTGATCGTGTCGCGCTCGGAGAGCGGCGTGTCGGACGCCTCGCGGGCCGCGTCGCGCGCGAACGGCGCGAGCTCGGGAGGCAGCTGCTCGGCCATGATGAGCGACCGGAGCTCGCCGCTCTCGTTCGCGAGGGACTTGGGGTCGACCTGCTTGTTCCGCGCGAGCAGCAGGTCTGCCTTCTTCTCCTCGTCGAGGCCCTGGGCGGTGGCCATGGCCAGCACGACGTCCTCGGCCGACAGCACGCCCGGCTTCTCCTTCTGGACCCGCTCGACCTCCTCGAGCTGCTCCTGGTCCGCACCGGCGATGAGGGCCTCGGCCTCGCTCCCCTTGGGCGCGAGCTTCGCGAGCTTCTCGTCGGAGACCTTCTGCTCGGGCTGGGTGGACTCCGTGAGCGTGGCGGCCACGGCGGAGCTCAACACCTTCTTGGGCTTCTCCGGCGCGTCCTTCTTCGCCTGGACCTCCTCGGGCTCGGCCTTCTTCGCGATCGTGGCCTCCTCCTCGTCCTTCCCGGCCGCGGCCTTCTCGTTCTCCGCCCACGACGGGGCCTTCTGTGCGGCCTGCTCCGACTCGGCGTCGAGGCTGTTCAGGAGGGACGGCGCCTGCTTCTGCTGGCTCTGGGCCTGCTGGATCGCCTCGGAGATCTGCTGGTTGCCATGGCGGGCGAAGACGTTGTCCTTCTTCGGGGTGACGACCGACTCCACGGCGTCTGCGAGCTTCCCGGTGGCGGACTGCGGACCGCCCTTCTTCCCGATGTTGTTGTCGTTGGCCATGGATCGCTCCGATCGGGCGGAAGAGGACGCCCGGACCCCGAGCCTACCACATCCGCGGCATCCGGGGGCTCAACGTCCCATCCGGGCCTCCGGCAGGGTCGGATCGCAGAGCTGCACGTACCAGTCGTGGGTCACCTTGGACTCCTGGTCCAGGAACTGGGCGTAGCGCGGGAGCGACTCGCCCCTCGGAAGCAGGGCCACTGCCGGGGTGGCCTGCCTCGACCGGACACAATGGGAGAACGCCTGCCGGACCATCGGTGCCGTGAGGCGCTCGGTCACGTCCTCCCTGCAGCGACCGAGCTTCTTCCGGTTGCCCCGCTCGCAGATGTCGAGCTGCGCGGCGCCCAGGAAGCGCTGCCAGGCCTGCGAGAGCGCCTCGTCCTCAGCCCGGTCGGCGCGGGCCGACTCCTGGCCGAGCGCGACCTCCGCTCGCTCCAGCTGTGCGGTCGTGGCCACCAGGGCCTGCTGGAGCTGGGCCTTCTCCGCCTCGGCGCGGGCGAGCTCCTGGCGGACATCGTCGAGCTGGCGGCGGGCGGCGTCGAGCTCGCGCTGGAGCCTGGACGCCTCGCGGGCGATCCCGGGGTCGCGGGGGACGCTCGGGGGGGCCGGGGTGCTGGCGACCGCTTCGAGCTCGGCCTGGAGCCGCTTCACGCGCCCCTCGAACTCGTTGCGCTCGGCCTGCAGGAGCGCGATGCGCGCGTTGGCCGTCTGGAGCTCCTCGCCCCGCACCTGCCCGCACTTGAAGGTGATCTGGTCGGGCGTGAACGCGTCGATCGCCATGCGCGCCACCTGCTCGTCGGACGGGCCGCGCTCGGGCTTCACGGTCCACCCGAGGATGAACCCCAGGGCCAGCCCGGCCGCCGCACCCACGATGGCGGTGACGATCGGCAGGCCGACCGCCAGGTTCGTGAGCTCTTCCCGCGTCAGGCCGGCCACCGCACCTCCGGCCGGAGCCTACACCGCGCGGGGACGTTATCCCCCCGGATGTCGCGGAGCGGACGTTGATCCGGGATCTCATCAGGAACGTCACCGGGTATCCAGGGCTCTTCCTGCTCTGCACGGTGTCGGGCCTCGCCGTGCCCCTGCCGGAGGACTTCGCGCTCCTCTATGCGGGCATGCACGTCGCGGAGGGCCGGCTGGCGTGGTCGATCGTCGTGCCGCTCACCATCGTCGGCGTGGGCGTCCGGGATCTGCTGGCCTTCGGGCTCGGCCGCGTGGCCGGCGAGTGGATCCTGGCGCGGTCGTGGGGACGCCGGCTGTTCGGCGGTGACAAGCGCATCGCCTGGGCGCGCTCGCTGGTCGACAGGCACGGCGACAGGGCCGTGCTCATCGGGCGTTTCGTGGTGGGCTTCCGCGCGCCGATCTTCATGGTGGGTGGCGCCATGGGGCTGTCGGCACGCAGGTTCGTGCTCTGGGACGGTATGGGGCTCCTCGTCGCGGTACCCCTCACGTTGTTCCTCGGCTTCCACTTCGGTCAGCCCGTGGTCGACCTCACCTGGTGGGTGCTCCAGCGTGCCCGGATCGCGGTCGCCACGCTCGCGCTCATCGGGGCGAGCCTCTGGCTGTGGCGCATCCTCCGGAGCACCTCGGATTCAGAGGACTGAGATTGACAGCGTTCGCGCGTGGACGTTAAAGTCTCGTCACACGACGGAAGTTTTTCATGCGCACCGAGAATCCTGTTCGACTCTCTCCCTTCCTCCGGGACGAAGATGGCGCCACCGCCATCGAGTACGGGCTGATCGCCTCACTCGTGGCGATCGTCCTCGTCGCGGGCATCATGGTCCTGCGGTCCGCGATGCTCACGATGTACAGCTCGATCACCGGCACGGTGGACGGAGCGATGACGTCGGGCTGACCGAGAGGATCAGGCGCTGGACCGCAGCGCCAGACCCACCCCGGCCATCACCACGAGCCCCCCGAGCACGGCGGTCACCGGAGGCCACTCGTCCAGCACGAGCGCGGCCAGGATCGTCGATCCGACGGGCTCGAGCAGCATGATCGCCGCGATGGTGCTCGCGGGCACGTACTTCACGGCGTAGCTGAAGCCCTGGTGCCCCATGAGCTGGGGACCGAGCGTCGCGACCACGAGGAGCAGCCAGGTGTTCGTCGAGAAGCCCCAGACGGCCTCGCCCATCGCGAAGGCCACGGGCCACATCGTGAGCGACGCGACGAGCGACACCAGACCCATGTACGTGAGCACGGGCACGCGCTGCCGGACGTCCTGACCCACGAGCAGGTAGACGGACCAGAGCACGCTGGCCACGAGGGCGAGGAGATCCCCCCGCCAGCCCGCGACCCCCTCGCCGGACGCGAGGAGCCCGACCCCCGCGAGGGCGCCCGCGACCCCGAGGGCGAACCCGATGGCGGGCCGCCGTCCGAACAGGAACCACTCGAACAGCGCGGTCCACACGGGCACCATGGCCACGAAGACCGTAGAGCGGAGCACGGTGGTGTAGTCGAGGCTCGCGAACCACGTGCCGAAGTGCAGCCCGAGGAACACGCCGCTGCCGGCGATCCAGCGGAGGTCGCGGGGCGAGATCCGCCGTGCCGCCGGGAGGAAGGGGGCCAGGAAGCCCGCGGCCATGAGGCAGCGCCATGCCGCGATCGCCGCGGGCCCCGCGTCCATGGCGCGGATGAGCACCGCGCTGCTGGAGATGCCGAGCACGGCGGCGACGAGCACGAGGGTGACGCGGAGTCGGATCGCGGGTGGGAGGGGCACGGGGTGCCCGTTATCCCGGCGGTAGCGGAGGCAGGATGGCGATCGGGCTCGCGGTCATCGGATGCGGCAAGATGGGGCAGGCGATCGTCGGAGGGCTGGCGAACGACGACCGCTTCGACGTGAAGGCGGTGACCGCCCGGCGGCGCGAGAACGCCCGGCAGCTCGCCGAGGCCCTGGGTGTCCCGGCCGGCACGGACAACGCCGCGGCCGCGCGGGAGGCCGACATCGTGCTGCTCTCCGTGAAGCCCCAGGTGGCCCGGGAGGTGCTCGCGGGCATGGGCGACGCGCTGGACGGCAAGGTCCTGCTGAGCATCTGCGCGGGGGTCACCACGCGGACGCTGGCGGAGCTGGCTCCCGGGGCACGCGTGCTGCGCGCGATGCCCAACACACCCTGCCTGATCCGGGAGGGCATGACCGTCGTGGCGCCGGGCCCGCGCGCCACCGACGAGGACCTCGAGACCTGCACGGCCATCTTCGGGGCCGTGGGTCGGGTGCGGCAGCTGGAGGAGAAGCACTTCGACGTCGTCACGGCCCTCTCGGGCTCGGGGCCGGCCTTCGCCTGCGTGGTGCTCGAGAGCCTCGCGGACGGCGGCGTCCGCATGGGCCTGCCGCGCGAGGTCGCCGTGGAGCTCGCGGCTCAGACCATGCAGGGGGCGGCGCGCCTCGTCCTGCAGACCGGCCGCCATCCCGCGGCGCTCAAGGACGAGGTGACCACCCCGGCGGGCTGCACCATCGCGGGCCTGCTGACGATGGAGGACGGTCGGATCCGCTCCACGCTGGCGCGGACGATCGAGGAAGCGGCGCGCGTCGCGGCCGGGCTGGGAGGCCCTCCCGACCGCTCCTGACAGCTTCTCCCGGCGCGCTCCTCCACCGTGGATCCTGCCCCGATCCCGCGCTAACCTGCGTCGACGGGAGCGCGGATGAGGAACGGGATCTGGATCGCGGCGCTTGCCGCCTGCAAGGGGGAGCCCGGGCTGCCCACGCTCCCCACGACGGTGGTGGAGGCCGAGTACGGCTACGACGCCCGCCCCGAGAACCCCGACTGCGTCGCCCCTCCGGAGCGCTTCAGCGTCGAGGCGTCCATCGAGGTGAACCGCGTGTTCGCCTCGGTGAGCATGCTGAATCCCGTCGCCCTCCTCCAGGCGCCGGGCGACGGTTCGGCCTGGTACTTCATCGAGCAGGCCGGCCGCGTGAAGCGCTTCGTGCCCACCGACGCCACCCCGACCGCGGAGCTGGTGCTCGACCTGCGGGACCGCATCGACTCGGGTGGGGAGCGCGGCCTCCTCGGCTTCGCGTTCCACCCGTCCTTCGCCACCAACGGCGAGGTCTGGGTGTCCTACACCAACCTGGCGGGCGACTCCGTGCTCGCGAGCGTGCAGACCTCCCAGGGAGGTCGGGTGTGGGACGCCACGAGCGTGGAGGAGGTGCTCACCATCCAGCAGCCGTTCCCCAACCACAACGGTGGCGACGTGGACTTCGGGCCGGACGGCAAGCTCTACTGGGCCCTCGGTGACGGCGGATCGGGCGGAGACCCCGGGAACCGTGCCCAGAACCTGGACGTCCTGCTCGGGAAGATCCTGCGTCTGGACGTGGACGGCCCCAACCCGTACGACATCCCACCCGACAACCCCTTCGTCGGCACGGGTCACCGCGAGGAGATCTACGCGTACGGGCTGCGCAACCCTTTCCGGATGAGCTTCGACAGCGTCACGGGTGAGCTCTGGGCCGGCGACGTCGGGCAGAACGCGGTCGAGGAGGTCGACCGCATCGAGGCGGGCGGGAACTACGGCTGGCGTATCAAGGAGGGAGACACCTGCTACGCCACGACCCCGTGCGACGGTGACGGCCTCATCGACCCTGTCGTCGCCTACCCGCAGGACCCCGGGTACTCCGTCATCGGTGGACGCGTGTACCGTGGCTCCGCGATCCCCGAGCTCTACGGGCGCTACCTGTTCTCGGACTACTACCACGGCCGCATCGTGGCGATCGTCTACGACGACCTCGGCGTGCCGCGGCGCCAGCGGCTGGCGGACACGTTCCGGCCCATCGTGGACTTCGCGGAGGACGCGGACGGCGAGATGTACGTCCTCGACCGCGACGGGGGCCGGATCTACCAGCTCCAGCCCGGCCTGGCGCCCACACCGTCCACCTTCCCCCAGACCCTCTCGGCCACGGGTTGCTTCGAGTCGGCAGACCCCTCGCGAGCCGTCGAGGGGCTGCTCCCGTTCGACGTCAACCACCCGTTCTGGTCGGACGGTGCGCAGAAGCGCCGCTGGCTCGCCATCCCGGACGGCACCACCCTCACGGTCGACGCGGACGGCGACCTCGGGTTCCCCGTGGGCACCGTGCTCGCGAAGGAGATGTCGCTGAACGGCCAGCGGGTCGAGACGCGCCTGTTCATGCACCACGCCGAGGACGTCTGGGCGGGCTACGCCTACCGATGGCGGGAGGACGGGAGCGACGCCGACCTGATCCTGTCGAACGAGACGGTGGACGCGGCCGGCACCCCCTGGGAGATCCCGGGTCCCGAGGCGTGCATGCAGTGCCACACGGCGGCCGCGGGCCGGTCGCTCGGCCTCGAGCTCGGGCAGCTCGATCGCGACGCGGAGTACCCGCTCACCGGGCGTCGCGCTCCGCAGCTCGACACCCTCGAGCACATCGGCATGTTCGCCGAGCCGCTGCCGGATCGCACCGCATTCCCGGCCCTCGACAGCGACGCGCCCGTGGCCGACCGCGCCCGGGCGTACCTGCACGTGAACTGCTCGCAGTGCCACCGTCCCGACGGACCCGGGCGTGGTGAGCTCGACCTGCGCATCTCCACCCCCTTCGCGGACATGGGGATCTGCGGTCCGCCGGTGCACGGCGACCTCGGCCTCACGGACGCCCTGGTGGTGGCCCCCGGCAGCCCCGAGACGTCCGTGATGGCGGCGCGCCTGCGGGATCCGGGCGCCTACCGGATGCCTCCGCTCGCCACCCACGTGGTCGACACGGCGGGGGCCGACGTCATCGACGCCTGGATCCGGGAGCTGACGTCGTGTCCGTGATCCTGGCGCTGCTGGCCTGCAAGGGTGACCCCGTCGCCACGGGTGACCTCACGGGCGCCGGCCAGCGCGTCCAGCCCGCGGAGGTCACGTTCAACCTCTGGACCGACTACGTGCCGCTCCTGGCCGCTCTGGACGGAGAGTGCCGGTGGATGCAGCCGGCCACCGTCGACGACACGACCCCCTGGCCGCCGCTGCAGGCGTTCTGGGTGATCCACGACAACGAGGCCGACGTCACCGATCCCACGATCCCCGACACGTACTTCGAGGGCGACGGGCTCCTCCCGGCGGACTTCCCGGCCCGCGAAGGGCTCGACGCGCTCGGCTTCAAGGCGTTCACGGGGTTCCAGCGCAGCCTGCTCGACGTGCAGGACCTGCGCATCGACGAGGACGGCCGCCGCATCGAGGCGGACTTCGGGCCTCCGGTGAACGCCACCGTGCGGCTCGTGGCCTTCGACGAGCCGGGCTGTCCGTTCGAGTCCCACGTCTGTCCCGAGGGGTGCGCGGACTTCCAGCCCCTCACGCGCATCCACCTGGACCTCGGCACCTTCTACGCCGTCCAGGACGTGCGCTTCTACTGACTCACCTGCGTCGGTAGCCGGCCTCCTCGGCCTCCCACCGGCTGCAGAACCACCGGTCCGCGCGCGTGCCGGCATAGTCCGGGTGCCCGGGTGCCAGCGCGATCCGCCGACCGTCGCGCTCCACGCCCTTCAGGAGCACGCCCTCGCCGTCCTCACGGCGCACGATGCGCCAGGGGGGCAGGGAGGGCAGGGGAGGCGGGGAGGCCGAGCAGCCGGGGTCCTCGGCGTCCGCCAGGTGATCGAAGTCGTCGTCCACGCCGTCCGTGCACGCAGACCCGCTCTCGGGGCCCTCCGGATCGGGCCGCCCGGCGAGCCAGCGGTCGTCCACGTCGTCCCAGAGCGCCTGGAACCACGCGGCGTACTGGCGGGCGAGCCGAGGGCTCTGGACGATCAGGGTGTTCTCGTCGTTCCCACCCTCGCCGGCACTCGTCCAGTTCATCGAGCCCGCGACGAGCACCCGTCCGTCGACGAGGGCGGCCTTCGCGTGCATCTTGCCGCCCCAGTCCTCCACCTTCACGGGGATCCCGGCCGCCCGGAGGAGCTCGTGCTTGGTGTACCCGTTGCCGCCGGCCGTCGCGTCGAGGAGCACGCGGACCCGGACACCGCGCCTGTGGGCCGCGATCAGGTCGGCGGTGACGTGCTTGTGGGTCAGGAAGAACACCGCGATGTCGATGGACTCGCGGGCCCCCTGGATCAGCGGGCGGACCCCGCGGGTCAGCGGCCGGTCCTGCGGGCTGAACCTCGCGGTGATGCGCGTGCCGTCGGGCAGGGTGCGGTGGAGGGGCCCCGTCGCCTCCTTGGCGCCGTGGAACCTCCCGTGGACGAACATCTGCTCGAGCTCGTGGGTGTACCAGGCCGCCACGACGGGGTCGTCCACCACGAGCACGAGGTTCGCGTTGTAGCCGCCGGTGCCGGAGTCGCTGACGTTCGTGGAGCCCGTCCACACGGCTCTCCCGTCGAACACGAAGAACTTGTGGTGCAGGATGTCCCCGTCGGCCTCCAGGGGCTCGCGGGACGCGTGGCCGGCGAGGAGGCAGCGGTCGCCCAGGTCGTACCCGAGGCACTGCAGCGGACCCCGGAAGCCCTCCGGCCGCGGACACGCATCGCGGGTGCGGAAGGGACGTGCGGTCGCCACGGAGGCCCGGTCTGCGGCCTCGTCGGTGCGGACGTCCGGGAGCCGTGCGCGCACCGAGGCGGTGTCCGCGTAGTAGTTGACCCCCCGCGCATCGGCGTCCACCACGCCCCGCACGCGCACACCCCGCGCTACCGCGGCCTCCAGGGCGTCCACGATCTCCGGCTGGCCGCGGAAGCCGTACACGGCGAAGTCGATCGTGTGCCGGGCCGCGCGGATGCGCTCCAGGAGCACCGCGCAGTGGGGGGCGTCGCAGGTGGTCGACGGGGCAGGACGCTCACGGGGGTCCGCGAGGAAGAGATGGATCTGGGCGACGGCCAGGGAGACGAGCAGCAACAGGGGCACCTCCGGGCGCCGCGGTCTGCAGTCCCCGCGCCGTCCGAGAGTGATGTTTCGTCCATGACCCTGGGGTGACCGCGGTCGACGGCGGTCAGCTCCAGAGCCGCCGCGGCGGCCACAGCTCCGGGACCCTGGGCAGATCGAGGGACCCGAGCGTGACCGTGCCTGCCGGCGTCTCCACCTCGTCGGCCTCCGGCAGCCAGCACGGGTGGCCGGGCTCCACGCGCGTCCGGGTGCGCGCCGACCCGTCCGCACCGAGGTGTAGCGCCAGCCCCGCCACGTACACGCCCTCCGGGGCGGTCTCCAGCAGGACCTCGTCCTGCTCGGCGTACGTGAAGGCCTGCAGCAGGGCGAGGTTGCGCGGCGCTCTCCCGGGAGCGTGCAGCGGGGCCGGGGACAGCGGGCGGGACGTCGTCCGGAAGGTGTCGAACGCCCAGCCCAACCAGCGCGGGAGCTCCGGGTGCTCCGAGCCGATCACCACGAGACGGTCGACGTCGGGCGCGAGGGCGATGGGGTCGCCGTCCACCCGCTCCGACACCGTGCGCCACCAGCCCCCGAGGAGCACCAGGCTGGACGCGAACCCGCCCCAGGCGCGGACCTCCACGCCGCCTTCGATGGGCACAGCAGGCTCGTGGGCCCGGTGCCCCAGGTTCCCGAGGGCGAGGCGCCAGGCGTCCGCGCTGGCGAGGCCCGCCTGCTCGAGGTCCCGCCGTTGGACGTAGCGGACGTCGTGCTCCCGGTCCTCCACGAGGGCGGCCCGGAGCCAGCCACCGGTCGTCGGGAGCACGCGCGTGACGAGCGCAGACGCGGGGTCGTCGTGGGCGGCGATCTCCGCCCCCACGGGTGCCGTGACCCTCCGGAGCACGGGCAGCAGGCGTTCCTCCATGGGACCTCCACCCTGGGTGTACCACGGGTGGGCCATGGGGATCCCAGTGGACCACCCGTGTGCGGAATAAATGTCGCGTTCTCGAAGGGAGACCGTGTGGACAGGGGCTTCCGTGGTTGGCACGCAGCTTGCTCTAGGGAGGGCGTCCGGAGGTCATCCATGGTCCGCATCGCTCTCGTCGCAATCCTCGGCTCCCTCGCCCTCGGTGGTGTGGGTCTGAAGATGGGCGACCCCACGGTGGAGACGCTCGCTCTCAAGATGGGCGACCCCACGGTGGAGACGATCGCGCTCAAGATGGGCGATCCCACCGTCGAGACCGTGGCGCTCAAGATGGGCGACCCCACGGTCGAGACCGTGGCGCTCAAGATGGGTGACCCCACGGTCGGCACGCTCGCCTAGAGCGAAACAAGTCTCGCAGTCTCGATTCCTCCATCCCGACCCCCGCCGCGCCTTCCCCTTGCGGCTGGGGTCGAGGTCTTTCCGGGGTCAGCGATCCCAGCCCGTGTAGTGGGCCCGCGGGCGCAGGAGCCCACCGACGCTCCGCTGCTCGAGGGCGTGGGCGATCCAGCCGGCGACCCGGCCTGTGGCGAACACCAGGGAGCCCGCGCGGGGCGGTAGCCCGTGGGCGGCGCACAGAGCGGCGAGCCCGGCGTCCAGGTTGGGGGCCACACCGATCGCGGCGAACCGTTCGATGGCCCGCGCGAGGGCTCCGGTGGGCGGTGTGCGCTCGAGGAGCACGACCGCACGCGGATCCCCGTCCGGGTAG
Organism: Alphaproteobacteria bacterium; assembly: GCA_020632885.1. GTDB lineage: Bacteria > Myxococcota_A > UBA796 > UBA796 > JACKEQ01. The sequence continues at coordinate 243,038 of JACKEQ010000004.1, read as the reverse complement.
AGCGGATGACCGAACCCGGGTGCGCGTCCGTCCCGGAGGGCGCGCTCGAGTGCCGCGGGGGCCGCGAGGAGGGCCGCGAGGGCCTGGGAGGCCGCTCCATGCCGGGGCCCCGAGAACGCCGCCAGCGCTGCGACGACGACCGCATAGAGGTCCGCCCCGGTGGACGCGACGACCCGCGCCGTGAAGGTCGACGCCGTGAGGTCGTGGTCCGCGCAGAGCACCGCGGCGGCCGTGAGGTCCGGATGCGGCGGGAGACCACTGGCCGCGCGCACCTCCACGACGAGCTGGCGGGCCTGCTCGAGGGGGGCGGCGAGCCGGGGGAGGCCGTCGACGTGCCGGCGTAGCCCGTCCAGGGTGGGCAGGTCGGGTGCCGCGGTCCCCGTGGGCCAGGGGCCGGGCGGTACGCCCCAGAGCAGCTCGGCCACCGCCTCCAGTGGGGTGTCCACGAGGTCCACCGCGGGAACGCCCCGGTAGTACGGGCCGTCGCGGTCGATGCCGGTGATCGCGGTCTCCAGGATGGGCTCGCCCCAGGCCATGGTCGCGGCGGACCGGGCCCCCGAGCCCTGGTGGGCCAGCGACCGGTCGCGGAGCCGCTCGACGTCGGCCCGGCGGTACAGCTTGCGGCGCCCGTCGAGCCGACGCGTCGCCACCCATCCCCGGCTCGCGTAGGTGTAGAGGGTCGCGCGCTTCACGCCGAGCAGGCGGAGGGCCTCGGGAGCCGGGATCCAGGTCGTCATGCACGTCTGTATGCCGAGGCGGGGTCGATTGGTCGATCGACCTGTCGGAGGACGAAGAGGAACTGACGAGGAGGTCGAGATGAGCGCGTGGATTCCGGGGCTCGAGGGTGTCGTGGCGGCGAGGACGGCGGTGAGCCGGGTGGACGGGGAGGGCGGCGGGCTGTGGTTCCGCGGTGTGCCCGTGGAGACCGTGGGACGCGTGGGGTTCGAGGGGGCCGCGGAGCTCGTGCTCGGCCGGCCGCTCGTGGGTCTCGGCGAGGCACGCGTCCGCGCGTGGGAGCGCCAGCGGGCCCTGACGGTCGGGGGGAGCCCCATGGCCGTGGTGCGCGGTCGTGTGGCGTCCGGCGACTGGAGCGCGGTGGAGGACGGCATCGCGGAGGTCGCGGTGGCGGTGGCCTTCGCGGCCCGGGCGGACGTCCCCCGGCCCGACGCGGCCCTCGACCATGCCTCCGACCTCTTCCGGCTCGCCCGGGGGCGGCTCCCGACCGAGGCCGAGCGCATCGGGCTCTCGACCTACCTGGCGACCGTCATGGACCACGGGCTCAACGCGTCCACCTTCGCCGCTCGCGTGGTGGCGAGCACCGGCAGTGACGCCGTGAGCGCCGTCACCGCGGCCCTCGGCGCGCTGAAGGGCCCCCTGCACGGAGGGGCCCCCGGACCCGTGCTCGACATGCTGGACGCGGTGGGCTCCCCGGAGCGCGCGGATGCCTGGGTGCGGGCGGAGCTCGATGCCGGCCGACGGATCATGGGCATGGGGCATCGCGTCTACCGCGTCCGGGATCCCCGGGCGGCCGCGCTGGAAGGTGCCGTCGGCGGACTGCACACCGATCGGCTCGCGCTCGCACGGGCCGTCGAGGGGGCTGCCGAGCGCGCGCTCGCCGCACGTCACCCCGGCCGTGCCCTGCGTGCGAACGTCGAGTTCTACACCGCCATCCTGCTGGAGGCCCTCGGCTTCGGGCGCGAGCTGTTCACCCCGCTCTTCGCGGCGGGCCGGGTGGTCGGATGGCTCGCCCACGTCGAAGAGGAGCGCGCGGTGGGCCGGCTCCTGCGCCCGCGCGCCGAGTACGTCGGCCCGCCCTGCACGTGAGCCTCACGTCAGCCGCGGGCGGCCTCGACGGCCTCGGCGGCGTAGCGCATCGCGATCGACCCGTAGTCGACCCGCGCGTTCAGCGACCGGGAGAGCGTGTAGAGCCCGCCGAGCGACCGGTGCAGGAACAGCACCTCCGGCGGTAGCGTGACGCTGCGGTACAGCGGGAGCTTGCGGCCCGCACGGGTGATCGGCTCCACGAGCTTCTCGTCGTCGGCCCCCAGCACGATGGGGCCCATGCGGAAGCCCGCGCCGAGCGCCCGCAGGTAGGACCAGAGCGCCTCGCCGCCCTCGGCGTCCTCACCGTCCCAGGCGCCCATGTCGCGGGACGCGGCCATCGCGGCCTCCCGGTCGTCCGCATGGATCGCCATGGCGCATCGCGCGTAGGTGCCCATCCAGAACTCGTCGAGCCGCTTCACACACCCGAAGTCCACCAGCCCGATCGTGCCGTCCGGCTCGAAGAGGAAGTTGCCGGGATGGGGGTCGGCGTGGAGCACCCGGAAGCGGAAGATCTGGCGGTAGTAGAGCTCTGCCAGCCCCTCGGCGGCGCGCTGGCGGGCCTCCTGGGACCCCTCGTCGCGGAAGCGGTCGATGTGCACGCCCTGGAGACGGTCCATCGTGAGCACGCGCTCGGTGCACCAGCGCGGGTGCAGGCGGGGGATCCGGACCCACGCCTCGCCCTCGAAGAGCCGCTGGAAGGTCTGGATGTTCGCGGCCTCCTGCAGGTAGTCGAGCTCCTCGGACAGGCGTGCCTTGATCTCCTCGAAGATACCGTCCACCTCGGCCTTCGGCCGGCGCATGGCGCGGCTCGACAGCAGCATGGCCTTGAGCGCCAGGAGGTCGGTCTCGACGGACTGCTCGACGCCCCGGTGGAGCACCTTGACCACGACCTCCGTGCCGTCCGCCAGGGCCGCCGTGTGGGCCTGACCGAGGCTCGCCGTGCCGAGGGGGACCTCGTCGAACCGGGCGAACAGGGTCTCCAGCGGGCCCTCGAGCTCGGCCTCGATGTCCGCCCGGATCTGCTCGAAGGGAACGGGCTCACCCTGGTTGTTCAGGCGCCCGAGGGTCTCGCGGACGTCGTCGGGGAGGTCCAGCGCCTCGGCGGCGATGGCGATCTGTTGCCCGAGCTTCATGGCCGCGCCCTTCATCTTCCCGACGGTGGCGACGATCTCGCGCGCGTTGTCGAGCTGCAGCTTCTCACGAGCCTTCTTGCGCACCTCCTCGCTCCGGAAGGCGTCGCGGACGCGGCCTCCGATGACCGAGGACGTCACCCGACCCGTGAGGCTCCCGAGCTTCGCGAGACGGGACAGACGCGAGGGCTTGGACATGTGCGCTCCGGACAGGCGGATAGAGGTATCACCGGAGCCGGGAGGGAGCGGAACGGATGTGGTGCATGCTGGCGGCGATCGGGTGGGCGGGGTCCTACGAGGACGGTGTGGAGGCGCTGAAGGCCCAGAGGGCGGAGCCCGCCAGGATCGCGCTCGAGGCGGCCACGAAGGAGGATCCGACCCGCGTCGAGGCGTGGTGGGAGCTCGGGTGGGCCCACTGGCAGCTGGAGCAGTGGGACGGCGCGGTCGCGGCCTGGACGAAGGTGGAGGCGCTGGCGCCGGACCATCCGGACCTCGAGCAGTGGCTCGGGTCGGCGCGCACGCGGGCGCTCCTCGCGTCCGTGAAGGGCGACCCTCCGCCCGTCGAGACGGAGCCCGGACCCGGCAGGCTCACCATCGCCGCCGCGGGCGACACGATGATGGGCTCCGACCTCCGCAAGGGTGCGGCGGGCCTGGCTCCCGGTGACGGCGAGGACCTCTTCGTGGACGTGGCCAGCCTCTTCCAGGCTGCCGACATCGCCTTCCTGAACCTCGAGGGACCCCTCGCCGACGGGCTCCCGAGCACGAAGTGTGGACCGGGGTCCACGAGCTGCTACGCGTTCCGCACGCCCACCCGCTACAAGGCCGCCCTCGTGGGTGCGGGCATCGACGTGGCGAGCCTCGCGAACAACCACGCCATGGATCTCGGCGTGCCCGGCCAGGACGCCACCATGGCGGCCCTCGACAGCGTCGGCATCGCCCACGCCGGGCGGTACGGCGATGTGGCCGTCGTGGAGCGGGGAGGGAAGAGGGTCGCGTTCGTGGCGGCCCACTCGGGCTCCTGCTGCCTGAACGTCAACCGGCCCGAGGAGATCGCGGCGGCGGTGCGGAAGGCCGACGAGACCGCGGATCTCGTGGTGGTGTCGTTCCACGGCGGCGCCGAGGGCTCCCGGGCGCGCCACGTTCCCGGGAAGGTGGAGGTCGCGTGGGGCGAGGAGCGCGGCGACGTGCAGGCTCTCGCCCATGCGGCGATCGATGCGGGGGCCGACCTCGTGATCGGCCACGGGCCCCACGTGCTCCGCGCCATGGAGCGGTACCGCGGGCGCCTGATCCTCTACAGCCTCGGGAACTTCGTGGGCTTCCGGCAGTTCGGCACCCAGGGCGGGCACGGCGGCACCTCTGCCATCGTGCACGTCGAGCTCGCGGGGAACGGTGTGCTCGTGGGGGGCCGGGTGCACGCGCTGGCCCTCGACGGCGAGAGCCGTCCGCACCCGGATCCGAAGGGCGCCGCCCACGCCCAGATGAACGAGCTCACGGCGGCGGACTTCCCGACGACCGGCGTGAGGATCGCGCCCGACGGCACGCTCGCCTGGTAGGCGGGAGGAAGAGGAAGCGCCCGGTCCCCGTGCCACGTGACGGGGGTTGATGATGGTGCTGCGGGGACCGGGCCCTCTTCGTCTGCTTGGACACCGCGGCCGCGCAGAGCATCCGGCGGGTGACGATTCGAGACAGCCCGAGGGGCATCCAGACATCGCGGGAGCGCTTGACCCCGGGCGCGCGGGCGGGCAGATTCGGAGTATGTCCCGGCCGGTCTACATCGGGGATCAGCTCACCCACGCGACCCTCGCGCGTCGACGCGAAGAGGTCCAGACGCGTCACAAGCGCGCCATGGAGCAGGTGAGCGACCTGCACACCACGCAGGTGGGGATCGCGGACGAGCTGGGCAAGGGCCTCCAGCGCATGAAGGGCCACGGGCAGGAGCTCGATCGCATCACGGAGGAGGAGACCGCATCGGGGATCTTCGCCACCCTGATGCGCCCGTTCACCGCGCGTCGCGTGGCCCTCGCCAGGAAGTCCGTCGCGGAGGCCCTGCTCGCCCAGTACGAGGGCGTCAGCGTGCGGCTGCGCGAGGCCACCGCCTTCTCGGACGACCTCAAGCTCTGCGCCCTCGAGATGCAGGACGAGGTGGATCGTCTCCACCGCGACCTCGCTGCGGCCAAGCACAACGAGAAGCTCGCGGCCGAGCGCGTGCTCGAGGTGGAGAAGGAGCTCGCGCTCCTCGAGGGGCAGGCGCCCACGCCCGAGCAGGCCCGTCGGATCGACCAGCTCACCTTCGAGCTGCGCACGGAGGCCGTCGCGCTTGACCTGTTCCGGGCGTCCGCCGAGCAGTGCGCCCAGCACCTGGAGCCCGCGCGCACCCTCCGCGACACCGTGCTCGAGCTCCACGAGGACATGGCGAAGTACGTCCTGTCGGCCACGCACACGGTGAACGCGGCCGGGCGGCGGATCCAGGGTCTCGGCATGATGGCCGATGCACCTGTGGTCGTGAGCGAGCTGCAGGCGAGCATCGACGAGCTCAACACGGCCATGGAGGCCACGGCCCAGTACGTCGAGCAGAGCCGGCACATGATCGCGGAGGTGCTCCCCGAGCTGTCGCGCAAGCTCGAGAAGGAGGCCGCGATGGACGCGGCGGAGACGGCCGATTCGCTCGAGGAGGTCAGCCGCGAGCGGTCCCGACGCCTCGCCGAGCGCGCGCTTCGGGAGGCCGCGGCGGCCGAGATCGACCAGCTGCTCGGCGGCGACGGGGAATGAACCTCCCGCCCGAGCGGATCGGCCCCTACGTCCGGGCCCTCGCCACCGGCCTGAACCAGCTCGCCCCCCACGGCGACTTCGTGCCCCTGCTGCCCGCGCTTGCCCACCTGCGGGCCCTCGACCCCGCGCTGTCGGGCGATCAGCTCCTCCCCGCGGAGGTCCACGACACCACCGGGATGCCGGGCTTCGGCTGGATGCAGCGGGTGATCTCGGAGCGCGTCCTGGCCGCCGAGGGGGCCGATCCCCGCGAGGAGGACATCGAGCGCGCGCTTCGCCTGGACCCCGAGCTCGGCAACCGCCTGCGCCACCGCCGCTCGCTGCGCGTGCACGTGCGCGAGAACGACCTGCTCCCGGTCACCCGGCTGGAGTGTGCGGTCCGGCGGATGGGGCAGGTCACCGAGGTCACCTGCGCCTACGACCGGCTCGCGCCCGACGGGCGCTGGCTCCGCATCCGGTTCATCGTCCGTGGCCCCGGAATGGTCGGTCGCCTCGGGCCCTTCCAGATCCTCGAGGGCGGGCGCCTCAAGGTGGATCCCCTGCTGCAGCACCTGCTCACGCGGCACTTCGCCACCCAGCTCATGCTGTTGCGCGAGCAGATCGGCGCGCACACGGAGGCCGAGGTCGTGCGGCTCTCGCGCGGGTGGGTCGGGCCGTTCTGGTTCCCCGGCGTCCAGCTCCCGCCGGAGATCCCCGCGACGTTGGGCAAGGGCCTGCTCCTCCAGCTGGCGTCGGAGGTCGTGGCGGAGGACGTGCACCACGCGGCCCACCTGGACCCCCTGCTCGATCCCGGTGACGAGCGCGTGCCCGAGGGCCAGCAGGTCTTCCGGGAGCGGAGGTTCGCGGCATCGGCGAACGTCATGGGTCCGCTGTCGGCTTTCTGCCAGGCGGCCGACATCCGCTGTCCCATCACACCGATCGAGGGACGCAGCAGGCCCCGCACGTTGTAAGTTGTCGGTCCCATGGCCAACCGTCCGAAGGTACTCGCGTACGAGCCCGACCCCGCGGTCTCCCTGTCGCCCCTCGAGGGTCGGTTCGGGGTGCACGCGTTCCAGACCGTCGACGACGCGATCGCAGGGCTCACGCACCTCCATCCGGCGCTGGTGCTCGTGCACCTCGACGAGGGTGGGCTCGAGCTCTGTCGCCACGTCATCGAGCGCGATCCGCTCATGCCCGTCGTGCTCCTGGCGACGGAGGTCTCCACCTGGTCCGTGGTGGAGGGCCTCCGGGCGGGTGCGCGCGACGTGGTCACCCTCGAGGGCGACTGGGCCCGGACGCTGATCGCGCGGATCGACGACGCCCTCGGATGGCGGCAGCTCGTGGAGCGCGACGCCGAGGCCCAGGTCCAGTCGTTCATGATCCAGACCGAGCTCTACCAGCAGCAGGCCAAGTCGCTCGGCGGTCGGGTCGCGGACCTCGAGCTCCAGCTGCGCGCCGAGAAGGCCCTCGTCACGCAGACCCAGCAGCAGCTCGAGCTCCAACGCGAGCTCGCCATGGCGGCCGTGCGTGCGAAAGGCGCCTTCCTCGCCAACATGACGCACGAGATCCACACGCCGCTCAACGCGATCATCGGCTACGCCGAGATGCTCATGGAGGAGCTGCCGGACCAGGCTTCCGAGGACGCGTCGAAGATCATCGCGTCGGGCCAGAAGCTCCTCAAGCTCCTGCAGGACGTCCTGAACCTCGCGCGGCTCGAGTCCGGCGAGGTCCACCCGGTGTTCGAGCCCGTCCTCATCGGCGAGATCGTCGACCGTTGCGCGAAGACGGTCGCTGCTGCGGCCCAGAAGGGCGGCGTCACCCTCCAGATCGAGCTCGACCCGTCCGTGCCCGAGATCGTCACCGATCCCCGGCGGCTCTCGGAGGCCCTGGCGCACATCCTCGACAACGCCGTGAAGTTCGGTGCGGGCGGGACCGTGCGGGTGCTCACGGCCGCGCGTGACGGCGGGCTCGCGCTCACTGTCGAAGACGAGGGCATCGGGTTCGAGCCGGGCGACCTCGAGCGCATGCTGGGCGCGTTCAACCAGATCGACGACAGCGACGATCGTGGGTTCGGCGGCGCGGGCATGGGTCTCGCGGTGGCAAACCAGCTCGCCCGGGTTCTCGGCGGTCGGCTCGAGGGTCAGGGCGAGAAGGGCAAGGGCTCCCGGTTCACGATCTGGCTGCCGGAGCTGGACGACAGCACGGTGGAGGAGGGGAGCCGGCGGGCCGTCACGGTGCTCGTGGTGGACGACGATCCCGTGCTCCGGCGCGTGCTCCAGCACATGCTCGTGGCCGACGGGCACAGTGTGGTCACCACGGCCAACCCCACCGAGGCCCTCGAGCTCGCTCGCCTCCACCATCCGTCCCTGGTGGCCCTCGACGTCCTCCTGCCGGGCACGGACGGGCTCACGCTGCTCCAGCAGATCAAGAGCGACCCCGAGCTCTCCCGTCTCCCCGTCGTGATGCTCTCGGCCACCGAGGACGGCGGTCGGGCGGCCACCCTCGGTGCCTGCGCCTTCCTCCACAAACCCGTCACCCGCGAGAAGCTCCGCGAGATCATCGACACCCACGCCCTGCCGCCCGAGACCAGCGTGGTCGTGGTCGAGGGGGCGCCGTCGTCCCGCGGCATCGCCGACCTCCTGCGCGGGAACGGCGTGGTGGTCGAGGCGCTCGCCAACGGCGGGCTGCGCGCCCTGCCGGACCACGCCCAGGCCGTGCTGGTGCCGCTGGATCTGCCGGTGGAGCAGGGTCTGGCGGTGCTGGACGTGCTCTCCGGTCTCCGCGACATCCCGGTCCTCGCGTGCGGTGAGCCCGCGTCCGAGGCGGAGCAGCGGTTCCTGGAGTCCGAGCTGGCCGGTGTGCTCCGCCGCGATCAGCTGCCGGACGCCCTGCGCGCCGTCCTCCGGGCCCGATGACCCGCGAACGGGCCCTGCCCGCGGTCGCCATCCTCCTCGCGATCGCCGCCACCCTGTACGCCCAGGACCGGATCTGGTGGTGGTACGTGGAGGACTCCGCGATCAGCTTCGCGTACGCCCGCAACCTCGCGCTCGGCTGGGGGCTCGTGCGCTTCCCGGGCGACGAGCGCATCGAGGGCTACAGCAACCCGCTCTGGGTGTTCTGGATGGCCGGCTGGCAGCTCATGGGCTCCAACGGCTTCGCGTCGTCCAAGATGACCGGCTGGCTGCTGCCCATCCTCACCGTGCCCGCGGTGGCCGCCATCGTCGGGCGCATCCGGCACCTCGGATGGGCTGTGGTCGCCGCGTGGGTGCTGGCGCTCGACGCCACCTTCGTGATCTGGAGCACCAGCGGCCTCGAGAACAGCATGTTCTGCGCGCTGCTGGCGCTGGCGATGCTCCGGACGCTCCAGGAGTCCGAGCCGGGGCGGTGGCCCCTCGCCTTCCTGCCCTGGCTCGGTCTGGCGCTCACCCGGCCCGAGGGCGTGGCCTACGCGGCCTCGGGGCTCCTGTGGGCCTTCGTGCTCGAGGCCACGGGCGAGAAGCGGTGGGGGAGGGCGGTCGGGTCGCTGTTGGGCTTCGTCCTGCCTTTCGCGGTGTACCACGCCATCCGCTACGACTACTTCGCCTACCCGTTCCCCGCGACCTACTACGCCAAGATCGGGGAGGACCCGTTCCAGCCGATGGTCTGGCACGCTCGTGGGTGGGGCTACATCCGCGGCTACGGGTACGAGCTCGCCCGGTTCTGGCTGCTGCCGGTGTTCTTCGCCGGTGTGGCCGGCCTGCGCGGCTGGCGTGGGGCCCTGGTGGTCGGCGTCTCCGCCGTGCTCGGCGTGCTGCTGCTCTACCCCGGCGTGGAGCCCTTCATGGAGTGGGGCTGGCTCGCCCGTCGTCCGCCCAGCCCGCTCTGGCTCCAGGTCCGCATCGTGGGCATCGGCCTGGCGGTGGCGGCTGTGTCCATCGCGGGTGTGGGCGCAGACGGCTGGCGCACCCGTCTCCTCGCCTGGGGCATGCTCGGCATCGGGCTGCTCTTCTGCTTCCGCTCGGGCGGCGACTGGATGCGGGGCTACCGCTGGATGTCGCTCGTGAGCGTGCCGGCGGCGGTCGTCTTCGCGCTCGGTCTGCGCGACGTGGCGGTCGCCCTGCGCGACCACGGGCGTGCGGCAGGTCCGGCGCTGGCGGGCGGGGCGGTGGTCGGGCTCCTGGCCCTCGCCCTCGTGCCCCAGGTGCTCTACCTGAAGAACTACAAGCCGGAGACCACGCCACAGTCGGTGCTCCAGCGGGTGAACCACTACGCGAGCGCCCTGCGTCAGCTCCACATCGACCACGGTGACGTGCTCGACCACGACATGGGCGCGATGCTCTTCTGGGGCGGGAACTCGGGGATCATCCGAGACTCCAAGGGCCTCATCGACATCCCGTTCGCGCTCCATCGGGCCCAGACGGCCTTCGTGGAGGAGTACGCCTTCGACGAGTACCCCTTCGACCTCGCGCACGCCCACGCCTCCACCGGGACCGCCGTGCACCGGGTCGGCCCGCGGTGGCGCGACAACTACATCGAGATGCCCGGGTACGGGTGCTGCGAGGACCTCCACGTCGGGAACTTCGTCCGCAAGGGGCTCGTCATGGCCCCGTGGAAGGGGCCGGTCGATCGACGCGCGACGTTCCGGACGGACGGCCGCGAGGTCGTCCTGCACGGGGTGGACTTCCCGGCACCCGAGGTGAGCCCGGGGAGCTGGCTCTACGTCGAGCTGGGGCTCCAGGTCCCCGCGCGGCCCGATGGCGTGCGCCTGTTCTTCTTCCTGCACGATGCCGGTCGGCTCGTGGCGTCCTGGAACGTCCCGCTCGGCCTCGAGAGCTGGTACCCCGTGGAGCGCTGGGGTCCCGAGGAGGTCTACGACGGCCGGATCGCCCTCCCGCTCGCACCGGACCTCGCCCTGGGCCGGTATGCGCTGGGGGTGGTCGTGATCGGTCCCGATGGCGTGGTGCCGGCGACCGAGCCGTCGCCAGACCCGCTGTTCGCCGCCGGTGAGGTCCGATTCCCGGGAATGGTGGTGGAGCTGGTCGACAAGGGCCGGATGGGTCAGGAGGCTGCCCAGGACGTCGATCGTGCCGTGGCCGACGCGAACACCGGGCACTGCCTGCGCGCTGAGACGTGGTGGCGGCGGGCCCGCGCCCACCGCGCGTTCTCCACGGACTGGCAGGCGAGCCAGAAGCCGCGGGCGTTCCCCGCCATCGGAGCCTGCTTCGCGCGGCGCTCGGAGCACCAGGCGCGCCCCGAGGCGGTGGCGTCGATGCGGAAGGCGCTCGTGTGGAGCCGGACCAACCCGGCGGTGATGGCGATCGGGTCGGCGCACGCGGACGTCTGGATGCGCGAGGGCCTCGAGGCCCGGGAGCAGGGCGACATCGAGCGGGCCTACGGTCTGTTCCGCGATGCCGTGTTCGTGGACCCCTCGCGGGCGTGGGCCCGTCGCTACGCCGAGGAGCTGCGGGTCGAGCGGCTCAACCTGCTGCACTGACGGCGGCGAGCACGCTGGCCACGAGCACCCCGAGCTCCGCACGGGCCATCCAGCGCTCCGAGAGGCGGTCGCGAAGGCGGCGACCCACGGTGTTCCCTGCTGCGATGGCGACCGCGAGCCCGAGGCCGAGCGCCCAGTCCGACGGGGCCATCGCGCCGCGGGACGCGTAGCCGAGCATGCGCCCGGTGTGGATCGCGAGGGCTCCCGTGGCCATCGCCGCCACGTACGCCGCCCGGCTCATCCCGGTCCCGAGGAGCAACGGTGCCGCCAGGACGCCGCCGCCACCGCCGGTGGCCGCCACGAAGCCCACGACGGCTCCGCCGGGACCGAGCAGCCACACGGGGACGCGGTGGCGGGGGTCGAGGACGTGGCGGGCGACGGCGAGCACCGCGACCCCGATCATCCCGACGACCAGCACCCGCTCGGGCACCACGGTGGCCGTGACGCCCCCCACGAGCGCCCCGGGGAACGCGCCCACCGCGTAGACCCCGGAGGCGCGCTGGTCCACGTCTGCGCGGAACAGCAAGAGCCGATGGAGGTTTCCGACCAGCAGCGCGGGCCCGGTGGCCGTGAGCGCCGCGAGCGGACCCCAGAGGGCCGCCAGGCCGAGCACGAGCAGCTGACCGCCCCCGAATCCTGCGAGGGTGGTGACGATTCCAGCGACGAACGCGAGCATGAGCGCGTGGATCACGGCGACCTCCTGGCAGGAACGTCGCCCGGCGCTATGAACAGAACCAATGGATGTTCTTGGTGGTGTCCATAAGGGGAGTCTATGTATGCCGACCTGCTGAACTTCCTGCACGTCGTTGAGCAGGGCACCTTCACGGCCGCGGCTCGTGCTGCGCACCTCACCCAACCCGCGCTCTCGGCGTCCATCCGCAGGCTGGAGGAGCCGCTCGGTGGGCCGCTGTTCCTGCGGGACCGCCGTGGGGCGCTGCTCACCGACGCTGGACGCGCTCTGCTCCCGCATGCCCGGGCCGCCCGGGCGGCCGTGGACGAGGGGCGGGCCGCCGTCGCCGAGGTCCTCGGGCTCGCGAAGGGCGAGGTGACCCTCGGGGCCGGGGCCACCGCGACCACCTACCTGCTCCCGCGCGTGCTGGGAGCCTTCCTGCGCAGGCATCCGGGCGTGCGCTACCGGCTGCGTGAGATCGGCACGCCGGGCGTGGTGGAGGCCGTGCGCGAGGGCTCGCTGGACCTCGGCATCGCGACGCGCCTCCCCGGGGACACCGAGCCCTGGGGCGTCGTGGAGGAGCCTTGGTGTGCGGACCCGCTCGTGGTGGTCGCGTCGCCCGACGAGCGCCGTGACGACCCGCCGTACCTGACGTTCGTGGAGGGGAGCCCGCTGCGCATCCTGCTCGAGCGCCACTTCCCGGAGGCGCGCGTGGCCATGGAGCTCGGGTCCATCCCGGCCATCAAGGGCAACGTGGCTGCGGGCCTCGGGGTGGCGCTGGTGCCGCGCTCCGCCGCCGAGCGCACGGTCGCCGAGGGCCGGCTGATGTGGTGGCCGGACCCCAGGGTACCGCTGACCCGCGACCTCGTGCTGATCCACCGGGGCGTGGACCGGCTCTCGACCGCCGCCGCCGCGTTGCGGGGGTTGCTCGTGGAGGAGGCCGGTCGGGGCCCCCTGGGATAGGCGGGAACGATGCGCTCCCTGCCCATCCTGCCCGTCCTGCCGCTCGTCCTCCTCCTCGCGTGCACACCGAGCCCGTACCGGCTGGGCGTCAGGGCGGCGAACGACGGTCGGTGGATCGATGCCTCCAACCACTGGCTGACGGCGCTCGACAACGACATCTACGCCACCAAGCCGCGGAAGGCGCTTCGGGAGCACGCGAAGGACGCCTGGGACGAGCGGCTCGACATCGCCCGCGAGCACGAGGCCGCACGACGCTACGCAGCGTCCGCGGACGCCTACCGCGAGATGCTCGCCTACGCGAAGTCCCTCGACGAGGTCGAGCTCCTCTCGTTCTCGACGGCGGACGCCACATCCGAGCTGAAGACGGTCATCTCGACCTGGGCGATGTCGGAGCGCGCCCGGGGCTCGGTGGCCCACGAGGCGGGTGACTGGGCCGTGGCCGTGGAGGCCTTCGACGCCGCACGGGAGCTGAAGGGCGACCTGGTCGGTCTGGACGCCGAGCAGGGCGCGACGTTCGCCGCCTGGGCCCGCGCCGACCTCGACGAGCACCGCTACCACGATGCGGCCGACCACTTCCGACGGGCCTTCGAGCTCACCGGCGACCGCGAGCTCGACGCCTGGGCTGCCGCCGTCGAGGTCGGGCTCGGTCGCTACGCGCTCTCCAAGAACGCGTGTCGGGCGGCGGTCTCGCACTTCGAGAAGGCCGGCCACGTCGTGGGCGACAACACGCTCGAGGCCGACCGTGCCCGCGCGCTGGACTGCTCGAGGCTCGGGCTCCTCATGGACCCCGTGGACGACGCCACGGTGGTCGAGGGCCGGCAGCTCTCCGTGGGCACGATGCTCCTCGACCGCATCGAGCGGGAGGTCGACGACGCGGGCAGCCGGTTCGTGCGCATCCTGAACCCCGAGGTGCTGTCGTCCATCGACGACCCGCCGGACCATCAGGTGCGCGTCACGATCCGGGTGAACCAGTCCGCCGTGGAGGCTCCGCAGACCAGCCAGTCGAAGCAGGTGGTGGAGGGCATGCGGATCGTCGAGTGCGACCAGGAGACCCTGCTGTACAGCCCGGACGAGGTGTGCACGGAGGCCGTCGAGGTCGAGTACGTGCTCCATCGCACCGCGCAGACCGTGCGGCTCTCGGGAGCGGTGAAGCTCGTGGACCTCGGCACGGGCGAACAGGCCACGCGCCCCATCGACGTGCAGATGACCCACGACACCACGCACGCCACGAGCTTCCAGCTCTTCGAGGCGGGCACGACCGTGCCCGTGGAGATCGGCACCCAGGCGAGCGTCGGGCGGATCGAGCTCCCCGAGGCCATCGTCGCCCTCGATCGCGAGCCCCTGCCCCTGCCGACCGGCGAGGAGATGCTGGTGGATGCCGTGCGCACCCTGGCGTCCGAGGCCGCGAAGGCCATCCTCGACACCGTGGACCGCGAGGACGACCCCCCCGCACCCCGAACGCTGTCCATCCTGCGGCCCGTGCTCGCGCCTACGGACATGGAGTTCCAGGTCGTCCAGCCACCCGCCGTCCCGCAGCCTACGATGGAGGCGGACCCGCTGCCCACGCCGGCGCCCACCGAGCCGCCCGCACCGGACGCCCCGCCCACGGACGCCCCGCCCACGGACGTCCCCGCGACCCCGGAGGAGACCCCATGACCGCCCTGCTGTTCGCGCTCTTCGCCTGCCTGCCGGCCGACGAGGACATCGAGGGCGACGTGCCCGGCGAGTGCTCGGACGACGCCGACAACGACAGGGATGGCCTGTTCGACTGTGCGGATCCCGACTGCGAGGGGTCCGCTGCGTGCCTCGGCGGAGACGCCGACACGGACGCGGACAGCGACGCGGACACGGACAGCGACACGGACGCGGACAGCGACGCGGATGCCGACGCGGACACGGACAGCGACACGGACGCGGACAGCGACGCCGACACGGACGCGGACAGCGACACGGACGCGGACAGCGACACGGACGCGGACAGCGACACGGACGCGGACAGCGACACGGACAGCGACGCCGACACGGACGCGGACAGCGACGCCGACACGGACGCGGACAGCGATGCCGACACCGACGCGGACACCGATGCCGACACCGACGCGGACAGCGATGCCGACACCGACGCGGACACGGACGCGGACACCGATCCGGCCGCCTGTGACGGCATCTTCGACGCAGGACCCTGGATCGGTCACCCGCTGGGCGGGGTCCCCTGGACCTCCACGCCCTACGCCACCACCACCGGCATCGGCGCCCTCCGCACGCTCACGCCGGGAACCGGCCTCGGCTACGCCATCACGGGTGCCGTGGTCACGTTCAACGACGGCATCAAGGTCTGGCTGCAGGGCGGTGACGGCGGGATCATGGCCTACAACACGAGCCTCGTGTCCCTGGAGCCCGGCACCCGGGTGAACCTCACCGTCGACACCACCCAGGACTACTTCGGCGAGATCGAGATCACCGCGGTCTCCGGGGTCACCACCACGGCGACCGGCGTGCCGCTGTACATCTGGGACGCCTCGGACACCCAGCTCGACTTCGCGACCCACGGCGGCCAGCTCGTGAGCGTCGTGGCCGAGGTGGGCACCGAGCAGGTCGGGGTGTGCGGGTCGGCGGACTGCTGGGAGCTCCTCGGCCCTTCGGTCGCCAACTCCATCCGGCTGCACGTGCCGTACCCCGACATCGCGACGGGCCAGTGCGTCCAGGTGCTGGCGCCCATGGGCTACCAGTTCAGCGGCGACCGTCTGTACGGCGACGACGGCGCGGTGCTCCGCCAGGAGCCCTCGGCCATGGACTGCTCGGACGGTACGGACCCCAACAGCACCCGGGGCCAGGCCCAGATCATCGGGGGCGGGGTCTCCTGGTCGCTCGCCAGCCTCGAGGTCGGCGCGCGCGACTTCTACATTGCCGACATCCCGGCGAACGCGGTGTGCACGGTCTCGCTGTGGTCGGCGCTCGACGGCGGGCACACCGGCGAGCTCGCCCTGCTGGACGCGGGCGGCACGCTGCTCAGCTCCGTCCCGTTCGGCTACGGGTACGCGGACCTCCTGATCGACAACAACACGGCCAGCGCCATCACCCGGTACGTCCGGGTCGACTCGGACGCCGAGGTCTGCCTGTCCTACGACGTCGCGGTCGACTGCTACGACGGCTTCCGGCCCGACCACTTCACGCCGAGCGGGTTCTCGCTCACCACGGGTGGCTCCACGGCCGTCACCCTGTACGCCGACAACTTCGCCGGCCCGGGCGGCGAGAGCATCACGCTCTCGACGGTGAGCGGTCGCGTCTCGGTGCCCACGAGCGTCTTCCTGCCCCAGGGCTCCGACACCGCGTCGTTCACGGTCAGCGCGCTCTCGGTGGGCGCGGACACCGTCGTGGCCACCCACCCGGGCGGCACGATCGAGCTCCCGGTCGAGGTGCGACCGACGAGCCCGGGGGCCGGCCAGGGGCTGGCGTTCTCGGAGTACTTCGACGGCCCGACGGGCACGAACAAGGCGCTGGAGATCACCAACCTCGGGTCCACCGCGGTCGACCTCTCCACCTGCGTGGTCGAGGTGTTCCCGAACGGGAACACGGTCGCCAACCAGACGATCCCCTTGAGCGGCTCTCTCTCTCCGAACGCCGAGCTCCTGATCTGCAACCTCCTCACCCCGCTGCCCGCCTGCGTGGCCGCGCCGAGCCTCGGGTTCAACGGTGACGACACCATCACCCTGAGCTGCGGGGGCCTGCTGCACGACGTCTTCGGCCGGTTGGGCGAAGACCCCGGGGATGTGTGGGGTACGACCCCCGACACCGCCGACACCACCCTGCACCGTGCCTGCTGGGTTCGGGTCGGCGACCGGGACGCCTACGACGCGTTCGACCCCGCCGTGCAGTGGCTGGAGGGCACGCCCGGCGACACCAGCGGCCTCGGCACCTACACCTGCCCCTGACGCCTGCACGGTCCCTGCACGAACGCCCCGCGAGCCGTGCTCGCACCGTCCGCGGGGCCTCCTGACCGCCGGCCTACCTTGTGTCCAAGGAGGTCGTCATGGAAGCGGCAGCGGAAGTCTGGACGGAGACAGCGGCGGAGGAGAGCCCCACAGGGCTCCCCGCACCCTCGGAGCTCGCCCGCGGCGTGCTCGGGTTCGTGGCGCTCGGCGCGGCGGTCGCGCTGGGCAGCGGAGACGCGCAGGGAGCCGCCCTGCACGGCCCCACCGCGCTCCTCGTGGACGCCGGGAGCCTCGTGCTCACGGGTCCGGCGCTCCTCGTGGGTCACCAGTTCCTCGACCTCGGGGCCCCGGTCACCCGGCTCGCGGACGACCTCCTGCGGGCCTTCGTGCGCAGCGGCGGCATGGCGCTCGGGCTCGCGCCGGTCTTCCTGTACTTCAGCGCCACGAGCGGTCTCTCGCCGGCGTTGATGGCCCTCGCCCTGCCCGCCATCGGCGCGCTGGGGCTGGCTCACGCCGCAGTCGGGCTGGTCGCCAGCGAGCGGGACGCCGCGGCCGACCACGCGGTCGCCCGCTTGGCCAAGATGCGCCTGCTCGTGTCGGGCTGGATCCTCCTCACCGTGCTGGTGGGCGCGCGCATCGCGGCCCGCGTGGTGCTCGGATGAGCCGCGGGGTGTTCGGTCTGGCTGGCGCCGTGCTCCGCGACCCCATCGGGGTGGTGGAGGCCCACGAGGACGCGGAGTCGCTGCGGGAGGTCGTGGTCCCCCTGCTCGGCATCGCGGCCGTGGGGTGCGGGATCTTCGGCTTGGTGGTCGGGGGCTACCGGGGGGGCCTGCAGGTCCCGTTCGCGGCCCTGAAGATGCCGGCGCTGCTCTGGATCCCCGTGATCCTCACGCTCCCGGCCTGTCGGGCGTTCTTCGCGGCGGCGGAGATCGAGGTGTCCTGGAGCCGCATGACCATCGCGGGACTGGTGGCGATGGCGCGCACGGCCGTGCTCGCGGCGGCCATCGGCCCGGTCGTGTGGCTGGTGTACTCGCTGCAGCCGTCGTACCACCTCGCCGTCCTCCTGCTGGCGGCGACCCTCGGTCTGGTGGGGCTGCCGGGCCTCTCGGTGCTCGCCCGCTCCATGCCGACGGGCGGGCGGAACCGGTGGATGGCGGCGCTCGCGAGCGTCGTGGTCCTCGCGATCTGCACGGCGCAGACGGGCTGGGTGCTCCGTCCGTTCGTGGCCCGCCCGGCCGCCGAGGTGACCTTCCTGCGGCCTCTCGAGGAGGACGTGTTCTCGAGCCTCGGCGCCACCACGCGGTCGGCCACGGGGGACTACTCGAAGGACTGGCAGCCCGAGCGCAAGGGCATGTTCGGTGGGAGGGGCCGATGATCGCCTACGTCCAGCCCGGTCTCGCCGCGGTGCTGGGGGTCGCGTACCTCGCGACGGGTGGGGCGGTCGCCTGGTCGCTCTACCGGAAGGACCCGTCGCCCGCGGTGGTGGCGGGGGCCCTCGTGGCCTGGCCCGTGTTCTTGCCGCTGCTCGGCGCGCCCCCGGCCCGTCCGCGGCTCGGAGGCCCTCTGCAGGGCCGCATCCACGAGGTCTTCGGAGCGCTCGAGCGCACGCTCGCGGACCCTGTCGCCGCCGGTGTCCCCTGGGACGCCGACGTGGGCGGGCTCCGCGATGCCCTGCTCGCCTCCGACGCGCGCCTCGGGCTCGCGGATCGGCTGCTCGCGGAGACCGGCGGGGACGCGGGCCTGCGCGAGGCCCGCGAGCGTGCGGCGTCCGCCATCGGAGGCGTGCTCGACGAGGTGGTACAGTTGCGGCTCCAGATCGGGCTGGCCGCCCTGGCCGGCGACGAAGGGGCGATCCGCGCGCACCTGGCCGCCCTCCTGGCGCGGGTGCGGGCCCTCGACGAGGTGACGCGCATCCATGGCTGACATCCTGCTGGTCGACGACGACCCGCACCTCCGCGAGGTGGTGCGGTACGCGCTCGCCCGCGAGGGGCACGCCCTCCGCGAGGCCGGCGACGGCGAGGAGGCGCTGCGGGCCTTCGAGGTGGCTCCGCCCGATCTCCTCGTGCTGGACGTGCTCATGCCCGAGCTCGACGGCCTCGAGGTGTGCCGGCGCATCCGGAAGGTGTCGTCGGTGCCCATCCTGTTCCTCTCGTCCCGGTCGGAGGAGATGGACCGCGTGATGGGTCTCGATCTGGGCGGCGACGACTACCTCACGAAGCCGTTCTCCCCACGCGAGCTCGTGAGCCGTGTGCGGGCCCTGCTCCGGCGGGCCGGCGGCGAGTCCCGCGCCCCCACGGCCCTCCTCGAGAGCGGCGCCATCCGTGTGGACCCCGCGTCCCACAGGGCCTGGGCGGGTGAGGTGGAGCTGGAGCTCACCGTCACCGAGCTGCGCATGCTCGCCGCCCTCGTGAAGCACCCGGGCCGTGCGTTCACGCGTGCGGCGCTCGTCGAGCTCGCCTACGACGGCCCCCACCACGTCTCCGACCGCACGGTCGACTCCCACGTCCGCAACCTGCGCGCCAAGCTCCGCGACGCCGGTGTGGACGGGCGGATCCAGACCGTGCACGGCCTCGGGTTCCGCCTGTCGTGACCCGGCTGCTCCCCACGCTCCCCCTCCGGGCGTGGCTGCTCGTGGCCTACTTCCTGGTGCTGGCGCTGCCGGTCGCCGCGCTCCTGCTGTCCGGGGCGCTCGGGCAGGACCTCGTGCGCCAGACCCGCTGGGACCTCGAGCACCAGGCGGCGCTGCTCGAGATGGTCGTGGCCGCCGAGGTGGACGGAGGGACCCTCCACGACCACGAGCCCGAGCTCTCCGCGGCCTTCCGGCGGGCGAAGGACGCGACCCTGTCGGGCATCCGGCTCGTGGACGTCGAGGGCATCGTGGTCGCGAGCTCCGGTGACCGGAGGTACCTCGGCGAGGACCTGTCCCAGGACCCCGAGGTGCGCGCGGCCCTGGCGGGCTCGCGGGAGGTCGTGCTCCGTCCGCGCCCGCCCACGCGGGCCGCCTGGGACAGCCAGTCGCGTCGGGCCGACGTGCGCGTCTTCCTCGCCCATCCGGTCGTCGTGCACGGCGAGGTGGTCGGGGCGCTCGTGATCTCCCGCACGCCCCGGGAGGAGCTCCAGGCCCTCTACCAGATGGCGCCCGCCGGGCTGCTCCAGGGCGCCGTCCTGGCCGTGCTGATCACGGTGGCGTTCGGCGCCGCGTCGAGCTTCGTGCTCACGCGCTCGCTCCGCGCCGTGGACCGGGCGGCGTCGCGGGTGGCGGACGGTCACTTCGACGGGCTGGAGACCCTCGAGCGCCCCAAGGCCTCCCACCTCGCCGAGGTCGGACACACCGCGCGCTCGGTGCAGAGCATGGCCGTCCGCCTCCGGGACCGGCTCGCGTACATCTCGGAGTTCGCGAGCAACGTGTCCCACGAGTTCAAGACGCCGCTCTCCACGCTGAAGGGCACCCTGGAGCTGTTGGCGGACGACCCCGACATGCCCGCCGAGCAGCGCACGCGCTTCCTCGACAACGCCGGGCAGAGCGTCGAGCGCCTCGAGCGCCTGGTCACGGGGCTCCTGAGCCTCGCGCGGGCCGAGGAGCGCGGAGGGGCCGACCCCATCGACCTCCAGGTCCTCGTACAGGACGTGGCCGGGCGGTTCGGCGCGCAGGTGGAGGGTCGGGCGGGCTGCGTGGTCGGCGACCGCAGCCAGCTCGACGCGGTGCTCACGAACCTCCTGGAGAACGCGCGCGTCCACGGGGGCTCCGCACGGGTCCGGTGTCGCATCGAGGGCGGCAGGACCGGCTTCGACGTCCTGGACGACGGCCCGGGCATCAGCGAGGCCAACCTGCCCAGGGTGTTCGACCGGTTCTTCACCACGGGCCGCGGGAAGGGGTCCACCGGGCTCGGGCTGGCGCTCGTGCGGGCCGTCGCGTTCACCCACGGCGGGGAGGTCACCGTGCGCAGCCGGCCCGGGGAGACCGTGTTCACGGTGCTCCTGCCCCGCGTCGACGGGGCGGATCCGCCGGGCTAGTCGCGGCCATGACCTTCCTGCGACGCTTCATGTACAGCGTGATGGGTACCGGCTCCTCCCGCATCCTGGGCTTCGTCCGTGACCTCGTGATCACGCGATACCTGGGTGCCGGCGATTCGGCAGACGTCTTCTGGCAGGCGTACACCATCCCCGGCATGCTCCGGCGCTACGTCGCGGACGAGGGGCTCACGGGGGCCCTGGTTCCCGGTGTGGCGCGCGCCGAGATCGAGGACGGTCCGGAGGCCGCCCAGACCCTGGCGAACCGTGTGCTGTCGGCCCTCCTGCTCGCCAACGCCGTCATCGTCGCCCTCGCCATGGTGTTCCCGGAGCCCCTGGTCTGGCTCGTGGCGTCCGGGTTCTCGAAGGACCCCGGGAAGTTCGCGCTCACGGCGAGCATGACGCGCTGGCTGATGCCGTTCCTGGGCATGGTGAGCGTGGTGTCCTTCTTCGAGGGGCTGCTCAACCACCGTGGGCACTTCTTCGTCCCGAAGGTGGCACCCGGCATCGTCAGCTTCTTCATCGTCGGCGGCCTCGTGCTCTTCGGCTCGCAGTTCCATGAGCCCGCGTGGGCGTTGGTCTGGGGCAACGCGGTGGGCGGGCTGGTCCACGTGCTCGTGCACCTGCCGATCGTCCGGCGCCTCTGGGGGCCGCTGCGGCTCACACTGGACTTCGACGGGCCGCGCTTCCGCCGCGTGGTCCGCGAGATGGGGAAGGTCGTCGCCATCGGGCTGTTCGCCCAGGTGAACATCATCCTGCTGCGCACGCTGGCCTCCTGGATGCCGACGGGTGCTGTGTCCCACTACACCATCGGCACCCGGATGATCGATCTCACCCAGGGCATCATCGCCGTGGCCATCGGGAGTGTGCTCCTCCCGGCCATCTCGGCCAGCGTGGCCGCTGCCGACTGGGACGCCTTCCGCGCCGACATCACCCGCGCCCTGCGGCTGGCGGCCTTCCTGCTCTTCCCCTCGGCGGTCGGCCTCTTCCTCTACGCCGTGCCGCTGGTGTCGATGGTGTACCTAAACGACCGCTTCGTCTGGCGGGACGTGGAGTGGACGGCGTCCACCATCCAGATGCTCGCGCCGTTCATGCTCTCCATCGCTGGCGTGAACCTCCTGCGGCGTGTGTTCTTCGCG
This sequence comes from Alphaproteobacteria bacterium, assembly GCA_020632885.1. Classification (GTDB taxonomy): domain Bacteria; phylum Myxococcota_A; class UBA796; order UBA796; genus JACKEQ01. The sequence goes on along the minus strand of JACKEQ010000004.1, from coordinate 221,151 downwards.
CTGGAGAAGCGCAACGCGGTGCTCGTCCTCGGCGGGGTGGCCGTGGCGGTGACCGGCGTGGCTGGCCTGGCGTCCATGCCGCTCGGGGTCGTGGGGCTCGCGATGTCCCTGTCCTTCGCGACCACGCTGCAGCTCGCGCTGTACCTCGTGATCCTGCGTCGTGAGCTCGGCGACCGGCTGCCGCTGGGACCCCTGGTGTCGCCGCTGGGCAGGATGGCCGCGGCGACCGTCCCCATGGGCCTGTTCGCGTACTGGGCGGCCCTGCACGGGCACTGGACGACAGGCTTCGGCACCACCAACGCGTTCTGGTTCGTCACCGGGATCGCGGGCGCAGCCGTGCTCTACGCGCTCGGCTGCTGGCTCCTGGGCGTCGAGGAGCTCACCGCGGTGGTGCGCAGGGTCTCGGGCCGCCTCCGGCGCCGGTGAGGCCCTCCGGGCGGCTCAGGGCGCGGAGCGGCCCCAGAGGCCCAACACCCGCGCCCGACCGGCCACGAAGCGCGCGCGGACGTCTTCGAGCTCGGGGACCTCGGGGATCTGCGAGGGCACGATGCCCATCAGGCGCTCCAGCTCGGCCCGGTCGGCCTCGGGCACGCGCTGGATGGTGGCGTCGTCGAGCGCTTCCCAGCCCGCCACGGCGGACTCGGCGCTCTCCATGCGCGCCTCGTCCTGCAGCTCGACCAGGGTCGTGAAGGCCATGAGGGCCCCCTCGACCTGCTGCATCGCGAGCTCCTCGGGGGTCGGCTCGGCCTCGGGCGGCGCAGGGGGGCGCTCGGGGGCCGGACCGGCCATGTCGACGACGTGGACCGGCGGGGTCGGTCGGCCCGGGACCTCGGCCGACCTGTCGAGGGCGCGCCCGATGTAGAAGCGTGCTGCGAAGAACATCACGACCATCAGCACGGCGGTGATCGCGAGAGAGGTGCGGGGGTTCATGGGACTCCGTGGCTCACTGGAGGTCGCGCAGGTGGACGAGCAGGTGGCCCGCAGTATCGCGGAAGACGAGGTCTGTATCTCCGTCTGCGTCCATATCGGCGACGAGGAGCAGCTCGAGGTCGGATGATGCCCCCGACTCCACGAACCAGGCGTCGACGTCGGTGGCGTAGCTGTCGCCACTCTCGCCGCGGTACACGAGGCCGATCCGGCTGTACGTGGTGCCCGCTCGCATGGCCCAGTCGAGCTCGCCGTCGTCGGTGGCATCGGGGACGGCGGAGTGGGTGAGGGCCTCGTTCGGGAAGCCGAGCGCGCGCAACCCGCCGGACAGGGGGTCCTCCCCGATCGTCCAGGGGGGGAGGTGGAGGTGGGTGACCGACTGCACCACGGGGCTCGTCAGGTAGGTGTGGACCTGGAGCGCCGTCTGGTACCGGCCGAGACGCACGGTGTCGATCTCCACGGAGGTGGAGGGCTGGCCGCTGGACACGAGGGCGTCGGACAGCCCATAGATCCCGGGCACCAACCCAGAGAACTGGTGGAGGGTGTCGTTCTCCAGCAGGAACAGCACGTCGTCGGCATCGCCCTGGACCACCGCGATCTGCTGGGCGGCGACGCGGATCTCCACGTTGGCGTCCGACTCCGTGAACGCGGCGATCTGGACGACGTAGAAGCGGAGGTCGTCGTCCGACCCGATCCAGAGCCCCGAGCGGCCGGCGGCCCAGATCCGCCCGAACCCCGGGCGGACACCGGTCACCACCAACGCCTGGTTGCTCGGGGGCTCGGGGTAGAGGCGCACCTCGCCGGACCGCGTGCAGACCACGGTGATGGGGGCGTCGCCCACGCCATCGACGGCGTGGAGCCGGCAGCCCGCGGGGAAGGTGAGGTCCGGTGTGCCCGTGAGGTTCGGCGGCGTCGCGCGCCCGTAGAACACCTGGGTGGCCGTGGGCTTGGCGACCCAGTACTCGCCCACCTCGTCCTGGTTCAGGTCGGGCAGCGCTCCGAGGAACCACCCGGCCTGCGGCGTGAGGTCGATCTGGGCCTCGCCGTCGAGGGTCGTGCCGGACCACGCGCAGTCCGTCGCGGTCGAGCAGTCGTTGTCGAGCCCGTCGCCACACACCTCGGGCCGGTTGGGGCTCACGGTGGCGAGGGTGTCGTCGCAGTCGTCGTCGTTCGACACGTGGGCGGCGGGCTGATCGCAGATCGTGATGCCCGGGGGTGCCCCGAAGCCGTCCGCGTCCGTGTCCGGGTACCACGTGCGAACGGTCACGTTGGCCCTCGTGTCGTCGCAGTCGCCGGCCGTGGTGACCGTGCCGGAGGGCGGTGCGCAGGTCGAGAAGCCCAGGCTGCCGTTCCCGAGGCCGTCGCCGTCCGCGTCGGGGAACACGAGCACGAAGGTGGCGTCGTCGTCGATCTGGCCGTCGCAGTCGGAGTCGGTGCCGTCGCACAGGTCGACCACACCGGGATGTACCGCGCCGTCGGTGTCGTCGCAGTCGCCACCGTCGGGCTGGTGACCGGCGGGCTGGGCACAGGCCAGCACGCCCGCCGTGGTGAGCCCCCAGAGGTCGCCGTCCGCGTCGGGGTACCAGACGCTGAACGTCGCGTCCTCGTCGGCCGCGCCGTCACAGTCGTCGTCGGTCGCGTTGCAGGCGTCCACCTGGCCGGGGTGGACCGAAGGGTCGGCATCGTCGCAGTCGCCGGGGTCGTCGACGTGGCCGGGGGGCTGCGCGCAGCTCAACACGCCCTGGGAGGTGAGCCCCCAGTTGTCGTCGTCGTCGTCGGGGTACCAGACCTGGCGGGGGGCGTCCTCGTCGATGTCCTGGTCGCAGTCCTGGTCGACGCCGTCGCAGAGGTCCTCGACGCCGGGCCGGATGCCGGGGTCCGCGTCGTTGCAGTCGTCGTCGTCGAGCACGGCCCCCGGGATGTCTCCACAGCTCTCGAAGCCCGTGCCGGGTGCCCCGGCTCCGTCACCGTCGAGATCGAGGAAGTAGAGGGTGACCTGGCTGTCGTCGTCCAGGGCGCCGTCGCAGTCCTGGTCGATGCCGTCGCAGATGTCGGTTGCGCCGGGGTTGATCGTGGGGTTCGTGTCGTCGCAGTCGCCCTGGTTCGTGACGTGGTCCGGGACCGGCAGGCAGCTCCGTACGGCGAGCGCGTCCGCGTCACCCCACGCGTCTCCGTCGACGTCCGGGAACCAGTCCGCGTAGGGGGCGTCGTCGTCGGGCACCCCGTCGCAGTCGTTGTCGACGCCGTCGCAGTTGTCGTCCGACGCGTCGTTGTGGATGCTCCCGTCGGTGTCGTCGCAGTCGCCCGCGGCGTAGACGTGGTGGGGGAGCAGGACGCACGCGCGGGTGAGCCTGGCGAAGTCGCCGTGCCCGTCCTGGTCGTCGTCGGGGAACTGCACGATGGGTTGCTCGTCCTCGTCGACGAAGCCGTCGCAGTCGTCGTCCACGCCGTTGCAGGCATCCGCCACGCCCGGCCGCCGGTCCGCGTCCGCGTCGTCGCAGTCTCCCGCGATCGCCGCGTGCCCCGGGGGCGCCGCGCACGCCTGGATCGCGGTGAGCTCCCGGCCGAAGCCGTCGCCGTCGTCGTCCTGGAAGAACGTCAGCGCGCCGACCCCCTGGTCGTCCACGAGGCCGTCGCAGTCGTTGTCCACACCGTCCCCGCAGAGCTCGAGGGCTCCGGGATGGACGGCGGGGTCGTCGGGGGCGCAGTCGTCCCCGCCGAGCTCGACGGGCAGGAAGCCGTCGCCGTCCCGGTCCTGGGCGTCCACGAGGGACTGCTCGCTCACCCAGCAGCCGGTGAGCGCGAGCAGACCGAGCAACCTCAGTGGCATTCCTGGATGCGGCCGGTGTTCTCGGACTCGCAGACCTGCGAGGCCGGACAGGCGCTGAGGAGGCACTGGAAGCAGTTCGCGTTCACGCCGGCGATGCACGTTCCGAGGCAGCTCGACCCGCAGCCCGCGATGAGCGCGAGGTAGTCGAGCCCGCAGTCGCCCTGGAACGCGCCGCTCTGGCCGCACTGCGGGATGCTGCCGCCGAGCCAGCCGTCCTGGCCGTTGCAGCCGATGCCGGCCACCTGACAGCCCGAGGAGCCCGTGGTCCACCGTTGGGTGGTCGCGCCGTCGCAGTTGTAGTCGAACGATCCGTTGCTGGGGCTCGAGAACCAGCCGGTCTGCCCGGGGCTCACGAGGGCGTTGGAGTCGTCGCAGTCGCCCGTGTTGGCCGCCGTGTAGGGGAACTGGGCCTCGCAGTAGCAGGCCGACCCGCCGTTGGCCCCGAAGCCGTCGTTGTCGGCGTCCGCGTAGAACAGCACGCACCCGACCGCGTTCTGCTCGTTGGTGAGGCTGTCGCAGTTGTTGTCGACGCCATCACCGCAGATCTCCACGGCGCCCGGGTTCACGTTGCTGTTGGCATCGTCGCAGTCGGGCGTGGTGCCCGAGGCGTTGGTGCAGGGCGGGGCCTCGCAGTAGCCGTCGCCGTCGTCGTCGAAGTTGGGGCCGGCCTCGTCGATCTGGCCGTTGCAGTTGTCGTCGACCCCGTTCTGGATCTCGGTCTGGCCGGGATTGATGTTGGGCTGGAGGTCGTCGCAGTCGCCCGTGAGCGTGGCGTGCCCGACGGGCGGACCGTCGCAGCTCGACGTGGCAGCCCCCGCGCCGTAGCCGTCCTGGTCGCCGTCGTACCAGTAGAGCTCGGCCCCGAGGCCCTCGTCGATCTGGCCGTCACAGTCGTCGTCCGCGTTGTTGCAGACCTCGGGGGCCTGCGGGTAGGCGCCGGGGTTCTGGTCGTTGCAGTCGGGGATCGTGTTCGGCGTGTTGGTGCAGGGCGGACCCTCGCAGTAGCCGTCGCCGTCGTCGTCGTAGCAGGGGCTGTTGACGTCGATGGCCGTGAGCGGGTTGCAGTCGTTGTCCTGACCGTCACAGACCTCGGGCGCGCCGGGGTAGATCGTGATCGAGCTGTCGTTGCAGTCGCCGCCGTTCGGCGTGTGGCCGTCGCCGTCCTGGTCGACGTCCGCGGCGTCGCGCACCTGGAAGGAGACCGCGGCGTCCGCGCTGAACCCGTCGGTGTCGACGACCGTGAAGGTGAGCGCGTACACGCCGATGCCGAGGGTGGACGTGCAGGTGCCGGAGCCCGAGCCGTCCGGGTTCATCGAGCAGAGGAACCCGCCGGGATTGGCGGACACCGTGACCTCGAGGTCCGACGCGGCGTCCGAGGGGTCCGAGACGGACGCCATGAACGTGAACGGCTGCCCCGCGACCCCCACCGTGGGCGGGTTGGCGTTGGGGGAGGGGTGGACGATCGTGATGCTCGGCACGTCCGGCGAGTTGAGGACCTCGATCTCCACGGTGTCCTCCGCCTGCTCGCCGCCGGGGTCGGTGGCGCGCAGGGTGATCACGTGAATGCCCTCCGAGAGGTTGGAGGTGATGAGCTCCACCAGGCCGTCGGGGTCGGGCGGATCGTTGTCGGTGAGCTCACCGTCGATCGAGCTCTCCCAGGTGATCGCCAGGCTGGTGACGTTGCCGTCGTCGCGCACGCGACCGGTGACCTCGACGGGCTCGCCGTCCTCGAAGATCTCGCCCTCCTCGGGCGAGTCGATCGTGACAGCGGGAGGGATGTTGCTGACGACGAAGGCCTTGTCGCCGTTGCAGGCGCCGAGAGCGAGGACAGCGAGGACAGAGCAGAGCGAGAGGCGCGACATGACGGACTCCGGTGTGGAAGACTAGCCCAGGCCGGGCCGGTCGTCAGGTCCCGTCGAGCCATCCGCGTCGGGCTTCCGGTCGTGCGTCGAAGTCCGGGATGTAGGGCTTGATGTCGAGGACGGGCGTGCCGTCCAGCAGATCCAGGCCGCGAACGTGCACGAAGGTGCCCTCCACGCGGAGCAGCTGGACCGCGGAGAGGCCGATCGGGTTGGGCCGGTGAGGCGATCGGGTCGCGAACACACCGCGCTTCTCGCCACCCCGCGGAGGGCGCACGAGCGGGCGTCGGCGCGACCCGTTGAGGTGGAACCACGACACGATCCAGATCCAGTCGAACGTCTCCAGGTGGCGCAGGCTCTCCGGGGCCACGACCTCCGGGAACAGCTCGATGCTGCCGTCCACCTCGCCGCCCTCCTTGGCGGACGTGAGCCCCGGCTGGCGCGGCGTGCCGTGCCGCTGGCGCCAGGGCGAGTGGATCCGGCCGATCGGCACGGCCTCGATCGAGGTCGGGAAGGGCACCGAGCCCACGTAGTCGCGGTCGTCGTCGTCCATCGCGCGCCATCCGGTCCGGGAGGCGGTAGACTACACCCATGCGAAACCGGGACCTCCTCTTCCTGTTCTCCCTCTCCGCCGCGCTGGCGGCCTGCGCTGGCGGGCTCGATCCGGTACCCACCGGCGGGGGGGACGCCGACACCGACGCGGACGCGGATGCCGACTCCGATGCGGACGCCGACGTCGACTCCGATGCGGACGCGGACGCCGACGCGGACTCGGACTCCGATGCGGACTCGGACACGGACGCGGACGCCGATGCGGACACCGACGCCGACACCGACACCGTGAGCCCGTGCAGCGACGACCCCAGCGAGCCCAACGACAGCACGGTCGCCGCGCTGCCCATCGCGAACGGCTACTTCCTCACCTCGCAGTCGAGCCCGGACTTCTGGAGCGTCGACATGCCGCCGGAGTCCGACCTCTCCGTGCGTGTGGAGTGGGGGAACACGGCCATCTTCGGGGAGCCGGATCTCCGCCTGGTCCAGGGCGCCGGCTCCGAGGTCGCCCTCCCCGAGGCGGGCACCTATCCCGCGGACCACCCGGTCTACCCGGGCGGCGGCTACCAGACGGTCGACTTCCACAACCCGTCGGACGCGCTGCTCCGGGTGTTCGGCGAGGTCACCGTCGCCACGGGCGACTGCATCAACTACACGCTCAACTACACCCTGGTCGAGCCTCCGCCCTGCCTGCCGGACGCCTACGAGCCGAACGACACGCGGGACACGGCCACGTTCGTCCTGCCCCCCCAGGACCTCACGGTCGAGAGCACGAACGCGGAGGACTACCTCGACTTCGAGGTGGCCGCCGGGGCCACGGTCACCGTCACGGTCCTGTTCACCCACGCCGAAGGCGACATCGACCTCTACGTGTACCCGGACGTCGGGTCGCCCGTCGGGGTGAGCACCAGCTCGTCCGACAACGAGTCCGTCACGATCACGAACAACGACGCCGTCCCCGCCACGTACACGGCCCGCGTCTGGCTGCGGAACCCCGGCACGTCGCTGCCGTGCATGACGTACAGGCTCGAGGTCCTCTGACGTCTCCTGGACGTCTCCTCGACGTTCTCCGCACACACTCTCGACCGCCGGCTCACAACCGGACGGCGGGCCCGCGCGATGATCATCGTGCGAGGTGCGCATGGGACGGTACGACGCTCTGGGCCTGCTGGCCCTCCTGCTGGTGCGATGGGTGGACGCACCCGTGGCGGCTGGCCCCTCGGGGACTTCGGCCTCTCCGGGGCCCGTCGTGACGGTGCTCTCCGGACCTCCGCCCGTCGCGCCGATCTCGGCCGCCGCTCCCTCTCCGGGCGTGCTGGAGCTCGCGGCAGGCGGGACCCCCGCGGTGGCGGAGCTGGCGGTGGTGACGGGGACCGTGCGCGACGAGGACGGTCGGCCCTCCGCGGGGGCGATGGCCCTGGTCGAGACGCTCGGAGGTGACCTCGTGGCCGGCGCGGTCGGGGAGGACGGGCGCTTCCGGATCGCCGTCCCGCCCGGACCCGTACGGGTGCTCGCCCGTCGGCTGGACGGCCAGGTGGAGGCCGAGTCGGTCGCGGTGCGCGGGGTGCTGGCCACCGACGAGGTGCTCGCCGTCGACCTCGAGCTACCGGTGGACTTCGCCGGGGAGACCGGAGTGCTCGCAGTGATGGAGTCCCGGGGCTTCCGCGTGGCGGCCGTGATGCCCGGGAGCCCCGCGGAGGCGCGCGGGCTGCGGGAGGGCGACCGGATCGTCAGTGTGGACGGGCGCCCCGCGGAGTCCCTGTCCGAGCGCGAGCTGGACCTCGCCATGCGGGGCTCGGAGGGCACGGCCGTGGTGCTCGGGGTCGAGGCGTCCGACGATCAGGGGGCCTTCGAGCTCGAGCTCTCCGTCGAGCGGCAGGCCGTCGAGGTGATCGACACGGGCTGGGGTGGATAGGGCGCTGGCGGAGGTGAAGATGTCCGGGTTCCCCACCGACGACGCCGGTTGGCGCGCGAAGCTCACGCCGCTCCAGTTCCACGTGCTCCGGGAAGCGGGCACGGAGCGCGCGTTCACCGGCGAGTACTGGAACCACGAGGGTTCCGGCACGTACGCGTGCGCGGGCTGCGGCACGGAGCTGTTCGCGTCGTCCGACAAGTTCCACAGCGGCTGCGGCTGGCCGTCCTTCACGCAGGCGGTCGAGGCGGGCACGGTCACCGAGCACGCCGACCACACCCATGGCATGATCCGGACCGAGGTGCGCTGCGCGACCTGCGGGAGCCACCTCGGGCACGTCTTCCCGGACGGCCCGCCCCCCCTCGGCACGCGCTACTGCATCAACAGCGTCTGCCTCACGTTCACGCCTGCTTGATCGGGTCCCCGGCGCGCAGTAAAGCCGTCGGGAGGAGAAAGAATGGACGCCACGCAGCTCTCCGGGGACGAGATCCTCGCCCTCGCCGGTCTCGCCCTCCACCTCGCGAGCGCCGACGGCAAGCTCACTGCCGAAGAGGCCGACGAGCTCAAGCACCTCGGGGAGGAGATCGGCGGGGCCGACACGTTCTCCGCAGCCATCACGCAGGCCGAGAACCGCTTCAAGACGGCCCAGGCCGCCCTCGACTTCGCTGCGGAGATCGAGAACGCGAACGCGCGTGAGTTCATCCACACGGTGCTCTCCGACCTCGCGAACGCGGACGAGCTGCATCACGCGGAGGCCGAGCTGCTCGGGCGCCTGCGGTTGATGTGGGGCATCCGGGTCCGCTGAGTCGGGTCAGTAGCCGCCGGAGAGCCCGGGGGCGCACTGGACGTGCAGCGAGAACGGCCCCTCGTGGTTGTTCTTGCCCTCCACCACGATGTACCAGATGGCGTTCTGGCCGGGCCGGGTCTGCGACGTCATCTCGATGCGCTCGGAGCGCGTGGAGCTCTGGGGCTTCATCTCGCACTGGTGGATCGTGGAGTTGAAGTCCGGGCAGCCAGGCTTGTCGTAGCGGATGGCGGCCACGTCGAGGTCCGCGCAGGGCGTGTGGAGCGTGGCCCACGCACGCCACTCGCCGGGCGGCATGACCAGCTTGTAGACGCGCTCGTCACCGCCGTCGTGGTCGATGAGCTTGGGCCAGCAGAACTTCTTCTCGTAGAACGTGGTGTCGTACTCGTCGACGCCACCGATCGTGTGCCCGATGATCATCTCGTCGCAGTGGATCTCGGAGGTGACGCAGGGCTCGGGACCGCCGAGGGGGCCTCCGTCCTGGATGTCCGCGCACTGGTCGCGATGGATCGGGGGATCGGGGATGGGCGGGCCATCGGAGATGTTGGCCGGCAGGGGCGGGAGCTTCACCGGGTGACCCGGAGGCGTGAGCGCGAGGGTGCCCACGTCGATCTTCTCGGTCGGCTGTGGCTTCTTGTCGGACATCGCGAAGCTCACGACCAGCGCGGAGAACAAGCTGGTGCCGAAGCCCAGGCAGAGCACCGTGAACACGGCGACGCCGGCGAACACGAAGAGGCGGGTGTTGTCCGATGGCGCGCTGACGCCGGGGGGTCCGCTCACGGGTGCGCTCCCTTCCGTCCAGAGACTATCGCCTCGAACGCCAGCCGTCCGGCCAGGTCCGCGTCCAGGGCATCCGGGGGACACCGCCAGCTCCAGTTCCCGTCGATGGTCCCGGGGACGTTCGTGCGAGCCTCCGGGCCGAGCCCGAGCACGTCCTGCACGGGGAGGATCGCGGTCGTCGCGACCGAGCGCCACGCGGCGCGGCGCACCCCGGCGGCGAAGCCGTCGCGCGGCTCACCCAGGTAGACCCGGAGGTGCTCGCGGGCCCCGGGGCTCGCGTCCAGCCAGCCCACCAGGGTGTCGTTGTCGTGGGTGCCCGTGTAGACGACCTGGTGCGGCTGGTGGGCGTGAGGGAGGAAGTGGTCCTCCCCGCCGGGTCCGAAGGCGAACTGGAGCACGGCCATCCCGGGCAGCCCGGCGCCATCGCGCAGGGCCCGGACCTCGGGGGTGATGATGCCGAGGTCCTCGGCCACGAGGCGCGCTCCGGAGGCTACGAGCTCCGCCAGGGGGCCTGCACCCGGACCGGGGATCCAGCGGCCGTCCTTGGCCGTCGCGGCGCCCGCCGGCACGCTCCAGACGGCCTCCAGGCCGCGGAAGTGGTCGATCCGCAGCACGTCCACCGACTCGCGTGCGACCTCGACGCGCTGGCGCCACCACGTCCAGCCATCGCGCGCCTGGGCCTCCATGTCGAGCTGCGGGTGCCCCCAGAGCTGGCCGTCGGCGGCGAAGGCATCCGGAGGCACGCCGGTCTGCTGGCGCACCGTGCCGTCGGGGTCCACCGCGAACAGGTCCCGCCGGCTCCAGACGTCTGCGGAGTCGACGCCCACGAAGAACGGCAGGTCGCCCCACAGCTCGATGTCGAAGGCGCGGGCCAGGTGGCGCACGCGGGCCCACTGGCGGTCGAGGGCCCACTGGAGGCCCACGTGGGCGAGCAGGGCGGTCCAGCGGGCCTCCTGGTGCGCGCGCAGGGCGTCCGGGTGCAGGGGGAGGTCGCGGGCGGCCTCCGGCCAGTCCGGCCAGAAGGGACCATGGGTGGCGCGGAGGTCGCAGAACGTCGCCCACGGCAGCACCCAGGGGTGCCGTGCGACGAACGGCGCGAGATCCACGCGGGCGGCGATGCGCTCGCCGATGGTGTGCAGGAGCGGCGCGCGCTCCTCCTGGAGGCCCACCCAGTCCACCGGCCCCACCGGACGGCGCTCGGGGAGCTCGGAGGCGGCGAGCAGCCCTTCGTCCACGAGGTCGTCGAGGGCCAGGTAGAGCGGCTCGCGCGCGAAGGCCGTGGGGCTCGCGTACGGGCACCCGTGACCGTCCACCACGTTGAGCGGGAGGATCTGCCACACGCCCTGGCCCGCCCGGGACAACCAGCCCACCAGGTCGCGGGCGCCCGCACCCAGATCTCCGACGCCGTAGGGGCCGGGGAGGGCGGCGACCGGCAGGAGGAGCCCGGCGCGTCGGCGTGTCAGCGCCGCCAGCCGTCCCGCTCGGACCGCGCGCGGCCCGTGTGCTGCAGGCGCTTCAGGACGTACCAGAGCTCGACGACCTCCGCGCCGGTGGACTCCGCGAGGGACTCGATGGGCTGCGGCACGTCCGTGAGGGCGGCGCGCACGCGGGCCTGGAGGTCGAGGATGTGGCGGGCGGCCTTCTTGCCCGCCTCGACGCCCGGCTGGTGGTAGGCGTTGATGCCGACCAGGGTGGCGTAGAACCCGACGGCACGCTCGAAGAGCGCGATGAGGCCGCCCAGGACGGCCGCGTCGACCCGGGGCACCGTGATGGTGATGGTGGGACGGTCGTTCTCGGAGAGGGCTCTGCGGGTGCCGAGCAGGAAGCCCTGCAGGAAGTCGCCGGCGTTGGCCTCGTCCTCCACGGGGGCGGACGGTCCGGCACCGTCGCCGAGCACCGCGACGAGCACGGCCATGAAGTCGTTCCGCCCGTCGCGGAGCTGCTGGACGAAGCTGTGCTGGTCGGTGCTGCCCTTGTTGCCGTACACCGCGATGCCCTGGTGCACGACCCGGCCCGCGAGGTCGCGCTCCTTGCCGAGCGACTCCATGACGAGCTGCTGGAGGTAGCGGGAGAACAGGAGCAGACGGTCGTTGTAGGGGAGGACGACCATCGCCCGGTCGCCCCGTCCGTCGCCGAGCACGTGCCAGGCGCCCGCGAGCATGGCCGCAGGGTTCTCGCGCCAGGCGGCGGCGCGGGTCCAGGCGTCCATCGCGCCCGCCCCATCGAGGAGCCCGCGCACGTCCAGGCCCGCCAGGGCCCCCGGCAGGAGCCCGACGGCGCTGGTGACGCTCGTGCGCCCACCCACCCAGTCCCACATGGCGAAGCGGGCCAGCCAGGCCTCCTCGCGCGCCTGGACGTCCAGCTGGCTGCCCTCGCCAGTGACCGCGACCATGTGACCGGGCGCGTGGAGCCCGCGCTTCTCGAGGGCCCTGCGCACGAGCGTGATACCGTGGGCGGTCTCGGGTGTGCCGCCGGACTTGCTCACCCCGACCACGAGCGTGGTGTCGAGGCGGTCGCCGAGGGCGTCGAGGGTGCGCTGGATGCCGTCGGGGTCGATGTTGTCGACGAACGACAGGCGCAGCGGACCCGTGCCCAGCGCGTCGACGAGGAGCTGCGGGCCGAGGGCCGAGCCGCCGATGCCGACGTGGAGGACGTCCGTGAACGGCGAGCCGTCCGGGGTGCGCGTGGCCCCCGAGCGCACGCCCTCCGCGAAGGCCATCACGGCGTCGCGGGTGGACCCGATGGCCTCGCCAAGCTCGACGGTGGGCGCGTGGTCGGGCGCGCGCAGCCAATAGTGCCCGACCTGCCGGCCCTCGTCGGGGTTGGCGACGCTTCCGGCCTCGAGGTCGCGCATCGCGGCGAACACGTCCTCCCAGGGGAGGGCGTCGAGGGCGGACGGGTCGATGCCCGTACGCGTGAGGTCCACGGCGAGGTCGTCCGTGGGGTGGGCGAGGAAGAGGGTGTCCATGGGTGTCCTGTCAGCCGAGGGCCTGGAGCTTGTGCATGCGGAGCTGCCCGGCGCGTCCCAGCGCGTTCCAGAGGTCCGCCGACGTGCACAGGCCCTCGTGGAGCACGATGCCGTCGCGGTTCACGGCGTAGATCGTGGGGATGCGCACGGGCTTCGCCTCGCGCTGCACGAAGGCCCGGTAGTCCTCCAGCACGAGCATCGGCAGGCCGGCCTGGGCCACGAGGTCCTCTCCCGTGAACCACTCGCCCCGGTGGTCGCTCGTGCGGTCCTTCACCGTGGTGCAGACGTGCAGCCCGACGACGAACTCGTTCAGGTGCGCCCCGACGTTCAGGAAGCGCATCATGAAGTCGTTGTAGAGCTCGTTGCCGCGGAATCCGCCGAGGAGCGCGATGAGCAGGACCTGCGAGTCGTCCATGGTCGCGAGGGTGGTGGAGAGCTTGGCGCCCCCACGGCCGTCGGTGGTCTGGAGGTCGTACTCCGGGAACCGGCGCTTGTAGAGCATCCGGCTGTCGGGCGCCGTGCCCGTGGTCTTCTCGAGGGCGCGCTTCACCTTCTTGAGCGGAGCGAGCTTGTAGCTGTCCTCGAGGAGCTCGATCCCGAGGTCGCGCTTGCCGGCCTGGAGCCGCTGGAGGCCCGCGTAGGCCGTGGCGATCGCGAGGTACGTGTCGGGCCAGTTCTGCGCGTAGGACTTCTTGAACTCGAGGACGTACGGGAAGCCCTCGTCGCCGCGGCCCGACTCGACGAGCGCCGCTCCGTAGAACAGCGTGGACGGGTGGTTGGCGGGCTTGGGCTTGCTGCTCCCCATGAAACGCGAGAACAGCGACTGGCCGCCGAGGATCCCGGCACCTTGGCCCATGCAGCGCAGCGCCACGCGCTCGAGCACCTCCCACGCCCCCTGGCGCCAGAGCTCGAAGAGCGGCTCGTCGCCGTCGGTGGCGGGGTTGTAGTAGGTGCGGATGTTCTCGACGCTCCGGGCCAGGTTGATGCCCATCAGCGCCGCCCGGGTGGCGAGGCGGATGCGCTCGCTGCCGGTGTGGAAGACGTAGGTGAGCTCGGCGTTCGGCTTGGCGATCAGGGTGGGGTCGAGCAGACCCTCCTCCAGCTCCTCCACCTGGACCAGCGTGCCGGGCTCCACGCCGTAGTCGGCGAAGATGCTGTACTTGGAGACCCGCTCGACCACGAGGCAGTCACGCGGGGAGGGCGGCTCGCCCGTGCGGCGGTCCACGCTCTTCACGAGACGGGCGCGGAACCGCTCCAGGACGGGGTCTGCGACGCTCATCCCGATCATCGTCTGCTCGGGCTCGCCCTGCTCGCTCGGGGCCTCCTGGGCCGCGATGTCCTCGGCGCGCTGGAGGGTGGCCCCCGTGCCCTTCTCGATGGACGCGACGATCGCGCGTGCGGTGGGCGGACGGTCCGCGGGCTTCTTCTCGAGCATCCTGGCCGTGAGGTCGTCCAGCCAGGCCGGGACGTCCGGGGCCTTCGTGGAGAGGCGCGCGGGCACCTGGTTCACGTGCATGTCCATCACGCGGTACGGACGCCCCTCGAAGGGCGGCTTGCCCGTGATCATCTCGTAGATCACGATGCCCAGGGCGTAGAGGTCCGCCCGGTGGTCGCACTCGAAGTCCTCGATGTACTCGGGGGCCATGTAGAAGGGCGTGCCCACGCGGATGCCGACCGCGGTGAGCGAGGTGTCCTCGTCGGCCGCGCTGTCGACGGTGCCCGCGAGCCCGAAGTCCAGCACCTTCACGTGCGGGAGGGCGTTGTCGGGGTCCACGAGCATGATGTTCTCGGGGGACAGGTCGCGGTGCACGATGCCGATCTCGTGCGCGGCCTCGAGCGCCATGGCGATCTGCCCGGCCACGTTCGCGGCCACGCTCCACTCGAGCTTCCCGCGATCCTCGAGCACCTCGGCCAGCGTGTCGCCGTCGAAGTACTCCATCGCGATCCACGGGAGCCCCTCCTCGGTGCGACCGGCCTCGTAGACGAGCGTGCTGTTGGGGTGGGCGATGCGCGACTGGACGCGCACCTCGCGCTCGAAGCGACGGATCGCCTCTTCCTGCTCGAAGAGCGAGGGGTCGAGCATCTTCATGGCGACCATCGCCTGGTCTTCCAGACGCCTCGCCACGTAGACGTTGCCCATTCGCCCGTCACGCAGGTATCCCGTGACTTTGTACCGACCGTCGATCACGGTCCCGGTGATCTGCTTGCTCATGTGCGCGATAATAGTCGCCATGAGCGCTCAACGTACCGCCGACCGTGAGGCGGCCCTCGAACTCCTCCGTAGTCAGCACGAATTCCCGGGGCTCTACATCTTCCGGGTGGTCGTCCTCCCGGTGGCGTCGGCGGGCGTCGTGAGTGGTGTGAGCGCGGCGCTCGGGCCGGACGGGCATGTACGCCGGGTCGAGGAGCACCCGTCGCGCAGCGGGAAGTACGTGTCGCTCAGGCTCCACAGCCACCTGCCGTCGCCCGAGGTCGTGCTCGACGTCTACGAGGTCATCGCGAGCCTCGACGGCGTCGTCATGACGATCTGACGACGGCCTCCAGGGTCGAGCGGTTCGCAGCGACGGACCGGGCCAGGGCCGCCTGGCCGCGCGCGCGGAGCAGGTTGTGCTCGCCGCGCCCGCCGAAGGCGGGGTCGAAGCCGAAGTAGGACTCCTCGATGGCGTCCCGGGCGAAGCGGGCGGCGAGCTCGAGCGCGATCCGCTCCAGACCGGGCACGATGGACTCCCGCTCCTCGGGGGTGAGGCTCGCCTCGCCGAGGTAGCCGGTGACGGCGGCCCGGAAGACGTCGAGGTCCACGCGGACGTCAGCGACGTTCTCGCCGGCCGGGTTGCACCACGAGCGCAGGGCGTCGCCGAGCTCCACGTCCAGGGTGCCGTGCGCGAGGGTGTCGAGGTCGATCAGGGCCACCGCACGGTCGTCGTCGTCGAAGCGGACGTTGCTGATCTTGAGGTCGCCATGGATGATCCGCACCGGCAGGTCCGTGGGCCCGTGCCAGGTGTCCCAGGCGTCCAGGAGTCCGTCCGCCAGGTCCGCGACGTCGCGGTACAGCCGGTGCCCACGGCCCAGCATCAGGGCCATGCGCAGGCCCTGGAGGTGGGCTTCCGTGTCGTGTGCGCCGGGCCGGGTGAAGGCGAAGACGTGCTCCAGGTCGGCGGTGGCGGCGTGGAAGCGGGCCACGAGCGCTCCAGCCTCGCGGGCGAGGGGCGGGGTGGCGCGGTGGTGGGTCCGCGTGCCGATGGGGGTGAGCAACCGCCAGCAGCCGCCCTCGTCGTCCGTGTGCCAGAGCCCGCCGTGCTGGGTGGGCACGATGCGGGGGGTCGGCAGCCCACGGCGCTGGAGGTGGGCGGTGACGGCCTCGATGTCGCGGTGGACCTCGGGGCGGAAGATGGACGTGTTGAGGCGCTGGAGGACCCCGAGCAGCCGACCCTTCCGGGCCACGCCCACGGTGTGGTTGATGAGACCGGCATCCACGTCCACGGGAGCCGCCCCGGGGGGCAGGATCCACCCGTCCCGCAGCACCTTCCCGACCTGCTCGGCGCTCGCTCCGCTCACCAGTCCTCCTCTTCGTCAGGCGCGAGGAGTACCTCGACGAGCCAGGGGATTCCAGCGTCGAGCGCGCGCCCGCCCTGGTACCAGCCGACGACGGGTGCCGCGAGCGTGCCGAGCGCCACGACGCCCCAGAAGGGACCGGCCGGTGGCGCGGCACCGACGAGGATCGCGAGCCCCCAGCCCGCCACGATGGTCGCCCAGAGCGCGAGCAGACCCAGCGTCAGCCAGGGAAACCGGCGGTGGGCCTGGAGCTCGGGAGCCTCGCCTCCACCGAGGTCGAGCTGGAGGACGGGGCTGAACACGCTGGCCCACTGGACCTCCAGCCGGGGGCCGACCTCCACCCGCCGCGGCCCGAGGCGCCTGATGTAGACGGGGCACCCCGACGCGGCCCACGCGGCCGTCTCGGCGCTCGTCGGGAACCAGACGCTGCGCACGACCAGGCCATGTCGCGCGAGGCGCTCGACCACCGCGAAAGCCGGCGTGGGCAGTCGGGTCGGGAGCTCGGGGACGCCGGACATGGCGGCACCGTACCACGCGGCCCGGCGGGATGATGTATGCTCCGGGATGCATGCGAGGAGCGCGCGTTGGCCGTCGTACAGGACACCCTCGACCTCTCCGGAACCCACGTATCGAGCGTCTTGTCGCCGGGTGACCCCGCGGCCGACGCCATCCTGCACCTCCTGGCGCACATGGCCTTCTCCGATGGCGTGCTCCACGACGGCGAGCTCGGCTTCCTGGCATCCATCCTCCCCGGGCGCACGCCGGACGCCCTGAGGCGCTGGGTGCGCGAGGTGGGGTCCGAGCCCCCGTTGCTCGAGGAGGTGGCGGAGGCGATCCAGGACTCCGACATGCGGTGGACCTGCCTGAGGTTCACGGCGCGGATGGCCTGGAAGGACGGCGAGCTCCAGGACGAGGAGCGCCAGTTCCTCGAGACCCTGGCCGACACGCTCGGCCTCCCGCGGTTCGCGGTGGATCGCGTGCTCCGCGAGATGGAGCCGGGAAGCGAGCGGTTCACGACCGACCGCATCATCCAGGTGATGAAGTCCGTGAAGTGGAACGCCGTGAAGATCGCCAGCGGGCCCATCGCCAGCGCGGATCTCGCGGCGGTCGCACCTCCCGGCGACCCCTGCGTCTGCCGCATCGGGCTCGACAAGGTCGAGGTCATGGGCATCTACCAGACGGGGCTGTCCTCGCGGTTCCTCGAGGGCCCCTGCTTCCTGGCCTGGTCCGAGATCGTCAGCTACGCGCGCGGCCTCGGCCTCGGGAGCGCGGTGCGCCTCGTCACCGAGGGCGGTGTGGCCTACAACCTCGTGGACTCGCGGCTCACCGGGCTGTGCATGGTCCTGGATCTGCTGCTCGGCGGCGACGAGCGACCGAAGGGCGAAGCACCCAAGGTCGAGCTCGTCATCGGGGAGTGATGGCGAAGAAGCCCCGCACCATCCCGCTCGGCCCGTTCGAGCTGGTCGCGCGCATCGGCGTCGGCGGCGGCGGTGAGGTCTGGCGGGGCCATCACGTCGACCAGGGCGTGGCCGTCGCCGTGAAGGTCATGTCCACGGAGAGGGCGTCCGACGAGCGCTACCACGCTGCGTTCGAGCACGAGGTCCGCGCGGTGGCGGGTCTCGAGCACCCCGGCATCGTCACGGTGCTCGACTACGGGCGCATCGACAGCGGCGCTGCGGAGGCCTCGCGCAACCGGCTCGTGGCCGGGAGCCCCTACCTCGCGATGGAGCTCGCCGAGCAGGGGTCCCTGCGCAGCGCCAAGCTCCCCGAGACCTTCGAGGACCTCCGGAATCGCCTGCTCTGGCTGCTCGACATCCTCGCCCACGCCCATGCGCGCGGCGTGATCCACCGCGATCTGAAGCCCGGGAACGTCCTCGTGTTCGCCGAGCCTGCCGTGCGCGGCGACGCGGACGGTGCGAGCTGCCTGCGGCTCACGGACTTCGGTCTGGCGCACCCGATGGATCGCGCCGACCCCAGCGGGCGGGGCACCGCAGGCACGCCGGCCTACATGGCGCCCGAGCAGTTCCGCGGGCGCTGGCGCGACTTCGGCCCACCCACCGACCTCTACGCGCTGGGGTGCCTCGCCTGGACCCTCGCCTCGGGGCGCCCGCCGTTCGCGGCGCGCGAGGTGTCGGCGCTCATGCACGCCCACCTCACCGAGCCCATCGCGCCCATCGCGCCGATCTTCCCGGTGCCCGAGGGGTTCGACGGCTGGCTGCGCGGGCTCCTGCGCAAGAACCCCAACCGCCGCTTCCAGCGCGCGGCCGACGCCGCGAGCGCGCTCGTGGCGCTCGGGGCTGCGCCCCTCGGCAGGGCGAAGGCGGTCAGCGCGATCCAGGAGAGCCCGACGTGGTCTCCGCCCATCCGGGCCCACGACCACACGGCCACCGACGACGCGCTGTCCGCGACCTACACGGCGACCAACACGCGCACCGAGATGACCGAGGCCACCCGCGACGAGGGTGAGGTCGACGAGGAAGAGGTGCCGATCGACAGCGAGGAGGTCGACGAGCCCGACATCCCCAGGCCCCTCCCGCCCCTGCCGCGCATGTGGCGCGCCAGCCTGCCCCAGCGCCCGTCCATGCGCCTCATCGGCGCCGGTCTCCGGCTGTACGGCATGCGTCCGGTGCCCCTCGTCGCCCGGAACGGCGAGCGCGACGCCATGTGGGCCGCCCTCGCGCGGGTCCGGAAGGGCGCGGGTGTCCAGGTCGTCACCCTCTCCGGTCCGGCCGGCACCGGGAAGAGCCGGCTGGCCGAGTGGCTCGGGGTGCAGGCGGACAGCGTGGGGTCCGCGCTGGTCGCACGGGCCACCCACAGCCCCAGCGGCGCCGCCGGCGACGGGCTCACCGCGATGATCGCCCGCCTCACGCGGAGCTTCGGTCTCGAGCGGGAGCAGATGTCCGCGCGGCTCTCGCGCTGGCACCGCGACCGTCGGGCTCCCGACGCCACCCGCACGATCCTCGAGTTCCTGGCGCCCCGCGCGGAGAACGTGATCGGGTCGGCCTTCGAGCGCCACGCCATCGTGCTGGACGCCCTGCTCGCCGAAGCGCGGTCCCAGGTGGACGACGGCGTGCGGCCCATCCTGCTCTGGCTCGACGACGTGCAGTGGGGCCAGGACGCCCTCGCGTTCGTGCAGTGGCTCCTGGAGCGCCCGGATCGCGGCCGTCTCCCCGTGCTCGTGCTGATGACCGTGCAGGAGGAGGCGCTCCACGCCCGCAAGCTCGAGTCCCAGCGGCTGGAGGCCATCGCCCGGTCGGACCGCACGACGGGTCTGCGGGTCGGGCCCCTGAGCGACGAGGAGCGGGTGATCCTCGTGCAGGAGCTCCTGCGCCTCGAGGGCGACCTCGCCCGCCAGGTGGAGGCCCGTACCCAGGGGATCCCCCTGTTCGCCGTGCAGCTCGTCGGCGACTGGGTCCAGCGCGGGGTGCTCGAGGTCGGCGAGACCGGCTTCGTCCTCCGGAAGGGCGAGCGGGCCGTCATCCCGGACGGCATCCACGAGCTCTGGGACGGCCGGGTCGAGCGTCTGCTCGCGGCCTTCCCCAGCGTCTCCCGCGAGGTCCTCGAGCTCGCGGCGCTCCTCGGCACCGAGGTCGATGGGGTCGAGTGGAGCGCGGCGTGCCGGGTGGCGGGCATCGAGCACACCGAGGCCGTGGTGCCCGCCCTGGTGAGCCAGCGCCTCGCGCATCACACCGAGAACGGGTGGGCCTTCGCCCACGGCATGCTCCGCGAGAGCCTCGAGCGGTCGGCCGCCGAAGCCGGGCGGCTGCAGACCCTGCACCGCACGTGCGCCACCACCCTCCAGATCCGGCGCGAAGCGAGCGGCAGGCGCGGGCTCGCCGAGCGCATCGCGCGTCACCTCATCCTCGGCGGCGCGCCCGAGAAGGCGCTGGAGCCCCTCCTGGACGCCGCGGCCGAGCGGCGTACCCTGTCGGACTACGGCGGGGCCATCGCGCTCCTCGACCGTCGCCAGCGGGTGCTCGACGACCTGGCCGTGGCCGACGACGACCCCCGCCGCGGTCGGGGTTGGGTGGCTCGCGCAGACGTGCTCGTGTGCATGGGGAGGCTCGCGGAGGCTGAGGTGGTCGCCAACAAGGTGGTGCGCGTGGGCCGTCGGCGGGGCTGGGAGCGCCTGATGGCCCCTGCGCTCCGCCTGGCCGCGGTCGCCGTCGGCAAGCGCGGGCAGTTCAAGGCCGCCGAACGTCGGCTGTCGCGCGCCATCGACGCCGCGCGCTTCGGGAACGAGGAGCTGGAGGCCGCGCGCTGCACCCTGTTCCTGGGCGACGTCGCCCGTCTGCAGGGCGCGCTGGAGGACTCCGCTGGGCACTGTCGGGGGGCCCTGGCGCGCTTCCGTGCCCTGGACGACCTCCGCGGTCAGGGCGAGGCGCTCACCGGCCTCGCGGGCGTCTACCTGGCCATGGGGCAGCTCGACCAGGCGGAGCGCTACGCCCTCGCCGCCATCGAGAAGTTCGACGCGGTCGGGGCGCGCTTCGGCATCGCGAGCACCCGCAACCTGCTCGGCGACGTCTTCCGGTCCGGCGGGCGCCTGGAGGCGGCCAGCGCGGAGTACCAGGCGGCCGAGGAGGGTCTATTGGCTCTCGGGTCCCCCGAGGTGCAGGTGCCGGCGCTGAACCTGGCGCTGCTCGACCTGGAGCGGGCGCGGTGGGCCTCGGGTCGCAAGCGCCTGGAGGCCGTGCTCGTGGCGATGGAGGACACCAAGCGCCGCGGGTTCGTCGGCCTCGTGCAGGTCGGGCTCGCGTGGGCCTGCGCAGGTGCCGGCGCATGGGCGTTGTCGCGCCAGCACCTCGAGGCCGGGCGCGCCTGTCTGGTGGAGACCGGCCTGTTCGACACCGACATCGCGCTCGCCGCGGAGCGCGCCGGCAAGCTCGCGGGCGACGCCAACGAGCGGTCGCTGCAGCGCGATCTCGCCGATCTGGCCGGCTCCCAGTGGCGTGGCCTCGGGAAGCCCGAGCGCGCCCGCGCCCTCGACACCGAGCTGATGTAGGATCCGTTGGACGACGGGGAGGGGAAGTGCGCGTCTTGATCGACTTCACCGGAGCGGGCTAGCCAGCGCTCACTCGACGTTCACCTCGGCATCCTTCGGGATGCCGGTGATCATCGTGCCCTCCTGGATGCCGTGGGCCGCGAACCAGCCCTGGTTCATCTCCAGGGCGTACTTCGCCGGGTACACGCTCTTGGTCGACTCGGTGACGAGCGGCTGCATGTCCGCGATGCGCACGATCTTCCCCGTGGAGTCCGCGAACGCGATGGACAGCGGGATCTTCGTGTCCTTCATCCAGAACGAGCGGGGCGCGCTGTCCTTGTAGATGAACAGCATCCCGTCGTCCGCGGGCAGGCTGGCCCTGTGCATGAGGCCCTGGGCGCGGTCCTTGGTGTTCACGGCCAGCTCGACGAGCACGGGCTGGTCGCCCACCTGCAGCGTGTGGGTGGGGAACCTGTGGCCCGAGCAGCCCAGCAGAAGGGCGAACAGCACGTTCAAAAGAGGCCTCCTTGCGGATCGTCTTCGGGCATGCCGATGTGGGCCCGCCCGCGTGCCGTGAGTACCCGACCGCGGGGCGTGCGCGCCAGGAAGCCCTGCTGGATGAGGTAGGGCTCGTACGTGTCCTCGATGGTGTCGGTGCTCTCGCCGATGGCCGCCGAGAGCGTGGAGAGACCCACGGGCCCGCCGCCGAACTTGTGGCCGATGGTCTCCAGGATGCGGCGATCCATCTTGTCGAGCCCGAGCTCGTCGATCTCCAGGCGCTCGAGGGCGTAGCGGCAGACGGCCTGGTCGATCGTGCCGTCGCCCTCGACCTCCGCGAAGTCCCGCACGCGGCGGAGCAGCCGGTTGGCGATGCGGGGCGTGCCCCGCGAGCGGCGGGCGAGCTCCCGGCAGCCCTGGTCGGTGATCACCACGTCCAGGCGGCGGGCGGAGCGCTCGATGATCGTGTGGAGCTCGTCCACGTCGTAGAAATCGAAGGTGGCGTGGATGCCGAACCGCGCGCGGAGGGGCTGGGTGAGCAGGCCGCTCCGGGTGGTGGCGGACACCAGGGTGAACCGGTTCAGCGGGAGCTTCACGGACTGGGCGCCCGGACCCTGTCCGAGCACGACGTCGATCTCGAAGTCCTCGAGGGCCGGGTAGAGGACCTCCTCGACGGCCCGCGGGAGGCGGTGGATCTCGTCGATGAACAGGACCTCTCGCGGCTCGAGGGTGGTCAGGATGGCGGCGAGGTCGCCCCCCCGCTCGATGGTGGGTCCGGATGCCGTGCGGATGCCGACCCCCAGCTCCTCGGCGATGATGTACGCGAGGCTGGTCTTGCCGAGGCCCGGGGGCCCCGAGAGCAGCATGTGGTCGAGGGCCTCGCCGCGGGCCAGGGCGGCCCGGATGTAGACCCGGAGGTTGTCGACGATCTTGCGCTGCCCGATGTACTCGTCGAGGTTCCGGGGGCGGAGCGCGGGGTCGTGGGCCCCGGTGGGATCGGTGAGCTCGCCGCTCATCGGGAGCCCGACAGGGTCTTGAGGGCGTGCCGGAGGCGCTCACCGGTGTCGGTGTCCGCGGGGATGCCGTCGGCCGCGAGGGCCGCGAGGGCCTGGTCGATCTCGGACTTCTTGTAGCCGAGCTGGGCGAGCGCGAGGGGCAGCGGGTCGGTCGTCGCCACGGGTGTCGCGGCCGGCGCGGTGGGGGTGAAGGTGGCCGCCAGCCGACCCTCGAGCTCCAGGGCCAGGCGCTGGGCGGTCTTCTTGCCCACCCCGGGGATCCGGCAGAGGGCCCGCACGTCGTGGTTGGCGACGGCGCTCGCGAGCCCGTCCGCGCCGAGGGCGTCCAGGGCCGCCAGGGCCATCTTGGGGCCCACCCCGCTGACCGTGAGCAGCGCGAGGAACGCGGCGCGCTCGGCGTCGTCGTCGAACCCGTAGAGGGTGATGGCGTCCTCGCGGACCTGCGTGGAGACGTGCACCCGCACGCGCCCGGCCAGGCTCCAGCGGCCGAGGGTGGCGGTGGTGGCGAACACCTCGTAGCCCACGCCGTTCACGTCGAGGACCCCACGGTTCGCGGACTGGTGGACGAGCTCGCCGGTGAGCATGGCGATCATTTCAGCGCATCCCGGCCGCGATGGCGCGGCTGTGGTTGAGGTGGGTGATGGCGATGGCCAGCGCGTCGGTGACGTCGGCAGGACCCTCGGGCACGGCTCCGAGCAGCATGCCGACCATCTTCGCGACCGCCGCCTTGTCGGCGCGGCCGTGGGCCCCGATGCTCTGCTTCACGGTCATCGCGTTGTACGGCACCGGCGCGTAGCCCCGCTGGGCCGCGGCGAGCAGGGCGACCCCGCGCGCCTGCCCGAGCCGGATGGCCGACTCCGCCGACTTGTGGTGGAAGATGGCCTCGATGGCCACGGCGTCCACGGGGTGGCGGTCGAGGGCCTCCAGCAGACCCGCGTGGATCCGCAACAGGCGCGTCTCCACGGGCTCGTCCGCCTTGGTGCGCACACAGCCGCTGTGCACGTGCACGAGCCGGCCACGGCGCCGCTCGACGACGCCGTAGCCCGTGACGGTGGAACCTGGATCGATGCCGAAGACGACCATACGGTGAGCCCGGGGGAGGCGTGAGCGTAGCGGCACCTGCACAGGCGTTCAAGGCCCCGGCGCGCACGGTGGCGACGACAGTCGCCCTGGCCGGGGTGGGTCTGCACACCGGCGCCCCCGCGAAGGTCACCCTGCACCCGGAGGAAGCGGGCGCCGGTCTCGCGTTCCTCGCGGGGGGCGAGCGGGTGCCCGTGCACCCCGACCAGGCACGCACGCCTGGTGGGTGCACGGTGCTCGGTGCGGCGCGCACCGTCGAGCACCTCCTGGCGGCCGTGCTGGTGGCGGGCGTCACGGACCTCACGATCGAGCTCGACGGACCCGAGGTCCCGGGGCTCGACGGCAGTGCCCTGCCGTGGCTCGAGCTCATCGGGGAGCCCGTGACCACGGGCTGGACGGAGGGTCTGCAGGTGGGCGGCCCCACGCGGCTGGAGGCTCACGGCGGGGTGGCAGTGGCAGAGCCGGCCGGCGGGCTCGAGGTCGCCGTGACCGTCGCGTTCCCGGGGCTCCACCAGGCCTGCCAGGCCGGTCCCGACGACCTCGCTTCGGTCCTGGACGCCCGCACGTTCCTGCTGCACGCGCAGCTGGATGCCGTGCTCGCGGCGGGCCAGGGTCAGGGGGTCCGGCCAGGCGGCGTGGTGGTGTGGGGACCCCGCGGATCCCTCGTGCCGCTGCGGTCGCCCGACGAGCCGGCGCGCCACAAGGCCCTCGATCTCCTCGGTGACCTCGCCCTGGTCGGGTGTCCCGTGCGCGGTCGGTTCACCGTGGATCGCGGCAGCCACGCGCTCCACGTCGCCCTCGTCAGGGCTTTCGCGCCACCGCGGTCCAGATCCGGTTGAGGGGTCCCCAAACGGGGTGGGCGCGCAGCCGGGCCTCCGTGGCCAGGAGCTCCTCGCGGGAGAGCTCACCGGTCAGGAGGTCCTCCAGAGGGCCATCGGCGGTGTAGTGCGTGGCCACGAGCGTCACGAGCTCGAGCCCGGCATCCCGCACGAGGGCCTCCATGCCGTCGCGGTCGAGCAGGTGGACGAACCGGTCGCCCTCGAGGTGCAGGAGGCTCCCGTCCCCGAGCGCGACGTCCAGCCCACCGGGTGGGGCGTCCTGGGCGACCGCCCAACCCCAGCGCGCCTCCATGGCCAGGAACACGTGCCCACCGGGCCGGACGCGGGCAGCGAGCTCCCTCAGGGCCGCCGTGGGGTCGTCCAGGTAGCAGAGCACCTCGACGGCCAGCGCGAGGTCGACCTGGACGTCCGGCAGCACGCGTGCGGTGCTCCAGTGCAGATCGAGGGCCCCGGCGCGGCCGACCGCGTGCCACGCACAGCGCTGCAGGGAGAGGAGGTCGCCGTCGATGCCGTGCACGGTCACCCCGTGGTCGAGGAGGACCTGGGTGAAGCGCCCGATGCCGCACCCGAGGTCGAGGGCCGTGGACACCTCGGGGATCAGGGGCTCCAGGTGCTCGAGGTAGAGGTCGCGGGCGGCGCGCTTGATGTCCCAGGCCGGGCTCCCGAGATCGAGGAAGTCCATCCACTCCTCGTGCTCCTCCCAGGCCGCGCGGGCTGCCTCCAGGTACGTGTGGGCGGGCGTGCCCTCCTCGAGGAGCCAGGGGTCCTCGCAGGGGAGCCGGAACCGCACACCCGCGAGCGGGGCGAGGGAATCGGCGGGTGCGGGGGCCTCGAGGGCAGGGCTGGGACGGCTGCCGTCGGGCAGGGTTGCGGCGGCGAGCGACATTGCGGCCTCGACGTGGGGGGGCGGTTGTCCTATCGTCGGGCACCTGGAGGGAACATGGGAATCTGGATCCTGGCCCTGGTCGGCTGCGGTGGACCTGGGGAATGCGGCGCGGCCGAGTGCGCCGACATCTGCGCGAAGACCGCGCCTGCCGCACCGAAGCCCGACGCGGCCCCGGCGCCTGCCGCGAAGCCTGCACCTGCCGCGGCGGGCGGCGGCCTCTCGAGCTTCGAGCAGGAGTTCGTGGGCCCCATCCTCGAGGACGTCCGCGCGGGCATCCGTCCCTGGGACGCGGAGGGCGTGGGCATCTGCAAGGGCGAGCGCGAGTGCGACA
This sequence comes from Alphaproteobacteria bacterium, assembly GCA_020632885.1. GTDB lineage: Bacteria > Myxococcota_A > UBA796 > UBA796 > JACKEQ01. The sequence goes on along the minus strand of JACKEQ010000004.1, from coordinate 195,335 downwards.
GCTTCCTGGGGCTCACCCCCGGCGAGCTGGCTCCGGGCACCCACATGGTGAAGGCCGAGCTGGCGGTCCCCAACGTGGGCGAGAAGGGCACCTGGAAGGTCGAGTTCAACGTGGACTGCACGACCACGAAGGTCTCCGGCAACTCCACGAGCACCACCACCAACAACTACAACAAGGAGTACACGGTCTTCTACGCGGGCAAGGAGAAGGGCTACCGCCTGATGCCGCTGTACAAGATCGACTCCCCGTCCAAGTACGGCGCGCGCGAGTGCACCTACAAGATCACGGCGCCGCACCCGGACGGGCCCGGCCAGACGTGGGAAGGCTCCTGGAAGGTCCCGGCCGAGGGGTAGCCCTCACGTCCCGACGATCGCGGCACGGAAGGCGTCCACATCGGCCAGCGGACCCTGCAGGAGCGGGAGCCGCAGGCCGTCGGGCCACGCCAGGGTGAGCCGTCCGAAGTCCGCGCCCGGGCCGAGCTGGGCGGCCTCCACCTCGAGCACCGCGGTGTGCAGGGGGCGGCGGTCGTGCAGGGTCTCGACGAGGTCGCGCTTCAGCCAGATGCGTACGGCTCGCGCCCGCCGCAGGCTCCCCAGCGCTTCGACCCAGATCCCCGCCGCCACCAGCGACAGGAAGCCTGCCGTGGCTACACAAACCCAGGCCAGGACCGGAAGTGGGGCGACGACGGCGGCCGTGAGCACCAGCAGGCCCCCGAGGCCCGCGAGGGTGGCCGCCCCGAGCTGGGCGACCTCGAAGATGCCCGGGGCGTAGACGGTGACGATGCCCTGGCCGCCGAGCGCGGCGGTGCCTCCCCAGCCCTCGAGGGTGCGGACGATGGGGGGAGCGAGAGGGGTCCTGCGCAGCATGGTGGTCTCCTGGGTCGGAGACCTGGATGCAAGGGCCCGACCCGCGCCAGGAGGCCCACCGTGACGGGATTTCCGCGGGAAGGGAGGGGACCGCCGTCCGACGTCCGTCGGACGACCGTCGCGCGGGGTGAACACGTCGCCCGTCGGGGGCACTGGACGTGGGGCGAGGCCTGAGGGGTCCTGGGGACACGAACGGCATAGGACGACCCCGGAGGTGCATGTTGTGGATCCTGATCGCCCTGCTGTCGGCCCTCGCCGCCGAGGTCCCGCGGTCTGAGGCCCTCATGCTGGCCGGTGATGTCACGGGGGCGCTGAAGGCTGCCGAGGCCGAGGTGGACGGCTCCCCGGACGACGTGGACGCCAACGAGCGCCTGATCGACATCCTCCTCACGCTCGGAGGTGCCCAGAAGGCCGAGTCCATGGCGGCGAAGCGGGTGCAGGAGGCGCCCACGGCGGACCATTGGTACCTGCTGGGTCGGGCGCAGAGCTCGGCCAGGGACGCGGAGCTCTCGTACCAGCGGGCCCTCAAGGCGGACCCCATGCACGCACGCTCCCACATGGGCATGGGGGCTATCTACACGGCCAGGGCCGACCACGTGGGCGCAGGAGCCGCGTACGGGCGGGCCGTGCGCCTGGATCCCTCGCTCCGCGAGGCGTGGCTGGGCCTCACGCGGTCCCATGTGTCGCGGGGCGACAACCAGGCGGCGGCCGAGGTCACCCGGAAGGCCATCGAGGCCATCCCGGACGCTCCGGATCCCTACCTCACGCTCGCGGTCCTGGAGCCCGAGCGGGCCCGCCAGGTCCTCTCCATCGGGGTGGAGAAGGCCGGGCACGACCCCCGCGTGCACGCGGCGTACGCCCAGGTGCTGCTCGACGCCGGGGAGGCCCGCCTGGCCCAGGAGGAGGCCATGGCCGCGCTGGCCATCGATCCCACGGAGCCCACGGCCCTGCGCGTAGAGCTCTTCGCCCGTCAGATCGTGAACAAGACCTTCGACACCGCGGGCCTGAAGGCCCTCCTGAAGGCCGATCGCGCCGCCATGGACGGGCTGGTCGCGAAGTACCCCCGCACGCCGGTCACCTGGCTCACGCGCAGTCGGATGCGCCTGGAGGCCGGAGACACCGACGGGGCCATCGCGGATCTCCGTGAAGCCCGGAAGGTCGCTCCGGACGAGGTCGAGGTGCTCGGCCAGCTCGGCGTCTTCCTCGAGCAGCGCGGCGATCACGACGAGGCGGCCGGCCTGCTGCTCCGCGCCTACACCGCCCGTCCCTGGGACGTGTCCCTGGGCCTCGGGGCGGGTGCCGCGGCCTCCAGGGCAGGCCGGCACGACGAGGCCATCGCGCTGCTCGCCGACCTCGTGAAGCGCCTGCCCTACGCGTCCAACGCCGCCATCGCCCTCGCGGACGCCCTCCTGCTCGCGGGTCGGAAGGAGGAGGCCTACCAGGTCGTGCTCGACGCGGCGGAGCGGCGAACAGACCCGCAGATCCTCGTGGCCCTGGTGGCCGTCGCGGGTCAGAGCGGCCGGTACGGCGAGGCGGCTGGCATCCTCGAGCAGATCGGGCGGGCCACCAACGACCCGAAGACCCTCGAGATCGCCGCGAAGCTGCGCGAGAAGGCCGGGCAGTAGCCCGTCAGACGCGCTCGACGATCGTCGTCACGCCCTGCCCGACGCCCACGCAGAGGGTCGCGGCCCCGAGCGTCGTGCCCTCGCGCTCCATGACGCCCAGGAGGGTGGTGAGGATGCGGGCTCCCGAACAGCCGAGCGGGTGACCCAGCGCGATGGCGCCGCCATGGCGGTTCACCCGGTCGGCGTCGATGCCGAGCCCGTGGATCACGCCGAGGCTCTGGGCCGCGAAGGCCTCGTTGAGCTCCCAGGTCTCGATGTCCCCCACCTCCAGCCCTGCACGCTTCAGCGCCTTCTGGGTGGCGGGCACGGGCCCGAGGCCCATCACGGTCGGGTCCACGCCGGCGCTGGCCATCGCGCGGATCCGGGCGCGGACGCGGTACCCACCGGCCCTCGCGGTGTCCTCGGACATGAGCACGAGGGCGCAGGCACCGTCGTTGAGCGTGGAGCTGTTGCCTGCGGTCACCGAACCACCCTTGCGGAAGGCGGGCTTCAGCTTCGCGAGGGCCTCCAGGGTGGTGTCGCGGCGGGGACCCTCGTCGGCGTCGACGGTGACGGCTCCCTTGCGGGTCTCGCGCACGACCGGCACGATCTCGCCGGCGAACGCGCCCGCGTCCATCGCGGCGATAGCGCGCTGGTGGCTGCGGAGGGCGAACGCGTCCTGCTCGGCCCGCGAGATGTCCATGCGCGCGAGGATGTTCTCGGCGGTCATCCCCATGGCCTCGAGCGGGAACATCGCCTCCATACGGGGGTTCGGGTAGCGCCAGCCGAGCGTGGTGTCCCAGACCGTGACGTTGCCGGCCTTGGGGTGCTGGGGACCGCGCGGCATGGAGAGCGGCGCGCGCGACATGGACTCGACGCCACCGGCGACCGCCACCTCGGCGTCTCCGGTGAGGATCATCCGCGCGGCCTGGTTCACGGCCTCGAGGCCGCTCGCGCAGAGCCGGTTGAGCGTGACGCCGGGGACCTCGTGGGGGAGCCCGGCGAGCAACAGGGCCATGCGCGCGACGTTCCGGTTGTCTTCGCCCGCCTGGTTGGCACACCCGAAGAACACCTCGTCCACACGGGCCGGATCGACGCCCGACCGCTCCACGACGGCCCGGATGACGGTGGCCGCCAGGTCGTCGGGGCGGACCTCGGACAGGCCGCCCTGGAAGCGTCCGATGGGGGTGCGGAGGGCATCGACGACGACGGGGTGGGGCATGCGGGCTCCAGGGCTCGTGGTGGGCGTGCCGACCGATTATCGGGGGGCCGGTCCGGGGGCCTCCCGCTCCCGGTGGACACGGAGGGAGCATGGTGCGCGTCGGGGTGGTCGGGGCCGGGACGATGGGGCACGGGATCGCGCAGGTGGCCGCGATGGCCGGCTACGAGGTCGTGCTCACGGACGTGGACGCGGGGGCCGTGGAGCGGGGGATCGGCAAGGTCCGCGGCAACCTCGACAAGGGTGTGGAGAAGGGCAAGGTGGCGCCTGCGGACCGGGATGCCGCCCTCGCTGCCCTCCGGGCCGGGAGCCTCGCGGACGTGGCCGCCTGCGACCTGCAGATCGAGGCGGTGCCCGAGAAGCACGACCTCAAGGTGGCCCTGTTCCGCCAGCTGGAGGCCACCGCTGCCCCCACCGCGATCCTCGCGACGAACACGAGCAGCCTGTCGGTGGGCGCCATCGCCGCGGAGCTGGCCCATCCCGAGCGCGTGATCGGCACGCACTTCTTCAACCCCGTGCACATCATGGCCCTCCTCGAGGTGATCGTCGCGGAGCGCACCGCCCCCGAGGTGCTGGAGGCCGTGAAGGCCTTCGGGCAGCGGATCGGGAAGGACGTCATCGTCGTGAAGGACGCGCCGGGCTTCGCCACCTCGCGCCTCGGGGTGTGCCTGGGCATGGAGGCCATCCGGATGGTCGAGCAGGGCGTGGCCTCGCCAGAGGACATCGACAAGGCCATGGTGCTCGGGTACCGCCACCCGGTGGGCCCGCTGAAGCTCACGGACATGGTGGGCCTCGACGTGCGGATGCACATCGGGGAGTACCTCGCGGGTGCGCTGGGCAACCCGGCCTTCGAGCCGCCCGAGCTGATGCGCCGGATGGTCGCGGAGGGCCGCCTGGGCAAGAAGTCCGGCCGGGGCTTCTACGACTGGTGATCAGCGGACCGCGCCGCGGGTGATCCAGAGGAGCATACCGTCCACGTCCATGGTCGGGCCGGGCGGGCAGGTCGCGGTCCCCGGTGACCTCGAGCTCGCGAAGAGCTCGAGGGGCTCGCGGAACAGGCGGGGATCGAGGTCGTGGTGGGCGGCGAGCCGCGCTCCGGGTGCCGACCGGCGGCTCTCGGACACCCACCCCTGCGAGCGGGCGCCGAGGAAGACGTCCACCGGTGCGCACGGCGCGTCGTCGAACCCCGCGCTCACGACCAGCGTGGCGGCGAGGGTGTCCGGCGGGAGCTCCACCACGTCCTCGTAGACGTACTGGCTCCCCGCGGCCGATGAGGCGCGCGCGTGGATCTCGTCGGGGCCGGCGGTGAGCCAGACCTCCTGGACGGTGGGTTCGACGTACGGTCCGGGGGCCAGGCCGGGATCGGTGCAGGCGAGGGCGAGCAGGAACATGGGACCTCCTGCGCGGCCCCCTGCAGCGGACGTGCCGCGCAAGGAAGTCAGGAAGTACCGATGTTCTCGCGCCGGATGACGCGACCGCCGTCGACCGTGGTCAGCGGCGCTTGCGCGACCGGCGACCGCCCGCATCGGGCTCGGGGGCGGGGATGACGGTCTCGGGCGCCGCACCGGACGGCGTGGCGCCCAGCGGCAGGACCATGCGGATGATCTGCCCGTTGTGGAACAGCAGGGTCTCCTCGTGGTCGAGCCCGCTGACGTCGTCCTGGATCCAGACCTTGTGCTCGCCGGCGAGCACGGGGAACTGCCGGATGGGTGCCTTCCGCGGGAGGGGCTCGTTGTCGAGGTACACCGTCGCGGACGTCAGCGACCCGTACAGCTCGACGCTGAGCTTCGCCGGCGGCCCCAGGGGGTCGACGGTGCCGGCGTGCGCGGGTGCGTTCGGGTCGGCGAACACGGCCGTGCCGGGCACCGCGGGAGCCACCAGCGGGGCCGGCGTGGGTGCGGGAGCCGCTACCGGAGCCGGCGCAGGCGCAGGCGCTGGGACGGGCGCAGGCGCGGGCGCAGGAACGGGGGCAGGCTTCGGTCCGGGCGCGGGCGCAGGAACCGGCGCGGGCGCGGGCTTCGGGCCCGGCGCGGGTGTGGGCGTCGTCGGCCCGTCCCAGAGACTCGGGGCGGGCGCGGGTGCGGGCGTCGTCGGCCCGTCCCAGAGCGAGGGTGCGGGCGTCGGCGCTGGCGTCGTCGGCCCGTCCCAGAGGCTCGGGGCAGGCGCGGGTGCGGGCGTCGTCGGCCCGTCCCAGAGGCTCGCTGGAGCGGGCGCCGGAGCGGGCGTGGGTGCCGGAGCGGGCGCTGGTGCCGGTGCCGGGGTGCCCACCGGGACGTCCCACACGGGAGCCGCCGGGCCCGGTGCGGGCAGAGGGCTCGTGGGAGCGGGTGCGGGTGTGCCCGGCGGGAGATCCCAGATCGGCGCGACGGGGCCGGGCGCGGGCACAGGTACAGGCACGGGACCGACCGAGCCGCCTCCCTCCGGCTGGTCCCAGAGGGTGTCGAGGCCCTCCGGCGGGCGGAGTGGCGGGAGCTCGACGATCTTCCGCTCCTGCTCGACCACCACGAACTCCACGCGACGGTTGGTGGCCTTGCCCTCCTCGGTGCGGTTCGTGGTGAGGGGCGTGGACTCGCCGTAGCCCCTGGCCACGAGGCGGTCCTTCGTGATGCCCTTGTCGACGAGGTAGGCGAGCACGGCCTCCGCACGCTGCTGCGAGAGCCGCTGGTTGTAGCGCTCGCTGCCGACGTTGTCGGTGTGGCCGGCCACCTCGACCTTCAGCACGCCCGGGTTCTCGGTGAACACCTGGGCCACCGCATCCAGCAGGCCGAAGCTGCTCTGGGCGACCTTCGCCTTCCCGGTCTCGAAGTTCACCTTCTCGAAGATCGTGATCCGACCCTCGGTGAGGTAGGCGAGCTTGGGGCAGCCGTCGGAGGTCGCGGGGTCGATGCCCGGCGGGATCGGCTCGTCGGGGCAGGCGTCGCGGATGTCGGGCACGCGGTCGCCGTCGCGGTCCGGGCAGCCCTGGAACTCCGGCGGACCGGGCTCCTCGGGGCAGGCGTCCGCGCTGTCGGTGATGCCGTCGCCGTCGGTGTCCGGACAGCCCTGGAGCTCTGCCACGCCCGCCACCACCGGACAGACGTCGTCTCCGTCGAGCACGCCGTCGCCGTCGTTGTCGGGGTCCGGGCAGCCGTCGGCGTCCTCCCAGCCGTCGGGATCCTCGGGCTCGAGCGGGCACCGATCGTCGCCGTCGAGCACGCCGTCGCCGTCGTTGTCGGGCTCGGGGCAACCGTCCGTGTCCTCGAAGTCGTCGAAGTCCTCGGGGTCCTCGACGCAGGCGTCGACCTTGTCGAGGAGCCCGTCCTCGTCGGTGTCGCGCACGGTCACCTGATACGTCAGTGCCGTGAACACCCGGTAGCCAGGGGCCCCGACCCCGCCGATCAGCCCGGATCCGGCCCCCACGGTGAGGCCGATGCCCGAGTCGAGTCGGTTCTGCGCCCAGACGTGCCAGCTGCCCGTGGTGTTCCGGCCCTGCCCGCGCTTCACGAGGCCCACCTGGGAGTCGAGCTCGACGCCGACCCGCATGCCCTCGCGCGCGGTCCAGAACGCCGATCCCACGAAGTCGAGCGAGCTGCCCGTTCCCACGCCGTAGAGGTCGTCCGCGCCGGCCGCCGTGAAGCCCGCGTTCGCGAGCCACCCGATGTCGTAGGGGAGGGTGCCGCCCGCGACCCCCGCTGCGCCGACCTGGAAGCCCCGCCGCGTGGTGGCCGTGCGCATGCCGGTGGGCAGCTCGATGCGCGGGACCACGGAGAACGACAGCGCCTCCGAGACGTCGGCCAGGTGGATGTTCGCCTGCACCCGGACGTCGCCGAGGGACGGACCCACGAACCCCGATGCCGGCGCCGAGACCGACGCGTACACGGGCGCGAACGCCTCGACGCGCAGCCCGAGATCCTCGAGCGTGTAGGCCCCGTAGAGCTCGACGGGCAGGACGTTCGCGACCAGACGCCGGTCCGGCGCGCCCTCCACGCGCTCGACGGCCAGGTCCTGCGCGAACGACACGTTCACGCCGGTGCCGAAGCCCTCCCCGAGCACGAACGGCGACTCGGCCTGCAGCGAGCCCTTGCCGGAGGCGAGGGAGCCGGAGGGGCGGAAGGGGTCGACGTCGGCGGCGTGCGCGGGCAGCAGGGCCAGGAGCGTGAGCATCACGCGAACCCTACCTCAGCGGCGTCAGCGTCGCGGGGGGTACTTGCGGAGCTTGCGCTGCAGGGACTGACGGTGGAGCCCGAGGCGGCGGGCGGCCTCCGAGATGTTCCCGCCCGTCGCGGCGAGCACCGCCTCGATGTACTCGCGCTCGTGGCGGGCGAGAGACGGCGGCTGGTCGGGGATCGCCACGGTGGGGTCGCCCTTGTCGGACTGCAGCGCCATGTGGATGGCGTCGGGGTCGCACGGCTTCACGAGGTAGTGGTGCGCACCGAGCTTCATGGCCTCGACGGTGGTGGCGATGCTCGAGTAGCCCGTGAGCATGACGGCGCGGATGCCCGGCAGGCGCTCGACGAGGTCGGCGAGCACCTCGAGGCCACGCTCGGCGCCGAGGCGGAGGTCGATGACGGCGAACTGGGGGCGGTGGACGGCGGCGAGACCGAGCGCGGAGCGGTGGTCCTCCGCGGGGATCACGGTGTAGCCGAGCTCGGTGAACTCGAGCTCCATGGACTCGCGGAACGCTTCGTCGTCATCCACGACCAGCAGCTTCGGCCGGCTGTCCTTCGGGCTCATCGGACCTCCTGGGCGGTGCACGTGGGAACCACCACCGGGCCGTCGTGCCTCGCTCGTTCCTCTTGTAACGCAGCCCGCCCCCTGCGCCGTCCGCGACCTGTCGGGCCACGTAGACCCCGAGGCCCGTGCCGGCGACCTTGGTGGTGTAGAAGGGCGTGCCCACCTGGTCCTTCTCGTCGGGCAGGCCGACGCCGTGGTCCACGACCTCCACGACGGCCGTACCGCGCGTGGCGGTCACGGTGACCTGGACGGGCGTGAAGTCACCGACGGCCTCCTGGGCCTCGCGGGCGTTCTCGAGGAGGTTCGTGAAGGCCTGGGCGAACGCGACCCGCGGGAGCTCGACCTCCGCGGCCTCCGAGCGGTCGATCACCCGGAGCTCGAGGTTGCAGCCGGTGCACCAGAACTTCGCGGTGTCCTGCACGAGGTCGATGAGGCGGGCGCGCTCCAGGCCTACCGCGCTGGGGTCTCCGGCGCCCGCGAGGAGCTGCTGCACGATGCGCGTGCATCGCTCCAGCTGGCTGCGGATGACGGCCAGGTCCTTCTCGGTGGGCTCGTCCTGGTAGCGACGACCGAGCCGGCGGACGCGCATCCCGATGGTGGACAGCGGGGTGTTGAGCTCGTGGGCCGCGCCCGCGGCGAGGGTCCCGACGCTCCGGAGACGGTCGATGCGGGCCGTGCGGTCGCGCGCGTCGAGGAGCTGCTGGGTCCGTCGCCGCAGGGTGTCCGACAGGCCGACCACGAAGACGGCCACGCTGGACGCGGTGATCACGAAGGCCAGGAGCTGACCGAACGGGACGAGCGTGCTCTCGGGCAGGCTGTGCTGGTCGTACCGCAGGGGGTAGTACCAGACGTGCAGGAGCCCGTAGCAGCCGAGCACCCCGACCGTCAGCGTGGTGGCGAGCTCCGGGCGGAGCATCACGGCACCCATCGCGATGTGCACGAGGTAGAGCAGGATGAACGGGTTGTCCGGGCCGCCGCCGCACACGAAGAACACCGTGAGCACGACGACATCGAGGCCGAGCTGCCAGAGCAGGGTGGTGGGCGGGATGGGCTGACGGCTCCGGAGCTCCAGCTGGGCCCGGAGGTTGGCGAGGAGCAGCACGCCCATCATGCCGACCAGGATGAGCACGAGGTTCAGGTGCTCGAGCAGCGGCCAGGCGAACCCGAGCGTGACGGTCTGGGCCCCCAGCGCGACCCACCTGAGGCGCGTGAGCCACAGGAGCCACGTCCGGGTCTCGTCAGGCTTTTTGTTCTGCAAGGATCGCGTCGGAGGTGATGCGGACGAGCTGGGTGAGCTCGGCATCGTGGATGGACAGGGGCGGGTTGAGCACCAGGGTGTCGCCGAGGGGCCGGAGGACCGCGCCGAGGTCGCGCGCCTTCATGCAGACGCGGTGGCCCATCTGGGCCTCCGGAGGCCACGGCGTGCCGTCCGGCCGGACGAGGTCGATGCCCACCATGACCCCGGTCTGGCGCACGCTCGCGATGCCGGGCTTGCCGACCCAGTTCTTCAGGAGCGCCGCCATGTGCCGGGAGGCGTCCAGCACCCGGTCCAGCACGTCCTCCTCCTCGAACAGGTCGAGGCTCGCCAGGGCCACCGCGCAGGCCAGCGGGTTGCCCGTGAACGTGTGACCGTGGAAGAACTGCTTGTGGGCGTGGGGCTCGGCCAGGAAGGCCTCGTAGACGGCCTCTGTCGTGAGCGTGGCGGCCAGGGGCAGGTAGCCGGCGGCCAGACCCTTCGCGAGGCAGAGGAAGTCCGGGGTGACGCCCACCTGCTCCATGGCGAACAGCGTGCCCGTGCGTGCGAAGCCCACGGCGACCTCGTCCGCGATGAGCAGCACGCCCATCTGGCGGGCCTTCTCGAGGATGGGGCGGAGGTAGTCGCGGGTGTGCATCTTCATGCCCGCGGCACCCTGCACGAGGGGCTCGACGATCAGCGCGGCGAGCTCGTGCCCATGGGCGTCCAGCAGGGCCAGGGCGCGGTCGCGGCACTGCGCCTCCTCGTCACCCCCGGGCTCCACGGGTGCAGGCAGGGCGAGGGCGTCGAAGAGCATCGGGCGGTAGATGCGATGGAATAGCGGGATGCTGCCGACGCTCACGGCTCCGATGGTGTCGCCGTGGTAGGCCTCCTGGAGGGCCGCGAACCGCGTGCGTCCCGTGGCGCCGACCTGCTGTTGGTACTGGAACGCCATCTTCAGGGCGACCTCGGTCGCGGTGGACCCGTTGTCGCTGTAGAACACGCGCTTCAGGCCCCACGGGGCCACGTCCACGAGGCGCTGGGCGAGCTCGATGGCGGGCGGGTGGGAGAGGCCCAGGAGGGTGGAGTGGGCCAGGCGGGCGAGCTGGTCGTGGAGGGCCTGGTCGAGGCGCGGGTGCCGGTGACCGTGCACGTTGGTCCACAGGCTGCTGCAGCCGTCGATGTAGCCGTTGCCCTCGGTGTCGTAGAGCATGGCGCCCTGGGCGCGCTCGATGATCAGCGGCGGACGGCTGGTCCACTGCTGCTGCTGGGTGAACGGGTGCCAGACGTGCTCGTGGTCGAGCTGGGCCAGCCTGCGGGTACGGTCGCGTCCATGCTGCATGGCTACGACTAGCAAGCTCGGAGCCCGCTCGCCCGGGATCAGGCGGGTCCGAAGGCCTCCGCGATCCGCTCCAGGTGGATGTCGGTGTGGGCGGCGCTCACGGTGAGCCGGACCCGCTCCAGGCCCACCGGCACGGTGGGATGACGGATGCCGGGCGCGAAGACCCCGGCCCGCAGGAGACGGTCGGCCACCTCCATCGTCTCCCGGCCCGTGAGCACCGGGAGGATGTGGGCATCGCCGAGCACGGTCCAGCCGAGGTCCGCGAGGTGACGGCGCAGGGTGGCGGCGTTGTGGGCGAGACGGTCGCGGAGGTCGTCCGCCGCGGCGATGGTGGCCAGGCGGTCGGCGAGGACGGCGAGCAGACCGGGCGGAGCGGACGTGGTGAAGATGAAGCTCCGGGCGGCGTTCACGAGGAGCGCGATCAGCTCGGGAGGCCCCGCGACGAACGCACCCGTGCTGCCGAACGCCTTCCCGAAGGTGCCCACGAGGACGTCGGGCGACACGCCCTGGGAGGCTGCCACGCCGCGTCCCCCCGACCCCAGGCACCCGATGGAGTGGGCCTCGTCCACGGCGAGCCACGGGCCGCGCGGGTAGCTCGCGAGCGGGGCGATGTCGCCGTCCATGCTGTAGAGGCCCTCCAGGGCGATGAGATCGACGCTGTCGGGCACCGCGGAGGGGTCGAGGTGGGGGACGACGATCCGCTGGGCCCTCGAGAGCCGTAGACCGTCGATGACGCTGGCGTGGTTCAGGGCGTCGCTCGCCACGCGCTGGTCGGCCGTGCAGACCGTGGAGAACACCGCGACGTTCGCGTGCCAGCCGCTCGGGAACAGGAGGACGTCGCGCTCCAGCCAGGACGCGAGCGCCCGCTCGAGACGCCCGTGCTCGGGGTGGTTGCCGCTGATCAGGCGCGAGCCGCCCGACCCGGAGCGGCCTGCGAGCGGCAGGGTCCCGAGGCCGAGGTAGTCGTTGCTGCAGGCGACGAGGACGTCGCGTCCATCGAGGCGTCCGGTGACCGGGCCGGTGGGCTCGAGCGTGCGGAGGGTGCGGGTGCGACCGAGGCGCTCGATTCCCGCCAGGCGCTCGGCCCAGCGGGCGTAGCGGGGCACGTCAGCTCTTCAGGACCGGCACGAACGCACCGTCGACGTAGCTGCATCCGGCCGTGCGGGCGTACTGCACGACGCTGATGAAGCTGTCGAGGGTGTCCATCCCGCCGGGGCCGGCCGCTGCGAGGTCCGGAGGTGCGTCGGGGTCGAACGTGTCCGGCGAGAGGTCGCGCACACCGGGCTGCTGGGCCTCGAGGGCCGCGAGCTCGACGGTGGCGTGCAGGGCGGCGCGCCACTGCCGCCGGTGCTGCTCCGCCCGGGCGAGGGCCTTGGAGAACACCGCGATCTCCACGACGTCGAACCGATCGAGCTGGAAGACCCAGCCCGGGAGCTTGGGGTGCTGGGTGGTGGCGAGCAGGCCCTGCACCTTCGCGTAGGCCGCCTGGTACTCACCCGCGATGCGATCGAGCTGCTCGGATGCCGCGATGCGCTCCATCAGGGCGTGACCAGGGCGCGGACGGCGGGCCGGGTGGACTGCGGGAGCCGCTTGCGGGCCTCGACGGCGTGGGGGCCGCGGAGGGCGACCCGAGCCACGTCCAGGGCCATCGGCTCCGGGAGCTGATCGACGGAGAGGAGCACGAGCTTCGCGAGCCCGAGCTTCTCGGGGTCGTCCATCCACTGCGAGATCGTGGGCTCCGCGGACTGCGGATGGTTCACGATCAGGCACCGGGCCGCGCTCATGCCCGCCCAGGGCGGCATCGTGACGTGCTCCACGACGCGCTCCAGGCTGGCGACGGGGTCGTCCACCATGGCGTCGAGATCGTCGCAGGACGGGGGACCGTCGTGGCTGGACAGGGCCTGGACGAGCTTCTGCTCGTCGGGGGTGGGGGTCCAGTCTCCGCCGGCGAGGGCGATGCCGATGATTGCCGCGAGCATGGTCAGGTCATAGCCGCGGTGGGTCGGCACCGGCAACCGTCGGTTGCGCCAGCAGGTGCCGTACCCGCTGCAGGACCGCCGAGAGGCCCGGCGTGACGGGCTCGAGAGCCAGGGCGTCCGCGAGGGGCATCCAGCTCGCCTCGATCTCCTCGGACGGCCGGGGTGCACGACGGTGCTGGACCTCGGCGACGAACCCCGCGATTCGCCAGGGCGGATCCCCGGGCAGCACGACCTCCACCCGAGCGAGGGGCGGACCCTCCGGCACGCCGAGCCCCACCTCCTCCCGCAGCTCGCGTCTGGCGGCATCCAGCGCGCCCTCACCGGGCTCCACGCGGCCCCCGGGCACGCTCCAGCAGCCAGCGGACGGCCCGGTGAGCCGGCGACCCACCAGGACCTCACCGCTCGCCCGATGGAACAGCGTGAAGCTCGCTCCCTCGCGGACCTCACCGGACCTCGCGCGCTGGAGCTCGAGCACCCTGTCCGCCACGAACGCCGCGGTGTCCTCCTTCGTGCCGGAGTAGTCCGTGGTCCGGTCGTCCTCCACCAGGACCACGGGGTGCAGGCTGCCGACGAAGGTGCGCAGGTCGTTCGCGACCGTGAGGTCGAGCCGCGCACCACGGAGCTGGCCCCGCGCGACCTCCACCAGCTCGTCGCGGCTCACGCCCGAGAGGAGCTTGAACCCCACCACGAGGGCCCGATCGCCGCAGAGGTCGCGCAGCGTCGGGAGCAGCTTGGGGTTCCGGCGCATGCGGATCACGATCTCGTCGGCGTCCGAGCGGATCTTGCCGTCCGCGGGCACGGGGCTGTAGTCGCTGACGGCGGCCGCCATGAGCACCAGATCCTGGCCGGGCGCGTGCTCGGCGAGGGCCCCCTGCAGGTCGCGGAAGGAGCCGAAGGGCACCGGGCGCACGCGCGGGTCGAGCCAGTCTGGATGGGAGAGCATGGACCGGCTGCCGAGCACCGTGACGTCCACGCCCCTCGCGACCAGGGCGTTGGCGATCCGGGCGCCGAAGCGTCCGCTCGAGAGGTTGGTGACGACCCGCACGTCGTCGATGGGCTCGGACGTGCCCCCAGCCGTGATCAGTGCGCGCAAGCGGCCTCCCGCTGGCCATCCTACCCCTCGTCGACGTGCGCTGTGGCGCGGGGCGGTGCACCGTGGTTGAATGGCGCCGAACGCACGGAGAACGCTCACCCATGAACGCTCGCGCACGCGCGGTGGCCCTCGTCCTGGGTTGCCTCGTCGCCACCACAGCGCTCGCCGAGGAGGTCCGCCCCGAGGATCTCCCCGCCCGCGCCCAGTCCCTCCGCGACGCGGGGGTCGATGCCGATCAGGTCCGGGAGGCCCTCCACGCCGCCCGCGCCGCCAAGCTGTCCGCCGGGGATGCCGCGGCGCTGCTCGACGCCAGCCTGGCTCCCGTCGAGGAGCACGGCCCCGTCGAGGGCTTCGGGGCCTTCGTGAAGGAGCAGCTCGACGCTGGTCTGCGCGGCTCCGAGCTCGCGAGCGCCATCCAGGCCGAGCACGCGAAGCGGGGCCTCGGCAAGGGCAAGCCTCCGCCCGAGCCGGCAGGAGCGGCGCCTCGTCCCGGTCCGCAGCCGCCTCCGCGCCCGGCGCCCGCCACGCGTCCCGTGCCCGCGCCGCCGCCCCCACGCCCGGCAGCTCCCACTCCGACGCCCACGCCGCGCACCAAGGTGAAGAGCAAGTTCAAGCCCGCCGGGAGGACCCCATGAAGCGCACGTTCACCGTCGCGGTCGCAGCGGCCGTGCTCGGCTTCGGCCTCGCATGCACCGGCGCGGACACCGGGATCGTCGGGCCGGAGCCCGTGCCCGAGCCCGCCGAGGCGACCATGGAGCAGAAGGTCGGCGAGATCGCCCGCGCCATCGACGCGGATCCCGGCGCGCGCGACCAGATCCTGCAGGACCACGGCATGACCGCGGAGGCCTACGAGGCCGAGCTGTACGGGATTGCGGAGAACCCTGCGCGCACGAAGGCGTTCATCGAGGCCCGCCAGGGCTCCTGACCCCGCTGACCCGGTGGGTCCTTGATCCGGTACGACGACGAGGAGCGCACGCTCACCCTGTCGGTGCGCGACCTCGTCACCGCGGGTGAGCCCCGCGGGCACCTCACGCTCGAGGTCGTCCGCGCCCAGCGCTCGCGCCTCGTCGCCGGGCAACAGGCGCACGTGGCCTGGCAGGACGAGCGGGCAGCCGAGGACCCGCACTTCAGCGCCGAGGTCACCGTGCGCCGCCGGGAGGTCGTGGCCGGGTGGACGGTCACCGTGCAGGGCCGCGTGGACGGGCTCGTGGAGGGCGACGGCCACTGGGTCGTGGAGGAGGTGAAGTCCACGGCCCTCGACATCGACCGCCTCTACCCGACGGGTCGGACGGACTGGCCCGACTACGTGGCCCAGCTCGAGGTCTACCTGTGGATGGTGGCCCGCGACCGGCCCGCGCACCAGGTGAGCGGGCGGCTGATCCTCGTGAGCCTGGCGGACGGGAGCCGTCACGTGATCGGCGTGGCCGCGGACCCCGACCGGGTGGAGCGGGAGGTCCACGCGAAGCTCGAGGACCTGGTCGCGGCCCGGGAGGAGCGCATCGCCTGGATGGGCCAGCGACGGCAGATCCCCGTGCGCTGGCCGTTCCCCGAGCAGCGCGAGGGGCAGGCGGAGGTGCGCCGGGCCGTGGCATCGGGGCTGCGCCAGGGGCGTCCGGTGCTCGTGGAGGCGCCCACGGGGCTCGGGAAGACCGCGGCGGTGCTCACGGAGGCCGTGCGGTCGGCCCTGGAGACCGATCGGCAGGTGTTCTGGGCGACCACGCGGACCACCCAGCAGCCCGTCGTGCTCCAGACCCTCGAGCGCCTCGCGGCGGCCGGTACCCCCCTGCGCGCGGTGGTGCTGAACGCGCGGGGGCGGGTGTGCCTGCACCGCGGGCCGGACGGTGTGGCCCAGGTGGACTGCCGTCCGGAGGTGTGCCGGTTCGCCGACCGGTACTTCGACAAGCTCCGCGAGACGGGCGTCGTGCGGGAGGCCCGGGAGGGACGGGCGGGTCGCGAGCGCCTCGAGGCCCTGGCGCTCCAGCACGAGGTCTGTCCCTACCAGCTCGCGCGGGACGCCGTGCACGCCGTGGACGTGGTGATCGGCGACCTGAACTACGTGCTCGAGCCGGGCAGCCGGGTGCGCGAGATCTTCGATGTCGACCCGTCCCGCTGGATCGTCGTGGCGGACGAGGCCCATCAGCTCGTCGAGCGGGCCCGGGCCTACCGGTCACCGCGCCTCGCGGCCTCCCAGGCCGTGCGGGCCGCGGAGTTCCTGGAGGGGCTCGGCGAGGCCTTCGCCCCGTTCGCGTTCCTGGCGCGGCAGATCGAGGACCTCGTCGTGGAGGCCGGCCTGCAGGTCGTGGGTCCGGTGCGGGGCGAGGAGGGCGTGGCGGACCTCGCCATCCCGCCCTGGCGCGACATGGCCGAGCGGGTCGACGAGATCGGGCTCGACTACGCGCTGTTGAAGGCGGAGCGGCAGACCCCGGACGCCGAGGACCCGTGGCTGGACCTGGCGCGCTCGGTGCTCCGCTTCGTGGGCGTGCTCGCCGAGCTCGACGAGGCGTCGGTGGTCATCGTGGAGGGCGGCCACGGGCGGGAGGCCGTCCGGGTGTGCTGTCTGGACCCGTCGGGTTGGCTGGGTCCGCAGATCCGCCGTCTGGGCGGGTTCGTCGCGGCGTCGGCGACGTTGCGGCCGGTGGACTTCCAGCTCGATCTCGTCGGGCTCCGGGGCATGGACCCCGTGCTCGTGGACGTCCCGTCACCCTTCCCGCCCGAGAACCAGCTCGTGGTCGTGGCGCCCCGGGTCTCTACGGCCTGGCGCGACCGGAAGGCCCACGCGGCCGGGACTGCCGAGCTGCTCGCGTCCTGCATCGAGGCCGTCCCGGGCAACGTCGCGGTGTTCTTCAGCTCGTTCGCCATGCTGGAGGACCTCGCGGGGCGCTGGGACCTGCCGGATCGCGATGTCCTCCTCCAGCCGAGGAGCCTCTCGGAGGGAGAGCGGTCCGCGTGGCTCGCTGGCCTTGCGGGCGCCGAGCGTCCCGTGGTCCTGGCCGCGGTGCTGGGCGGGATCTTCGCGGAGGGCGTGGACCTCCCGCCCGGCGCGCTCTCCGCGGTGCTGGTCTGCGGCCCGGCGTTCCCGCCGGTGGGCCTCGAGCGCGACCTGCTGCGGGAGGTCTACGAGCAGCGCTACGGGGCGGGCTTCCTCTACGCGTCCCTCGTGCCGGGCATGACCAAGGTGGTGCAGGCGGCCGGGCGCCTCATCCGTCGTCCCGAGGACCGCGGTGCGGTGGTCCTGGTGGGCCGGCGCTTCCGGTGGCGCGACCTGGCCGAGCTGCTCCCCGCCCACTGGGACGCGTCGGTGGAGGAGGAGCCGGCCGACGTCCTGGCTCCGTTCTTCCGGCCCGGCGAGGCCGGCTTTCCGGGGTGAGGCGCCCACGGGCGGCCCGCTGCGCGGCCCGTTCCGCTATGCTGCGCCGGTGCCGGGCATCCCGACAGCCACCGAGACCGAGAGACTGGCGCGACGCCGGCGCGTGTTCGACCGCCTCGAGGCGCGCGTGGTGCAGCTCTACCTCGCGCGCCCGGACGCGGACGTCGTGCCCGTGTACGAGAGCCTGCGGTACGCGCTGTCCTTCGCGCGGCTCACGGGCGTCCGAACCTCGGACGGCGACGACATCGACGTCGACGGGCCCCTCCAGCTCCATGCGTGGACGCTCCGCGATCTCGTCGAGCCCCTCATCAAGCGCGCGGACTCGCTGTGGGAGGTCGCGCGCGTCATGCCCGAGGTGGTGGCGTCCACCCGCCGGGCACGGGCCAGCCTGCTCGAGCACCTGCCGATCCCGCGGGAGGACCTCGAGGCCGAGGTGACCACGCGCCTGCTCGCCGTGGCGAGCGGGGGAGGAGGCGGCGCGGGCTACGTCTACCCCGGCTGCTACGAGCAGCTCGAGCACCACGGTCTGGCTCCGTCCCTGATGGCCGGGACCAGCATCGGCGCGCTGATGGCGATGTTCCGGGCGCGTCGGGCGCGCTACGACATGGCGCCGCTCATCGCGGGAGCACGGGCGCTCGCCTGGACCCGGGTGTTCGGGGCCTTCCACACCAAGAACCGGTACGGCATGCCCGCCGCCCTGCGCCTCCAGCTCCGGCACCTGCTCGGCAGCATGTTCCGCACGGAGGACGACTCGCGGCCGCTCTGGCTGTCGGACATGGGCATCCCGCTGTTCATCGTGGCGACCGGCATCACGATGGACGCCCTGAAGCACGACCTGGACTACTACGAGCACCTGCTGGACGACGACCTGCGCTCGGGCATGCGGGCGAAGCTGCGGTCGGGCTTCAAGACCATCGGCGTCATCCGCGAGTTCCTGGCGCGCCGGGACGCGCTGGAGCAGGTCGTGCTCGGGCGGACGCCCGGCACGGAGGACTTCGACGTGCTCGACGCGGCCGGGTTCTCGGCGGCCATCCCGGGCGTCATCCACTACGACGTCCTCCGCGACGACCCCCGCATGGTGCGCATCCTGGACGCGCTCTACGCGGATCACGGCATCACCCGGCTCGGCGAGGGTGGCATGGTGAGCAACGTGCCCGCGCGGATCTGCTGGGAGACGGTGGTCTCGGGGGCCTACGGGCGGCGGAACGTGTTCGTGCTCGCCCTCGACTGCTTCGCGCCCCACGCCCGGAAGCTCGCGTGGTTCCCGCTGATGCAGGCCGTGCGCACGGCGAACGTGGAGGACGACCTGCAGTTCGCGGACCTCTACCTGGACTTCGACCGCACGCTCTCGCCGATGAACCTCGTGCCGTCCGTGAAGGACGCGATGACGGCCATGCGCTGGGGCTCCCGGCGGATGGAGCCGCACATGCCGTTCATCACCGAGATGATGCGTCCCATCCCGGTGCTCGGAGACTAGGCGTGCACCTCGGGGCGGCGGCGGAGGTCTTCGGGGACCTCCTCGCCTCCTTCGCCGTGGCGGTTGCGCGCGCGGTCGATCGCCCCCTCCAGCAGGGTGCGGAGGCGCATGCGCTCGTCGAGACGCTGGATGGAGTGCCAGATCTCGGCCTGGTGGTCGCGGTCGCGGAACACGATCTTCTCGTCGGTGAGGATCAGGGACAGCGAGCCCGCGTCGAACACGGTCTCGTCCACGACCACCCGGTTGGGCGAGAGCACGACCTCGTGGTGCTCCGCGGGCGTGATGCGCATCACCCAGGCGGCGGCCACGAACAGCGCGATGGAACCGAGGAACGCGGCGGCTCCGAGGGGGCCCTGGCCCGCCATGATCGCGTAGGACCCGCCCGCCAGCGACAGGCCGGCGAGGAGGAAGAGCGGCTGGTAGTGCCGGAGGGCCGGCGGACGGCGGATGCGCACGGTGGTGCCGTCGAGGTCGGCCTCGACGGTGAACGGCTCACGCATGGCTGCTCCTCGCGCGGCGGGTCGCGGGCACCGACAGCGCCAGCGCCGCGAACATCATCACGGAAGCCGCCGCCAGGGCGCCGCCGTCGAACCACTGCGTGTAGAGCACGCCGCCGGTGGCCGGCCCGATGGCGCGGGCCAGCGCGGACATGGACTGGTTCACGCCCAGCACGCGTCCCTGCTCGCTCGCGTCGGTGGCCCGGCTGATCAGCGCGTTCAGCGACGGGACGGCCAGCGAGTTGCCGAGCGCCAGGAGCACGACGCCGAGCCACAGCTCCGCGCCGCTCGCCACGGACAGGAGCGCGAAGCCCAGGCCCATGGAGAGGTACCCGGCAGACACGAGGATGGGCTCCCCGAACCGACGGGCGAGCCGACCGAGCAGTCCGCCCTGGACGATGATCCCGATGATGCCGACCACGCCGAGCATCCGCCCGACGTCCGCCTCGTCCCAGGTCCAGCGGTGCTCGGCGACGAGCGCGATGGTGCTCTCCATCATCGCGAACGCGAACACGGCGACGAAGGTGAGCAGGATCGCGAGCCCCACGACGGGGTGGGTCAGACCGGCCAGGAGGCTGCGGGGGTCGAGCGTGCGGCGGTGTGCGTCGCTGGCGGCGCCCGGCTGGCGCGACTCGGGCAGGCGGGCGGCGACCCAGGCGAGGTTGAGCAGCGACAGGCCGGCGGCGACGAGGATCGGCACGCGGTGGCCGAAGCCCGCGAGCTCGCCGCCGAGCCAGGGACCCACGGTGAACCCGAGCCCGATGGACGCACCCACGAGCCCCATGCCCTTCGCGCGGTCCGCGGGGGTGGTGACGTCGGCGACGTAGGCCTGTGCGGTGCTGATGTTGGCCGCTGCGGCGCCGTGGAGCGCTCGGGCCAGGAAGAGCACCCAGAGGCTCGGTGCGAACGCGAAGAGGGTCAGCATGGCGGCGGTCGTGCCGATGCTGAAGAGCAGGACGGGCCGGCGACCGTGGGTGTCCGAGAGACGCCCCCACACGGGCGTCATCACGAACTGGGCCACGCTGTACACGGCCATCAGGAGGGTGACCTGGAGCGCGCCCGCACCGAAGCTCTCCGCGTAGAACGACAGGAGCGGGATGACGATGCCGAACCCGACCAGGTCGAGGGCGACCGTGAGGAGGACGGGGGCGATGCGGGGCTTCTGGGGGGTCATCCCATCATCTGGAGCACGGCGTCGTGGATGGCGCCGTTGGTGCCGCACACCCCGATGTGGAGGGGGTCGGGGCTGTTGAAGCGGTAGGGCTCGCCCTTGCCGTTCGACGCGTGGCCACCGCCCGCGAGCACCGCCGCCACACCGCCGCAGAGGTCCCACTCGTTGCGGGGCTTGGGCGTGAAGGTGGCCTCCGCCCGGCCGACCGCGACGAGCGCGAACTTCCAGGCGACGCTGCCCATCGGCAGCATGTCGGCCTTGTCCTCGTAGGCTGCGAACCACCCCTTCTTGTGCTCGGAGCGGCTGACGAGGAACCGACCGCCCTCGACGTCCGCGTGGCCCGTCACGCCAGCGGGCTCGCCATCGAGGGTGACGCCGACGCCCACCTCGGCCGAGACGAGCTCGCCGGTGGCGGGGTTGAACAGGGCGCCGACGACCGGCTGGCCGTCGACGACGAACCCGACGGACACGCAGAACTCGGGCATCTTCAGCGTGAACTCGCGGGTGCCGTCGAGCGGATCGATGATCCAGACGCGCGACTTGGTGAGGCGCTCCGGGGTGTCCTTCGTCTCCTCGGAGAGGATCCCGTCGTCCGGGAAGGCCGCCTGGATGTCCTCGATGAGGATCGCGTTGGCCGCGAGGTCCGCCTCGGTGAGGGGACCCTTGCCGCCGTCCTTCTGCTCCACGTCGAAGTCGCGGTTCCAGACCTCCAGGATCGCCTGGCCTGCGCGCTTCGCGGTCCTCTCGGCCAGGGCGCGCTCCTTCTCGTACTTCGACATGCTTCCTCCGGGGGCCGGAGGGCTAACCCGGGTGCTGGACGATGGCCCGGAGGCGCGGCGCGCCGAGGTGCTGGACGAGGGCGGCGGCGGAAGGAGGCTCGGCCGGCGGGGGCTCCACGACGAGCAGCGGGCCGGTCGACCCCACCGCGATGCGCCCGCGATCCGCGAGCCCGAGGGCGTCCGCGGCATGGCGGGTCATCCCGAGCAGGACCTCCTCCACCGTCAGGCGCATCGTGACCGCCGCCAGCGTGCCGGCCGTCCAGAGGTCGTCCACCGGCGAGCTCCCGGGGTTGCAGTCCGTGGCGACCGCCATGCGCACACCGGCCTCGCGGAAGGCGGCGACGGGTGGGGCCGCATCGCGGAGGTAGAGCATGGCGCCCGGCAGGAGGCCGGCGATGGTCCCGGCCCGCGCCAGCGCGTCGATCCCGTCGGCGTCGAGCCGCTCGAGGTGGTCGGCGGACAGGGCGCCGATGCGGGCGCCCATCGCGGCGGCCCCGGTCCGCTCGACCTGCTCGGCGTGGAGACGCGCGCGGAGCCCGATCGCCTGCCCCGCCCGGAGGATGCGCTCACCCTCCTCGACCGTGAAGGCCCCCCGGTCCACGTACACGTCCACGAAGTCGGCGTGGGGTGCCGCCAGCGGGAGCTGCTCTTCGATCACGTGCTGGACGTACCCCTCACGGTCGGGCCGCCACTCGGCGGGGACGGCGTGGGCGCCGAGGAACGTGGTGAGCACCCGCACACCCGCGCGGTGGCCCGCTTCCCGCGCGCATCGCAGCAGGCGCGCCTCGTGCTCCGGGGACAGCCCGTAGCCGGACTTCACCTCGACCGCCCCGACGCCCCGGGCCCGCATGCGTGCCAGGCGCGCCGTGCACCCCGCGATCAGCGCCTCGTCTCCGGCGGCGCGCGTGTGGCGCACGGTGGACAGGATGCCCCCGCCCGCCTCCAGGATGGCCGTGTAGTCGGCCCCCGCGAGGCGCTGCTGGAACTCGCCGGCCCGGGAGCCGGCCCAGATGGCGTGGGTGTGCATGTCGACGAGGGCGGGCATCACGAGGCAGCCGGCCGCGTCGACCCGCTCGTCCGCCGGCGGCGCCTGGGCGCTGGCCCCGATCCAGAGGACGCGGTCGTCCTCGAGCAGGACCGCCGCGTCGCGGAGCTCCCCGAGGGGGCCCTCGCCGTTCTCGGGATCGAGGGTGAGGAGGACGTCGATGCCGGTGATCACGCGCTGCACGGGGACTCCACGGGGGCGGTGGGGCCCATGCTACAACCACCCGTGGAGGACCCCGTGATCACGTTCGCGGCCTGGCTCGCGTGCACGCCGGAGTGTGGAGGGCCTTCGTGCGAGTCTGCGTGGCCGGCCTCTCGGCTCCTGGTCGTGCGATCCGGAGACCTCGGGCCGCGCACGACGACGGACGACGTGCGCGACGCGGTGCTGGGGTCCCTCCCGGACGGTGCGGGCTGGTCGGTGGACGGGCGGGTGGGCGCGTTGCTGGTCGGCATGCCCGAGCGCGGGTCCATTGCGGTGGTGGACGTCCCGACGGGCGAGGAGCCCGTCGAGGACGTGCTCTCGGTCCGGCTCGACCGGCAGGGGGAGGGGTTCGGGACCTCGGTGGCCTGGGCCGACACCGACGGCGACGGCGAGCCCGAGCTCTGGGTGGGCGCGCCCGACGCGGACGGCGGACGCGGCATCGTCTACCGCTTCCCACCCGGGACCACCGATCCCGCCGGCTACGATCTGCGCATCGTGGGCGGCATGCCCGCGGACGGCTTCGGGACGGCGCTGGTCGCGTGTGGGGACGTCACCGGGGACGGCCTGCAGGACCTCCTGGCGACCTCACCTCGCTTCGCGGAGCCCACCGACCCCTCCTGGACGCGACCGGGCGACGTCGGGGTGCCGCGGCTCGCGGGTGCGGTGGTGTTGCTGGCCTCCGAGCGGCTGGCGACGGGCCGCCAGGCGCCGTGGGACGTCGGGCCCGTGTGGTGGGGGCCGGAGGCGGCGGCGGGTGCCGGCTACGCGATGGCCTGCGGGTCCGACCTCACCGGCGACGGCAGCGCGGACGTCGCGATCGGGGCGCCCTTCGTGGGCAGCGACGACACGGGGGTCGTGTTCGTCCAGCCAGGCGGCCTCCGTGAGGCGCCGGGCGGCATGCTCACCGAGGAGGAAAGCTGGACCGTCCTGCCCCGCGAGACGGAGCGGGGCCGGTTCGGCGCTTCGCTCGCCACCGTGGACGGGGCGCTGGTGGTCGGGGCCCCGGCGTGGTCGGGCGGGCAGGGTGCCGTGGTGGTGTACGACGACGTGCCGCGGTTCCCTGGCACGGCCGTGCCGGTCGCGCGGTTCACGAATCCCCGGGCGGAGCCCGAGCACTTCGGGAAGCATGTCGCCGTCGGGGACCTCGACGCAGACGGGCTCTGGGACCTCTGGGTCGGCGCGCCGGACCGACGGGCCATCGACGCGACGAACGACGCGAGGTCCCGGTACGACATCGGCTGGGGCTGGGTGTGGTGGGGCTCGGGCCGCGAGGGATGGTCGGCGGTGCCCGCGCCGGCCGCGGACGCCGAGCTGGGCGGCCGCCAGCCCTTCGAGCGGGTCGGGCGGGCGACGGTGCTCCGCGACCTCGACGGGGACGGGCGCGCCGAGGTGCTCGACCCCGTGCGCGCGCCGGACCCCGGGACGCGGTGACCTACATCAGCCCGTGCTTCCGGAGCTTGTAGAGCAGGCTGGAGCGCGGGATGCCCAGCCGGCGGGCCGCGGCGGTGCGGTTGCCCCCGGCCGCCTCGAGGGCGGCCTCCAGGCTCGCCTTCTCGTCGGTGGGCGCCACGGAGGCCGGGGAGCTCGGCTCGCCCTCGAAGGCCCACGGGTTGAACGCCAGCTGACCGGGCGTGATGCGGGGCCCCCCGAGCACGACCGCCCGGGTGAGAACGTTGCGGAGCTCGCGCACGTTGCCGGGCCACGCGTAGCCCGTCAGGGCTTCGGCCGCGGTGTCGGACAGCGACGCGCCCGGATGGTTGCGGGCCAGCAGGGTGCGCGCGAGGAGCGCGATGTCCTCGCGACGCTCCCGGAGGGGAGGGGTGCGCACGGGCAGCACGGAGAGCCGGAAGTAGAGGTCCTCCCGGAAGGTGCCCTGGCGCACCATGTCGGCGAGGTTGCGGTTGGTGGCCGCGACCAGACGCACGTCCGGGTAGTCGGGCTTGCTGCTCCCCACCCGCTTCACCTCGCCGGACTCGAGGGTCCGGAGCAGCTTGGCCTGCAGGTCGAGCTTGAGCTCGCCGATCTCGTCGAGGAACAGCGTGCCGGTGTGGGCGTGGTGGAAGGCTCCGTCCTGGCGTGCGGTGGCCCCGGTGAACGCGCCCTTCTCGTGGCCGAAGAGCTCCGACTCGAACAGGGTGTCCGCGATGGCTGCGCAGTTCACGGCGATGAAGGGCCCGTCGTGGCGCGGGCCGGCGTCGTGGAGGCCCCGGGCCGCGAGCTCCTTGCCGGTGCCGGACTCGCCGATGACGAGCACGGGTGCGTCGTGCAGGGCCATCCGGTGCAGGACACCGAACAGGTGGCGCATGCGGGCGGAGGAGCCGACCATCTCCCCGAACGCCTCGAGGCTGCTGGAGGTCTCGGTGCGGGTCTCGGTGTCGACCACGAACACGTGCTCGCCGACGCGGATCTCCTCGCCCGCGAGAGCCGGAGTGACGTCGCGCACCCTGGCACCCGCGAGCTGGACGGGTGTGTGGCCGGGCTCGACCATCACCCGCCCGCGCACCACCCGCACCCAGACGGCCGCGCGGGGCAGGTCTCCCGGCAGGACCACGCTCGACCCGCGCCCACCGATGCTCATCCGCGCCCGATCGAGCCGGATGTCCTGGCCCTCGAGGGGGCCCGCCGTGCACCGGAGCACGGCGCGGACCGTGGTGAGCTCCTCCTCGCCGACCTCCACGAGCTCCTCGTGGAGGGCCGCCGGCAGCGGGGTGGTGGCGGTGGGCGAGCGCAGCCAGTCCTCGCCGCCCTCGCCGAAGACGATGTCGTAGGGACCGAGGCGCACGACGTCGCCGGCCACGAGGGGCGCGCGACGCTCGGGCTTGCCGTTCACCTGGATGCCGTGCCGGGAGCGGTCGGCGATCCACCAGCCTTCGGGACGCTGCTCGACGACGCAGTGCACGCGGCTGATGCCGTCCGCCGGCAACGCCAGATCACACCGGTCGGACCGGCCGACGATCGTGCGGCCGGGGCGCAGCGTGTGCACGAAGAGGGGCCGGTCTTCCAGGCTGATCTTGAGGGTCGGCAAACGCTGGCTCGCGGGATGGAGGGTGGGGCGGGCGGCTGGGGTCTCTGAACGGGTCATCTTCACCTCCGGCCCGGGCCCTCTTCAAGGGGCGTGCCGAACGCGAGCGCCCGCCTCCGTCGTGCACAGCGGGTGACGACCGTCGACCACCGTCGGTCGGCAGCCGGTTGCGATCGCGCGGACGGCGCGGAAAGATGCGCGGATGGAAGCGGGTCGCACCTTCACGATCGAGCGCTGCCTGGGACGCGGCGGGTTCGGTGAGGTGTACCAGGCGCGCATGGTGCAGTCCGGAGGCTCCGAGCGCACCGTGGCCGTGAAGGTCCTGCGGCGCGACATCGACGCGGACGGGCAGGCGGTCCGGCGCCTCCGCGACGAGGGGCGGCTGCTCGCGCGGCTGGATCACCCGACGATCCTCCGGGTGCTGGACCTCGTCCTGCTCGAGGAGCGGATCTCCCTGGTCACCGAGCTCGTCGATGGTCACGACCTCTCCGCCTGCCTGCGTCCGCCGGACCCGATGGGACCCCGGGCCCTGGCCACGGCCCTCTCGCAGGTGGCGAGCGCCATCGACGCAGCCTGGAACAGCGTTCCGCGCGGGCGTCTCGACCCCCTCCGCATGGTCCACCGCGACATCAAGCCGTCCAACATCCGGATCAGCCGGCATGGGCACGTGAAGCTGCTGGACTTCGGGATCGCCCGCACCGACGCTGTGGAGCGTGAGTCGCGCACGCGCACGGGGATGCTCGTGGGCAGCCCGGCCTACATGGCCCCCGAGCGGTTCCTGGAGCACGGGACGCTCGTGGCCAGCGATGTCTTCGCGGTGGGCACCGTGCTGTTCGAGGGCCTGGTGGGCGAGCGCTTCTACGGCACCCTGCCGATCCCCATGCAGGTCGGTCTCGCCGTCTCCGCCGAGCGCTACGCCATCCACCTCGCGGAGACCCTGGAGCGCGTCGCGGACCCCGGGATGCGGGACCTGCTCGCGAACGTCCTGGCCCACGACCCCGAAGCCCGGATGTCCCCGGCGGAGCTGCAGCGGTCCCTGGACACGATGGCCGATGGTCTGGGCGGACCGTCCCTGGATCGCTGGTGCCGCAAGCGCGACTGGTACGACCTCCCGCCGATCAAGGGGGACATGGAGGGCCGCACGGTGACCGAGGGGCTGCTGCTGCCCCCGCCGGGACCGGGGTCCCTCTCGCCATCGCTGGTCCCGACGCCGAAGGAGCGCCCCCCGGAGGAGCCCGCGCTCCCAGCACCTCCGGTGCGCCCACACTCCGTGGAGACCCTCGAGCGACCCGCTCGGCCACCGGTCCCGAGCGTGCCCTCGGACGCGCCGGTGCTCACCGTCGGCCTGCTCGCGGGCACGGGCCTTCTCGCGCTCGGGATCGCTCTGGGGTCCCTGGGAGCGGGTGTGGGTGTGGGGTACGCGACCTACGGGCTCGCCGGTGAGCCCGCGGCGGCGGTCGTCGTGCCTCCAGTCGTGCCTGTGGTGGCTCCCGCGCCCGTCGCGCCCGAGCCGGTGGACCCACCGCCCCCGGAACCCCATCCCGCCCCCTCGGCCCCGCGCGCCCCGCGACCCGCACCGGCTCCGGAGGCGCCCGCAGACCTCCCGCCCCCGCCGCCCGCCGAGCCGCCGGGCTACGTCGAGCTCACGGGGACCTCGGTCGCCTACGCCGTGTCGGACGCCGGCCGCACGCGCCTCCCGGCCTTCCTGGCCCCCGGCGACTACACCATCCAGGCGTCCTTCAATGGCGTGGACGTGCTCGACGCGGGTAGTCTCCACGTCGAGAGCGGGTCCCGCACCACACTGGCGTGCTCGGTCCGCATGGAGAGATGCCAACCCCGATGATCGCCCTCCTGCTCGCGCTGTCCGCCTGGGCGTGCCCCCCGACGTCCGGCGAGGTCGCCCGCGCCCGTGCCGCCTACGACGATGCCGAGGTCGAAGAGGCCGCAGCCATCGTGGACGCCGCGCTCACCCAGCTCGGCTGTCAGACCACCGTGGTCGACCGCGAGACCCTCCTGGACCTCTACCGTCTCGATGCGCTCGTCGCGCTCGCACGCGCCGAGGACCGCGAGGCCGTGGAGGCCACGATGCGCGCCGTCACGGTCGACCCCCTCGCCACGCCCCCTGCGACCTATGGCCCCGAGCTCGTCGACCTGCACCGGAGCTGGGCGGGGCGCATGTCCGACAAGCGCGTCGAGGTCGGGGTGCTCGGCGGCGGCACCGTGTACATCGACGGTGAGCCCATCCGGCACGGTCAGCGCATGACCGTCGTGAAGGGTCACCACCTCGTCCAGATCGACGGTCAGGGCGGGCTCACGTCCGTGGTGGACGTGCTGAACGGGGATCGGAGCGTGGTCACCGGGCTCCCGTCGCCGGAGCCCGAGCCGCGTCCCAAGCCGGTCGACGCTCCCCCCGTACCCGCGCCGAAGCCGGTGCCGCAGCGCTGGCGCCCGGTCGCCCTCTGGGCGGTCGGTGGCGGGCTCGCTGCGGTCGGTGCGGGTGCCGTCGCCCTCGCCGCACGGCAGGAGAAGGCGTTCAAGGTGGGTACCTTCGAGGATCCCGACGCCGTCGACGCGGCGGCGGTGCGGATACGCGTCCTGTACATCACGGGGTATGCGATGGCCGGCGCCGGCACCGTCACGCTCGGCACGAACGTCGTGGGCCTGAACCGGCGCAAGCGGTGATCCTCGCCCTCGGGCTGGCGTGCGTCGACCGTCCGCCGCTCGATCTCGTGGATCGTGTGCCCATCGTGGCGTCGGATCGGTGCGACGAGCCCCGGGAAGCGTTCGTGGGCTGCGTGCTCTCCGGCGACACCTTCGAGCTCGGGGCGTGCGGGTCGGGCGACGTGATGCGGTTGGTCGGCGTGGAGGCCCCGGAGCCCGACGCCTGTTGGGGGCCCGAGGCGCGCGAGGCCCTGGAGCGCGAGATCCGGGGACGCACGGTGCTCCTGACCTTCGACCGGCGCTGCGAGGACGGTGGTGAGGGGCTCGCGTACGTCTGGGACCCCGACGAGCCGGGGATCTCGCTCGGCGTGCTCCTCGTCGAGGCCGGAGACGCGCACGCCCGACAGGAGGCGTTCGGCGAAGTGCTCCTGCGCGCCGAGCTCGAAGCGGCCGAGGATCGCGCGCGCGCCCGCGGTGTGGGCCTCTGGGGCGCCTGCCCCGGCGAGTGACCGCCCTTTCCGGCTGGACGCGATCGTCGCGTCTGGGCGCGCGTGTGGGCAGTGTGTACGCCCGCCGCGAGCATTGCTGCTAAGGTGGCGCCGCACAGGAGTGACGATGACCACTGGACGCCCCAGCGTCGGCCAGGCACTCGAGCAGGTCGCGGCCTGGAAGGCCGCTCAGCTCGACGAGAACCGGACCAAGATCGCGGAGGTCGACACGGAGCTCTCCAAGCTCCAGGCCACCCTCGCCAACCTCCAGGAGCAGCTCGCCTCCCTCCAGCAGGCGCGTGAGCAGCTCGGGACCCTCGACCTCAGCGACGGGCTGATCACCCGGTCCTACGAGGCGATCTTCGATGCCCTCCGCCACCAGGCGGGCGAGGTGGTGCAGCGTGCGAGCGCCACCGCCGCCGCCGAGCGGGCGCGGCGCGACCAGGTGTTCGCCGAGATCCAGACCGGCGAGCTCGCGCCGCTCGCGGCGGAGTACACGCAGTTCAAGGAGCAGGTCGCCCCCACGCTCGCCGCCCTCCCGGAGAGCTACCGCGGCGCGATCCAGCAGCACCACCAGGGCATCACCGAGAAGCTCCGGTCGTTCCTGGCCACGCGCTTCGCGGGTCCCGCGGACGTCGACGCCGCGCCGATCGAGGTCGAGGTGGTCTTCGGAGTCGATGCGCCGGAGGGCACGCCGGAGGTCCTGATCTGCGTGCTGCCCATCACCGATGTCACGTTCACGCACTGGAACGAGCGCGACACCGACCTCTCCACGCTCATCGGCGCGCGGGTGGCGCAGAGCATCTACGAGACCACCAAGCGCACGGGCCCCGCTGGCGCCCAGGCCATCCGGGGCGGCCACCAGGGTCTGCTCGCGATGGAGGTCGACCTCGATGGTGCCTCGGCCGACTTCGCGACCGTCCTGCAGGATACAATGAAGGCGGTGTTGGGCGGCGCGCCCGAGCTCGCTGCCGCGAAGGTCTCGATCACGCCCCGCCAGGTGGACTTCGACTACCTGCTCCCCCCTGAAGCCGAAGACGAGGAAGCCTGATGCTCGACGAACTTCTCCCCATGACGCTCTCCCAGGGAGCTGCGCGCGTCGGCGTGGAGCCCCTCGAGATCGTCCGGTTGATGGTGGGCTCGGATCTCGTGAGCCCGGACCTGACGGTGAGCCCCGCGCAGCTGGACAAGCTCGCGGAGGCCGGCGGCATCGAGTCGGGCTGGTGGGAGGGCGTGGCCATCCCCGCCGACACCGTGGCAGGGCGAGGCGTCGTTCGCGCCGCGCTGGGAATCCTCGCGGCACGCGCGGCCTCCGGCCCCGTGCGGATGGACAACCTCTGGCGCGGTCGGCCCCTCGATGACCAGGACCTCATCGAGCAGGCCGTCGAGACCCTCGACGAGGCGGGCACGTTGCAGATCGTGAACGCTCCCGCCGGCGTGCAGGTGATGGTGGAGGCCGACGGCATCCAGCAGCTCCAGGCCATCGCTGCTGGCACCGAGAGCGGCGGTCTCGACGAGATCTTCCAGGACTGACGGATGGGACGCCGTCGCCGCACACTGCTCTCGGGAGGCAAGTCCAGGCCGACGCTCACCAGCGAGCTGGACGCCGAGGGATCGGAGACCGCAGAGACCGAGGAGGTCGACCGCGGGGACGCGGATGATGCGGAGCCCGAGGCTTCTGTCGCGGCTCCTGCTCCTGTCGCCGCTCCAGCGCCTGCCCCGACGCCTGCTCCCGCTCCGGCGCCTGCTCCCGCTCCGGCGCCTGCTCCCGCTCCGGCGCCTGCCCCGACGCCTGCTCCCGCTCCGGCGCCTGCCCCGGCTCCGGCTCCTGTGGCTGCTTCGGCGCCAGCGCCTGCTCCGAGGCCAGAGCCGCCCCCCTCTGCGCCCGGCTTCGATGGGCATGGGGCGCTGCCCGAGGAGGTCATCGAGACCCAGTACGTGGCCGCGGGTCACGGGATGCGCTCCGACACGACGGACTCCAGCTGGGACGACGAGCGCGACAGCAGGACGTCCCGCGAGGCCAGCATGCCGGAGCCACTGCCCGAGCTCCCGCCCGACCCGTCGTACTACGAGCCTGCTCCGCAGGCCGCAGCGGCGAGCAAGCCGAACGTGCCGTCCTTCCACGAGGACGCGGGCGGCGACAACACCACGGGCACCTACTACCCGGGCTTCGGCGTCATCGAGGAGGAGGAGGAGGCAGCCACCGTCCGGTACAGCTCGGCCTTCGACGACGACGTGCGCACGGCGGTCGCATACAGCGAGTACGACGACGGCCCGCCGCCCACGGACGAGGTCCCCTCAGCCGTCCTCCAGGACGTGAGTCAGAGCTACGCGGCCCCGATGCACGTGCCCGAGCCGCCGCCCATCCCGGGCCTGCTCGACCGGTTCACCCCCGTCGGTGCGCCTCGGCGCCACGATCCCGACCGTCCGGCCTACCTCGCGGAGACCCCGCCGCCCTCCCCGGCCTTCGAGGAGCGTCTGCCGCGCAAGCCCGCGCACCGCGACGACGACGACGAGGACGAGAAGCCGTCGGGTGGCGGGCTCGTGCCGATGGTGCTCGCCGGCGGGCTGGTGCTCGGTGGGGGTGCCCTGCTGATGGCGCTCCTGTTCGCGATGCTCTGGAGCACGAACGGCACTCCGGATCCGGCGCCCGCACCGGATCCCGCGCCCGTGGCCACGCCCGATCCGATGGACCCCGACGAAGCCCTCGAGGGCCGTGGCGGCGTGAAGGTCAAGGTGAAGCACGGCCTGCGCGAGCTGGAGGGCGAAGAGCCCGGCCCGGTGCCCGACGCGCCGGAGCCCGCGCCGGAGCCCACCCCGGACCCCGAGCCGGCTCGTCCGTCGCCCGCGCCGGCCCCCACGCGCCCCCGGCCTGCACCCACGGCCCCCGCGCCTGCAGTGGAGGCCGTCCAGGACATGGGCACGCTGAGCATCCGGTCCAACCGGATGGCCCTGGTGTACGTGGATGGTCGTGCGATCGGCCTCACGCCCAAGAGCGTCAAGGCGAAGGCGGGCTCCACCACGGTGAGCGCGATGCTCCCCAACCAGCCGCAGTCCAAGCAGACCCAGACCATCAAGGTGAAGGGCGGCTCGACGCACCAGGTCGAGTTCACCTTCTGACAGCCGGCCCACGCGGGCCGGACGTCAGACCGTGAAGCTCTCGCCGCAGCTGCACGAGCGCGCGGCTGCGGGGTTCTGGAACACGAAGCCCGACTTCACGAGCGTGTCCTCGAAGTCCAGCCGGACGCCGTTGAGGAACAGGTAGGACTTCTTGTCGACGCACACGCTCACGTCGTCGAACATGAACTCCCGGTCGCCCGCGGTGGGCTCCGGCACCCACTCCATGTGGTACATGAGCCCGCTGCAGCCGCCCCCGCGCACGGCGAGGCGCAGCCAGTGGTTTCCGTCCGCGCGCTCGTGGATCAGCGCACGCACGCGGTCCACGGCAGCAGGGGTGAGCTCGACGGCCATCGGTCCTCCTGGTGGCATAGTAACTCCCCATGGACGTCTACCTCGACCACCACGCCACCACGCCCTGTCTGCCTGAGGTGGTGGACGCGATGCTGCCCTGGTTCACCGAGCGGTTCGGCAATGCCGGGAGCCGGTCCCACCGCTGGGGCTACGAGGCCCGGACGGCGACCGAGCACGCCCGGGGCCAGCTCGCTCTCGGGCTCGGGTGCTCCCCCAAGGCGCTCGTGCTCACGAGCGGCGCCACGGAGGCCGACAACCTCGCCATCCTCGGTGTGCTCCGGGCCAACCGCAGCCGGGGTGACCACGTCGTCACCGTGGCCACCGAGCACGAGGCGGTGCTCGCCACCGTCCGGGCCGCCGAGCGCGAGGGCTTCCGGGTCACCGTGCTCCCGGTGGGGCCCGACGGCCTGCTCGATCCCGACGTGCTGGTGGGCGCGCTCACGGACCGGACGGTGCTCGCGAGCGTGATGTGGGTGAACAACGAGACCGGCGTGGTGCAGCCCATCGCGCGACTCGGGGAGATCTGCCGCGAGCGGGGCGTGCTCTTCCACACCGACGCCGCCCAGGCGCCCTGTTGGCTGCCGATGGCCCTCGCGGACCTGCCCGTCGACCTCGCGAGCGTCTCGGCCCACAAGCTCTACGGGCCCAAGGGCATCGGTGCGCTCTACGTCCGGCGCGGTCGGCCCCGCGTGGACCTCGAGCCCATCCTCCATGGCGGGGGCCAGGAGCGCGGTCTGAGGAGCGGAACGCTGCCGGTGCCGCTCGTGATCGGGTTCGGGGAGGCCGTGGCGCGGCTCGACAGGGCGCGGGTCCCCGAGGTGGCGCGGCTCCGCGACGGGCTCCTCGAGCGCCTGAAGACGGTCGGCGACGTGCACCTCAACGGGTCCCGCGAGCATCGGGTGGCCGGGAACCTCAACGTCCGGATCGGCGGCGTGGACGTGCGCGCGCTGATGCTGGCGGTGCGGGACGTCGCGATGTCCTCCGGATCCGCGTGCACCTCGGAGAGCCTCACGCCGAGCCACGTGCTGCGCGCGATGGGGCTCACGCCGGACGAGGCGGCGACCTCCGTGCGCCTCGGGCTCGGCCTGCACACCACGGAAGAGGCCGTGGATCACGCGGCTGAAGCCCTGATCGCGGGGATCACGACCGTCCGGGGGCTCTAAGCACCCGCGGAGGCGCCGAAGAGGGGGGCGGAGGTCCCTCACGATGCAAGCATCCCGCCCCCTCGGTCTGTTGATGGAGGTCGCCCGCGATCGGCTCCGGGAGGACGGGGTGGACGCGTCCCTCCAGGACGCGGCCGATGCGCTCGGGCGCGGTCGTCGTCGCGTGGCGCGCGAGGTCGACTCGACGAACGTACAGACGGACACCGTCCGGGAGGCCCTGGCGCACTGGCGCGCCCTCGGGCACCCGGAGCTCGAGATGCGCATCACGGCCGACGGCTTCACGGTGGGGGCGCGGGAGACGGGCTCCACGCGGGTCGTGGTCGACGTGCTCCACGGTGAGCTCGGGGGCGAGACGACCCCGGTGCCGTCGTTCCTCGCGAACCCGGGCAGGGCCGTCGTGGGCGCAGCGCTCCTCGGCGTGCACCAGGCGGCCCGGGACCTGGCGGGCCTGCGTGAAGACCTGGACGCGGACGTCGCGATGCTCGTGCGCATCGCGTGGACCGGCCCGCTCCTGACGCGTCGGCTCACCGCGGAGGTCGTCGGGGCAGCGACCCCGGAGGGCTTCCACGCGGAGGGCGAGGGGAGCTGCACGCTGGCGGACCTCGAGGTGCTCCACGGTGCGGAGCTCGATCCCGAGCGGGTGGCGGGTCTGGGCGTGCCGCTCGCGGGGCCTGCGTCCGGCTACCGGCTCTTCGACGTCCCGAACGCGGCCTGGGTGTTGCTCGTGGTCGGAGGGGCCGCGGCCTCGGGTGCCTGGCCCCGCGTGCAGGCCGCCGCTCCGGGCCTGGAGCGCGCTGCCCGCGCCATCGAGCGTGCCCTCGTCTAGATCACGACCTCCTCCACCAGGGCGTCGATGGCCTCGATCACCGCGCGAACCCGCGGGACACCCCGCAGCGCACGGTGCACGACGAGGTAGATCGGGAGCCCCGGGAGCTCGGGGAGCGCCACGGGGACGGGCACGAGCCCGACGGTCGCAGCCTCCCGGTCGCCGAACAGGGAGGCACCGAGCCCGCGTCGGACGGCCTCCCGGAGGACCAGGTGGTCGTTGGCCATGAAGGCTGGCGGCCGGCTCGAGAGGCCCGCCAGGAAGCGGGCGACCGCGATATGCGCGAAGTCCGACGACCACGTGACAAGCGGGACGTCCGCGAGGGTGCAGGGATCCGGGAGCCCCGCGACCAGGTCGGCCGACGCGTAGAGGCCGCCGGAGAGTGTGGTGATGCGGCGGATCAGGAGGTCCGGGTCGTCGGTCGGCATGGCGCGGACGGCGAGGTCGGCCTCCCGCCGCCCCAGGTCCGCGCGCGCGACGTCCGCGATCACCTCGAGCCGGAGGGCCGGATGCCGCTCGCGCAGGCGGAGGGCCAGGGTGGGCATCCAGTCCACGCACATGGCGGGCGGGGCGGTGATGCGCACCGTGCCTTCCGGATCGGTCTCCAGGCCCTCCAGAGCCCGCCTGGCGCCGACGGCAGCGGCCTCCAGGGCCTCGAGGTGGGGACGGAGCGCGTGGGCCGCTGGCGTGGGCACGAGCCCGGTGCGGTGCCGGTCGAACAGCGCGTGCCCGACCTGCTCCTCCAGACGGGCGACCCTGCGGCTGACGGTGGCCTGGGCGATTCCGAGCGCGTCGGCGGCAGCCGAGAAGCTCCCCGTGCGCCAGGCCACCACGACCACCTGCCAGTCGTCCCAGGATGCATCCATTCGTGGATGGATACCATGCACAGCTGGCGGATGTCACGCACTCGCGGATGGGTGACTCTGGAGCCAGGAGGTCGTCATGCTCGTTCTCGCGCTCATCGCCTGTGCTCCCCACGTCCCCGTCGTGCCCGCGCCCGCCGCGGCCACCGTGCTGCCCGCGTCGGTGGGGGAGGGGCCGGTCACCCACACCGCCGTCGTGTCCGCGCGCTGGGCCGTCCCACTGAAGGGCCTGGTGGACACGCACGACCCGGCGGCCGCGGACCTGGATCCCAGGGCGAAGCACCCCATCGTGCTTCCGGTGCACGTGCTGGAGCACCCGACCGCCGGCGTGTTCGTCGTGGACTCCGGCGTCGCGCGGGAGGTCCCGGCCCGCGGGCTCGTGCGGAAGTACCTGAAGTCCGTCGAGGTCGAGGAGCCCCTCGCGGACATCCTCGCTGGACGGCCCCTGGCCGGCGTCCTGCTCACCCACACCCACCTCGACCACGTGGTGGGGCTCGCGGACGTCCCGGACGCCGTGGTCTACGCCGGTCCAGGAGACGAGCGGGGGCACGGCCTCATGGGCGCGCTCGCGTTCCCGACCTTCCGCCGGGGCCTCGGTGACCGGCCGCTGCACACCTGGACCTTCGCAGACGGGGAGCTCGCCGCGGTCGACGTGGTGGGCGACGGGTCGATCCTCGCCATCAGCGTCCCCGGACACACGGAGGGGAGCACGGCCTACCTGGCCCGCACGACCGAGGGCCCCGTGCTCTTCACGGGCGACTGCTCGCACACGCGCTGGGGCTGGGACCACGGCGTCGCCCCGGGCACCTTCACGGAGGACCACGAGGCGAACGCGCGCAGCCTGGCGGCTCTGAAGGCCTGGGCCTCGACGGTGCCCGGCCTCCGCGTGGAGGTCGGGCACGAGCTCACTCCAACGCCGCCAGCGCGGCGCTGATCTCCCCCCGCGACCGCTCGCCCGCGGGATCGTCGCCGAGCGCCTCGAGCCCCCGACGCCACACGGCGACCGCTCCGTCCTCGTCGCCGTCCTCCTCGAGGAGCTGGCCGTACTGGAACCACCCGGCCCCGCTGTCGGGGTGGAGGGCGAGCAGCGCCTCGAAGGCCTCGCGCGCCTCGTCGACCCGACCGGCCTTCTTCAGCTCGAAGGCGACACCGTAGAGCGCCATCCGGTCGGTGGGACGGCCCTCCAGCCAGGTGCGGTAGTGCTCCAGGCGACTCACTCGAACCTCCTCCAGTCGCCGTCGAACAGCCGCTCGTGGGGCCGGTAGGAGGCCTTGTAGTTCAGGTGCGAGCACCCTGAAACGTACAGCCCGAGGTAGAGCCAGGTGCGCCCCGTGCGGCGACAGAGGTCGATCTCCTGGAGCACCGAGAACACGCCCGGCGCGTGCTTCGCGAGCTCGGGATCGGGGTCGAAGTAGAAGTACACCGACGACAGGGAGGTCTGCCCGAGGTCCACGATGCCCACGCCCACGAGGCGGTCACCGAGGTAGTAGCGCATCTCCATCGTCTGGAAGCAGGAGTGCACGAGCCAGCCGACGTAGCCGGCCTCCGTCATGAGGTCGTCGTCGGTGTTCAGGCCACGCTCGATCTTGTGACGGTTGAAGAGGTCGAGCTTCTCCTGCGAGAACGTGGGCGCCCCATATTCCACGCGCCCCTCGGACTTCGCCCAGCGGTTCAGCACACGCCGCTGGGACTTCGAGGGATGGAAGTCCGCTACCGGCACCCGCAGGCCCTCGCACGCCCGGCACGTCGCGCAGGCCGTGGTGTAGAGGCACGCGCCCACACGCCGCTCGGCGTTCGCGAACCGCGCGTCGGCCTCGGGCAGCGTGAGCCGGCGGAGCTGCCTGTAGAGCGGCATCCGCGCGACGCGTCCCGGCAGGTAGGGGCAGCTCTGGGAGCCGTCGTAGACGAGCTTCTGCATGCTGCCTCAGTAACGCCGCGTCAGAGCCCCTGACGCTCCTGCGAGGCGGCGCCGTCGCGGTGGTTCCAGGGAGGGCCGTACTTCGCGGAGTCCGGCACGGGGGTGGCGTCGCGACCACGGCTGGCGTAGCTCGTGGTGTAGAAGTCGGTGCGGCGGTTGGCCGCCATCCCGCCCGCCGTGGCGTTGGACGCCTCGGGGTACTTCCAGCCGTAGGACTGCGTGTAGACCTTGCGGTTGGCGTTGTGGGTGGCGAGCTGGCGCTTCACGGCGTCCGCCCGGCGCTGCGAGAGGTCCGAGTTGTAGGCGAAGGTGCCCGACGTGCTCGTGTGGCCCTCGAGCCAGATCTCGTCGATCTGCATCCGGTCCATGTCCGCCGAGGCCTTGGCGATGATCTCGAGACCCTCGGGCGTGATCACGTCGGAGTCGTACTCGAAGGGGATCGGCGGGATGTCGAGCTTCTCGGGGATCTCCTCGGGAGGCGTGGGCGGCGGGGTGGCGGTGTCGTAGCCGGACACCTCGACACCCTCGTGGGCGATCTCGAGGGTCTCCATCGAGAGCTCGGAGCCACCGCTGTTGAGCTGCGGACCCTCCCAGCTCACGGGCCAGCCCTGCTTGAACGTGAACCGGCGGAGCTCTTCACCCGCGAGGTCGTACAGCACGATGGCCCCGTCGCGACGGCCCGCGAAGGCGTCCTGCAGGAACTCGTCTCGCCACTCGAGGAGCTCCATGTCCATGTTGGTGGCGACCTTCAGGACGATGTTCTCCCAGCGGGACTGGCCTGGACGCTTGTGGGTGCGCGCGTTGAGCCCGCCCTCCTCGATCTCGAAGACCTGCGAGGAGCTCTTCAGCCCCGTGCACTCCATGAAGTGCGCGATCTCCTTCCCGTTGATCTCGAGGCCGAAGTAGTGGGCGCCCCAGGGGTCTTGTCGAAAGGCCATGATCGTCTCCGAGGGATGAGGATTCCCAGAGCCCTATCATGCGCCATCCGGACGCCGGGATCCAGTGGTTCCGCACAAACTTCCGGTGCCCGCGGGACCGTCAGCCGAACAGACCCACGAGCCACGCGCGATCGAGCTCGAAGAGCTGGAGCACAGCGGTGCCGATGCCCATCAGGCCCTCGCCGGCGATGAGCCCACACGCCACGGCGTAGCCGAGAGCGGTGGCGTTCACCTTGTCGACACGCATCCACGCCTGGTAGGCGACCATGCCGAAGAACATCGCCAGGCTGTAGTAGGCCGGGACGATGAACGCGACGCCCATGGCGAGCCCGCTCGGCAGCCACCTGGGGTCCTTCAGCACCTTCTTGAGGATCGGGATGGCGGCACCCACGACCAGGCCGGCCACGACGGCCGGGATCGCGCCATCAGGGAGGGCGTCGAGGCCCTTCGAGAGCACCTCGGCCATGCCCTTCCAGGCTTGTGCAGCCGGGGCCGGCATGACGCGCATGGGGTTGCCGTTGGCGTCGAGCTTGCCGGTGCCCCCGATGTCGAAAGTGGCGTCGAAGAGGAGGTAGGTGGGCACGCAGATGAAGATCCCCGCCGTGACCCCGGCGAGCTGGGCGACGATCTGCTGGCGTGGGGAGGCGCCGAGCAGCCAGCCGGTCTTCAGGTCCTGCATCATGTCGCCCGCCTGGCTCGCCCCGGAGCTCGTGATCGCAGCGGTCATCAGGTTCGCCTGGATGTCGCCGGGAGCGAGCCCGCCGTAGACGAGCTGGGTCACCTTGCCCATAGGGCCGATCGGGTTGATGTCGGTCTCGCCCGTGGACCGGGTGGCGATGGTTGCGAGCACGGACGACATGGCGACGGCGAGGAGCGTCATGATGGGGTGGATCGAGAACAGGTGCCACGCCGCGCCGACGGTGAGCACGCTGGCCACCGCGAGGCCACCCACCCACCAGGCCGTGGGGATGGGGTCGTCGCTCGTGTCGAGCGCACTCTGCTCGCCCTTGCGGGGCCGGAAGGTGTTGAGGATCGTGCGCCACGACAGGGCGAGGGAGGTGAGGGCGTCGGCGACCATGATGGCCACACCCGGCCAGAGGATCCAGCCGCGAGCGCCCTTCATCGACATCACGGCTTCGCTGTCCGGGACGAGCCCCGCGCTGTACGACCAGGGCGAGAGCACACCCCAGGCGACGACCGCGCCGATGACGAGCGAGGTGGCCACACGCGGGCCGATGAGCACGCCCGCTCCCCACATGAGCGGGCTGTTGAGCAGGGAGAACTGGTAGGTCGCGAGCACCCCGAGGGCCGAGAGGGGGATCCAGGCCTCGAGCGGTGGCTGGCCCACCTCCGGGAAGAAGTGCACGACGAGCTGCAGGGCGGCTGCCATGATGCCGAAGCCGAGGAGGAAGCGGCTCTTGCGGAGAGCGTCGGCACCCTCGGCGAACATGCTCATGATCGTGTTCGCGGTGGCTGTGCCGGTGGGGAAGGTGAGCTTCTCCACGAGCACCATCTGCTCGCGCAGGGGGACGGCGTAGAACACGCCGAGCCACGCGATGCTGGCGGCCCAGAGGGTGAGCTCGAAGTAGCCGAGCTCGTAGCCGAGCATCTGCATGGCCGGGATCGCCGAGAGCAGGCCCGCCGCGCTCGTCATCGAGCCTGCCGCCGATCCGGCCGTCTGCGCGATGTTCACCTCGAGGCGGGTGAGCGGCTGGGCTCCCGTGGCGCCGGCGAAGGCGCGGAAGAACGAGAAGCCCAGGATGGCCGAGATCAGGCTGCCGCCGATGGACCACCCCGTCTTCAGGCCGAAGTAGATGTTCATGGCGCAGACCACCGCCCCCAGGAGGCACCCCGTGAGCACCGCACGCACCGTGAGCTGGAGCTCGTCGGGGGCCGGGGTGTAGAGCGGCCCGACGTCGACGGCGTCCTGCGTCGCGGCTTCGGGCTCGTCTGGGCCGACGCCGCTCAAGAGCCGGACTCCGCCCCGCCCGCGAGGGCGTGGCCGATGGAGACGTGGGTGATTCCGTGCATGCTGCTCCCGTACCCGTGCTTCGACTGCCGGGCGGCTATCCTACCGTCCCCCTGTGCGTCATTCCGCCCTCTGGTGAACGTCGGCTGGGCGGGCTACGCGCCCCGCGGAGGTACCGCATGGCCAACGTCACCGTCGTCGACCACCCGCTCGTCCAGCACAAGCTCACGCTGATGCGCGACAAGGCCCGCTCCACGGCGGGATTCCGCACCCTCCTGGGCGAGATCGCCCTCCTGCTGGCCTACGACGCCACCCGCGACCTCCCGCTCACCACGATGACGGTCGAGACGCCGCTCGAGAGCATGGAGGCCCCGGTGCTCGCGGGCCGCAAGCCCGTGCTGATGAGCATCCTGCGCGCCGGGAACGGCCTTCTCGACGGCATGCTCCGTCTGATCCCGAGCGCGCGGGTCGCCCACATCGGCCTGTACCGCGACCCCGCCACCCTGCAGCCCGTCGAGTACTACTACAAGGTGCCCGAGCACATGTCCGAGCGCGACGTGCTCGTGGTGGACCCCATGCTCGCCACCGGCCACTCGGCGATCGCTGCCGTGAACCGGCTGAAGGCCGACTCTCCCCGGTCCATCCGGTTCATCTGCCTGCTCGCGGCTCCCGAGGGCATCGCGGCGCTCACGGCTGCTCACCCCGACGTGCACGTGTTCACGGCGGCCATCGACCGTCAGCTCAACGACCACGGTTACATCGTCCCGGGTCTCGGTGACGCCGGTGACCGCATGTACGGCACGCGCTGAGTGCGGCCTGTGGTAGGTTGGTCTCTGGAGGTCGCATGAACGTCCCACGCTCCCTGGTCCACGTCGCGCTCGTCTCCATGTGCCTCGGGCTCTCCGGCTGCCAGATGCTCATGGATCTGCTGTCCACCGACACCGTCATCGACGTGTCCTGCGCGGGCGACGACACCGTCGTCGTGGGCGGGCGCGATCTCTGCAAGGAATACGAGAAGGAGGGCCGCATCGAGTGCGACGTCGGCTACAAGATCCGTCTCGACGGAAAGCAGGTCTGCCCCTGATCCTCTTCCTCTTCGGGCTCCCGGCGCTCGCCGGGGATCAGGATGGCGACGAACCAGAGCCCGACTACGAGATCACCGTGTACGGCGAGCGTGCGCTGCTCCAGGCGCGCGAGGACGCCATAGCGAAGCTCCATGGGCTCGGTTGGAAGCCGATCGACAAGGGTGGGCGCACCGTCTTCAAGCCCCCGCGTGGCTGGATGGGCCGCGCGGTGCTCGACGACGACGGCACCCTGTCGTTCCGCTACCCCGTCGCCAAGCTGAAGCGGGTCGGGGTGGCCGACACCACGACCCCCATGGAGGAGGCGCCCGCCTTCGAGCGCACTCCCGGCGGCATGGTGCTCACGGACGGCACCACGGGTCAGCGCACCAACACGCTCCCGGTCGGCGAGGCCGGCCTGTGGTTGCTGCCGTCCCACCGCATCCTCGACGCTGCCTACGCGAAGGTCCGGCGGGAGGTGGAGCCCGACCTCGACCGGATGGACCGCATCCGTCGGGACACCCGCGTGCGCGAGGAGATCGACCGGCTGCCCGCGCGGCTCGACGCGCTCTGGCGCGAGGGGGTGCCGGTGGAGGGGGGCGACCGGATCGACGGGGAGACGGCGCGCATGGAGGCCGTGCTCACGTTCTGGGGCACGCGAGCAGACACCTTCGAGGGCGAGCAGATCACGCGCGCCACGGAGGCATGGATGCGCAACGTGCTCTACGAGGAGGCCGTTCCCACCGACGGTCAGCAGCAGGCTGCCGAGTCGCTGCGCCGGGACGGCCGCCGCCTGCCCAGGGCCCCCACGCTCACGGAGGAGGCCGAGCCGCTCCTCGTCACTCCGTGAGCTTCGCGAGCTTCTCGCGGTAGCGGTGGGTGCGGACCTTCAGCGAGGCGTCCGGCGCGGGGACCTCCTCCAGCGTCTTCCGGGCCAGGGAGCGCGCCTCGTCCGCCCGGTCGAGCCCCATCAGGGCGGTCGCGGCCTCGGTGGCCACCCGGAGGCGGTTGTCGCCCCAGGCCGTCCTCATCGCGAGCTCCGCGCGTCGCAGGGCTTCCGCGTAGCGCTCGTGCTCGTTGAGGTGGCTCGCGGCGGCCAGGAAGAAGGTGGGCTCGTCGGGGTGCTCGCGGGCGGTGCGGTCGAGCAGGGCGATGGCGGCGTCCACCTCCCCCGACCGGTCGAGCAGGGTCGCGAGGAACTCGAGGTAGCCGCGGTCCGCGGCGAAGTCGCCGGTGAGGGAGGCGGAGAGGATCGACGCGGCCGACGCGAACAGGGCGCGGGACTCCGCCCCCTCGTGGAGCTGCGCGGCGAACCAGAGCACGTCGGCCGCCTCGCCGGGTCGGACGCTGGCCAGGATGGCGGGGAGGGCCGCCAGG
The DNA here is from genome assembly GCA_020632885.1 of Alphaproteobacteria bacterium. Lineage (GTDB taxonomy): Bacteria > Myxococcota_A > UBA796 > UBA796 > JACKEQ01. The sequence continues at coordinate 152,991 of JACKEQ010000004.1, read as the reverse complement.
AAGGGCTCCCGGCCCGGACCCTCGAGCCAGTCACCCACGAACGGGACCCACTCGAGGGACCGCTCGGGGTGGTGCTCCACGAGCCAGGACAGGCCGTCGGCGGTGGGCGCGTGGCGGAAGCGACCGAGGTGCGCGTCCGCGGTGTCGCTGGCGGCGGACGCGGCCAGCCAGGGCCCGGGGTCCACGTCGCTGTCGAGGAGGCGGACGAGGCCGGTCGCGGCGTCGTCCGGGGAGAGGGTGGACGGATCCAGGGCCGCCCAGTCGCGCCGCTCGCCGCGGGCACCCGCCAGGAAGGCCAGGAAGGGCTCCCGGCCGGGGTAGCCCACCACGCGGTCGATCTCCCCACCGTCGGCGTCCGTGACGACCACGGTGGGGTAGCTCCCGACGGCGTACCGGTCCTTGAGGGTCCAGCTGGACGGATGGTCGACGTCCACCACGGCGACGTGCAGGCCCTCGAGCGCGGTCTCTGCGTCGTCCGCGTGCAGGACCTCGGCGGCCAGGAGGTTGCAGGGCGGGCACCACACCGCGCTGAAGTCGAGCAGCACGCGCCCGCCGGACGCCCGGGCTGCCGCGAAGGCCGCGTCGGCGACGGGCGCCGCGTCCGCGTTGAACGGGGAGGGGGCCTCGTGGGACCCCAGCTCCACACCGAGGACCGTTGTGCCCTTCTTCGTCGCTGGCACCCGCCCGGCCACGCGGAGGGTCTCGGGACGGCAGATGCCGGTGTCGTCCTCGCATATCTGGAGGTCGACCGTGCCTTCGACGGAGGTGTCGCGGACGTCGCCCAGGGGGAGCCCGCCGTGCAGGAAGTCACCGTCCACCCCGAACGCCCGGGGACGGTCGCCCACGACGAGCGCGACGTCCACGGGCGCATCCCCCGAGACCTTCGCCCCTGCGGGCGGCACCACGTGCAGGGTGCCCTCCGGACCGCGCCAGCGCACCTCGACCCGGGGTGCCTCCGCGAACGCCAGCGCCATCCACCACATCCGGACCTCCTCCTCCGCGCGTCACGGAGTGTCGGACGTCCCTATCCAGCGTGCGGTCGGGTGGTCCATGCGATAGGGTGCGGCCTTCCCCGGAGGTCCCGTGCGCGTCGTGTTGCTGTCCCTGTCGTTGTTGGCCGCCTGCAACCCCCCGCCGCCCCCGGCCGCCGTCCCCGGCGACAGCGCGCTGGCGACGGATGGCGAGGTGCTCATGACCGTCAACGGCCGCAAGGTCACGGACAAGATGATGTCGGCGGTCACGCGCAACACGCCGGATTTCGCCATCGAGCAGCGCAAGGCCACCGGCCTGTACGCCAAGCTCGTCGAGCAGGTCGGGGTGGGCGAGGTGCTCTACCAGGCCGCGCTCGACGACAGGATCCACGAGGACCCCGAGGTCCAGGTGGCCATCGCGATGAACGCCCGCGAGGTGCTCGCGCAGGAGTACTTCAGCCGCAAGATCAACGAGCGGGTCACCGACGGCGCGGTGCAGCAGTACTACGACGACCGTGCGGTGCAGTACAAGCGGCCCCAGGCCCACGCAGCACACATCCTCGTGAAGGATCAGGCGCTCGCGAACGAGATCGTGGCGAAGGCCAACGCCGGTGAGGACTTCGCGGCCCTGGCCGAGCAGTACAGCGAGGACACCGTCACCAAGGCCAAGGGTGGCGACCTCGGGTGGTTCCAGCGCGACAAGCTCCTCGTCGAGGTGGCGGACGTCGCGTTCGAGCAGGAGATCGGCAAGGCCCACGGCCCGGTCGAGACCCGCTTCGGCTTCCACATCATCAAGCCGCTCGAGCGCCGCGAGGCCATCCCGCTGTCCGAGGTCGACAGCGAGATCCGCAACAAGCTGCGGAACGACGCCGCCGAGATCGTGATGAAGGAGATCCGCGAGAACCTGCAGATCGAGCGGTTCGGCGAGACCCAGGAGCAGTGGGAGCGCCTCGAGAAGTCCGAGCCCCCCACGCCGATGGCGCAGGGTGGCGGTGCGCCCCATGGCGGTGGCCCGCCGCCGCACGGGGGTGGCCCGCCGCCCCATGGTGCGGGGGGTCCGAGCGCGCCTCCCCACGGCGCACCTCCGCACGGTGGCGGAGCGCCGCACTGACATGGCGCGCGAATGGATCGCGATCCTCGGGGCCTCTTCGGGCTTCGGGGCCGCCACTGCGCGCGCGTTCGCCGCAGCGGGGTACGGCGTGTTCGGGGTGCACCTCGACCGTCGTTCCACGATGCCGGCGGTCGAGGCGCTGATCGCCGAGCTCGAAGGGCACGGCGTGCCCGTGCTCTTCCACAACGGGAACGCGGCATCCGACGAGGAGATGGCGGCAGCGCTGGACGCCCTTCGCGAGCGCATGGAGCCGGACGACCGGGTGGGCGTGCTCCTGCACAGCCTCGCGTTCGGCACGCTCCGGCCGTTCTTCGTGGACGACGGCAAGCCGCTCACCCGCAAGCAGCTCGACATGACCCTCGATGTCATGGCGAACACCCTCGTCTACTGGTCGCAGGCCCTCGTGCAGCGCGAGCTGCTCCGGGAGGGCGGGCGCATCTTCGCCATGACGAGCTCGGGCTCGCTGGCCGCCTGGCAGGCGTACGGCGCGGTGAGCGCGGCCAAGTGCGCCCTCGAGAGCCACGTCCGGCAGCTCGCCGTGGAGCTCGCGCCCCGACGCATCACGGCCAACGCGATCATGGCGGGGGTCACGCACACGGCTGCCCTCGAGAAGATCCCCGGTGCCGACGAGATCTCCCGGCGTGCGCTGGAGCGCAACCCGTCCGGCCGTCTCACGGTGCCCGAGGATGTCGCGACGTGCCTGGTGGCCCTGTCGGGTCCAGGCACGTCCTGGATGACCGGGAACATCATCCGGGTCGATGGTGGCGAGTCCGTCGCGGGCTGAGCCTCACTTCGGCTTCAGAGCGTGGGTCCGTAGACCGCGAGCCCGTTGCAGGTGTCGCCCTCCAGCATGACCCACACGCCGTGAGGGCCCTTGGTGCGGACGTACATGCCGGTGACGAAGTCCGCGCCGTCGGAGGCCAGCACGTTCCCCCGCCCGTAGGCGCCGTACGCCGCGCCGAACGGGGTGCCGTCCACGTCGCCCTCGACGTCGTTCAGGCGGAACATGCCGGTGACGACCCCGCCGGTGGTGGTCGTGCCCTCCGCCAGGCCCCGGGCGTATCCGCCGCCCCACGACTCTCCGGAGAATCCGCATCCCGCGCCCGTACCGAAGGTCCGGATGGCGTCCAGCCGTGCGTAGATGGCGCTCGGTCGGAGGCGTACGTTCGGGCTGGCCTCGTCGATCATCGGGGTGGCCGCCGCGGCCAGGTCGACCGCGTCGCAGAGGTCGGGGTCACCGCCCACGCAGGTCCAGTTGGGATGGAAGACGTAGGTGACGTCCGAGGGCGGTGAGAAGTCGTTGAACGCCTGGAGGCCGCCGCTCGGCGTGGAGAGGCCCTGGCCGATCTGCTGGGGCCCGAGCGTGTTGCCGAAGCTACCGCCATCGGACTGGGCGATCATGGGGTTGCCGTTGGAGATCCGGATCTCGCCGGTCACCAGGTCGAGCCCGGTCTGCACGTTCACGGCACCGCCCGTGGCGTAGAACTGTACGTTCGTGAACTGGACGATGAGCTCGTCGCCGACGACCTCGGCGTGGATGTCGCCGCCCGACTGGGGCCGCAGGTCCTCCCAGACGATGTGGATGGCGTAGGTGATGTCGTCGGTCACCGCGTTCGGCGGGTTCTGGTAGTCGCTCGCCGGTGCCGCACCGAAGGCGATCCGCCCGTTGCTGTCGACGAACATCTCATCGGGCGTGAAGGTCTGATCGTAGAACCGGAACGTGGTGCCGGGCGGGAGGACGCCCGAGAGGGTGCTGAGACCGTCGTCCAGGTCGCTGACGGCGAGGCGCGTGCCTGTGCCCGAGATGTCGATGTAGGAGTGTGTGGGCGCGTCGGCGTCTGCGGTGTTCGAGGCGGACATGTCGTAGTAGGCGTCGCTGCCGGTCCAGGCGAGGGCAGCGTTCGCGACGAGGAACAGGGTCATCGGGGCTCCGTGTTCGAGGCGCCCCTCCATCGGCTCTCCGCGATCACTCTGAAGGGACAGCGTCGAAACCGGTCCCTAGGATCCCGTCCCGCGGGGCGGCGGGTCGTCGTAGAGGGCGTCGGCCACGAGGGTGTCGAGTCGTTCGAGAGTCCCGCCGACACCCGGGATCCAGAGCATCGGACCCAGCGCCGGACCCAGGCCCTCCAACATCCCCAGCAGGCCCTCCGTCGCCCGCTGATCGGGACTCCGATCGAGCAGCCACCAGAGCAGCACGCCGAGCTGCAGGAAGTACGCGAGCCGTCCGAGCACGACGGCATGGGACGGCGGATGGGCCGAGCCTGCCACCGCCTCGACGTAGCAGGCCCGCACGCGGTCGCGGGAGGCGAAGGCACCCCGCGAGAGCAGCCCGTGCTCCCGGTCCGTGAGCAGGACGGGCAGGACCGTCGCCAGCGTGGCCCGGTGGGGGACGAGCACCTCCAGGCTGAAGCGCAGGGTGGTGACGACACGGACGGTCCAGCCGGCCTCCGGGAGGGCCAGACCGTCGGCGAATCGAGCCGAGAGGTCGTCGTAGAGGGCCATCACGACGGCCTGCTTGCTCGGGAAGTACTTGTAGAGGAGGGCGGGGCTGACGCCAGCCTCGCGGGCGATGCCGCGGAGCGTGGTGGCCTCGTAGCCGTCCTCGGTGAAGCGCTTCACGGCGGTGGCGTAGAGCGCCGCCCGCGACGCCTCGCCCTTCTCGGTCCGCCCGGGGGGGCGTCCACGAGCTGTCATCGTGAGCCTCTTGCTTTTATGGTGAACACGTTTACCTTGAATCCGGGAGGTCGAGATGCGCTACGTGATCCCCGGTGGCACCGGGCAGGTCGGGGCTATCCTCACACGTGGGCTGCGGGCCGCGGGCCACGAAGTCCTCGTGATCGGTCGGTCGGTCGCGGACCCCGCCCTGCGCTGGGACGGACGCACGGTGGGCCCCTGGATGGACGCGCTGGACGGGGCCGACGTCGTCGTGAGCCTCGCGGGGAGGTCGGTGGACTGCCGCTACGGCTGGGAGAACCTGGAGCTCATGATGCGGTCGCGGGTCGAGGCGGCCCTCGCGGTGGGACAGGCGATCGCGCAGGTCCCACGGCCTCCGGGTGTCTGGCTGCAGGCCAGCACGGCGTCCATCTACCCCCACACGCTCACCGACACGTTCGACGAGTCGGCCTCCATCGGGCCCCGTGGAGACGGCGCTCCCGGGTACTGGTCGTACAGCGTGTCCATCGCCAGGGCCTGGGAGCTCGCCCAGCAGGCGTGCCCGACGCCTCACACCCGGAAGGTCGCGATGCGGCTCGGGTTCACCATGAGCCCCGGCCCCGGAGGCATCTTCGACGTGCTGCTCTGGCTGGCCCGCACGGGCCTCGGCGGGCCCTTCCGCTCGGGGCGACAGTCGGTCTCCTGGCTCGGTGACCGCGACCTCGTGCGCGCGGTCGAGCACCTCGCGGTGGACGGCACCCTGGAGGGACCCGTGAACCTCACCGCGCCCGAGCCCATCCCGAACGCGGAGCTCATGGCCGGGGTCCGCGAGGCTGCGGGCGTGCCCTTCGGTCTGCCCATCCTGCCCGGGATGGACCGCGCGGGCGCCTGGCTGCTCGACACCGATGTGGAGCTGATGCAGAAGAGCCGGCGCGTGGTCCCCCGTCGCCTGCTCGAGGCGGGCTTCACGTTCGTGCAGCACGACTGGCGGTCGACGGCCGCGGACCTCGTCACCCGTGCGGACGGGCGCAGGGTGGCGGTGCCCATGGACCGGCTGAGCCGATCGCGCGGGCCTTGCGAAAGCCGCGCCATGCATTAAGAGCGGCGGGTTCGGAACCGGATCCCGAGGGAGACTCCGATGGCCAAGAAGAAGAACGTCGCGCGGCAGGTGATCACGCTCGAGTGCACCGAGCAGCGCGGCTCCGGTGTCCCGGGCATGTCCCGCTACACCTCGCAGAAGAACAAGAAGAACACGCCGAAGCGCCTCGAGCTGATGAAGTACAACCCGTACCTCCGTAAGCACACGCTTCACCGCGAGATCAAGTAACCACCCATCCTTTCCGGGCTCCGGCCCGGCCCCGTCGGCCCACGATCCTCCCGATCGAACAAGCCCCCGGCGGGTGACACAGCACCAACGAGGAGCCAATCATGGCGCGTTATCGTGGACCCCGACTCAAGAAGTGTCGGGCCGTGGGCGCGGTGCTTCCCGGACTCACGACCGTCCCTACGCTGGACCGGCCGTTCCCCCCGGGTGAGCACGGTACCCGTCGTCGAAGCAAGCCCAGCGACTACAAGGTCCGTCTGGCCGAGAAGCAGAAGGCCCGCTGGCACTACGGCATTCTCGAGGCCCAGTTCCAGCGCTACGTCAAGAAGGCGTCTCGCATGCGGGGCAACTCGGGTGACAACCTGATGCTCCTGCTCGAGTCCCGCCTCGACAACCTGGTCTGGCGTCTCGGCCTGGCCCGCACGATCCCGGCGTCCCGCCAGCTCGTCGTGCACGGCCACGTCCTGGTCAACGGCAAGCGCGTCGACCGGCCGAGCTTCCACGTCTCCCCCGGGGACGAGATCAGCGTGCGCGAGAAGTCCAAGACCAAGTCGTTCGTCACCGCGACGATCGAGCAGTCCGCTGGCCTCCCGCGTCCGTCCTGGCTGGAGTTCGACCCCGCCAAGGCCACCGGCAAGCTCACGTCCAAGCCCGACCGGCACGACCTGCCGTTCGAGCTGAACGAAGCGGCCATCATCGAGTTCTACTCGCAGAAGCTGTAGAACGAGACCCGATTCCGAACGCACCGACCCCGGTTGTCGCAAGACAGCCGGGGTCGCGTGTCTCAGGGGGTAGGATGCGGGATGGACACCGACGCCCGCTCCCTTCTCGTGATGCTCTGGCGCTATCGACGCCGGCAGCCGCACCCCGACTCCCGCCTGCGCGAGATCCTGGCGTTCTCGTGGCCCGAACGCCTCGGCGACTACCGCGCCATCCTGGGCTCCCTGACCGGGCTCGTGGAGGAGGGGCCCGAGGGGTGGTCGGTGACAGAGGCAGGCGTCGAAGAGGCGTTCCGCCAGAAGGCCATCGAGGTGAGCTCGGGCTTCGACAGCACGTTCCTCCGCCTCTCCCGGAGCCCGACCAACGCGGTGTACAACCAGCGCGTCTACGGCTGGGACGCCTTCAGCTTCAACACGCTCGGCCCCCCGCAGCGGGAGCTCCTCCTGTCGCTCTCCGCCCTCGGTGACGGGCAGCGGTTCGTGGACCTCGGCTGCGCTACCGGCGCGATCACCGCCTGGATCGCAGCCTCGACCGGCGCGCAGGGGGTCGGGATCGACATCGCCGCGAGCGCCATCTCGCGAGCGTCCGGTGAGGGCGTGACCTTCGAGGTGGGTGACCTGGACGACCTCCAGCTCCCCAACACCTTCGACGTCGCGGTGGCCTGCGACACGCTGTACTTCGCGGACGACCTCCCCTCGACGATCGGACGGGTCTGGCGGGCGTTGAAGCCGGGAGGACGCCTGGTCGCCGCCTGGGGTCAGAACAGCGGCGACTTCGCGTCGAGCAGGCTCGCTGCCGCCCTTCCCGACGATGCCATCGTGACGGTGGAGGACGTCACGCCCCACGCCCACGCCCTCTGGCGGCGGGGCCGTGCCGCCCTCGACGACCTCCGCGAGGGCTTCGCGGCCGAGGGTCTCCACGACATCTGGGCATCCCGGGGAGGTGACCGCGACCCTCGCAGCCTTCGACGCGGGTCGGGGTTGGAGCTGCCTCGTCAGAGCCGAGAAGCCCGCAGGCTGACCGGCCAGACGACCCGGCGGACGGCCTCCGGTCCCCACGCGAGGCGGAGGTCGACCTCGATGGCATCGACCGGATCGCGACCCTCGCGCGCGATGTACCGGCGCACGGCCGACCAGGTGCGGAGGTAGCCGAGGACCTGATCCACCGACCAGTCCGCCTCCATCGTGATGCCGGGCGCCTCGATCTCCGGCCGGGGCCAGGGGATGGTGCGGTAGCCGGCCTCGATGTGCCGCCGCTCGGGGGGCCAGTCCGCCCCGACGATGTCGCGGTAGAGCACGAGCATGGGCGCGTCGACGGCGGGGTCGATCGTGAACAGCTCGTAGCACCAGGCCGCCAGGAGCCCTCCCGAAGCGAGCACTCGCTCCGCTTCGGCGAAGAAGGCGGCGAAGTCGAACCAGTGCAGCGCCTGGGCGACCGTGACGAGGTGCACGGACCCGTCCGGGAGCCCCGACGCCGTCGCGTCGCCCACACTGTACCGCACGCCCGGATGCGCGATCGCCGAGGCGATCTGCTGCGCGCTCGCATCGGTCGCCGTGACCGCGAAGCCCACCTCCGCGAGGGCGACCGACGCCTGCCCGTTGCCGCACGCCACGTCCCAGGCCCGCCGGCCGGGTGCCTCCCGGGCCAACCACGCGAACAACGCGGGCGGGTAGGTGGGACGGAAGGCGCCGTAGCTCGCGGCATGCCCGGAGAAGTGGTCGTGGAAGGTGGTCATCGGCATCGAGGCAATCCAGCATAGGCGCCGCGGATACCCGCCCCCCGGCGACGTGGACATCTGCATCACTGCAGAGCGGCGGCCACCCTGGTCCAGACTCGCTCGGCTCCCACCGTGGTGAGGTGGTTGTCGTCGCCGAAGAGGAGCGTCCCCGGAGAGCTCTGGACGGGGCACCGAGCGGGTTCACAGAGGATGTCGACGGGGTCGACCACCATGGCTCCTGCTTCCTCAGCCTGGCGGTAGAAGTCACGGAGCGTCGTCTGCACGACCCGCGCGTCGTCGCGCGAGAGACCGACCGTGTCCAGATCGAGGTCCATGCCCCAGAAGGCGTAGCGCGCCCCGAGATCCGACGGGGAACAGCGCGGCTCGGGTACCTGCCCCACCACGACCACCTGTTTCCCCGCGGCCACGAGCTCGCGAACGAGCTGCACTGTGCGTTCGTTGGACCCCTCCGGGAGATGGAGATCGAGCGGTGCGGTCACCTCGCACGCCTTGCCCGCAAGTCCCGCACGCGCCGCCCAGCGAGCGCTCAGCACGACGACCTCCGCTGTGTCGGCCTTTCTCCTGCCTGCCTTGTTCGCCGTCCTGCACTTCTGCAGTTCGTGCTCCGGCGCTTGTGCGGAGCAGCCCGCACCGCCGGCGAGCGCAAAGGACTGTCTGGTGTGTGCGGCCCACGACCTCGCCGGCTCGACCAATGCGCCCGCGTGGCTGTCACCCCACAAGACGACTGTGGGAGCTGGTTCCTTCCGACAGTCCCCGTTCCCGCAGCGGTCGGAGTACCGGGGGTTTTGCAGGAGGTATGCCATGGGCTCTGGGCCCAGACGCCCTGGAAGCCCGTTGGAGACGTACAGGATGATGCCGACGACCACGGCGAGGCCGGTGCCCGCGAACCAGCTCGTCCACACCCTCCTCGGGGGCACGGCCACACGGTCTCGCCACGGCTGTTCCACCCAACGCCAGGAGGCCCAGGCGGGGAGGAAGGAGAACGCCAACATTAACAAGACCCACGGTGTGTCGAGGGCGAAGCCATGCGCCTGACGTGCGAAGGCCAAAACGGGTTGGTGCCAGAGGTAGAGGGAGTAGGAGATCAGACCCACGAACACGATGGGTCTCGCGGTGAGCAACGCGCCCGCGAGTCCGGCCGCGCTCCCGAAGACCAGCACCAGCGCGGTACCCACACAGGGGAAGAGCGTGAGGACTCCCGGCGCGCTCAGGTCCCTGTCGAAGGTGAGGATCGACACCATCACGACGGCGAGCCCCAATGCGGCGAGCCGGGGGTCGGGACGCCGCCCCGTGTTCCTCACCCAGAGTGCGGACGCGCTTCCGACCATCAGCTCGAACGCCCTCGATGGAAGGAGGAAGAAGGCAGCTGGACCAGAGATGGCCACGGCGAATGCCAGACTCGCGGCGAACGACAGGAGGACGAATGCCTCGGGGCCTCGGCGGTGAGCCCGGTGGGCGAGCATCAGGCCGAGGGGGAAGAGCATGTAGAATTGCTCTTCCACGGAGAGGCTCCAGGTGTGCAGTGCAGGGTTCTGCTCGTTGGAAGGCCCCCAATAGCCGGTCGTGAGGTGGAAGATGATGTTGGCCGTATGGGTGAATGCGCCCACCAGGCCGTAACCGAAGGTCTTCAGCTCCAGCGGGAACGACAGGCACATGGCGGCCACGGTCGTCACGGTCATGACCGCGAACAAGGCAGGGAACAATCTCCTCACGCGCCGCTCGTAGAAACCGAGCAGTGAGAGCCTGTGAGCGTCGAGGTCGCGCAGGAGGTTGCCGGTGATGAGGAATCCGCTGATGACGAAGAAGACGTCTACGCCGAGATAGCCCCCTTCAAACAACCAGAATCCGCCGTGAAAGAGCAAGACCGGTACCACGGCGATCGTGCGTAGACCGTCGATCTCTGGACGATGAGACATCGGCGGCGGTTATCCGGTTCACGGTGCCGAGCAACGCGTACTTGGCCGGTAGGGCGCCCCCCGGATCGGTCGCCGCGACCTCGGCGGAGGGGCGCTCCTGACCCCGAGCGCAGTGCGGCAACCCCCAAAGGTCTATCCATACCTCCACCCGACTCGGATAGGGATCGACATGTTCGCCCTGCTGCTCGCCTGCTCGTCCGCCCCCCGCGTCGTGTGCACCGCCGCCGACACCCCGATCGCCGAGGGGCTCGCCTGCGGCGACGCCATGGAGGCGACGCGCTACCTCCGCCAGCTCACGGGCCTCCCGTTGCCCGGGGTGGATGCCGCGGAGGCCGTGCTGGCGGCTCACACGGCCGATCCGGATGCGGCGCGGGTCTGGCTCGACGGCATCCGGGCGCGCGCCGCCATCCTGGGTGCCGCCACCGGCCAGGAGGCGGGGGCACTGCGCAGCCACGAGGTCTGGGCCTTCACGCAGGGTCGGGCCGCCGTCCGCTCCGACGATCCCGTCGGGAACCTCGCCGCCTCCCTGGTGTCGGTACGCATCACCGACGACGCGGAGGAGCTCGCCTTGACGGAGACCGACATCGAGGGGTGGATCACGTTCGCCTCCCTGGCGCACGAGGTCCGCGGGAAGGGGCCCATCACCGTGTCCATCGCCGACCGCGCGGCGGTGTACGAGATGGCTGTGGAGCGCTTCCGGCAGGGCGATCGCGCCGAGAAGGTCGCGCTCGTCTCCCTCGGCGCCTTCTGGCCCGAGGTGGTGCGTCGCTGGAAGGCCGCTCCCTACGCGCAGCAGCAGCGGTTCATCCAGGCCGCCGTGCTCCCGGAGGCCGCCGCGACGACCAGCCTGGCGTGGGTGGAGGCGGTGCTCGAGTCGGACCTCGTCACCAACGTGGACGCGCTCCACGGTGCCCTCGGGCCCCTCGCCCTGGAGGCGCTATGACCGACGACACGGAGCACGAGGCGCGCTCGCCCCTCGGGGGCGTGCTCCTGGCCTGGATGATCAGCGGTGCGGTCCTCGGCGTGGCGGCTGGGCTCACCGCCCAGCTCACGGGCCAGGGCACCTCGCAGGTCCTGCCCGCCCTCTGCCTCGCGGGGATGACGACCCTCGGGCTCGTGGCGTGGACGATCGACCGGCGGCTCGCGGAGGCCCGCCCGGCCGTGCTGGATGCGCGCGGACACCTCGGGCGCCCGCCCCACGCGCTCGTCTACGCCATCCCGCTGCTGGCGGCCGCCCCGGCGCTCCTCGTGCTCGTGGTGGTCGGCTCCGTCGGGATGAAGTCCTTCCTGCCCGCCCTGGTCTTCGGCGTGGGGGGCTTCGGGCTCGGCTGGGCGGCCCGCAGGCTCGTCTCCAGCCACCGGCTCACGGAGGCCCTGCAGGCCCTCGAGGCCGGGGAGGTGGCCGTGGCCCGCGAGCGCCTCGAGGCCCTGGAGAGCGGGTGGATCTCGACCCGTCGTGGCCGCACGACAGCGCGCCTGAACCTCGGCATGCTGGCCCTCGGAGAGGGCGACCTCGAGCGGGCGGGCCGCTGGTACCTCACGGTGGACGACGCGCTGGGCCAGACGTTCGCGCGCGCCGGGCTCGCGTTGGTGCGCGTGCTGGAGGATCGGCTCGACGAGGCGGAGCGGGTGCTCCACGAGGCCCTGGCGTCCCCGGGCAGCTCGGGTGTCCAGGGCCAGCTCGACGCGGTGCGGCTCCTGCTCACCCTGCGACAGGAAGGCCCCGAGGCGGCGGCGGAGCTCGGCGTCTCCCTCGAAGAGCCCCACTCGGGCGAGCTCTTCCGGGGCTTGCTCGCGCTGGCGCTCCTGCGCGCCGGGCGTCCGCAGGACGCGGCTCGCGTGGCGGATCCCGCGCTGCTCGCCGTGCTCGACGACAGCGGGTGGCGTGCGGTGATCCCGGAGATCGCCGAGCTGCTCGCGGAGCCCGCCTGACGCGTCAGGCCTTGCGGGCCTCGACGATGAACGCCCGCTCGAAGGGCCCCCCGACGACCGGGAAGACGTGCACGGTGAAGCCCGCGTCCTCCAGGCGACCCTGGACCTCCGGGAGCAGGAAGTTCAGGTAGTACATGATGAATCGCGGGCGGAGGAGGCGGTTGCGGACCTTCATCACCAGGTTGAAGCCGCGGTAGGCCAGGGCCGTTGGGTTCCAGAACGGAGGCCGGGTGGACGTGACGAACACGAACCGCCCACCGGGACGGAGCGCGCGGTGGACGTTGGCGAGCAGGAGGGGCTGCTGGGGCACGGTGAAGTGGCCGAAGGCCCCGGAGCTCAGCACGAGGTCGAAGGACTCCTCGAGGTCCAGCTCACGTGCGTCGCGCTCGAGGAAGGTGGCACCGGGAACGGCCTTCCGGGCGACGTCCAGCATGCCCGGCGAGAAGTCCACCCCGACGACCTCACCGTCGGTGATCTGGCGGGCCATGGCGGTGATGGCGCCCGTGCCGCAGCACAGGTCGAGCACGTCGCCCTCCACGCGGCCGAGGTGGTCGCGGAGGACGTCCACGATGACGTCCGGGGTGCGGAACGGTGTCCGGTCGAACCTGGGTGCCAGGAGATCGTACCCGCGCCGGGTCGAGCTCAAAGCCTGGCGTGTCAGCTCCGAGAAGGTGGGGCCGCCGGGCTGGAACAAGGGTGACCTCCCTGGGGGATTTCGGGTCAGCCTATCAACTCGCTCTGTCCCCGCGTCGCCATCCGCGGTACAAAGGGGCCCCCGGAGGACCCATGTTCGCGCTGACGATCCTGCTCGCCTGCCAGGAAGCCCCCGAGCCCGCCGCGCTGGTCGAGATGGCCTGCCACAACAACGGCGATCCGGAGGCTTGCTTCAAGCTCGGTACCGAGCAGCTCAACTCGGCTCGGCCGGACTACTCCGAGGCGCGCCGGCTCCTCTCGATGGCCTGCAGCACCCACCACGCCCAGGCGTGCAATGCGCTGGGCACGCTCGTGCGCGACGCGCGCGGGGGGCCGAAGGACCTCGTGCGTGCGGCGGATCTGTTCGAGGTGGCGTGCGAGAAGGGCGTGCCCCAGGGGTGCGTGCACTTCGCGGACGCACTGCGCACCGGCCAGGGCGTCGAGCGCGACGAGGAGAAGGCGCAGCAGTACTACCGCCAGACCTGCGAGACCGACTCCCCGATCCCGGCGGCCTGCACGCGGCTCGCCGTGGGGATGCGCGACGCGAAGGGCGCCAAGAGGGAAGACAAGGAGAAGGCGCACGAGCTGCTGGAGGCCGCCTGCAAGAGCGACTACCCGCAGGCGTGTGTCGAGCTGGCCGACGAGGCGAAGGACACGTGGGGCAAGGACAACCTGGCCCGCGCTGCCCAGCTCTACGAGACCGCGTGCACGATCGACCCGCACTACGGCTGCTTCGAGCTGGCCACGATGCACGTCGAGAAGAAGGCTCCGGACAGCAACGTGGAGCAGGCGGGGCACTACTACCAGCAGGTGTGCCGGATCGAGAGCAGCCGTGGGTGCTTCGAGCTCGCGGAGCTGATGTCGTCCGAGCAGGTGCCGTCGCGTCCCGGTGAGAAGGAGGCCCTCTACAAGCTGGCCTGCGAGTCCGGGAACTCCGACGCCTGCACCAAGCGGTAGGACCTCAGCCCTCCCGGGGGCCGAAGATCGCCGTGCCCACGCGCACCCAGCGCGTTCCGTGGCGGATGGCGTGCTCCCAGTCGTGGCTCATGCCCATCGAGAGCTCCGGGAGCGCGTGCCCACGGGCCCGTTCGCGGGCCGCCAGCGCTGCGAGCCGGGCGAACCACGGCTCTGCGTCCGCCGGATCCTCGGTGAACGGTGGGATGCACATCAGCCCGCAGAGGACGAAGCCCTCGACCTCCGCGAGGCGGTCGAGGAGGTCCGGCACGGCGACCTCGGGCACACCGACCTTGCTGCCCTCGTCGCCGACGTTCACGTTGACCATGCCGTGGACGGGCCCGGGCGCTCGCTTCACCAGGCCCACCGCCTGGTCCACCTCGGTGAGGCCGTGCACGCGGTAGGCCCAGGGGGCCACGTACTTCAGCTTGTTCTTCTGCAGGGCGCCGATGAAGTGCCAGCGGATGTCGGCGGGGAGGAGCGGGGCCTTGTCGCGAAGCTCCTGGGCGTACGACTCGCCGAAGTCGCGCTGACCGGCGTCGTAGGCCTCCTGGATGGCGGACACCGGGTGGGTCTTGCTGACGGCCACGAGGCCCACGCCGGGCGGGAGCCCGTCGCGGACGGCCCGGAGGCGCTCGGCGATGCTCATGGGGCCTCCAGGGCCTTCAGGGTGGCCTCGAGCGGCAGGCCCATCACGTTCGTCCAGTCGCCCCGGACCTCCGCGACCAGCGCCCCACCCAGGCCCTGGATGCCGTAGGCGCCGGCCTTGTCGTGGGGCTCGCCGGTCGCCACGTACCGTGCGATCTCGGCGTCCGAGAGGTTGCGGAACCGGACGTCCGTGGTGACCCGGAACGACCGGACCTCCCCTGCACGCGCGATGGCCACCCCGGTCGTGACGTGGTGCCAGACACCCGAGAGCTCGCGGAGCATGCGCGCCGCGTCGTCGTCGTCGTCGGGCTTGGCGTACGGGCGGCCCTCGAGGTGCACCACGGTGTCCGCGGCGAGCACGGTCTCGTGGGCCGGTCCTACGCACTTCTCGCGGGCCAGACGCTCCGCCGCGGCGTCCGGGGCTTCCCCGTGCACCCAGCGCTCGTCGACGGGCTCGGGATGCCCCACGACCTCGTGGCCGGCCCAGGACAGCAGCTGACGCCGTCGCGGCGAGCCGCTCGCGAGCCAGATCCTCATGCGCGCTCCTCCCGGAGGCGGGCGCGCTCACGCTGCTCGAGGCGCACGGCACGACGGTGCTGCGCATCCTCGAAGCGCCGGATCTCGTCGGGCGTCTGGGGCACGAGGGTGGGGGTCTGGCGCGGGTGGAACCCGTCGTCGAGGGACACCATCGTGAGGTACGCGGACGAGGTGTGCCGGCGCTCGCCGGTCCGGATGTCCTCCGCCTCGACGCGCACGCCGACCTCCAGTGACGTGCGGCCTGCCCAGTTCACCTGGCTCCGAAGCACCGTCACGTCGCCCTTCCGGATGGGCGCGAGGAAGGTGAGGTGGTCCATGGAGGCCGTCACCACGGTGCCCTTGGTGAATCGCTGCGCGGAGACCCCCGCACAGACGTCGATCCAGGCCATCACCTGCCCGCCGAACACCGTGTCGAGGGCGTTCAGGTGGTTGGGCATGATGATGTAGGTCATCTCGCAGAAGGTCTCGTTGCAGCGGACGGATCCGGGAGTCATCGTGCTCTGTGCTCCTCGTGCAGGGCGGCCCAGGTGCCCGGGACCACCGCGCGTGTCTGGATGCCGGTGTTGGGGAGGCGGAGACGGGTGGCCTCGGCGGCGGACAGCCCGTCCAGGGCGGACAGGATGGCCCGCAGGATGCCACCGTGGGCGACGACCAGGGTGTCGACGGGCGCGTCGAGCTCCGCCAGCGTGCGGAGCCCGCGCTCGCGGAGGTCCGCGTGGCTCTCGCCGCCCGGAGGCCGGCCGTCGTGGGTGAGGAGCACGTCCTTCAGGCCGGCCGCCTCGAGCTCTTCGTGGGTCCGGCCGTCCCACTCGCCCAGCGTGCGCTCGCGCAGCCCGGGATGCACGACCAGCGCGTGGTGCGGCGCGGCCAGGCGTGCGGTCTCCAGCGCGCGAGAGAGGTCCGAGACGACCACCCGCGCGAACGGCACGTCCTGGAGGGGGTCGCGGGCTCTCCGGGCCTCCTTCCGCCCGCGCGGGGTGAGCGGGACGTCCTGCTGACCCGAGAGCCACCCTCCGGCGTTGGCGACGGACTCACCATGCCGGAGGAACGTCCAGCGCACCCTCACTGGATCGTGATCGTGGCGTCGTAGGTGTTGCACGGCGACACCGAGAAGGCCCAGACGTAGGCGACCATGAACACCGTGACGTCCTCCGTGCCGGTGTTCGTCCAGGACATCGTCTCCTGGTCGTTCGCCGTCCCCGAGTCGTCGAGGTCGAGGCCGTCCAGCCCGAAGAGCGCGATGTCGATGTCGCCGTCCGCGTTCACCAGATCGACCGTCACGTCGATCCGCTGCCCGGGGGGCACCGTGTAGGTGTAGTAGTCGGGCGCCTGCAGGTGCACGGCGGCGTCGGTGATGGTGAACGCACCGGTCGTCGCGATCGCCGGGTAGTCGTTGGGCTCCAGAGTGTCCTCGACGCACCCGCACGACGTGGTGGGGTCGAACGCGCAGTCGAAGTCGTCGCAGGCCACCAGCCCGTCACCGTCGTCGTCGACGGCGTTCGTGCAGTCCTCGGGAGGCAGGGTGGTCGTGACCACCGACCAGTCGTAGGCGTTGCACGTGCCCGCGTTGACCCACACCTCCACGATGTACTGGCGGGTGTAGCCGGAGTCGAGGGTGACGTTGAAGCCCTCGTCGTCCGTCGTGGTCTGCACGTCGAGCACGGGGATGGCGAGCTCGTCGTAGACGGTGAGGGCGAGGTCGCCGTCGGCGTCCACGAACTGGGCCTGGACCTCCATGCGGGAGTTGTCGGGCACGTCCAGCACGAAGAAGTCGCGCACCTGACGGTGCACCATGAGGCCCGTCTGGGTGACGAGGGGGGCTGCGTCCTCGAAGGTGGAGTTCGCGCCGCCGAGGGCGTCCTCCGCGGGACAGACGGCCGCGCAGGAGCCGACCCCGGCGCACTCGTAGTCGTTGCAGTCGGCCTGGCCGTCGAGGTCGTTGTCGATGATGTCGAAGCAGTCCTCGGGCGGCACCGGGTACGCGTCCAGCGTGAGGTCGTACTGGTTGCACACGCCGGAGACCGCGCGGACCTGCACGAACACGTCGCCAGTGTAGTCGGTGACGAACGCGAGGCGCTTGTTGGCGGACGTGGTCTGGTTGCTCGCCAGCATCGCGCCGTCCTCGTCGAACGCGGCGATGCCGAGCGTGGCGAAGACCGTGCGGTCGTGGTCGAGCACGATCTCCACGAGGTCTCCGTCGATCGCGAACACGCTGTACCAGTCCTCGTCCTGCCGATGGGCGAAGCGGTCCGTGGTGGTGCCGATGAGCGGCACGGCGTCGTCGCGGCTGTCGTTGTCCTCGTCGTCGTCCTCGCTCCCCGGGCAGGTGCCGACGCACGCGATGTCCTGGTAGCAGTCGTAGTCGAAGCAGCCGGGCTGCCCGTCGAGGTCGTCGTCCACGTTGGTCGCGCAGTCCTCCGGCGGCGGCGGACCGACATCGAACACGAGGTCGTAGGTGTTGCACGGCTCGGCGACGTTGGGCGCGTAGACCCGCACGTAGACGCTCTGCGGGGAGCCCGTGTTCAGCCAGCGGATCCGCTCGTCGTTCGTGTTGGTGGCCGCGGTCACGAGGACCTGGCCGTTCTCGGAGACGAGCTGCACGTCGACGTTCCCGTCGACGTCCACGAAGCTCAGGTCGACGGACACGAGGTCGCCGGTGAGGGCGAAGCCCTCGTACCAGTCCTCGGACTCGCGGTGCACGGTGAGGCCGGTCTGGCTGGAGAGACCGGAGGTGGCCGTCAGCCGCTCGTCGTTGGGCTCGAAGCCGTCGGGGGCGTCGCAGCCGTCCGGACAGAGGAGGTCGCCGGCACAGGTGAGATCGGCGCAGTCCACGAGGCCGTCGAGGTCGTCGTCCACGAGGTTGTCGCAGGACTCCTGGGGCACAGGGCCGCTGGTGAGCTCGAGGTGGTAGCCCGCGCAGGGCTCACCGGTGGAGTTCACGAGCTTCACCTCGAGGGTGTAGTCCTGATCGGCGGTCTGGTTGATCTCGTAGACCGTGACGAAGCCCGTGGAGTCCGTGGCGTTCGCCACCAGCGCGCCGTTCTGGTCGTACAGGCGCATCTGCAGGCGACGGCCGCCGGTGTTGTCGAACTCCAGCGTGGCGCGCACCACGTCGTCCTGGAAGGAGCTCACCACGAACCAGTCGGTGTTCTGGCGGTGGATCGCGAGGTCCTCGGCGCCGGAGATCGCCGCTGCCTCGGAGGCGGTCTCGTTGGGCTCGTAGGGGTCCTCGACCACGCAGTCGAACACGCAGGGCGGCAGGCCCATGCAGTCGTAGTCCGCGCAGTCCAGGAGGCCGTCCAGGTCGTTGTCGTCGGCGTCTCCGCAGTCCTCGTCGGGCACGGGGCCCACGCTGGTGGTCAGGTCGTACGTGTTGCACGGGATCGAGCCCGTGAGGCGCACCTCGACGTACCGCACGACCGCGGCGCCCGTGTTGTTGACCCACCGCACCCGCTCCACGTCGGCGTTGGTGGCGGAGGCCATCACCAGGACCCCGTTGTCGTCGAGGAGCCGGAGGGCGATGTCGCCGTCCGCGTGCACGAACGCAGCCGAGACGTCGAGCAGCTCGCCGTCGGGCACGTCGAACCGGTAGAAGTCGGGGTCGGCCACGTGCACCCGCAGGGCGTTCGTGGGTCCGGGGTCCGGCGTGGCGGTGACGAGGGTGCCGTTGGGCTCGAGGCTGTCGTCCGGCCCGCAGGACGCGGCGCACGCGGCGTCCGCGATGCAGTCGTAGTCCATGCAGTCCACCCGGTTGTCGAAGTCCTGGTCGACGTCGTCGTCGCAGATCTCGGGTGGCGGCGTCGCGGTGGCCACGGCGAGGTCGTACGCCGAGCACGTGGTCGCCTCGACGGACACGGTCCACGTCACGGTGTCGCCGCTGCTGTTGAGGGCCTGGACGCGGTGGGGAGCCGTCGTCGCGGTCGCCAGCGTCGTGCTGCCGTTCCGGAGGCGCAGGGTGAGGGGGTCGCCCGTGGTGGCGTCGATGGTGACGGCCTCGCCGGCGGGCACCTCCACCGTGAACCAGTCGGGTCCGTCCCTGTGGGTCATCAGGCCGGTGGCGCTCGCGGGGGCCGGGACGGCCGTGGCGGCGGTGTCGTTGGGCTCGTACGTGTCCTCGGCCGGGCAGTTGCAGGCGGGATCCGCCACGCAGTCGTAGTCCTCGCAGTCCACGAGGCCGTCGCCCTCGTTGTCCACGCCGTCACCACAGATGTCCGCCGTGGGCTCGGGTCCGGCGTACATCCACAGGGAGTAGGTGGAGCAGCGTGCGTTGATGTTGCCGCTCCCGCCGTACTCGTAGATCTCGAGGGCGATCGACACCGTCTGGTTGCTGTCGTTCGTCCACTCGACGTACTCCTGGCCCGAGGTGCTCGTGCTGGTGTCGAGGCTGGTCACCCCATCCCGGGTGATGCGGATGTCGATGTCGCCCTCGGCGTGCGTGAAGGTGACGCGGGCCTGGTAGATGCCGCCGGGCGGCACGTCGACGGTGTACCAGTCGCGGTCCTGTCCGTGGACCATGAGGTCCTGGGCCGTGAACGAAGGACCGGTGACCGGCCAGGCCGAGAGGAACGAGTCGTTGTCCTCGAAGGTGTCCTCGGGCGGGCAGGTGCCCGAGCACGCGCTCACGTCGATGCAGGCGTAGTCCGCGCAGTCCACGAAGCTGTCGAAGTCGTCGTCGAACCCGTTGGTGCAGTCCTCGTCGGGCGCGGTGTCCGTGTCGCTGTCGGCGTCGCTGTCGGTGTCCGCGTCCGTGTCGGCATCGGTGTCGGCATCGGCGTCCGTGTCGGTGTCTGCCTCGTCCGTGGGCTCGGTCGGGGTGTTCTTGCACCCCAGCATCCACACGCACGCCACCATCGCGATCCAACGCATACCAACTCCCGGACAGACGCCGGAGGATAACCCCTCCGGGCGCCGGTCGCGGGAGGATGGCGGGCGATCAGGCCAGGCGGGTGATCGCCGAGGCGATGCGCTCCTCGAGCACGATCAGGGTGGCCACGCTGGCGACCTCGTCGGAGCCGATCATGGCGTCCACCTGATCGCGGACGTCCTGGAGGAAGCCCTTGCGCAGGCGGGCCTCCACGGCGTCCACGCTGGCTCCGGCCTCCATCGGCGTCCGCGCCACGAGCTGGCGGAGGAGCTGGTGGAAGCGGTTGTGGAGGATGGACAGCGCGATGGGATCCCAACGACCCCCGGCCGGACGGGCCCCGAGGTCCTCGAGCACGCGCTGCACGCCGCTGGCGCGGGCCACTGCGAGGTGGTGCACGACCATCTTCGGGAAGTCCGTGCCGGTGCGGCGGGCCTCTGCCCAGATCATCAGCGCCACGTTGAGGTACTGCGCCTGCAGGATGAGGTGGGCGACCTCGTCGGGGATGTCGGCGTCGCGGAGCTCGGCGAGCAGGCTCGCGTTGCGGCGTGCGACCTCCGAGGCCTGGAGCTGGTAGACCTGATGCGCGGCCTCGCGCATGGTCGTGAGCTCCTCGTCGGTGGGGACGCGCCCGTGGGCGGAGAGCCAGTAGCCGGCCACGTGCTGGGCGCCGGCGTCGACGCGCACCCAGCTCGTGTACAGGGCCTCCAGGCTCACGCTGGTGCGGAGCTCCTCGAGCGTGCTGCGCACCTCACGGGCGCGGGCGATCTCCTGGGCCTTGAGGTAGGCCGTGGCGATGGCCGCGACGCTCGCCCCGGTGGTCTCCATGGCCATCGGGAAGAACGCCGCGCCGGCGTCCGCGATGATGGACGTGGTGGCCACGGTCATCGCGATCTCGTCGGCGAGCATGTGGTTGCGGATGTCGTCCGCGTAGGGCTCGCGGACGGCGGCCGGGAAGTACTCGAACAGGAGCTTGTCGTAGCCCGGGATGCTCTTGGGCGAGCCGGTGAGGAGCTCGCGGTACACGAACATCTTCACCCAGGCCGAGAGCACGGCCAGCTCGGGGCGGGTGAGGCCCACGCCGGACTCGGCGCGGTTCGCGAGCTCGGCGTCCGTGGGCAGCCGGAGCTGCTTGCGGGTGACGGGGAAGTGGCGCTCGACGAACGCGATGGCGCGGCCGAAGGCGAAGATGTTCGCCTTCGAGCGGATCCGATCGCGGGAGAGCTGACGGCCGTGGGCGTCGTTGTTGGCGAGCACCAGGCCGGCCACCTCGTCCGTGAGCTGCTCGAGCAGCGCGTTGCGGTCGGGGTTCGAGAGATCCCCGCGCTCCACGGGACGGGACAGGAGGATCTTGAGGTTGACCTCGTGGTCGGAGAGGTCCACGCCACCCGAGTTGTCGATGGCGTCGGTGTTCAGGCGCACACCACAGCGGTCTGCCTCGATGCGGGCGCGCTGGGTCATGCCGAGGTTGCCGCCCTCGCCGACCACCCGGGCGCGCAGCTCGGTGGCGTCGATGCGCACGGCGTCGTTGCTGCGGTCGTCCGCATCCGCGTGGGTCTCGTTGGACGCCTTCACGTACGTGCCGATGCCGCCGTTCCAGAGGAGGTCGACCTCCATCTTCAGGATGGCGTGGATGACCTCGTTGGGGTCGGCCTCCTCGGCGTCGATGCCGAGCATCTTCCGGCACGGCGGCGAGAGCGGGATGCTCTTCGCGCGACGGTCGAACACACCGCCACCCTCGGAGATGGTGGAGAGGTCGTACTGGTCCCAGCCGCCGACGGCGTCGAAGAGGCGCTTGCGCTCCGTGTAGCTGCGGGCGGGATCGGGATCGGGGTCGAGGAAGATGTGCAGGTGGTTGAAGGCCGCCAGCAGCCGGGTCTTGTCGCTCTCGATGAGCCCGTTGCCGAAGACGTCACCGCCCATGTCGCCCACACCCGTGCAGGTGAAGGGCTCGTTGTAGGGGTCCACGCCCATCTCGGCGAAGTGCCGACGGACGAGCACCCAGGCGCCGCGGGCCGTGATGCCCACGCCCTTGTGGTCGTACCCGACCGACCCACCGGACGCGAAGGCGTCGTCGAGCCAGAAGCCGTACTCGCGGCTGATGCCGTTCGCGGTGTCCGACAGGTGCGCGGTGCCCTTGTCGGCGGCGACGACGAGGTAGGGGTCCTGCTCGTCGTGGCGGACGACGCGGGGCGGCGTGACGACCTGGCCGTCGACGTTGTTGTCGGTGACGTCGAGGAGCCCGCGGATGAACGTCTTGTAGTGGTGGTCGGCCTCCTGCCGGCGCACGCGGGGATCCGGGCTCGGGTGCTTCAGGTAGAAGCCGCCCTTGGAGCCCGTGGGCACGATGACGACGTTCTTGACGAGCTGCGTGGTGACCAGCCCGAGGACCTCGGTGCGGTAGTCGTCGCGGTCCGACCAGCGCAGACCGCCGCGGGCGACCTTCCCGAAGCGGAGGTGCACGCCCTCGACCTCGCGGTGGTGCACGTAGATCTCGAACATCGGGCGGTTCGCGCCCATGCTCGGCACCTGGCTGCAGTCGAGCTTGAACGAGAGGTAGTGGAAGGGACGGTCGGTCCGGTAGAAGTTCGTGCGGATCGTGGCCCGCATGAGCTCCCGGAGCGTGGCGAACACCAGATCCTCGTCGTGGGAGAGGATGTAGCGGAGCTCGCGGTCCACCTCGTCTGCCGCGTGGGCCATCGCCGCGTCGCGGTCACCCTCGAGGTCGGGGTCGAAGCGCGCCTCGAAGAAGCGGACGAGCGAGCCGCACATGTCGGGGTTCTTCTGGAGGATCTCGACGAGGCGGTTGGCCGAGAGGTGCACGGAGAGCTGCCGGCTGTACTCGGTGTAGCCGCGGATGAGGTCCACCTGGGCCCAGGTGAGACCGCCCGTGAGGACGAGCATGTTGAGGGCGTCGTCCTCGATGTGCCCCGCGAAGACGGCCTCGATCGCGTCCTCGAGGAGGACCTTGCGCTCGAGCAGCAGCGTGCGGGGGAGGGCCTCGGTGGGGTCGAGCACGAAGGTGTCGAGGTAGAGCATGCCGCCGCGCGAGTCGACCTCGGTGGCCCAGGACTGGCGGACGACGAGCCCGAAGTTGTCGAGGACCGGGAGGATCCGCGTCAGGAACACGTCCTCGGCCTGGTAGAGCCGCAGGCGGAGCTCGCCGTGGGACTCGTACAGCTCCGCGATCACCTTCTTGGCCGGCGAGAGGCGCTGGAGGTTGTCGATGTCGGTGACGGCCTGGTCGGCCGTGGTGTCGCGGACGTAGCTCTCGGGGAACGCGCGGCCGTACGTGTCGGCCAGACGGCTCGCGATGGTCTCCTCGTGGCTCTCCGCGAGCGCGTTCCAGAGGCGGGCCTGCCAGGGCGTGGCGACCTGGCGGATACGCGCGGTGAGGTCGTGCTGCGCGGTCTCGTCGAGGCGACGCTTGGCCCCCGTGAGGTAGTAGTGCAGCAGGACGGTGTCGTAGCGACCGACGAACAGACCGTGGTCGCAGTAGGTGGCCTGGGTCGTGAGGCGGATCTCCTCCTCGAGCTCCCGGCGCAGCTCCTCGCTGTACTGGGTCTTCGGCATGGCCACGAGGCAGAAGGCGCCGTCACGGCCGGTGTGGAAGAAGGTCACCCCGACGTCGGAGGACTGCTCGGCCTCGAACACGAGGTCGACCATCTCCGCGATGACCTGGGCCTCGGCCGTGAAGAGGAACTCGGTGGGCAGGCTGTCGAAGACGTTCGCCATGCCCTTGTACCGGTAGGACCCCGGCGTGTTCTCGGAGGCCGCCAGGATGTTGGCCAGGACGCGCCGCAGGATCGGCACGTTCCGGCTGGGCTGGGTGACCGCCCGGTAGGTGAAGAGCCCGCAGATGTAGAGCGGCTCGGTCTCGGTGTCGTCGCCGAGGGTCACGAGGATCTCGTCGATGCGTCCGGACCGGTGGATCGGCGACTCGAGCGCGCTCTTGCGCACCCGGACGAAGCCGCTGTCGTGGGCCTTCGGCCAGTCGCCCTCGGGCTGGGTGCAGTAGCGGCCCGACAGGCGCTGGATCCCGAGGGCTTCGTGGTCCGAGAGGCCCATGAACACGAAGTTCTCGCGCAGCAGCCAGGTGAGGAAGGCGCCGGTCTCGCGGCAGGCGCTGGCGAGGTCCGGGCGACGGTCGGCCTCGGTCTCGAGCTTCTCGACGTAGCGCTCGACGTGGCGGGTCATCGCGCGGAAGTCGCGCACTGTGGCCTCCGCGGTCTGGAGGCGCATCAGGATGTGGGGCGGATCCTTGTCGAAGTCGACCTCGCCCCGCTCGGCCTCCAGGAACACCACGCTCTCCGTGGTGCCCTCGCCCACGCCGGTCAGCGCCCCGTTCGCGTCACGCTCGGCCTTGAAGACGAGGTTGAAGCCGCCGAGGTAGTCGGCCTTGTTGTTGCGCAGGAACAGCCGGAGCGTGTCCACGATGAAGGGCTGATCCACCATGTTCGTGAGGATCTGCACGCCCTTGTCGCACGGCTGGAGCTCGCACTTGATGGTGCCCGGCGCGCGCTTCTGGGTGAAGCGGAAGGCGGTCTCGAGGTGCGCGAGCACCTTGGCCGGCGAGTGCTGCGCGAGGAACGGGCCGCGCAGGCGGGGCAGCGTGTGCTCGACGAAGGCCCGGAAGAGCGGGAGCTCACCCGCCTCGAGGGAGCCGCGCCACCCTCCCAGCGTCTTCGCCACCTGGCCTTGGGGGGAGTGGCTCGCGTTCGCAACGGACATGGCACCTCCAGAGGGAGGGGATGCTATTCCGGGGCGGCGGGGCTGGCGACGGGGGAGGGGTCCGGAAGGTCGCGGGGGCCGGTGGACAGGAGCATCCGCGCGTCGTCGCCCAGGAGCTCCCAGGCGCCCGGGTGGTAGCCGTACGCGGCGCTGATGCCGATGTCGATCACGGTGAACCGCCCTCCGCAGCGCACCAGGGGCTCCCCGGTGCGCTGGGCCGTGTGGCCGACGACCATGCGCGTGGCGCCGAGCGTGGCGAGGGCGCGCTCGAGGATCGGGCAGGCCGTGGCCTCGGAGTCCTGAGCGTAGCCGCGGTACCACGTGGGCCCGGCGTCGCCGTGGATCGGGTGGCCGAGGGGCCCCGGGGTGTCGAGGTAGTGCTGGCGTGCGAGCGCGTTCAGCCCGTCCACGCCGAGCTCGGCGAAGGTGTCGGTGATGCCGCCATGGGCGAAGACCGTGCTGCCGACCTTCGCGACCACCGGGAGCTGCGTGAGCCAGCGGCCGTACTCGCCGCCCTCCGCGAAGGCCGCCTTGCGGGCCTCCCGCCCGCCGAACCCGGCCAGGTCGCCCTCGGAGACGTAGCGCCAGTCGCCCTGGAGGTTCATGACCTCGTGGTTGCCGTTGAGCAGCACGACCTCGCCTCCCGCGGCGCGCGCGGGCTCCACGAGGGAGCGCACGAGGTCCATCACACCCTTGCTGTCGGGCCCGCGGTCGGTCACGTCGCCGGTCTGGACGAAGACCGTCTCGCCCCCGATCCAGCGCTCCTGTTCGTCGATGAGCCCCGCCAGGCGGAGGGTGGCGACGCTGGCCTCGCGGTCGCCGTGCAGGTCGCCCACCGCGACCACCCGACGTCCAGCGGGGTCCACGACCTCCACGGGCGCGACCCGGGCGCGATCGGCGACCGGTGCGGGCGCGGGCGGCTCGGTCGGGGCGGGGGCGAAGCAGGCGGACAGGAGGACGAGCACGAAGGGCTCCAGGGTCGGGCCACCGGTGGCGGTCGGATCGGGTAGGTTGCGTCTCATGACGACACTGGATGATCTCGAACCGTTCATCAAGGCCGCGCAGGACGAGGGCGCCCTCGGCGTCGAGCTGCTCCGCGAGACCGTCACCGGCAACCGCATCGTGCGCGGCGCCGGGAAGCCCGAGGCCAGCACGTTCGGCCACGACGTCCTCACCGTGCGGGTGTGGGTGGCGGGCGGTCGCCTGGGCGTGATGCGCGGCGACCCCGCGGACGCGATGGACCTCGTGGGGCAGGCGCTGGCGTCCACCTTCGAGAGCCCGGAGGACGCGCTCGCGGGGCCGGTGGGCCGCATGGACACGCCGTCCGGGGCGCTGTCCGTGCGCGACCGTCGCTACGATCGGCTCGACGCGGACGGCCGCATCGAGGTGGTGGACGACGTGCGGGCCCAGCTGAAGGACCGCCGCTTCGAGCCGGGCCCGATCGTCTACGAGGACGCGCTTCGCCGCCGCACGTGGCTGTCGTCGAAGGGGGGCCGGCTCACCGAGGAGGACACGTGGTTCCGCGTGGAGGCCGGGCTCACGGGAAAGGGGCTGGACCTCCACCAGCACACGGCCTCCAGGTCGTTCGCGTCGGTCGCGAGCCTGCCGCTCGGCACGAACCTCGTGCAGCGCGCCGACGCCCTGCTCCAGAAGGGCCGCACGCTGCCTCCCGGGCCCGTGCGCGTCGTGATCCCGCCGTTGCCCATGAGCCGTCTGCTCGATGTGATCGGCGAGCGGTTCACACCGGAGCGCGTGGGCGGGAAGGGGTTCCTGTCGGCTGCACGCACCGCCTTCTCGGGCAAGCTGCACGTGGTCGACGACGGCGCCCTGGCGGGCGGGCTGCGGTCCCGCTCCTTCGACGATCGCGGCGTGCCGCCCGTTCCGCTCACCCTGATCCGCGAGGGATGCGTGGGCGGTCGCTTCCTGGACCCCGAGCGCGCGCGCCAGCTGGGCACCCGGCCCACCGGGCACTGCACGGGTGACGGCCTGATGGCCGGGAACCTCGTCATGCGCGAGGGCACCCGGTCGATCAACGCGCTGCTGACCGAGCTCGGCGGGCCGTCGCTCCAGATCGACGATCTCTACGATCTGTCGGGGCTCGACCTCGACACCGGAGCCCTCGACGTCGTGGTGGACGGGGTCGTGATGGACGCCAACATCCCCGTCGGCGCGATGCAGCGGGTGCGGCTCACGGGCGACCTCGGCGCGCTCTTCGCGGGGATCGTGGAGGTGTGCAACAACACCGACCGCATCGGGCACGTCGACGCCGCTTCGCTGATCGCGGACGGCCTCGTGCTGGCGGGCTGACGTGCTCCTGCTCGCCGTCGCCGGCGCCTGGGAGCCCGCAGCGCCCCTCGACCCCTTCAAGGTCGCCTGGACCGGCGATCCCGACGCGTCTCCCTACACGTTCCAGCAGACGGCGGCCCTCCAGACCACGTACGGCGTCAATGGGACCGTGGTGCCGGTGGGTGACGACGGGGCCGCGGGCTTCCCGCTCTCGCCGGGCTTCCTGTTCGACGGGGCCGTTCGCACGACTCTCCAGGTGTGCGCGAACGGCGCGCTCGGCTTCGGTGGCGGTGGCGTGTGCAGCTCGCAGCCCGCCCTCCTCCCCGACGGCCACGCTGGCGACCCGCACCACATCGCGGTGCTCTGGGTCGACCTGCTCCCGCTCGTGGCGGGCGGGGGCGGCGACCTCCGGTTCTGGGAGGACGCCACGTCGGTCACGGTGTACTGGAAGAACCTCGAGTACTACAGCTTCCAGCCCGGCGACCCCGGCAGCGTCGAGGCCCAGGCGCGGCTCGACAAGGCCACCGGCACCATCGTGATGGCGTACGGGACGAGCGACCCCCTGAACCCCTGGGCGCTCGCGAGCGGCATCGGGCAGGCCGTGGTGGGTGCCCAGACCCTGGACGCCTCGGCGGGGGTGGTGGCGACCACCACGGCGGACCCGGGCCTGCTTGACGGGCTCACCATACGTCTGGAGCCCTGCGGGTCCTTCGACGACGACGTGGACGGGGTGTCGTTCTGCGACGACTGCGACGACGCGGACGCCCTGGTGGGTGCGGCGGTGGACATGTACGTGGACGCCGATCAGGACGGGTTCGGCGCGGATCCGGTGCGGGTGTGTGGCGTGCCGGGTCCCGATCGCGCCACCGTCGGTGGTGACTGCGACGACACCGAGCCCGCGGTCAACCCGGGCCACCCGGAGGTGCCCGGCAACGGCGTGGACGACGACTGCACCGGAGGTGACGCATCCCTCGACGACACCGGTGACACCGGGGGGGACGCGGACACGGACACCGACAGCGACACGGACACGGACACGGACACGGACGCCGACAGCGATGCGGACACGGACAGCGACGCGGATTCCGACACCGACAGCGATGCGGACAGCGACACGGACACGGACGCGGACTCCGACACGGACGCGGACTCCGACACGGACGCGGACTCCGACACGGACGCCGACTCCGACGCCGACACGGACGCCGACTCCGACACGGACGCGGACTCCGACACGGACGTCAGCGGCGGAGGCTCGGGGTGCGGCTGTGCGTCGGGCTCACCCGGTGGGCTGGTCTTCGTGCCCGTCGGGCTCCTGCTCGTCCGACGGCGACCCCACCGCGCGGCTCACTCGTAGGCGCACGTACCGAGGGCCAGATCGCAGTCCGCGAGCTTGGTGGCCTGGAAGTCGTAGCTCACCACGCACCCTGTCACCCCGCGGCCGGACTGCTGGATGATGGCCGCCTCCAGCTGCTCGCACTCGAAGCTGTTGTCGAGGTGCCAGGTGGCCTCGACGTGGGCGTCCATCACCGGCCCGTCCACCACCAGCGTGTAGTCCAGGGTGAGGTCCGCTCCCGAGCAGTCCCCGTCGATCTCCACGCGGGCCACCGTGCCCCCCGTGATCGTGGACCCGTCGAGCGCGAGCTCGGTCTCGGGGCTCATGAGGCCACACGTCGTCACCGAGCCGTCGTCCGCGAGGGTGCACGCCGCCAGCCAGGCCCGCCTACCCGTGTTGTCGATGGACACGGCGATGCTGTCCTCGAAGCCCAGCGTCACGTCGAGCCCGACGTCCTGGGCGCAGCGCGCGGCGTCCAGTGTGGGCACCGGGGGGGCCTCGAGGGCGTACACGAGCGTCTTGCCCGCGTTGGAACCGCCCGGGCAGCCAGCCAGGCCGAGCAGCAGGAGCACCGTGGTGCGCATGAGCGTCCTCCTCGTCCTGGTATAGCCGGAGCCGACGGCAGTGGCCGATCGGGGCGCGATGAGGTATCGTCCGCGGGTTGCAGGAGGAACCGCATGCGTAGTCTGGCCGCGATGGCTGCCGTCGCTCTCGTCTTCTCGGCGTGTAAGAGCGAGCCCACCCCCGTCGTCCCCACGGCGCCTGTCCCCGTCACCTCGGAGCCGCCTCCGGAGGACTCGGGCGACCCCCTCTCGTGCCCCCTGGCCACAGACGGCGACCTCGGGAGCGCTGTCGGTGCCTCCGTCCAGACGGGCGACACGTGCGGTGCCAACCACGACTGGCCAGCCTCGTGTGGGCAGTACCCCGGCCTCGGACCGAGCCGCGGTGAGGACCTCGCGTACACGTGGACCGCCCCGGCGGCCGGCGAGTACACGTTCGACACGATCGGCTCCACGAACGAGGACACGCTGCTCTCGGCGTTCTCGGTCACCTGCACGGATCCGCCCCGCACGAACGAGATCGCCTGCAACGACGACATCGACTTCGACAACGATGTGTTCACGTCGTCCATCACCCTCACGGTCACGGAGGGCGAGGAGGTCGTGATCGTGGTCGATGCCTACAACGCGACCACCTGCGGTGGCTTCGTCCTGAACATCACGCCCCCGGGCGGCGGTGATGCGGACACGGACACCGACACGGACACGGATACCGACACGGACACGGACACCGATTCGGACGCGGACTCCGACGCCGATTCCGATACCGACACGGATGCGGACGCGGACACCGATGCCGACGCGGACACCGATGCCGACGCGGACACCGACGCGGACACCGACACCGCCACGCCCTGACCTCCCTGACGGCGCTCGCCCGTCGCGACCCCTGGTGGTCACGGCGGGCGTTCGTGCTCAGGGGTGACCGACCGACCAGGCCAGGACCTCGTTCCGGTGCGGCACCACGATCGTCCGGCAGTAGTCTCCGAGCCACGGGCGCCAGGCAGCGAAGACGGGTCGATCGCCGTGTTCCTGCGCGTAGTAGCAGACCGCCACGAGGTGCACGCCCACTGTCGCTGCGGGTGCATGCTGGGCGCGCGCATGGAACACGCTGCCGCAGCGGGTGGTGGAGGTCGGGTCCGCACAGAGACGATTCCGCCCCACGATGGTCGTGCCCGGGAACCCCTTGCTCTGATCGTGACGGACCGCGGGAACGAGGTTCAGGGAGCGCTGCCGCCCCCAGCGACTGTCGTCGGTACCCGCCACGCGAGCAGCGAGCGTGAGCTGCACCGCGGACCCCGTCGCCCGGAGATCGGGATGGTCCCAGGCCTCGCGGAGGAGCGCGAGGCCGGCGAGGGTGGAGACGTCCAGGTCGCCGCGGCGATCGATGGCGCACGGGCCGAGCCGGCAGGAACCGGCCTCCGTGTCCCACCATGCCGCCTGGTGCAGCCACGGCGTCGCCAGCTCGCTCGGGCTCCAGCTCGCGGGGCTTCCATCGAGGCGACAGTCGCGGAGCAGGGTGGGGGCACCGTGGACCGTGGAGGCGCGGTGGGCCTCCTCAGGCGTGAGGTCCC
This sequence comes from Alphaproteobacteria bacterium, assembly GCA_020632885.1. GTDB lineage: Bacteria > Myxococcota_A > UBA796 > UBA796 > JACKEQ01. The sequence goes on along the minus strand of JACKEQ010000004.1, from coordinate 122,447 downwards.
AGGGCCCCGCCCGGCAGGATGTGGCATCCGCGGCCTCTCCGTAGACCGTCAGCTCGTACGGCACGGCGGCGAGCACGTCGGGCAGCCCCTGTGCGCGGACGGCCCCGAGCACGTGCTCCCAGGCGTCCACGTGGCGCTCGAGGGCCGCGTAGACGGTCCGGCGCCGCGCGTGCGCCTCGAAAGCCCGGGTGACGTCCGCGTGGAATCCCGTGTCCTTCTGGGGCTCCCCGAGCGGCTGACCGCTCACCATCCGGTCGGGGGCCACGACGAACGCCTCCACGGGCGCCCGGAGCGCGTGGGCCAGCTCGTTGTTCACCGGTTCTTCGATTCCCGGCCGCGGGCTGTCGTCCAGGACCGGGAAGACGCGGTGGTCGTGCCCGTGGCAGGCCACCAGCGGCCACAGGCTCAGCGGTCGTCCACGACGTCGAGGGCGCCCGTCTCGTCGACCGTGAGCGGCAGGATGCCGAAGGGCGTGTCGACGTCCATGGTGGCGTCCAGGCCGACGTCCAGCGCGCCTCCGCCCGTGATGGCGCTGTAGATCGTGGTGCCGGCCGTGAGCAGGTCCACCGAGATCGGCAGGGAGACGTTCCCCTCGGTGGCTCCGTCCACCTCGAAGGAGCTCAGGAGCCCCGAAGCGAGCGGCCTGCCGTCGATCACGACGCCGTAGTCGAACCGATCGAAGAACAGGCTGGAGCCGTGGGCGTTGTCGACGCCGAGGTCCAGGGCGAGCTCCGCGGTGGGCGCGAGGGGGTTGGAGAGGTTCAGGCGGGTGGCCCGGAGGTTGGCGAGCCGGAACTTCGGGGTGCGGAGCGCCGGGAAGCTCCCGTCCTCGTCGTAGGGCAGCTCGGCCTCGCCAGCGGGCGTGTCGAACCCGAAGTGGCCCGAGAGGCCGAAGGGCACGTCGTCGAGGCCCCGGGTGGCCTGCACGGTGTCCCAGGTGCTCTGCCAGTTCAGCGCGACGGGCAGCCGGAGCTCGCTCGCGTCCGACGCCTCGAGGGTGAACCCGTCCGCGTTGTCACCGTCGAAGAGCGGCGTGTCCGCGAGGGCCAGCGCGTAGTCGAAGCTCGAGAGCCCGATCTCGATGGGGTTCGGGTTCTCCACGGCGAACACGAAGTCGACCTGGGCGCCCTCGAAGTCGATGGCGTCCACGGTGAGCGTGTCGAAGGAGACCGTGGGGATGAAGGGCTCGAGCTCCTCGCATCCGGTGGCGAGCAGCACGACGAGGGTGAGGAGGGTGCGGTTCATCTCTGGAGCTCCTCGCGGGTGAGCACCGCGACGGACGCGAAGGTCGCGGGGGGCGGCGTGCATCCATCGACGATCGTGCCTCCGGGATCTTCGATCGTCTCGCGCATCGCAGCAGCTCCTTCGCCCGAGAGGGCGATCACCAGGCCCTCCGTGGACAGGGAACGCACCAGCAGCTCGGTGAGGGCGGCGGGATCTCGGTGCGCGTCCGTGGGGGCCGCGCGGTGCAGGAGGGCGTCCAGCACTGCCTGCTCGGCGCGCAGGGAGGGCGTGCGGGCGGCGAGCGCACGAGAGGCGGTCAGGAGCTCGAGGCCCTCCTCGACGTCCTCGGGCTCGAGGGGCACGTCGGCCGTGCACAGGCGACGGACGGTGGTCCGGAGGTCGTCGACCGTGGCGTCGGGCTCGAGGTAGACCGTGGCGTGCTGCAGACGGCCGGGCACCCCCGAGGTGGGCAGGTGGGCACCGCCGTCGGGCGACACGAGTCGAACCCGTGCGCCCAGGCTGCGCTCGAGGGCCGCCAGCGCGAGCGGGAGGTCGTCGGGGTCGCCTCGCACGGGCAGGCCCACGGCCATGCGCAGCGGGCGGTCGGGTGCGTCGAGCACCACGAGGGTCGGGCCCTCCGTCCCCCCAGCCTGGAGCGGGAGATCGGGCGGTGGACCTGCGGGGACCCCCTCGAGCGCGGTGCGGATCCGCCCGCGTCCGGCCTCGTCGACACCCGCGGTGACCACCGCGAGGTTCGACCGGACCCAGAGCCGCCGGTGGTGGGCCTCGACCAGGGCGGGTGGGAGGGTGGTGAGGGTGGCGCGCCGCCCGCCCGGTGCGGGGCCGTAGGGGTGGGCCACGTAGAGGGCGCGGTGCACGAGATCGTCGAGCAGCACGTCGTCGACGGGCGCCTCCATCGCGGCCAGCGCGCCCGTCACGGCACCGGGGACCCGCGCGGGGTCGGGCGGGGCGACCAGGGCGGCCACGGCCTCCAGGCAGGGCTCGGCAGCGCCCTCGGGGCAGACGAGGGACAGCGTGACCGCCTCGCGCCCGACGTGCGTACGGACCTCGACGCCGCTCGGCACCCCGAGGGCCACCGCGCGGGTGACGAGGCCTCCCAGGCCCTCCCGGCCGGGTGGATCGTAGGCCGAGCCCGCCAGGACCCCGAGGGTGACGGCCACCTCGGCACCACCCTCGACCTCGAGCATGCGGACGGGAGCCTCCTGGTCCGCGAACGCCACGGGACCCCGGGCGACGTCCGGAGCGCACGCCACGAGCGCCAGCAGGGCCAGACGCATCAACGCCCCCCGACGGTGCTGGCGAGACGCAACGCCACGGTGAGGGGGTCGGCATCCGGCGGGAGCTCGGGGGGCTCCGGCGTCTCGGGCTGGACGGTTTCCACCGCGGGCTCTCCGTCGGGCTGGACCGCCGCGGGAGGGGCATCTGGAAGGCCGACCCCGGCGGGGATGTCGCCCGCGACGACCAACACGACGGGGCCCTCGGGCTTCCACGATGCGTGGAGCGCGGCCAGCCAGGCCTCCAGGGCGCCTGGCGTGCCGAGCACGACCGCGCGGCCCGGGGAGGTGGGGCAGGGGAACAGGCCCGGCGGACGTGGGACGGCCGGGATGCCATCGCCCTGGAGCACGGCTGCGACGACGCCCTCGGTGGGCATGGCGGCCCGGACGACGCCGCCGCCGGGGTCGCGCCCGATCGTGACGGGCCCCGCGATGGCCAGGGAAGCGAGCGCACTCAGCATGGGTCGACCCTACCACATCGTTGCTCCTCCCGACCCCCTTGCGCGCCGCGAACCGAACGTCGCGTTCTGTTTCTTCCCAGGATCGGCGGACCTTCGGTACAAGGCGGAAGATCACGGAGGATCGCGGGGCCCCGAAAGGGCCCGGATTCCACGAGGTCCACGGATCCATGGTAGTTTCTGCGCCGCCCTTCCGTCAGGTCGGACGCCCCCCTGGAGGTCGAATGCACGAAGAGCTGATCGACAGCAACGCCACGTCCCGCGAGCTCATCCGGCGGCTACGCACCGCCACCCGGATCGATGGTTGCTTGCCCGAGAGCGTCGCGTGGCAGACGTTCATCGAGCTCCGCCGGCGTGGCGAGCCCGACGCCAACACCCTGTTCATCGGCACCCTGCGGAACCTCCACAGCCGTCGTTGCATCGCGGGCATGGACCTGCCGATGGACGATGGGGTGCCCGAGGAGCATCGCCTCGTCGAGGACGACTTCCTGGGAGACCTCTGGAAGGCCTACAAGAAGTGCATCCGCAACAACCGCACGGGTCCGGCGCACCAGCTCATCCGCGACATCGAAGAGCGCATCAACGAGAACTGAGGCGTTGGCCGACCCGTCTGCACTCGCCGTCGTGGCCGTGGCGCTCCGGGAGCTCGGACGCAGCCCGGCCGAGCCGGCTCGTCTCGCCGACTGGGTGGGACGGGTCCACGCGCTGTTGGCCACCCACGCCGTCGATCGGGGTGGGGTGGCCCTCCACACCGGGCTCGATGTCGCCGTAGCGACCTTCGGCTCGGCCGACGCCGCGCTCGCCGCCGCCCTGGCCATACGGGACGAGGTGGAAGCGGCCCGGGAGCCCTCGGAGCACCAGCATGGCGACCTCCTGGGCATCGGCGTGGCCTTTGGGCCCACCTCCGGCGGGTTCGGGCCGCCGCACGTCCGCGCGTTGCGCCTCGCGTTGCTCGCGAGCGACCGTGGGGAGATCCTCGTCGACGCGCCGACGCTGGGGGCGGGCGTGCCGGAGGGCTTCGGCGCCCACGCGGCACGCGTCGAGGTGGCCCAGCGCATCGGCTTCCCCCACCATCGCCTGGCCGACTACCGCTGACCGGCGTTCACACCGAGCCGTGGGGTGGCACCAGGGCTCCGACGGGTATACTCCCCGCCGTCCACCTCCATCATCGAAGCCAGCCGGGGCGACGGGCCCGTTGGTTCTTCCCGAGGAAAGCATGATTCGTCCGATCTTCGCGCTGTCCCTGCTCGCGCTCGCTGGTTGCCCCGGCAACACCATCGACGTCACGACCCAGTCGGAGTCCTCGCAGCCGACCGTGGATCTCACGCAGGAGGATCCGGGGGTCGACACCGACGTCCCGAACCTCGAGTCGGACACGGACACGGACACGGACACCGATACCGACGCGGACACGGACGCCGATACCGACGCGGACACGGATGCCGACACGGACACCGACACCGACACGGACACGGACACGGACACGGACACGGACACGGACACGGACACCGACACGGACACGGACACGGACACGGACGCCGACACCGATGCGGACACGGACACGGACACCGATGCGGACACGGACACGGACACGGATGCCGACACCGACACCACCCCGACGTGCGCCGAGGACGTGAACGAGGACAACGACGACCTCGCCGGCGCGATCGACCTGCCCGTGCCCGCCACCGACCTCGCCGTCCTCACCGGCGACAAGGACTTCTGGGAGATCAGCGTCCCGGCGAACACCAGCGAGGCGATCACCGTCGCCTTCGCCCATGCCGACGGCGACATCGACATCACCGTGCGGACCGCGGCGGGTGTCACGCTCGGCTCGGGCACCACGAGCGACGACGACGAGACCGTGACGGTGGAGAACTGGACCGACGCCCCGATGGACATCACCCTCGAGGTCCGGCTGTTCAGCAGCACGTGCAATATGTACGACGTCGTGTTCGTCGACACCCCGCTGGTGTGCGCCGATGACGCCGGCGAGGACAACGACACGTTCGCCACGCCCACCCTGCTGACCGCGGACACCACCCTCTCGGGCTACACCGTCGACCCTGGGGACGACGACAACTACCGCATCACGCTCCAGCCCGGCGACACGTTCGACGCGGTGGTCACGACCGCCACCGACGCGACCGTCCGTCTGTACGACGAGAACGGCAACATCCGGGCGACGCGCACCCTGCCGCCCTACGAGGTGTCCGTCACCAACCCGGACCCCCTGGCTCCCCACGACTACGTCGTGCAGGTCGTGGCGGACGAGTGCACCACCTACGACCTCGCGAACACCGTCACGCCCTTCGCCGCGTGCGTGCTGCCCGACGCGTCCGAGCCGAACAACGAGCCCGGGTTCGCCACGGCCATCTCCAAGACCGACACGCTCACCGCACACAACGTCGACCTCCTGAGCGACGACTACTACGTGCTCACGGTCGACCCCGGTGACGACCTGACGGTCCAGGCGACCAACACCTCCGGTTCGCTGGAGCTGGCGCTGCTCGACGGCGACGGCGGCGAGCTGGCCCGCGACACCTCGGCACCCTACAGCACGTCCTGGGTCAACCTGACGGGTGCTTCCCAGCAGGTCCTCGTCCAGGTCCGCAGCCTGGCGTGCGTCGACTACGACCTCGAGTCGAGCTTCACGGCGGCCGTGCCCTGCGCCGCGGCGGCCGACAGCTACGAGCCCAACGAGGACCAGCTCACGTCGCCGGTCGTCACGGCCGGGATCCAGCACCTCACGGTCGATGCCACGAACCCCGACTGGTACCACATCGACATCCCGTCCGGTCAGGCGGTGGACGTGTCCCTGCTCACCGGTGACAGCCCGCGGCTCGAGCTCGTCGAGCTGGAGGGCAGCGTGCTCGCTTCGGACAGCAGCTCCCCGTACCTCGTGCGCTCGCCCGCCAACACGCACCCCACCGACCCCATGCCGGTCTACGTGCACCTCACGTCCCTAGAGTGCTCGCTCTACGACGTCGAGCTCAACTTCCTGACCTGCGCCGCCGAGGACAGCGAGGAGCCCAACAACACCCCGTCCACCGCCAGCGCGATGCCCATCGGCGCCACGTCGGGCCTCACGGTGCTCGGTGGCGCGGGCAACGGCGACTACTACGCGCTGACGGTGTCCGACCTCGCCACCCTCGACATCGACGCCCTGTTCACGCACGCTACGGGCGACGTCGACATCGTGCTCTACGACGCCTCGGACCTGTCGATCATCGACAGCTCCACCACCTCCGACGACGACGAGCACGTGTCGTTCTTCAACCAGACCGGTGGGGATGTGGACGTCATCCTGTACGTGAAGCTCTTCGGCTCCACGCTCGACTGCACGGCGAGCCAGACCTACGACCTGAACGTGGCCGTCCAGCTGCCCTGACGGCTCCTCGTCGTCTGCTGGGGCCCGGCGCTGCGCGAGCACGCCGGGCCTCTTCGCGTCTGGGGGTTGCGTTCGCACCGTTCGGCGCCGTCCACAGCGGATCCATAGCCCGGAATCCCGGTGTGACGGATGAACCTTCGCAATCGTGATTCCGGGGCTCCTCGTACCCACCCCTGCGTCCAGGGGCCGATCGAAAGGGCAGGGGGGATCGGGGTCCTGATCGCCCGGCGATCGTCCACAGGCTGTGGATCGACAGGGTCGGGGAAGGTGTGGGTGGACTGTCAGAAAGGCGAGCTTGACCGGTGAGGATCGCGGCGGTACCAATGTCGCGCCGGACGCGCTCCGGCCCCCTCCCCAGCACGTCGTACGGCTCCACCCAGGGGACGTCCGTCTCCTCGACGCGCTGGTGCGTCCCTCTCTCCCTTCCCCCTGCCAGAGGCCCCCGGAACGACTCGGAGTCCGCTCCGGGCCGCCTCTCCCCTCACGCGGTGCGGGGTGCCAGGCACACCCAGGCGATGCCGATGGGGTAGCCGGTGGGCTTCTGACCCACCTCGAAGTCGATGGAGAACAGCTCGTAGGACGCCTCCTCGTCCGCGATCCAGCGGCCGATGGGCGTGGTGGCGTCGTTGGTCTCCATCGCGGCGCTCGCGCCGCTCATGGGCACCTCGAAGGGCTTGCAGTACAGCCGTGGCGGGTCGTAGAAGGTGTCGCCCGCGGCGGACGCCTCCGGGGGCGCGGGCGGCATCGGATCGGGTGCGGCCGGCACGACCTCGCCGGGCTCCGCGCGCGCGTCCAGCGGCCTGAGCTGACCCAGCAGGAGGCCCGCCTGGAACAGGACGACGGCTGCCAGGACGGCGGTGAGCGGGCTGATCTTCATGACGGGACCTCCGAGCCTCGTCGTTAACCGCTCCGATGACGGTCTGGGTGTCCGTGTGAAGCGGACAGATTCTGGCATGCGGACATTTTCTGGCCCTGTGTTTTTCGAGTGGCGTTCAGTACATTGAAGCCATCGAGAGGATGCCATGAACACTCCGAGCCTCGTCCCCGCTGCCGATGCCTTCCCGCTTCCCGCCACCTTCCCGGTAGGAACCCGCGTGTTCGACGTGCGCCGCGACGGCGCGTTCGCCGAACGTGTGTTCCGTACCGGCGAGCGTCTGCTGGTCGACGGTGCGGGCTCGGTGGGCGACCCCGTGGTGCTCGTGGCCCGTGGGCCCGGTCGTCCTCGCCTGGGCTTCGTGGCGCGCGACGGGCTGGTCGGCGACCGTGGGGAGCCCTGCCTCGCCAGCCGCTGGGAGGTCGCGGGTCGGGTCATCGGGGTCGCGCGCCCCCTGGCCAACGGCTGGAGCGTGGAGCGCTTCGATGCTCCCGACCTTCTCGGCATGGTCGCCACGCCCCAGGCTGCCGTGGCCCAGGTCCCCGTCGTCCAGCTCTCCCTGTTCGCCGCCTGACTCTCGGGAGGGCTCAGGTGCCCTGTGCGTCCAGGGCGGCTCGCATGGCCCGCACGCGGTCCACGTCCACGGGACGGGACAGATCGCTGTGCTCGTGGAGCCAGGTGCCCACGATGGCGCCTTCGGCGCCGAGCGATCGGGCGCGCGGTGGCGTCACCCCGCTCCCGATCCACACCGGCCGGTCCGGGACGGCGTTCTTCACGGCCGCCACCCTGGCGGGGTCGTGCGGCCGACCCGTGCCGCTCCCCGTCACCACGAGCACGTCGGCGAGCCCGCGGTAGGCGGTGTCGCGCGCGACGTCCGCGAGGTCGGGGTTGCCCAGCGGTACCGCGTGCTTCACCAGCACGTCCACCACGAGCTGGACGCGGGCCCCGAGGCGCTGGCGCTCAAGGAGGGTGTCGCGGGCCCTTCCTTCGATGAGGCCCTGATCGGTCACCATGGCTCCCGTGTGGACGTTGATGCGCACGAAGTCCGCGTCCACCACGTGGGCGATGGAGAGGGCCGCCAGGGCGTCGTTCCGCAGCACGTTGATGCCGAGGTGCTGATCCGGCAGCACGTCGCGGAGGGCGCCGGCGATGCGGGTCATGGCGGCCACGGTCACGGGGTCAACCGTTCCCGCCGTGTACGGCGCGTCGCCGAGGTTCTCGACGATCACCGCGTCCACGCCGCCCTCGCGCAGGGCGTGGGCGTCGAGCAGGGCGCGCTGGAGGGCGTCCGCGAGCGTGCCACCGCGGGGGCTGCCCGGGAGGGGCAGCAGGTGGACCACGCCGACGAAGGTGGGCTTCACAGGAGGACCAGGCTGACGACCACGAACACCGGCACCAGGAAGGCTGCCGCGTAGGCGCAGTAGCCGAAGAAGCTCGGCATCTGGTAGCCGGCCTGCTCGGCGATGGCGCGGACCATGAAGTTGGGCCCGTTGCCGATGTAGCTGCCCGCACCCAGGAACACGGCACCGAGCGAGATGGCCGCGAGCACGTGCGCGGAGCTGGGGTCCATCAGGGGGGCGAGGTTGTTCACGTCGGTGCACTGCGGGTAGTTGCCGCAGGCCATGGCCGCGAAGGTCACGTAGGTCGGCGCGTTGTCGAGGAAGGCCGACAGGGCGCCCGTCGCCCAGAAGTACTGCCAGGGCTCGTGGATCGGCAGCTCGGCGCCGTGGGCCTGGAGCAGCGCGGTGGCCGGGATCATCGCGATGAAGATGCCGACGAACAGGGCCGCGACCTCGATGATCGGCCCGAACTCGAAGTTGTTGCGCTGGCGGATCGAGCGGTCGGTCACCACCATGGAGATCGCGGTGAGCACGCCCATCCCGATCTCCCGGGCGTACCAGTCGCGGGGATCGAAGCCGTGGAAGCCCTCCGGGTGCTTCACCGGCGAGAGCGCCAGCACGCACACGATGACGCCCGCGAGCAGCAGGAAGTTGAGGTTCCCCTCGAGCCGGAGGGGCTCGATGGCGGCAGCGTCCTCCCGGCGCGAGAGGCCGGTCTCCTTCCCGTACTGGATGGTGTCCAGCACGAAGAAGACGACCAGCAGGACGCCGACGGCGAGCAGCCAGGCCGGCCAGAGGTGGATGACGGTCCAGAAGAAGTCGATGCCGCGCAGGTAGCCGAGGAACAGCGGCGGATCGCCGATGGGCGTGAGCGCGCCGCCCACGTTCGACACCAGGAAGATGAAGAACAGCGGGATGTGCCAGGTGTTCTTCCGCTCGCTGTTCGTGCGCAGCATCGGGCGGATCAGCAGCATGGACGCACCTGTCGTCCCGATCACGTTCGCGAGCACGGCACCGATGGCCAGGAACGCCGTGTTGATCGCCGGGCGGCCTTCAAGGTCACCACGCAGGAGGATCCCGCCGGAGATCACGTAGAGCGAGCCCAGCAGCGCGATGAAGCTGATGTACTCCTCCACGGCATGCATGATGCCGTGCACGGCCGCTTCGCCCTGGTGGTGCCAGTCGGTGCCGTACACCCAGAGCAGCCCGAGCAACACGGGCGTGGCCCAGCCCACCGCGACGGCGAGCTGGTTCTTGTTGTGGTGCCAGAAATGCCCGGCCACCATGGGCAGGATGGCGATCGAGAGCAGCAGCCCGGCGAAGGGGATCACCGTGTAGAACGGCAGGAAGTGGCCGAGGCCGTGACCCTCCGCGCCGCCGCCGCCGGAAGCCATCGCCGTCGTGCACCAACCCAGCCACCACATGGTCACCCAGACCCCCGGAGAAACGTCCGGGCTGCCCTAACGCGTCAGAGAGGCAGGAGGTAGATCGTGTCGAGGGCGTAGGCCCCGTCGGGCAGGGGCACGAGGCTCGCAGGCGTCCCGGAGCCCGCCCGCTGGCTCGACGTGCCCGCCAGACCGAACACGACGAGCTCGTCCGCGGTGCGGTCGATCGTGTAGAGGCCCCGGGTGTGGCGCGTGGACGCCCCGAGGCGCTCGGCCCCCGGATACAGCGCGGGCAACAGGGGGCCGAACCCCAGCTCGAGGGCGTCCGGCACCCCCGGACACCCTGCGCGGACGAGCGGGAAGGACCACGCACCGTAGAGCCGCACGGCGTCGTCGGGGACGGTCACCGGCGTGGCGGCCGTGAGCGTGGTGGATGTACCGCAGTCGGGGACCAGCTCGCCGCTCGGCTCGCGTACCTGCACGCTCGCCTCCAGCTGCCCACCGACGACCCCACCGGCCTGCAGGGTCACCACGCCTGCCACCGCGAGCCAGCTACCCTCGGGGATCACGGGGGAGCCCGTGTCCGAGGTGTCCACCGGGCGTTGCGTCGGCTCGGGGACGTCGGGCGCGTCCGCGTTGTACGAACAGGCGATCAGCAGGGCGGGGAGGATGCGCATGCCATGGAGGGCTGCACGCACCGTGCCAGGGACCGGAAGGCCGTGCAGGAACGGGTGGATCACAGCATGTCCGGAGGTGCGGGCACCCGGGATCGCGACACCGATGTCTCGGTGGGCACCAGGAGCTCCCACGCGTGGTCGGCGGGGACCACGACGGGCAGGAGGCCGTCCCACGCGTCCTCGGTGTGGCCGTGGACCTCCCAACCCGCGCCCACGTCGAACCAGGTGGTGGTGCCGGTGGCGTCCGGAGCCACGCCCACGGCGCGCAGGGCGACGAAGGTGGGGTCCACCGTCGGCAGGCAGTCGCCGTCGGTGCGGAGCGGTGAGGCCACGAAGGCCGCCGTGCACCCCTCGCAGTCCACCTGCCTGGGGACGGGCTGGAGGTCGTAGAGCATGGCGCACACCCGCCGCCTCTCGGCCTGGCGACGCTCCCAGCGCGCGTCGTACAGGCGCCAGGTCTGGCTCGCCGACAGGCCCTCGGTGGTGGGGGCGATCGTGAGGGTGTCGTGCGCCCAGTGCGCTTCGTGCGAAGCGCACGCGATGCACGGCAGGAGCAGGACCAGGAGCACATAGCGCACGTCCACGTCCTATCATGGACGCGGAGGGATCCGTGCTCGTCCTCGTCTCCATCGCCCATGCCACCTGTCCGAACGACGCGGGACCGCGGATCGAGCGTCTCTCGCGCGCCGTGGAGGCGGCGTACGACGCGGTGGACGACGAGGCCTTCCAGGCTGCCACCGCAGCCCTGGACCAGGCGGTCCCCTGCGTGCGTACGGAGCTCCCGGGCGATGCCCTGCTCGCATGGCACCGCGCGCGCGCGCTGCAGGAGTCCTGGGAGCGCGAGCTCGTCGCGAGCAGCAAGAGCTGGGCGGCCGTGCGGGCCCTCGATCCCGCGTACTCCCCGCCCGAGGCGTGGCTCCCCGAGGGCTCGGCGCTTCGGCGTGCGTGGGAGGAGGCGCCGACCGGAAGCGAACGCATCAAGCTGGAGCGCGTGCCCGAGGGGGGCTGGCGGGTGGACGGGCAACCCACACCCTACGTGCCGACGGAGCGCGGCTTCGTGCTCCAGGGCTTCGACACCTCGGGCCAGCTCGTGCACACCGACTACCACTACAGCGTCGCCGAGGTGCCCGTGGTGGACTTCGCGGCCCTCGACCCCACGGCCCAGCAGCTCCGGCGTCGGCGGATGCACGCGGGGGGCTCGGCGCTCGCGGCCACCCTCGCGACGTCCGCCGTCGCCGTGGTCGGTGTGGCGGCCGGCCAGCGCACGTCCGTGTTCGACCCTGCGGTGCCCGTGGGCGCCCTCGACGGGCACGCTGGTCGCGCGAACCGCCTGTCCAACACCGCGGTCGCGCTCGGGCTCGCCAGCGGGGCGACCCTCGCGGCCACATGGGCCATCCCCTGGTGATCAGAGCATGCTGGCCAGCAGGATGAGCCCGAGCACCGCGAGGATCGACACACCGATGAGCATGCCGAGCACCAGCCACCCCGTGAAGCCCACGACGGATCGCGGGTAGAGCTCGGAGAGGTCGAACTCGTCGGTGAGGGGGGGCGGCAGGCTCGCGGGCTCCAGGTCCCTCCGCCGGGGGACGGGCTGGGGCTCCGGCGTGTGGTCCGGCGCCGGCCGGACGAGGTCGGCCCGGGTCGGCGCACGCTCGGCGAGGGAGGCGCGCGTGGGGGCACGCTCGGCGAGGGAGGCGCGGGTGGGGGCGCGCTCGGCGAGCGAGGGGCGCCTGGGAGCCGGTGCGGCCGCGGGAGGCGCCTGTGGGGGCGGACGCGGCGCGGGAGCGGGTCGGGCCGGAGGCTGAGCGACGACCGGTGGGGGCTCGGGAGGCTGGGTGGGCACCTCCTCCACCATGGCGACCACGGGGGCACGCTTGCGGAGCTTCACGAAGTCCGCGCCTTCGTCGGCGCGGGAGGCGCCTGGCGGGAGACGGTCGCGGGCGGGGTCCACGCTCAGGGGACGGTAGGTCTCGGTTCGCTCGGCGTGCATGGCGTCCTCGGCGCGCCGCCGCACGATCACGTCCTCGTCTTCGACCTCCCCGGCCACCTGGAACTGCGTGGTGAGCTCGTCCTGGGCCTCCACCTCGGTGTCGATCCCGTCCGGACCGGGCATGGGGGCGTTCCGCACGACCCGCTGGATCTGGGTGTCCTGGTGGGCGCCGTGGAGGGACCACTTGGAGAGCTCGACCTCGGGGTCCTGGTAGCGGTCCGCCGCGTAGGCCGTGGGCTCCTGGGCACCCTGGAAGGGCGCGAGCTCGGTGTCCTGCCCGAGCCCCTTGAACAGCACGGGGAAGCTGCCGCCGCTCGGGCGCGGGCTGTCGGGGATCTCCATGCTCGCGGCCGTCTCGGTGCGCTCCTCCGTGGGATCCTCGTCGAACTGGGGGAGATCGGTGTCCGGGCGCCCCGCGTAGATCCGGGTGAGGTCGTGCAACCGGATGCCCTTGAGCGCGAAGTCGCCCTCCAGGGCCCAGAGGAGGTCTGCGGCACGGGCATGCTCGGGTTGCTGGGCCAGCACGCGGTCGAGCACGCCGCGCGCCTTGAGGTGCGCCCCCGTGGAGAGGTGGTGCTCCGCGAGCCGCACGAGGCCGTCGAGGTTGTCGCCGATCGGCTCGGTGCGGTCGAGCACCGTCGAGGGCAGCTCGGTGCGCGCGAGCTGGAGCTGGAGCTCGGGGTCTTCCGGGAAGCGCTTCAGGCCCTTGCGCAGCAGGGAGACCGCGGAGGGGTAGCGCCCCTGGTCGACGAGGATGCGGCCGGCGAGCTGGAAGACCTCCGGACCCTCAGGAGCGTCGAGCAGGGGACGGATGCGCGCCCAGGCGCGGTCGGTGGCGCGGAGGGACAGCAGGGCCCGCACCTGTGCCAGGGCCCCGGCCGGCGTGGGCTCCCCCTGCTCCCTCCAGGCCTCGGCCGCGCAGATCAGCACACGGACGTTTCCCTTTCGCTCGAGCGCCTCGAGGGTGCGCTCCAGCTCCGCGGCGGGCGGGAGGGGACGGGACGGACGGGCGGTGATCGGGGTCTCCCAACGACCCGCGAGTCTAACCCGGCGTCGGGAGGGCGCTGCGCGCCGGGGCTCCCACGTCGATCGCGCGGGGCGGAGGGGGGCTGGCCATGTCCGCGATCCGCCCGTCCAGCACGGGGTGGGCGGCCTCCGGCCAGACGTCCAGCAGCGGCCGTCGCACGAAGTCACGGGTGAGCACCCCGGGGTGCGGGAGGACGAGCTCGGGGCCCGTGCTCACCGTGCCCTCCACGAGCAGCAGGTCGAGGTCCAGGGTGCGGTCGCCCCAGTGGTTGGCCCGCCGCCGTCCTGCCCGCTGCTCCTCGGCGCGACAGACGGCCAGCAGCTCCAGGGCCTCCAGAGGTGTCTCCAGGAGCAGCACGCCGTTCAGGAACCAGTTGCGGGCCGTGCCTCCACGCATCGGCGGCGTGCGGTACCAGCGGCTGCAGCGGAGCGCCCGCAGGCCCGGCGTGTGGGCCAGGCGCCGCACCGCGAGCTCGAGGTGGGCGCGCCGGTCGCCGAGGCTGCTCCCGAGCCCGATGGCCGCGCGCCTCACAGACGCTCCAGGGCGTCTGCGGAGAGGTGGTGGAGCCGTCCGTCCGGGTCGAGGTCGGCGGCCCTGCGGAGCCACGGGACGGCGTCCTGCGGACGTCCGGCGTCCTGCCAGAGCTCCATGCCGAGGATCCAGGGGAACCAGGGGTCGTCGGGACTCAGGCGCGCTCCGCGCTCGTGGACGGCGAGGGCTCCGTCGATGTCGCCCGCGTTCACGAGCATGCGGCCGCCGTACGCCGCGGCGGACGTCAGCGTGGGATCGAAGGTGAGCGCGCCGTCCACACCGGTCCGGATGGCGGACGGGTCACCCGGAGGCGCGACCGTCACGTGCAGGACCGTGGACGCCCACATCCCGGTGGCCGCCGTGCTGAGGCGGCCGCCCGACAGGAACAGGGCGGTAGGGGATGCGAGCACCGAAGGACCCGAGGGGGGCGGGCCGAGCGCGTGGAGCGAGGCGGCCAGCAACCAACCCGACAACGCCACGAGGGCGCCGGTGGTGGGGGAGGACGTCAGTACACGTTCTCGGGGGTGAGCATCTTGGCCTCCTCGCCGAGGGTGGCCTGGAAGCGCGCCTGGCTCTGGTCGCCGTCGGTGTCGCAAACGCCCACCACGGTGAAGCCGTCCGCCTTGGCGTTCACGGCGTAGGAGCCGTAGACCTGGGCGGCCTCGGGCTTCCACGAGAGCTTGTCGAAGCCGCGGGTGCCCTCCCAGGGCACGGCCTTGGCGTCCACCGCGAGCGGATCGCGCGGCGCGGGATCGGCCGACACGTACTCCTCGAAGGCGCTCTTGTACTCGATCTCGGCGAGGCGGATGAGGTCGACGTTCATCGGGACCTCGTCGCGGCGCGCCGATCCCCCGGCACCCGCGAAGAAGGTGGCGAGACCGAGAAACAGGACCACCACCACGACACCGATGACGTAGACCTTGTTCTTCTCGAGCAGCTCGGTCATCGCCTTCCTCCCGTCGTGCGCCTAATCGGTTCCGCTCAGGATGCCCACGAGCCGCACACCTTCTGCGCCCACGTCCGCCGCTAGCCCCACGTCGCTCGCGTCGTCCAGGAGGGCCATTCGGTGCTCGGGGGTCCAGATCAACCCGTCCAGACAGGCTTCGATCGTGGTGCCCTCACACGTCCACAGGGCCGTACGGGCGGGATCCAGCCCCAGGCTGCCGAGCACACCGTCCGAGGTGGTGCCGCCGCCCGAGAGCAGCGAGCGGGCGCCCGCGTCGAGCATGAAGTCCCGGGCGGGCTTCGTGGAGCCGTAGGCCGAGCGGATGGTGGCCAGCAGGGACTCCGTGCGCGCGATGGCGTCCACCGCCGTGCGCACCGGGACCACGTCCTCGATGAGCGGGAGCAGGGGCGGGACGATGCCGACGTACACCGGGAACAGCGCCACGCGCCCCTGGTCGTCGTCGATGCGCACCAGCCACTCGCCGCGGCTTCCGGCCTGCAGCGTCACCGCTGCGTCGAGCGCGCCCGCGTGCAGGCGCCCGTTGGCGTCCGCCACCGCGTAGCGGGCGCCGGGGAGGGCCGGGAGCACGAGCTCGCCGCCCTGGGCGAGCTGCCTGGGGATGCGGCCGAGGTCGCGACGCGGATGGGCCTTCAGGGCCACCCAGAGGTCGCCCTGGGACCCGCGGGCCCGCACGAGACCCAGGTCGTCGTCCGGGCCGAGCGCTTCGAGCCACGCGAGGAGCTGGGGTGGAGGCGCGCCGTCCTCGAGGGCCCGCCACGCCTTCGCGTCGTCGATGGGGTACGGCCAGCCCGCGCGCCAGGCGGACTCGCGCACCTTCCAGCGGGTCAGCAGGCGGTCGGTGTCCGTCCGGATGAGGTCGAGGGCCAGCCCCGCGGCCGTGCCGGACAGGGACGCATCCCACCGTCGACCCTCCACCAGACGCGCGAGCTCGGCATCCGGTGGGGCCTCCAGGCTGCGGTTGTACGCACCCGCCGTGGGAGACGGCAGCGACGGCACCGTCTCCCACGAGGGGAGCACGGGCGCTGCGGGCTTGGGGCAGCCCAGGGCCAGCAGCAGGGCGATCATGGTCAGCCGAGGGGCGGGAGGGCGTCCGAGGCCTCGCCGTCCGCCTGGTGACGGATGAACAGCTCGTCGCCCACCTCGAGCAGCAGGAGCGCAGGCCCCCGCGAGCCCTTGTGCACCGGGACGAAGGAGTGACCGTCCTTCATCCAGGCCACTGCGGTGTCGCGGTCGAGCGTGCGCCCGCCGAGCCCGTGGAGCTGTACCTCGAGGTCCTTCACCCGTCCGTCGGCGACCGAGCCACCGACCACCAGCACGTCAGCCATCGTCGTCCTTCCTGTGGTGCACGGCCCCTAACCGACGCGCGGCCCCGCGCCTTCAGTTGCCGTCGCGGGACCGTGCCGTGAACACCCAGCTCACAGCGACGAAGACGAGGAAGAAGGCCGTGAGCACGCCGATGAGCGACAGGAGCGGCAGGCCGAGGTCGTCCGGATCGGTCGTGGTCCGGAAGCCGAGCTCCCAGAGGGAGCCACCGACGTCACGGCCATCGAGGTCGCGGTCCATCCCCCGTCGCGCCGGGATCGTGAGCCGCTCGCCCGTCTTGATGAGCGCGTCGAAGCTGTAGCGCACGATCATCAGCCAGCTGACGCCCTTCGCCAGCAGCCCCATCTCCTTCACCTTCACGATGAGGCCGCCGAACGTGATCTGCGGGATGAGCAGGAGGGGGAGCGTGCCCACGGCCGCCTCGGAGCTGGCGAACATGGCGCTCATCGACAGGCCCAGCGCCATGCCCACCCAGCCGGTGAGCACGCACACGCCGGTGAGCCCGAACAGGGAGAAGCCGAGCTGCGACATCCCGAGCAGCACGTGGTTCAGCACGGCGAGCGCCCCGCACTGGAGCGCCACGAGGGTGCCGAGCACCGCGAGCTTGGAGAGCAGGTAGGACGAGGTGCGCAGCCCGACGCGCGACTCGCGGCGCCAGATCGAGCGTTCCGCGATGAGCTCGCGCACGCTGGCGGACGCGCCGAACCACAGCGACGACAGGGCGAGCATGAACAGGCTGTTGATGTCCGCAGCCGGGAAGACCACCCACATCGCCAGCCCGAGGATGGGCGCCTGGGCGAGCAGGACGGCGAGACCGCCGCGGTCCCGGAGCTTCACGCGCGCGTAGCGGGACGTCAGGGTGCGGAGCTGGGAGACGAACCCGCCGCGACGGGGCCGCTGGGCCTGCTCGCTCGCGTCCACCCCGTCGAGACCGAGGAGGTGCTCCCGGGTCTTCACGAACTTCCTGCCGGCCTGCCCCTCGCGGTACCGCTGGCCCCAGACCTCGGGCGGGTGCTCCGCGAGCCGCGAGAAGATGCCGTCGGCGCTGCGCACACCGAAGAAGACGTTGGCCTCCTCCGGGGGCCCGAACCACGCGAGGCGCCCGCCCGGCGCGAGCACCATGAGGTGGTCCACCTGGTCGAGCACGGCCGGCGTGATGTCGTGGGTGACCAGGAACACGATGCGCCCGCCGTCCGCGAGCTGGCGGATGAGCCCGACGATGTCCTGGCCGGTCTGCGGATCCAGCCCGCTGGTGGGCTCGTCGAGGAAGAGCACCCGGGTGGAGCGCGTGAGGAGCTCCTGCCCGAGGTTCACCCGCTTGCGCTGCCCCCCCGAGATGCCCCGGCGCACCTCGTCACCGATGCGGCTGTGCCGGATGTGCGTGATGTCGAGCTCGTCGAGCACCCGGTCGACCTCGGCCTGCACCTCGTCGCGGCTCGTGCCCGCGGGGAACCGCAGCCGGGCGGCGTAGAAGAGGGCCTCCTCCACGGTGAGCTCGGCGTGCACGACGTCGTCCTGGGGGACGTTGCCGATCAACGAGCGGTCCTCGCCCAGCAGCACGTGGAAGTTGCGTCCGTCGAGGATGACGCTCCCGGTGTCCGCGGGGGCGATGCCGGCGATCGCGTTGAGCAGGGTGGTCTTCCCGGCGCCCGACGGGCCGACGACGGCGACCACCTCTCCGGAGAACACGGTGAAGCTGACGTCGTCGAGGAGGCTCGTGCCCCCGATGCGCCGCACGAGGTTGCGGACGGACAGCGCGGAGAACGAGCCGCTGCCGAAGGCCCGGAGCTGCTTCTCGTCGGGCGTGAGCTCCAGCGAGTAGCTGCCCACCTTGAGCACGGACGGGTGGCGGAAGGGGGCCGAGGCCACCGCGGTGCCGTCGAGCAGGGTGGGGCGACCGGAGTCGATGTCCACCACACGCCAGTGGTCGCCCTCGCGCACCAGCCGGCAGTGGCGGCTCCCGACCAACGGGTCCGGCAGGCGGATGGCGGCCCCGGCCGAGCGCCCGACGATGTACTCGTTGCCCGTGAGGTCGAAGGTGAAGTCGCCCGTGGCGTAGCGGTTGTCGTGCTTGCGGAACAGGGCGCTCACGAGCATGGCGTCCACGCCGAGCTGCTGGGCGGCCTCCTCCAGCCGCGCGATCTCGTTGGCGTCGATGACGCCGTCCACCGCGCAGATCCCGAACAGCGCGTCGAGCAGCAGGAGCCCCTCGGCCTCGCCGTAGCGCTCGGCGAAGCCGGCGAGGTCGATCTCCTCGGCCACCGCGGCCCGCAGGGCCTGCTCCGCCCCCGTGCCGAAGCGCCCGCCGAAGGCGCGCAGGGCGTCCTCGTCGATGGGCGAGCGGTGCTCCGGGCGCATCGCGAGGCCGATCAGGAGCTGCACCTCCTCCTCGGAGAGGTCGGTGCGCGCGAGGATCGAGGACCCCATGCGGGCCACCGCGTCCGCCGGGCTGTCCTCGGGCACGATGCGCGAGAGCAGACCTGCGAACTCCACGGCGAACCGGATGGACGCGTCGCGGTCGTCCACCACGGAACCCGTCCCGTGGAGGTCCGAGAGGGCCTCCCGGAAGCGTTCCTCGAGCTGGACGGCGAGCAAGGCGGCCTACTTGTAGACGACCGCCATCCCGACGCCGGCGTCCGTGCTCTTCTCCTTCACGCCCCGCAGGTACACCACGACGTAGAACGTCGAGGTGGACTCGGGCTTGTAGGTGAAGCTCGGCTGCCGGTCGTCCGTCTGGTCGCGGACGAGCACGTTGCCCTCGGTGTCGTAGAGGAGCACGTCGAGGTTGGTGACAGCCTCGTCCCCGCACGTCTCGATGCGGTACTCGTTGCCGGCGTAGAGGGTGACCAGGTAGTTCCGGGTCTTCCCGGGCTGGAGCGTGGTGGACGTGAGCGTACGCACGCCCCACCCCTCCGCGTACGCGTCCCAGACCTTCGTCTGGACGCACTCCTCGGCGGCCTTCTCGGTGGCCAGCGCGGTGCCCGTGAGCAGGGCGGTGGTGAGGGTGAGCATCAGAGGAGCCCCAGCACGTCGGAGGTGGTCTTGATCACGGTGTCGATGTCTTCCGCGGTGAGCGGCTCCTTCTTCTCGGCCAGGCCCTGGAGGGTCGCGAGCGACGCCTCGAGGGTCTTGGTGACCTGCTGCGGAGCCTCGGCCTCGGTCTTCACGTACTTGGAGAAGTACGCCACGACCGCAGGCTGCTTGAGCAACCCGTCTGCTGCGGCGGGCGTTCCCTTGGCCTTCACGGCCTGGGCGACGAGGTTGGCGCCCTCGAGCCACGAGCCCGCCTGGATCAGCGGCACCACGCGCTCCTTCCCGTTGAACTCGAGCTCCGGGATGATCGCGCCCGAGAGCTCGTCGAACTCCTTCAGGAGCTCGTCGCGGCTGATGGCGTCCGCCTGGATGGAGGCGACGTAGTCGTTGAGGGTCTTGTCGATGTCCGACCCGCCCTCGAGCTGGCCGAGGCCCTTGCGCACCGACTCGAGGCGCTCGATCAGCTTGTCCTTCTCGGCGGTCTTCACGGTGAGCAGCATGTCGCCGAGCACCACCCCGGTGCGCACGGCCGCGTGGTCGACGTCGCTCTTCTCGAGGTCGAAGGTGTGCTTCGGGATCAGGGAGGCGAGCTGGGTCTCCACACCCGCGGCGACCAGGGCGCGCTCGGTCTCCACCGGGGAGGGAACGAGGGCGGTGTTCTCGGCGGACTTCGCGAGGGCGGCGGCGTCCAGGACCGGCGTGTCGGGCATGGCGTCCGGCTTGGGGGCCTCGGGGGCCTCGGGCTCCGGATGCGGCGTCTCGGGGCCGTGCTGCGCCGGCTGCCCGCCCGAACAGGCGACCAGGGCGAGGATGAGGATCGACCAGCGCGTCATCGACGGCTCCTTGGGGGTGGTGACGCGCGACTCTACCGGCTGCCATCCCCCCGCGCAACGGCGCGCGCGCTCATGAGGACGGCGGGGGCCGTGGTCTCGTGCTGGACGAAGCCGTGGAGGCCCGCGGCCTCGTGGAGGCGCCGGAGGGTCTCGGGAGGACGGCGGAGGGTGGGCCAGCGGAGGAGGCGGTCCAGCAGGTGGCGGTCCGCGCTGTCGGACAGGGTGGCCGTGACGATGTGCCCCTCGCGGTTGCAGAACGTCCGGCAGGTGCGGAGCAGGCTGACCACCAGACGGTCGGGGAGGTACTCGATCAGCCCGTGCACCACGACGACGTCGGCGGGCGCGAACGTGTGCCGGAGCCGATGCACCGCGAGCTCCGCGAGGTCGTGCTGCACGGCCTCCACGGTGACGTTGGGGGGCACCGGGGCCACGTCCGTGTCGAGCAGGGACAGGGCGTCGCGGGACGGATCCACCACCGTGATGTGCGTGGGTGCGCGGTCGGTGAGGGCCGAGAGGCGGGCCACCACGGACCCCGTACCGGCGTTCAGCACGAGGATCCGCCGGTTGCGGTGCTGGACGAGGTGGTGCCCTACGGTCTCCGGCAGCGCCTGGACGATGGAGCGGATGGCGACGAGGGTGGGGCGCTCGAGCAGCCAGCGATCGACGATCTCGCCGAGACGACCCTCGCCCGACGCGCGCGACACCAGGACGTGGGAGAGGATCTCCGGGGTGGCCGTCACTCCCTGCGGCCGCCGGATGCAGCGGTCCGCGAGGGTGGACCGCACGAGGTACGGGTGCAGCTCGCGCTTCAGGACCTCGCTCACCCGGTCGCGCTCGGCGGGCCCGGGCCACGCGGCCATCAGGGCGTCCAGGCGCTCCTGGAGGTCGAAGAGCACGTCCCGCAGGGCCCCTTCGGCCGAGACGTCGCCGGGGTTCTCGCGCAGCAGGGTCTCGCAGCGGAGGAGGGCCGCCTTGACCGTGGTCGCCGCCCGCTCGGCCTCGGCGCGCGCGCGCTCCATCGACGCGCCGGAGTCGGCGTCGTTGGCGAGCAGGCTGCCGGTCATCGCGCTGTCGGTGAGCCGCCGCATGCGCACGGAGGCGAGGCGCGCGACGCTCTCGTAGAACGCCGACGCGAAGACCGGCTCGCGCTTCAGGAGGGCCTTGAGGTCGCGGTAGCCCCAGCGCAGGACCTTCGCGTCCTCCGCCACCCTCACGTCCATCGAGCGGGGCGACCCGTCCAGGAACGACAGCTCGCCCACGACCTTCCCGGCCGTCATCACCGCGAGGATCACCTCGGGCGAGCTGCGGGTGTCGACCGCCTCCAGGGTGCCCTCGCGGAGGAGGAAGAGATCGCCACCGGGCTCGCCCTTGCGGAGGAGGTACTCGCCACGCCGGACGTCGAGCACGTCGGCGGTGGACTCGAAGAGGGACCGCTGCTCGTCGGTGAACGCGTCCATGAAGGCCAAGCGGGCCTCCCCGGGGGGTTGGTGGGCTGGAGGCGGACAGGATAGCGACCCGACGCGGAGGTGGACAGCACCATGGGTCGGTTCGATGCACTGGACGAGTTGGTGGCCGCGATCGGGAAGGCGGGGTTCAAGGAGCGGGAGGTGCTGCGCGATCAGCTCCTGGAGCTCGCGCGGACGTTCCCCGACGCCACGACCGTGATGGAGCACCTGGAGTCCGCCAAGAAGGGGATCCAGAGCCTCGAGGCGCGGTGGGAGGTCGACGAGGTGATCGAGGCCATCACACCGCCTCCGGTCCCGAAGGAGCCGGAGCCCGAGGAGGAGGAGCCCACCAACCGGCCCCTCACGGCGAAGGACCTGGACCTGCTCTACGACGACCCGCGCGGAATCCAGCTGCACAAGACCAAGAAGGGGAAGCGCTACTTCCTCACGCAGGTCGATCCGCAGACGTACCAGCCGCAGACCTTCGAGCTGCGCCCTGAGGAGGTGAGCCAGATCAAGCTCCAGCTCCACGGGTCGCCGTACTGGGTCAAGCTCGACGACTGACGTGCTGGGCGCAGCCAGCCTGGCCTGGATGGGACTGTCGGCGGTCGTGTTCGTGGCGCTGCAGTTCCGCACGGCCCCGTACGGCCGGCACGAAGCGCGCGGCTGGGGTCCGTCCGTCCCGTCGCGGCCGGCCTGGATGGTGATGGAGTCGCCCGCGGTGCTCTGGCCCGTGGCGGCCTTCGCCACCGGCGATCGCTCGCTCGTCCCCGCGCTCCTCGGGGCGCTCTGGCTCCTCCACTACGTGGACCGGGCGGTGCTCTGGCCGCTGCGGATGCGGCTCGACGGGAAGACCATGCCGCTCGCCATCGCGGCCATGGCCTTCGCCAGCAACTGCGTGATCGACGGCCTGGTCGCGTGGTCGGTGTTCCACGGAGCCCCCCGGGACGTGTCCTGGCTCACCGACCCCCGCTTCGTGCTCGGTGTGGCGCTGTTCCTCGTGGGGTACGCCGTGAACCGCTGGGCGGACGGGGTGCTCGCGGGCCTGCGGGCACCCGGCGAGACCGGCTACCGCGTGCCCCGGGGCGGCCTGTACGAGCTCGTGTCGTGCCCGAACTACCTCGGGGAGCTCATCCAGTGGACGGGCTTCGCCCTCGCCGCGTGGACCCTCCCGGCGCTGGCCTTCGTCGTCTGGTCGGCCAGCAACCTCGTGCCCCGGGCGGGCCAGCACCACGCCTGGTACCGGTCGACCTTCGAGGGCTATCCGCAGGGCCGGAAGGCGCTGGTGCCGTTCCTCTGGTGACAGGCTCAGCGCAGGTCGCGCAGGACCGTCAGCCCCACGAGGGCCGAAGGCAGGCCCCCGAGCACCACGGAGGCCACCTGGAGCCGCGCCAGCCGGCGTGAGGCTCGGGCGGGGTCGTCGGCGACCCTGGCGAGCTGGACGAGCAGGATCTCCAGCACGCCGAACGGTGCCAGGGCGCACCCGCACCAGCCCACCGCACCGAGGAGCGGCTCGAGCGCGCCCAGCACGCCCGTCCCGAGCGCCCAGACCACGGCGGCCCACACCCACGCGTTCCACAGACCGGCTCCGAGCTGCAGGCGGAGCGCCCGGTCGACCGTCAGCCCTCCAGCCAGACCAGCACCTCGTCGCGGCCCAGCAGCGCACGGACCACGAGCCCCACGATGGCGCTCGGGAGCCCTCCCACGAGGATGCCGGCGATCTCCGCCCAGGCCACGAGGCGCATGGCCGACACGCCCTCCCGGGGGTCCAGCCAGCCGTACACGCCGGCTCCGAACTCCAGCATCCCGATGGGCACGAGCAGGAAGCTGAACAGCCCGCAGACGCCGCCCGCCGAGAGGAACGGGAAGGTCACCAAGCCGCAGAAGCACGAGATGCCGAGCCACGCCACCCAGCTCACGAGGAGGATGTTCAGCAGCCCGCTCGTGATCTGCAGGATCGCGGCCAGGCGCAGCGGGCGGGGGACGACCATCGGACTCAACGTAGCATCAGACGAGGTCGAGCAGCGCCATGTGCAGCGAGCGACGCCAGCCCTCCATGGGGTCGGCGGGCATGGCGACCTCGCCCGCGAACGGCGCGGTGAGCGCGGGGGTCGCGGAGCAGACGAGCTGCATCGACCAGCCGTGCTGGACGTCCGGCAGGTCGCGGTGCGCGGCGGTCAGCGCGATCAGGTCCACCGGCGCCACGCGGGTGTCGGAGGCCAGGGTGGCGCCGAGGTCCTCCACGGGCTCGATGCGCACCCAGCCCGACTGGATGCCCTCCGCGAGCGTCAGCCCCAGCAGGCGGACCTCGGCGTCCAGGCCCTCGGCGGGCGGCACGATGCGCACGAGCAGGTCCTCGCGGTCCAGCCAGAGGAGGAGCACCCGGACGAGCGCGGTGATCCAGCCCAGCCCGAGCACCAGGCGCTGGTAGGGGAGCCCCTCGTCACGGTAGCGGGCGTCCACGAGCGCGGGGTCGAGCGTGATGGTGATGCGCCGCCGTGCGCGGACGAACGCCGTCTCGTCGCGCGTGTAGTAGAGGAGCTCGCCCTCCATGAAGCGCACGTCGAACAGGTCCACGTCCTCGCCGTCCTCCATCAGCGCGAGCTCGGACGTCACGAGGTTCTCGATGGACCCGCGCGTGGAGATGGAGCTGAAGCCGCCCACCGGGTAGGCGCTGTCGTCGAGGAGGCGCGTGCTCACGTGGCCCTCGCGACGCCGGGAGCCCCTGACGCGACGCGGGAGGCCCCGGGCGAGCAGCTCCGAGGCCGCGATCACCTGCGAGAGGGCCAGGCGGTCGCTGCGGCGCTCGAGCACCTCGAGCTGCTGGAGGACCACCACATCGCTGGCGCGCAGCGGGCGGCCGGTGCGCTGGAAGCCCCGGACGAGGTCCTCGTAGGCGTCCGCGAGCAGGTCGCCCGCCGCACTGTCCAGCGCGGGACCCGCCCGCACGGCCATGTCCTCGGGTGCGGTGCGCTCGACCTCCCGCAGGGCGCCCGGGTTGACGGCCTGGCCGGCGCGGAACCCGACCCGCTCGAGGATCCGCTCGACCAGCACCACCACGCCGGTGTGCACGAGGCGGTCGGGCAGGCCAGAGAGGGCGTCCGACACGGCCACACGCAGGGGATCCACCACGAGACGCCCGAGCACGACGTCCTCGTAGGACCGCACGACGTCGGCGAGCGCTGGCGGGAGTTCGCGGCGGATGCGGGGCCGCGGCTGGAGGAAGACCCGCGAGAGGTCGAGCAGGACGCCGGCGGGCGGGAGCTTCGCGAGCTCGTGCTGGGCGGCGTCGAGCACGGCGGCGGCCTCGGTGAGCGTGCTGGAGCCGGGGTCGCCCACACGGGACAGCGCGAGGCCGGCCGCGAGCCAACCCCGCGCGAGCTCGACGCTCTGCAGCTCGCTCACGAGAGACCCAGCAGGCGGGGCACCTTCTCCTCGAGCAGGTCGACCTCCTCGGCGGTCTCGCCGAGGTAGGACAGGAGCCGCAGGTCCGAGCGCTCGACGCGACCGCCGTGCGTGAGCCAGGCGTGGGCCCGGAGGAGCTTGTAGAGCTTGACCACCTTCCGGTCCGACACGAACACGCGGTCCTCGCGAACGAGGGTCTTCAGCACCCTGCGGAACTCCGCCAGCACCTCGTCCGGGAAGTAGCGCTCGCGGTCCGTGATCGTGGAACCGTCGGTGGCCGTGGTGCGCCGGGCCATCTGGAGCGTGAGGTAGCGGTGGGCCTTCAGGAGGTCCTCGAGGGACGCGTGGCCCTCGGACCACGGCTTCTGGTTCAGGTCGCGCTGGGTCTGGGCGGCGAGCCCGGCGTCCACGAGGTCCACGAAGTGGTCGTCCTGCACCGACCGGCAGGCCACCTTGAGGCAGAACCGGTCCTTCAGGGCCGCCAGCTCGGCCTGATCGGGCAGGTCGTTGGTGGCCCCGAAGAGCACCTTGAGGTCGACGGGGACGGGCTGGCCGTCCTGGTAGAACTTGCGCTCGTTGATGACCGTGAGGAGCGCGTTCAGGATGGCGGAGTTGGCCTTGAAGATCTCGTCGAGGAACACGAGGCTCGCGGTGGGCAGCTTGCCCGAGGCCCGGCGCAGGTAGCGGCCCTCGCGGAGCTGCTTGATGTCGATGGGCCCGAACACCTCGCTCGGCTCGGTGAACCGCGTGAGCATGTACTCGAAGCTCTCGGCCGCGGGGATGCCCAGGGCGTCGCGGAACTTGAGGATGAGGTCCGACTTCGCGGTCCCGGGCGGCCCGAGCAGCAGGAGCGGCTCCTGGGCGATGGCGCAGACGGTCATCAGGTCGATGATGTGCGTCTTGCCCACGAAGTACGCCGCCAGCGAGGTGCGGAAGCGGTTCAGGCGCTCCCGCAGGGCCTCCGCTTCGGGCTGCAGGTCTTCGAGGGTCAGGGATGCGAGGTCCATTCCTTCGGTCTCCGTCAGGTGAGCATGGCCCAGGTGATGCCGGCCAGCACGAGCACTGCCACCACGGCGAGCCCGGCCACACGACCCCACGCCACCTCGAGGTCGGCGAGGGACATCGGGCCCTGGTCCCAGGCCACGAACCGCAGGCCGTCGAACGGCACGGTCGCCCCGCACGTGCACGTGCCGTGGTCGTAGCGCTGACCGCAGTCGCACGCGACATGGTCCGCGTGCATCGCGAAGTGGTCGGACTTCTTGCACGCGTTGCACGTGAACCACACGTCGGGGTTGCGGCAGGCGGGGCAGTCGACGCGGATGAACCCGCGGTCGGGGGAGGCTTCGGACATCGGCAGTGCGTATCCCGAGACCGCGGGCCCTGCTCCCGTCACCAGGCCGGGGCGAAGGGCAGGGCGAGCTGCTCGAGCACCGGCGCGTCCTCCGAGGCGAAGTTGCTGAACGTCACCCCCACGAGCCGGATGGGTGTGCGCCCCGCGTCCGTGCGGCCCAGGAGACCCTCCACCACCGGCACGACGTCGGCCGGGGCCGCCGTGGGACGGTCGAGGGTGGCGGCGCGGGTGATCGTCCGGAAGTCCGCGTAGCGCACCTTCAGCGTGACCGTGCGGGCGAGCTCTCCGGCCCGCTGCAGGCCCTCGCACAGGCCGCGGATCTGCTCCACGACGTGCTCCCGCACGCCATCCAGGTGGGTGACGTCCTCGTGGAACGTGCGCTCCGAGCCACGGCTCTTCCGCTCGCGGGAGACCACGACGCGCCTGGGGTCCTCGCCCCGCGCCATCCCCGCGAGCCAGGCGCCCCGGCTCCCCAGCCGCCGCACGAGGTCGCGCTCGTCGCACCGGTACAGGTCGCCGACGGTGTGCAGGCCGAGGGTCTGCAGGCGCACGGCCGTGGAGGGCCCGACACCCGGGAGCTTGCGGACGGGGAGGGGGTGCAGGAAGTTCAGCACGCCGTCCGGGGGGATGACCGTGAGCCCGTCGGGCTTGCGGTGGTCGCTGGCGATCTTGGCCACGAACTTCGCCGGGGCCACCCCCGCCGACGCCGTGAGCCCGAGCTCCGCGCGGATCCGCCGCCGGATGTCGACGGCGACCTCCCGGGCGTACGCCAGGCCCGCCTTGTTCTCCGTCACGTCCAGGTAGGCCTCGTCGAGGGACACGCCCTCCACGAGGTCGGTGTAGTCGTGGAAGATCGCGTGCATGCCCGCGGAGGCCTCCCGGTAGCGGGAGAAGCTGCCGGGCACGAAGATCGCGTGGGGGCAGAGACGCTTGGCGTGTGCGGCGGACATCGCGCTCCGCACGCCGTACTTCCGCGCCTCGTACGACGCCGTGCACACCACCCCGCGGCCGTCGGGCGTGCCGCCCACGACGACGGGCTTCCCACGCAGGCTGGGGTCGTCGCGCTGCTCGACGGCCGCGAAGAACGCGTCCATGTCGACGTGGATGAGCTTCCGGGTCACACGTTCAGTGTAAACGTGTGTTCAGAGCGCGTCCAGGGCCACCCGCAGCGCCCGCACGCGGGCCGTGTCCACCGGTCGCCGCCAGTCGCCGTCCTCCTTGAGCCAGCTGCCCACGATGAGCGCATCGGCGGCGCGCAGCGCGGGGATGGACTCGGGCGTGACCCCCGACCCGACGGCGACCGGCAGCCCCGCGGCCTTCATGGCGTCCACATCGGCGGGGGACGTCGGACGACCCGTGCTGGTGCCCGTGGCGATGAGCACGTCGGCCCCGGCGAACGCCGTGCCGTGGGCGAGGTCGGCGAGCGAGAGATCGGCGGTGACGGCGTGGGCGCTGTGCTTCTTCTGGACGTCCGCCCAGACCGCCACGTCCGCCCCCAGCGCGCGCCGGTCGCGGAGGAGCTCGCCCGCGCAGGCGTCGATCCAGCCCTCGTCCGCCACGTGCGCCCACGCGAAGCCCTCCACGCGCACGAACCGCGCCCCGGTGGCGACCGCGATGCCGAGGGCCTCGCGGTTGGCGGCCGCCAGGACCTGGAGCCCCGTGGGCTTCCCGAGCGCCACGACGCGCTCCACCGCCAGCGCCATCGCGGCCACCGTCCAGGGCGGCACGCTCCCACGCAGCCAGGGCAGGTCGCCCATGTTCTCCACCAGCAGGGCGTCGCACCCGCCCTCCACCAGGCGGTGGGCGTCCCGATCGGCAGCGGCGAGCACGCGCTGGAGGTCACCCTGCCATCCGGGCGCGCCGGGCAGGGCCTCCAGGTGCACCATGCCCACCAGCGCGGGTCGACCGTCGGAGAGTGCCGGGGGGCTTGCGAACACCTGAACCTCACGGGTTTGTGACGAGCAGGTGACACGGCCACGCGGTAGGCTTCGTGCACCTGGTGGAGGAGCCTACCCGTGCGCGCATGGATTGCAATCCTGGCCGTCCTCGGCGCCTGCAAGGGCGAAGGAGGGGCCTGGGTGCCCCCGGACCTCGTCGTCAACGAGCTCGTCGCGAGCAATGCCAGCGGGCTGCAGGACGCGAGCGGTGCGTTCCCCGACTGGCTCGAGATCGCGAACCTCGGCGACGAGGACGTCGAGCTGTCGTCCTACACGCTGACGGACGACTCCACGCTCCCGCAGAAGTGGTCGTTCCCGGCCGGCACGAGCATCCCGGCAGGCGGCTACCTCGTGATCTTCGCGGATGGCGATCCGGCCGAGCCGGGCGAGGTCCACACCACCTTCCGCCTCGAGATCCTGGGTGAGGAGCTCGCCATCTTCGGTCCTGCGACCGAAGATCTCCCGTTGCTCGACCAGGTCGTCTACCCCGAGCAGACCACCGACGTCGCCTGGGCCCGGATGCCCGACGGCACGGGCGAGTTCGCCGCGGACCCCACCCCGACGCCCGGTGCGGCGAACGAGTGATCTCCCGCTACGAGTTCAAGTACCTGCTCGATCCGGGCACGGCGGAGGACGTCGCGCGCCACGCGAGCGTGTTCATGGACCCCGACCGGCTCGGCGGTCCCACGGGGGCGTACCTGGTCACGAGCCTCTACCTCGACCGCACGGACTGGATGCTGGCCCGGCAGACCTGGGAGGGCGTGCGGGAGCGCATGAAGCTCCGGATCCGCTTCTACGGACCCGAGCCCCAGGTCGTCTTCGCCGAGATCAAGAAGCGCGTCGGCAACACCATCGAGAAGCTCCGGGAGCGCATCGCTCCCGAGCACGCTGCGGCCCTGGCCCACAACGAGCCCATGCCCGCCGACGCCGGAGCGCCGATCTTCCGCCAGGTGGCCGAGAGGATCGACGCGCGCCCCGGCCTCTGGGTGCGCTACAAGCGCCGGGCCTGGGTGTCCCCGTGGGGCGACGGCACGCGGCTGACCCTGGACTCCGGGCTCGAAGTCCAGGAACCGGGCGCGCATCGCTTCCGTCCCGCAGACGCTCCGTGGCGCACGGTGCCCCTCGAGGCCCCCGTGATCCTGGAGATGAAGTTCAACGGGGCGTACCCTTCGTGGATGCGCACCATCGCCGAGGGTCTGCGGCTCGAGCGCACCAGCTGCTCGAAGTACGCCCAGGGAGTCGACATCGTGAAGGACGAGCCGTGGGCCACGCCCTGGGTCTCGGGTGGGAGGTCTTCGTGGAGACCTGGATGATGGGCGGCATGCTGGCGGGCCCGGGGGTGGGCGCGCCCACGCTGGACGCCATGGCCCTGCGGCTGCTCGTGGCCTTCCTCTGCGCCTGGGCGATCGGGGTGATGTACGCGCGCACCCACGGCGCCCTGTCCTACAGCCAGAACTTCGTGCAGTCGCTCGTTCTGCTGGCGATGGTGGTGTGCGTGATCATGGGGATCGTCGGCGACTCGCTGTCCCGGGCCTTCGGGCTGGCGGCCGCGCTGGCCGTGGTCCGCTTCCGTACACCCGTGAAGGACGCCCGCGACACGACCTTCCTGTTCATGGCGGTCGCCTCCGGCATGGCCACGGGTGCCGGCCAGCTCGGGTTCGCGGGGCTCGCGACGGCCGCGTTGCTCGGCGGGGTGCTGTTCCTCGAGCTCACCTCCTACGGCACCCGCGTGGACGCCGAGGGCGTGCTCCGCTTCCGGTTCGGTGGCGACGACGTCCAGAGGGGCGAGGTGGACGCCGTCCTCAAGCGGCATGCCCGCTGGTTCCGCCTCACCGCGGCCCGCACGGGTGGGCCGGGCGAGCCGGAGGAGCTGGTCTACGACATCGACCTCCGCGCCATGAACGGCAGCGCCACCCTCGTCCGTGAGCTCGCCGGCATCGCTCACGTCTCGGCCATCACGCTGCTGCCGACCGCCCGGGTGGGGGAAGCATGATCGGCATCCGGAATCGACGGCGCCTCGGGGCGCTCGTCTGGGGGCTCGGGGTCGTGGTGGCGGTGGGTTGGTCCAGCGTGCAGAGTCGCGACCAGGGGGCCGTCCCCGGCCTCGGGCGGGAGCGCGTGGTGCAGATCGCCTCCGAGATCGACGGCCGCGTCGACGCCGTCGAGGTCGAGCTGCACGACGACGTGCACGCCGGCGAGGTCGTCGTGCGCATGGCCCCCACCCACCTCGAGCTCGAGCGGGAGATCGCGGCCGCCGAGCTCCTCGCGATCGCCCAGGCGCCCACCGTCGACCCCGAGCAGGCCGTGGAGCGCGCCCGCGACCAGGCGCGCGTGAAGCAGCTGCAGGGGGAGTCGGAGGCCGTGGCGGGCAGGATCCGGAGCCTGCGGCGTCTCGTGGAGGGCGGGGCGGCGTCCCAGGCCGAGCTCGACGAGGCCCTCGCCCGCGAGGAGGAGCTGCGTCTCAAGCTGGCCCGCGCGCGGCCCGACCCCGTGGACGCACCGTCGTCCGCCTGGTCCGTCGTGGCCGCCCTGCGCAGGCTCGATGCCGTGGAGGCCCGTCTGGAGGGCCTGTCGCTGCGGTCGACCATCGACGGGCGCGTGGCGGCGGTGCACCGGTTGCCCGGCGAGGTCGTGCGGAAGGGCGAGCCCGTGGTCACCGTCGAGCGGGAGACCTCCGAGGAGGTGATCGCCTGGGTGGCCCCTCAGCGGGTGCCGGAGCCGGGGGCCGCCGCGGTCGTGCAGCGATCCGACGGCACACGCGTGAAGGGCGAGGTCGTCTCGGTGTCGCCGGGGTCTGCGGTGCTCCCCGAGCAGATCTGGACGATGCCTGGTCGCCCGCAGTACGGGATCCCGGTTCGCGTGAGGCTCTCGGGCGCTTCGATCCGGCCCCGCGAGCCCGTGAGGGTCTTCCTGTGAGAAGATGGACCCCATGAACGGAGGGGGCGTGCAGACACAGGACGACGGGCTCCTCGTCACCTGCGACGACTGCCGGGCGCAGTACACCATGCCCCGCTCGGCCGTCGGTCCGGACGGCTGCAAGGTGCGTTGCCCGGCCTGCACGGGGATCCTCGTGGTGTTCCCCACCTCCGGCCGCGACATCCCCATCGATCTCGAGCCGCCCACCGCGGACGTCCCGCTGAGCCGCGTGGACGGTGTGCCCGTCCGGCCGCTGGGCAGTGTGCCGCCCCGCCGGGCGGACCCCATGGAGGCCCCGGATCCCTGGGAGACCAGCGCGGCGCTGTCGGTCACGCCTCCCCCCCCCCGGCGCCACCACGGTCACGGCGCGTTCTCCACCACACCGGTCACCCCGCGCCGCTCGCTGCCCCTCTCCGAGGCGATCCCGATCCGCATGGGTCCCCCGCCACGCACGGGCACCGGTGCGCCCCCTCGCCGCCGCGACTCCGTGCCCCCGCGCCCTTCGCCGCTCCCGCCCGTCACTTCCGCGGTTCCGCCGAGGGCCGCCCCCACCGCGCCGACAGCGCCCATGGGTCCTGCGCGCCGCGCCACGCCGGCCCCGCGCGCCGTCACGGAGCCCGGCGTGCCCCGCCGCCACGGGTTCGCGGTGGCCACCCATCCGGGTGCCGTGAACCGCACGGGTCCCACCGACGGCGGCCCACCCAGCCGCGGCACGCCGGTCCCGGCCAGCGCGCCCATGAGCTACGCGCCGCCGTGGGTCCAGCAGGGCACCCCGCAGCCTCCCGGTCCCTTCAGCCCCTACGCGTCCCCCTGGACCCATCCCGGAGTGCCCGCCGTCCCGCCGGTGGCCCAGGGCACCGGGGTCCCCGCGATGCTGTCCTACGGCGGCCCCTGGGGCATGCCCGCGCAGCCCGAGCCGCCCCCGAAGGGCCTCGTGCTCGAGCGCGACACCGTGCTCGGCGTGCTCGCGATCGCCGTGTTCGTGGGGCTCCTGGGCTTCATGGTGGGTCTCGGCTTCCGGAGCGGTCAGCCCGCGCCGCCCGGGCCTGTCGTCGCTCCCGCAGGCGCGGCCCTCCCGCTCCAGGTGCTCTCGCCGTCCGCGACGCCCCGTTGGGAGCCCGAGCCGCCCCTGCCGCGCCTCCAGGCCCGTCAGCCGGGCACGGGGAGCGTGCCGCCTCCGCTGCCGTCCGTGCGCTCCGAGCCGTTCTCGGTGGAGGCCTCCGACGTCCGGGATCCCTGGGCGGACGACTGAATGCTCTGGGCGGTCGCCGCCTTCGCGTCCGGGCCGGCCGTCGACGAGCCCACCCCCGAGGTCCGGGCGGCCGAGATCTACGACAACGGCACTCTGCTGTACGACGAGGGCCTCTACGACGACGCGATCGCCGCCTGGCAGGAGGCCTACCGGCTCTCCGGTCTCCACCCGATCCTGCTCAACATCGCGAACGCATACGAGCGCCTGCAGCGCTTCGAGGAGGCCATCGCGGTGCTGAACCGCTACCGGGCCTTCGCGCGGCCCGACGAGCGCGAGCAGATCAAGGAGCGCGTGCGGGCGATCGAGGAGCGGATGGCGGCCTCGAAGACGTACGTGAGGCACGGCGTCGCACCGCTCCCCATCCCACCCCTGCGAGGCCCAGCCACGCCCAGGGAAGGGGGCCCGACGCCGGACTGAGGGCGCAGCCGCAGCCACCCGCCGTGCACTGGGGCTCGAGGGACGGGAGCTCGCATGCGAGCCGCCCCACCGCGGTGGGAGCCCCTTCGGACGTGAGCACGAGGTCGCCGTCCGCCTCCCAGGTGATCGCCTCGCCGGGCTCCAGGCCGTCGGCGACGAGGAGCGGGGCCTCCTCCCAGTCGACCCCCGCTTCGGGGTCCTTGCGCCAGAGCCAGATGGCGTCCTGGGTCCGCAGCACCACGCCCGTGCCGTCGGGTGCGAAGTCGCCGCCCGTGATCGGGCCCACAGGGAGGCTCGTCACGGGCAGGAGGTCGGTCGCCGACGGCCCGCGGGTGGGATCCACCGCGAACACCTCGGTGGTCTCGCCCCGCGTGACGATCCACGCCTCCTGGGTGCAGGGGTCCACCAGGAGGGTCTCGGCGTCGCGGGGGGTGCCCGGCCAGCGGAGCTCCCAGCGCTCGCGGAGCCTGGCGGGGCCGTCGCCATCGGGCTCCACGACGACATAGACCTGCAGGCTCGTGGGGTCGGGGCGCTCGGCCCCGATGTCCGCGACGTACAGGCACGCTTCGCGCCCACCGCACGGGGCGCTGGCGATGTCCTCCCAGTCCTCGTTCGCCGCGCCGGGCACCTCGTGCACGGTGTACGTGCCGTCGATGCCGAACCGGAAGAGCTCGGGCGTACCGCTGTCGTCGTGGGTCCAGAGCTGGTTGCGGGTGATGCGGGAGGGGGCCACGCCGCTCGACTCGTCGAGGCCGGGTGCGGAGAGGGGAGCCAGCGCGGTGAGCTGGGCCCAGCGCTCGCAGGCGGACGCGACGGAGAGGAGGAGGAGGACCACGCCGCATCCTACGTCAGAAAGGCGTAGGCTGCGGGCCGGAGGGGCGCCTTGCGGGCACTCGCGGCGATGGTGGTGGGGATGGGGCTCGCGGGGTCCGCTCGGGCTGCCGATGTCCAGACCCTCCAGCCCCTCGGCGAGGACTTCACGAGCCTGCGCCCGGCGACCGTGGGTGATCCGTGGTCCGCGCGGGTGTTCCTCGCGAACGATGCGCAGTTCGCGCCGCTGGTCCTCCGCAGCGCCGACGGCACCCGCACGCCCTACGTCCGCGACCTCGTCACCGCGAGGCTGGGGGCGTCGCTCGCCACCGGTGAGTACCTCCGGTTCGGTGTGCTCCTCCCGGTGCACGTGGCCCGGTACGCCGACGACACGCTCGTCGGGCCCGGCGACGTGCTGCTCTTCGCGCGGATCGGGTCTCCTGGCATGCCCGTGGCGCTCGTGGCCGAGCTGGAGCGCGGCAATGCCTCGGCCCCCCAGCCCTTCTCCACCCACGCGGTGACAGGTGGGCTCACCCTCCGCACGGGCGGCCTCGGCGGGCAAATCCTGGCGCGCGTGCAGCCCGATCAGGACGTCGGGGGCACCGTGCTCGGCGCCCGCCTCGAGGGTGCCGTGGGCTATGGCGGCGACCTGTACCCCGGGCTTCGTGGGGCCCTCGAGCTCTTCGGGGCCTTCCCGCTGGGTCAGCCCGTCACCAGCCGGCTCGTGCCCCTCGAGGCCCTGGCGACGGCGCGGGGTCGCCTGCGCCGCGGGATCCACCTGCGGGGTGGCGTGGGAGTCGGGCTCACGGATGGGCTGGGCACCCCCGCGAGCAGGCTGCTGCTGGACCTGTCGTTCGTGGTGCCGGGTCCCGAGGACCACGATGGAGACGGGCGGGTCGGGCCGCAGGACCGCTGTCCCCGCGCGCCCGAGGACCTCGACGGCCACCAGGACCGCGATGGATGCCCCGACCCCGACAACGATGGGGACGGCCTGTCCGACGTCGACGACGTGTGCCCGAACGTGCCCGAGACGGTGAACGGCTACCGGGACGACGACGGTTGCCCGGACGTCACGGCGGGGTGGCGCGTGGAGGTGCGCGGACCCGACAGCTGGACCCTCCGCCACGACGGGGATGCCTTCCACGGCCTGGGCGGCGAGGTGTGGACGTACGCCGGAGGGGCGGGGGAGCACGCGGTCGTCGTGGAGGCCGAGGGGTTCGTGCCGAGCGGGGTGGGCGCCTTCCTGCTCGAGGGGCGCACGATGCGCTCCGTGGTGACGCTGGAGGCCCGGCGCATCGGCACGCTGGTCGTGCGTGTGCGTGGGCCCGACGGATCCGTCGTCCCCGGGGTCGTGGTCGAGATCGAGGGTGAGCACGTGCCCCCCGAAGGCGGAGAGGTCCGCATGGAGCGCGAGGTCGGCGACGTCACGGTGCGCGTGGCGGCCGAGGGCTTCGGAACGCACGTCCGGACCGTGGAGGTCCCGATCGACGAGGTGGCCGAGGTGGACGTCGTGCTCGAGCCCGACGCCGTGCACCTCGAGGGCAACCAGCTCGTCACCACGGGCACGCCGCTCTTCGCGCACGACCGCGACACGCTGGAGGAGACCGGGACGCTCGACGCGATCGCCGCCTGGATGGCCGAGCACGGGGAGGTCCGGCTGCTGCGGGTCGAGGGGCACGCCGACTCCGAGGGCCCGTCCGCCTACAACTACGCGCTGTCCGTGCGCCGCGCCGAGGGGGTCGCCGCGGCCCTGGTGGAGCGGGGGATCGCGCGGGATCGGCTCCAGGTGGTCGGTGCAGGCGAGGGTCTCGCGGGGGTCGGACCCCTCCGGCAGGTCACCTTCACCGTCATCGTCCGGGACGGCGACTGACCCCGCCTATACTCGCGCCCGGGAGGGTCCATGCGGCGGTTCGAGTTCAGCGACGGGAAGTCCGACAAGTTCTGGGAGATCGTGGTGGAGGGGGAGTCGTACACCGTCCGCTTCGGTCGTACCGGCACGGACGGCCAGACGAGCACCAAGGTCTTCAAGAGCCACGAGGAGGCCCAGAAGAAGGCGGACGCGGCCATCGCGTCCAAGGTGAAGAAGGGGTACGCCGAGGCCGCCGCCCAGGCGCGCACGGCCGATCCCAACGAGGAGATCGTGGCGCGCATCACGTCCGATCCCGGCGACCTCGAGGCGTGGTCCGTGCTCGCCGACAGCCTGCAGGCCGCTGGCGACCCGCGCGGTGAGCTCATGGCGGTGCAGATGCAGCTCGGGGCGACCGTCACCAAGCCGAAGGAGCGCGTGCGAGCCCGTCCCCGTGGGGAGGCGGCACCCGCGCCGGAGCCGCCGGGCCCGCTGAAGGTCCGCGAGCAGGAGCTGCTCGAGAAGCACGCCACGGCCTTCTTCGGCGATGTCCGGCCCGGTCGCGACGAGGCCGAGGCCGTCGAGATCGACTGGGAGAACGGGTTCTGGCGGCGGGTCAAGGTCGCTGGCAACTGGGACGTCGAGGAGCTCGACCTCAAGAAGCTCTACAGCGCCGTGCTCCGGCACCCGTCCGCGCAGTTCCTTCGTGAGCTGGAGGTCGGCCTCCTCGAGATCGACGGGGAGGCCATGTTCGAGGACGCCGTGAAGCTCCTCGTGAAGCAGGGCCGCCGGCCTTCGCTGCGCCGGCTGCACCTCGGGGCCTTCGAGTACCCCGACGACACCGAGATCTCCTGGACCTACCACACCTCCGTGGAGCCCCTGGGGCCCATCCTCCCCAACCTCGAGGATCTCACCATCACGGGCGGCGACATCGCCCTCGGGGCGCTGGTGGCGCCGAAGCTGAAGCGCCTGAAGCTGGAGACCGGCGGGCTGCCGACCCAGCCGGCCGAGCAGCTCGCGAAGGGCAGCTACCCGGCGCTCGAGGAGCTCGAGGTGTGGTTCGGCACCGACGACTACGGCGGGTCGTGCAGCGCCGAGCACGTCGCCGGGATCCTCGCCAACACCGCGGGTCTGCCGGCCGTGAAGCGCCTCGGCCTGAAGAACGCGAGCTTCACGAACGACATCGTGGGTGTGCTCGCCGGCGGGCCGCTGATCCGTCAGCTCACGCACCTCGACCTGTCCATGGGCATCCTCACGGACGAGGGCGCCCAGACGCTCCTCGGCATCCTGCCGGCTCTGGCCCACCTCGAGGAGCTGGACGTCTCGGAGAGCTTCTTGTCCGACGAGACCGTGTCTGCGCTGCGCGTCGCCTTCGCGGGCACGCTGGTCGCGGGCGACCAGAAGCGGGACCGGGACTGGTTCTACACGAGCGTCAGCGAGTGAGGTCCGTCCTCGGACGCCACGACGTGCTCTTCGTCACCCTCGACACCCTGAGGTACGACGTGGCCGTCGCGGCGCTCGAGGCGGGCGAGCTGCCCGTGCTCTCGCGGTACGTGGACGCCTGGGAGGAGCGCCACTCTCCGGCGACCTTCACCTACGCCGCCCACGCCGCGTTCTTCGCGGGGTTCCTCCCCACGCCGGTCACGCCGGGTCCCCACATCCGCGAGCTCGCCGTGGCCTTCGGCGGGTCCGAGACCATCGGGCCCCACACCACGGTGTTCGACGCGCCGGACATCGTGCGGGGCTTCGCGGATGCGGGCTACCACACGATCTGTGTCGGGGGCACGGGCTTCTTCAACCCCGCCACCCCCCTCGGCACCGTGCTTCCCGGGCTCTTCGCAGAGTCCCGCTGGGAGACGGGCTTCGGGGTCACCGACCCCCACAGCACGGAGCACCAGGTGGCCTGGCTCGTCGGGCGCCTCGCGGAGCTCGACGGTCGCGTGCTCGCCTTCGTGAACGTCAGCGCCATCCACCAGCCCAACCGGCACTACGTGGACGGCGCGGAGACGGACTCGCTGGCGACCCACCGGGCCGCCCTCCGCTACGTGGACGGCGCGCTGGCGCCGTTGTTCGCGGCCTTCGCGGCCCGCGGGCCCACCGAGGTCATGGTGACGAGCGACCATGGCACCCTCTACGGCGAGGGCGGGCACGTCGGGCACCGTGTCGCCCACCCGCACGTCCTCACCGTGCCCTGGGCGAGGTTCACCCTGTGAGCGACACCGCCGCCCTGTTCGCCCACCTGGTCCGCGACCTCTGCGGGCTCTGGCTGGATGCCCACACGCTCCCCCTCGACGAGCGCATCACCGCGACCTACCGCGGTCTCGGGCTGGTCGTCGCCAGCGCGGCGGCCCTGCCGGTGCTCCCGGGACGCGCGCCGGGTCTGGCGTCCCCGATGCTCGTCGACTGGCCCGGGCTCGGGGCCTACGAGGCCTACTGGCGCGAGACGGACGACGGACCCGTGCCCATGCAGGCCTCCCAGACGGTCGAGGTCGTGTTCCAGCAGCTCTGGGCGGGTCTGGAGCAGCACGACGCCGGCGACGTCGAGAAGGCCGTCGGGACCTGGGGGGCCGGGTTCGAGACGCTCTGGGGGCCTGCGGCCCTCGAGCTTCTCGGGGTGCTCCAGCCGGCCGT
Organism: Alphaproteobacteria bacterium; assembly: GCA_020632885.1. GTDB lineage: Bacteria > Myxococcota_A > UBA796 > UBA796 > JACKEQ01. The sequence goes on along the minus strand of JACKEQ010000004.1, from coordinate 84,089 downwards.
GCTCGGCTACCGGGCCGACGCGCGGGCTTCCTTCCGCCCGGTGCGCCGGGAGGCCTCGCCGCTCGTGATGGTCGGTGGAGGCACCCGGGAGCCCGTGGACGACGTGGACGACCGACCCACGCTCGGGCTGCGCATCCAGCCTGTCGCGGGCGGGGTGGAGGTGCTCGCCGTGCACCCGGGAGGGCCGGCGGCAGGGCGTCTCCTGGCGGGTGACGTGCTGCTGACGGTCGACGGCGAGCCCCTGGATGGGCTCGAGCCCGAGCTGACGGGCCCGGCGCTGGCGGGGACGCTCGGTGCGGTGCGGGTCTTCGAGGTGTACCGGGCGGGCGAGACGCTGATGGTGCGGCTCGCCAGCGTGCCCGTGGCGTCGTTGGGATAACGGCGGGCATGGACCCCAGCGCGCTCTTCGGCACCGGACCCTACGCGGGCTACGCGTATGCCTACCCCCACAAGACGGCGTACCGCGCGCTGGAGCTGGCGCTCGCCCTCGAGGACGTCTGGGCGGGCGAGGACACCTCCTCGCTGTTCCTGTACGCCCACGTGCCGTTCTGCTTCCAGCGGTGCTCCTTCTGCAACCTGTTCACCACGGTGCGCGGGGCCCCCGAGCGGCAGGAGCGGTACCTCCAGCAGCTCGCCCGGCAGGCGACGCGGGTGCGCGAGGTGCTGCCGGATGCGCGGTTCGTCACCGGGGCCGTCGGGGGCGGCACGCCCACCTGGCTCGACGAGGGCGGGCTCGATCGGGTGTTCGACGTCCTCGGGCACACCATGGGTGCGCCCCTCGGGAGCATGCCGCTCTCGGTAGAGTGCTCGCCGGAGACCGTGACGCCGGGCAAGGCCGACCTCCTCGTGCGGCGGGGGACGACGCGGGCCAGTCTGGGCGTGCAGTCCTTCGTGGACAGCGAGGCGCGCGCGATGGGGCGGACCCAGCGCGGCATGACGGTGCAGACGGCCCTCGAGGCGCTGCGGGCGTCGCGGGTGCCCACGCTCAACATCGACCTCATCTACGGCCTGGCGGGCCAGACGCCCGCCACGTGGGTCGACAGCCTGACGGCCGCGCTGGAGTGGCGTCCGGAGGAGATCTTCCTCTACCCGCTGTTCGTCCGTCCGCTCACGGGCCTCGATCGGCGCGGCCACGACGCACCCGACGACCGGCTGGAGCTCTACCGGATCGGCCGGGATCTGTTGGTGTCGTGCGGCTACGAGCAGACCTCCATGCGGATGTTCCGGGCGCCCTGGGCGCCGGTCGTGCACACGCCCTACAAATGCCAGGCGGACGGCATGGTGGGCCTCGGGCCCGGGGCGCGCAGCTACACGCGCCGGGTACACCATGCCACGCGTTTCGCGGTGGGTGGAGGGGCCGTCCTGGACGAGCTGGACGCGTGGCTCGACCGCGACGACCCCACGCGGGTCGACTGGGGCTTCGTGCTGGACCTCGACGAGCGCGCCCGCCGCTACCTGCTCCAGGGGCTGCTGCAGGCCGAGGGTCTCGACACGGTGGCCTTCGCGGAGGCCTTCGGCGACGTGCGGGAGCGATTCCCGCAGCTCGGGGGCCTCGTGGAGCACGGGCTCGCGGAGGAGCTGCCCGGCCGGCTGCGGCTGACGGCCGAGGGGCTGGCCTGGTCGGACGCCATCGGGCCCTGGCTGTACTCGGACGCCGTGAAGGCCAGGATGGACGCCTGGGAGCTGCGGTGAGGACGATCCACTACCGGGGTCCGCTGTCGAGCTGCAACTTCGCGTGTCCGTACTGTCCGTTCGCCAAGGCCTGGGAGCCACCGGAGGTCCTGGAGGCCGACAGGGCGGGGCTCTCGCGGTTCGTGGAGTGGGCGGAGGTCCAGGACGACCTCGGGGTGCTCTTCACGCCCTGGGGGGAGGCGCTGGTCCGGAGCTGGTACCGGGACGCGATGGTGCGGCTCTCGCGGGCGCCCGGGGTGCGGCGGGTCGCCGCGCAGACGAACCTCTCGATGAAGCTCGACTGGCTGGAGGAGGCGGACCTCGACACGGTGGCGCTGTGGGCCACCTGGCATCCCGGCGAGGTCGGGATGGACCGGTTCCTGCGGCAGTGCGAGCGGTTGCGGGCGCTCGGCGTGCGTCACTCGGTCGGCGTGGTGGGCCTGCTGGAGCACCTGGACGCCATCGAGGCCCTGCGGGCGGCCCTGCCGCGGAGCACGTACGTCTGGGTGAACGCGTACAAGCGCGAGGCGGACTACTACGCGGACGCCGACCGCGCGCGGATCCGGGCGGTGGACCCGCGGTTCGACGACAACCGGGTGTACCCCTCGCTGGACCGGGCGTGCCGGGGAGGGGAGTCGCACTTCAGTGTGGACGGGGAGGGCACGGTCCGGCGGTGTCACTTCATCGGCGCGCCCCTCGGGAACCTCTACGTGGACGGGCTGGACGCGCTGTCGGCGCCACGTCCGTGCACGAACGACGTGTGCCGTTGCCACATCGGGTACGTGCACATGCCGGAGCTCGGTCTGCTGGACGTGTACGGCGACGGGCTCCTGGAGCGGATCCCGGCGGGGTGGGCGTAGCTTCCGGTCGGCGCGCTGGGGGCCGGGATACGCTGGATCTCTGGAGGCGCCGTGCGCATCGAGACATTCGCGGTCCAGGGCTTCAAGAACCTCGTCGACGAGGTGCGCCTGGAGGGCATGGGCGGCGTGGTCGTGCTCCACGGAGCCAACGACGTCGGGAAGTCCAATGTGGTCGAGGCCATCGGCGCGTGCCTTCGGCTTATCGACCTGCTGTTCTTACAGGACAAGCTCGGGTCGCTCGAGTTGGATCGCCGCAACTTCGCTTCGGTGGTGAGGATGGACCCTCGGGACTTCTACACCTTGGGTGGCCACGGACACGCTCGCTTCGAGCTGGGCGTGGAAGGCGTGGCCGTCCCTGCCAGGGTGGAGGTCACCTGGGGAGGGGATGGTGTGCGCGTTCAGCCGCGCCCGGACCGACATGACAGGGCAGCATGGGAGGCGTTGCGGGACTCTCCGCGGTTCCAGCACATCCAGGTCGATCGCACCGAGATCGGCGACGGCGGCAGCAACCGCGACCCCCACGACCGCGGGCAGATCCCGGCCGACGTGGCCATGGCGCTGTTCGATGCCCGCGACAGCCTCGAGACGGCGGCCATCCAGCGCATGGACCTCTTCCGCGACGTGATGGCGCGCTTCCGCGAGCTCCTCGGCGGCCGGGAGATCAACGTCGTCTACCGCCGCGAAGAGGGCAGGGCGCTCGTGGTGCTGGAGACCCCCGACGGTCGGTTGCCCGCCTATCTGCTCGGTTCCGGCGCGCAGCAGGTCGTGGCGCTCATCGGGCGCGTGCTGACGTGTGGCGCCGACATCGTCGCCATCGAAGAGCCCGAGCTCAACCTGCGGATGGACGTGCAGGAGCGGCTCGCGGAGGCCCTGCACTTCATCGTGGCCGACCCACGCGGGCCCTCCCAGATCCTGCTCACGAGCCACTCGCCCGTCTTCGAGCGGGGCGGCGCGTTCTTCCATCTGGAGCGCACCGCGGAAGGTCTCCGGGTCTCCCGGCGTCCAGGCGGCGAGGCCTCCGATGTCACCGGGGTCCTCGCCCCCGGCGTGGCTCCCGCAGACGCACCGCAGTCCTACATGTCCACTGAGGGCGCGCTCCGGTTCAACGGCTTCGCGCGCGAGCACCTCGGCCTGCCCGAGGGAGGGCGGGTTTTCGTCGTGAGGGGCGAGCCCGGCGAGCTGCGCGTCTTCTCGGAGGATCGGTGGCGAGAGCGGCACCCGCTCCCGTTCGCGGCGGACGGCGATGACCTCGGATGAGCTCCGCGCCCGACTGCGGGCGGGCCGAGCCACTGTGGTGGTGCTCGACACCAATGCGATGGTCCGGCGCCAGTACGAGGCCCTCCAGAAGCCGCTGGAGCAGGTGAATCGGAAGGCCGGGCAGACCCTCCTGCGGCTCGTGGTGCCATGGTTGGTGAGCGCGGAGTCCGTTTTCCGCCATCGGCGCACGTACGGTCACGGCTACGATGTCGACTTGATCCGGGAGAGCATGGACGCCTTCGTGAATGGGGGTGGCGAGCTGGAGCCCTTCGAGGCGCTCGCGGCGACCCGGTATGCGCGTGAGCTGTGGCGCGCGTACCCCGACGACTCCGCTTGGCGGTCGGCACGGCGTCAGGCGCGGGCCGACCGCGGCGAGACCGGCCGGTGGGGCACCCACGTGGACTGGTTCATCGCGAGCCACGCCGCCGACCCCGACCGCGTGTTGCTCTCGGACGACTCGGGACACGAGCTCGCGTGGGTACAGCGGATCCGGGTCGCCGATCTGCGGTCGGCCCTCGCGGCCTTCCTGGACGCGTGAAGGGTCAGACGACCTCGAACACCGCGCCCGATTCGTGGGGCTCCGTGCACACCCCGATCCGCCAGGCCGTGTCGCCGCCCGCCTCCAGAGCGGCGATCAGCCCGTCTGGATCGGGCGTCGCGAACAGCAGACCCCCGGCCGTCTGCGGGTCGAACAGGAGCTCGAAGCGCGGGTGGCGTGCCGCGTCCCCCTTCGCCGCCACGACCTTCAGGAGCTCCCGGTTCTGCTCGTGGAAGGTCGAGCGCTCGCCCTGGGCCAGCAACCCCTCCACGGCGGGGAAGGCCGGCAGCGCCGCGAGCTCCAGCACCGCGCCGCAGCCCGAGCCCCGCACGACCTCCGCCAGGTGGCCCGCCAGCCCGAAGCCCGTGACGTCCGTGCACGCGTGCACCGCCTGCCCACGGGCCAGCTCCGAGGCGAGCCGGTTGCCCCGCAGCATCGTGTTCAGCACGGCGTCCACGGCCCGACCGGGCGCCCGACCCGCCATGTCGGCGTGGAACAGGACCCCGGTCCCCAGGCGACGCGTCAGCACGAGCGTGTCGCCAGGACGCGCGCCCCGGTTCCGCCACGGCAGCTCGTCCGCTATCGCCGTGACCACCAGGCCCACCACGAGCTTCTCGCCCAGCGTGGTGTGACCCCCGAGCAGCGCGATGCCCTCGGGGTCCAGGCTCGCTCTGAGGCCCGCCATGACCTGGAACAGCGTCTCCTCGTGGTCGTCGTCCGTCGGGATCTGCACCGTGGCCATGGCGAACCGGGGCGCCAGACCCTTCGCCCACACGTCGCTCGTCGCGTTGTGCGCGGCCACGCGGCCCACGACCCACGGGTCGTCCGTGAAGGCGCTGAAGGCGTCCACGTTCTGCACCACGAGCCGTCCGCCGTCCCGCCACGCCACGACGTCGTCGGCGTCCTCGGGACCCACCGCCACGTCGGGGTCCACCACGGGCGGGAGACGCGAGAGGGCCCGCTGCAGGGGGCGTGCAGCGACCTTGGCGGCACAGCCCCCGCAGACCATCTCGCCCTCCATGGCGCTCATGGGTCGGTCGAAGTCGGAGGCCACCCTGCCGTCGGGCTCGAGCACCTGGAACATCCGCATGAACCGACGGTCGATGCGGTCCTTGTGCTCCATCACCCAGCCGCCCTCGACGGCCACGCCCCACTTCGTCCCGATGGCCGTGCCGTCGCCGAGGTTGAGGATGCCGAAGAAGTCGCGCTGCGGACGGTACGGCGCCAGCGGCCGGCCCGCGAGGTGGGCCCGCAGGTTCGCCAGGAGCACGGGACCCTCGCGCACGGCGTACACGCCCGCCTTCGGGATGCCCGGCCAGCTCCGCAGCACCGCGCAGTCTCCCGCGGCGAACAGGTCGGGATGGCCCTCCACACGCAGGTCGTCGCCCACGAACACGAACCCCCGCGCGTCGACCGGCAGCCCGCTGTCACGCAGGACACCGTGCGCGGCGGCCCCCGTCACCCAGACCGTGAGGTCGGAAGGCAGGCTGCCCGCCGTCGTCTCCACGGACGTCGCCGTGACCGCCGTGACCTCGGTGTGCGGCGCGAGCCGGATGCCCCGCCGTGTGGCCGCGTCCTCGACGCGCCCCTGGACCCGGGTGTGCTGGCCCTCGAGGGGATGGGCCCCCCGGTGGGCGAGGGTCACGCGCGGCACCCGACCGAGCTCGCGCAGGCGCTGTTCCACACAGAACGCGAGCTCCACGCCGCCCGCGCCCGCACCCACGATGACGACGTCGGGCGTGGGGCCGGTGGCCTGCATGCGGGCCTCGACGGCGTCGACCAGCACGCGGATGGGCCGCGTGGGCACGGCGTGCTCACGGACCCCTGCCAGCTCGAGCCCCGCCACCGTGGACCCGATGTTCAGGCTGGCCACGTCGTACCGGATGGGCGGGCGCCCCTCGACGTGGATGCAGCGTGCCTCCGTGTCGACGCGCGTGGCGCGGGCGTGGATCACCCTGACCCCGGCGCGCTTCGCGAGGGGGCGGGCGTCGATCTCCAGCTCGTGGGGCGCGTACCGACCCGCGACGAGCCCCGGGACCATGCCGCTGTAGACCGCGACGGGGTCGTCCACGACGAGCGTGATCCGCGCGTCGAGGGGCTCCATGGCGGCCATCTTCAGCACCTGGACGTGCGTGTGGCCGGCTCCGACGAGGACGAGCTCTCGCATGCCCCACCGTACCCGGCCACGCCGTCCGGGTCACCAGAGGAACGACACCTCGGTGCCGACAGCGGTGGACTCGATGCGAAGCCCCGTGGGCCAGGAGGTCCCGGAGGTCCCGGTGACCGAGACCAGCGGCGTGGCCTTGTCGATCGGCCGGGCGAGGGTGACGTTGCCCGGGCCCCCTGGCACGAAGGCGTCCTCGACGTCCATCCCGGTGCCGACGGCGACCGATCCTCCCGTCGTGGACGACGCCTTCAGGACGGTCACGTGGCCGCGGAAGTCCACGGCGGAGACCGTGAGGAACCCGACATGGGCGTCGCTCGACGGGAACGTCGAGGCCCAGCGGAGCTCGACGGGCTCGGTGTAGCCCGTGGTGGTCACGTGCAGGAGGTTGGCGCCTCCGCGCGGGGTGGGCGGCGAGGTGCAGGCGGACGTGTCCGTGCAGGGCGTGCCGTCCCAGGAGACGGAGACGTTCGACGAGGCCCCCGTGTCACCGGTGTCGCCCCCGCCGAACGGATCGAGCCGGATGTTGTTGGAGCGGCTGCTGTTGTACGAGCGCGCCGACCGCGTCCCGTAGGTGATGTCGAGCTCGACGGGGAAGGACTCGAGGACCACGGTGACGCGGTCTCCGGTGACCGAGGCGGTGGGATCCTCCGTGGGCACGAACGTCACCGTGTGCGGCTGCCAGGAGGCGAGCGCCGCCAGCTCGGTGGCGTCGAACGGATCGGTGTCGGCGTCTGTATCGGTGTCGGCATCGGCATCGGTGTCCGCGTCTGTGTCGGCGTCCGTGTCGGCATCGGTGTCCGCGTCTGTGTCGGCGTCTGTGTCGGCATCGGTGTCCGCGTCTGTGTCGGCATCTGTGTCGGCGTCTGTGTCGGCGTCTGTGTCGGCGTCTGTGTCGGCATCGGTGTCGGCGTCGGTGTCGCCCTCGACAGGCGGACAGGTGGGCTCGGGCGCGTCTGGGCACCCGGCGAGCATCAGGATGAGAAAGGCGAGCTTGGTGTTCATGATCTACCCCCTGGGCCGGAGCCCTCCCCGCCAAGCTACCGTCTCGGTCGGCCTCTCGTCTTTCTCCGGCCTGACACGCCGGGTTACGTCTGGGAATGCTCCTGCTGCTCGCGTGTTCCCCGCCGCCGCCCGAACCCCCGGCCCCCGAGCCCCCTCGCGTGGAGGTGGTCCGCGCTGTGGTGAGCCCCCGAGCGGAGGTCGGCCGTGACCCCGTCACCGCACCCTCGGCCGTCACCCCGTGGGGGAGCACCCCGCCGGAGTGCACCGGGCGCTGCGTGCCCCTGCAGACCCGCGTGCAGGCGTCCTCCGTGCGCAACGCATCGGAGAAGGGCGGCGTGGGCGAGCACTGGGCGGCGGACGGCGACCTCACGACGGCATGGTGCGCGTCGGGCGGAGCGGGTCAGAAGCTCGCCCTTTCCTCGGGTCGCCCCATGACCGTACGGCGCATCCTTCTCGCGCCGTGGGACGGCGAGGGACCCGCCATCACGGCGCTCGACGTGGTGACGGACCGCGGCGACCGCGTGCCCGTCGAGCTCGATCCACCCGAGGGCACCCTCGAGGCGCTGGGCGGGCGCCCTCCGGCCATCGACGTGCTCCTGGAGGGCGTGCAGTTCGTGCAGATCGAGGTGCGTGAGCTCCAGGGCCCCGGCGACGCGTGCATCGCCGAGGTCGCGTTGCTCGGGGAGCCTTGACCCCCCGGCAGGCTCAGGCCACCGACTCGCGGAAGTGATGGGCCGCCGCGTTCAGGTGGTTCCAGAACTGCTTCCAGGGGCCACGGCCCATGAGGTCGCCACCGAAGTAGTTCGGGGGCTTCACCGGCGGGAAGCCCTCGGGCACCACGGTGAGCTCCATCCGGCGGGCCTCGAGGCGCTCGCGGGCCTCCTCGAGCTCCCGGATCTGGTGGTCGACGAGCTGGTAGAAGTCGTCGACGGCACCGCCGCCGGGGCTCGGGTTGCGCAGCTGGTCGGCGATCTCGTCGGGCGACATCGTGGAGACGAGCGCGTCCACCCAGTCGTGGGCCGTGATCTGCAGGAAGTTCCGGAACGACAGGTAGCTCCGGTTCATCATCTCGCGGGACACGGCCCACTGCGCGGGCGTCAGCTCGTCCGCGGCGTCCAGCAGGATCTCGAGGCGCTTGAGGCGGAGGTTGGTGACGAACATGGCCTCCCGGAAGAGGAGGAGGACGTTGGGGATGCCCTCGGTGCCCGGGTGCGTGGCGTGCCACTTGATCTTGCGCTCGTGGCGGTCGAGGTAGCGCTGGATGCCGGAGGAGATGGCGTGCTCCTCCTCGAACGTTCCGATCGTCAGGGCGGAGCCCGACGGGACCGGGACGTCCTTGAAGAGGCCGTCTTCCGCGCCGGTGGAGCGCGGGATGTTGAGCTTGTCGAAGAAGTCGGCGACCCGGGAGAGGTCACCCTCGGCGAACACCTCCTCGATGGTGGCGTGGAACTCGGCTTCCGAACGGGAGGCGGTGCGGACGAGGCTGGCGATGGTGGCGCTCTTCGACATGGTCGTGGGCTCCGTGGACGGGTGTGGAACACGGGGCCTTAATGCACGGGAGGCCCAGCGTCGAAGGGGCCTGCCCACCGGGCCCGCCGACAAGATCAGACAAATCGCCGTGTGTGCGAAGAGGCGCTCGTGCCTACGTGTCACAATGGTACCGGAGGTCGCCCACATGGTTCGCCCACTCGTCCTGCTCGCCCTCGTGAGCTGCACTGCCCTCGCCGATCTTCCCCTCGCGGCCAGCCTCGCCGCCGGTGAGACCGAGCCTGCGGTCGCCAGCATGGTCGCGTCGCTGCTCTCGACGTACCACTACGACGGTCGGCCGGTGGACGACGCGATCGCGAAGGAGTGGATGGACGCCTACCTCGAGGCGCTCGACTTCAACCACGTCTTCTTCCTGCAGTCGGACATCGACGCGTACCGCGCGAAGGCCACCACGATCGACGACGATCTGCGGTCCGGCAGGCCGAAGCTCGAGCTCGCGATGGAGATCTACGAGCGCTACCGGCAGCGCGTGCGCGAGCGTGTGGCCGACGCCAACGTCATCCTGGACGGCCCGCTCGACCTCACGAACGACGAGGACTACCTGTTCGACCGCAAGGATGCGCCATGGCCGCGCGATGCCGCCGACGCGAAGGACCTCTGGCGCCAGCGGATCGAGGAGCAGCTCGTGCTGGGCGCGCTCTCCGACAAGTCGGAGGAGGAGACGCGCGACCTGCTGCGCAAGCGCTACCACCGCCTCGAGACCGACACGATGTCCGCGGAGCCGATGGACGCGCTGGAGCGCTACCTCACCTCGCTCACCACGGTCTTCGACCCCCACACGATCTACTTCAAGCCGGCTTCGCAGGACAACTTCGACATCGAGATGCAGAACAGCCTCGAGGGCATCGGGGCGAGCCTGCGCACGGTCGGCGAGTACACCATCGTCGCGGACCTCATCGCGGGGGGGCCTGCCGAGAAGGGCGGCAAGCTCCAGGTGAACGACAAGATCATCGCGGTCGCGCAGGGCAACGCCGAGCCCGTCGACGTGATCGACCTCAACATCGACCGTGTGGTGCGCCAGATCCGCGGCAAGAAGGGCACCGAGGTCCGGCTCACCGTCATCCCGGCCGACGCCACCCAGCCCGGCGAGACCCGCATCGTCTCGATCGTGCGCGACAAGGTCGTGCTGGCCGACTCGGATGCCGACTTCGTGGTGAAGGAGGTCGGCGGCAAGCGCATCGCGGTCATCGACGTCCCCTCGTTCTACGTCGATCCCGGCGGCAAGCGCAGCGCCTCCCGCGACCTCGAGCGCATCCTGCGCAAGGACATGCTGGAGACCGGCGCCATCGACGGGGTGGTGCTCGACCTCCGGCAGAACGGCGGCGGGTCGCTCCAGGAAGCGGTGAACATGACGGGGCTGTTCATCGACCGGGGGCCCGTCGTCCAGATCCGCGAGAGGAGCGGGGAGATCGAGACCCTCGAGGACAAGCGTGGCGGAACGGCCTGGGACGGCCCGCTCGTGGTGCTGACCTCGCCGCTGTCCGCCTCGGCCTCGGAGATCGTGGCGGGTGCCATCCAGGACTACGGGCGCGGGCTGATCGTCGGCAGCAAGTCCACCCACGGGAAGGGCAGCGTGCAGACCGTCGTGTCGCTCTCCGAGATGATGGCCCGGCTCTCGCGGGGCACGCCGCCGCGCGCGGGCGCCCTGAAGCTCACGACCCAGAAGTTCTACCGGGTGAACGGGGAGTCCACCCAGGTCCGGGGGGTGCAGGCGGACGTCGTCGTCCCGTCGCCCTGGGACGGTCTCGACATCTACGAGGGCGACCTCGAGCACGCGCTCCCCTGGGACGAGATCGCGCCCACCACGTACACGCCGGTGGGCAAGCTGGAGCCGCTCGTGGCGGGCCTGCAGGCGAAGAGCGACGGCCGGGTCGCGTCCACGGAGGCCTTCACCAAGATGAAGGAGGCCGAGGCGGAGCGCGAGAAGCTCAAGGAGCAGAAGTCCGTGAGCCTGAACCTGGAGAAGCGGAAGGCCGAGCGCAAGGAGACCCCCGATGCGCCCGAGACCGCGAAGGGCGACGCGAAGAAGGACCTCCCGGACCCCGTGCTGGACGAAGCGCTCGCTGTGATGATGGACTTCATGGCGCACTGACCCGGACCCGAAGCCCGATCCTCGGATCCGGGTAGGGGTTTCGTGTCCTCGGCGATGCGGGTCGTGCTCCGCCCCTGCATCGTGCGGGCTCGGAGTGAGCCCATGATCTTCCTCGCCCTCGGATGCGGCGGTCCCCCGACACCTCGGGCCGTCGCGCCCACACCCCCGCTCGAGCCCGTGGTCATCGAGTCGGTGGACTACCCGCGCCAGGCGCTGGCCGTCGGTGAGGTGACCTTCACGGGACCGGTGCCCGACTCCCGGGAGATCGCTGCTTTCGATGCCGCCGGTGTACGTCAGCCGTTCGACGTCGTGCTCGTCTCCCATCCGGACAGCGCGGTAGGCGTCTTCGAGCTCGTCCCCCGGGACTTCCTCACACCTGGCCAGCACACGGTGGTCTCGGTAGCGGGCATACCGCTCGATCCTCCGGTGACGGCCGAGGTCGACGCGTGGGCTGCGGGTGCGCTGGACGCCGTGCAGGTGGGGGACACCTGGCGCCTCGACCCGGCGGACGCCGAGCGCGTGACCCCCTGGCCGATCGCGGCGAGCATGGACGCGGTCCCGCCGGTGACGTTCGCCGTGGAGGCCGTCCGGCCCGACGGGCTCGACGTGCGGGTGTTCGTCGACCGATCCACCCGGACCTGCGACGCGGGCCAGCTCACGTTCTTCCGTGGTCCCGATGGCGTCCTCGTCGCGGAGGAGGCACGCCGGACCGTCGCGTTCGGGGGCGCGCCCATGGACCTGCTCGACGGTCGCATCCAGCTCGCGCTGGACGGTGATCTCCCGGGCATGGTGCGCGCGGGCTTCACGATCGACCTGGCGCAGATCCGCGGCCCCGACCGTCCCTGCGACATCGTCGACCCCTTCGGGGAGCCAGCGGCCTGCGAGCCCTGTCCGGGCGGCGCGGAGGCGACCTGTCTCCGCTTCGATGTACGCGGGATCCCGGCCACCGGCGACTTCCCGGTCCTCTGGGGGGACCGACCCACGTGCGTGTTCGAGCTCGACCCGGACGATGCCCTGGGGAGCTGCGGCTCCGGGCCTCTGGCGTGCGCGGGGGGCGGAAACGGCACCTGGGGGGCCCTGGCGCCCGGGGTCCTCGCGCGTCGTCCGTGACGTGACGTGACGCCCCCCGCCGCACCCCTTCCGTTAGGGGCGCCCGCATGATCCGGCTGGTCGGCATCGACAAGACGTACCGCGTCGGTGCGCACCCACTGCACGTCCTCAAGGGGCTGCACCTCACGGTGCCTCCCGGGGAGCTCCTGGCGATCATGGGCTCCTCGGGGTCCGGGAAGTCCACGCTCCTCAACATCCTCGGCATCCTCGATGGGTACGACGGGGGCGAGTACTGGTTGGGTGACGCGCTCGTGAAGGACCTCTCGGAGCGGAAGGCTGCCGACTACCGCAACCGCTTCCTCGGGTTCGTGTTCCAGTCCTTCCACCTGCTCCCGTTCAAGACGGCCCTCGAGAACGTCGCCCTGCCGCTCTACTACCAGGGCGTGTCGCGGAAGGAGCGGCTGCGCCGGGCCGCCGAGCACCTCGACCAGGTGGGCCTGTCGGACTGGTCGGGCCACCTGCCGGGCGAGCTGTCGGGCGGACAGAAGCAGCGCGTGGCCATCGCGCGGGCGCTCGTGACCCGGCCGCGGGTCATGCTCGCGGACGAGCCGACGGGCGCACTCGACTCCGTGACCACGCAGGAGATCATGGACCTCCTCAAGCGGGTGAACGCGGAGGGCATGACGATCGTGGTGGTCACGCACGAGTCGGACATCGCCGAGCAGTGCGCCCGCACCGTGTTCCTGAAGGACGGCCGCTTCGAGGGGGAGCGCTGACGTGGCGGGCCTCCTCGACGGGTTCCTCGAGCTGCTGGACGTGTTGCTGCGCAACCGCGTCCGCACCGTGATGACGGCCCTCTCGGTGGCCTGGGGCATCTTCGTGCTCGTCGTGCTGCTCGGGCTCGGGCGCGGCCTCGAGAACAACGTGCGCTGGATGTACCGGGACGACGCGGTGAACAGCATCTGGGTCTACCGCGGCCGCCGGACCATCCCCTACCAGGGGCACCCGGTGGGCGAGCGGCTCCGGTACACCAACCGCGACCACGAGCTCGTGGAGGCCCGCGTGGACGGGCTGGAGAAGATCTCCAGCCGCTTCTACCCGCCCATCCCGGACTCCGTACGGTGGCAGGGCAAGATCGTGGCGGCGGACTTCCGGGCCGTGCACCCGGACCACCGGTACCTCGAGAACACCCTCGTGGAGACGGGCCGCTTCCTCGACGAGGCCGACCTCCTCGAGAAGCGGAAGGTCGCCGTCATCGGGGTGCAGATCGTGGGCACCCTCTTCGGGGATCACCCGCCCATCGGCGAGTGGATCGACATCGGCGGCGCGATGTTCAAGGTGGTGGGCACCTTCCGCGACGTCGGCGGGGTGAACGAGGAGTCGCAGATCTACCTGCCGATCACCACGGCCCAGGCGTCCTTCGCGGGGGCCGACCGCGTGGACCAGGTGATGTTCACGATCGACGACGCCCACATGGCGGACGCCGTCGCCATCGAGGACGAGGTGCGCGAGATGCTCTCTCGCGCCCACGGCGTGAGCCCGGCCGACCGACGGGCCGTCCGGATCCGCAACAACGTCGAGGAGTTCGTGCGGGTGCAGAGCATCTTCGACATGCTCGCGGCGTTCGTGTGGCTCGTGGGAGCGGGCACCGTGGCGGCCGGCATCGTGGGGGTGAGCAACATCCTCCTGGTGTCCGTGAAGGAGCGGACCCAGGAGATCGGGCTCCGCAAGGCCCTGGGTGCGACCCCGGGGAGCATCGTGCGCATGATCCTGGCCGAGGCGCTGCTGCTCACCGGGACGGCCGGCTACGCCGGGCTCATCGCGGGTCTGCTGGTGGTGGAGGGCCTGCGGCGCTGGGTCCCCGAGAACGACTACATCCGGGACCCCGACATCGAGCTGTCCACGGCGGTCGGGGCGCTCGTGCTCCTCGTGGTGGCCGGGTGTCTCGGCGGTCTCGTGCCCGCGTGGCGGGCGGCCACCCTCGACCCCATCGTCGCGCTGAGGGAGGAGTGATGCCCGAGAGCTGGCTCGAGCTCTGGGACGTGGTGTCGCGGAACCGCGTCCGCACGCTGCTCACGATCTCCGGTGTGTTCTGGGGCATGTTCATGCTCATCCTGATGATCGGCTTCGGCAACGGGCTCGAGCGCGGCATGCAGGACACCGTGGGCGGGACGTTCACGAACGCCGTGTTCGTCTGGGGACGCACGGCGTCGCTGCCGTACAGGGGACTGCCCGCGAACCGGTCGGTCCGGCCGTCCAACGCGGAGATCGAGGCCCTCCGCGAGCTCCCGGGCCTGGCGGTGCTGGCCCCGCGGAACCGCCTGGGCGGCTGGCGCAGCGGGGTGAACGTCGTGCACGGCAGCGAGCTCGGGAACTACCAGGTGAACGGCGACGTGCCGGAGTGGGCGGAGGTCCAGCCCATGACGTTCCCGCTCGGCCGGTGGCTCAACCAGCGCGACCTCGACGAGGAGCGGAAGGTCGCGGTCATCGGGAAGCCCGTCATGGACGACCTCTACGGGCCCGGCGAGCCCGTCATCGGGTCCGTGCTCACGGTGAACGGCGTGGCCTTCCGCGTGGTCGGGGTCTTCGACACCCCGCTGGGCGGCGAGGACGCCGAGCGCGTCGAGAACGTCGTGCACCTGCCCTTCACGACCTTCCAGAGCGCCTTCGCGAGCTACCGAGACTACGTGGGCTGGTTCACGGCCACCGCGCGTCCGGAGGTGCCCGCCAGCGAGCTGGAGGCCGCCATGCGGGCCACCCTCGCCGAGCGCCTCGTGGTCCACCCGGACGACCTGAACGCCTTCGGGTCGCGGAACTCCCAGGAGGAGTTCCAGAAGATCGTGAACCTGTTCGCGGCCATCCGGCTGCTGGTGTGGGTGGTCGGGTCCGCCACGCTGCTCTCGGGCGTGGTGGGCGTCAGCAACATCCTGTTGGTCACCGTGCGCGAGCGCACCGCGGAGATCGGGCTCCGTCGTGCCCTCGGTGCCACGCGGGTCTCGGTGGTGACGATGATCCTGCAGGAGGCCCTGATGCTCACGGCCGTCGCGGGCTACGCCGGCCTCGTGGTGGGCGTCGGGGTGCTCGAGCTCGCCTCGAGCGCTCTCGGGGAGGGCTCGGGGTCCATGGGCCCGCCCTCCGTCGATCTGCGCGTCGCCCTCGGCGCCATCGGCGTGTTGATCGTCGGGGGCTTGTTCGCGGGGCTCATCCCTGCCCGTCACGCGGCCGCCATCGAGCCGGCCGCCGCATTGAGGTCCTGATGCTCAAGCGAGTCCTCGGATTCTTCACCCTCGTCGGCCTCCTGGGCGTCTTCGCGCTCACCATGGGCTTCCTGTGGTGGAAGTCCCGCGAGGTGCCCGAGACGTTCGACACGGTCGCCGTCGCCAACCGCGACGTGGTGCTCAAGACCGTGGCCACCGGCGCCATCGTCCCGAGGGTCGAGGTGGACATCAAGAGCCGCGTCAGCGGCGTGGTGTCCGAGCTGCTCGTGGAGCCCG
Organism: Alphaproteobacteria bacterium; assembly: GCA_020632885.1. Lineage (GTDB taxonomy): Bacteria > Myxococcota_A > UBA796 > UBA796 > JACKEQ01. The sequence goes on along the minus strand of JACKEQ010000004.1, from coordinate 68,410 downwards.
GCGACACGGTGGGTCGCGGAGACCTCATCGCACGCATCCAGGTCATCCCGGACGCCTCGAGCCTCACGTCCGCGCAGAGCCGCGTCCGTTCGGCCTCGATCGCCGCGGAGGACGCGAACGTCCGGCGGAAGCGGGCCGACCAGCTCTTCACGAGCGGCGCCATCTCCGTGGCCGAGCGGGATGCCGCCGTGCTGGACGCCAAGCTCGCGGGCGCCGACCTGGCGAACGCCCAGGCCGCGCTCACGGTCGTGCGCGAGGGGGCCGTGCGGGGCTCGGGCAACGTCGCCACCGAGGTCCGCTCGACGGTCGCGGGCATGGTGCTCGACGTGCCGGTGGAGGCGGGTGCTTCGGTCATCGAGAGCAACACCTTCAACGACGGGACCACCATCGCCACCGTCGCCGACATGAGCGACATGGTGTTCGAGGGCACCGTGGACGAGTCGGAGGTCGGGCGGATCCGCGAGGGGATGCCGATCCAGCTCGTGGTGGGCGCGATCCGCGGCAAGACCTTCGGCGGCCAGCTCGAGTACATCAGCCCCAAGGGTGCGGTCGTGGACGGCAGCGTGCAGTTCGCCATCCGTGCGGCCCTCGACCCCGTGGGGGAGGGTGTGTTCATCCGTGCCGGCAGCTCGGCGAACGCGGACATCGTGCTCGACCGGCGCGACGAGGTGCTCGCGCTGGACGAGGGGGTGGTGCACTACGAGAAGGGCGGCGCCTCCCCGTGGGTGGAGGTGGAGGTCGGGGCCCAGCGGTTCGAGAAGCGCGAGGTGAAGCTCGGGCTCTCGGACGGCATCCACGTGGAGGTGCTCGAGGGCCTGAAGGCCGACGAGCGCGTGAAGAAGCCCGGTCGTGGCGGGGGTGGCGCACCCCGCTCCGAGGGCGGGGGCCGCCGGGGGCGCTAGATCTCGGAGGTGTCCGCGCTCTTGAAGCCCACCTTCGCGTGCGTGCCGTCGCAGAAGGGCTTGTTGGACGACTGGCCGCACCGGCAGAGCGCGCACTTCGTGACCTTCGCCACCGTGGCGCCCGTAGACCGGCAGATCTCCACGGGACCCCGCACGATGAGGGGCCCGTCCTGCTGGGGCACCACGTCGAGCGCGCCGCCCCGGGGATCGAGGTCCTCCACGCGGTCCTCGTGCTTCGCGATCTCGCCAGTGGCCACGAAGCCGTCCGCATGGCTGCCGTCGCAGAAGGGCTTCCGCTTCGACCGCCCGCAGCGGCAGAGCACGGCGCGCACGCGGGGGCCCGCATCTCCGGTGATCCGGAGGTCCGCCGTGACCGCGTACGGCCCGTTCTCGTATACGCGCACGCGGTTCACGGTGGGAGGCTGCTCGTCGGGCCTCCCGTCCTTGCGACGGTAGCGGACCGCCCCGGACGGGCAGCTGTGCGCCAGCTCCGCGAGGCGCTCGGGGTCCACGGCGTCCGGCCGGAGCCACGGGCCCACGACGTTGCCCACGAACACCTCCGGGGACCCGAGCACGCAGTAGCGGGTGTGGATGCAGCGCTTGGTGTCGAAGTGCAGCTCGATGTGCTCGCCCTGGACGATCTCCACCCCGTCCACGATCTCCCTCGGCGGGATGCTGGGGTCGGAGGAGCGCTCCAGGGTGCCGGACGTCGCGCTGGCGGTGTCGGCGGCCGCCGGAGCCCCGGAGAGCCCGCGAGGCAGGCGGCCCAGCCGGGTGGCCATGCGCGCGAGGTCGTCCGCCATGGCGGTGAACGCGGGGTCCACGTCCGCCAGCCGCCTGGCGCCGGCGGCCAGGCTCGCGGTGGCCTCGGAGAGCACGGGCACAGCGCTCTCGGCGGGGGGTACGCGGATGGCGCGGGTGACGGCGAAGGACATGCCAGCGGTCGGCTCGGGAGCCGTGTGGGCGGGCAGCCGGGTGAGCACGCCGTTGAGGGGCACGAGGACCTTCATGAGGCCGATGGCCTCGCCCACGAGGCCGGCGCGCGCGGCGTCCGGGACCTCGCTGTACACGCTGCCGAGCGTGCGGAGCATGTGGTTGTAGACCGCGTTGCCGAGGTCGAGCACCCGGGCGGCGTCCGGCGCGCCGATCCAGACCTTGCCGCGGGGCTCGGGCGGCTGGCGCTGGACGGGGTTGTGGGCCACGGGCCGGGCGGGCTGGAACGAGGGATCGGCGGCGGTGAGGGCCGCGAGCTCGTCCCGGACCGCACAGAACCGGCGGTAGTGCGAGCTCTCGGGGTTGTCGACGTTGCCCTCGCCCTGCTCGACGATGTTGGCCACGGCCTGCAGGGCGGACGCGAGGTCGGTGACGGCCACGAGACCGTCCAGCTGCACGTGGTCCGGGCGGATCTGGGCCTCCTTCGAGCCCACGAACAGGGCCTCTTCGCCGAGCTCGGCCGCGAGGGAGCGCAGGCCGTCCTCGATGCCGCGGTAGAGGTGCCCGACCGTCGCGAAGTCCTGGGCGCTCGGCATGAGCTTCTGCTCGGAGGTGGCGCGCACGTAGGTCCGGTCGTGGTGGAAGGCCGACCCGTCCGGTTCGTCCACACCCTCGGGGCGCTCGAGGAACACGAAGTGCTGGATGGTGCTCTCATCGAACGGGTGGAGCGCCACGAGCACGTCCGCCGGATGGAGGCCCGGCCCGACGGGGAAGTTGGGACGCCCGATCCGCGGCCGGGCCCCGATGGCCGCGAGGATGTTGTTGGCGTTGGCGAAGTGCGTCATCTCGTCGATGGCGACGTGGAGGATGGCGTTCCGCCAGCGCCCGACGGCGTCCGCCTGCTCCGCAGTCAGCCCGTCCGCCTCGCCCGCCTTCAGGGACCAGGCCGCGTAGAGGTAGCAGCACATCAGGTTGTGCTCGACGTCGACGGCTTCGGTCAGGAGCTCGGCGAGCTGCTCACGATGGTGGACGACGAGGGTGGGCTCGGACATGCGGTGCTCCCGGGTGACGGGGCAACCTAGCCCACAGCCCGTCGTGAGTGGCGTTCGCGCGCGGATCTCGCGTCAGGGGTGTGGCGGATCGCCCCTGCCGAGGGCGTACGTGGTGAGCACGACCCGGGCCCACGCCTCCCGCCAGGCGCCGACCCGGTCTCCGTCGACCCCGATGGCGCGCACCGCGTCGCCGAGCCCCGCCAGGCCGAGCCCGACGAGCTGGTCCGCCTGGCGCGCGCACCGCGACGGCCCCGGCGCTCCGACCCCGCGTCCGGCCACCTCCGCGAGCAGGGCTCGGGTGTCGGCGAGCACCTCGACCAGGGGGTCGTGGGCCCCCGGGAGCGCCGCCACGACGACGTCGTCGGGCACGGGGCGCGAAGGCTCCAGGTCGGGTGCGACGGTGCGCCCGTCCGCGCGGATCAGGAGGGGCTCGAGTCGCAACGAGCCCCCGTGCAGGCGCGCCTCCGCGGAGAGCTGCCACGGTCCGTCCGCCTGGAGGGCCTCCAGCACGGCCACCGGGCGCCCGGGCGCGACCTCCGTCCACGGCGCCACCACCAGGGCCTCGGTGTCGGCGTCCGCGACCACCGCCCAGAGCGTCTCGGTGCCGGGATCCCAGGCGATCTCCCGGACCTCGGTGAACGCCGTGAGCACCACCCGCGACGCCCGGATCCGCGGGCCGAGGGCCGAGGGCACGCGTCCGGCGAGCTCCTCGCGGACCTCCGCCAGCGGGCGGGCGGCCCGCTCGAGGGACGCACCACCATCGGGCAGGACGGCCGTCTGGCGGGAGGTCTGACCCCCGACCTCCACGGCCCGGTTGGGCAGACGCGACGCGGCCCGCGTGGTGATGTTGCCGGTGCACACGGTCGCCACGGTGCTCCCGAGGAGGCGTCGCCGGGCGAGGGCCTCCCCGTCGGGCGCGCCGTCGTGCCGCCGCATGAGCACCAGCGCATCGCGGGCGTCGCCGTCGCGCAGGAACACCTGGAGCACCGTGGTGTCCCCGTCCGGCCGCACACGCGCGCCGATGCCGCGCAGCACGGTGTGGTCGAGGGACGTGCGCTCCATCCGGCCCTCCCCGTGCAGCCAGGCGCGGGGCAGCGCCGGTCCGGGCGGCGTGCGCGCACGGAGGCCCAGCTCGCCGACGAGGGCTCCCACGCTGTGCGCATCGGCCGCCCGGTGCCCCGCCGTGTAGCGACCCACGGCCTCGCGGAGGGTCGCGAGGAGGTCGGCCAGCCAGACCAGGCCCGCGTGCCCTGCCTCGGCCTCCAGGGCCTCCACGCGGCCCACGAGGGCGTCGACGGCCCCGGTCCACCCGTGGGCGAGCACGTCGGCCTCCAGGGCCTCCAGGCGCGCCAGGAGGTCCGCATCCGAGGCCCCCGCGGTCCCGAGCGACACGACGGACTCCGCGAGCCCGAGGTCCGCGGCCCGCAGCGCCCACACCGCCAGCGCCGTGTGCGCGCAGTCCACCCCGTCCCGGCAGTCACAGCGCGCGTGGGCGAGCTCCCAGGGCACGAGGAAGCGCACGGTGCACGTGGGCAGCAGCACCTCGGGCGGGCTCGTCGTGCGGACGGTGGCCGTGACCCCGGCGTCGCGGAGGCGCTCGGCCTTCGTGAGCAGCCGGCGCCCGAGGCGCGCCAGCAGCGCGTCGTCGTCGATGTCGAGGGGTGGGAGGCCCACCTGCACGGACGTCTCGGGGCCCCCGGCCGCGCGTGCCGCCATCACGGTGGCCACACGGTGCCTGCAGACCGCGGAGGCCCCGCAGGAACACGGTGCGTGCTGGAGGGCCACGCCGGGCGGGAGGGTGGTGACGGTGCCGTCCGCGAAGGTGGCCACCACGGTCTCGCCGTCGGCCGTCAGGGACGGACCGTCGCCGCGGTCGACCTCCTTGCGGGCGCGCTTCACGAGGCCGCGGTTGGCCAGCGTGGCCAGCGCGTCGTCGTCCAGGGCGAGGAGGTCGGACCTCACCGGCGGATCCTCTCGGCGATCCAGGTGGCGAGCTGCCCGGGCGTCATCGCGCCCACGTGGGCGCCGCGCTTCACCAGCCGCCCCGCGAGCTCGCGGTCGTACGCGGGCACGCACTCCCGGTCGAGGGCCGCCAGCCCGAGCACGAGGGTGCCCTGGGCCACGAGGTCGCCCACGATGCGCTCCAGCCGGCCCGGGGTGTCGCCCTCGAAGAAGTCCGTGATGAGGACCAGGATGGCGCGGGAAGGCGCCTGGACGAGCCCCGCGGCGTACTCCACGGCCTTCGCGATGTAGGTGCCGCCCCCGAGCTGCACGCTCATCAGCGTCTGGACGGGGGCGCGGACGTCGCTCGAGAGGTCGACCACCTCGGTGTCGAAGGCGATGAGGTGGCTACGGATCCCGGGCAGCCCGGCGAGGATGGAGGCCGTGACGGCCGCGTGGATCGTGGAGTCCAGCATGGACCCGGACTGGTCGACCACCACGAGGATCTGCCACGTGTCGAGCCGGCGGGTGCGGCGCTCGAAGAACCAGGTGCGATCGACGACGAGCTGACCCGACTGGCGGTCGACGTTCTTCAGGTTGCCCCGGAGGGTGCGCCGGAGGTCCAGCGGCCCCCGGGCGAAGCGGGACGAGCGGTCCCGGGCGACCAGGCCGTGGAGCGGCGTGCGCACCTCCTCGGCGAGCTCGTCCACGAGCTGCTGCACGACCTTCTTCACGAGCGTCCGGGCCGCCGCGAGCAGGCGCTCGTCCATGAGGTGCTTGGTCTGCAGCACCGCGCGGAGCAGGGCCGGGTTGGGCTCGGCGCGCTCGAGCACGGCGGGGTCGGTCACCACCTCCGCGATGCCGTACGTCTCCACCGCGTCCTTCTCGAGGCGCTCGATGGTCTCCTTCGGGAAGAGCGTGTGGACCTCGTTGATCCAGTCCGGGACGGTGAGCTGCGAGGGGCCGTCGCCCGCCTGGCGCGGCCCCTGTGCGGCACCCCCGCCCTCGCCGGGCTCACGGCCGTACAGCCAGTGGAGGGCCGCGTCCATCCGGGCGGCGTCGGGACCCAGGGTGGCTCCCAGCCCGGCCTGGCCGGCCTCTCCGAGCACGAGGCGCCACCGCGCGAGAGGGTCGGTCACGGGACCCCCAGGTGGGCGCGCCAGGCCTCGGCGAGGGCCTCGAGCGCCATGCCTCGCGCGACCAGGGCGGGGTCGTGGGCGAGCCTTGCGGTGAGCCGTGCCCCCACGCGGCCATGGAGGGCCGCGACCGATCGGCCGACGTCCGCCCGCTCGCGCGTGGGGAGCTGGTGGAAGGCGACCCGGAGGGACGGCAGGGCGGCGAGGAAGGCCACCTCGTCCATGGCGGCGAGGGACGCGTCGACGGCGCGCAGCAGGCCCTCGCCATCGGAGAGCACCTCGCGCGCGAGCCGCAGGAGGCCGGCCAGGTAGTCGCCCAGCCGGGTGGGCTCGACCGCGGCGAGCACGGCCGACGCGCGGTCGGCGCCCCCGTCCGCCGTGAGGTGACCCAGGCTGGCCAGCGCACCGAGCGCCGAGCCCCGGAGGTCGAGGGGGGCGGCGGGATCGTCGGCCACCCGCTCGAAGACCCCGCGCACGCGGTCCGGATCCACGGTGACCCCGCCCATGGCGGCGTCCCGCAGGGCCTGGACGGCGGCGACCCTGCCGAGATCCACGGGCCCCTGGCCCTGCACACCCTCCACGAGCCAGAGCCCACGGTCCAGGCTGGTGTCCACCAGGACGGCCACCGCGGCACGATCTGCGTCCGAGAGCCCACCGTGCCGGACCACCCCGAGCAGGCCGTGCAGGCCGTCACCCAGCACGTCGAGCCGATGCTCCTCTCGAGCCACCGCGTCCAGATCGGCCAGCGCGCGGGCCGAGAGCCCCGGGAGGCCCGTGCGCACGGACGCCTCCAGCACGGCGACCAGCGCGACGAAGCCCTCTGCCTCCCGGGCCCGCTCCTCCAGCTTCGCGAGCGCAGCGTCCTCGAGGGTGGGGCCGTAGGCCGCCGCCTCCAGCACGGACGTCGGGCCCATGGGGTCGTCCTGGATGACGAACGTGGGCTCCCGGGCCGCGCGGGTGATGCCGGCCACGCCGAGCAGCACGAGGCGCTCGAGGGCCAGGCGGCGCTCTTCGTGGCGGGGGTCGCCCCGGCGCAGGGTGAGGGTGCGCGGAGCCGCTGCCGCCTGCAGGTCGTGCTGCCTGCGCACGGCCTCCACGTGGTGCACGAGGGGCGGGAGGGGTGTGTCGGGGTGCAGGGTGCCCCGCAGGTCGCCCGAGAGGCGCGCGACGAGCTCGACCAGCACGGGGTGGGTGCCCGGTCGGAGCGCGGTGCGCGCGCTCCACGGCACCGGGGCCGGCAGGGCCTCCTTCACCCAGGTCGACACCACGGCGTCGAGCAGGTCCACGCGGGCGACCGCCCTGTGGCCCCGGACCCGCGCGAGGGCGGTGGCCTGGGTCCAGGCAGCCACGGTGTCGGCGACGCTCACGACCTGCCCGCGCGCCCGCAGGCCCGTCGCGGTGGCCTCCAGCCCCCGCGGACCCGCACGCTCGACGCCCTCCGTCCACACCCATCGGTACCAGGCGGGGGAGGGCATCCCGGACGCGTAGCCCGCGAAGCTGTCGAGGCGGCGCTCGTCGTACGGGATGAGCCAGGTCGCGCTGCGGTCGGTCGTGGGGGCCGGCACCTCGGGCTCCCCGGCCTCGGGGTCCGGCGTGAGCCCCTCCAGCACGGGCGCGTGGAAGCCCCCGCACACGACGACGACCTCACCTCCCTGCCCGAGCGCCCAGCGCACCCAGCGCGCCATGTACGCCTCGCGCCGCAGGTCCGACGCCGAGGCCGGCATGCGCTCGCGGAGCCCACGGAAGTACGTGGTGAGGCGCTCCTGCAGCCCATCCGGCGGCGGCAGCTCGAACGCGACATCCCAGGCGGCGTCGGTGCCCTGCTCGCCGAGCGCTTCGGCGAGCGCGACGTCGGGATCGGCCAGGGGACCGTCCGCATAGCGGTTCTCGAGGCCGTCCATCCCGTGGTCCCAGGCGGGGAGGTCGACGAACCGTACGTCGGCACCGAGCGCCGAGCCCTCGTGGAGCGCGATCCACTCGGGCGAGTAGACGCAGAAGGGGGCCCAGCTCGCGTGGCGCCGGTCGTCCGCGAAGTGGAAGCTGAACAGCGCCACGGGCGGGGTGTGGCCGAGCAGCAGCTCGCCCATCCGCGGATTGAAGTCGGCCGGACCCTCCACGAGCACCCAGCGCGGGCGCACCGCGCGGAGCGTGTCGCGCACGAGGGCGGCGCACGCGGGGCTGTGGTGGCGCACGCCGACGACGTGCAGGGTCATCCACCCAACCGGTGCCGCGCGTCGTACATGGCGCGCCACGCGCCCGTCCTGCCCTTCACCTTCTGCTCGAGGTAGCGCCGCACCCGCTTGAGGTCCTCGGCGTCGTCCTTCACCGCTGCGCCCGCCAGGCAGTCCACGATGTCCGCACCCGACGCGACGTCGTCGCGCAGGTAGTGGGCGCGCAGGCCCGCCGCATGGGCGACGCTGACGGCCTCCGCCGTGGACATGACGGACGAGAGGCGGTCCATGGCCGAGCCCGCCTCGGTGCCCCGCAGGTCGCGGAAGGTGCGCACCAGCACCTCGAGGACGTCGACCGGGACGGCCGCAGGCACCCCGGAGGCCGCGAGCATGCGGGCGGACTGGCGCTCGACGAGGGCGAGCTCCGTGGCGAAGTCCGCGATGGGGTGCACGGTCTCGAAGTTGAACCGGCGCTTCAGGGCCGCGCTCATCTCGTTCACGCCGCGGTCGCGGGTGTTGGCGGTGGCGATGACGTTGAAGCCCGGACGTGCGCGCAGGAGCGCGTGCTCCCCTGCGAGCTCGGGCACGGCGAGCACCTTGTCGGAGAGGATGGAGAGCAGGGCGTCCTGCACCTCGCTCGGACAGCGTGTGATCTCCTCGAACCGCACGAGCCGACCGGTGGCCATGCCGGTGTACATCGGCGCGGGCACGAGGGCTTCGGGCGTGGGCCCGCGGTTGAGGAGCATCGCGTAGTTCCAGGAGTACTTGATCTGCTCCTCGCCGGTGGCCGCGCCCCCCTGGACCACCAGGGACGAGTCGCCGCTGATCGCGGCCGCCAGGAGCTCGGAGAGCATGCTCTTCGCGGTGCCGGGCTCCCCGACGAGCAGCAGGCCGCGCTCGGTGGCGAGGGAGACCATCGCGCGCTCGACGAGGGCGGGGTCGCCGACGAACTTGGGCCGGATGTCGCGGGTGGGGTCGCCGACGAGGAAGGTGCGCACGGCCGGGAGCGACAGCCGCCAGCCCGGCGGGCGGGGGTGGGTGTCGGCGGCGTCGAGCCGCGCGAGCTCGTCGGCGTAGAGGACCTCGGCGGGGGGCCGCTGGACGGTCTGGGTCATGGGTCAGTCCGCGTGGAGCTGGTCGAGGGTGGCGAGGACCTCGGACACCAGCCCGGCGGGCAGGCTGCCCCAGGCCACGTCGCCCTTCGGGTTCCAGTCCCACGCGTTCCGGTCGCACACCACGACCTTCTCGACGGTGGGGTCCTCGTCCTGCTGGGCCCCCATGCCGGTCCAGATGCCGGCCTCCCCGAGGTTCATGCGGATCTGGTTCCGGCCGTCCGGGAGCGGCATCGTGACCCAGTGGGACACGCCGGCGTCCTGGGCCTCTCCCCGCACCCAGCCCTTGGAGAACAGCCCGAGCATGCGTCCGATGGGGATGCGCTTGGCGGGGTTGCGCTCGAGGGCGGTCGCTCCGCGCTCGGCGTCGGTGAGGTGGAACACCGGACGGCCGAGCTGCGGGAACGGCTGGAGGAGCTCGTAGTCCGCGAGCACCTCGCCCCAGCCGGCCCGATCGGCGTCCTGCATGTCGATGGGGTGCACCACCCCGACCTGTGCGCCTGCCGGGAGCTCCCAGCCCTCGTCGTCGCGGTCCGCATACGTGCCGTCCTCGGCCACCCGGAATGTGGCGGTGAGCGCACCGTCCGCGCCGTACACGCCCCAGATCAGGCGGCGGACGAGGTGGACGAGCAGCGGGTGGGCGACCAGGAAGCGCTCGAAGTCGGCGGCGGGCCAGCGCCGGCACGTGATCATGGCCTGCTCGAGTCGCAGGATCTGCAGACCCGCCAGCGTGCGGACGTCCTTCTTGAGCTGCTTGAACGTCTCCTCGGCGGGACCGGCCAACGCGGGGTCGTCCTTGGCGCCGGGCTTGGGGAGGGCCGTGCGGCGCTTCCCGTCCGCGGCGTCCTTCACGTACGGCTTCAGCGCCTCGTCGAAGCCCACGACGAACTGCCGGGGCCCGTAGTCGAGGGTGAGCGTGCCGTCGGCGTCGAGCCCGAGGTCGGGCACCAGGCGGTCGGCGAGCTGGTCGGTGGTGAGCTCCAGCGACTCCGCGAGCCGCTGGATCCGCTCCTGCGCGGCCTCCTTGATGCCCTTGAACTTCACCTTCTGCGCGATGCCGTTCAGGTGCATCAGCGCGACGTCGGTGCCGATCGCCAGCAGCACGTCGAGCCCGGTCACCGCCCGCTTGTGCTGGGACTCGCCGGGCCAGCGTCGGATCATGGGCGTGAGGAGACCCGCCACCCGGTCGTTCCCGACGTAGCCGAGCTGCGTGAAACCCCAGGCCTCCTTGGTGGGCGCGCCCATGGCGAGCCACTGCTCGAACACGGCCCACCCGAAGTCCGCGAGGCTGTCGGCGTCGAGGGTGGCCTTCAGCACGTCCACGCCGGCGTACGCGCGGTCGGCGGTGCACAGCGCGAGGGTGGTGAGCACCGCGTCGATGGCCTCGAGCGGGAGGACCTCCTGGCGGTCCTTCAGGCGGGGGCGCGGCAGGACGGCGGCGGCGACGAAGAGCGTCTTCGGGGGCTTCCCGGGGAGCACGGTCAGCGGGTCGCGCGCGAGCAGGGCCTCCACGGAGGCCTCCGCCGCGGGACCGTAGTGGCGGGCCGCCTCGCGCACCTCGTCGACGTGACCCTCCGCGACGAGCTCGCGCAGCCCGGCCTCGGCAGCCTGGCGGGCCTTCCCGTCGCGACCGACGGCAGTGGGCACCCAGGCGCGTGCCGCGTAGATCGGGTGGCGATTCAGCCAGTCCAGGGCGACCTGCCGGAGGCTCCGGCTCGGGAGGAGCCCCAGCATGTGCTCCGCGACGGCGGGATGGGCGACGGGAACGAAGCCCGGCATGGCGGCGCGCTCGGAGTCGAGCACCCACTGGATCGTGCGTCCGGAGCCCACGGTGGCCGACCCGAGAGCGAGCTTCGCCGCCTCATCGTCGTGCCACCACGTGTTCTGCAGGTTCACCCATGCGGGGTCGTGGAGGCTGTCGTCGTCGAGCGCCGCGAGCCAGGCACCGGGATCGCAGGGCCAGCGGTTCTTCAGCTTCGTGCGCTTCTCGGAGGAGGTGAGGTCCGCGAAGGCCTCCGCGCTCGCCACGACCTCCTCGGCGAGGGCGGTCTCGCGGCCGATGGTGACGAGATGGGGCGCGGGCAGATCGGGCGTGACGGTGACGGCCGCAGGGGGCTTCGGGAGCTTCCGGTTCCACGGGGGATCCCGGTAGAGCGCGTGCAGCGTGGACGGATCGGCCTCGGGCAGCGCGGGGGACCGCCGGGCCTCGAGGGCATCGGCAGCCGCCCGCGCCTTCGGCGACAGGCCGGGGAGGACGGCCGCGAGCGCCTCGGGGTACTGCGCGCCCCAGCCGGTGAGGAGCGGCTCCAGCGCCGCGTTCGGCATCGACTCGAAGCCCACGCGCAGGCACCGGCGCGGGAAGCGCGCGGCGACGTCGGGGAGCACGAGCAGCACGCCCTTCTCGGAGAGGTTGGCGAACAGCGCCTGCACGGCGGCGTCCGATGGGAGCTCCGCGAGGACGCGGGCGGTGGCCTTGCGCTGATCGGAGTCGTAGGCGCTCGCGAGCTGGTGGGCGAGGACCGGGACGGCGGCGTCACCGTGCTCCACCACGAGGGTCTCGAGCACCCCGGTGTCGGAGCGGTAGCAGGCGTCGAGGACGGCGGCGACGTCGGCGGGATCGGTCGGACACGTCGCCAGCACGCTCTGGCGGTAGGTCGTCCCGCGCCACCAGCTCTCCTCCTCGGGGAAGAGGTAGGCCGCGATGAGCGAGCGCTTCTCGGACGTCCCGAACCACGGGGCCGCCGCGTCGCGCGCCTCGGTCCACGCGTCCTCCGGGGCTTCGGCGAGCAGGCGGCGCAGCGGGATCATCCCGGCAGCATCGACGATCTGCCAGCTCCGGTGGAGCTCCTCGGAGAACAGGAGGACATCCACGGCGGCGGCGAGGCCGATGCGGCGGGCCACGAGGAGGACGTACGCCTCGGACGGCGCGTGGCTGCCGTGACGATGACCACCGTGGATCTTCCCGACGAACGCGCGGCGGGTGTCCCGGTCGCGGTCGATGGCCGCGAGGATCGCGTCCTCGCCGGCTCCCTTCACCTGCTGGCGGAGGCCCTCGAGGGCCCGGGCGAGCAGCTTGGCCTCCGACGGCACGCCGGGCACCGGGCAGCGTCCGCCGCGGCGGGGGTGCAGGCGACCCTTCCACGACGAGGGGATCACGAACGTGTCCTCGTCGGGCAGCTCGGCTGCGGAGGCCTCGGTGGCGACGGGAGCATCGGGCGGTTCGGCCTCGGCGGCGGGAGCGTCCGGCGTGGCGGGCTCTGGCGCAGGGGGCGCTGCCGCAGCGGGCTTCGGTGCGGGTCGGGGGGCGGGCGCCGCGCCGGCGGCGACCTCGCCGTACCCCTTCTTCACCTTCGAGGCGATCTGCTTGTCGGCGTCGACCTGGGCCGCAGCGGCCGTGGCGTAGTCCTTCGACTTCGTCTGCCCGTCCGTGCCGATGCGGCCCCAGCGCGTGGTGACCTCTGCTCCGTCGACGACGATCTCCCAGAACTTGTGGGACTTGCCGTCGGACAGCTCGAACCGTCGCATTCCACCTCCAGGGCCGGTCGGCGAGCGTACCAGAGCGGAGGCGGGGTGGGGACGTTCGGTTCGACGAACGATCCCCGGCCGATACCAGGCGTCCGGGAGGCACGATGGACGACCTCGTCGAACGGATCCAGACGGCATACCCCCGCATCTGGCACGCGGCGTACCGGCACCCCGGGCGCGAGACGGGCCTGTCGGAGCGGGACCAGCGGCTGCTGAGCCACCTCGCCAGCCCTGTGGAGACGCGGGATCTGGCGGAGCACCTCGCGATCGCGCCCAGCACGCTGTCCGAGCACCTCGCGGACCTGGAGCGCCGGGGCCTCGTCGCGCGCGAGCGTGTGGAGGGGGACCGGCGGCGGGTCGTGGTCGTGCTCACGGCGGCGGGGCGGGCAGCGCGGGCGGATCAGGGGCCCCTCGATCCCCAGCGGCTGGTAGGGGCCCTCGAGCGGCTCGGACCCGACGCGCCAGGCGTGGTGGCCGCCCTCGAGCGGCTGGCGGAGGCGCTGGCATGAAGCCGTGGATGCGGGTGGCCGCGGGTGTCGGCGTGGTCGTGGTGGCCGGGTGTGCGGGGCTCTACGGGTATGGCAGCACGCTGCCGGAGACCCACACGGCCACCGTGGAGGTCCACGTGGACGGGTCACCTGCGGAGGTGGAGGCCCGCGTCCGGGACTGGCGGGCCGCAGCGTCCTGGAAGCGGGATGTCCAGAGCGTGGAGGCGCTCCCGGAGGTGGCGGGTCGCGCGCGGTTCCGGGAGTGCACGTGGGAGTGCCTGGACCTCGAGATCCTGCCGACGGAGACGAGCGGGACGTACTTGACGCGCATCGTCGACCACCCGGACTTCGGCGGGACCTGGACCTGGCGGTTCACCCCGGACGGCGCGGGCACGCGGGTGGTGCTCACGGAGGACGGGGTGGTGCCGAGCCCCGTGTTCCGGCTGTTCATGCAGCACGTGTTCGGGGAGGACGCGAACATCCGGGGCACCGCGGAGGCCCTCCGCGCGTCCTACGGAGGGCCGTAGTACGTCGTACCGCCGCTCCGGAGCCCCATCAGGAACGTGCGGTCGTGCCGGGCGAGCTCGGCGGGGTCGGCACCCTCGGGGAGCACGGGCTCGGCGGGGTCACCGCGGCGCCGGGCGGCCTCCAGCCACTCCGCGAGCGGGCAGTCGGGCAGGCCGGCGTTGCGTGCCGCGAGCTCGACGACCTCGACGCGCTCGCGGTCTTCGGCGCGCAGGGCGGCGGCGAGCATGCCCCTGGCGGGCGGGCTGGCCTCCATGGCCGCCACCCAGCCGTCCTGCTCGGCCTGGGACACCGGACCCGTCGGGGCGTCGCAGAGGAGCACCATGGCGTCGAGGTCGGCGGTCCAGGGGGTCGGTGGGCTGCCGAGGGCGACGAGGTCCACGGCGCGGACGAGCAGGCCGGGCGGCGGCTCGACCTCCGGCACGTCCGCGAGGGCGGGGACCTGGACGGCCTGCCTCTCCCGGGCGACGGGCGTGGACCGGACGGTCTCCGGGCCTGCGGAGGGAGCGGAGAGGGCCGGGTCGGAGGACGCGGGACGCTGCCAGAGCCACCAGGCGACGAGCAGCCCGACCGCGGCGAGCCCGGCGCGCGCCCGACGAGACGTCAAAGGGCCGCGACCAGCTCTTCGGTCTTCGTCCAGAGCGCCTCGGCGAGCGCGGCGTCGCGACCGTGGGCGGAGGGCTTCGCGATGTTGCAGTCCGCGAAGTACTCCCCGGTGGTCGCGGCCACGTCGGGGTGGGTGGCCACGTAGGTCTGCGTGGACGCGCCCGCGGGGATGGTCTTGAGGAACAGCGGGCTGATGAGCGTCGCCGCGAAGCCGACCACGGGGTTCATGTGGCGACCGAGGTTCGTCCAGATCACACCCGGGTGGAGGCTGTTCGCCGTCTGACCGGCGGGGAGCCGGGTGGCCAGGTGCTTGGCGAACAGGAGGTTGGCGAGCTTGCTCTGGCCGTAGGCGCCCCACGGCGTGTACCCGCGACTCGCGTCGAGGTCGTCGAGGCGGATGCCCTCGGCGTACGTGTTCGTGTGGGCGGTGCTCGAGAGCATCACGACGCGCGCGGTGGGCGCGAGCCGGTCGAGCAGACCCGTGACCAGCAGGAAGTGACCCACGTGGTTCGTGAGGAACTGCAGCTCGAGCCCGTGGGACACGTTGCGCTCGGGGAGGGCCATGATGCCGGCGTTGGCGATGATGGCGTCCAGGGGGCCGGCCTTCTCCGCGACCACCTGCACGGCGGCACGCACGCTGGCGGGCTCCGAGAGCTCACAGGCGACCGGGAGGTGCTCGCCGGCGAACGGCGCAAGGGCCTCGCGCGCTTTCTCCTCGGTGCGGGCGGCCCCTACCACCCGTGCGCCGCGCAGGGCGAGCACCCGCGCCGTCTCCAGGCCGAGCCCGGAGTTGCAGCCGGTCACCAGGATCGTCCGCCCCGTGAGGTCCAGGCCCGCCGTGACGTCCTCCGCCGTCGAGTCGTACCCGAACCCGCTCGGTCCCTTGCCCCGCAGGGCGCCCACCAACGACATCACTCGCTCCCTTCGCCGGCGACCTCCACCAGGAGGTCCTCCCGCTGTGTCTGCTCCATCTGCTCCCGTGGGAGCACGCTCGCCATCTCGAAGGGAGGGGAGGGCGGCAGCTCGATGAGCAGCGCGTCCTCGTCCGACCCCACGACGTCGTAGCGGCCCTCGCCGCCGTCCTTCGTCCTCCAGCTCACCGTGATCTCGGGCTCGCTCTTCACCAGGGCGGGATCGGCGGGCTTGCTCATGGTGAGCGCGACGAGCGCGTCGAGCAGGTCGTCCACCCGCTTCCTGTCCATCTGCTCGCCGTCCGCGAGGTCCGCGAGGCTCCAGACCCCGTCGTCGGCCTGCACGAGCTCGAAGTCGGCGTCCAGGCGCTTCAGGCGCACGCTCTTCAGGGTGGCGCGGTCCAGGTTCAGGCGCTCGCGCTCCACCCAGGAGCCGTTGTTGTCCGCGAAGGACCACGCGCCCATCCCGTCCACCTGGTAGACCTCGTCGTGCCCCTCGAAGCGGACGTTCATCCGCTTCCCGCTCGCCGCACCGAGGAGCACGGTGGACTCCTGGCCGCCCGCGGTCACCTTGATCCGGCGGGTGGGGGTCTCGTCGTCCACGTTGAGCTGCTCGTGGCGCAAGGGGCTCGTCGCCACGGGCGTGCGGTAGGTGAGCGACGTCATGGCCTCGAGCAGCTCGTGCACCTTGGTCTCGATGACCGGGAAGTCGTGGCCGCTCGCGAGGCCCCAGGTCTCTCCCTTCTTCTCGAGGATCAGGTCCTGCTTGCGCGAGCGGGTGGACGTGGACTCGATGCTCACCCGCGTGATGGTGTCGGGGGCGTAGGGGAACACCTTCTGGGGCTCCGGCCCGTCCGGGCGGGGCCACCAGGTGAAGGCGGCGAGGGCGAGCTGGACGGCGAGCAGGCCGCCGAGCGCCTGGTTCGTGGTCATGCGGACCTCTTGGGGACGGTGGGGATGGGCCGGCGGCGACGGGCGATCACGAAGAACGCGGCCAGGACGAGCCCGCCGAACGCGTAGTTGGCGTACTCGAGGGTGCGTGCGGCGCTCTCGTCCATGGGGTCGAGCGTGCGGCTGAACGTGCCGGCGTTGCGGATGGAGAGGAGGTCGGTGTCCGCGAGCGCCCAGTCGAGCAGGTTCTGCATCAGGAGCGGGTTGTTGGCGTGCACGCGGCCCAGCGGGCTCCCGGCGTACTCGAGGATGACGTCGGAGAGCATCTCGGAGGACCCCAGCACCACGAGCTTCCCGTCGGCCGCGGCCGTGGTGAGCGCACCCTCGACCTGCGGGCGCGAGGCGTCGTCGAAGAAGCTCGGGAAGCGGCCGGTGAGCACGACCGCGACGGGGCGCTCGGCCTTGTCGGTGCCGCGGGCGAACCCGGTCTCGGTGTAGGTGCGGAAGTCCGGCATGAGGTCGGCGCTGACGCGGCTCCAGGCGTCCGGCGACGACCGCAGGAGCACCTCGCCCTTCAGACCCTCCGGGACGTCCGCGAGGGACACCTCGGACACCCACGGCATCGAGAGCTGCGGGATGCCCTGGAGCGCCAGGTGGTCGGCCGCGAACTGCCCGGGGCGGATGTCGAGCCAGTAGGGGTACTGGAACTGCACCACACGACCGCGAACGGGCATTGCGAGCGTGCCGGATTGGTCGTCGAGCAGGAAGCCGCTGCCGACCTTCGCCCCGTAGCGGGCCAGCATGTCGAGGAGCGCCTGGCTGGTGGCCTCCGCGGCGAAGCCACCGCGGTCCATGCTCACCCGGCTGCTGCCGGCCATCGCGATGACCGAGCCCCCGCGCAGCAGGAACTGGTCGATGGCGAGCTGCTCGTTCGCGGAGAGGGGGCCCACCTTCCCGAGCACGAGGACGTCGACGGTGTCGGGCACCGCGCCGCTCGAGAGGTCGACGTCCGGCTCGACCTCGAACCGCTGGGCCATCATCTGCTCGAGGAACCGGTACTCCGGAGGCGGCGCCTGACGCGGGGGCTCGCCCGGCGCGGACGGCGGGGGCGTGGGCGCCTGGGTGTAGATCGCGACGGTCTTGAGCTGACCGGGCACCGCGCGCTGCAGGGCGGAGTCGAGCGTCTTCTCGAGGTCGTTCTCGGTGAGCTCGCCGCGCGGGAAGACGCGCTGGGCCTTGTCGCCGGTGTCGAGGACCAGGTGCAGCCAGTAGACCTGCCCGTTGGCGAAGGACAGCGTGGGCTGCACGCCGTACTCGCCGGCGATCCGCTCGGCCACCGCGGGGTCTGCGCTGGGGTCGATCTGCTCGAAGGTCAGGGCGTCGCCCATGGCTGCGAGCTCACCGGCGACCTTCCGCATCACGCCGAGGTTGGCGGTCATCATCTCGTCGAGCGTGGCGGGCGTGGCGTACAGGAGGAGCTTGCTGCCGGCCGGCAGCTTGGCCACGAGGGACTCCGTGGTGGCGAAGTCCTGGGTGACCCGCTTGATGGCCTTGGTGATGTCGTACTCGGGGTCGCGGAGGCGGACGTCGAAGTCGCCGTCGGTCTGCTCGACCTCCACGAGGTCGTTGAACGCGACCACCGCGTGCTTGTCGCCGTACCGCAGGAGCACGTGGAACCAGGAGTTCACGATGCGGGTCTCGTTGCGGTCGGCCACCGGCATGGGCACGGGACGCACGCCGAACTCCTGCTCGAGCAGGTCCGCGAGGTCGTCGTCGCCGGACGGATCGAGGATCTCGGTGGTGACGCGGTCGCCGCCCACGATGGCGTACTCCTCGAGGAGCGCTGCGAGCTGCGGTGCCAGGGGCTGGAGCTTCGGGTGGCTGCGCTCGGAGAAGATGCCCTGGATGCGCAGGGGCTCGTCGAGCTCGCGCAGGATGCCTGCCGTGACGTCGCTGATCGTGTAGTCCTGGTTCTCGGTCAGGTCGACGCGGAGGAAGCGGACCGGGTGCATCCAGACATCGAGCGCGAGAGCGTTGGCGGCCGTGAGCAGCACGAGCAGGCGGAGGGCCGCCAGGCGCTGTTGGCCCCGTCCCTGCGGGTCGATCCGCCGACGATCGAGGAAGTAGCCGTTCAGGACCAGGAAGAACGTCGTGAGGCTCGCGTAGTACGCGATGTCCCGGAGGTCGACCACACCGCGCGCGATGCTCTCGAAGCGGCTCCCCGTGCCGATGGCCGCGGCGATCTGGCCGTTGGAGGAGCCGAGGAGCGCGACCACGCCGTCCGTCCCGATCAGGTACAGCAGACCGCCTACGGCCACCGTGCCCATGAGCGCCACGACCTGGTTGTCCGTGCGGGCGCTGATGCACAGGCCGATCGACAGGTAGGCGCCCGCCAGCAACATGGCGCCCAGGTAGCCGCCGATCACCGGACCCCAGTCGAGCGGGCCCACCATCGCGACCGTGAAGGCGAGGGGCAGGGTGGTGGCGAGGGCGATCGCCACGAGCGCCATGCCGGCCAGGAACTTGCCGAGCACGAGGTCCATGGTGCGTACGGGCAGGGTGAGGAGGACCTCGAGGGTGCCGGACTTCTCCTCCTCCGCCCAGGCGCGCATGGCGACGGCGCTGACGAGCACGATGAGGCTGATCGGCAGCCACTCGAACATCGGCGTGAGGTCCGCGAGGTTGCGGGCGAAGAAGCGGCTCACCACGAAGAAGGTGAGGTTGTTCGCCACGATGAACAACGCCAGGAAGAGCACGGCCACCTGGCTCTGGAAGAGGGCGCGGAGCTCCTTGCCCGCCATCGAGGTGATCGCGCGCATCACGCCACCCCCTTCGCGTGGGCCTGCTGGAGCTCCTTGAACACGGTCTCCAGCGTGCGTTCCTCCTGGCCGATGGACGCCACCGACCACCCGTTCCGGCCCGCGAGGTCGAGGACCGCGCCGACCATGGCGGGCGAGGGGTCGGCCGCGGTGGCCGAGAAGCGGGAGTAGCCGGGATTGCGGGCGTCCTCACCGAGGGCGCTCACGGCCGAGATCCCGGGGAGGGCCGCCAGCGTGGCCGCGATGCCGTCACCCTTCGCGGAGATCAGGATGCGGTCGGTCCGCAGGAGGTCCGCCAGCGCGGAGTCCGCGACCAGGCGCCCGCCGATCAGGATGAGCACGCGGTCGCACACCGCCTCGACCTCCTGGAGGATGTGGGTGGAGAGCACGATGGTGGTGCGCTCGGCGAGCCGCTTCACGAGGGTCCGGATGCTCTCGATCTGCACGGGGTCGAGGCCGTTGGTGGGCTCGTCCAGGATCAACACGTCGGGGTCGTGCACGATGGCCTGGGCGATGCCGACGCGCTGGCGGTAGCCCTTGGAGAGCTCGCGGATCGGCTGCGCCAGCCGGCCGTCCAGCCCGGTGGCCTCGGCGGCCCCGAGCACGGCGGCCTCCTGCTGGGCGCTCGGGACGCCGCGGAGCTCCGCCATGAGCATCAGGTACTCGTACACCGGCATCTCGGGGTACAGCGGGGCGCTCTCGGGCAGGTAGCCGACATGCCGCTGGGCGTCCGTGCGGGCCTCGGTGATGCTCTTGCCGGCCACCATCAGCTCACCCGCGGTGGGCTCGAGCACGCCGGTGAGCATCTTCATCAGGGTGGTCTTGCCGGCTCCGTTGTGGCCCAGCAGCCCGACGACCTCGCCCTTCTCGATGGAGACCGTCACTCCGTCGACGGCGAGGACGCCCCCATAGCGCCTCGTCGCGTTCTGGATGCGGATCATGGATCCCCTCCTCCTGGATGACCGGCGCTTCGGTAAGCACGACCCTGCACGAGGCAAGGGTTAGGCTCGGGCCCTCGGCGCGAGAGGGAGGGACCATGGCATACCCGCGGGATCTGATCGGTTACGGAGCGGTTCCGCCGCATGCGGCCTGGCCGGGAGACGCGGCGATCGCCCTGCAGATCGTGGTGAACTACGAAGAGGGCGGCGAGAGCTGCATCCTCCACGGCGACGAGGCGAGCGAGCGGTTCCTCTCCGAGATCATCGGCGCCGAGGCGTGGAAGGGCCGTCGGCACATGTCGATGGAGTCGATCTACGAGTACGGGTCGAGGGCGGGCTTCTGGCGGCTGCATCGGGAGCTCGCGCGCCGCGGGCTGCCGGTGACCGTGTTCGGCGTGGCGATGGCCCTCGAGCGGAACCCGGAGGCCGTGAAGGCCATGCAGGACGCGGGCTGGGAGATCGCGACCCACGGGTGGCGGTGGATCGACTACGGGCACATGGACCCCGCGGAGGAGCGCGCGCACCTGGAGCGTGCCGTGGCGATCCACGAGGCGGTCACCGGCGAGAAGCCGCGCGGGTGGTACACGGGCCGCGACAGCACGAGCACCACCGAGCTCGTCGTGGAGCACGGCGGGTTCACCTACGTCGCGGACAGCTACGCCGACGATCTGCCCTACTACAAGGACGTGAACGGCACGCCGACCCTCATCGTGCCCTACACGCTCGACACGAACGACATGCGGTTCTGCACGCCGCAGGGCTTCCACTCGGGCGACCAGTTCTACGCCTACCTGCGCGACGCGTTCGACGTGCTCTACCAGGAGGGGCTGGAGGGCAGCCCCAAGATGCTGTCCATCGGCCTGCACTGCCGCATCGCGGGCCGTCCGGCGCGGATCGCGGGCCTCCGGCGCTTCCTCGACCACGTGGCCGCCCACGAGCGCGTCTGGGTCGCCCGCCGCATCGACATCGCGGAGCACTGGCTGGCCCGGCACCCGCCGAACGCCCGAACGGCCTGACCGCCTATGCGGTCGGCATGTACATCAGGATGATGATCCCGGCGATGAAGGACCCGGCGATCAGGAGGAAGCCGCCGACGGCCACCGCACCGTAGATGAGGTGGAGGGGCTGGATACCGCCCTCGTCGTCGAACTTCTTGCCGCCCTTGGCGACCTGGACGCTCTTGTTCTTCTTCTTCTTCCGCGCGCCGTCGCCGGACCGCGCGGGTGGGGCGACGTTGCGGGACGAGCGGCTGGGCTCGGCGGGGAGCTCGGGCTCGTGCCGGACCGTGATCTCCTGCGCGGCCACGGGCGGTGGCTGGGAAGGGGGCGAGTAGGACGCGGAGCCCGGCAGCGACTGGCTCGCCGGGGGCTGGGAGGCGACCGGGGAGCGCAGGGCCACCGTGGGCTCGCCCTCGGGCTGATCGTCCCAGCCGGACGGGAACGACTCCGCCGCTGGCGCTGGAGCCGGCGCGGGGCGGGCGGCCTCCATCATCGCCTGGAGCTCGGCCTCCGACATGCCGCCCAGATCGGGGCGCACGACGGTGGGAGCGTCGTTGGGCATCGCCGCCAGCCCGGGCATCTGGGACGCCGTGGGGGCCGGAGCGACCGATCCGCCCGGCAGGGGGACGGGGGGCGGCGGCACGGAGGCCAGGGGCGGTGCGGGGACCGGGGCGGGCGCGGCCGGAACGGGCACGGGGGGCACCGATGCTGCGGGCGCGGGCACCGGCACGGGAGGCTGGCTGTACCCGGGGTCGATCTCGCGACGCGGTGGGGCCGGAGCCGGCGTGGGCGGCCGGCTGGACACGGGACCGAGGGAGACCTCGTCGTCGTCGTGCCGGCGGGCCGGCATGGGCTCGGGCGTGGGCGGACGCGACCCGCGACGCGCGCGGGACGCGGGCATCGGCTCGGGCGTGGGCACACGATCGGCACGCCGGCGCGGCGCGGGCTCGGGTGTGGGCACTGTGGGCTTGGACGCGACGACGGGCTTGGAGACCATCGCCGGCTTGGAGGCGACGGGCGGCCGGGGCGAGGGAGCTACGGCGCGAGGCGCCTCCTCGGGCGTGGGATCGCGCCGGCGACGCCGGGGCGCCGGAGCTGGTGTGGGCACCTTCTTCTCGACGGCCCGGGGGCGGGACACCGGCACGGCGCTCGCGGCCCGCTTCCGGGGCGTCTGGACGGAGCCCGTGACGTCGGACGGACCGTCCTTACGGCCCAGCTCGCCCTTCCTGACCTTGTTGCCCTCGTCCGGCGCGCGCCGACGGTTCTTGGACTCACCCGGATCGTACTTCGGAAGCTCCCAATCGTCCTCCTCGACCACCGCCTTCACGGGGCTCGCGACCCAGCGGGTCTGCTCCTCGTTTCCAGGGAGATCGTCGAGATCGGGGAACTCCGAGGCCGTCGGACGAGGCCGCGGACTCACGTTCCGCTTGGGTCTGTCGGGGTAGTTCGACACAGGGCTCCCTGCGCTCAGCATACACCGCGGCGGGGTGGACTTCGAGATGGCGAGCATTACCACAGGTGGGGAGGCGCCCGTGGGACTGTTCGACATCCATGCCCACCTGACCGACGCACGGCTGGCGGCCATGGAGGACGAGGTCCTCGCGCGGGCCGAGGCGGCCGGGGTCACGACGATCGTGAGCAACGGCCTGCACCCGGAGGACAACCGGGCCGTGCTGGACCTCGCTGCGCGATCGCCTCTCGTGAAGGCCGCCATCGGGCTCTACCCGGTGGATGCCGTGCTGCCCGAGATGGAGGCGATGGGGGTGGAGTACCCGCGGACCTCGGCCCACACGCCGGACGAGGGCATCGCCTGGGTGCGCGACCACGTCGAGGAGGCCGTCGCCGTCGGGGAGATCGGGCTCGACCGCTACTGGGTCCCCCAGGAGCTCTGGGGGATCCAGGAGGAGCGCTTCCGGGCCCTCGTCCGGATCGCGATGGAGGCGGACAAGCCGATCATCGTGCACTCGCGGAAGGCCGAGGCGCGGATGCTGGAGGTCCTCCAGGAGCTCGGGGCCACGCGGGTCTGCTGGCACTGCTTCAGCTCGAAGGTGAAGCTCGGGATGCGGATCGCCGAAGCCGGGCACTGGCTCTCGATCCCCGCGAACGTGCGGCGCTCCGAGAGCTTCCGGACCCTGCTGGCCCGACTCCCGCGGGAGAAGGTCCTCCTGGAGACCGACTGCCCGTACCTCGGGCCCGATCGGGACGCGCTGAACGAGCCCGCCAACGTCGCGGGCACGGCCGCCTTCGCCGCGGAGCTCTGGGGAACCACGGTGGACGCCGTGGGCGTGCAGCTCTCCGAGAGCTTCGAGGCGCTGATGGGCTTCGCGCCCTGACGGTCAGATCCTGACGACGTCCACGGGGATGGGCGCGTCGGGGATGGACTGGAGCTCCACGAGCAGGTCGCGCCCGGCCTCGGCCTTCCCGCGGAGCCGGATGCGCTGGCCCGGCCGAGTCTGCGGCTTGATCCGGATGCGGACCGCCTCACCGACGGGCGGCTGGACCTCGAGCACGCCGCCGTGGGCGAGCACGCTCTCCTCGGCGGGCACGCGGACGACGCGGTCCAGCCCCTCGGTGGTGTAGACCGGCTCGACGTCCACGGTGATCCGGAGGTCGCCCGACCTGGCGCCTCGCCCGGACCCCGGGTGGCCCCGACCGGTCGCGAGGAGCACCTGGCCGCTCGCGATCCCGCGGGGGACCTGGACGCGCCAGCTCCCGAGGCCCTTGATCACGCCCCGCTCGCACTTCCCGCACAGGCGGCCGGTGCGCCGGAGACCCGTGCCGCCGCACCCGTCGCACACCCTGTCTGGCTCGACCTCCACCGTGTGCACGCCGCCCCGGGAGGCCTGCAGGGCGGACAGGAGCAGGACCACGTTCGCGTCCGCACCGTGCAGGACGGGCCGGGCGCGCACCGGACCCGTGCGGATGCCGCGCTGCTCGGCGGGCGCGAGGGGCTCGGCGGTGCTGGGGTCGAAGAAGGCGCTGGCGGCATCCGCCCCGTAGCGGTCGTACTGCGCGCGCCGCTCGGGGTCCGAGAGCACGTCGTAGGCGGCGTTCACCTCGGCCAGACGGCTGCCGGCCGACGGATCGCCGGGGTTCCGGTCCGGGTGCAGGCGGCGTGCGAGGTCGCGCCAGGCGCGCTTGAGGGCGGCGGCGTCGACCGTGCGGTCCACGCCGAGGATGACGTACAGGTCGCTCATCCCGGGATGCTAACCCCTCACGATCTCGTAGCGGAGCCGGACGCTCCGGCCGTTGCGGAGGATGTCGACCTCGAACTTCTTCTGCGCCCGGAGCTTGGGGTAGAGCCGCAGGATCTGCAGCATGTTGTTCGTCTTCTTCCCGTTCACCGCCAGCACCACGTCGCCGCGGCGGAGCCCCCCGTGCCAGAGGGGCCCCCGGCAGTCGAACCCCGACACCACCCAGCCGTCACCCTTGTCGTTGGAGCGCGACCAGCCGAGCTCGTTGAACTTGTCGACGCTGGCGGTGTGGTAGTTCACGATCGCCCGATCGACCTCGTAGACGCCGTCCTGCCTGAGCTCGATGCCGTCGTAGGACTTCGGGCACTTCTGGCGCGACCGCTTCTTGGTGCGGCCCTTGGCCCCGTCGCCCTTCACTGCGCGCCCACCGGCCTTCTCGCCCACGGCGGCACCCGCTCCGGCGACCGCCAGGCTCGCGTCGGCCACGAGGTCGCCGCCCTGGGTCTCGGCGGCATCGGACGCATCGGGGGCCGCCTCGCCGTTCGGGTCGCCGCCCTCGCCCTCCTGCGGATCGTCCTGGGTCTCGGGCGTCTCTGGGGCCGGCGCCTCCTGCGTCCCGTCGAGGTCGCCGTCCACCTCCTTCTCGGCCAGCTCGAACGCGCCGTCGAAGTACACCGGCGGCCGCTCCTCCACGACGAGCGTCTCCACCATGTCCACGGGCACGAGGCTGTAGATCAGACCCAGGATGGCGGGACCGAGGAACAGGAAGCCCGTGATGAGCGCGGAGACGCTGGCCCCGTAGATGTCCTTGAGCAGTCGCAACGAAACCCCGACCCCTTGGACGTGGTCTACCTTCCCGGCAGGCTGTCGTCCGGCTGTCAGCGCCCTCCGGCGCCGATCAGGCCCGAGCAGCAGGTGGTCCCGCCGCAGAGGAAGAAGAACACCAGCAGGATCACCGCGATCAGGGCGGCGATCTTCGCCTTGGAGTACGGCCTGTGGCCAGACACCGCGCCCGTGCGGGCGTTGACGATCACCCGGTAGACCTCGCCGTTGTAGCGGTAGGACGAGATCCACAGCGGCAGGAGCGTGTGCTTGAAGGTGACGTCCTGGTGGCGGACCTTCATCTCGTGGATCCGCTGCTCGTCGCCGCCGATGTCCTTCTCGACGTCGTGGCGGATCTGGTCCTCCATCCGCTGCTGGGCGACGGTCCAGCCGTCCTCGAGCCCCACGCCGTAGCGCTCGGCCTGGAAGCCCGCGAGGTAGGAGGGATCGTAGGGCTTGAGCGAGCCCAGGTCCCAGGGCTCGAGGCCTTCGGTGAGCGAGCGCGGCAGGCTCTTGGTGGCGCAGACGAGCACATCGTCGAAGGAGCGCTTCACCTTGCCCTTCGCGTCGGACCACTCGGTCTTCTGGACGCGGCGGGTCTTCGTGTTGCCCTCGCTGTCCTGGTACTCCTCCTCCTCGAAGTAGTGGTCGCCACGCTCGCCCCGGTACTTGGTACGGGTGGCGGCGTCGAAGGTCCAGTAGGGGAGGTAGACGCCGTCGATCGCGTCCTGCTGGGCGCGCATCTGGAGGTCGCCGGGGGCGAACCACCGGCTGCTGATCCAGTCGCGGAACTTCTCGGCGGCCGCCTTCTTCTCGATGGCGAAGGGCAGGACGCTCTCGGGGCGCAGGATCTGCTCGTCGTCGTCGATGATCACGACGGGGGAGTCGCAGAACGCGCAGCGGTCGGCGGTGCCCGTGAGCACGGAGACCGCTCCGCACCCCTCGCACCGGACCTCCTTCGCACCCTCGGCGATGCTCGAGGCGTCGACCTTGTTCGCGCCGGCGAGGGCGGCGTGGAGATCGTACTCCTCGATGGTCTCGCCGGACTCGGGGATGTCCTGCTCGGTGCCGCACTTGTCGCAGGCGAGGCGCTCCGCGCCGGGCTTGAAGGCGAGCTGGGCGCCGCAGGCGACGCAGGGGAACGTGGTGACTTCGGTGTCCATGGGCGCACTATGGCACGGTGGGACCGGGCTGTAGTAGGGTCCCGCCGATGTCCGACTCGAAGAGCATCCTCCAGACGCTGCCGCCCGACATGCGCGACGACGCAGAGCGCGTGCTGGAGGAGCTCGATCAGAAGGAGCCGGATCCCGATCCGCGCGACTTCGTCGCCGAGCTCCACCGGCGGGGGCTGCTGAGCGAGGGGCAGCTCCGGGAGGCCGTGCTCGCGCTGGAGGCCACGCGCCGGATCGATCGCGTGGCGTCGAACGTGGACCCCACGGCGGCGAGCCACAACATCCTCGGGCCCCTCGGAGCGGGCGCGATGGGCGAGGTGCTCCTCGCGAAGGACGACCTCGGCCGCGTGGTCGCGGTCAAGCGGCTCTTGCCCGAGATGGCAGGCCGGAAGGCGGTGACCCGGCGTTTCTACAAGGAAGCCCAGATCACGGCCCAGCTCGACCACCCGTCGATCGTCCCGATCCACAGCCTGGTCAAGCAGGACGGCGGCATCGCCTACGCGATGAAGCTCGTGCGCGGGCAGACCCTCGAGGACTACTTCGAGGAGGCCGGCGACCAGTGGTCCAAGCGGGGCTCGGTGGACGAGTCGCACGCGCTCCAGGCCCGTCTGGAGCGCTTCCTCTCCGTGTGCGACGCCATCGCGTACGCCCACGACCGGGGCGTGGTGCACCGCGACCTCAAGCCCGAGAACATCATGGTGGGCGCCTTCGGCGAGGTCATCGTGATGGACTGGGGCATCGCGAAGCTCGTCGGCAAGCCGGAGGAGGCCGTCGAGCTGCACGCCGAGGGCATCGCGCCCAAGAAGGCCCACCAGACGCGGATCGGCATGATCATGGGCACCCCGCGCTACATGTCCCCCGAGCAGGCGGTGGGTGCCAACGACGTCCTGGACGCCCGCTCGGATCAGTACGCCCTCGGGCTGATCCTGCAGGAGCTGGTGTGCCTGCGGCCCGCCGTGAAGGGCGACCTCGACGTGAACGAGTGCCTCGAGTGGGCCAAGTCCGCCAAACGCCAGCCCTATGCGGTCCTCCACCGCAACCAGCCCCTGCCCAAGCAGCTCTGCGCCATCGTCGACAAGGCCTGCCAGAAGGACCCCGCGCGCCGGTACGCGTCGGTGAAGGTGTTCGCCGAGGACCTCCGGCGGTTCCTCCGCGACGAGCCCATCCTGGCGCTGCCCGACGGCATCCTCGACCGCATCGGTCGTTGGATCGGGCGGAACCGCGGCAAGGTGATGGTGGCCATGATGCTCGTCACCGTGCTCGGCATCGCGGGGGTGGCGGGCACCGCGCTCTTCGGTGTGACGGCTCTCGGGGCCGCCCAGTACGCGGCCCAGCAGTCCGAAGAGCAGCTGGCGCGCGTCCTCCGCGACACCAACGTGCAGGCGATGCGTCTGGATGCGGCCTTCCGCGACTGGGACGGTCAGCTGAACGGCCTCGCGTACGCGGCCGAGCAGGCGCTCTCGGATGCCACCGTGGCCAGCGTGAACCCCCGCCGGATGGCCGAGCCGCCGGAGCTCAAGCGGAGCGGCCGCTACAACCGGGAGGTCGACCTGAACTGGCCGAGCCTCGCGAGTGTGAAGGGGGCCGGTGGTCGCGCCGAGATCACGAGCCTGTTGGCCCTCGGGCCCCAGCTCAGGGCCACCGTGGCGGACTCCGCAGGGCTCACGTCCTCCGGTCGCCCGGGCGCCCAGCGCAACGCGATCGAGGCCGGAGTGCCCATCGTGTGGGCGCGGGTGTTCACGGTGGACGGCCACATGGCGGAGTACCCGGGCACATCGCTGGCCCGCGGGACGACCCCGGACGACTTCCGCGAGGAGTGGTGGTTCAAGGATCGCAAGGATCGCTCGATCACCTGGCATCCCCCGCACGTGGACCCCATGAAGCTCGGGCTGCTGGCGTCCGCCTCGCGGTCGTTGTCCGACGAGCTGGGCAACTTCCTGGGGATCGTGCGGATCGACGTCTCCCTCCAGTACGTGCTCAACGAGCTCCTGAAGCCGCCGGCCTGGGCGACGCGGACCTACCTGGTCGACAAGAACGGCAACGTCGTCATCGACAGCGACGACAACCCCGCCACGGCCAAGAAGTACACGAGCCGTCCATTCCCGGTGGACGCCATCGTCCACGACCTCAAGGACACGCCCTCCGGCACCCGGGCCATCTCCTTCGAGGGCAAGAGCTACCAGGCCACCTGGGCCCGCCTGGAGGCCAGCGGCTGGACCTTCGTGAGCCTGACGCCGTCGGGAGCGGGCCCAGAGAGGTAGCTCCCTTACGAGCCCTTACCTCCGGAGGACGCCGAGAGAGGCGGAGCCTACAGAGTTCGCACGAGGAGGTGCGACATGGTCTGGGGCATGCTGATGGGGGCGAGCGCGAGCGCTGCCGACGACGTCTTTCCGAGGGTGGCCGAGCTGGCGCCGCACCGGGCGCTTCGGGAGGCCCGGGAGCCCGCCGAGCCGCCGTCCTGGGCCTATGCGGACGCGGCGAAGGGCCCCGTGGCGGGCATCGTCCCCGTGGCGGGCACCACCGCGAAGGCGTGGGGCGTGGCGGTGTTCGATCTGCCCATCGAGGCCGTGTGGATGGCCGTCAACGACGAGTCCCGCATGGCCGGGCGCCTGCCCGTGTCGATCTCCAAGGTGATCGGAGGCACCGAGCGGGCCGCACCGCGTCGGATCTTCGAGATGATGGACCTGCCGGTGGTCGCGGATCGGTGGTGGGTCGTGGACGTCTCGCACAGCGCGAAGCTCTACGAGGCCTCGGGCGGGAAGGTCTGGGAGACGGCCTGGACGGACGCCACGCAGGGCGCGGTGCTCGACGACCTGCACGCCCGCGAGGCCGCGCGCAACGGGATGCCCGTGGAGTGGACGTACGGCGCGTGGTTGCTCGTGGACCTCGGCGACCGGACGGTCGTGGAGTACTACACCTGGAGCGACCCCGGTGGCTCCATCCCGGCGGGCGCTTCCCGGTTCGCTGGAGGGGCCGTGCGCCAGACCCTGGCGGCCATCGGCGAGCTCGCCGCACAGAACATCGGGCGCAGCAGGGCCGGCTTCGTTCGGCCCGATGGAAGTCCGCTGTAGGACGTCCGCAGACGTCTCGTGACATTCTCCGAATGCCAGGTGCCCCCGGAGCGTCCGAGGGGCCCATCCACCTGAGGAGAGTGCATGAAGAAGATGCTGTTGGCAGCCCTGTTTCTCACGGGCTGCGCCCCCACCCTCGTCCAGACCGCACGCACGGTCGGCGAAGGCAACTTCCAGGGCGCCATCGAGCCCGGCTTCACGATGGTCTCGGCCGACGGGGTCACCGGGGGTGTTCCGGTCGTGAACTTCGCGGGTCGCTACGGCGTGTCGGAGAAGGTCGACGTCGGCGTCCGCATCGGGAGCGTGGGCTACGCCCTCCAGGGCAAGTTCGCCCTCACGGACCCCACCGACGCGGCCAAGACCCAGATCTCCATCGTGCCCGAGGTCTCCGCGATCGCCGCTGGCGGCGCGTTCCTGGCGCGCGCCAACGTGGGCGCCCTGTTCGGCATCCCCGTGGGCGAGAGCGAGCTCACGATCGGCGCGCTCACGAGCAACACCATCGGTGGCGCGGGCGGCGCGGGCGGCGGAGCCGGCGGCTTCGTGTCGCAGGTCGGCGGCTCGGTCGGCTATGCGGCCAAGCTCGGCGCCGTGCGCCTGATGCCCGAGGTGGGCTTCAAGCCCCTGGTGATCGGCGGCGGCACCGCGAGTGGCGCGGGCAGCTCGGGCGGCGTGGCCTTCGTGCCCAACGTCTCGTTCGCGCTCGGCATCCTGGTCGGCGGTCGCTGATCTCGCCCCTCGTCAGCCGTGTGCGATGCGGCTGACGAGCTCCGGAAGGTCGCACGTCGTCCGGGTCCGCTCGGGCGGCGTGTCCTGCTCGAACCCCACCGGCCAGTCGGCGGGGATGGCGGAGTCGCCGTCCAGCAGGGCCAGGACCGCCCGCTCGCCGTCGAAGAGCGTCGCGGAGGTGAGGCACGCGTGCCCGCCGGGGGCGAGGAGCAGGTTGCCGAGCAGGCGTAGCTTCGGGCGGTGGACCGGGATCTCGAGCGTCACATGTTCCGCCTGTACTGCCCGCCGACCCGGTAGAGCCTGCCGCTGATCTGGCCGAGCGTGCAGACGCGGGTGGCGTCCATCAGGGCCTCGAACAGGTTGCCGTTCTGCACCGCCGCGGCCTCGAGCGCGTCCAGGGCGGCCCCGGCGCGGTCGGCGTTGCGGGCGTGGAAGGCGTCGCGGCTCGCGATGGCGTAGTCCTTCTCCTCCTGCGTGGCGCGGATGACCTCGTCCGGGATGATCGTGGGGCTGCCGTCCTCGGAGAGGAACGTGTTCACGCCCACGATGGGGAGCTCGCCGGAGAGCTTGCGGTGCTCGTAGTACAGGCTCTCCTCCTGGATCTTCGAGCGCTGGTACATCCGCTCCATCGCGCCGAGGACCCCGCCACGGTCGCTGATCCGCTCGAACTCCGCGAGCACCGCCGCCTCCACCATGTCGGTGAGACGTTCGATGAGGAACGAGCCCTGGACGGGGTTCTCGTTCATCGAGAGCCCGAGCTCCTTGTTGATCACGAGCTGGATGGCGAGCGCCCGCCGCACCGACTCCTCGGTCGGCGTGGTGATGGCCTCGTCGTACGCGTTGGTGTGCAGGCTGTTGCAGTTGTCGTTCAGCGCGTAGAGCGCCTGGAGCGTGGTGCGGATGTCGTTGAACGCGATCTCTGAGGCGTGCAGCGAGCGACCGGAGGTCTGGATGTGGTACTTCAGCATCTGGGAGCGGGCGTTCGCCCCGTACAGGTCGCGGAGCACGCGCGACCAGATCCGGCGGGCGACGCGACCGAGCACGGCGTACTCGGGGTCCATGCCGTTGCTGAAGAAGAACGACAGGTTCGGCGCGAACGCGTCGATCGGCATCCCGCGCGAGAGGTAGTACTCCACGAAGGTGAACCCGTTGGCCAGCGTGAAGGCGAGCTGGGTGATGGGGTTCGCCCCGGCTTCTGCGATGTGGTAGCCGCTGATCGACACCGAGTAGAAGTTCCGGACCTCGTGGTCGATGAAGAACTGCTGGATGTCGCCCATCATCCGCAGCGCGAACTCGGTGCTGAAGATGCAGGTGTTCTGGGCCTGGTCCTCCTTGAGGATGTCGGCCTGCACGGTGCCACGGACGGAGCGCAGCACGTCCGCGCGGATGCGGGCGTACGTCTCGGGATCCAGGACCTCGTCGCCCGAAGCGCCCAGCAGCAGGAGCCCGAGACCGTCGTTGCCCTCGGGGAGCTCGCCCTGGTAGGTGGGCCGGGGGAGCCCGCGCGCGGCGTACAGCGCGTCGATCCTCTCGGTGACCGCGTCGGCCATGCCGTTCGCGCGGATGTGCTTCTCGCAGCCCTGGTCCACCGCGGCGTTCAGGAAGAAGCCGAGCACGATGGGCGCGGGCCCGTTGATCGTCATGCTCACGCTGGTGCGGGGGTCGCAGAGATCGAAGCCCGAGTAGAGCTTCTTGGCGTCGTCGACGTCCGCGACGCTGACCCCGGAGTTGCCGACCTTCCCGTAGATGTCGGGCCGGAAGTCGGGGTCCTCGCCGTAGAGCGTGACGCTGTCGAAGGCCGTGGACAGCCGGTTCGCGGGCAGCCCGCGCGACAGGTAGTGGAAGCGACGGTTCGTCCGCTCCGGACCGCCCTCGCCGGCGAACATGCGAGCGGGGTCCTCGCCGGAGCGCTTGAGCGGGAAGACCCCGGCCGTGTAGGGCCAGCTGCCCGGGACGTTCTCGCGGGAGATCCAGCGCAGCACGTCACCCCAGTCCTCGTAGGTGGGGAGCACCACGCGGGGGATCCGGTTGTGCGAGAGGGTCTCGCGCCACAGGGGCTGCTCGAGGGTGCGGCCGCGGACGGTGTAGCTGTAGGTCTCCGCCTCGTAGCGGGCCTTCGTCTCGGGCCAGGCCTCGAGCGCGCGGCGGGAGGCCGCAGGCAGCTCGTCGCGGAGGTTCATGTAGCGGCGCACCAGGTCGACGAGCACGTCGCTGTCGGCCTCGACGGGCTCGATGGCCGCACAGGGCGCGAACGGCGCGGACCCGCGGAGCTGGGCGACGACGCCGGCGAGCTGGTAGAGCCTCCGGGCCCGTTCGACGTCGGTGTCCACCGCCGTGTCCGCCTTGCGCACGGTCTCCGCGATCTCGGCCAGGTAGCGCGTGCGCTCGGGCGGGATGACGTGGACCTTCTCGGCGTCGGCCACCGGGAGGTCGAGGGTGGGGTCGAAGCCCACACCGAACCGCTCGGACAGCAGGCGCGTCACCGCGAAGTACAGGCGGTTGGTGCCGGGGTCGTTGAACTGGCTCGCGATGGTGCCGTAGATGGGCAGCGCGTCGTCGTCGCCGGTGAACCGCTGGTGGTTCCGGCGGTACTGCTTGCGGACGTCGCGCATGGCGTCCAGGGACCCGCGCTTCTCGAACTTGTTGATGGCCACGAGGTCCGCGAAGTCGAGCATGTCGATCTTCTCGAGCTGCGTGGCCGCGCCGTACTCGCTGGTCATGACGTAGAGCGTGGCGTCCGCGACCTCGGTGATGGCGGTGTCCGACTGACCGATGCCGCTCGTCTCGACGATGACGAGGTCGAAGCCCGCCTTCTTGCAGAGGCGCACGGCCTCCGGGACCACCCCGGACATGGCGAGGTGGGCCTGGCGCGTGGCGAGCGAGCGCATGTAGCAGCGGTCGTCGTGCACGCTGTTCATCCGGATCCGGTCGCCGAGGAGGGCCCCGCCGGTCTTCCGCTTGCTGGGGTCGATGGAGAGGATCGCGAGCTTCTTCCCGGGCTGGTCGCGCAGGAACCGCCGCACGAGCTCGTCCACGAGGCTCGACTTGCCGGCGCCTCCGGTGCCCGTGATGCCGAGGACGGGCACCACGCGGTCCGTCTCGGTGGCCTCGTGGATGCGGGCCCGCAGGTCGGCGTGGTTCTCGGCCAGGGTGATGAGCCCCCCCAGCACGTCCGAGCGCTCGTCGGGCGTGAGCGGCCCGTCCAGACGGGCCAGGAGCGGCTCGAGGTCCGCGGGGACCCGCGTGGAGAAGTCCGCGCGGGCCAGCAGGTCGTCGATCATGCCCTGCAGGCCGAGCTCCCGGCCGTCGTCCGGGCTGTAGATCCGGTCGATGCCGTGGGCGTGGAGCTCCTCGATCTCGGTCGGGAGGATGGTGCCGCCGCCGCCGGCGAAGACGCGGATGTCGGCCCCGCGCGCCTTCAGCATGTCGTGCATGTACTTCAGGTACTCGACGTGGCCGCCCTGGTAGCTGGTGAGCGCGATGCCCTGGGCGTCCTCCTGGATCGCGCAGTCCACGATCTCGGCGACGGAGCGGTTGTGGCCCAGGTGGATCACCTCGGCGCCGCTGGCCTGGAGGATCCGCCGCATGATGTTGATGGCGGCGTCGTGGCCGTCGAAGAGGGAAGCGGCCGTGACCAGTCGGACGGGGTTCTTCAGCTCGTAGCGCGGGCGGGCGTTCATCGGGCACCTCTCGGACGTCCCGTCTAACGTGGTGGGAGATCCCACCGTGGGGAATGCCACGACCACCCCCGTGCGGGATCTCACTCCCCGAGGCGCTCGTCGCGCGAGAGTCCGCGGTCTCCCGTCGACCGCGCCTGGCCCGTGTCTTGCTTCTCCTGAGGGTGGACACGAGGAGGACGTGATGTCGACGCGATGGACCCAGCGGAGCCGATGGCTCCTGTTCCCGCTGCTCCTGACGGGTTGCCCCTGGCTCCAGGAGCCCGACCCCACCGAGCCCACCGACGATCCCGAGCTCACGCGCGCAGGCGTGGTGATGGGGACCGTGGTGGACCCGAGCGGGTACGGCCTCGGATCCGTGGAGGTCTCCGTGGGCGACCTCAGCACCACGACCAACAGCCAGGGCTACTTCGTGCTGGACGAGGTCGACCCGACCGAGCGTGCCGTCGTGCGCTTCGATCAGGACGGCTTCGTGAGCACCGCCGAGATCGTGCGGGTCCGCGGCGGTGAGAGCACCTGGCTCGACGAGGTGCTCACGCCCCACGGCATCGTCCAGACCGTGGACAGCGCGAGCGGGGGCACCGTCACGACGTCGGAGGGGGCGAGCGTGACGCTGCCCGCCGGCTTCGCGGTGGGCCCGAACGGGACGGCGTGGACGGGCCCGGTCGACGTGGCCGTCACGCTGTTCGACCCGAGCACGGACGCGGGGCTGGCCTCGTTCCCCGGTGAGTTCTGGGGCACGCGGACGGACTCCACCGAGACCCTCCTGATCTCGTACGGGTTCATGGACGTCAGCCTGTTCGACCCTGCCACCGGCGACCGCCTCGACAGCGCGTCCGGAGCGTCGTTCGACCTCGTGGTGCCCGTGCCCGCGGCGATGCAGGCCGACGCCCCTGCGACCATCCCGCTCTGGTGGTTCGATCCGGCTGCCGGCGAGTGGCTCGAGCAGTCCACCGCGACCTTCGACGGCACCCGGTACACGGGCTCCGTGCCCCACCTCTCGATCTGGAACTGCGACGTGGCGGCGGACCGGTCCTACGTCGTCGGACGGGTGGTGGACTGCGACGGGGGCGGCGACCCCGTGATGGGAGCGCGCGTCACCGTGAAGGGCCAGCGCGGTTGGACCAGCGGCGAGACGTCCACCCCGTCGGACGGCACGTTCCGCATCCCCGTGGACTCGGACCACTCGTGCACGCTCTGGCCGTCCAAGAACGGCGAGGAGGGCGAGCAGGTCGCGTTCACCTCGGCGGGGACGAACGGCGAGGTGGACGTGGGGGACGTGTGCCTCGGCGTGCCGCCCGTGAAGGTGACCCTCACCTGGAATGCCCAGCCCCAGGACCTCGACAGCCACCTGACGGCCCCCGGCGACCCGCGCGAGCACCTCTACTACGGCACCGACAGCATCTCGCACGCGGCGCTGGACACCGACGACACCGACGGCTTCGGACCCGAGATCATCACCTTCTACGACCTGCGCGATGGGATCTACCGCTACGCGGTGCACCACTACTCGGGCAGCTCGGACATGAGCACCGAGGGCGCGACCGCCCTCATGATCGTGGACGGTGTGGGGATCTACCGCGCCAACCCGCCCGCGGGCGGACAGGGCGTCGACGACGTCTGGCAGGTGTGGGACCTGACCGTGTCGGACGGGCAGGTGGAGGCGGTGACCCCGCTGAACACCATCGTCAGGAGCACGGGCTCCACCGACATGGACGCCTTCGACCCGTGAGCCGCGTCAGATCACGTTGAAGAGCTGCAGGATCAGCTCGTCGTTGGTCTTGATGCGCTCCGGGGGCGGCGCCATCGGATCGGCCTGCAGGGACTCCAGCAGCTCGGTCATGGTGGCGTCGTCCAGCGCCTCGTCCACGTAGTCCTCGAGCTGGCCGGCGTTCGTGGGGCCGAGCAGGCGCCGGATGGCGAGGTTGGACTCCGTGAGGTCCGCCGCCACGAGGCCCTGGCCGGTCTGCTCGCGGTACCGTTCGTCGAGGGCCTGCACGAGGATCAGGGTGCAGTAGGCGTCGTCCAGGATGCCGTAGAGCCCCTCGCTGTCGGGGATCACGTCGTCGTCCGCCTGCCAGTACGTGGTGGCGGCCGTGACCATGCGGCGCATCTTGTCCTCGGCGAAGGTGCCCTCGCTGCGCTCCAGGGCCTCGCGGAGGATGGTGGGGATGCTGCGGATGTAGTCGGTGACGAACTGCACGGCGCGGGTGACGTCTTCGTCGACCACCGTGCCGTCCCGCTCGGTGAGGTGCTCGCGCACGTGGAGGGCGAGCTTGTGGTTCAGGGCCTCCTCGGCCTCCGCCGACGCGATGTCGGCCTCCATGTCGCTCAGCACGTTCTCGATGCGCATCCGTCCTCCGTCACCCCCGAGCATAGCGGAGAAGGCGACGTCCGGGTGCTGGTGGAGCGGCGCGACGAGGTGGAAGAGGTGCGTGGGGCGCGGCTCGTCCGGCCTCGGGTACTTCGGGAACAGGATCCGCCCGGTGCGGACGGCCTGGATGGAGGGCGAGCCCTCGGCGGCGAGCTCCTGGTGGGCCTCCACGCGGCTCCAGCAGCCGAGGCCCGGAGCCAGCGCGCGGTCGGGGGACCCCCAGTCCTCCCGGTGCACCGTGGTGTACCAGGTGAGCTCGGGGTGCTCGTGGGCCTCGGCCTCCAGGGTGGTCGTGCCGGCGCGGATGGCGTCGACGGTGCGTAGCAGCCGGACCATCGTTCGCCAGGCCAGGGCCTCCTGGGTGGGGTGGAAGCCCTTCTCGCCGAGCTCCAGGCACATCGCGGGCCTGCCGAGGTCGCGCACGTACTCGTCCACGCACTTGAGGTCGGGTGCGTCGAAGCCCTCGCCCGGCGCGCGCGTGATGCCGACGGTGGTGGCCTCGAGCACGCGGGCCCACTTCCCGAGCACGGGGTCCCACGGGTAGGTCCAGAAGGCCGTCTCGCTGGGCGTCCCGGTCTGGTGGAGGTCGAGCAGGAGGTCCGCCGAGTCGAGGATCGGACGGAGCTCGCGGGCCCGCGCGTGCTCGTGCCCCTCGCGGCCCTCGACGAAGGCGAACGCGCGGTTCAGGTCGCTGTCCAGGAAGCGGCGATCGGCCCTCGCGGCCTCCGGGTTCGCGATCACCAGCGTGAGGCGCCCGCCGAAGGTGGCCTGTCCGCTCGCGAGCGCCTCCTGCAGGCGCACCACGGCGGGGAGGCTCCCGACCTCGTTCCCGTGCACCAGGCAGGTGATCACGACGTGCT
Organism: Alphaproteobacteria bacterium; assembly: GCA_020632885.1. GTDB lineage: Bacteria > Myxococcota_A > UBA796 > UBA796 > JACKEQ01. The sequence continues at coordinate 31,566 of JACKEQ010000004.1, read as the reverse complement.
CCTCGTGCACGCCGCCATCGTGGGCGTGGGCCCAGCGATAGGCCCAGGGACCCGGCTTCCGGGCGGCCTCGAACCGTGCGAGGAGTGCATCCAGGGTGCGCGACATGGTACCTCCGCCCGGTGGCCTAACCTCCGGCCCGGGAGTCTCCATGTCCGACCGTCAGCCCCTGTGGAAGAGCCTGGGTCCCGGCCTGGTCTGGGCGGGGACGGCGGTGGGCGTCAGCCACCTCGTCCAGTCCACGCGGGCGGGTGCGGGGTACGGGCTGTCCCTGGTCCTGCTCGTGGTGGCCGCGAACCTCTTCAAGTACCCCGCGTACGAGGCGGGCCCGCGGTACGCGGCGGCCACCGGGACCTCGCTGCTGGAGGGCTACCGGCGTCGTGGCACCTGGGCCCTCGTGCTCTTCCTGCTGCTCACGATCTCCACGATGTTCACGGTGGTGGCCGCGGTGACCTTCGTGGCCGCGGGCATGGCGGGTGCGCTCGTCACCGACGCGATCCCGGTGTGGGGCTGGTCGGCGATCCTGCTCGCCTTCGCCATCGGCATGCTGCTCTCGGGGGGCTTCCGGGTCCTCGAGCGCTTCATGACGGCGATGATGCTCCTGCTCACGGCGTCCACGGTGTTCAGCGTGCTCCTCGTGCTCCCCACCGCCGATCTCGCGGCCGTGCCGGCCTGGCCGCCGTTCCCGCCGCTCGAGGGGCCGCACCTCCTGTTCGTCGCCGCCCTGGTGGGCTGGATGCCGTCCGCCCTCGACACGGCCGTCTGGCACTCGCAGTGGGCTCTCGAGAAGGAGCGCACGGAGGGCGTGAAGCTCACCCGGGAGGGCGCCCGGCTGGACTTCGACGTCGGCTACATCGGCACCACGGTGCTCGCCGTGCTCTTCGTGTTCCTCGGGGCCAGCCTGCTCTACGGACGTGAGCTGCCCGGGTCGTCCATCGCCTTCGCCACCCTGCTGGTGGACACGTACACCTCGGCGCTGGGGGCCTGGGCCCGCCCGCTCATCCTGGTCGCGGCGTTCTCCACGATGCTCTCCACGACCGTCGCGGTGACGGACGGCTTCCCGCGCGCCCTGGAGGGTGCCGTGGAGCGTCTGAAGGGCGCAGAGACCGCCCACACGGGCCGGACCTGGGTCTACGTCGCTTCGTTGTTCGTGGTGGCCGGGGTCGCCCAGCTCATCTGCGTGTTCTTCACGGGCCAGCTCAAGGCGCTGGTGGACCTCGCGACCGCGCTCACGGGCCTCACGGCTCCGGCCTTCGCGGTGCTCAACCTCGCCACCCTGCGGGGCGACGAGGTCCCCGAGGACGTCAGGCCCCGCGGCCTCTACCTGGCGTTCCACCTGGCGGGCATCGTGTTCCTCGTGGCCATGGCGCTGCTGTACCTGTGGGCTCGCGCGCTGGTGGCCTGAAGTCAGGTTCCTCTGCCCCTGGCAGCCAGGAGGTGGTCGCCCGCCACGCGGGCCACGCGGTCGAGCCAGAGGGCGCCGATGGGCAGGGCGTCCTCGTGGATGTCGAACTGGCCCGAGTGCGCGGGGTAGCTCTCGCGACCCGGCACGCACGAGCCGTAACGGATGTAGCAGCCCGGCACGTGGTCCAGGAAGTTGGCGAAGTCCTCGCCCCCCATGTTCGCGGTGTGGAGCACGCCCACCCGGTCTTCGCCCACGACCTCCACGGCGGCGGCACGCGCGAGCCGCGTGGGCAGGGGCTGGTTCACCAACGGCGGGGTGCCGGGCGTCACCGTCACCCGCATCCTGGCGCCGTGGAGGGCCCCGATGGCGTGGGCGATCCGCTCGATCGACCGGGTGAGGTGGGCGCGGACCTCCGGGTGCTGCGCGCGCACCGTGCCTTCGAGGGTCGCGCGGCCCGCGATGACGTTCGGCGCGGACCCCGCATCGAAGCGACCCACGGTGACGACGGACGGGCGCGCGGGGTCGACCTCGCGGCTCACCACGGTCTGCAGGGCGGTCACGAGCAGGCTGCCGACGACGACGGCGTCGATCGCCTCGTGTGGGCGGGCCCCGTGGCCCTGTTGGCCGAGGATCTCCACGGTGAACGTGTCGGTGGAGGCGTTCACGGGCCCGTCGGTGACGACGAGCACGCCCGGCGCGTAGTGACGATCGAGGTGACCCCCGAAGATCATCCCGACGCCCTCCAGAACGCCGGCCTCGATCATCGCCAGGGCGCCCGTGCCGGTCTCCTCGGCGGGCTGGAAGAGCAACCGCACCGGCAGGGGCGGGGGATCCGCGAGGAGGAGGGCCGCGGCACCCACGAGCATGGACGTGTGGCCGTCGTGGCCGCACGCGTGCATCACGCCCTCGTGCACGCTCGCGAACGGCAGGCCGGTGTCCTCGTGCACCGGCAGCGCGTCGGTGTCCGCCCGCAGTGCGACGAGCGGCCCCTCGTGCCGGCCGGGGAGATCGGCCACCAGGCCGTTGCCCGCGACGCCCGTGCGGTGCGGGATGCCGAGCGCATCGAGCTCGTCGGAGATCCGGCCCATCGTGCGGGTCTCGCGGTCGGACAGCTCGGGGTGGCGGTGGAGGTCGCGGCGCAGGGCGACGATGCGCTCGCGGAGGGGTTCGGGCAGGCCAGACATGCGCCCATCGTCCCATCGCGATCGGTGGGGCGCAAATCCGCGGGCGAAGACGGCCGGACAATGTGTTAATGTTTGTTCTAGTTGTTGTTCTTGACATGGAAAGACCGTGCGCCTGTCCGACCCCGAGCTCCACGACCTCGCCGCCTTCTTCGCCCGTCGCTTCGACCTGCGACTGCGCACGCTCGAGACGTCCGCCCCGCCGGGCCTGGAGGCGGCCTGGCAGGACCAGATCCGCGCACGGATGGAGGCCGGCACCCTCACGGCCCTGCTCGCCCAGGCGCGCCACCGCTACCCGGACGACACCAACCTCCGGGACGTGGTCGAGCTGCTGCACGAGCCGGATCGGTCGGCGAACCGGGTCGTCGCGCTCCTGCTGGGCGGCGTGGCCACGGCGGCGGCGCTCTTCGTGGGCACGGTCCTCGTCGGGGCCCTCGGGGTGTCGCTAGCCCTGCGGGCACCCGCCGTGGAGTCCCCGGCGCACATCGCGGTGGCGCTGGCGGTGGTGGAGACCGGCGCCCCCGTCGCTCCCGAGCGGGCAGTCGCCCGTCCGGTCGAGGGCCGCTGTGCCGGCATGGCCGGGGAGGTCGTCGGGTACTGGTACGCCGGCGAGCAGGCGCCCGGGGCGATGGCCACCCTGGAGCGCATGGTGAACGTGCGGGCGGACTACCCGTCCCGCGACAACGGCTGGGACGCGCGCGCCCACATCCGCTGTGTGCTGCACCCGGGTGACCGCGTGCGGGTCAGCGAGGCCCCCGTGCGGGTCGACGGCGGGCGGTACTGGGTTCCCCTGGTGGCGGGCGACCTGTTGGCGGGAGACTCCGTCTAGATCGCCGCGAGGGCCGCCTCGTCGTCCGGGCCGAGCTCGGCGTTCGTCAGCCAGCGTCCACGCTTCGTCTCCAGGCCCCGCAGGACGGGTGCACGTCGTCGGCCCGGTTCGCGGGGATCCCGAACCTCCCGGGCCGCCGCATGAGCTGCTGCATGCCGACCGAGACCGGGCCCGCATGGGCGCGCTTCGCCTTCGTCAGGGCCACGGCAGCCGGGTGCTCCGAGCGCCACGCTGCCCAGCTGGGGTCGGCCAGCACGGCCTCCACGAGGGGCCAGAGCAGCTCGCCCCCACGCAGGTCGGGCGGGACGGGACGCATGGGTGTGGCGGGGCGCTGCGGCGCTTCCTCCTCCTCCTCCTCGTGCACGAGGAGACGGTCCTGGGAGCGGAGCATGGCGGTGTCCACCGGCATCCGCAGCCAGTCGGGCAGGTCACCGAGGGCGTCCAGCAGCACGAGCTGGGCGTCGTCGAAGGTCACGGGCTGGTGCGCGGGTGCCGTGCGCTCCGCGAGGTTCGCGAGCCCGAGCAGCAGCGCCGTGCGGTCGCCGACCCCAGCGTCCACCCGACCCGTCGCGAGCTGCGCGATGCCCACGAGGATCCGCGCGCGCTCGGCCGGATCGGCGGACTTCCAGCACCTGCGCCCGGCCTTCGAGCTGAACGGCAGGCCGCGGAACCCCGGGATCTGAGTCTCGCGCACGACCGGCCAGATGAGCTCGCCCGCAGACAGGTCGGAGGGGAGGGTGGCGTGCGCGAAGCCCGCGGGGAGCCCGCGCTCGAACAGGCGAGCCACGCGCTCGGCGAGGATCCGATGCTCGTCCACGGGGTTGGCGCGGAGGGGCACGAGGGCCTCGATCGCGAGGTCGAGGCGGTTGCGATCCACCGGGTGACGCTGGCTCTCCGAGGCGCGGAGGAGCTTGGCTGCGAGCTTGGCGGTGCTGTCGCGGGGGGCGGCGGTGGACCGACCCAGCTGCGGTCCCACGGCCACGAGCAGGTCCTCCAGCAGGTCCCCCGGGGGACGCACGTGGGCGGGCTCCGGGCCCTCGAGGGCGGCGACCAGGGCGGCGTCGGCGGGCTGACGCACGAGCTCGTGCTCCCACGCCTCCACGTCCACGTACCGCCGCTCCATGGCGCTCCAGACGTCGCCGGCCTCCCGGTACAGCCCTTCCAGATCGGGCTCGCGGTGCGCCAGGAGGGCCGTCCCGACGGCGCGGACGCGGGTCGCGAGCGCCCCGGTGCCGATGTGGACCCAGGGGGGCATGCGGGTGGCCTCGACGCGGTCCGCCAGCGACGCCCAGGTCGAGGCCTGCGCGGGTTCCGCCAGCCAGTCGATCGATGGCACGAGCGTGCCGATCCGGGTGCGCGCGCGTCGCAGGCGCCAGGAGAGGACGTCCATCAGGCCCCCAGCAGGGCGGACGCGGCGGCGTCGGTACGCAGGAGCCCATGGCGGACCATGTCGTGGAATGCGTCCGCGTGGAAGTACTCGTCCCGCAGCCGACCCTCCTCCTGGAACCCGAGCTTCTTCGCGATGTGCGCCATCCGGGCGTTCGACGCGTAGTGCACCATCCAGACCTTGTGCAGCCCGAGCTCCACGAAGGCCGCGTGCACGAGGAGCTCCACGACCTCGGTGCCGAGCCCACGTCCGCGGGACCCCGGTGTGCCGAGGACCACGCCGAGACGGCCGTTCCGCGCGGGCCAGTAGATCTTGTGGAGGCCAGCGTTGCCCAGGTAGGTCCCGTCGGGCTCCACGATGGCGAAGAGGCGGTCGGTCGGGCTCGCCAGGGTGCGCTCGAGGAACGCGAGCTCGTCCTCACGGGTGATCTGACGGGACATGTCCGCGAAGTTCCGGGTGACCTCGGGATCGTTGATCCACGTCATGATCGCGTCGACGTCGTCGAGCCGGATGGGGCGCAGGGCCACCCTCCGGCCGGGCAGGGTGATCATGGGACCTCCTCGGGGGACCCTGCTATACCAGGGCAGCTCCCGGAGGCACCATGACCCGTCTGCTCGCTCTCTCGACCGTCGCCCTGCTCGCCTGCCAGCCGCCACCCCAGGCCGCCGCGGGCCCGGCGCCGTCGTCCAAGCGGGTGATCGAGCTGTACATGCACCAGAACGGGCTCTCACGGTGCGTCGAGCAGGACGGCGAGCGCTGGAAGGCCGACGCGAGCTGCTGCCCCGACGGCTACGACATGGCGGGCTTCTCGGTGCCGGCGGCCGTCGAGTACCCCAAGGACGACGGGGTCAAGCGCACCCTCTACCGCCACGTGGTCTGCATCGAGCGCTGAGCGCTGGCGGTCACCGCCGCGACGGGACGTCCTGGGAGCGGAACAGCTCCCCGAGGCACTTGGCCTGCGGGTCGGGTGCGAGGTTCGCCCCCACGCCGAGCCCCAGGTAGCCGTGCAGCACGACGTTGATGGCGTGCAGGTCGGGCAGCGGATGGAGCGTGATGGCCCCGCCGAACCCCGCAGGAGCGAGCCAACCGCGCAGCCGGTCCGCCGTGAGGACGGTGCAGAGCCACGGCCAGTCCGCGGGATCGCGCACCCAGAAGCCCACGTTGGCATTGCCGCCCTTGTCTCCGGACCGCGCACCCACGCGCTCCCCGAGCACCTCCGTGGAGTCGGCCAGCGGCACGGGCCCTGGAAGGTCGACCCGCTCGACCGGGACCGTGGGCGCGCAGGGCGGGTGGGGGACGTCGAGCACGCGGCCGTCCACCTCCACGGTCACGGGCACCTCGGTGCGATCCACGAGCACGGGCCAGAACACGCCGACCGGGCGGGCCTTCGCGGGTCCGGTCGTGAACGTGAAGCCCGGCACGCTCGCGAGGGCGAGCTCGATGAGCGGGGCGGTGAAGCGCGTGCCCACCTTCTTGGGGTCGGGGTCGCGCACTGAGAAGTCCACGAGGGTGAGGTCGTCCACGGGCAGGCGCGGAGCGCCCGGCTCCCGCGTGAACACGTCGCTGCGGGCGTCCTCGAAGGCCTCCCGCCCGCCGAGCAGCTCCCAGGCGAGCTCCTCGACCAGCCGCGCCTTGGCGAGCCCGTCGCGGCCGCCGATCACGGCGGTCATCCGGTTCCGCCAGCCGGCCTGGGCCGTGATCCCGAGCTTCAGCGTGGGGGGCGGCGGAGCACCGCGCGTCCCGGAGATCCGGACGCGGTCCCGACCCTCCTCCTCGAGCGTGAGGGTGTCGAATCGCGCGACGACGTCGGGGCTGACGTAGGCCGCCGATCCGATCTCGTAGAGGAGCTGGGCGGTCACGCTGTGGCGGTCGACCCGTCCCCCGGTGCCGTGGTGCTTGGTGATCACCGCCGACCCGTCCGCCTCGATCTCGGCGATGGGGAAGCCCACGGCCCGCAGATCCAGCCGCTCCCAGAAGGGCTGGTTGCCGCCGGTGGCCTGGCAGCCGCACTCGATGACGTGCCCGGCCGCGAGGGCACCCGCCAGCGCGTCCCACGCGTCCGGGGCCCAGCCGTGCCACCACGCGGCAGCCCCCATGACGACGGCCGCGTCGGTGACCCGTCCCGTGATGACGATGTCGGCCTCGGCGTCCAGAGCGGCCTTCACCCCGGCGCACCCGAGGTAGGCGTTCGCCGTCAGGGGCGGGTTGCGCCGCGGGTCCAGCGGATCGCCGGTCTGCGCGTTCTCGAGGGGCCTTCCGTCCGCCACCCAGCCACGGACCTTCGCGCTCAGGTCGTCACCGAGCACGACCGCGACCTTCAGCGCGAGGCCCTGCCGATCGATCTCCGCGCGGACCGCATCCGCGAGCGCCCGCGGTGCGAGGCCTCCTGCGTTGCTCACCACGCGGATGCCCCGCTCGGCCAGCTCCGGGAGCAGGGGAGCGAGCTGCGGCAGGAACGTGCGCGCGAACCCTCCGGTCGGATCCTGCATGCGGTCCATGGCCAGGATGCTCATCGTGAGCTCCGCGAGCCAGTCGCCCGTCAGGACGTCGATCGGGCCGCCCCGCACCATCTCCGCGGCCGCCGTGCGGCGGTCACCGTAGAACCCGCTGCAGTTCGCGATGCGGACCCGTCTGGACATCGTCACCTCCGCAATGGATGATGCACCAAAGCGAGGGACGGTGTCGGAGCGTCCCCGGTCATCCTGTTCGGGAGAGGAGTGGACGCAGACCGGCGCCAGTACGAGGTCCGGGCCCCAGTCGGGAAGGGTGGGTTCGGCACGGTCTACGAAGCACGCCTGCTCGGAGAGGGCGGGTTCTCGAAGCGTGTCGCGCTCAAGGTCCTGAGGCGGGACCTCGACGACGCCGAGGACATCGCGCAGCGCCAGCGCGACGAGGCGCGTATCCTGGGCCTCATCCGCCATCGGGCCGTCGTGCACGTGGACGGGCTGGTCCAGCTGAACGGTCGCTGGGTCGTCGTGATGGAGTTCATCGACGGTCTCGACCTGAACAAGATCATGAAACAGCACGGGCGGCTGCCGTCCTCCGTGGCCATCCAGGTCATCGGAGAGGTCGCCGGCGCGCTCCACGTCGCCTACCACACCGACGGCCCGGACGGCCGGCCGCTCCGCCTCCTGCACCGCGACATCAAGCCCGGCAACATCACCGTCACCACGGCCGGCGAGGTGAAGGTGCTCGACTTCGGGGTCGCCCGCGCGGACTTCGATCTGCGCGAGGCCGAGACCCGGTCCGTCCGGTTCGGGTCGATGGGCTACATGTCCCCCGAGCGGCTCGAGGGCGAGGACCTCGCGGCCGGCGACATCTACTCGCTCGGCGTGCTCCTCTGGGAGATGCTCTGCGGCACCCGGTTCGGGCAGACGCAGCTCGCCCGGAAGAAGCAGGTGGCGCGGGTCGAGGAGCAGCTCGAGGTCCTGAAGGGCAAGCTCGAGAACGCGCCGGAGGGCCTGGTCCAGCTCGTGCGCGAGATGCTCGCCTTCTTCCCGCAGGACCGTCCCACCGGCCGCGATGTGGAGCGCCGCTGTGGCGAGCTGCTCCGCGAGGTGAACGGTCCGCTCCTCCGCGATTGGTCGGAGCACGAGATCCCGCGGCTCCAGCACGGCGTCCAGCCACCCGAGGACGAAGAGGGGCTCACGGGCACGATCCTCGTCGAGGGCAAGCCGGACCTCGCGGCTCCGCCGGCGCCGAGCGCGTCCTCTGGAGGCGGCTCGCCCGCCTGGACCCTGTTGAAGGCCCTCGTGGTCACCCTCCTCGTCGTCCTGATCGTCGTGATGTTCGCGGTCGTGGGCTTCGGGGGACTGCTGCTCGGGAGCATGCTGGCGAGATGATCCGTCTTGAAGGGAAGCGCGCGTTGGTCACCGGCGGGAGCCGGGGCATCGGAGAGGCCATCGCGACCGCGTTCGCGCGGGAGGGTGCCCACGTCGTCCTGGTGTCCAGGAAGGAGGAGGGCGTGCGTGCGGCCGTCGACCGCATCCGGGCGACCGTGCCGGGTGCGAGCGTCGAGGCGCACGCGCTGCACGTCGGAGAGATCGACGCCCTGGAGGCCTTCGTGACGGAGCGGTTCGCGGAGGCGCCGCTCGACGTGCTCGTGAACAACGCGGGCACGAATCCGTTCTTCGGTCCGATGCTCCAGACGGGCAGGGCCGCGTGGCGGAAGACCTTCGAGGTGAACCTCGAGGGGCCCTTCGAGCTCACCCGGGCGTTCTGCCAGGCCCGCTTCGACGCGAACCTCACGGGTCCGGCGAGCATCGTGAACGTGAGCAGCATCCTCGGCGCGGGCGCGAGCCCGCTCCAGGGCGTGTACGGGATGACGAAGGCCGCCCTGATCTCCATGACCCGCACCCTGGCCTTCGAGCTCGGCGAGACCGGCATCCGGGTGAACGCGATCGCCCCGGGCATCATCGACACCAAGCTCGCCGCCGCCATCACGACGGACCCCGCGCTGAAGGCCATGGTCACGGGCCGCACGGCCTGCAAGCGGGTGGGCGCTCCGTCCGAGGTGGCCGGGCTCGCGGTGTACCTCGCGAGCGACGAGAGCTCCTACGTCACGGGCCAGACCCTGTTCGTCGACGGCGGGTATTCCGTCGGCTGACGGCGATCTTCATCTTTTCTTGGCAGCGGGGGTTAACGGTCGTCGCTTACGTTGCACGTGACGACGAACCCCACCGTGGACCCGCGCCCATGGACTTCCAGCAGCTCTTCGCCCGCGTGCTCGATGCCGTCGACCAGGAGGCCTACTTCCTCCCCGTCGATGCCGTGGACGCGCGTCAGCGGGCGGCGGTGGAGGCCATCCGCGACGCCATCGGGGCGCCGGACATGGACCCCGCGGCGGTCCGGGCGCTCGTCGCACGCCTGTCGGCCCGGGGCCACATCGACGACGTGGTGCGGCTCTCCGCCCTCCACGTGCTCGCGTGTCACCCGCGCGTGGCCGACTACGAAGAGGCCGCCCGGCTCGTGGGTGAGCAGGAGTTCGCGGCCCTCGAGCTCGGCGGGCCGCAGCTCGAGGCCAACCTCGCCAGCGTCGACCGCCATCGTGGCGTGCTCGCCTTCCTGAAGGGCCACTTCGACGTGGCCCTCGACTACTTCGCGCGGGCCCTCGAGCGCCAGCGCTCCGCCGAGAACATCGGCAACATCCTCTGCACTCTCTGTGCGATGGGGGAGCTCCCGGAGGCCCGCGATCTGCTGGCCCAGGTCCGGGAGGCCTACCCCCGTCCGCTCGTCGACGAGCTGGAGTCCGCGATCGAGCGGGATCCAGACCTTGCACCCTTGCGCTCCGAGGTGACTCATGGGCTTCATTGATCTGCTCCTCGTCTGGCTCTTCGCCTACACCGCGCCCCCCCAGACCGCGAGTCTGGACGCGGGCGCGTCCGCGGCGAGCCACGCCCCCGTCGACGCTCAGCGCGCTCCCAAGCGCATCTCGAACGGGTTCTGAGGTGTCGGGGCCCGAGAGCTCCGGCCTGACGGCCGAGGATCGGGAGGGGTTCCGCGAGCAGCTCGCTCGCGTCACCGCCAACCGTCACTCGCCCGAGGCCGCCGCTCTTTACAAGGTGCTGTTCGACTACTCGAGCCAGCGGGTGCACCGCATCGCCCATCGCTCCCGGCTCTCCACGACGGAGCAGGAAGAGGTGGTCGGCGACGTGCTCCTGATGCTCATGAAGGGCAGCCTGGCGTCGTTCCGTGGTGGCTCCCTGCCCGAGCTGCTCGGCTTCGTGCGCACGATCACCGACCGTGCGTGCTGGCGGGTGGTCCGGCGGCGCCAGAAGGAGCGGGAGGCCCTCGAGGAGGCCGACATCGACGACATGCGCGCCTGGACCGCCGCTCCGCCCGAGCCGGCCGACGCGATGGACCTCGAGGTCGAGAGCCCTCTGGAGGAGAAGGACCAGGAGTACCTGCTCCAGCTCCTCCGTGCCGGCACCAAGGCCGAGCTGGCCCGCCAGACCGGCGTGAGCCGTGCGGCCGTCACCCAGCGCGTGCGGCGGATCCTCACCCGCGTGGAGTCCCTCGACACCGGTCAGCGGTACGCCCACGAGGTCTGGCTCGAGCGCCAGGCCCGCGTCGCCGTCGCCCTGGACGACTAGAGGTCCCCATGATCGCCAGACACCTGCTGGAGCGCCTTCACCGGGCGGTCCAGAGGGGCGAGGTGTACCTCGCCCCCACCGACAGCCTGCCGTCCCACGAGCGCGCCGCAGGCGCCGAGGTCGCACGCGCTCTCCGTGAAGAGGGCCCCGAGGCCGCGCGAGAGACCATCGCGTCGCTCCACGCCGCCGGGTCGCTCGGCGACGTCGCGCGGGTCTCCGCCCTGCACGTGGTCGCGGCGTCTCCGGCCGTGCGGGACTATGCGGAGGCCTGCCGCATGGCGGACCTGCAGGAGTACCTGGCCCTCCAGGAGGGCGGCAGCCAGCTCCTCCCACGGCTGGCGAGCGCGGACCGGCACCGGGGCGTGGTGGCCTTCCTGATGGGGCACCACACGGTCGCCCTCGACTGGTTCAGCCGCGCCTTCGAGCGCGAGCGCACCGCCGAGAACCTCGGGAACGTCCTGGCCACGCTCCTCGCGACCGGCGAGCGCGCCGAGGCCCACGACCTGCTCGCCACCGTGCGGTCCGCCTTCCCGGCGGGCTTCGCCAGCGACCTCGAGCGGCGGATCGCGGCTGACGACGATCTGCGCGAGCTGCGCGGGGCCTGAGCATCCCCGGCGGCTCAGAGGGTTAGGGTCGGCGCGGGGGAACGGTGCCGACGCGATTCTCGATCCTGGACATCCCGGGTGCGGGCGCCCATGCGACCGTCTGCATCGCGAGGGACCGCGACGCCGGGGCGATCCGGGCCCTGAAGGTCCTGAGCGCGGACTACGACGCCGAGAGCGAGGAGGCCCAGCGCGTGCGCGACGAGGGTCGCATCCTCCAGCGGCTCCAGCATCGCGGGCTCCCGCGGGTGCACGAGCAGCTCGAGATCGATGGCCGGCAGGTCCTCGTCATGGACTTCGTGGAGGGGCCGTCGCTCGCGTGGCTCCTCCGGCGCATCAAGCGCTTCCCGGCCGACGTGGCCGTGGCCATCGCGCGCGAGATCGCGGACGTCGTGGACTACGCGTACGCCGGCACGTCCGGGCCGTCGGGGCATCCGGTGCGGCTCGTGCACCGGGACCTCAACCTCGCGAACGTGCTGCTCGACCCCGAGGGTCAGGTGAAGGTGCTCGACTTCGGGCTCGCCCGCGCCGAGTTCCTGGACCGCGAGTCCTACACCCTCGTGAGCCTCCAGGGCACCCCTGGCTACTGTGCGCCCGAGGGGCTGCGGGCCATCCGCGACAACCCCAAGCTCGACGTCTACAGCCTGGGCGTCTGCCTGATGGCGATGGTCGGGGGGTACGTGCCCATCCTGTCCCGCCAGGAGGCCCGGCACGCCGAGGGGCTCGAGGAGTCCCTCACCCGGCTCGAGGAGATCCTGGCGGGAGCCCACGAGGGCCTCGTCGACCTGCTGCGTGGCATGTGCGCCTTCGCGCCCGAGGGCCGTCCCACCATGGGCGAGGTCCGCGAGCGCCTCCGGCCCGACCCCGCCGCCCTGCGCGCCTTCGCCGAGACCACGTCGACGCCGGCGTTCCGCGAGCGACGGCAGGTCGACCCCCTCGTGCACGGCAGCTACCCCGAGCTCGCGTTCCTGGAGGGCATCCAGCTCGGCGAGGGCGCGGAGTCCTCCCCCGAGCGGTCCGACCAGATCGTGCGCAGGTTCCTGGGGCGGCCCGGCTGGGAGGAGCGCCTCGCCGACCTGAAGTGGGTGCTCGCGCGCTACCCGGCCTGGACGGCCGCACCGTTCCTGGAGGTCCTGGCGCGCACCTCCGGTCCCTGGTGGCGTCCCGGGCCGAAGGTCCCGTCGCGGATCGTCGGGACCGCCCTGGCCGCCGCCAGCCACCGTCCCTGCGACGCCGTGACAGAAGCGGCCGCGCGCCTGCGCACCCACCGGCACCCGGTGGTCGCCGGCATCGCGTCGCGGATCGTGGAAGGCGAGGAGGTACCTCTCGACCTCCTGAAGAACCAGAAGTGGTCGAAATAGGATCGCGTGTGTAAGGGAACCAGGAGTGGTGACGTTGGTCCCGTGAAACTGGAGGTGCTCCTGTGTCCTGGTCTCTCTCGCTCCTGGTCCCCCTGCTTCTCGGGCTCCTCTGGCACGGCTTCTCGCTGAAGGTCGCCGTCGCCCTGGCCGGCGAGCAGTCCCCCGGCTTCTTCCGCGCCGCCTGGGTCTCCTGGCTGGGCGGTCTCCTCGGTGCCGTCGCGATGTTCACGTGGTCGTGGACGGTCGGGTTCGCCGTCGCGCTGTTCCTCTCCGCCTGGCTCGCCGCCGCGGTGGGCTTCGGGATCCAGTTCCTCACCACGGCCACGATCTACAAGCGCGGCCTGAAGCTCTCCATGGCCGACGCGCTCGGCGTCACCGGCATCCACCTCGTGCTCTCGCTGGTGGTCAACGCGGTCCTGGGCTGGCTCACCTACAGCATGCTCTGACCCTCCTCGGGTAGCATGCCGGGGACCCACGAGGACCCCTGCATGGACGTGCTGTTCGTCGCCTCCGAGATGGCGCCCTTCTCCAAGACGGGAGGGCTCGGCGACGTCGCTGGCGCGCTCCCCAAGGCGCTCGCCGCCCGGGGCGACCGCGTGATCGCGGTCAGCCCCCGCTACAGCGTGGTCCCCGAGGCCACGGACAGCGGGCTCACCGCGAGCATCTGGCTGTACGGTCGCCTCCACCGTTGCCGGCTGTTCGTGCTCGACCGCGACGGCGTGCGCTGGGTGCTCGTCGACAACGCCTGCTACCACCGGGAGGGCATCTACGGCGACTCGACCGGCGCGTACGACGACAACCTGTTCCGGTACGCGCTTCTCTGCCGGGTCGCCATCGAGGTGGCGGAGACCCTACCGGCGCTGGACGGCAAGCGGCTCGAGCGGCCGGTGTTCCACGCGAACGACTGGCACACCGGGCTGCTGCCCGTCTACCTCGCGGCCACCTACAAGCAGGAGGGCCGCCTGCACGGCTCGCGCGTGGTGCTCGGCCTCCACAACCTCGGCCACCAGGGCACCGCGCGCCGAGCGGCCTTCGAGGGGCTCGGGCTGCCGCGGGCCGCCTGGCCGCTCGTGGACATGCACGGTCACCTCAATCCCCTGAAGGCCGGCATCGTCGCATCGGACGCGATGGTCGCCGTCTCGCCGACGTACAGCCGTCAGATCCAGGTGGACCAGGGCTTCGGGCTCGAGGGCGTGCTGCGCGAGCGCAACGACCGGCTCATCGGCATCGTGAACGGCATCGGACCCGAGTGGGACCCCGCCACCGACACCCACCTCCCGGCGACCTACACGGCCGACGACCTCACGGGCAAGGCCGCCTGCAAGGCCGAGCTGCAGCGGTCCCTCGGGCTGCCCGTGCGCGACGTGCCCGTGTTCGGCATGGTGAGCCGGCTCGATCACCAGAAGGGCGTGGATCTCGTGGAGGCCATCGCGCCCTGGCTCCTGTCCAACGACGTCCAGCTCGTGATGCTGGGGTCCGGATCCGAGCGCTACGAGCGGTTCTTCCGTCAGTCCGAGCGCCGCTGGCCCCGTCAGGCCCGCGGCTACGTCGGCTTCAGCGAGCCCCTGGCGCACCTCGTGGAGGCCGGCAGCGACGTGTTCCTCATGCCCTCCCGCTTCGAGCCGTGCGGGCTGAACCAGCTCTACAGCATGAGGTACGGCGCGGTTCCCGTCGTGCATGCGACAGGCGGGCTCGCCGACACGGTCACCACGGCCTCACCGGGCCGGGACGATGCGACGGGCTGGGCCTTCCGACCCCACTCGGTCGAGGCCTTCCAGGCCGCCGTGGGCTACGCGCTCCTCACGCTCACCCGGTACCCGGAGGCCTTCGCCCGGATCCGCGAGAACGGGATGCGCTCGGACTGGTCGTGGGACCGGTCGGCCGCCCGCTACCAGGCGGTGTACCGCGCCGTTCAGGGCTGACAGACGGGCTCCTCGTCGCACCCGTACGGGACGTCGAGGGCGGGGAGGCCGGTCTGCGGGAACCCGAAGTGCCACCACTCGCGACTGTAGGGACGGAAGCCCGCGGCCACCATGGCGTCGCGGAGGAGGTGCCGGTTCACGAGGGCGTCTCCCTGGGCGTTCTCGGTGTGGGACTCCGTGCTGAACGTGTCCCACGGGGTGCCCATGTCCAGTGGGGTCCCGCCGGCGTCCACCACGGTGAGATCGACCGTGTTGCCCTTGTTGTGGCCCGACCGGGCCGCGATGTACCCGTCCTTCACGAGGTGCTGCTGGGAGGTGGCCTCGGTCCAGGCCACCATGGCCTCCGTGGCGCGCACGGGGCGGTAGGCGTCGTAGACCAGCAGGCCCTTCCCCTGCGTCTGGAGGGCCTCATGGACGCCCGCCAGGGCAGCCGCCATCTCGGGGGTCGCCCATGCACCCGGGGCCCCGTAGCCGGGCAGGGGCGCGCCGGTGAAGTTGTCGGGTGTGGCGTACCGGGCGGAGACCCGCAGGCCGGGCACGGCCGACGCGAGGTCCACGAGGCCCTCCGGGGGCGGACGCACCGGAGGCGGCTCGGGTGGCGGCGGCGGCTCGGGTGGGGGCATGACGGGTGCGGGCGCGGCGGGCTCTGGCTCGGGCGACACAGCGGGCTCGGGTGGCGTAGCCGGCCGACCACACGCCAACAGGAGTGCGATCATGCGCGCACCCCCAGGGTGGTGGCCAGACGGAAGGTCTCGCCTGGCGCCAGGGTGCACAGACGTGTCGCGGCGGCCTCCACGCACACGAACCCCGCGTGGTTTCCTGGACCCAGATCGCCCATGCTGGCGGCCTTCTCGGCCCCCGGATTCCAGATCACGGCGTCCGGCGCGACGTTCTCGAGGTCCACGGAACCCCCCGCATGCTCCAGGGCGAGATGGGCAGGCGCGTCGCCGTAGATGCGGTCGTGCTCCCCGCGGATCTCCACGGGCCCGTCCTGCACGAACGGCACTCCGGCGACCTTGTCGAAGCCCGACAGCCCGTCGAGCCCGTGCACCCGGGCGCTTCCGAGGTCCGCCACGCGCAGGTAGGTGTGCAGCGCTCCCCCGACCTGCAGGGGCACGTCGTCCACGTTGGTGTGCAGGAGCTCCACCGTGAGCCGCGAGCCGAGGCGCACCACCAGCTCCAGATGGAAGGCGTGGGGCCACACCTCCCGGGTCGCGTCGTCGTCGACCAGGGTGAGCCGCGCGACGTGGGCGCCCCCTTCGTGGCCCATGCCGGCGAGGGTCCACGGCCGGTCGCGCGCCACGCCGTGGGCCGGCAACTCCGGGTGGTCCGGATGCCCGGCGAACCACGGCCAGCAGACCGGGATGCCGCCGCGAATCGCCTTCCCCGCGCGCCGGACGGCGTTCGGGCTGACGAACAGGATCTCGCGGCCGAGGGCGCGGAACGACGTCACCGTGGCGCCGTGCAGGTCGATGGAGGCGGAGAGGCCGCCCGGGTGTGAGAGCTCGATCATGGTGGATCTCCGCCATGAGCGTAATGCGGGGGCCGCTGAGGGTAGAGTCCGCCCTTCAGGAGGGACCTGTGATCCTGTGGATGGCGCTCGCGATGGCGGGCGAGGGGCGGTGGAAGACCGTCGAGACCGAGCACTACCGGGTGCACTACCCCGTCGCTGCCGAGGTCTGGGCGACCGAGGCGATCTCCCACCTCGAGGAGGCGCGCGAGCGCACCATGGCCCTGGTGGGGCGGGACGACGACAAGATCATGGACGTCTACATCCAGGACCCCGCTGCCACGGCCAACGGCATGGTGCTCCCGTTCGCGCACAACCCGCGGATGGTGCTCTGGACCACGCCGCCGGACTCCGACTCGGTGCTGAGCCACTACCGCGACCCGTTCGAGGACCTCATCATCCACGAGCAGCTCCACGCCTCTCACATGCTGGAGCCCCCGCGCGGCCCGATCGGCAAGCTCACCTGGCATGTCGTGGGCTTCGGGCCCATGACCACCAAGGCTCCGCGCTGGATCACGGAGGGCTACGCCACGGTCGTGGAGGGCCAGCTCACCGGCTACGGCCGCCCCAACGCGGACTTCCGCGCGGCGCTGCTCCGGAAGCTCGCCCAGGAGGGCCGCCTCCCCACCTACGGCCAGCTCAACGGCTCCAGCCGGTGGATGGGGTACAGCTTCGCGTACCTCGTGGGCTCTGCGTACATCGAGTGGCTCATGGAGCGCGCCGGCGAGGACGCGTTCCCGAAGGTCTGGCGGCGCATGACCGCCCGCTCCGACAAGAGCTTCGACCAGGCGTTCTACGGCGTGTTCGGCGACTCTGCCTACGACCTCTACGGGCGCTTCTGCGCCGAGATCACCGAGCGCGCCATGGCGGTGGAGACCGAGCATCCCGAGGTCGAGCTGTTCATGCTGCTGGACGGCACCACCGGGCCGCCCGAGATGAGCCCCAGCGGCACCAAGATGGCGATGACGTACGAGCGCTGGCGCAAGCCCCGGCACCAGGAGCTCGGCGTGTTCTCCACGCTCGTGGATCAGGACATCTTCAAGCGCCGGGAGCGTCGGCTGAAGCGCCAGCTCGAAGCCGACCCGCTGGACGTGGCACCGCTGCCCTGGAAGACCGATCCCCACAAGCGGATCGAGCGTCGCTGGCACGAGACCAAGCCGGCGGAGTACCCGCGCTGGATCGACGAGGAGACCCTCCTCATCGACGTGTACTACCGCACCCCCGCCGGGCGGTACGTCACCGACCTCGTGCAGTGGGACTTCAAGCGCATCGAGAAGCGCCTGACCCACGGCGCCAACGTGCGTCGTGCGGACCCCTCGCGCGACGGCACCTGGGCGGTGGCCGTCCAGCACGACTGGGGCGCCACGCGGCTCGTGAGGGTCACGCTGGGTACGGGCAACGTGATCCCGCTCACCGAGTACTCCATC
The DNA here is from genome assembly GCA_020632885.1 of Alphaproteobacteria bacterium. Lineage (GTDB taxonomy): Bacteria > Myxococcota_A > UBA796 > UBA796 > JACKEQ01. The sequence continues at coordinate 13,852 of JACKEQ010000004.1, read as the reverse complement.
GAGACCGTCGTGGACGTGCCGCGGGTCTCTCCGGACGCGAAGCGCATCGTGTTCCTGGAGCAGACCATCGGGAGCGGGTGGAAGCCCGTGCTCTACGACCTGAAGACCAAGGAGCGCACGCCCATCGAGATCCCGGCGGACCTCCGGGTCTCGGATCCCGAGTGGTCCTCGAACGACACCATCGTCTTCGGGGTCGGCAAGAAGGGCTTCATGGAGATCGCGGAGCTCGACCTGCGCAACGGGCGCTGGCGCACGCTCACCGACACCGGCGGCTACGCGCTGCGGCCCACGGTCACGAAGGACTGGCTGTACTTCCTGCGTCTCCAGCCCGACGGGTACGACATCGTGCGCACCAGCCGGGAGGGCGTGAAGGACCCCATCCCGATGGGCGAAGCGCCGATCGTGCCGCCCGATCCGCCCGAGAACGTGCCGCCGATGACCGGCAACGGCGAGGTGCCCGAGGCCCACGCGTACGGGCTGGGTCGCTTCGAGGTGTTCCCGCTGTTCGGTGGGGCGCTGTCGTCCACCGGTGTCCGGCAGGGCGAGGCGGGCGTGCGGTTCGGTGACACGATGGGTCGCCACGAGGGCCTGCTGGTGGGCTCCTACGGCCGCACTTCCGACATCACGGGCGCCGGGCTCGCGTGGGCGTGGCGTCCCTGGCCGGTGGACCTCCGGATCCATGCGAACGCCGTCTCCGTGAACGGAGACTGGACGCAGTCGGGCGGCGCCCGGCTCTCGGCGTCGCGGTCGCGGGCGTGGTGGACCGTGGATGCCGCCGTGGGCGGGAACGTCCGGCTCATGGGCGACGCCTCGTTCCCGGGCTGGACCGCGGAGGCCGGAGTGCGGATCGTCCAGCCGCGCCGTCTCTGGTGGCGGGGCTACCTGCGCGGTCGGGCCGAGGGCTTCGACGCTGAGGGCTTCGGTCGCGAGGTGCTCGGCGGCGTGTCCCTCGGGCGCACGTGGCGCGTGGGCGGCGGCTGGCGCGAGGGCCAGCGTGGAGGCACCGTCCCGTACGTGCTGGGCGGCCAGCCGAGCAGCGCGGTCGACCCCACGCTGCAGTGGCACTACGCGGGGGGGCCCGCATTCGGCGTCCCCACCGGGCTGGGCGGGGAGTCGGCGCTCACCGATCGCTGGGTGACCCTCGGCTACCCGGACAACCACCTCATCGCGAGGCAGGTGATCTTGCGGAACGAGCAGGGCGACCGCATCGAGCGGGCCCTGTACGGCGCGGTGCTCTCGGGCGACACCTCGGCGGTGCCGATGTTCAAGGTGCCGGCGACCACCCTGGAGGTCGGTGTGGGCTGCATCGTCACGCCGCGCGCTGACGGGGATCCCAAGCCGTGCACGCGCATCGAGTCGGGGACCGTGTGGGGGAGCATCCGCACCCACCTGTGAACGGGGTCAGCGGGCCTCGACCCGCGCCCGCCCCGAGCGCTCGGGTCCCCTGGCGACCCGCGCCTCGAAGGTGTGGGAACCCGGCGTGACCGGCCAGCGCGCCACGTACGGGTACTCCACGGTCTTCCACGGATTCCCGTCCACCCACCACACGACCTGCGGCACGGGCGGATCCACGGCCACCGCGAGCCGCAGCGTGCTCTGCCCTTCGGGCATGTCGGGGTCCGCCATCACCGCGATGCCGTCGGCGGGCGCCAGGAGCTCCACGGACACCGGCGCGTCGTCGGGGAGCACCGGGTGCGCGGTGGGCAGGTGGCGCGACACCAGCCAGGGCCCGTACCGTGGCGGCAGATCCAGCACGACCCGCCCCCCCTCGACCACGTGTCCCGTGCAGGCGTGGGCAGGCACGGCGTCCGGCGCGAAGAGCTCCGTGCGCGGCGTGTCGCACTGCGGGGTGGCGAGCTGCCCGGTCAGCGCGCACACCGAGGTGGCCTCCCAGCCCTCCGGGCCCGCGAACGTCCCGCTTCCATGGGGCTCCAGCAGATCGAGCACCTCGGCGAGCACGCTCCCCGCACCCCGGTAGCCGGTCAGGCCGCGCATCGGCCGCCAGTCCGGGTGCCCGAGCCACACGCCCACCACGTGGCCGTCGGTGATGGCCATGGCCCACGAGTCGCGGTGGTCGGGGCTCGTCCCCGTCTTGAAGGCCACCGGCGTCCCCCGCTCCAGCGGCCCTCCCCGGGGGAACGTGGGCGAGCGGGCGGCGGGGTCGGCCAGCCAGGTGCGCACGAGCTGCGCGTGCTCCTCGCTCACCACGGCCTCTCCGGCGGCCAGCGGGGCGTCCTCGAGCCAGCGCAGGTCCCGGAGGCGCCCGTCGTTCGCGAGGGCCCCGTACGCGCGTGTCAGATCGAGGAGGGTCACCGGCATGCCGCCCAGCGCGATGCCCGCCCCGTAGTGGTCCGCACGCAGGGTGCCGTCGTGGAGCCCGAGGTCCCGGAAGGTCGCGTACAGCGCGTCCAGCCCGATCTCCCGGGCGAGCCCGACGGCCGGGACGTTGCGGGAGTTGGCGAGGGCCTGGCGGGGGAGGAGAGGACCCAGGAAGTCCTGGTCGGCGTTCCGGATGCCATCGGGTCCCTGCTGGAGGTCGTCGAGGATGCGGTCGGGTGTCAGCACGCCGAGGTCCAGCGCCCTGGCGTAGACGAACGGCTTGAGCGCGCTGCCCGGGGTCCGCGGCGTGCGTGTGAAGTCGATGGCGCCGCCGTAGGTGCCCTCGAACCCGATGGACCCCACGGACGCCCGCACCGCGAGGGTCTCGCGCTCCACCACGACGACCGCAGCCTGCTCGGCACCGCGGGACCGGAAGCGCGTCACGGCGTCCACCAGCACGGCGTCGAGCGCCTCCTGGAGCTCGAGGTCCACGGTGGTGCGCTGCTCGGGGGCGTCCGCGGGCAGGCCGTCCAGGGCCTCCAGGAGGTGGAGGGCCACGTCCGGCCGATGCGGACGGGGGTTGGGCCGGAGGTGGTCGAGCTCCTCGGCCGCGATGGCGCGCTCCTCGGCCGTGATGGTGCCCTGCAGCGCGAGCTGGTCGAGCACCCGTCCTGCCCGCCGCACCGCCAGCCTGCGTCCGCGGGGGTCGTACGGGTTCATCGATCCGGGCGCCTGCGGCAGCCCCGCGAGCAGCGAGGCCTCCGCCCAGGTCAGGTCGGCCAGCGGCTTGTCGAAGAGGCGGCGGGCCGCGTAGCGCACGCCGTGGACGTTGTTCCCGTAGGGAGCGAGCGTGAGGTACTGCTCCAGGACGGCCTCGCGACCGAACCGGTCCACCAGGAGCAGGGCGGTGACGGCCTCGAGGGCCTTCCGGGTCCAGGTGCGCGGGCCGGGGTCCTGGAGGCGGGCGACCTGCATGGCGACGGTCGACGCGCCCGAGATCCGCTCGCCGTTGCCGAGGTTCTGGCGGAGGGCGCGGGCCACGGCACGGGGATCGACACCGGGGTGCTCGTCGAACCGACGGTCCTCGATCGCGAGGGTGGCCATCACCACCCGCTCGGCCCCCTCGCCCGGTCGCCAGAACCCGAGGCGTCCGTCCGTGGGGACGTTCACCTCGCCGAGGTACGCCCTGTGGCGGTCGCGGAGGAGCACGCTGGGGGCGGGCGCCTCGAGCCGCACGCGCGTGGCGGCCACGCCCGTCACCAGGAGGAGCGCGAGCCCCGCCAGCACGAACCCGACGCCAGCGACCCGGCGGATCACCGCACCTTCACCCAGGCGCCCGGGCTCTGGCCCACCACCGCGGGCTCGAACACGAGCTCGGCGCGCGCGGGCGGCTGCACGAAGCGCCCGGCCGTCGTGGCCCGCGTGCGGAACCGGAAGTCGTAGGTGCCCTTGGGCAGCATCTCGAACCAGTACGTCACGCTGCTGTCGCCGAACACCTTCCAGGTGGGCGCGCGGGTGTCGGCCGCCGAGGGCTTCGCCTCCGGGGGCGCCGTGCGCAGGTCGGGGTTCAGGGGCTCCATGCCGGCCGCGAGCGGCACGGTGATGCCGACGTAGACGTGACTCTCGGGGGTGGTCACCTGCACGTGCTCCTCGACGACGTCGCCGAGGCCCGCGGCCACCTCGCGCCCGCCCTCGTCGAGCTCCACGCGCTTCCCGGACGTCACGTTGCGCAGGGTCCGGGTGACCACGAAGCCCTCGCGGAGGCTGTCGGCCTCGGAGCCCGGCTTGGCGGGGATCCAGGAGGTGCGCGCGTAGACGACGCCGTCCGGCCCGGACACATGGCGCAGGACCTCCGCGTCCGCGCCGGTCACGGAGCGCGCGACCACGCCGCCCTTCGTGGTGAGCGTGGAGCTGCCGACCTGCACCGTCACGTCGGCGGCGGCGCGGTCGTTCAGCCGCTGGGCGAGGGCCAGGAGGGCCGGCGCGTCCGCCCGTCCACCCCAGCCGTCCTCACCGCCGAGCCGCACGAGGGCGTCGACCATCAGCTCGGTCTTCGCGCTGGTGGGCCGGGCCGCGAGGAGCGCGCGGGTCATCTCCGCGACCGCCCGGGTCTCCCGGGATCCGATGAGCGGGCTGGTCGGGTTCCCGTCGCCACGGAGGCCCTGGTAGCGCTCCTGGCCCTGGTAGAGCCCGACCACCACGTCGTCTTCGAGGCTCTTCACGAGACCGTCCGCGAGCCGGCCCTCCCCGCGTCCGCCCGCCACCGCGGCGAGCAGGACGCTGGAGCGCCCGAGGGACCCGAGGTACCGCGTGTTCCGCGAGAGCTCGGTGAGGTAGGGCTCCGAGAGCTCCCCGGCCCGCGCGAGGGCCTCGAGGGCGCGGGAGCGCTCGTACCAGCTCCCGCCGTCCACGAAGGCGCTGTAGTCGCTGCGGAGGGCCCGGTTCAGCTCGCGCACGAGGGCCTGCTGCAGGCCTTGGTCCACGGGGCGCCCGGCGGCGCGGGCCTCCACGAGCAGCTCCAGCGCGTCGGCCGCCAGGCTCACCTGCCCCCGACCGCCCGGCCAGCTCGCCACGAGCCCGCGCCCGTCGAGGCACGACCGGAGGTAGGCCATGGTCTCGTCCACCGCCTGGGCGACCTGCTCGTCGCCCACCATGCCGAGCGCCTTGCGGGTCTCACCGAGGCCGAGGAAGGCCCGCGTCCGGTCGATGCGGCTGCCCGCGCTGGTCCCGGGGCGGGCGAGGAACACGTCCATGCCGGCCGCCATCTTCACGATGCCGGGGTGGTCGGAGAGCACGAGCGTGCGCTGCAGGGACCCCGGCCGCGCGGGCTCCGGCACGGCCTCGAGGTCCGCCGAGCGGCCCACGGGGAGCTCGAGCACCTGGCGCCGGGTGCGCCGCTGGCGGTCGTCCTCGAGGGGCAGACGGATCTGCACCGCGTCCTTCGCGCCGTCGCCGTCCCGGCGGCCACCCACGGTCACGACCACCTCGTCGCGCTCGAGGGTGCCGTCGGCCTTCGTGGCGGGTGTGGGCACCACGACGTCCCACGCGACCCGCACGGCCTCCTGGGCGTTCCAGGTGAACGTCTGCGACGTCCCTCCGGAGACCTCCAGCCCGGTGGCCTGGATCTCGGCCTTCCCGGCCCCCCCGTCGCCCTCGACGACGCGCGCCAGGGCACCGACGGAGAGGGTGTCGCCGGGCCGCACGAAGCGCGGCAGGTCGGGCTGCAGGAGCACCGGCAGCCGCACGCGCAGGGAGGACTTGCCGGCCCCGAAGCGGGAGGCCCCGCTCACCGCCTTCGCGCGGATCTTGAAGACCGTGAGGTTGTCGGGCAGCGGCACCTGGACGGTGAGCTTGCCCGTGGACGGGACGGCGAGCGTGGGCTCCCAGTAGGGCACGCTCTTGAAGTTCTTCCGCACGCTCGCCTGGTCGAGGAGGGCCTCGGGCTCCGCCGCGTCCTCCATCTCGCCGTCACCGCCGGGCATCTCGTGGAACGGCAGCCGTCCGAGGGCCAGGTTCCGCGACGTCCGGAGCTTCGTGCGCGTCGGGCTGGCGCGGATGAAGTCGGGCCGGGGGTCGAGGGCCTGCTCGGTACCCAGCGCCAGCACGGCCTGGTCCACGAGCCAGAGGGTCACCTCGCCCGCGAGGGGCTTGCCGTCGGGGTCCTTCAGCTCCACCGTCACGGGCACCGTCTGGCCGGGCATCGCGCGCTCGGGGTGCGACAGGGCCACCTCCACGGTGTTCTCCACGGGTTCGACCTGCAGCCAGTGCGTGGTGCCGACCGTCTGCGGGCGCCCGAGGTCCGAGCCCCCGAGCACGCCGGCGTCCGCCTTGCGTCCCCGGCGGAGCAGCACGTGCACGGGGATCTTCGGGACCCAGCCCTCCTCGACGGGCACCGACAGCGTGGCGTTGCCGCCCGTGATGTGCACGTTCTGGTAGCGGTTGCCCGTGGGGGTCTCCACGACCACCAGGGCGTCCGCCTCCGGGAAGGGGCTACGGAGCAGGAGCTTCGCGGTCTGGCCGGGCTTCCACGACGGATCGCGCGAGGTGACCTCGAACACCCCGGCCTCGGGCTTCGCCCAGCTCACATCACCCTTCCCGCCCGCGAACAGGTCGGTGGTGACGGCCTGCACGCGACCCAGGGCGTCGCGGGCCTCGAGCTCCACGACGTAGACGCCGGGTCCCGAGAGGTCCAGGTCGAGCTTCGTGGGGCTGGCACCCGTCCGGATCGTCTGGGTGCTCACGGGGACGTCCACGACGTCGGTGACGTAGCGGGCCACGCCGTCCGAGAAGTCGGAGGCCTGGAGCACCGAGTGCCACTGGCGCTGCACGAGCCGCACGGTGACCTCGCGATCGGCGAGGAGCTTCCCGTCCGGTCCGACGGCGATGGCCTCGATGGGCAGCCGACCCGCGCGCTCCTGGTACCGGGGGGCCTTCAGGCCGAGGACGAAGGCGGGCACGGCGTCCACGCGGTGGGTCGCCGTGACGGTCTGCTCGTCGGCGTCCGTGACGGTGGCCTCGATGACGTACGTGCGGGGCTGCGCGTCCGGCTCGATGCCGGGGTCGAGCGTGAGGCGCGCGTGGCCCTTGGCGTCCGTGGTGTCCGTGCGGTCGAGGGCCGGTGTGCTGTCGAACCGGCGCGTCCGGCTGTAGCGGCCGTCCGAGGCGTACAGGAAGCCCTCGGGTCCGTCGGGGTTCCAGGTGAGCGGGAACTGCGTGACGGACCAGCGGATCGGGCGGTTCGCGACGTCTCCACCCGCGTAGTAGGAGGCGGTGGCCGTGACGTCGAAGGCGGTGTCGTTCGGGACCGGTCCGTCACCCTTCACGCCCAGGTCGAGCTCGAAGGTCGGCAGGCGGTAGGCCTCCACCTGGAAGCTCGTGGACGCGACCTGGCCCTCCTTGTCGTGGACGAAGCGCGCCGAGTACGTCCCCGTCGGCAGGTCCTTCTCGGACCACACGGCGTGGAAGCTGCCCAGCGCCGACAGCGTCACGGGGAGGGTCCAGTTGGCTCCCGGTCCCTGGATCTCGATGCGCCCGGTGCCCTTCATGGGCGTCAGGCGCCCGCGGTCCTGGTAGCGGGCGTAGCCCTTCAGGAACACGTCCTCCTCGGGACGGTAGACGGGGCGCTCCGGGAAGAGGTGCCCGAGGTCGCGGGTGCCGGGCCGGCGCCGCGAGAGGTCGTGGAAGGCCCAGGAGAGCCAGTCGCCGCGACGGTCGCGCCAGGTGCCGTCCTCGAAGGCGTCCGGCGGGCGCAGGGCGTCCAGCACGAGCACGTCGTCACCGGAGACGACCGCCAGGCGCCGCACGTCGCCGTCGCCGCTCCCGGGGGCCTTCCAGCGTGCCGTGCCGTCCGCGCCGGTGCGGATCTTCGCTCGCACGGCGAACTTCCCGCTGCCGTCGATGCCCTCGAGCTGCACGGTGGCTCCCGGCACCGGCCGGCCCGTCGCCAGGCTCGTGACCAGGAAGTGCACCTCGTCCTCGTCCTCCACGGTGGAGAGCGCGAGATCGGTGACCTGCACGCGCATCCAGCGACGCTCGCGGGCGCCGTCCACCTCGCGCACACCGACGAGGTAGTGCCCCGGCCGCTCGCGACCCGAGAGCTTCGCGAGGGGCTCGGCGAGGTCGAGGCCGCCGCGACCGGTGGCGCCCGTCAGGGGGAGCGGCACGATGGCGGAGAAGCCCGGGGACCCGAGCGCCCTGAGGCGCCGCTGGAGGTCGGAGTTGTTGGGGCGCGCACCGGGCTGGAGCGCCTCGGGCTCCTCGCCGGGGGAGGGCGGACGCTGGCTCTCGTCGACGGAGATGGGGGCGTCGGGGAACGGCCAGAGCTCACCGTTGAAGGGGTCGAGCTTGTGGATCCGGAGGTCGATCGTGCCGACACCGCGACCCTCGAGAGGTACACGGAGCGGTCCGTGGCGCTCGAGGAGACCCTGTCCAGCGGTCCAGCGCACGAACGGGCTCTTCCGGGGGAAGACGAGGTGCACCGCACTCTCGCCCTTCATGTCCAGAGCGCGACCCGCCGTGTCGAGGAGCGCGGTGGGGTGCAGGCTCACGCGGTAGAGCTGGTCGTCCGCGAAGTCGCCGGTGACCTCGAGGGTGCTCCCCGAGACCGTGACGTCCAGGCCCTCCACGGTGGGCTCGAAGCGCACGAGGTTGCGCGCGACGACGGGCCCGATGTCGGCCGGGGTCGCGTTGAGCTCGATCTCCACGCGCCGGTCCGAGGTGCAGCGGAGGGGCTGCTCGGCCGGGTAGACCGTCCCCTGCGCCGTCACGGGCATGCGGCGCCCCGTGCACCCGAGCGAGTCGACCCGGAAAGGCTCCGGGGTCGTGAAGGAGAACGTGTGCACGGCCTCCTCGGTGGTGGCGTCGAGCGAGAGACCGACGTTCACCCGCACGCTCGCGCCCCGATCGATGGGCTCCGTGAGCACGAGCGCGTACGTGACGGGCTCCTTGTTGTCCTTGCGCAGCAGGGTCTTCACCTCGAAGTCGTCGGGGCCGAGCACCACGAGGCCGTCGTCGGTGAGCCCGGGCCGCGGGCGGACCTCGATGGACGTGAGGCGCGCCAGGGCGTCGGGGTCCAGGGGGTCGCTGAACCGTAGCTCGATGCGGTCCACGGGCCCGGACGTGGCCGAGTTGTCGCGCGGCGAGGTGGACATCGGGGGGGGCGAGAGGGTGAACAGGTCGGTGCGCACGTCCTTGCCGCGCACGGTGACCACGCTCATCGGGGGCCACGGCTCGGCGGGCCGGAACTGCAGGGTCTTGCCGTCCAGCCAGGTCCACGCGCCGGGGTGGTCGGGGATGAGCTCCACGTGCGTCTCGGGGTGGTCCTCGGGGCCGGGCGTCCCGCGGTTGGACGTGTGGAAGAGGGTGACGGGGTCCCAGCGACGCAGGTGGTGGTCGGGCACCACGACCGTGCCGGTGGCGCTCGCGGGGCGCTGGAGGAGCGCGTCGAGCAGGTCGCTTCCGCCCGCGAGGGCCGTCAGGGAGGCCCCAGCCAGGAGGGTGGCGAGCAGGACGAGACGGGTGCGGTTCACTTCTCACCTCCGGCGGCCACGAAGCCCGCGCGCTCGAGGTACGTGCGGACGACGTCCGCTGGGGGCCCCGTGTCCGGTCGTTCCAGGCCGGCCAGGGCGGGCCGGGCGCGGACGGGCGGGGCGTCGGGGGACTGGGAGAGCACGAGGTACCAGGTGCCGGCCGTGAGGTCGGGCATCGCGACGACCCCCCGGGCGACGACCTCGCCGGTGGGGGAGACCACGCGGGCCTCGACGCGGTCGGCCTCCGCGCGCACGCCGACGCCCACGGGGCCGTCCTGGTCGAGCTCGAAGCGGAACCAGGCGTCGCGGCCCCCCTCGAGGAGCAGCTCGGGCCCGAGGCCCTCGTGCAGGGTCGTCACGGGAACGAGGCGCTCGTCGAGGCGGACGTCGGGCTGGTCGCCGAGGGGACGCACGCCGACGGGCACGCTCGGGCCCGTGACGAGCACGTCGACGCTCCCGCCTTCGGGGCGCAGCTCCACGTGCGGGACGGGTCCACCGATCTGGGCGACGAACGGGCCATCGGCGGTGAGGCGGTGCACGCCGGGCTCGCGCAGGTCGACCTTGCGGGTGGCCTCGCGGTGCGGACCGGGGCGGGTGGCCTCCGACCAGAGCGAGACCCAGCCCCGACCGTGGACGAGCTCGATCCAGCCGGGCTGATCGACGGCCACCGACGCGCCGGACCGCACGCTGCCGTCCTCCGCGCGGAACCGGACGGTGCCGTTGTGGGCCTTCACCACGCCGACCCTGGCGTCCACGGTGACGACGCGGGAGGCCGGGCGCACCTCGAGACCCTCGATGGCGCTGTCGGGCTTCAGCTCGCGGGACACGTCGACGGGCGGGGACAGCGTGACGAACAGCGGGGCGTCGGTGGGGTTCGCCACCAGGAGCTCGCCGCGGCCCGGGAGGACGGCCTGCTTGGCGGTGGCGTCGGCCCACACGGCGGCCCCGGCGATGCGCGCGAAGAGCCCGCGCTGGAGGGCCAGCGGGTAGTCGCGGTCGACCTTGTCGAGGGGGATGCGCAGGGCGGTGCGGGGGGCGACCTCGAGGCGCTCCTCGCGGTCGGCGCTCCACGACATCCGCTCGCTCTGCAGGGCCACGGCGCGCAGGCGGGCGCCACCGTCACCCCAGACCTCCGCGGGACCCCAGCCCACCGCGAGGGTGGCTCCGTCCCCGCTGGCCACGGCGTGATCGCCACCGAGGCGGACGCCGGGCAGCGCGGTCCCCGTGCGCACCGAGAGCGCGGAGAGGCCCGACATGCCGGCGCCGAGGGGCGTCGGGCTCGCGGACAGCTCGACGGGCACGGACTGCGTGAGGTCCACGCGTTCGAGCTGGAAGCGCTCGCCCACGAGCATCGCCGTGCCGTCGAGAGCCACGATGGAGCCGGCAGGCCGGCAGGGGACCGCGAGCTCGGGGCACACCTGGAGCCGCGAGCGGTCGCCGAGCACCCGGAAGAGGCCCGGCTGCACGTTGCCGGTGGCGAGGGCTCCGATCTCGCCGAGCTCCAGCCCGTTCGCGAGCTGCTCCTCGGAGGCCCCCTTGGACTTCGGGACCTCCACGGTCACCTGCGCGGTGCCCGAGCGTCCGTCCACCGACCACAGGCGCACCCGCACGGGCGCCCCGGGGTTCCGGCGGGCCACGAGGTCCACGTCGCGGCCGGAGGCGGTGCCGAGGCTCGTCCAGCCCGCGGCGGTCTCGATCTGCACGGAGAGGCCGAGGTTCTGGTCGGAGGTCGCGCGCACGGCGAGGAGCTTGCGGGCCTTCCCCAGGTCCACGGCGTGCACCGTGGGCCGGGCGCTCACGGGCAGGGTGACGGGCTTCCCGCCGAGGTCCAGGGCCGGACCCTCCGTCTCCACGGGCGCTTCCATGACGATGCGCGTGTCGCGGCGGTTGCCGACGCGGTCGACCTGCAGGGTGTAGTCGCCCGCCTCGAGCCACTGGGCGATCTGGAAGTCCCAGCCGTCCGGGCGGTCGTCGTTGGCCGCCACCAGGGCTCCGGAGGCGTCGATCAGGCGCGCCCGGGCGTCCGCGAGGCCGTCGGACCGCAGCGTGACCAGCCCGTCCTCGCCGACCCGGATGGGGAGGGTCGTCGGCAGGGACACCCGCCGGTCCTGGCCGACGAGCAGCACGTCCGAGCGGGCGGTGAGGGCGTACGGGATGCCGGTGCCGCGCCGCGCCGTCTGCACGGCCACGGTCGCCTCGCCCCGCTCGAGGGGGCCCGTCCAGGCGCGCCCGGGCACGATGCGGCCCACGACCTTCCCGCCCTGGCGGACCTCGCCCTTCATCTCGGTGGAGAGGCTCACGGTGACGTCCGCCTTCGCGGGCATGGCGAGGGTGAACACGTCCTCGGGCCGGTCACCGTCGCCCACCGGCTCGACCCAGGTCTTCTCGACCCGGGTGCCGAGCGCGAGGGCGAACGGACCATGGCCCTGGAGGGGCTCGGGCAGCGGGGAGGTGGTGAGGGAGGTGGTGCGCTTGGTGAGCACGGGGTCGGGCAGCGAGCGCAGGACATAGCTTCCGGGCTCCAGACGGACGGACGTGTCGCAGCGCTCCGTCGGAGCGACGACCGGCCACCCGTCGGGGTCCTCGAGGCGACAGGGGTACGCGCGCTCCGGGCTGGCGGAGCGGATGCGCACGTCGGAGGTCGTGGGCACGTCGAACCGGTACACCACGCCGGTCTCCGCCGGGAGCGTGACGCGGGCCTCCTCGTCGAGACCGAGCTTCCCGCCGTCCACCATGGGCACGTCCGCGAGCTCCACGCCGAGGTGGCCGGCCGTGCGTCCCTGGGCGCCCACGGTGACCTGGTACTCGCCGGAGAGCAGGAACCGCGCGATGCGGAAGTTCCGGCCCACGCCGTTCTCCGACCCGTTGCCGAGGCCCGTCGTGACGCGGTTCCGGAGGGATCCGGACGTCGCCAGCAGCCCGGTGGACTGGAGGTGGTACAGGCCGTCCCGCGCGACCTCGAGCTTCAGGGTGCGCTGCTCGGTGCGCCCGAGGTCCATGAAGTACGGCTGACCGTTGGTGAGGGTGGGGAAGTCGGGGAGCGCCGTGAGCCGGCCCGGCGGCAGCGGGCGCGCGGGAGCCGTCTCGGGCACGGGGCCGAGTCCGACCACCACGGGCACCTTGCGGGTGTTGTGGAGGGTGAGGGCCCAGGAGCCCCGCTGGACGTCCAGCGCGCTGTCGCGGCGCCCGAGGAGCTCGATGTCCATGGGCTCTCCGTCGGGGTAGAGCGCCTGCACCCGCACGGGGTCGGGCGCGCTCACGCCGGTCGTCCAGCTCTCGCCCGGACCGAGGGCGAGGGCGTGGGTGGCCCGGAGGTCGAGGGGTGTGCTGACGGGATTGAGGCCGGTGCGCGCCTCGCCGTCGAACACGTAGGCCCGGTAGGTGTCCTTGATCGGCGGGAGGTCGAGGGCGAGCCGGAGCTCTGGGAGCAGGGAGACCTCGCGGCTGGTGGAGACCTGGCGCTGGGCGACGTCCGACCAGTCGTTCCGGGTCACCTCGAGCGTGGCGATGCCGGCATTCGTGGGCGTGAGCGTGACCCGGTAGAGACCCGCGCCGAGCTCCTCCTCCCACGCGCCCGGGCGGGCTGGGGGCGCCTTGTACCGCTCGGGTGGGGAGACGAAGAACGGCTCGACCAGGACGGTGCCCTGGCCCTCTGTGAGGCGCAGGGCGTGGGTGGCCGTGGTGGGCACCCGGAGCAGGAACCGCACGGGCTCGAGGAGGTTGAAGCGCTTCCGGAACACCTCGCCGGAGCCGACCTCCACGGCGACCTCGCCGACCCGCTCCACACGGCCGTCCGAGCGGGTGTGCACGACCGCCGCGGTGGGCGGGAAGTCGTCGTTCCAGCGGCCCGTGGAGAGGGACGTGAGCAGCAGCGGACCCGCCGAGACCGGGATCCACGAGCGCTGGTCGAACCACGTGAGCGTGAAGCGCTGTCCCGGCGGGCCCGTGACCCCCACGACCCGCGGAGAGCTCCCGGTGCGGGAGGCCGTCGCGATCGGCAGCCGGCTCGTGTCGGTGATGGTGGCCTCGGGGCTCCCGAGCTCGAAGGGCGCGGACCCGAGGTCCTGGAAGTGCAGGTCGATGGGAGCTTGCTCGTCGAGGGCCACGTGGGCGACGTCGATCTCGCGGTCGAGCTCGAGGAGGTAGCGCCCGGTGGCGTCGAGACGGCCGGTGATGCGCCCGTTGCCGGCGCGCGCGGGGAGGTCCCAGCGTACGGTGAGGGACGTGTCCACCTCGTCGTTCGCCCAGGGCTCGCCGGGGCCACCGTAGGCCACGAGCTGGTACAGGCCGGGCTCGGTGCGCACGGTGAGGGTGCAGCGCTGGAGGGGCTGGCCGGACACGGGGGTCCAGGTGGAGCAGCGTGGCTTCGCGTCCACGAGCCACGTGCCGTCGCGCCAGAGGCGGAGGTCGCCCACGTAGCGCCCGATGGCCTCGAGGTGCAGCTCGCGCTGGCCGTCGTGGTCGACCCACCAGGCGCGCTCGGTCTTGTCGCGCAGCTCGGCGCG